>DBYX01000022.1:146855-147005 GCA_002311665.1 Lachnoclostridium sp. UBA1175 | reverse complement strand
TTTCACTGTTCGGTTTTCAAGGTTCTGTTGCTGCGCTTTCGCGACAGCTTGATTAGAATAACACAAGCATTCGCGTCTGTCAACAACTTTTTTCAAATCTTTTTTGCAACTTTCTGCGCAATCGATCTGAGCGGAGAAAGAGGGATTTGA
>DBYX01000022.1:0-146839 GCA_002311665.1 Lachnoclostridium sp. UBA1175 | reverse complement strand
CCCTTAGCAGGGGCGCCTCTTCAGCCTCTTGAGTATTTCTCCGAGCTGAAATCCCTGTCAAACATGAATTTCGCAAATCACCCGCAAAGGTTCTCTTTACGGAAAATTCGCACCGCCTCTGCGAGGTGGTGCATCGAATACTATAGCAAACGCGACAACCTTTGTCAAGCCATTTTTCCCGCTAAAATCAAAGGTTTTCGACAGATTTTTCGCTTCTTGTGTTGCGTCTTTTGACCTACACAATATACTGTGTTTTTCCATAAAAACCGGACGGCAGGATCACTGCCGTCCGTGTATATCCGTTCGGATCTTATGCGTTTTGAGTGCCGCTGCGGAGGTCACGCCTCGTCATTGCCGCACCGGTCGTACCCCGGCGTTTATTCCTCGCCGCCTTCCCCTTCCGCATCGGCATCCGTCTCCGCTGCCTCGTCGGCCTCGCCTTCCGCAGCCTCACCGTCCTCCGCATCCGGAAGCACGAAACCTTCCGTCTCGCACACCTTCGCGAAGTTGGCAACACGGATGTCGCTCTCGGCGTCGATGTTCATACACTTGACGCCCGAGGTGTCGCGTCCGATGATACTGATCGTGTTGACCGGGATACGGATCAGGATACCTTCGTTCGTGATCATGATCACCTCGTCGGTATCGTCGACCATACGCGCTCCGACGAGCGGTCCGGTCTTGTCTACAACCTTGTAGCAGCGCATACCCTTGCCGCCGCGGTGGTGCAGAGCGAACTCCGCAGGCGACGTGCGCTTGCCGTAACCATTTTCCGAGATAAAGAGCACATGCTCGGCCTCCGAGATGTCGACCATCGAGACGATGTCGTCATCCTCGGCGAGTCGCATACCGTACACGCCCATACCGTTTCTTCCGGTCGCGCGGACGTCGCTCTCGCGGAAGCGGACCGCTGCTCCCTTCTTGGTGATCAGCATAAGCTCGGTCGAGTCGTTCGTCACCTTCACATCGATCAGCTGGTCATCCTCGCGAAGCGATACCGCGATGATGCCGACCTTTCTGATGTTGGCAAATGCGGAGAGCTTCGTCTTCTTGATGATACCGCGCTTCGTCGCCATGAAGAGATACCCGTCATCGCCGATGTCGCGGATCGGGATCAGCGCCGTGACGCGCTCCTCCGGCATCAGCTGGATCAGGTTGATGACCGCCGTGCCGCGCGCGGTGCGCGAAGCCTCCGGGATCTCGTACGCCTTCAGGCGGTATACACGCCCGAGGTTCGTGAAGAAGAGGAGATTGTGGTGGTTGGTCGTCATCAGCAGGCGTTCGATGAAATCCTCCTCGATCGTCTGCATTCCCTTGATGCCCTTGCCGCCGCGGTTCTGCGTGCGGAACGCCTCGGGACTCATTCTCTTGATGTAACCCTTGCGGGACATTGCGATGATCGTCGCGTCGTCCGGGATCAGATCCTCGGCGTCGAAGTCAAACTCGTCGTAGCCGATCGAGGTGCGGCGGTCGTCGCCGTAGCGGTCGCGGATCGCGATGATCTCCGTCTTGATGACCGAGAGGAGCTCCTTCTCGTCGGAGAGGATTTTCCGATACTCGGCGATCTTCGCCTCAAGCGCGGCAAATTCCTCCTCGAGCTTGCTCCGCTCCAGACCGGTCAGCTGGCGAAGTCGCATATCCACGATGGCCTGCGCCTGTACGTCGTCGAACTCGAAGCGATCCATCAAACGCTGCTTCGCTTCCTGCGTCGTCTTGGAGGAGCGGATGATCGCGATGACCTCGTCGATGAAGTCGAGCGCCTTCAGAAGCGCCTCCATGATGTGCTCGCGCTCCTCGGCCTTGTTGAGATCGTATTTCGTACGTCTCGTGACAACCTCCTCCTGATGGCGGAGGTAGTAGGTGAGCATCTGAAGAAGGTTGAGGACCTTCGGCTCGTTATTCACGAGGGCGAGCATGATCACGCCGTACGTATCCTGCAGCTGTGTATGCTTGTAAAGGTGGTTCAGGACGACGGTCGGATTGGCTTCCTTCTTGAGCTCGATCACGACGCGCATACCCTTCTGGTCGGACTCGTCGCGGAGGTCCGTGATGCCGTCGACCTTCTTGTCCTTGTGCAGTTCGGCGATTTTCTCGATCAGGCGGGCCTTGTTGACCAGGTAGGGCAGCTCCGTAACGATGATGCGATGCTTGCCGTTGTCCATCGGCTCGATCGTGGAGACCGCGCGCACACGGATCTTGCCGCGGCCGGTGCGATATGCCTCCTCAATGCCGCGCGTTCCGAGGATCTGCGCCCCGGTCGGAAAATCGGGTCCCTTGACGATGCGCATGATGTCCTCGATCGTCGTCTCGGTGTCGCCGATGCGGTCGTCGATGATCTTGACCACGGCGTCGATCGTCTCGCGGAGGTTGTGCGGCGGAATGTTCGTCGCCATACCTACGGCGATACCGGTCGTACCGTTTACCAGAAGGTTCGGGTAGCGGGCGGGCAGTACCGCCGGCTCCTTCTCCGTGTCATCAAAGTTCGGGAGCATATCGACGGTGTCCTTGTTGATATCCGCGAGCATCTCGACGGAAATCTTGGACAAACGCGCCTCGGTGTATCGCATTGCCGCCGCGCCGTCGCCGTCCACGGAACCGAAGTTGCCGTGACCGTCCACGAGCGGGTAGCGCGTGTTCCAGTCCTGCGCAAGGTATACCAACGCGCCGTAGATCGAGCTGTCACCGTGCGGATGGTATTTACCCATCGTGTCACCGACGATACGCGCGCACTTACGGTGCGGCTTGTCGGGGCCGTTGTTCAGCTCGTTCATCGCGTGAAGGATACGTCTCTGCACCGGCTTCAAACCGTCGCGCACATCGGGGAGAGCGCGGGACGCGATAACCGACATCGCGTACTCCACAAAGGATTTCTCCATTGTTTTCCGCAGATCGACATCGTCAATCTTATCAAAAATATGCTCATCCATTACGTTAAAATCGTCCATAGTGTGTCCTCAGTTTCTTATGTTATTCCCGGTGCTTTCCGAACCATTCGCAAAAAAACAACTTTGAAAGAATTACAAGGTAGTTGTTTTTTTGCTCATGTGGCCGCGGTGACAGTCGTCACCGTGGCCATGTGCGCATCGCTCCCGATGATTGAAAGCAAGCTTTCACATCGGTTCGCGCTGTGCACATACGGTTCGAAAATCACCTTAGATATCCAGGTTTTCCGCGTACTTCGCATTTTCCTCGATGAAGAGACGGCGCGGCTCCACTTCCTCGCCCATCAGGGTGGTGAAGGTGAGGTCAAGCTCGCTCAGGCTGTCCTGGTCCATATTCACACGGCGCAAAATGCGGTGCTTCGGATCCATCGTCGTCTCCCAGAGCTGGGAGGCGTCCATCTCACCGAGACCCTTGTAGCGCTGGATCTTGTTGTTCTGGTCGCGGCCGATCTCCGAAAGGATACCGTTCAACTCGTCGTCGCTGTAGGCGTACCAGGATTTGTTGCCGCGCTCCACCTTGTAGAGCGGAGGCATTGCGAGGTAAACGTAGCCCTGCTTGATGAGCTCAGGCATGAACCGATACAGGAAAGTCAGCAGAAGAGTGCTGATGTGCGCACCGTCGACATCGGCATCGGTCATGATGATGATCTTGTGGTAGCGCAGCTTCTCGATGTTGAAATCCTCGTGGATGCCCGTGCCGAAGGCCGTGATCATCGCGCGGATCTCCTTGTTTTCCAAAACGCGGTCGAGACGTGCCTTCTCGACATTGAGGATCTTGCCTCGCAGCGGAAGGATCGCCTGGGTCGCACGCACACGCGCGGACTTGGCGGAGCCGCCTGCGGAATCACCCTCTACGATGAAGATCTCGCACTTGGACGGATCCTTCTCCGAGCAGTCGGCAAGCTTGCCGGGAAGACTCTGACTCTCGAGAGGAGATTTGCGGCGCGTAAGATCGCGCGCCTTGCGCGCGGCGTCGCGGGCCTTCTGGGAAAGGACGGATTTCTCGACGATGATCTTCGCGACGGCGGGATTCTGCTCGAGATAGTAGGTGAGCTTCTGGCTCACGAGCTTGTCCACCGCGGTTCTCGCCTCGCTGTTGCCGAGTTTCTGCTTTGTCTGACCCTCAAACTGCGGCTCGGGGAGCTTCACGCTGATAATGGCCGTAAGACCTTCGCGGATGTCCTCGCCGTCGAGCGCGGGCTCGTTGTCCTTGATGAGTTTGTTCGCGCGCGCGTACGCGTTGATCGTCTTCGTGAGCGCGTTGCGGAAACCGATCAGGTGCATACCGCCTTCCGGCGTCGTGATATTGTTGACGAAACTGTAGCAGTTGTCGTTGTATGCATCGTTGTGCTGCATCGCAACCTCGACGTACACATCGCCGACGCTGCCCTCGCAGTAAATGATATCGTCGTACAGCGCGGAGTTACCCTTGTTCAGGTACTGCACGTACTCCTTGATACCGCCCTCATAGTGGAAAGACTTCTCGCGCGCGGGCTCCTCACGGTAGTCTGTGAGCGTGATCTTCAGGCCCTTCGTGAGGAAAGCCATCTCGCGAAGACGCTGCTTTAAGGTATTGAAATCGAACACGATCTCGTCGAATATGGTCGCGTCAGGGAAAAATGTGACCGTCGAGCCGGTGCGGTCGGAATCGCCGATGCGCGTCAGCTCCGAAACCGCCTTGCCGCGCTCGTAGCGCTGCTGATACTTGTGGCCCTCGCGCTCAACGATGACCTCAAGCCAGTCGGAGAGAGCGTTGACGACGGAAGCGCCCACGCCGTGAAGACCGCCGGAAACCTTGTATCCTCCACCGCCGAATTTGCCGCCCGCATGAAGGATCGTGAACACGACCTCCACCGTGCTGATGCCCTTCTTCTCGTTGATCTCTACCGGAATACCGCGGCCGTTGTCGCGCACCGTCACGGAACCGTCCTTGTTGATGAAGACATTGATCTCCGTGCAGACGCCCGCCAGCGCTTCGTCGACGGCATTGTCAACGATCTCGTACACGAGATGGTGCAAACCTCTCGCGGACGTCGAACCGATGTACATACCGGGACGCTTGCGAACCGCCTCCAGACCTTCGAGGATCTGGATTTGTTCCGCTCCGTATTCCTGATTTTGATTCTGATCCATAGAACTAACCTCCTGATGCCGAATCCGGCTGAAATCTATTCAAAGTACCGCGGATATCCCACAAGGTCCGCTGATAAAGTTATTGCTGTTGAACCGTGCCGTTGTGCACGTAATAAACGCTGTCCGTCGGGGAGCGAAGCTGCACAAACTCCTCCATACCGGTGCAGGTGATAACGGTCTGCAGACCGTTGATCTCCGTGAGCAGCTGGATCTGACGCTTCCGGTCAAGCTCGGAGAGCACATCGTCGAGAAGCAGCACCGGCGACTCGCCCACGCGCGTGCGCACGAGCTCGATCTCCGCAAGCTTCATCGAAAGGGCGGCCGTCCTCTGCTGTCCCTGTGATCCGTAGAGACGCACGTTGCGCCCGTTGACCGACACATCGAGGTCGTCCCTGTGAGGGCCGATCCCCGTCGCCTTCATAAACAGGTCGTGTTCGAGCCCGCGGGAGAGTTTCTCCGCGTACGCATTCTCCGTGACATTGGGCGCGTAGGAAAATAACAGCTCCTCGCAGCCGCCGCTTATGAGCGAATGTTTCGCCTGTACGATCGGCAGCAACTCCTCCGCAAACCTGCGGCGCCGCCCGATGATCTCCGTACCGTAGCGGATCAACTGCTCATCCCATACGCTGATCGTGTCCTTGAGAGAAGGATCGGCGCCGATCTGCTTGAGCAGATTGTTCCGCTGCAGCAGCACCTTGTTGTAGTTGATCAGGTTGCTGCAGTAGATGGGATCCATCTGGCAGAGCTCCATATCGAGAAACCGTCTGCGCTCCGCCGGGCCTTCCTTCATCATCGCAAGGTCATCCGGGCAGAATGCGATCACATGCACAAGGCCCATCAGCTCCGCGCTCCGTCGGATTGGGATCTCATCGATTGCGATTCCCTTTGGCTTGCTGCGCCGAAGCTGCATATCGATGCGGTGCGGGCATCCATGGTTGACGATCGAGACGCCGATGTGAGCCTCTTCGCAACCGAACCGGATCAGCTCCTTGTCCTTCGAGCCGCGCAGCGCGCGCGTCGTCGCGGAAAGAAAGATCGCCTCCAAAAGATTGGTCTTGCCCTGCGCGTTGTCCCCGTATAAAAGATTCACTCCGTCGGAAAATGAGAGCAGCAGTGATTCATAATTCCGAAAATTGTTCAGTTGTATCTGGCGAATCAGCATTTAACCACGTTCCTGCCGCGATGCTACGGAATACTCCTTGCCGTTGTATTGAAACTTGTCACCGGGATATAATTTGCGGCCGCGGCGCGTGTCAACTTCACCGTTGACCGTCACCTGCCCATCGGTGATCACGTCCTTCGCCTCCGCGCCGGACTCCACTGCACCGGCCAGCTTCATCGCCTGCCCGAGCTTGATAAACTCGTCCCGGATGGTTATCTCAGTCATATTACTTTCCTTTCATCACCGGAAAGACCCATCCTCGCAAACTGCGGGGATGAATCATTTTCCGACATAAATGTATTCTCAGTGGGAACCGATGTTAACCGGCAGAAGCATATAGATGTACGAGTCGTCATTCGCACGGATGAAGCAAGGGTTCTTTGCGTTGTGCATATACAGAGTCACCGTGTCATCATCCACAACGCGAAGAATATCCAGAAGGAACTTCGGCGTGAAACCGATGCGCATATCGTTGCCGTCGCGCTCCGCAATGATCTCATCGTACATACTTCCGGACTGCGTGTTGATGCTGACCGTGATGTAGTTCTCAAAGATCTCCACGACAACCGGCTTCTTCTCGGTCTCCTTCACGAAAAGGCTGGCGCGATCAATGGAATCGATCAGCTCGCGGCGGTTCACCGTAACCTTCGTGTCGCATTCCGCGTTGATCATCGAATCGATGACGAAGTATTTGCCGTCGATCAGGCGGGAGTGAACGATCGTGTTGTCAAACTCGAAAATGATATTGCGGTCATCGAAGCAGATGCGCACGTCCTCGTCCATCTCGCCGGAGAGGATCTTGCCGATCTCACCGAGCGTCTTGCCGGGAACGATGACACTGTGCTTCTCATAAGCGCCGCGAAGCTCCACGTTGCGGATGCTCACACGGAAACCGTCGAGAGCCGTGACGCGGAGACGATTGCCGTCAATCTCAAAATACTCACCGGTCATCACACGGGACGACTCGTTGGTCGAAACCGCGAAGATCGTCTGGCGGATCAGCTCCTTGAGCGTGAACTGCGATATCACGACAGGGTTCGTGCTGTCGTAAGGCAGCGGCTTCGGGAATTCCTCGCCGGAGAGACCGCGAAGAGCGAACTGTGCCTTTCCGCACACGATGGACACCGCGTAGGTATCGTCCGTGGTGATCACGACATCGTTCGGAGGAAGCTTCCGGATCAGATCGGAGAACATACGCGCATTGATCGCGATGCGACCGACGCGGTTGACAACCGCAGGGATCACGGTCTCGATGCAGAGATCGTTATCGTTGGCGGTGATCCGGACGGAATTGTCCTCCGTCTCGATGAGAATGCATTCCAGTATCGGATAAGAAGTCTTCGAAGAGACCGCTTTCAAAGTGACGTTAAGAGCGCTGATCAATTGTGTCTGATTGCAAATGATTTCCATACCATGCGTTCCTTTCTTTTTGAGATAAAACCGTCGACAACCGCCGAAGGCCTTTATGATGATGTTTTATATACTTTGATAGAACAGTATTAACAGTAGAGGGTGTGGATTTGTTAATAAGTTATCGAAACCCTCACAAACAAAGGGGATTTCTATGAGAACCGGACCTCGGTTACGCTGTGGATAAACGGGAAAGAATCAGACAGTGCAAGCGATGTCCGCATGTCGACCGAACCGGATCAAAAGTCACGTTGGATTTTTATCCGAGGAAAATGTCAAACCGTAAACATACAATTCGAAAGAAAAAGGATTTGTTTTCCTATAAAATGAACGGTTATCCACTGATTATCCCAAAATATCAACAAGTCATCCACAGATTCGTCTATACAATTAGTCGTCCTCCGGATTGATCTTCTTCTTCAGAATATCAATCGAGTTGGCGATGGAGGAATCCTTCTTGATGTCCTCCGCAACTTTGTTGTAAGCGTAATGGACCGTCGAGTGATCGCGGTCGCCGATCAGCGTGCCGATCTCGTCGAACGAGAGCGAGGTGAGTTCCCGGCAGAGGTACATCACGATCTGGCGCGGATAAGCGATGCCGCGGCTCTTGTTCTTCGAGCGGATCTGCTCGGAAGTGATCTCGTAATGCTCGGCAACAACATTGAGGATGAGCTCCGGTGTGATCGTCTTCTTGGCGTTCGGGGAAATCTTGTCCTTGAGCGCTTCCTTGGCGAGCTCCAGCGTGATCGGCTTTCTCTGAAGCCGGCTCATTGAGACGACCTGTGTGAGGGCGCCTTCCAGATCACGGATGTTGGAGTTGATATTTTGCGCAATATACTCCAAAACGTCATCGTAGATCGGAATGGTGTTGCTCTTGTTCTTCTCGTGGAGGATCGCAACGCGCGTCTCGTACGACGGAGGCTGCACATCCACGGTCAGGCCCCAGCCGAAGCGGGAGCGAAGACGCTCGTCGAGGATCTTGAGGTCCTTCGGATTCTTATCCGAGGAGATCACAACCTGGCGGCCGTTGTCCTTCATCTCGTTAAATGTGTGGAAGAACTCCTCCTGCGTCGACTCCTTGCCCTCGATGAACTGGATGTCGTCGATCAGGAGAATGTCGTTCGTGCGGTATTTTTCGCGAAATGCTTCCGTCGCGGAACCGCCGGAGCGGATCGACGTGATCAGGTCGTTGGTAAATGTCTCGCACGTAACATACAAAACCTTGCGGTAAGGTTCATTTTGTAAAATGTAATTCGCGATCGCGTACATCAGGTGCGTTTTGCCGAGTCCCGAGCCGCCGTAGATGAACAGCGGGTTGTACACCTCGCCGGGTTGCTCCGCTACGGCGAGAGCAGCAGCGTGCGCGAGATTGTTATTGTCGCCGACGATGAAGTTGTCAAATGTGTATTTGTTCAGCTGGCTGCCGTGCAGCAGATTGGAGTCGGGCTTGTTCTGCTGTTCGCGCCGCTCCTCCTCAATGCGGGTCACCTGCGCGCGGAGTATGAAATTGAGTTCGAACTCGTAATCGCTGCCGAGCATCTCGACGATGGAAGTGCGGATGAACTGGCTGTATTTGTCCCTGATAAAGTTGAGACTGTTGATATTGATCGGCGTCTCCGCAACGATTGTCAGGATGTTATCTTCTATGTCGTACACGCTCAGCGGAAGCAGCCATGTGCGGTAGCACACCGCGGATATATTGTAATCGATCTTCGTTTGCTCTAAAATTCTCGCCCAATTTTCTTCCAGAACCTGTTTAGAATACATATTGTAAGCCTCCTGGAGTAAAAATCCCGATAGTTTCGGCCTTAACCCTACATTTTGTGGTCTTGAGTAAAATAAAGCCAAAAACGGGCACAATTTATTATACTACACCAACCCGTTTTTCGCAACAAAAACATCACCCATTTATATAAGGAAGAAACAAAAATCGTGTTCCTCCGGACGGACGGCAGCGGAAATTTTTGCTTGACGGGGCTTGATAAAATCACTATAATAAGGAACGCACAACTCTATAATGGGTTAATATGGGATGAAGGAGGACGAATGCAATGAAGATGACTTATCAGCCGAAAAGGAAGAGCCATGCAAGAGTACACGGCTTCCGCAAGAGAATGCTGACCGCAAACGGCAGAAAAGTGCTTTCTGCAAGACGTGCTAAGGGCAGACACACCATTTCCGCATAGGTCGCAGTTATGTGACCTTTCTCTTTTCTCCGGAGCATTTCGGGATCCGATGAGGGCGGAAATGTCCGGACAGGGATGAAACAATGGTAGGATCGTTAAGAAAAGGCCGGGAATTTCAGTCGGTTTACGACGCGAATCGTTCCCGCGCGAACCGGTTTCTCGTGATGTATGTCGCGAAGAACGGTACTGAGAAAAACCGAATAGGAATCGTCACAAGCAAGAAGATCGGCAACAGCGTGGTGCGCCACAGGGTGCGCCGGTTGATCCGCGAAAGCTTGCGACAAAACGGTGCACGGTTCAACAACGGGTTGGACCTCATCGTCATTGCAAGGAGAACATGTGTCGGCAGGACACAGGCAGAGATCACGGAGGCAGTTCTGCAGGTTGCGGAGCTGCATAGGATTACAAGATGAAACGCATTTTACTCGGTTTGATCCGGTTTTACCGGAGACATCTGTCGGGGCTGAAGAAAATGCCTTGTTGCATTTACACGCCCACGTGTTCGCAGTATGCAATGGAAGCCATTGAAAAGTACGGCGCTATCAAGGGAGGATACCTGGCAATCCGGCGTGTCCTTCGCTGTCATCCGTTCCACAAGGGAGGGTATGACCCGGTGCCGTAACGAAGGAGGACCATAGATGAATTTGATTTTTCTGACCAGGGTAACCGGCCTTCTGAAGCCGTTTGCCTGGGTCATGGGAATGATCCTCAATGCAATTTACAAAATGGTTGCCGCTATGGGCATCCAGAATATTGCACTTTGCATCGTGATATTTACGATCGTTGTGAAGATGTTGATGCTTCCGCTGACGATCAAGCAGCAGAAATTTTCCAAGGTCTCCGCGCTGATGAACCCGGAGATCAAGGCGCTCCAGGAGAAGTACCGCGGTATCGACCGTACGGACCGTGACGCGATGCAGCGTTACACGATGGAGCAGCAGGAGATTTATCAGAAGTACGGCTCCAGCCCGTTCGGCGGTTGCCTTCCGCTTCTGATCATGCTCCCGATCATGTTCTCGCTCTACAAGGTTATCTACGCGATCCCCGCGTATGTTACCGATGTGAAGGCGCTTTACCAGAGCGTAGGTACGGAGGTTATGTCGATCGACACGGACTATAAGGACAGTCAGTTCGACGACGCTTCGATCACCAAGGCAATCTACGAGTTCTATTCGGCGGAAGGCGTTTCCCTCCGTTCGAAGAAGAGCACGGAGACGAATTTTACGGCCACTGACCTGATCGACATTTTCTCGGTTTACAACACGAGTGTATGGGACGATTTCAGAAACGGTGTCGTCCTCGAGGGTAAGGTAAACGGGAAAGAGATCAAGAGCGAGGATGTCGCTACCTGGAACAAGCTGGCACAGTCTGATGAATTCAAGAATGTGATGGCCAACCGTGCCAACGACATTGATAAGATCCTGAGAGTCAACAGTCTCGGAAAATACAGCATTTTGGACGCGCCGGGCTACAAGTTTCCGGCTATCCTGTTGCCGATCTTAGCATTTGTGCTGCAATTTGCCTCGGGCAAGATCTCGACGGCACAGAACAAGAGCAAGGATGATAAGAAGAAGGATGAGGCGGAGCAGCTGCCCGGAATGGGTGCTATGACCACGATCCTTCCCGTGATGTCCGGTGTGTTCTGTGTGTTCATGCCGATCGGTGTCGGCATTTACTGGGTTATGAGCAGCGCTGTGCAGATCGTTCAGCAGGTTTCGATCAACAAATATCTCGAGAAGTACAATGTAGAAGACATTGTGGCGCAGAACGAGAAGAAGCTTCAGTCGAAGATCTCGGAGCGCAACGAAAAATACGGCATTTACTCCAAAAAGGAGGGTATGTCCGACATTGCGAAGTCGAGCACGCGCTCGATCGCCTCGATGGACACCTCCAAGATCGGCAAGAATTCGGACAAGTCAAACTCCGGCAAATCCGGCAGCAACGCGGCTTCCGGCAAGAACGGCAAGCGCAATGACAGCGGTCGCATTTCCCAGGAGAAGAAGGACGAATTGGCGAAGAAGGCAGCGGACAATAACGGTTCTGTAGGCATTTCCGCGATTGCCAACATTTTGAAGAATGACGAGGATCAATGACATGGAATACAAAGAGTTTACGGGGAAATCCCTGGAAGACGCCAAAGCGGCGGCTGCGCAGGAACTCGGCTGTGATGTCGATGCGCTCCAGGTAGAAGTTCTCGAGGAAGAAAAAGGCGGATTTTTGGGTCTTTTCAAGAGTGTGAAGATCCGCGTTGGCTATGAGGCGTCCGAGATCGCAGAAGCTGCTTCCGCAGAGGCTGCGGGTATCCTTGACGAGGTTAAGGACGTGCTCGGCGCTGTTGAGGCGACCGGTGAGGCGCCGACCGATGTTGCTGTCGATTTCATCTGCAAGATCCTGGATGCTATGGGTCTTTCCGCTGAAGTTTCCGCGGAAGTCAACGAGGAAGAGGGCAACATTTACATCGATATCGAAGGCACGGATATGGGCTCGCTGATCGGCAAGCGCGGACAGACTCTGGACGCTCTGCAGTATCTCACCAGCCTTGCGGTCAACCGCGCGTGCAACCAGTACTACAAGATCAAGCTTGACACCGAGAACTATCGCGAGCGCCGCAAGTCCACGCTCGAGAATCTCGCAAAGAATATCGCTGTCCGCGTTCGCAGAACGCGTCGCAACGTAGCGCTTGAGCCGATGAATCCCTATGAGAGACGCATCATTCACGCAGCGCTTCAGGGCGACCGCTATGTGGAGACGCACAGCGAGGGCGAGGAGCCTTACCGCAAGGTTATCGTGACGCTCCGCGCCGATGCTCCTTACGAGGAGCGCCGCTACAACAACCGTTACGGCAACGGCGGCTACAACAAGGGTGGCTACGGCAACCGCGGCGGCAAGGGCGGTTACGGCAATCGCGGCGGCAAGGGCGGCTACAACAACCGCGGCGGCAAGGGCGGCTACGGTGGTTACGGCAATCGCTATGACAACCGCGCGCAGAAGCGTTATAACAGCGACGCGGATTCGCCGGATTACAGCAAGGATTATATGAAGGACTACGCTGCTTACAAGGAAGCGAAGGCCGCTGCAAAGGCTCAGGCTGAGCAGAACAACAACAATAACAACTAATTTTCCGGGATATTCCGGGAATTACGCGAATACAGACAAACGAATTGCGGAAGATGCAATTTGAGGGAATTGTGGAGGACGCAATTCCCTCTTTCTGTATGTATGATGGTTTCGGCACCGCGCGTGCCGTGTAAAACGATGCGGAGGGGACGATGAAGCTTACGGAAAATGATACAATCGCAGCGATCGCGACAGCGTTGTCGCCCTCCGGTATCGGGATTGTCCGCATCAGCGGACCGGAGGCGTTCGCGGTAGCGGGGCGCGTGTTCGGCGACGAAGTGACGCGGTTTGAAAGCCACACGGTACACTACGGTTTCGTACGCGATCCGGAGACGGGACGCACCGTCGACGAGGTGCTGATGCTTGTCATGAAGGCGCCGCGCACGTACACGAGGGAGGACACCGTCGAGATCGACTGCCACGGCGGCGTGCTCGTCACGAAGCGTGTGCTCGAAGCGGTTCTGGCCGCCGGAGCCCGGCTCGCGGAGCCCGGCGAATTCACGAGACGTGCCTACATAAACGGCCGGATCGACCTAAGCCAGGCGGAGGCCGTTGCGGGGATCATCAGTGCGAAAAATGACCTTGCCCTGCGCAATTCCGTGCGCCAACTGCGCGGACGGGAGCGCGAGGAGATCATGCGGATCCGCGGTGAGATTTTGCGCGAGATCGCGCAGATCGAGGCGACGTTGGACGACCCGGAGCACCTGAGTTTTGACGGGTTTGACGAGGTTGTGACGACACAGACCGAGGCGCAGCTGAGAAGCATACGAAAACTGATCGAGACGGCAGAGGACGGAAGAAGGATCCGCGAGGGAATCCGCACCGTCATTGTCGGACGGCCGAATGTCGGGAAGAGTTCTCTTCTCAACGCGCTGCTCGGTGAGGACCGAGCGATCGTGACGGAGATCGCGGGAACGACGCGCGACACGCTCACGGAGGAAGTGCGTATGCGCGGCATCACGCTTCTTCTGGTGGACACCGCGGGTATTCGCACGACGGACGATGCCGTGGAGCGCATCGGTGTGGAGAGGGCACGCAGAGCGGTGGAGGAAGCCGACCTGATCCTGTGGGTTGTAGACGGTTCCGAACCGCTGTCTGAGGACGATTGCGATATCCTTGCGGCGTGCGCCGGCAAGCCGGTCATACCGCTTTTGAACAAGTCCGACCTTGCGGCCGTGACGGATGAGACGGCGCTTCGCTCGATGATCTCGCAGACGGTCGGTGAGCAGGGGTCCGTAGGGGAACCGCTTGCCGTCTCCGCGAAGACGGAGGACGGTCTGACAGCGCTCGAGGAGCGCATCACATCGCTGTTTTTCTCGGAGCGAATCGCCGCGGACGACGAGTGCGTCATCACCTCGGAAAGGCACAGAAGCGCGCTTGTCTCGGCGGAGGAAAGCCTTCGGAAAGTGCGTGAGAGCATCGCCACGGGAATGCCGGAGGACTTCTACACGATCGATCTTACGGCGGCGTACGAAACGCTCGGGACCATCCTCGGCGAGGAGCCTGACGAGGACGTGATCAATATGATCTTCAGCGAATTCTGCCTCGGCAAATAATACGAAAATACGATGAAAGTTACGGCGAACCGGCGGGTTCCGCCGTATGATACCAAAGGAGCTCACGCATGAATGTACCGGAATACTTATGTGAATCCTACGATGTGGCGGTAATCGGAGCGGGCCATGCCGGCTGCGAGGCCGCGCTTGCGTGTGCCCGTCTCGGCTGCGAAACCATCGTCTTCATGGTGAGCGCCGACACCATCGCGCTGATGCCGTGCAACCCCAACATCGGCGGCACGAGCAAGGGGCACCTGGTCCGCGAGCTTGACGCGCTCGGCGGCGAGATGGGAAGAAACATCGACAAGACTTACATTCAGAGCAAAATGCTCAATATCTCCAAGGGACCGGCCGTCCACTCGCTCCGCGCGCAGGCCGACAAGCAGCGCTACACGGCGTCGATGCGCAAGGTGATGGAAAACCAGGACCACCTCACGCTGAAGCAGGCCGAGGTGGCGGAGCTTCTGTGGGAAGAGCGCCCCGACGGAACGAAGCAGGTGACCGGCGTGAAGATCGCATCCGGCGGCATATACCCCTGCAAAGCGGTCGTGCTGTGCTCCGGCGTGTACTTGAACGCGCGCTGCATCTACGGCGAGGTGAGCCAGTACACGGGACCGAACGGACTGCCGCGTGCAACGATGCTCACGGACTCGCTGGTCAGGGCAGGGCTTGAGGTGCTTCGTTTCAAGACCGGAACGCCCGCGCGCATCGACGGGCGGACGATCGATTACTCCGCGATGACCGTGCAGCTCGGCGACGAGCCCGTGGTACCGTTCTCCTTCGAGAACCGCGCGGAGGATATCGCGCGTGAGCAGGTGCCTTGCTATCTGACGTACACGAACGAAAACACACACGAGATCATACGGAGCAACATCGACAGGTCGCCTTTATTTTCCGGAGATATCAAGGGAACGGGGCCGCGATACTGCCCGTCGATCGAGGACAAGGTCGTGCGCTTCCCGGAGAAGGACAGGCACCAGGTGTTCATCGAGCCGGAGGGCGAGTACACGAACGAGATGTATCTCTCGGGGCTCTCGTCGAGCCTGCCCGAGGAGGTGCAGATCCGTATGTACCGCTCCATCCGCGGACTGGAGAACGCGAAGATCGTGCGCAACGCGTACGCGATCGAGTATGACTGCCTGAAGGCGACGCAGCTGAAGCCGTCGCTCGAGTGCAAGTTCATCCACGGATTCTTCAGCGCCGGACAGTCGAACGGAAGCTCCGGCTATGAGGAGGCCGCCGCACAGGGATTGATCGCCGGCATCAACGCCGCGCGACTTGTGCTGGGGAAGGAACCTGTCGTGATCGACCGCTCGCAGGGTTACATCGGTGTGCTGATCGACGACCTCGTCACAAAGGAGACGAGAGAGCCGTACCGGATGATGACGAGCCGCTCGGAGTACCGACTGTTGCTCCGCCAGGACAACGCGGATCTCCGTCTGACGGAGATCGGTCATGAGGTCGGTCTGATCTCCGAGGAGAGGTATCGGAAATTCCTTGAGAAGAAGCAGTCGATCGCCGAGGAATTGAGACGCCTGAACGAGACAATTTTGGGCGCTTCGGAAAATGTCTGTGAATATTTACACAGTATTGACACCGCGATTATACATACCGGAACATCGCTCGCGGAGCTCATCCGGAGACCGGAAATGACCTATGAGCTGCTCGCGCCGCTCGACCCGGAGAGAAAACCGCTTGATACAGATGTTATAGAACAAGTAGAAATAGAGATTAAGTACGAGGGATATATCGAACGGCAGAAGCTTCAGGTGGAGCACTTCAAGAAGCTCGAGCGGAGACGCCTGCCGGAGGATCTTGACTACACCGCGATCCCTTCACTTCGGTTGGAGGCTCGCCAGAAGCTGCAGCAGCTTCGACCCGCGAACGTCGGACAAGCGTCCCGGATCAGCGGAGTCTCGCCTGCGGACATCTCCGTGCTGCTTGTATGGCTTGCTAATGTTTCACGTGAAACATCGGAGGAACTATGAACGACGACAGAGTTTTACGTCAGGGACTCGACGAACTGATGCTTGAGTGTTCGGAAGAACAGCTCGAGCAGCTTCACACATATTATGAGAGGATGGTCGAGGTCAACAAGGTGATGAACCTCACTGCGATCACCGAGTATGAGGAAGTGTGTGTGAAGCACTGGCTTGACAGCCTGTGTCTGGTCAAGGCACTGCTTCCGAAGGAACTGAACAATCCGCTCCGCGTCATCGACGTGGGAACCGGCGCCGGTTTCCCGGGCGTACCGCTGAAGATATTCTTCCCGCAGTGGAAGATCACATTGCTTGACTCTCTTGCGAAGAGGATCAATTTTCTCGAACAGCTGACGAAGGAACTGGGTCTTTCCGATGTGACCTGCGTCCATGGAAGAGCGGAGGAACTCGGGTTGAAACCGGAATACCGGGAGCAGTATGACCTCTGTGTCTCACGCGCCGTGACGCGGATGGCTTCCCTCACGGAGCTTTGTCTTCCTCTTGTTGCCGTGAACGGAGCGATGATCGCGTACAAGTCGGCCGACAGTGACAAGGAAATTGACGAGGCGGTCAAGGCTGTACAGGTGATGGGCGGCGTGATCGAGAACCGCGAGAAATTCATCGTGCCCTGCAGCGACTACGGACGAAGCCTTGTGGTTGTCCGTAAGGTGCGTCCTACGGACCGCAAATACCCCCGCGGCGGCGGAAAGCCGATGAAAGCGCCGGTTATCTGAGTGAATTCGGACTTCCCACCGCACCTGCGATACCAATTTGGTATATGTGAACAAAAACAACGCCACATCTTGTAGTGGCGTTTTTTTGTCTTCTGTGGTATACTTTGTTTTGCATTGATTCGGGAAAAGATGATCGGAGGATTGCTTCATGGGGAAGATTATTTCGATTACGAACCAGAAAGGCGGCGTCGGAAAGACGGCCACGACGGTCAGTCTTGCGGCATGCCTTGCGGAATACAATATGAATGTACTGATCGTGGATGTGGATCCTCAGGGAAACTCCACGACAAGCCTCGGTGTAGACAAGGATGAGCAGGAAGCCTCCACGTACGAGCTTTTCACCGGCAAGGCGGAGATCGACGAGTGTATTGTCCAGACGAAGTTTGCGGGAATTGATATCGTTCCTTCCACGCTGGATCTTGCCGGCGCGGAGGTGGAGGTTGTGGAGTATGACGACAGAAACTTCATCCTGGACAAGGCTTTGGCGGGGGTGAAGGAGCAGTATGACTTCATTCTGATCGATTGCCCCCCTTCACTGAACACGCTCACCTGCAATGCGCTCACGGCTTCGGATTCCGTGATCATCCCGCTGCAGTGCGAGTTTCTTGCCCTCGAGGGTTTGAAACAGCTGCTGGATACGATCGAGATCATCCGCGACCGCACAAACAGCCGTCTCATTGTCGACGGCGTGCTCTTTACAATGTACGACAACCGCACGAATCTGTCCGCGCAGGTCGTGGAGAATGTCTACAAGAATCTGAATCAGAAGATTTTCAAGACCGTGATCCCGCGAGCGGTGCGCCTTGCAGAGGCACCGAGCTACGGAATGCCGATCACATTTTACGATAAGAGGTCTTCCGCGGCACAGTCCTACCGCGATTTTGCGGTGGAAGTGCTTCGCCAGAACGGCAAGAGACTTACAAAGAGAAAGAAACTGCTGCGCAAATAAGGTATCGTATGCCGGTTGCGGGCTTTGTATTGAGAAGGATTTGACTCAGAAAGGAATCAATATGGCTAAAAGAGGCGGTCTCGGAATGGGACTGGATTCATTGATCTCCAAGAAGATGGACAAGGATCTGGCGCAGAAGGTTGATCCGAACGCGGAGGATGTTTCACGTGAAACAATGCTTCCGATCTCCAAAGTGGAGCCTAACCGTGAGCAGCCGAGACGTGCTTTCGATGAGGCAGCGCTCGAGGAGCTGGCGGAGTCCATCAAGATCCACGGTATTATTCAGCCGCTGATCGTGTGCAAACGCGGCAAGATGTACGAGATTATCGCCGGTGAGCGTCGCTGGAGAGCGGCGATGAAGGCCGGCTTGAAGATGGTTCCCGCGCTGATCCGCGATTACTCCGAGCAGGAGCTCTATGAGGTGGCCCTGATCGAGAACCTGCAACGTGAGAATCTGAATGCGATCGAGGAGGCGGTGGCATACCGCAAACTGATCGAGGAGTATTCTCTGACACAGGAGCAGGTGGCGGAGCGCGTCTCTAAGAACCGCACGACGATCACGAACGCACTGCGCCTTCTGAAGCTTGAGGACAACGTGCAGGAGCTGCTGATCAGCGGAGATCTCTCCGCGGGTCACGCGAGAGCGTTGCTCTCCATCGCGGATCCCGATGCCCAGGTTGCTGCGGCCAAGAAGATCGTCGGCGAGGGCATGAGCGTGCGCGAGACCGAGGAGTATGTACGCAAGCTGCTTGCACCGAAGAAGGAAGCAAAACCGCAGAAGAAGGAATCGGCGGCGGTTGCCCGCGCGTACGCGCAGTACGAGGAGAAGCTGAAGCAGGCTCTCGGAACGAAAGTAGCGATCACCGGCAGAGAAGGCAACAAGGGAACGATCGAGGTGTCGTTCTTCTCGCTCGATGAGTTCGAGCGTCTGATGGATCTGTTCGGGGTCTGATGGGGAGGATACATGTTTAGTTTGTTGAGTTTAGGGCTCCGGTCCGCCGGGGCAGTCGGTCGTCTGCCGTTTCTTGTTTTCGAGCGGTTGGGGATCGACATCGAATATATGGTGCTTGCGATGCTGATCATGCTTGCGATCCTGATCATGGTCTGCATCGTGATGATCGCGAAGTACAATCAGCTCGCGACAAAGTACAAGAAGTTTATGAAGGGCTCGAACGGAAAGAGTCTCGAGGACCGCATCCTGACCAGGTTCCGTGAGATCGATTCCAACAAGTCCCAGATCGCGGATGCGGTCTCCCGGATCAAGATCCTTGAGGACGCGCGCGACACCTCGTTTAAGAAGATCGCGGTCAAGCGTTACGACGCGTTCGCGGAGATGGGCGGAAAGCTCAGTTACAGCCTCTGCCTTCTGAACGATGACAACGACGGATTTATCATGACGAGCATGCACAACCGTGACGGTTGCTACACTTATGTGAAGGAAGTCATCAAGGGTAACACGTTCGTGATCCTATCCGACGAGGAGAAGGAAGTTCTGGACGAGGCAATTTCGATGAGAGAGGCCCTCAACACCCGCTGAGAGGTCAAACAGGAATATGCATAAATAACGCATTACCATACACGATTTTGCAGCCTGAAAAGGTGTATATCCGGTCGAAAAGCGGAATAAAAACCGCAACGCAGTCATAATATATTGCAATATATTGTGTTTCACGGGAATCTCAACCACGAGATATATGTATAGAAATTTCAAAACCCCTGCATTTGCAAGGGGTTTTGGCGAGTCATGGGAAGATCCGGCGCTGCGAGCGGCGGAAGAACCGCAAACTTCCTCAATATGACATAACGCGTTATGTATGGTGGATCGGCGAATTTTGGGCGTTTTTGCTGATTTCGTGTATGAATACGACTGCAAAACGAGTCACAGAAATTTTCTCATCAAATCTGTGGAAGAATTTTCCGGTTTGGTATATAATAGACTCACTGCAGACCGGAAGCGGTTCCGCGAACAATCTCAAATGTGTCCACGTAGCTCAGTAGGATAGAGCGACCGCCTCCTAAGCGGTAGGTCGGAGGTTCGAATCCCCTCGTGGACGTCCGAAATGTTGGAAGCCGCAGAAGGGTGACTTACTGCGGCTTCCTTTTTTGTGTTTTCACCCCTGTTCGGAAAGGAATGCTTTCTATGAAGCTGATTCATCTTTCGGACCTTCATCTCGGCAAGAGGGTCAACGAATTTTCAATGCTGGAGGATCAGGAGTTCATCCTTCGTCAAATTCTGGACATCGTCGACGCGGAGCGTCCGGACGCGGTGCTGATCGCGGGCGATGTGTATGACAAGCCCGTCCCCGGCGCGGAGGCGGTGACGCTGTGTGATGATTTTCTGGTGCAGCTCTCGAGACGGAAGCTGCAGACCTATGTGATCAGCGGCAACCACGACTCGGCGGAGCGGCTCTCGGTCTACGGCCGACTGATCGGTGAGAGCGGTGTGCACCTCTGCCCGGCGTACGACGGCAAGGTTCACCGCGAGGTTTTGCGAGACGAATTCGGCGACGTTTCGATCGATATGCTGCCTTTCGTAAGGCCCGCGCACGTTCGTGCATTTTACCCGGACGAGGAGATATCTTCTTACACCGACGCGATAAGAGTGGCTCTTCAAGATAAGAATATTTCAGCAAATGAGACAGCCGTCGCAAGCACGGATGCGGCACCCAGACGCGTTCTGATCACGCACCAGTTTGTCACGGGTGCGTCGCGCACGGACTCCGAGGACATCTCTGTGGGCGGCACGGACAATGTCGACGCGGAGGTCTTCGAGGGGTACGATTATGTCGCGCTCGGGCATTTGCATGGACCGCAGTCGGTCACTCCCGCGATACGGTATTGCGGCTCTCCGCTGAAGTACTCATTTTCCGAAGCGAACCAGGAGAAGTCGGTGACGGTCGTGACGCTTCGGGAGAAGGGCGACGCGGAGGTAAGGACGGTGGCGCTCGTGCCGCGCAGGGAGCTGCGCGAGTTGCGGGGGACGTACGAGGAACTGACTTCCAGGGAATTTTATGAGGGTACGACGTACCGCTCGGACTATGTGCACATCACGCTGACGGATGAGGA
Source organism: Lachnoclostridium sp. UBA1175 (assembly GCA_002311665.1). GTDB lineage: Bacteria > Bacillota > Clostridia > Lachnospirales > Lachnospiraceae > ISDg. The sequence goes on along the minus strand of DBYX01000022.1, from coordinate 125,605 downwards.
GGATGTGCCGGAGGCGGTGGCGAAGCTTCGCGTGATCTATGAGAATATGATGCGCATGGACTACGACAACACGCGCACGCGGCACGCGGTCGCGAACGTGGAGGGCGCCTCGGCGGTGGAGGTCAAGTCGCCGGCGGAGGTGTTCGGGGAGTTCTTTGAGAAGCTGAACGGCAAGGGACTTTCGTCGGAGCAGGCAGAGTATCTGAAGCGGCAGATCGAGGCTGTCTGGGAGGAGGAAGCATGAGACCGAAACGATTGACGATGACGGCCTTCGGGCCTTATGTTGAGCGGACGGTGATCGATTTTACGAAGCTCGGCGGCGGATTGTTCCTGATCACGGGCGACACGGGCGCCGGCAAGACGATCATATTCGATGCGATCACATTCGCGCTGTTCGGGGCGGCGAGCGGCGGTGACCGCGGCGCGGGACAACTGCGCTCAAGGTATGCGCCGGCGGAGCTTCCGACAGAGGTGGAGCTTGTCTTCGACTACGCGGGCAAGGAGTACACCGTGAAACGGAACCCTGAGTACGAGCGTCCGAAGGCGCGCGGGACGGGGCTTACGAAGACGAAGGCCAACGCGGAGCTGCATTTGCCGGACGGAAGTGTGCGCGTGGGCAATACCGAGGTTATCACGGCGGTCACGGAGCTTTTGGGCGTGAGTGTCGGGCAGTTTAAGCAGATCGCGATGATCGCGCAGGGGGATTTTCGGAAGGTGTTGCAGGCGTCGACCGACGACCGGCAGGAGATATTCCGCAAACTCTTCTCGACGGAGCGGTACAAGGCGCTGCAGGAGCGCCTGAAGACGCAATGCAACAACGCATCGCGCGAGTTTGAGGAGTTCGGGCGCGCGGTGAGGCAGGAGATCGAGCATATCAGCTGCGCCCCGGATGACGCGCTTGCGGCGGAGCTTTCGGAGGCGCGCAAAGGCCTTGTGGGGACGGCGCGCGTGCTTGAGATGGTCGAGGCGCTGGTGACGCAGGATACGGACGCGTCGGCGGCGCTGGACGCGGGGATGCAGGAGACGCAGAAACGGATCTCGGAGAGCTCCGTACGCGTTGAGAAGGAGCAAACCTTCCGGCGGACCGAGGCGGAGCTGGTCACTGCGAAAGAAGGCCTGGCGGAGGCGACGACGAGGCGCTCGGAGTGTGATGGCGCGTACCGGAAAGCGCTGGCGCGTAAGCCCGAGGCGGAAGCGTGCGGTACGGATGCGGAGAAACTGCGCCTGGAACTTGCCCGTTTCGACGAGCTTGAGAAAGCGCAGGGCAAGGTTCGGATGTGCGAAAAAGCGCTTGCGATGCGGCTTGATGAGAAGGTGCTGGCGGCCTCGAAGGCAGGTTCGTATGCGGACAATCTTGTTGCGCTTCGAAAGGAACTGGAGACGCTTGCGGACGTTGACGCGGATCTGGTCGCGGCGGACAATGCCCTCGCGAAGAAGGCGGAGGAGGCCTCACGCATCGCGAATCTAAGGGCGATGGCGTCTAAGGCGGAGAGCGCGGAGAAGGCGCTGTCCGTCGCCGAGAGCGCTTACGAGGCGGCGAAAACAAAGGCGATGGAGAAACAAAAAAGCTACGCGGAGGCGTTCCAGCGCTATCTCGATGCGCAGGCCGGGATCCTCGCGGATCAGCTCAGGGAGGGCGTCCCGTGTCCCGTGTGCGGGTCCCTGACGCATCCGTCCCCCGCTTGCAAGCCGACGGAGGCGCCGACGGACGCGGAGCTTAAGAATCTTGAGAAAGAGAGCGGAAATGCGCTTGAGGCGCAGCAGAGTGCGGGCAACCGGCTTGCCGAGGCGAGGACTTCGCGCGACAGGCAGGAGGAGAGCACGCTCGAGGAGGCGAAGGCGCTGCTCGGCGCGGAGACGATGACGGAGTTGCGCGCGAGAATGCCTCTTCGCGAGGCTGAGATCGAGACGGAGACAGGGATTTTGCGCGAGAAAGCGGATCAGCTGAGCGCCGCGAAACAGCGGAAACAGAAGCTCACGGAGCAGATCCCGCAGATTGAGGAGCTGAAGAACGAAGCGGAGCAGAAGGCGAATGACGCCGTAGCGAAGGCAGCCTCCGCGGAGACCGAACTCCGCGCGGCTCGCGAGGCAGCGGAGGAGATTGCGGCGAAGCTTCCGAAGTCGGATCGGGCGGCCGTGGAGACGGAGATCCGAGGGCTTGTCGCGCGTAAGAGCGAGATCGAGACGGCGATCGAGACGACATCCGAAGCGCTTCAGCGGTGCGAGAAGGACATCGAGAGATACCGCGGAAACATCGAGTCCGGCGAGAAGCTTCTGGAGAACCGTGTTGCCGTGGATCTCGCGCAGGAGGCGGCGCTTCAGGAGGAGCTGAAGGCCTCTTGGGACCGGCTGAAAGAGAAAAAGGAGCTCCTCGCAGGGCGCATTCACACCAACAAAAAGGCACGGGACACGATCGCCGGGCTGTACACCGGTTCGGCCGCGAAAGAGGCGGAATTGCGCGTTCTGAAGGCGCTCTCCGACACCGCGAACGGCAATCTGCCGGGCAAGGAGAAGATCTCGCTGGAGACCTATGTCCAGATGGCCTATTTCGACCGCGTTCTCGCGAAGGCCAACGTCCGCCTGATGACGATGTCCGGCGGCCAGTACGAGCTCAAGCGTTGCAGCACAGCGGAAAATCTCAGCAGCAAGAGCGGGCTCGATCTCGACGTGCTCGACCACTACAACGGCGGCACGCGCAGCGTCAAAACGCTGTCCGGCGGCGAGAGTTTCCTAGCGTCGCTGTCACTGGCGCTCGGCCTCTCGGACGAGATCCAGTCCGCGGCGGGCGGCATCCACCTCGATGCGATGTTTGTCGACGAGGGCTTCGGAACGCTCGACGACGAGCTGCTGCGGCTCGCGATGCAGGCGCTGATGGGGATGACGGCGGGCAACCGGATGGTCGGCATTATTTCCCACGTCGCCGAACTCAAGGAGCGCATCACCAACCGGATCGTGGTCACGAAGCAGCACGGCGGCAGTAAGGCCGTGGTTACGGCGGAGTAAGCACGGAAACGGACACAAAAGGCAGCGCCGCGCCGCCCGCATCCCGCGCACATGCGCGTCCGCACTTGACATAATGAACGCAAAACGGTACACTGAGGGAGCGTCGTAACGGCGCTCTCTTTAATGTTGCGTGCGCCTGCGCAGCGCGCGTAAAATGTGCGTATATTCGGAGGAATGTTTATATGGATGACTGGAATCTGACAGACCGGGAGCCGGGGGAAAACGGTGAGTTGAATGCGCCCGAGGCGGGGAGCGGAACCGCGGAGAACGGCGATCCGTCGACGAGCGGATACGATGACCCGCAGTTTGACGAGGAACCGATCGTGATCACGGAGCCGCCCGTGAAACAGGAAGAGCCGAAGGAAAAGAAGAGATCGTCGTCGGTGGGAGTGGTCATCGCAGCCCTCTTTTTCATCGCGGCACTCGGATTTTCCGGCGTGATGGGCATTCGGACGCTCTGGCTGCGCCGCAGTATGAAGACGCAGAAGATCGAGCGGGAGATCGTGCTTGAGAAGGGCACGTGGACGAAGTTCCGGGCGTACTATGCGACCGAGGAGGTCATGACATACGAGCATTCGGTCAACTTCATTCCGACCGGCAAGGAGCATTATTTTGCGGTGTGGTCGATGGACGGGGCACAACTTGCGCTTCTGCGCGCCGACAAGTCCTGGTATGCCGACAATTTTGAAGACGGTGTTGCGAAAAATGATGACGGCGTGACGGTGGAAGGCTTTGTCCGGAAGGCGGACTACAAGGTTTCCGACACGCTGCGCAAGGATGTTGCGGAGTTGCAGATGAGCGTCGGGCGGAGCTACCGCGTCAACTACGATCTGTACATCGATGCGATCGCCGTGCGGCTCAGCATCTACGAGATCATCTTAATGGCAGTGCCGCTTCTGGTGACGATCCTCGTGCTCGTGTTCGGGCGCGGACTGCTTAAACAGAGGTTGGACAGCACGCTCGGCAAGAGGATCCTCATCGTGTTTGTCATCGGAATGTTCGTGTACGGAGGCTTCGCGATTCACGTGCTCTCGCTTGTCTGACGGGGCGGATCAATAGAATTTTCCGACGAGCCATACGGCGGCGCGGGCGGGAAGAAGGTTGTACAATCCAAGCAACAAACGGTATTTGAACCCGGCGACATACAAAGGCGCCGGGTTTTTCTTGCATGCGGCGCGCACGATGACCGAAGCGACCTTGGCCGGCGGGATCCCGCCTCGTTCGTCGCGCTCCATCGAGGCGACGGCGGCGTCGCAGCGCGGGTAGGCGTCCGCGCGGGAAGTGTCGGCGGCAGCGGTTTCGGAGGCGGTTTTTGTGCCGGAAGCGGCCGCATCGCCCGTTGGATGCAGCTTCTCTCTCGCGTCGGTAAATCCGGTGCTCGAGTCGCCGGGCATCACTACACTCACACGGATGCCGTAGTCGCGCACCTCGTTGCGCAGGGCGAGCGCGACCGAGTTGATCGCTGATTTGCTGGCGGAGTAGAAGGACTGGTAGGGGATGGCGATCGGTGCGGCGACGGAGCTCGTGAAGACGATCGTTCCGCTTTTTTGCTCGCGCATGTACGGGAGAACCGCCTGCGCGGCGTACACCTGGCCGAAGAAATTGACGTTCATGATCTTGTGAGTGGCCTCGGGACTCGCGAATTCCACCGGCCCGGAGATGCCCATGCCGGCGTTGGCGCACAGAAGGTCGATCCTGCCCTCGCGGCGGGCGACCTCCGAAACGGCAGCGCGCACCGCAGCTTCATCGGAGACGTCTGCGCACAGGGCCGTGACGCCCTCCGGAGCGACCTCGCGACGGCTGATGCCGTACACCTTGTACCCGCGAGCGAGCAGCTGCGCGCTCACTTCATATCCGATCCCCGAGCTCGCGCCCGTAACGATTGCGATCATTGGTAATACCCTCCCGTGCCCCAGAATGGAATCGACTGACGACGAATACGTCAGTACGTTAACAGCTACAGTGTATCACAATCGAGGGGTTCCCGCCAGTTGTTTATAGCGGTATTTTCCGCAGTCAAAACGACGGTTCGGAAGGTTTTTTCGGGCTGAAACGCAAACACGAATGACATTATTATGATCGAGCGGACGGACGGTGCGACGAGGATCGTCAGACTCCGCGACACGGAGGAGACGGCGCTTATGACATCCGACAAATACGAGGAGATCAGGCAGAAATTTTCCGCGAAATAACTTGACAGCCGCAGTGTAATATGCGAAAATTAAAGGCTCCCGGGGGACACTGCCGGGAGCCTGAAATGTTTAGAGAGAATTATGTGAGGAGGTATACATATGAAACTTACATCAGCGGAGGCAGCGAAGGTGCTGCGTAAAATGAACGACGATTACGAGGCGCTTCTTGCGCGCGAGCACGCGAGTGAGGTGTTTGTCGCTGCGGTCAGCGAGAACGTGGAGGACGTGCGCCCGGAGTATGATTTTGCGAAGACGCGCGCGGAGGAGCGGGTGCTCGCGGAGAAAATCCGCAAGCTGAAGCACGCGATCAACGTGTTCAACTCGACGACGGAGGTTCCGGGCTTCGGGATGACGATCGACGCGATGCTCGTGTACATCCCGCAGTTGACGCGCAGCAGAAACAAGCTGGCACAGATGAAGAGCCGCCTGCCGAAGGAGCGCGTGGAGGCGGGTTTCCGCTCCGCGTCCAACATCATCGACTACCGCTACGCGAACTACGATATCGAGGCCGCACAGGCTGCGTACGACGAGGTTTCGGACCGTCTCGCGAAGGCGCAGACCGCTCTTGATCTTGTCAACAGCACGGCGACGTTTGAGTATTCCGAGTGACGGAATGCTTTGCTTTTCCGTCGGACGATTGCCCCGGATTTTTTGAAAATTTTTCACGTCAGTGAGCCTTTGGTCTTTGTTCAGGGAGTCAGTACATCCGTTATTCCAACCAACCGTTATCCGTTATGAGTACTGTTCAATGAGAAAACCCCAACTGCTTACGTCCGTGTGCGCAATCGTCCGTAAAAACTTACCGGCGGGGGAAGTTCGGTTTCAACCCGCCGGTTTTGAGTGCGAAAATGCAGGAAAAAACAGAGCAGGATGGGCCAACCCCGTCCTGCTCTTTGTTGTTGTCCTGTTCGCTATTTGACGGCGGTCCGGTCGACCTGGATCACCGTGAAGTAGTTGCGTCCGATGCGTTCGTGCACGCGGCGCTCGATGTCCGCGAGGAGGTTGTCCTCCGGCAGCGGAAAATCAAACGGCAGCACGATGTCGAAGATGAGGTTCGTGTGCGTCGGGCCGAAGACCACGCGGAAATCGTGCATTGAGATGGTCTCGTGGATGGACGCGAGGATGTCGATGATCTGATAGCGCAGCTCGTCGACGCGGGGGTCGCTCGTCACGACCGGGTCCATATGGATCGTCGCGACGCAGCCGAGCTCCTCGCAGAGCCTGTGCTCGAGGTTGTCGATGATGTCGTGGATCTCCAGGATGTTGCCCTCCGCGGGCACTTCGGCGTGGAGCGAGATCACGCGGCGGCCGGGGCCGTAATCGTGGACCATAAGGTCGTGAACGCCGAGGATCACGGGGTCGAAATCGAGCACCAGGTGCTCGATGTTGTCGACAAACTCCTGTTCCGGCGGCTCGCCGAGCAGCGGGTTGATAACCTCGCGTGCGGCGCGGATGCCGGCGAAAAGGATGAATCCGCCGACGAGCACACCGGCGTAGCCGTCGATGCGCCAGCCCTTTACGTGCGCGAGGATCGTGCACAGGAGAACGACCGTCGTCGCGGCGCAGTCACTCAGACTGTCGATGGCCGTGGCGCGCAGGGCAGCGGCGTTGTAGCGCTTGCCGAGGCGGGAATTGTAGAAGGCCATATAGCATTTGACGAGGATGGAAGCGATGAGGATCACGAGCACCGTGACGGACCATTCCGTGTCCGCGGGGTGGATGATCTTGTCGACGGAGTCCTTGATCAGCTCGTATGCCATAACGATGATGACCGCAGAGATGATCAGACCGGCGAGGTACTCGATGCGGCCGTGGCCGTACGGGTGGCGCGCGTCGGGCTTCTGCTCGGAAATGCGGAAACTCACGAGTGAGACGACGGACGAGCCGGCGTCGGAGAGGTTGTTGAACGCGTCCGCCGTGATGGCGATGGAGCCGCTCAGCAGGCCGGCGAAGAATTTGCCGGCGAACAGAAGCAGGTTGAGCGCGATGCCGACGATGCCGCACAGCTTGCCGTAGGCGCTGCGTGTCTGCTCGGCGGACAGGCCGTCGCGGACGAAGAATTTCGATAACAGAGTGATCATTGGGCCGACTCCTTTCCTGCAGGAACGGAAATTCCGGGTAACTAACCGCGCTGCGCGCGCAATGATAAAAGAAAAGCCCCCGCCCAACAGTCAAAGCTGTCAAATGGAGACCTTTGGATGCGCCTCCAGGGGCTCGAACCCTGGACACCCTGATTAAGAGTCAGGTGCTCTACCAACTGAGCTAGAGGCGCAAAACTATGTTTTTTTCGAACGCAAGACTCAATATACACGAATGCATTCCCTTTGTCAACAACTTTTTTCGTAAATAATCAGGTTTTTTATGTTGCGGAAAATGCGGCGGTATAAGCAGAGGGTTTGCCCCTTTATTATCACCGCGTGATCACCATCTTGCAGATCGGATTTCCCTTGGCGGAAAACCGGTCCTCGTACTCGGTCGTGACGTTGTCCGCGGCCTCCGGAGTGCCGTGCAGATCGCGCGTCACATACGCGAGCGTCCACCCGCAGGCCTCCGCCTCCGAGAGTGAGTATTCGAACAGGTCGATGTTGTCGGTCTTGAACTCCACGCGGCCGTCCGGCGCGAGGATCTTCGCGTAGCGCTCGAGAAAACGGTCGGATGTGAGACGGCGCTTGGCGTGGCGGTCCTTGGGCCAGGGGTCGGAAAAATTGAGGTAGATGCGGTCCACCTCGCCCTCGCCGAACACCTCGTCGATCGTCTCCGCGTCGTAGCGGATCAGGCGCAGGTTGGGCAGCTGGAGCTCCTCCTGCTTGGTGAGAGCACGCAACAGGACACTCGAGTATTTTTCAATACCGACGAAGTTGACGTCGGGGTTTCTCTGCGCGAGGGTGAGAAGAAACTGACCCTTACCCATACCGATCTCGATGCGCACGGGACGGTCGTTGCCGAACTCTCCGCGCCAACAGCCGCGAAGGCGGGCCGGATCCTGAACGATGAACGGGTTGACGAGCATTTCCTCGCGGGCGCCCGGAATGTTGCGAAGACGCATGGTGAATTCCTCCTGGTGAACGGTTGCGATCCGTGCTGCGGCAGCGCGCCGGCGGATCGGCATCTCCGTCGATGTTACCACAACATTGAGAAAAAGGATAGCATTTTCCCGGAAAATGTGCTACTATTTTACGGGTATGCGGTCATGGCGCGAGCCGCATTTTCGGAGATATGTTGCTTGGAGGTTACGGGCATGGGGTATAAATTGTTTCTTGTGATGGGCAAGAGTGCGACCGGGAAGGACAGCGTCTGCGAGGCGCTGCTGAGGAGATTTTCCGGGAAGCTTAAGAAGATCGTTCCGTACACGACGCGGCCGATCCGCGAGGGCGAGAAGGAAGGCGTCGAGTACCATTTTGTGAGCGAGGACGAGATGCGCAGGATGCAGGACGAGGGCCGTATCCTGGAGTGTCGCACGTACCACGTGGTTGTCGGGGACTGGCATTATTTTACGGCGGATGACGGGCAGATCGACGCGTCGGGGACGCACACGATCATGATCGCCACGCCGGAGGTGTATTTCGGGCTGATGAAGACGAAGTACGCCGACGCGATCGTGCCGATCTACCTGGAGACCGAGGACGAGGAGCGTCTGCTTAGGTCAATCTGGCGCGAGCGCAAGCAGGAGACCCCGAACTACGCGGAGGTGTGCCGCCGCTACCTGGCGGACGAGCAGGATTTTGCGCCGGAGATCCTCGAGCGGATGAACGTGAAACTGCGCTTCCTGAACTGGAAGTTCAGCTCCTGCATCCGGCTTGTGGGCGAGGCCGTGGGGCGTGAAATGCTTGCGGCGGAGTACGGCGGATCGCGTTCGTAAGAGGCATAAGGCCTGCGGTGCCGGGCGGCAATGCGCGGAGGAAGGCTTTTTATACGGTGACAACGGAAGACCGAAGGAAGGGCACAGACGAGGTATGGAGACGTTCCGCAGCATCATTGGACATCGGCGGGTAATCGACTACCTGCAGGAGAGTATCCGCGCGGGGCGTGTCTCGCATGCCTACATATTAGACGGGCCGAAGGGCATCGGGAAGATGCTCCTTGCGCGCGTGTTCGCGGCGACGCTTCTGTGCCGCGAGGGGGGCGAGGAGCCCTGCGGAAACTGCATTTCCTGCCTGCAGATGGACGGCGGGAACCAGCCCGACGTGGCGTATGTCACGCACGAGAAGACCGTGATCACGGTCGGCGATATCCGCGAGCAGCTGTGCAACGTCGTGCCCGTGAAACCGATGGTAGGCCCGTACCGCATCTTCATTGTTGACGAGGCCGAGAAGATGAACGAGGAAGCGCAAAATGCCCTCCTCAAGACGCTGGAGGAGCCGCCGTCGTACGCGGTGATCATGCTGCTCACGACCAACGCGAACGAGCTGCTGCCGACGATCCGCTCGAGAGCGGTAACGCTGCCGATGCTGCCCGTTCCCGAGAAGGAGCTGACGGAGTGGCTGATGGCGCGCGAGCAGTTGCCGGACTACAGGGCGAAGATGCTGGCAGCGTATTCCGGGGGCTGTCCCGGGGTTGCGCAGGCGTGCGCGAGGTCCGAGGATTTTCAGGCGCAGCGCGACAAGGTTGTGTCGATGCTGAAAGCCGTGCCGTCGATGCGGGAGGACCGCATGGCGGAGTTCGCGAAGGATTTTGCGAAGGATAAGGACGCGCAGGAGACGGTGTTGGGGCTGATCCTTGTGTGGATCCGTGATGTGATGATGTACAAGGCCGCGGGCGACAAGGCCGGGCTGATGTTTCTCGAGGAGAGCGACAGCATCCGCGAGCAGGCGGACGCGATCGAATACGACGCGCTGTGGGTGACGCAGGAGGAGATCGGGCATATCCGCGCGGACCGCATCGTCAATGTGAATATGGAGACGGCGTTCTGGCTGTTCCTTCTGCGCTGGCAGGAGAGATTCGGCGGTGGGCGGTAAACCGCAGGACGTTACATTATACAGGAGGACGCGCCCCGGGCGCGGAAAATTATGACGACGATTATCGGAGTGCGGTTTCGCACCGCAGGCAAAGCATATTATTTTGACCCGCTGGACTATGAGGTCAAGCCCGGTGACCACGTGATCGTGGAGACGGCGCGGGGCATCGAGTACGGTGCGGTCGTGTGCGGGCGCACCGAGGTGAGTGACGACAAGGTGGTCGCACCGCTTCGGCCGGTGCTGCGCATCGCGACGGAGGAGGACGACCGCCAGGCGGCACGCCTCCGCGAGAAGGAGAAGGAAGCGCTCTCGGTGTGCGCGGAGAAGGTTGCCAAGCACAAGCTCGAGATGAAGCTGATCGACTGTGAGTACACGTTCGACAACAGCAAAGTGCTGTTTTATTTTACGGCGGACGGGCGCGTGGACTTCCGCGAGCTGGTCAAGGACCTTGCGGCCGTGTTCCACACCCGCATCGAGCTTCGCCAGATCGGTGTGCGCGACGAGACGAAGATCCGCGGCGGCATCGGTATCTGCGGGCGTGAGCTGTGCTGCCACACGTTCCTGGCCGATTTTGCGCCGGTGTCCGTGAAGATGGCGAAGGAGCAGAATCTCTCGCTCAACCCGACGAAGATCAGCGGCAACTGCGGGCGCCTGATGTGCTGCCTGAAGAACGAGGAGGATGCTTACGAGTACCTCAACAGCCGCCTGCCGAACCTCGGCGACACGGTGAAGACCTCGGACGGTCTGACCGGCGAGGTGAAGGACCTGAACGTGCTCAAGCAGCGAGTGAAGGTGCTGGTCTACGTGAACGGCGCGGACGGCGAGGAGAAGGAAGTGCGCGATTATCCGGTCGAGGAGTTGAAGTTCCACGCGCGCCGGAGACGCGGCGAGAAGAAGGACGACAACGCGCGCCGGTACCGCGACGAGGACGAGAACGGCCGGAACGACGAGGACGATCTTCGCGAGCTGGAGCAGCTTGAGAAGCAGGAGTCGAAGCGCTACGACGAGTGACGGGACAGAATGAGCGTTGCGGCAGCGGCTGTGCGGCAGTGAGACCGCGGCGGCGGTAGACAGTGGTTGACGATCACAATGGCCGAAAGGCGGGAAGGCGGCAATCGCGTGAATGCGGAACAGTACTTAAAGGACGGCGAGCGCGCGGTTGATCTGCAGCGCAGCAATCTGTGGCTCATCCAGGATCCGGGGCGGTTCTGCTTCGGCGTGGATGCCGTCCTGCTGAGTGCATTTTGCGAAATACGGGCAGGTGAACGGTGTCTGGATATGGGTACAGGCACGGGCATCCTGCCTTTGTTGTTATCCGCGAAGACGGAGGCAGCGGAGCTCACGGGGCTGGAGATCCAGCCGGAGAGCGCGGATATGGCGCGGCGCAGCGTCGAGATGAATGTGGCGAACGGCCACCTCGCGGCGGACCGCGTGCGCATCGTGCAGGGGGACCTGCGGGAGGCGTCCGCGCAGTTCGGGCGCTCGCGCTTCGATGTCGTGACCTGCAACCCGCCGTATATGACCGGCGGACACGGGATCGTGAACCCCGCGGACGCGAAGGCGATCGCGAGGCACGAGGTGCTGTGCACATTTGACGATGTAGCGCGCGAAGCGGCAGCGGTGCTCGTTCCGGGAGGCCGGTTCTACCTGGTGCACCGACCGTTCCGGCTTGCGGAGCTGATCACGACGCTCGTGCGGCACGGCCTGGAGCCTAAGCGCTTGCGGCTTGTGTATCCGCAGGCCGACCGCGAGCCGAACCTTGTGTTGCTCGGCTGCGTGCGCGGAGGAAAAAGCGGGCTCAACGTGGAGAAACCGCTGATCCTCGCCGACGCGAACGGCGAGACGACTGCGGAAGTGAAAGAATTATACGGGTTTTGAGACTAAATCGCGGGAAAGAAATGTATTCCCGGCACATCTGTAAAATGTATTTCTCGCGCATCCTGCGAAAAATGCGCAAGTTGTGCGAGTAGGCGCTTCCGAGCACCCTTGCACATTAATCGGAACCGTTAGGAGGAATGCCATGCTTTATCTGGTGACAACGCCGATCGGCAATCTGGAGGATATGACGGCGCGCGCGATCCGCGTGCTTTCCGAGGTCGACCTGATCGCGGCGGAGGATACGAGAAATTCACGCAAACTGCTGACGCATTTTGAGATACATACGCCGATGACGAGCTATCATCAGAACAACCGCTTCGACAAGGGGCGCGAGCTGACGGAGATGCTCCTCGCGGGCAAGAACATCGCGGTGATCACCGACGCGGGTATGCCTGGCATCAGTGATCCCGGGGAGGAGCTCGTGCGGATGGCGCTCGAGGCGGGCATCGAGGTGACCGCTGTCCCGGGCGCGTGCGCGTGTGTGACGGCACTCACGATCTCCGGTTTGCCGACGAGGCGATTCTGCTTCGAGGCATTTCTCCCGACAGAGAAGAAGGAGCGTGCGCGGGTGATGGCGGAGCTGCGCGACGAGACGCGCACGATCGTGATGTACGAGGCGCCTCACCGGCTCGCGAAGACGCTCGCGGAGCTTGCGGAGGAGCTCGGCGGAGAGCGGAACGCCCGCATTTTACGCGAACTCACGAAGAAACACGAGGACCGCTTCATCGGTACGCTCGCGGAGGCAGCGGCGCACTATGAGGCCGAGCCGGCGAAGGGCGAGTGCGTGATCGTCATCGAGGGCGCGGACCCCGAGGCGAGCAAGCGCGCCGAGCAGGCCGAGTGGAGTGAACTCACCGTCGCCGAACACGTCGCGATGTACGAAGCCAACGGGATGAGCCGGAAGGACGCGATGAAAGCCGTGGCCGTCGATCGCGGGCTCGGCAAACGCGAGATCTACAAGGCGTTGCTTGAGGAGTAGCCGGCCTCATTTTCCGCGGAAAATACCTTCGAAATTAAATTTGCACTAACTGCAAAAGAATGCTATACTGAAAAATACCGATTCACTCGAGAGAGGGAACCGTGTGCGCACAGAAGTGAGTTGAGTACACCTTAGGGGGAGCCATGAACGATTTCTGGAGATTTCTGATCGGTCTGGTCAAGTTGACAATGTTCGTCGGCGTGGTAGCGCTTTTCTACGCGTTCCAGGCGATCCACAACCCGGCGATCCGCGAGGACATCAAGAGCGCGGCCGTCACGGTCGCCGTATTTGTCGTCGTGCATGTCATGTTCATGGCTATCTACGGTGGTTACGATATCGGTAAGAAAAGTAAGAAAAACGTGCAGAACAGTGCGTTTATCATCACCTGGCTGACAGACCTCGTCGTGTTCCTGTGGATCTGTGCGACGACCAAGGTCATCACCGACGGAAGTCTGCTTCTGAGCAGCCTCGGAATGCTTCTGTTCACCGTCGCGACGCAGGGCATCCTGACACTTCTGCTCGTGCGGCTCGGTTTCAATATCTACTATTACGCGACGCGCAACAGCCACACGCTCTACGTTGTCAATCTCGACACGGACCAGCCGAAAATGCTCGACAACATCCGCAACAGAGCCTCGCAGATCCCCGGCGACAAGGTCGTTTCGTATACCGAGCCGTGGCTTCGCGAGGAGATCGAGAAGTTCGACAACATTTTCCTCACCGACATCCCGATGGAGACTCGTCGGAAAATAGTGGAATACAGCTACGGGCGCGGCAAGAACATTCTCTTCACGCCCGAGATCTGCGATATCGTCGAGGTGACGAGCGAGTACCGAATGTTCGGAGACGCTCTGATCTTCGCGTCCGCCAAGACGGAACTGACGCTCGCGGAGCGCTTTATGAAGCGCACGTTCGACATCATCGGCGCGTCGATCCTGCTGATCCTCACGCTGCCGCTGTTTTTGCTGAGCGCTCTGATGATCAAGCTTGACGACCACGGCAAAGTCTTCTTCACGCAGCTGCGCGCGACCAAGGGCGGCAAACCGTTCAAGATCTACAAGTTCCGCACGATGATCGAGAGCGAGGCGACGAAGCCGATGCAGGAGACCGACAACCGCGTCACCCGCGCCGGTCGCATCCTGCGCGCCACGCGCCTTGACGAGTTGCCGCAGTTTTTGAACATCCTCGGCGGAAGCATGAGCCTCGTCGGCCCGCGCCCCGAGCAGCTCGTGTATCTGCACGGTTTCGACGGCAACTACCCCGAGTACGAATACCGCCTTCGTGTGAAGGCCGGCCTCACCGGCTTCGCCCAGATCGAAGGCAAATACAACACGACCAACAAGGAAAAGCTGATGCTTGACCTTATGTATATTCAGAGCTACAGCCTGTGGCTCGACCTGAAGCTGATGCTGCAGACGGTGCTGGTGATGCTGAAAGAAGACAGCACGGAAGGCTTCTAAAGCACTATCGTGCTTTGCATCAAGACGAATTGTGTCAAACTGTACGCATGACGGGGCGACATGATGCGTCGCTCCGTCATGCGCAGCTTGACACGGGCGAATTCGTCTTGATGTTGTCCGCCAACGGGAGATATATTGGCGGGGACGGTAGTTTCGGGGCTTAAGCGGAAGATTCCGGGCGAGGAAGCCTTTTAGGGACGGTAGTTTCGGGGCTTAAGCGGAAGATTCCGGGCGAGGAAGCCTTTTAGGGACGGTGGTTTCGGGGCTTAAGCGGAAGATTCCGAGCGGGGAAGCCTTTTAGGGACGGTAGTTTGCTTGTCTGATCCGGACCGTGTCAGACTTGTTGCTGTCTTTTTCTTGTAAGTCCGTATTTTTTGTGCCGTGTCGTGGCATCAAAGACGGCGAGCAAAGGAAAATCTTGTTTTTTTACCGACCGGCTTGGGATAATCGGCCGTTTAGTCCGTATTGGGAAAAAGGGTATTACGGACTAATTGACGAAAGACGGCACAAATAGGGAAACGACCAAAATATCATACGGACTTGAGGCTTGAAAAAGTGAGTTAGTCTGTATTGACCGGAAATCCGCCCGGGAACGAGGGCTCACCGCCCCCGGCGTTTACCCGCGGGTTCCGCCACATGAATTTCCGAAAAGGAGCTATTGCGAAAACAGCTTCGCGTTTTTCGCAGTTGCCCGATTGCACTGCGTAATCCTCGTGCAATCGACCTCCTTTTCGTTCATTTCATTCCGAAAAGGAGGTGCACGTATGGAGAAGGTTCTCACGATCATTGTTCCTTCGTACAATGTCGAACAATACATTGAAAAGTGCGTGAACTCCATGGTGGAGGCCGGCTGCAACGAGGAGATCGAGGTCATCCTGGTCAACGACGGGTCGACGGATTCGACGCACGACCTGGCGGAGGCGTTCGCGCGGAAGTACCACGGGACGGTGCGCGTGATCAACAAGCAGAACGGCGGCCACGGATCAGCGATCAACGCGGGCATCCTGGCGGCGACCGGCAAATATCTGCGCATCCTTGACGGCGACGACTGGGTTGACGGCGAAGCATTTGCCCAGCTTGTCGAGAAGCTGCGCACGGCGACCGAGGATGTCATCGTCACGCGCTACAACACGGTGCAGGATGTGACATGGAAGGTTATGCCCGAGGACCGGTACGACATTTACCACTATATCGACTGCGACAAGCCGTACACCTTCGGCGAGATCGCGGATATGCCATACATTCGCATTCATCAGCTGAACTACCGCACGGATCTGATGCAGGCGAACGACATCACGATTGACGAAAAATGCTTCTATGTCGACGTGGAGTACGCCCTCTACCCGATGCCGTACGTGCACACGCTTCGCTTCTACGACCTTCCGGTGTACCAGTACCGCGTGGGGCGTCCGAAGCAGAGTATGAACATCAACCGCATGCAACAGTACGTGTCGGACCATCGGCTCGTGATGACGCGGATCTTCGAATTTTACGACAGAGAGAAGGAGGCTGACACGAGCAACGCGCTCCTCAAGTACCTCGAGTACGAACTGTCGCGTCTCGTCGTCACGCAGACCCGCATCTGGCTGTCGTTCCCGCCGATGACACGCTACCGCGATTTCATCCGCGAGCTCGGCGAGAGCGTCCGCGCCAACTACCCGAAGGTCTACTCGAAGCTGCCGAACCGCGCGGTGCGATTCCTGTTCCGCTTCAAATGCCTCGGCTACCGGCCGATCTCGTGGCTTGTGCGGAAGAGATACGGCGTCGGCAAAATAGATGCCGCGTCAACGGAGGACGGCAACAAGAAGGAGTGACGGACGACGCCGGCAAGCGACAGGTAGCAGGCAGCGCCAAGGAGTGACAGGTGACGCCTGCAAGCAGCAAGTAGCAGGCAGCGCCAAGGAGTGACAGGCGACGCCTGCAAGCAGCAAGTAACAGGCAGCGCCAAGAAGTAACAGGCGACGCCGACCGGCGACTGTAAAAAGCAATTCACAACAACAGGAAAAAGCCCCCGGATTTCCGGGGGCTTGATTTTTTGTCTGTTCGGTCGGATCAGCTCTTCTTGATCTTGTTGTACTTCGCGGAATTTCTTCTCGCGTAGCAGAACATATAGTACAGCGACTTGAGGGAGCCGAAGCGCAGCTTCTTGTAAACATTGTAGTTCTTCTTCGCTGCCGCCCATTTGTTGCCCGACGCGGAGTCGCGGTCGATGCGGTAGGTCATCAGAGGCTCGTCGATGCCGTATGCAACGAAGCCCTTCTTGAGGACGAGAAGCCATGCGTAGAAATCTTCGTGCAGGTTGCCGTCGACAGGGAACTTCTCCATAACCGTCTTGTTGACCAGCGCGGAGGAGAATGAGATGACATTCTGCTTCAGGAGCTTCTTGTACGTTACGGACTCGGGTGCGTGCAGCACGTAGCCGTAGCGGTTGCCCTTGTAGTCCATATATGCGGTGCCGGAGAAAATGATCGCCGGATACATCGGGTTCGGATCGCCGTTGTCGAGATACATCGGAACGTCGCCGCGCAGCATACGGTCGCGCAGGCTGACCTGCTTCTCGAGCTTATCCTCACGCCAGATGTCGTCGCCGTCGAAGAAAGCGACCCACTCGGTCTTCGCATGCTCAAGGCCGTAGTTGCGGACATACGCAACGCCCTGGTTCGTCTGCATACGAACGTATGTGATACGCGGATCTTCCTTCGCAAAATTCTTCAGAATGAAGTCGGAACCGTCGGTGGAGCAGTCGTCGATGATCAGGAGCTTAAGGTCACGGTAGGTCTGATTCAGGACGCTTCGGATCGTCTCGGTGATCGTCGCAGCTACATTATAAACAGCCATAATAACGGTGATGGTGTCTCTTGCCATGAATAGAATCCTCCTTACGTGGTGGTCTTAGCAACAATATTATCATAAAAATCTACAACAAACAATAGTTAAAACGTCGAAAAATGGGTAAATCCTACAAAAACAAAGGCGCGCGAGACATTGCGCTTCGGATGACAAAAAAGATGACATAATCCGGGGATCGCGCTGCGCGGGAAATGACGCATTTTCCGATATTCTACGAAACAGCCTAAGAAAACCCATCAAAAATATAGAAAATTCCTCTTGACATATAATATGATAGAAAGTATTATGGCAGGGCGCTGTGCGGTGACGAAATCACGGCAATTGTGAACAAATTTACAATCGTTTACAATTTGTTTACAAACCGTGACAAAAATTATTGCAAAAAATGCAAATAATTGAAATTGGGCGCCGCAAGCAGCTGTAACGTTAAAAGAATATTTACAAAACGTTGCACTACAATTAGGCGATTTTATGCAGGAACACCACAATATGTTGTGTTTCTATAAAAAACTGCGTAAAACACGCCGTTTTTTACGATAATTTGCACAGTTTTTACGGTTAAAACCTTGCGCATTTTATTCAAAAGTGGTATGATTTGGGTAAACAAAAGCATGCAAGGCACACGCGAACCTGTCGTGAACTGCATCGGATCGGGAGGATACGGCATATGGCCGGTGAGGTATACCGCAGAAAAAGACGACTCGGCGACATGCTGATTCAGGAAGGTGTTATCACGCAGGAACAGCTGGAGCAGGCGCTCGAAGTTAAGCGCACCAGCGAGAAGCGACTGGGTGAGATCCTGGTGGAGTTGAACTTCACCACGGAGACGAACATCACGAGAGCGCTCACGAGACAGTTGGGCGTGGAGATGGTGAACCCGGCACAGCTGAAGATCCCGGAGGACGTTCTCGGACTTATTCCGGCGGCCGTTCTTCGCAAATATATGTTGATCCCGTTCGCGTACGCGCCGAACAACCCGAACACCCTTCGGGTGGCAATGGCCGACCCGATGGATATGAACGCACTCGATGACCTTCAGATGATCACTCATCTGGAGATCGAACCGTACATCGCGACGACGTCCGATGTTATGGTTGCCATCGACCGCCACTTCGGTAACGCCGACTCCCTTGCAGCGGCTGAAGCGTACACGAAGGAACGTGAGAGCAAGATGATGGCCGGCGAGGAAGAAGATGCCGACGAAGTCAGCGACTCCCCGATCGTCATCCTGGTTCGAAACATGATCGAATCCGCAGCTCGCCAGAGAGCATCCGATATTCATGTCGAGGCGCTCGAGACGAAGGTTCGAGTCAGATACCGAATCGACGGTGCGCTCTTTGAACAGATCACATACGACATCGGGCTTCTGCCCGCGATCATCGCCCGACTGAAGATCATCGGCGGCATGGATATCTCCGAGAAGAGAAAGCCGCAGGACGGTCGTATCAGCCAGACGGTCGACCGAGTCGAGTACGATATCCGTGTTTCCATCCTGCCGACCTACTACGGCGAGAAGTGCGTTATGCGACTTGCTATGAAGACGGCATTGACGAGAAACAAGAAGGACCTCGGTTTCTCCGACGAGGAGATGAAGGTGTTCGACCACATCCTGGCGAACCCGCACGGCATCATCCTTGTTACGGGTCCTACCGGTTCCGGTAAGTCGACCACCCTTTACACGGCGCTTTCGGAGCTGAACCGAGAAGAAGTGAATATCATCACCGTTGAGGACCCTGTCGAGGCGAACATCAACGGTATCAACCAGGTACACGTTAACGTGAAGGCAGGACTTACCTTCGCATCGGCGCTCCGTTCCATCCTGCGACAGGACCCGGACATCATCATGATCGGTGAGATCCGAGACGGTGAGACCGCCGGTATCGCCGTACAGGCGTCCATCACCGGTCACCTGGTTGTAAGTACCCTCCACACCAACAGCTCCGCGGCGACGATCGCCCGTCTGATGGATATGGGTGTTGAGAGTTACCTGATCGCCGACTCCGTTGTCGGTGTTATCGCACAGCGACTGGTTCGCCGCCTCTGCCCGAAGTGCAAGAAAGAACGTCTTGCCACCGAGGAGGAGAAGGAGACGATGGGTATTCCCGCCGGCGCAGGCGATGTCGTTCTCTACGATCCGGTCGGTTGCCAGAACTGCAACAAGGGTTATAAGGGACGAATCGGTGTGTATGAGATCATGGAGATCACGCCGAGACTGAAGAAGATCATTTCCCACAAGGAAGATTCCGAAGTTCTTAAGAAGGCAGCCCTCGAAGAGGGAATGAGCACGCTCCGTATGAGCTCCGTTCGCTGCTGCCTGCAGGGCATCACCTCCTACTCCGAGATGTTGCGCGTATCCTTCGAAGAGTAACAGGCATTTTTCGACAGGATGATATATAGATTGGGAAAACGCCGGGACCCTTCGGGACCTCGGTAGAAAATGAAAGGAACTGACAGCTGTATGAGAGAATTGGATGAGATCCTCCAGGAAGCCGTCGACCGACACGCATCGGATATTCACATCACGGCAGGCCGTCCGGTTATATTCCGAATCGATGGAGACCTGAGACCGCTCGACAGCGATAAGCTGACACCCGAACAGATCGAGGAGCTCGTGGTTCCGCTGTTCGCGGATAACGACCGATTGGTCGAGACGATGGAGAAGACAGGCGAGATCGACTTCGCGCACTCGCTGTACGGACGCGGACGTTTCCGTGTAAACGTATTCAAGCAGCGCGGTACGCTCGCAATGGTCATGAGACTTCTGCCGTTCAAGATCCCGGCGCCGAGAGAACTCGGACTTCCGGCTTCCGTGCAGGAGCTGTGCCAGAGAAAGAGAGGCCTGGTGCTTGTAACCGGTGCTACCGGTTCGGGCAAGTCGACCACACTCGCTTCTCTTATCAATATGATCAACAAGACATACAGCAAGCATATCATCACGATGGAGGACCCGATCGAGTACCTGCACAGGCACGAGAAGTCCATCGTGAACCAGCGAGAGATCGGCGATGACACCGAGAGTTACGCGGGAGCGCTTCGAGCAGCCCTCCGTGAAGACCCGGACGTTATCCTCGTCGGTGAGATGCGAGACCTGGAGACGATCCAGACAGCCATCACCGCCGCCGAGACCGGCCACCTGGTGTTCTCCACGCTCCACACGAACAACGCGGCAGACACCATCAACCGTGTTATCGACGTTTTCCCGCCGCATCAGCAGCAGCAGATCCGAGTTCAGCTCGCGAGCGTTATCGAGTGCGTTATCTCGCAGCAGCTGTTGCCGATCCAGACCGGCTCCGGCCGTGTGGCGGCATTCGAGGTTATGATGGGAACCAGCGCCGTTCGAAACCTCATCCGTGAGGGTAAGGCGTTCCAGATCCCTTCGATGATCCAGACGAGCAAGAAACAGGGCATGCAGTCTATGGACGACGCTCTGTACAATCTATACATCGGCGGTCTGATCAGTGCGGAGAACTGCTTGAACTACGCACAGGATGCGATCGCGATGAGCAGGAAGGTTACATTCTAAGGAAGACTATTTATTGTCCAGGAGGTACGAATGGCAACTTACCAATATGCAGCCGTCGACAAATTCGGCAAGCAGAAGAAGGGAAGTATTGATGCCACGACGCCTGACCGCGCCGCGTCAATGCTGAAGGGCGAAGGCCTGATCCCCATCAAGGTTACCGAGGCGAACATCTTCAACAAGGACCTCAACCTCGGTGGTTCGAAAGTTAAAAAGCGTGAGCTTGCCGTGTTCTGCCGACAGTTCGTGAGTATCATCAACGCCGGTGTTCCGATTATGGATGCACTCGGTATGATGGAAGAGCAGACGGAGAACAAGCAGTTCCAGAAGGCGATCGGCGAGGTCCGCGCGAGCGTGGCCAAAGGTGAGACGCTCGGCAACTCGATGAGAGCTCATCCCGATATCTTCCCGACCATGCTTATCAACATGGTGGATGCCGGTGAGGCTTCCGGTAGTATCGACGTATCTTTCACCCGAATGGCTACTCAGTTCGAGAAGGACGCCTACCTGGGCGGTCTTGTCAAGAAGGCAATGGTTTACCCGATCGTCGTATTCTTCGTAGCCATCGCCGTGTGTGTCGTCCTCCTTGTAAAGGTTGTGCCGACATTCATGAACATGTTCAAGGATATGGACATCAAGATGCCCGGCATCACGACATTCGTTGTCAACGCCAGCGACTGGCTCCAGGAGAACTGGTTCGTAGCGCTCGGTGTCATTGCGATCATCGCCATCGGCATCAAGATGTTCAAATCGTCACAGACCGGTACTATCTTCTTCGCCACGCTGGCGATCAAGCTTCCGGCGGTTAAGAATTTCACCGTCAAGTCCGCCTCCTCGAGACTTGCGAGAACGCTCAGTACACTTACTGCAGCAGGTATCTCGATGATCGACTCGCTGGACATCACGGCGAAGACGATGAGCAACTTCCTCTTCAAGCAGGCGGTGTACGAGTGCAAGGAAGAGGTCAAGAAGGGCGTTCCGCTCTCCGAGCCTCTCAAGCGCTGCGGACTGTTCCCTCCGATGGTTATCCATATGACCAAGATCGGAGAGGAAACCGGTGACCTTGAGGCCATGCTCACGAAGATGGCCGACTACTACGACGAAGAGGTTGAGGCCGCAACGCAGGCGTTGATGGCAGCGCTCGAGCCTGTGATCATCCTGTTGATGGCCGGCATCTGCGGCGTCATCATAGGCGCGGTTGTTGCCCCGATGGGTGCTCTCTACTCCGGTCTCGACAACCTGTAATAAGAAGGGGACAGCGCTCCTCACATACCGCCCGGCGGTATCCCAATGAATTAAGCGCCCGTTGATATAGGGCGGCGGGTGTTTAAGATAAAGAGTATATTATATGAAAAAATGAAAAGGAGAACAAAAGTTATGAAGAAGAATCAGGGTTTTTCCCTCGTTGAGTTGATCGTTGTTATTGCCATCATGGCAGTGCTTGTTGGTGTTCTTGCACCGGCTTACCTGAGATATGTTGAGAAGTCCCGCAAGTCTACGGACGTTTCCTCGATCTCTGACATTATGGCAGCAGCCGAGAAGGTTGCTATCGATCCGCAGTTCGATCTTGCAGCTGGATCGAAGTTCACGCTTTCCGGAACCGGTACTCTTAGCATGGATGTTACTGTAGCATCCACCGATGCTGACAACCCGGCTCTTGATGAGTGGAAGGCAATTGCTGGTAACGGCTATACCTGCAAGTCCAAGGAATTCAAGGCAGTTGAAATGTCGTTCGAAGGAACGCTTCAGCCTGCCGGCAATGTTACTTGGGAAATCGACGCAGAAAAGCTCATTGCTTTCTCGCCTGACTTCGCTAAGAAGTGGCAGTCATAATTGACGGTTGACTTACAATTTGACTGAGTGACAATTGTTTAGTTGATTATGCTTGGTAATCCCTATAGGGTGGCGCGAAAGCGCCACCCTGCCAAACGCATAAAACTAAGAAAGCGGTGAAGAGATGAATTCCACCAGAGGAGAAAAAAATAACGGGGGATTCTCCCTCGTCGAAATTATTGTAGTGATTGCCATCATGGCAATCCTTGTCGGCGTTTTGGCGCCGATGTATCTGAGATATGTTGAGAAGGCTCGGATGCGTAAAGATGAGTCCGCAGCGGAAGAGATCCGACGCGCTGCGGAAATTGTTGTCTTCTCGGGAGAGTATGTGGTTACGGCGGGAACCGTCGTCGTCACCTTCGATAAGGCGAGCGGAATCGCGGTTGCCAATGATCCTACGGGTACGCAGTTGACAACCAACCTTACCGAGTTGTTCGGCAACCTGAGCAGGGTGAAGCCCGAGTCCAACGAGTATTCGAATAAGGTTTACAAAGTGTCGATCGTCGCACCGGCAACACCGGACGGATATCCTTCCGTGGCGGGCGCGTGGTATTGATCATACGAAATATAAGGTTTTGGAGTATACGGTTAGATGGACATTGTCATCTATGTTATTGCGTTTTTGTTCGGCATTGTGATCGGAAGCTTTCTGAATGTTGTGATCTTCCGCGTACCGAAGGGTGAGGACCTCGCTTCCCGGCGTTCACACTGTATGAGTTGCGGATACCAGCTTCGGTGGTTCGATCTGATCCCGCTGTTCAGCTGGATCATCCTGAGGGGACATTGCCGGAAGTGCCACGAGAAGATCTCGGTGCAGTATCCGATCGTGGAGGCGCTGAACGGAGCCTTGTATGTCGTGATCCTTCTGCTGTGCGGGATCAATGTCGTGAGCGTGATCTACTGTTTGTGCGCTTCGGCTTTGCTCGCGCTGAGTGTGATTGATTTCCGGACTTATATCATACCGATCGGATTTAACATTTTCATCCTTTCGCTCGGTGTGATCAGAGTGGTGTGCGGACTTCTCAATCTGGACGACTTGTTCGGATCGATATGGCTGTATATCATCGGAATGTTTGCGGTGAGTGTGCCGCTTGGCATTCTGTGGTTTATTTCAAAAGGCCGTGCCATCGGCGGCGGAGATGTGAAACTGATGGGAGCCGCCGGGCTTTTGCTCGGTTGGAAGTTGATCATTTTGGCATTTGTCCTCGGTTGCATCATCGGATCAATCATCCATATCGTACGGATGAAGATTTCGAAGGCGGGACGCGTGCTTGCGATGGGGCCGTATCTGGCGGCCGGAATCCTGATCGCCATCCTGTTCGGAGAGAGGCTACTGGGGTGGTATACCGGGTTTATCGGATTGTGATAAACGCCGGCCGTCGGAATAACCCGGCGTGTAAATATGAGGAGAAAGAGTTCGATATACGTAAATTGCTGAGACATTCTTTCAGTTAATGATAAACTAACAAGGAAGGACGAACGAAGAACGTATTCGTTCGAGAGGGAGGCAAGAAAAGTATGGCTAAGAAAGTGCTGTCAATGGAGATCGGGCAGGCCACGACAAGAGTCGTCGAGATCGACTATCTGTCAAAGTCGCCGAAGATCTACCAGGCATTCAGCCTGGAGACTCCGAGAGACATGGTTCAGGATGGTGTGGTCAGCCGTAATGAGGACTTCATCATCAGCCTGAAAGCGGAACTGCGCAAGAGAGAGATCAAGACCGACAACGTCGTGTTCACTGTTTCCTCGAGCCGTATCGCTAACCGTGAAGCCCGGATTCCGTTGGTGAAGGAGAACAAGATCCTGCCGCTGATCACGGCGAACGCCGCGGAGTACTTCCCCGTGGATATGAACCAGTATCACCTGGTTTACAACATCCTCGGCAAGATCGACACGAAGGAGGAGAAGCAGTATCGCTTGTCCCTGCTTGCTGTGCCGAACGATGTGACGACGTCGTATCTGGATCTGGCGCATTCGTTGCAGATGCACATCAAGGCAATCGACTATGTCGGCAACAGTGTGTTCCAGGTTGTGAGACAGGATTTCTCGCGCGGAACCAACGCAGTCATCAAGATTGATGAGCACAGCTCCCTCGTGACGATCGTCAAGGACGGCGAGATCGTGCTGCAGCGTTCGGTCGCTCACGGCGTGAACGGTGTCATCGAGAACATGATGGAACTCGACGTCTACGGCGAGAATCTTGACTACTACGGCGCGACGCGCGCGTTTATGACGAACCACTGCATCCGCCGTTACCTGAATGTCGATGTGGATTATCAGGAGCCGGAGGACACCTCGGACGAGGTTATGATGTCCCGCATCATGCTCACCGAAAACCTTCGTTACCTCATCGGTAACATCGGTCGTATCCTTGAGTACTATGTATCCCGCAACGACAATGAGCCGATTGACAGCATTGAGCTTGTCGGCATCGGCGCCGACTTCATCGGCCTCGACGAGTTGCTCGGGAACGAGCTCGGATACAGCGTACACAACTATGACGGACTGAACCAGATCAAGATCCTCAGCACCGGTTACAGCGATGTCACGATGCATGTTCTCGCAGCCTGCATCGGTGCTTCGATGAAGCCTCTGCAGCTGCTCTCGCCGGAGTTGATGAAGGGCGAGAGACAGCAGTCCCTGATCCTTCCGTTTGCTGCGATGGTTGCGTTCCTCGCGATCGCGCTTGCGCTGTTCCTTGTCGGTAAGATCAAGGTGAGCAACAAGGAGAAGGAGCTCCAGGATATCGAGGATCAGCTGAAGGCCAACCAGAAGCTGAAGGATATCCAGCTGAACCACCAGACGAGCCAGCAGACCTACAACAAGGTAATCAGCTACAGCGGTCTCGAGGCAAGTTACAACGAGCGCTTCGTAGAGTTCCTCGAGGAGCTTGAGAAGAAGATGCCTTCGAACTTCATCGCTGCGCAGATCTCGACGAAGGATTCGGCTCTCCTGATGGATATCACCTGCGCGAACAAAAAGGATCTCGCAACGATCGCGCAGCAGCTGTACAAATTCGATACGGTGACGATCACGGCGATGTCGACAGTCAAGGAAACATTGTTCGTTCCCGAGGTGGAGGAGGAAGAAGAACTCCCGAAGGGTGTAACACCTACCCCGACCAATACGCCGACGCCGACGCCGGAAGGACCTACCCCGACTCCGACGGAGCCTGTCTGGGTGGTAACCTGCCAGATCGAAATGGTATACAAGGATGCACTTTCTCTTGGCGAAGGCCTGGAGAGCATGCTTCCGCAGGGAGGTAAATAAGTATGAAGATTTCCAAGAGAGATATCAGCATCGTGATGGTGCTTTTGGGAGCGATCGCACTCTTCTGCGTATATCAGTTCAATTACCGCGCGCAGGTCACCAAGGCGGAGGAACTCCAGAATAAGATCACCGCGAAGACCGATGAGAACAAGAAGCTTCTCAAGATCAACGAGCAGGAACTGAAGAACGAGATGACCAAGTGGGAAGGTGAGATGAAGGCGATGGTAAAGAGATATCCCGCTTTCTACCGCTTCGACGACATGATCATGTACCTGTACAGCCTTGAGCAGGTTCCGGAGTACGGAGTGCATTTCGGAGAGTATTATATGCTTGCTTCAGCAACTCAGGAGAGCTACTACGGCAAGTTCAACGAGAAGAACGTGCTCTTCGGCAGCAACGACGCGTCCTTCAATATGACATTTACCAATGCGACCTATACAGGCTGCAAGAAGATGCTTGCATCGATCTTCCAGGAGGCAGAGAAGAACAAGGCGAAGAACTTTGAGACGATCACGCTTAAGTTCAATAACATCACAGGAACCGTGATTGGAAGCATCATCGTTCACGCATACGGCGTATCCGACTTCTCGTCTCTCGGACAGGGACTTGATTCCAACTATCCTCATCCGGAAGTTGTAGTTCCTACCGTTTCGATGGGTGTTGAGTGCGTATTCGGACCGACGGTAACGCCGACTCCGGAGCCGACACCGGAAGGCCAACTTCCGATGCCGTGATCGAAAAGATTATAAGTACGACGGTTTACCGTTCCCGCCCGTTGCGGCGGGAACGGCATAGCCGTATATAGACAGCAGGGCATACAGTATGCCTCAAGAGGAGAAGCATAAACATAGAGTAAGGATCTGCAATGGCGGCGCTGTGAAGCCGCCGGGAGCCGGAAAGGGATAGGAGTATGAGAGAGGACAGAGAGAAAAAGAGAAATTCCGGTTTTACTTTGGTGGAGGTGTTGATCGCGGTCGCGATCCTCGCGGTGATTTCCATCCCCGTTCTGCAGTCGTTCGTGTCTGTGGCAACGGTCAACAGCAAGTCCCGCCGTCGTCTTTCGGCGACGACGATCGCTGAGAATCTGATGGAATCCTGCAAGGGTATTTCGCTGAAGGAGGTTGCCGCACAGTGTGACAATCTGACTCCGTCGGTTCCGATCACGATCGTCGCAGGCGACCTGGAGGCGGGCACGTCATTCTCAGGTTCCGCGCAGGAAGTGAATTTTGCATTGACCAGCACGATCGGCGGAACGAACAAGACCGTGACGTACAGCACATCGAACGGATATGAGTTCCATGCCAAGAGTGACGGAAAGTACGCGTTCTGGGTCCGTAAGATCCAGTCCGGCGGAGCAAGTTACGACGCCATCATCAAGTACGAACTGGATGTAACAAGAAGCCGCGGCGCGGCGGGAGGAAGTGTTGAAACCACATTGCGGGCGGGTGGTGTCAACGTTATGAAGTTTTATAAGGTAACGATTTTGGTTTACCGCTCCGCCAGCGATCTCACATCGCTCACGGCGGGTGCTCCGCTTGCAGAGATTGAAGGTTCTGTCACAGACTATAGCTATTGAAAGGAGAACCGATTATGTTTATGCGCAGAAGATTAAAAAATGATGATCGCGGTATCGCGCTGATCAGCGTGATGATCTGCATCATGCTTTGTTTCCTTCTGTCAGCTACGATCCTGAGGATCTCCCTGCTCTCCTACCTGCAGAAGGGTATCGGAAAGCAGTCGTCCTCGACATTCTATGAGAATGAAGCGTTCGTAGATGACATTAAACTGGGCGTGCAGCAGAAGGTCGCGGTAGCGTTCGCGGAGTCTTCCTCCACGACGCAGGTCGCGTTCATTGCAAACTTTAAGTCCAAACTGCTCGCCGACGGTGTTGCGGCAGGTGCATCTTCAACAAGTTCCGAGAAGGTAAAACTGGAGAAAGCACTCGCGAGTTATATCACCAACAGCAACCCGACGATGAAGGTCGTGAGCCTCTCCGTGGAAGGCGACGGAAGCGGTCACTGCTTCGAGGAGTCCGGCGAGGGCGAGATTATCATCAAGAACATCAAGATTGAGTATGTCGACGAGTCGGAGGGCGGTTATGTCTCGAACATCAAGACGGACATCCGCATTCGTTCTCCGTTCTATATCACGACGACCACGCAGACGCAGACCTCAAGATATTCGATGATCGCGGGCGGCGGTACGAGTGCACTTTCCGCGGACTCGCAGGACACGCTGCTGCAGGTGGCCGGAAGCTACTACAGCGGTTATGTCTGCACCAACCCCTCGACCAATGGCGGATATACCGTGACGAACGGAGTTGCGACGGCGACGGCAATCGAGATCGGGGGCAACACGCTACTGTACTTCACGGAGTCGGCTTCCGAGAAAGCAGAGAGACAGAGTACCGGCGCGGAGACCAACAGCCTTGTGTTGAACGGCGATATGATCATCAAGGGCAATGCCAAGGTTGTGCTGATGGGCGGAACGGTTGTCGTTCGCGGAACGATCCGTCTTCAGGAAAGCGGCCAGCTGATCGTCAACAAGGACACGACGCTGGTCTGCCGGGATATCGAGTTCAAGAAGGGTGCGACGTCATACAAGGCGGCGACGGGCAACTACACGGGGTCCAGTTCCATCACGCATCTTCCTTATCCGAAGAAACCGCAGTACACAAAGTCCCAGGCTGACAAGGTAGACACGGATTACAGCAGCAAAGGAGCGCTCTTTATCTGCTCCACGGGACGCGACTCGATCGTTATCGGAACGAACAACAACGACCTGAAGGCAACCGTGAAGGAAGCTTCGTTTAAGAACGGCAAGGTGACCTACAGCGGCAGCAATACAAACATCAAACTGACCGCCTCCGGACTGTACGATAACGATGCATCGGTTCCGAGCACGAATCCCGAGTCGAACATCAAGAAGAGTGACGGCAATTATTACGATCCCGAGTATTGTGCACTGGTGGATGTCGAGTGGTTCCTGAAGGGTATGTCGGAGAGCAACCACATTGCACCCACGGCCAACACGATCAGATACACGGACTGCTATCAGGAGAAGGACTCGGCTACGGTCGAGTCGGTGGCCAGACTGAAGAACGGCAACAAGTTCTACTTTAAGTCCGGTCGCGGCAAGTCGGCGGATACCAACGGCAAGGGTGAGGACCAGAACGAGCAGTCGATCAATGGTTTCAAAGTCAAGATCTGCATCGGTAATCACAACTCGATGCTCAGCACAAGTAACTATGCAAACGCGCTCTTCTACCTTACAACGAATGCGATATCCTTCAATGATATGAACTGGAACAAAGACGCAAGACTTATCATGCTCTCTTCCAAGAGTGTTTCTATGAAGCCGAAGGACGGCGGCATCGTAAGAGTCGTTCCGATGAGCGAAGGCTTCAGCTCCGAAGCGGCGTACAAATCGTTCATTGATCAGATCGGTCTGCACCTTGCAAGAAAGGATGCGAGCCAGTACAATCAGTACAATATCGTCAACAATTACTTCGTCGGCGGAATCAAGACGCTGTACACGAGAAACGGCGGCGGCAACCAGGAGACGACGGTGACGGAGAACGATGTTGTACACAACAAGACTCTCGAAGTAGTTTCGTTTGAAAACTGGGAGAAATATTGATGGTCTTCCTACGATGAATAGGGCTTCGTTGTACGAAGTAGCAGGCGGGCGCCTGCAGGGAGAGAGGAGATTATATGAAACGGAATGAAGGCTTATCGCTGATCGAGCTGATCGTCGTGATCGCGATCATGGGCGTGTTGGTTTCCGTTGTCGGGATCAGCGTCACGGTCGTATCAAGGCAGAAGGTCAGCAACGCAGCGAGCGATGTCAGAGGGCAGTTCCAGACAGCCCAGACGATCGCGATGAGTAAGGACAACTGCTATATGCAGATCCAGGAGAACTCGGACGGTGATACCGTGTTCACGATCCACGCATCGGACGAGACGGTTCTTGACAGAGTGACGGTGAGCAATAAGATCAGCGTCTCGGTCGGATACGGGGGCAGCACGGTGAATGCAGGCTCCGTCGATGTGATCCGCATCTACTACAACCGCGAATCCGGTGCTTTCAGTGAAGCATATATAAACGGCGGTGCCAGCGCCACCGACAAGGGAAATCTGGTTCCCACGACGGACAGAGTCATCGAGAGCATTCGTTTTAGCAACGGATCCAAGTCGGTTACCTTGCATCTTACCAAGCTGACCGGCAAGGTTTCATACTGAGAGGAGGGACGCCATGAACGAAGTGAAAACAGTTCGGAACCAAGGTATGTCTCTCGTCGAGTTGCTTGTCTCGGTTGCGGCGCTTTCCGTTGCGATGATCGGTATACTTGCGTTGATCAACCTTTCGACCAAGTATTACTCGAGTTCCAGCAAGGAAGTGGAAGTTCAGTCGGAACTGCAGACCACCTTTGCGATGGTAAGCAATATGCTTGTGGACGCCAACTGCGGAGTGACGTACACGTCCTCCACGAAGAAGGCGACGATCGCCAACAAGACGAAGAAGTATGTCGTGCAGCTCGTCGGCAACAGTCTGTATGCGAAGGAGTTCGGTGCGTCGGAAGCGGAAACTTCCATAACGAGTGCAAACAACCTTCTTGCGGACCATGTGGAGTCGTTCCTGCTTGACACATCACACTACGACGACGGCTATGTCACGATGGGAATGCGCGTCAAATACGGCAGCCGTGAGGCGTCGATGACGAAGAATGTGTTCCTCCGCAATACCGGAGCGGATGCGGGCGACTTCCATGATCAGGTTACCGAGACGGAGACGGAAGAAACGGTTAGTGCGAAAAAGGTCGTCAAGTACACGCTTGTGCAGAACACCGGTGCAGGTATTCCTACCAACACGGATATTACGATCCGATTCAAGCTTTCGGTCGGCAACAAGGATATCAACAGTGTGACTGCGTTGTCCGGTATCGCAGCGATCTCTGCGAACAATATTCATTACAACAAGATCACCGGAGTTCTCACCGTGCACTGCAAGACAAGCGGCGCCTGGAATAACGGTGCAAATGTAATGTTCCGCGTGGCCACATCTTCCGGAGATCTCAATCCGGACGACATCTGCATCACGAGCATCAGCAAGTGATCGACAGTCACAACATTATTTTGGATTTATGTGATGAAATACGAGCGATTGACTGCCTGCTTGGCAGTCAATCGTTAGTTTTCCCGAAAAAACATAGTTTTGTACGATTTTTTGTTCTCTTTGCGGTAAGTAATATTTGACAATTCGCGAGCCAAAGCATAATATATTAGTGATAAGTGTACGATTATTATGAACCGGCTCCTTGGAGTGGGTTCAGATTGTGTTATAGCAAAACCGTTTCGTTCGTCTTTACCCTGGCGAACCCGTTGAAAGAAAGCAGAGAATGCAGAACTTGAATATACTTAACAAAGGGGATGATACCTATGAAGCGTAAGAACACCGGCTTATCGACTGTTGAGATCGTTGTGGCTGCCGTGATTCTTGTGGCGGTTGTCGTAGGTCTGTTGCTTGTTGTGAAGCTCACCAAGAACACAGACGGACCGTCCAAGGAAGAACTCGAGGCGAAGAAGGTCGTTGAGGATCTTTTGAACCGGGTGGACGGCTATGCGCGCGCGGCGGATCTCGATGTAAATTATGACGAGGAGAACTACATTCGTTTCGTCGGTTCGGAGAAGAGCCAGATCTTCCATTTTGATTCTGCTTCGGGCAAAGTATATATGATCGAAAAGAACACGGCCGATTACGGAACCGACGAGAATGTCATCCGTAAGATGGCGGAAGGTGACAAGCCGCAGAACGACGGGATGCAGGTGGTTGCGAACCATGTGGTGACGTTTGTCATCGACCTTGTCGACAAGGATACGGCCAAGGGCCTCGTACGCACGACGGTCCGAGCACAGGTCGGAGATAAAAATACATACGATACGAAGGACACACCGCTGAACGGAAAGACGATCGAGTATTTTGCGAAGTATGCGGGTCACGATGTGGAACTGCCGACAAGCACGCCTACGCCGAAGCCTACGAATACTCCGACTCCGATCCCGACGCCTACGACATCGGAAGTAACGCCGGGCGGGGATGCTACTCCTACTCCGGAGCCTACGCAGCCCGTAGATACACCTACTCCGACCCCGGGTGAGAAGGAGCCGACAGTTGTTACTAAGCTTGAGAATAATACGACCAACACGGGCTCGGTCGTTATCAACACGATGGTGGCCTATCCGGATGACGCCGTATTCAGAGTTGTAGTTTCAAGAAGCGATGACGAGGTCGAGGCGAAGAAGGGACAGGTCATCGGCGGTATCGGTCTGGATGTGTTCGTTCCCGCGGACGGATACGAGTTTAAGCTTGATTCAGTTCCGGATAAGGGAGATGAGCTTACTTATGATTTCACTGTAGGTGAATTCAGGGAGTTTGGCAAGAATCTCGGAGTGAAGAAGGTCTGTATCAAGGTCAACGATAATTCCGGATTCAAATTTGAATGCGTGAAGATTATCTATTACAAGTGATCGAAAGCAGATTCTGCAGATGATGCCGTCAGCCGCAATTGCGCGGCTGACGGCTTTATTTATGTGTCCGCGGCGGGTTATTTGTGTGTCCTTTAGTTGCGGGATTGCCGTGTTTATGGTACTATATAAATAACTATACGTAAGTCTACTTGGGGGTGGATACGCATACTATGAAAGTGGATTCCGCAGACAACAAAACCGGGCGGACCGGCAAGGAGCAATACCTCGAGATCCTTGTCTTTTTCGTTCTGTGTCTTTTTATGATCAGCCCGTTGGTTCAGACCGTTAGGGAGTTTATCGCACCGCATAAGGAGACGCCGTTCGGTCCCCTTCGCACATACCCGAATACGATCGGGATCATCAACGTTCTCGCGGCGATTGTCGCAATCCTTCTCTGGGGACTGTTGCTGCTTCATGTGAAGAGGGAGTGGCAGCAGGGAAGAAAACCGAAGGTATTCCTTCCGCTGGCTGTGTTCGGCGCACTTGCGCTGTGGATCTACATAAGCCAGACCGTCAACGGATTCACCGAGATCGCGTATGTCGGCGACAACTACAGAAGCGAGAGTCTGTTCACATTTATTCTATACCTGATCGGGTACTTCTTCCTGGGTGTCGTGCTTCAATCGGATCGTCTGAGAAAAGCACTGTGCATCGTATTTCTCGGAACCAACCTGATCATCGGCATACTGGTGTTGATCGGGTATTTCACATCGCCGCTCGAGGTGTTCAGTGACAGCGAAGGAGTGGCTGCCATCTTTCATCAATTCAATCATTACGGATATTATCTTGTCCTTGCCATTCTTGTTTCCGCGGCATTGTTCATTGCGGCCGGCGAACAGGTGTGGTTGCGGGTTCTCTGTGCAGTCGTATTCGTTACAGACAACGTGATATTAATCCTGAATAACACATTCGGGTGCTACCTTGCGGTTATCGCCGCGCTTGTATTCGGCACGGCGGTTGTGATCATCGGGAGAAGAAACCGCGGGGAGATTATCCGGGCGCTGATTGTGTGCGGAGCATTTGTCGTCATCACGGTTTCGATGCATCTGTTTAACCACAGCGCGGCGAAAGATGTCACAAAGCTTGTGGACGATATCGGCAACATTGCAGCGGATGACGAGAAAGCGAAAAATGCAGGCACCGGTAGGTGGTTGCTTTGGACGCTCACGGTTGATCACATCAAGGAAAGACCGGTGTTCGGCTGGGGCGTCGACGGGATCGAAGAACAGCTTCGAGCGGGAACCAACGGAATGAACGACAGGCCGCACAATGAGTATCTGCAGTGGTCGGTGTTCTTCGGGATACCTGCGGGGTTGCTGTATTTTGCGGGGCTGTGTTTCGTTATGTTCGGCATGTTCCCCCGCATACGGAAGACCGACTCCGTGAGCCTTGCATGTTTTATCGCCTCTGCAGGATATATTGCTTCTTCTTTTGTCGGCAATACGATGTATTATACGGCACCGTTCTTCTTCATTATCCTCGGAATGGTTTGCAGGGATCGATTTTACGCAAAGTAAGTAATACGGGCATTCCCCGGAAAGGAGATCGCGAGAATGATCAAGAAAAATCAAACATATCTGAATCGGATCAGCGCAACGATCGACTTTCTTCTGGTGGTTGCCTCGTACATCTTCTCCGCATGGTTTCGTCTTCGCGTCCTCAACGGTTCGTGGGAAAACCGTGGCTTGAGCCGCCCGATGATCATCGCGTCGCTGTTCTATGCGGCGGGGCTGATCTTTGTGCTCTCGATATCGGGGTTCTATCGCACGACACGTGTCAAGAGACTTTCGTGGAAGCTCAGGACACTGTTCCTTGCCACCACGCTTACGATTTTTGCAATCACGGCCACGATCTTCGTGTTTAAGATCGAGGATGTATCCCGTGGTATCATCGCAATCTTCTATGCGCTGACCCTGTTTCTCCTGAGCGCGAAACAGATCGGAACAAGAGCGGTGTTGAATCGGTTGAGACAGTCCGGGTACAACATTAAGCACGAGATCCTGGTTG
This sequence comes from Lachnoclostridium sp. UBA1175, assembly GCA_002311665.1. Taxonomy (GTDB): domain Bacteria; phylum Bacillota; class Clostridia; order Lachnospirales; family Lachnospiraceae; genus ISDg. The sequence continues at coordinate 91,131 of DBYX01000022.1, read as the reverse complement.
GCAACGGAAGGCTTGCGAAACAGTACAGGGAAGACCTCGGTAATGAGCCGGAACTCGGTATCCAGATTGATCAGGTCATAGATGATAATGAGGATCTGGAGAAGCTGCTGAACGGTTCGAACATCGATGAGGTAGTGATCGCGCTCGAGCCGGAGCAGTACGGAAACATCACGAAGATGATCTCGGCGTGTGAGAAAAGCGGCGTCAAATACTTCGTCGTTCCGTTCTATAATGACATTATTCCCGCGCATCCGGTGTTTGAGAATATCGGAAGAACCAAACTGGTAAACATGCGCGCAAACCGGCTGGAGGCGATCGGCTGGGCGTGGCTTAAGCGCGGTTTTGACCTTCTTGTAAGTGCTATAGGACTCGCGGTCCTCAGCCCGCTGTTCATCGTTTTGGCGATCGGCGTTAAGCTTTCCAGCCCGGGACCGGTCTTCTTCCGCCAGGAGAGAGTCGGATATAACCGCAAGAGATTTTATATGCTGAAGTTTCGCTCGATGGTCGTGAATAGCGAATCGGACACCGCGTGGAGCACGAGGGGGGACAAGAGAAGAACCAAGTTCGGGTCCTTCATCCGGAAGACAAGTCTTGACGAGCTGCCGCAGTTGATCAATGTTCTGCGCGGCGATATGAGTCTGGTCGGGCCGCGTCCGGAGCTCCCGTATTTCGTCGAAAAATTCAAAGAGGAGATCCCTCTTTATATGGTCAAGCACCAGGTGAAGCCCGGTATGACGGGTTGGGCGCAGGTGAATGGCTACCGCGGTGATACAAGCATACGGAAGCGCATCGAGCTGGATCTGTGGTACATCGACAACTGGAGCCCGCTTCTGGATCTGCGCATCCTCCTCGAGACGTTCCCGTGGGCGATGATCAACAGTGAGAAAATGGGTGAGGAGATCGAGGCAGACATCCGCGTTGTCGTGGCCGCGCACAAGGAGTACTGGATGCCGACGGATGAGATGTATGTTCCGTTGCAGGTCGGCGCGGAGGGCAGAGAGGACCTTGGTTATACGCCGGACAATACCGGTGATAACATCAGTGCGAAAAATGCTAACTACTGTGAGCTGACGGGGCTGTATTGGGCGTGGAAAAACCTGGATTGCGAGTATCTGGGACTGGCCCATTACCGGAGGCATTTTACGGCGCAGCGCAGCGCCGGAGACCGCAAGGACGTTCTCACGCTTGACCAGGCGAGAGGCCTGTTCGACGGTGTTGACGTACTGCTTCCGAAGCGGAGACACTACTGGATCGAGACGAACTATAAGCAGTACATTCACGCGCATCACGAGATCGATCTGGAGGAGACACGCCGGATTATAGAGGAGCGCCATCCCGGGTATCTTGCCGCGTATGATGCGGTGATGAAGAGGACGAAGGGACACCGGTTCAATATGTTTATCATGAAGAAGGAGCTGTCGGACCGATATTGTGAGTGGCTTTTTGATGTGCTTTTTGAGTTGGAGAAACGGCTGGACATCAGCGATTACGACGAGAATGACAAGCGTGTGTTCGGGTTCGTAGCTGAGCGTTTGCTGGATGTGTGGATAGAAACAAACAAGATCAAGTATAAGGATATCCCGTACATTTTCCTTGAGAAGCAGAATTGGATCAGCAAGGGTGCGCGGTTTGTGATGAGGAAGGTGAAAGGGAAGGGGAAATGAGCCCCCGCGGGGAGAGTATGAAACTATCGACCTTTGAGACATTGAAAAACCTCCGATCGGATTCGGAACAGCTGATCCGGGTCGACGGCGAGACACTGGTGCGGTACCAGGAGACGCTGTTGCACATGGCCGAAGACATAATCGCGGTCTGTGAGGAGAAGAAGATATACTACCAACTCTCCGGAGGCACCGTGCTCGGCGCAGTACGACACGGCGGCTTCATTCCGTGGGACGACGACATCGATCTCAACATCCGTTCCGGCGATATGAAGCGGTTGGCGGACGCGCTCCGCGAGCGATACGGTGATCGGTATCACGTTCAAAACTGCTACGATCCGGAATACGGTAATGTAACGGGGAAGGTGCGTCTGCGAGGCAGCGTCGCGCGAAGTCGTGATGATGTCGGGATGAAGGAATGCGGCTTTGCCATCGATCTGTTTCCCATCGAAAACTACTTTGATAACCCGCTTTTATATTGGCTCCACGGCGTGCTTTGCATGGGGACGGGGTTTCTGCTCTCCTGCAGAAGATTTTACGAAAACAGGGAGTTTTACCGGAAGTTGGAAGACGGCGCACCGGAGGTCAGAAAGACCTTTGAGCGGAAAATCTTCATCGGCTCATTGATCTCATTCCTGAGTGTCCGGCGGTGGTCGATCATAACCAACGCCTGCTACAGCCTGTGCAGGAACAGAAAGACGAAACGAGTCGGCATCCCATCCGGGCGTGGGCATTATTTCAAAGAGACTTACTCTCGCGAGGGAATGATCCGCAGGATCCTCGCGAACTTTGAGGGACACCGTTGGGCGATCCCGAAAGACTACAAGGATTATCTGCGAAAACTATACGGCAGGGATTATATGACTTTGCCGCCGGAGGAGAAGAGAGAGAAGCATTTTCTGTTGGAACTGCAGTTCCCGGAAGATGATTGAGAGGACATCACCCATGGTATTTCTGCAGAAAAGCGATTGCGGGCGGGAAATGACGCAGGAAGAGATCCGCGGGATTCAGTTGAACATGCTGGATCAGTTGGCGGAGTTTCTCCGTGCAAACGGACTCCGTTACTATCTGTCCGGAGGAACGCTTCTCGGCGCCGTGCGACACAAGGGATACATACCGTGGGACGATGACATCGATATCAATATTCCGCGCCCGGATTGCGAGAAATTGTTTCAGCTTTGCGGAGGAAAGATCGGAGATTATGTGCTCTGCCGCGGCGGGGAGGAGGATATTTACTCGAAACGCTGCTTCTGGTACCGGCTGTACAATCCCGAAGTGCTTGTGGAGAGCTATATGGGAGGTGTCTCCAAAGAGCCGTACTATATGCCGCTGTACATCGACATTTTCCCCATCGACGGCTTTCCCGAAGGAGATTTTGCAACGAAGGTGTTCTGTCACAGACTGTCGCTTCGATGCAAGATCCTGTTGGTAGCCGCGAACGATAAGGTTGTCGGTAAGACGGCGTTCAGGAAACTGATCCACTATATCGCGTATGTGCCGGTGCACCTCATCGGCTACCGGTTCTGGTGCAGGCGATTCCTGCGGCTGGCACAGAAGTATCGATTTGACGATTGTAACTATGTCGGCGCGACGACGATCGTGCACTATCTGCCGCGCGAGAAGATGGAGAAGGAGCCGTATTTGCGGCCGGTTGCTATGGAGTTTGAGGACAGGAGTTTCGATTGCCCGGGTAGTTATGACACTTATTTAAAGAGCCTGTACGGCTCGTATTGGGAGCTACCGCCGGAGGAAAAACGGAGAACGGAGCATGTGTTTCATTTCTACCGCAGAATAACAGGGACGGAGAGAGAATTATGAACATTGCGTTGATCATTGCCGGAGGTTCCGGCGCGAGAATGAACCAGGACATCCCCAAGCAATTCCTGACGGTCAACGAGAGGCCGGTGATCGTCTATACGCTGGAGGCGTTCGAAAAACACCCCGAGATCGATGCCATCGCCGTTGTGTGCATCGAAGGATGGGAGCATGTTCTCCGTGCGTACGCGAAGCAGTTTAACATCACCAAACTGCAGTGGGTAATCCCGGGCGGAGAGAGCGGACAGAGTTCCATCCGAAACGGTATATTTGAACTTGAGAAAAACTGTGAAGACGGTGATATGGTATTGATCCACGACGCGATTCGCCCGATGGTGTCAGCGGAGATCATCTCCGATTGCCTTCGCGTGGCTTATGCCTGCGGCAATGCGATCACCGCTATCCCGTGTGCGGAAGCTATGCTGGAAACGCAGGACGGCAGCTGCTCCGACGGCTGCTATCCTCGTGAGCGACTTCGCCGTACGCAGACGCCGCAGGCGTTCCGTCTTGGGGAGATCGCGCAGATCCACCGGGAAGCGATTGAGAAGGGCATCACGAATTCCGTGGCGTCTTGCACATTGATGATCGAGTTGGGGCGCAAGGTGTACTTCTCCTCGGGATCCGAGAAAAATATCAAGCTGACAACTCTGGATGATATTGATATCTTCAAGGCGTTGCTTGCGGAGAAGCGTTCGGACTGGCTTAAAGGGTGAGAAACGATGACGATATATCAAAGCTCTCTATGGTGGACGGATATCGATCGGTCAATCGGAGCGGTTTCGGGCCTGGAAGAAATTGAGGGTCGAAATATTCTGATCACCGGTGCTACCGGGTTGATCGGTTCCGCACTTACGGATCTGCTGATCCGGTGGAACGAGACTCATACCGGAAAGATCGGACTCCGAGTTGCGGGCCGCTCGAAGGAGCGGGTCGATGAGCGATTCGGAGAGTACGCCGGGAGAGATTATTTTACGTATGTTCCGTATGATGCGGCAGATGAGGCCGGAGGGCTTCCGGATCTGTCGCAGGTCGATTATGTGATACACGGCGCTGCCAACGCGTATCCGGCGCTTTTTATGGAGCAACCGGTAGAAACTATGGTCGGCTGCTTTCAGGGGCTGCTGCGGCTTCTGCAGGCCGCGAGGGCGGCAAACTGCAGGAGAGTTCTGGTGATCTCCAGCAGTGAAGTGTACGGGCAGCGGCAGAGCGATCAGCCGGCACTTGAGGAGGAGAGCGGTTTTGTGAAGCTGCTCGATCCGAGAAGCTCCTACTCGATGGGCAAGCGTGCGGCGGAGACGCTGTGCGCGAGTTTTACGGCGGAGTACGGACTGGATACGGTTATCGCAAGACCGGGCCACATATACGGCCCCACGGCGACACTCCGGGACAACCGGATCTCGTCGCAGTTTGCGTGGCAGGCAGCGCGCGGCGAGAAACTTGTGATGAAGAGCGACGGGATGTCGCTTCGCAGTTATTGTCACTGTCTTGACTGTGCAACGGCGCTTCTTACAATGCTTCTTCGCGGGCAGTCGGGAAGCGCGTACAACATCTCCCATCCGGAGTCGGTAATCACCATTCGCCGGATGGCCGAGATCCTTGCGCAGGCGGGCGGCGTGGAGCTGTTGCGGGAGACCGCAAGCTCGGAGGAGAAGCGCGGGTTCAATCCGATGACAAACTCGGCGATTGACAGTGAAAAACTGGCCGCCCTCGGCTGGAAGGGCATCTATGATGCGGAGACAGGTCTCACGCATACGGTTCGGATTTTACGAGATTGCTTATGAAGGGCAGGTAACACTATGTCGGCGAAGATTTCGATAATCATCCCGGTTTACAACGACGAACTGTTTCTGGAGCAGACGATCAACAGTTGTGTTTCGCAGACGCTCCGTGACATCGAGATCATTCTGATCGACGACGGAAGCACGGACGGTTCGGCGGCAATCCTGGATGCTTGGAAACAGAAGGACGAGCGGATTTCGGTTTACTCTCTGGCGGACAATGCAGGCCCCTGGGATGCCCGGAATCTCGGCGTTGAACATTCGACCGGCGAGTACATTATGTTCTGCGATTCCGACGACGAGCTTTCCCTCGACGCGTGTGAAATCCTGTACGCGGAAATGAAGAAAAAGCCGGCGGATATTCTGCATTTTAACACGGAGATCGTTAATTGTAACAACACACCGGAGGAGAAGATCGAAGCGTTGCGGAAATATGTCCGGCCGCGGAAAGGCACGATCAAGGGGAAGGACATTATCCTTGCCTGCTTCCGTGACGGTACTTATCGCTGGAATCTGTGCAACAAGCTGTTTCATGCGGAGTTGTGCAGAAAGGTGCTCACGGGACAGCCGAAGATGCGGCTGACATTTGCCGAGGATGCGCTGGCTTATTTTTTGATCGCTTTTCATGCCGACAGTTACCACGGGTATGACAGCCGGGAATTGTATCGGTATCACTACGGACGCGGCGGGTCGGGACAGACGACCATGAGTGCAATGCAGTTTGCAGAGGTGTGCGATTCCGCGCTGATCGCGAAGCGGATGCGCGCATGCCTTGAGGAAGCCGGAGCGGATGCCGAACTGTATGAAGCGGTGAGGAAGTTTGAGACGATCCATCTGAACATATGCGTCAATGATTATCAGACACAGGTCGATGAGGCGGACAAGACCGAATGTTTCGATATTCTGCTGGATGCATGGCCGGTTGCGGATGTGGCTACAAAGCTTGCGTCATCCAAGAGAACGGATGCGTATCGGCTCGCCAAGCAGATCCGCTTTTCGAAGCATATGCAGGTTACGAGAAAGCCTGTCAAGACAATCGGAACCTATTATTTTTCGGTCGCAAACGGTGGCACCGAGCGTGTGATGAGCCGTCTGTGTTATCTTTGGCGGGAAATGGGATACGAGGTTGTTCTGATCACGGAGGACCTCGGACAGAAGGACGAGTATGATTTTCCGGAGGGCATCCGGAGAGTGTATCTTCCCGACCGAAAGAAGTCGGAAGGAGCGGAGTATCGCGAGCGCGGAGAGATCCTTGAGAGAAGCATCCGCGAGAACGGGATCGATGTCGTTGTCTACCACGCGTGGACGTCTCCGCTGGCATTCTGGGATGAGATGGTGATCAAGTCCTGCGGTGCTGCGTTCGTGTTCCATTGCCACAATATTTTCACGATGTCGCTCCTGTTCGCGAGATTTGACCTGAAAGAGCTGGCTACGGCACCTGCTCTGGCGGACGCGGTTATCACGCTGAGCGAGGTTGACAAAACATTCTGGCAGAATTTCAACAACAATGTGTTCCAGGTGAACAATCCGTTCACTGGAAATTTCGATGATTGGAGTACGTCGGACTGCAGTGGGCACGACATTCTCTGGCTTGCGCGGATCGCGCCGGAGAAGCGACCGTACGACGCGCTCGGCATACTGCAGGGCGTTTTGAGGACGGTTCCCGATGCGAAACTGCACATTGTCGGAGCCGGCTGGGACAAGAACTTTGACAAGCAGTTCCGCAAGACAATCAAGGAGAAGAACCTTACGGACAATGTTGTCATGTATGGATACCAGAGCAACGTGATGCCGTTCTATCAGAAGGCGTCGGTGTTCCTTATGACCTCGGAGTTCGAAGGTTACCCGATGACGCTTCAGGAGAGTATGGCTGCCGGGTTGCCGATCGTTATGTACGATTTACCGCACCTGACCGTCACGAAGAACAACCCCGGAATGATCATCGTGGAGCAGCAGAACATAAACGGTGCGGCGAGAGCGATCGCCGAGCTGTTGTCGGATGACGACAGGCGCAAGGCGATGGGAAAAGAGTCCCGCCGGTACATCGATGGTCTTATGAAATACGACTATGTCGGTACCTGGACGGGAATTATCAACAGCCTGGGCGAGGAGCACCAACCCGTGGTTCCCGAGGCTGAGAGACGTATGATGGAGACATTGATCTGCCATCATCACGACGGTGTGGCGAAGAGGTTCGGAGCTATCCGTTACGCGGAGAGAAAGACCGTGAGACGTGCAGTCAACTTGGTCAGAACGAAGGATCTCATTCACGAGAGAGGGTTGAAATACACGCTCAAGAAGGCGAAGAACAAGCTGTTTGACTGAGAGGGATGTGCTTTCGCCCCGCTGCTTAAGCGCGACGGAGCAGGATGATAAGAGGTAGCTATGGCACAGATCAGCGTAATTGTACCGGTTTACAATGTTGAGGCATATTTGCGCCGTTGTGTCGACAGTATCCTGACACAGTCCTTCAGAGATTTTGAACTGATCCTGGTGGATGACGGCTCGACGGATTCCGGCGCGGAGATGTGTGATGCCTATGAAGTGCAGGATGCCCGCATTCATGTGATACATCAGGCAAACGGAGGGGTTTCCGCGGCGCGCAACACCGGCATTGACTATGCGGTCGCAAACAGTGACAGCGGGTGGCTCACATTTGTTGACAGCGACGACTGGCTTCACCCGGAATTTCTGGCGGCGTTATTGAAAGCGGCCGTGGATAATAACGCGGATGTTTCCGTCGCAAAATGTCTTCTTACCTCGGGGGAGGAATTTCCCGCTGAGGTAAATCTGCACAGCGAGTTGATAAACACGGAGGAGCTGTACAACGCGGATGGGATCACGGGGACGATTGCCTGTGGGAAGTTGTTCGCGAAAACCTGTTTTCGGGAACTGAGATTCCCGAACGGGAAGATTCATGAGGACGAATATGTTACATATCGGATATTGTTCCGGGCGGAGCAGACGCCGCTGATCGATGCGCCGCTGTATGCGTATTATCAGAACGATTCCGGCATCACGAAGAAGACGTGGACCGTGAAACGGTTGGATGCATTGGAGGCGATAGCGCAACAGGTAGAGTATTTCTCTGAACACGGTTTTTCTGACACGGCGAGGAGGAGATTCCGGTTCCTTGCCGGCCTTCACTGTGACAGTATAGATCGGATCGGGGAATGTACGGATTTGTCGCGCGAGGAGAAGAAAGAGTACGCGTGCAGGTTGAAGAAGAGCCTTCGGCAGTTGCTGTCCCGCTACCACAAAAAGCGATGGGTCCGCCTGTGGAATCGCGGCAAGGATGTGCGCATATGCGAGTACGCATACGGTAGCATACACGCTATGCTTGTTGTGTGGAGGAAGATAAAAAGTCCGTTCGGAAGATAATGACGGAAAGGAGCTGACGGATCGTGGAATTAGGTAACGCACGTTCAAACAAACGACTGGCGTTCAATATGGTGGCGAATCTTGTGTCGCTTCTTATAACCCATGGTATAAGCTTCTTTCTCTCTCCGTATATTGTCGCCCGTATCGGAGTGGATGCATACGGATTTGTCGGTCTGGCGAACAATTTTGTCAGTTATGCGACGCTGATCACGATCGCGCTCAACGCGCTGGCAGGAAGAACGATCACCGTCAAGATCTATGAGAATGATCAGGAGGGAGCAAACCGTTATTTTACGTCCGTGCTGTTCGCGAACGGATTTATCGCGGGGATCCTGTTGCTTGTGTTGTCGGGACTGTGGCTGTATCTGGACAGCCTGATCAATATTCCGAAGAATATCCTTGTCGACGTCAAGATCCTTTTTGCGGCGGTTTTCTTCTCGTGTATCATCAACACGGTCGGATCGGTTTTCTCCGTGGCGACCTACGCGACGAACAAACTGTACCTCAATTCTCTGCGCTCGGTCGAGGCCAGTGTCGGAAGAGCGATAATTCTGGCGGTGTTGTTTGTTTTTTGCGTGCCGAAGGTATTTTATCTCGGGGTGACGGCGACGGCAATGGCAATATACACACTGGCGTTCAATATGTACTACACCGGAAAATTATTGCCCTTTATACAGATACGAAAGCAATACTTCAGCATCGGAGCGGTGAAGGAGCTGGTTTTGTCCGGCGTTTGGGCGCTTGTTATCCGACTCGGACAACTCCTGCTGGACGGTCTCGATCTGCTGATCTCCAATCTGCTGATCAACCCCGTGGCGATGGGTGTACTGTCCGTGGCCAAGACAATCCCGATGATCATTTCGAGCATTGTCGGAAGCGTGGTGGGTGTGTTCTCCCCGAATTTTACGATCCTTTATGCGCAGAAAAAGTCGGATGAGCTTCTTCGCGAAGTGAAGCGTGCGATGAAGATCATGGGCATCATCGTCAATCTGCCGATTGTTGTTCTGATCGTGTGCGGAAAGGATTTCTTCACACTGTGGCAGCCTACGCAGAATGCTTCGCAGTTGCAGTGGCTTTCGTTCTATACCTGCTGTACGTTGATCTTCTCTGGCGGCATCAACTGCCTGTATGACCTTTTCATTGTTGTCAACCGGATCAAGGAGAACGCGATCGCGGTTTTGACCGGGGGCCTGATCAGTGTGCTGATCACATTCACATTGCTGAAGACGACGAACCTGGGCATCTTCGCGATTGCCGCGACGAGCAGTGTGGTCAGCATTTTCCGCAACATCTTCTTCACGGCTCCGTTCGGCGCAAAATGTCTCGGTAAAAAATGGTACGCCTTCTACCCGGAGGTGTTCCGGCCGGTTCTTTTTGATGCGGTCAGCGTCGGGATCGGATATGCCGCGACGGTGCTGCTGACCTCGGTCAGCTGGCCGATGCTCGTGGTCAAGGGGGGAATTGTCGGGGCGATCTCGTTTGTGTTCGGCTTCTTCATCATACTCAACAGGGAAGACCGTCAGCTGATAAAAAATAAGCTTAGACGTGTTCGCACGAAGGCGGACAACAACGGAGGAGAGGAATAATGTCATTTCTGACCAGAATAGCCAAGAAAATTCTGCCGCGTCCTACCGGGCAGAAGCGCGTGCGCATGCAAAGTGCGTTTATGCGATTCTGTCGGGTGTTCCCCGTCAACCGGAAGAAGGTCGTGTTCTCCAGTTTCTCTGGGACGCGGTACGATGACAATCCGCGCGCGATCTTCCGTGAAATGGTGAAACTGAGACCGAACTGGAAGTATATATGGCTGTTACGCGACGAGTCGATGAAGATCGAGAACGCGAAGATTGTCAAGACAGGGAGCTTTGACGCGGTATTCCACCTTGCGACGGCCGGGTTGTGGATCGATAACTGTCGCAAGGATTACTGGATCACCAAGAGAAAGAAGCAGCTTTATGTGCAGACCTGGCACGCCAATGTGGGGATTAAGAAGGCGGAGAAGGACGCACAGGACACGCTCTCGGAGAGCTACGTGAAGAGCAGTCTCAACGACAGCAAGATGGCGGATTATTTCCTCGCGGGAAGTCGGTGGAACGAGCAGAATTACAGGGACGCGTATTGGTACGAAGGAGAGATCCTGATGCTGGGGACGCCGCGATCGGACATTTTCTACAAGGACCACGAGCCCTACCACAGGGAGGTATGCAGATATTACGGTGTTCCGGAACAGACGCGCTTCTGCCTGTACGTGCCGACCTTCCGCAACAGCGGAACGCTCAGCTGTTACAACATCGATTGCGCGAAGCTTAAGCAGGCACTGGAGCGCAAGTGGGGCGGCGAGTGGAAGATCCTCATCCGCCTGCATCCGAACATTCAGAACGAGCAGAATGAGATTGAATACAGCGAGGATGTGCTCAATGCATCCGCGTACAAAGAGACCAACGAGTTGATCGTTGCCTCCGATTTTCTGATCACGGACTATTCGAGTTGTATGTTTGACGCGATGGAAGCGGGCAAGAGAGTCGCGCTCTACACGTCGGATCTCGAGGAGTTCCTGAACGAGAGACAGTTATATTTTGAGTTGGATAAGCTTCCGTACCCGCTCGCGCAGACGAACGAAGAGCTCGTCCGGGTTGTCGAGGAGTTCGATGACGAGTGCTATGGGCAGCGATGTGAGGCACTGAAGGAGGAGCTCGGGATCTGTGACGGGCCCGACAGTTCCGCGAAGGTTGCGGAATTCCTCGTCCGGAAGATTGAGGGCAAGAAGAGAGGATAGGCACAGGAAGATACTGCGCAGAAGAGGGAGTTGCGATATGACAACACCGGTAATCGATTCCGGAGTTTCCGGCACAGATGATAATGCGGCGCCGGTGAAACGCTCCGCGGAACGACTCGCATACTGGGACAACATCAAGGGTGTGATGATCCTCCTTGTTGTGTTTGCGCACTTCATTTTCCATCAGCAGAGCCGGAGCGCGGCGATTGACGGGACGGTCAATTTCATCTATATGTTCCATATGCCGGTGTTCGTGTTTGTGTCGGGCTTTCTGGGGAAGAGCGAGAGGTCGCACGGGGCGCGCGCGATCGCGCGGCTGGTGTTCCTCTATCTCGTGATGAACAGCGCGCTGTGTTTCATCTACGGCTTGGCGTCGATGCTGGTGCCGATGTATTCCGCGTGGTATCTGCTCGCGCTGATCGCGTGGCGGCTCACCGCGCACCATATCGCCAAATTCAAGTCCATTATGCTGATCCTCTTCTCCGTCGCGGTGTTCGCCGGGTTCTTCCGGTCGATCGACAACACGCTTGCGGTGGGGCGGATCATCGGCTTCTATCCGTACTATATGGCCGGCTTTCTGCTGGCGAAAGAGAAAAATGAGGAGTTCCTGCGGAACCGCACGTGGAAGCGTTACGCGGTCGGCGCAGGGTGCCTGGCGGCGTTCGCGGCGGCAGCGCTCGCCGCGCAGCATTTCTTCACTTACACCGACAATGCGCTGCAGATGTTCCCGTATGTTGGGAAGGATGATTCCTTCGGGCGCATCGTCCTGTGGGGCTGCGGTTTTCTGATGATCTACGCGCTGCGCTGCGTCATGGTCAACCGGAAGATCCCGTTCATCACGATGATCGGGCGCAATTCGCTCTGGATCTTTCTGTTGCACCGTCCAGTCACGCTTGCGCTGGGCGGCTGGCTGTCGAAGCAGTCGGTTACGATGACGTTCGTCCTTGCGGCGGCGATGGCGATCGTGCTGTGCCTGGCGTTCGGCAACAACCTGATCGCGAAGCCGCTCGACCGTTTTGCGGACCGGGGCGCGGACATCTTCACGGAACCCGGGAAGACCCGGTTCGATGTCGCGAAGCTTGCGCTTGCGGGTGTCGCGGTCGGGTTTGTGGTTCTCGTCGTCAAGGATGCGTACCGGGAGATCTCCTGGGACGATATGAAGCATATTCTCAACGGCGAGAGCATCGTCGAGTGGGACGACCTGGAGGGTGTCAGCGAGGACGATGTCCGATACACGGTGATGTCGGCGGAGCAGAGCGACGCGTTCGACAGGGCGTTCCGCATCACCTTCGCCGGGGACCTGATCCTGTCGGAGGAGCAGGTGAAGCGCGCGTACCGAGACGGAGAGTACGTCTTCGCGGATGTGTTCGAGTACGCTTCCCCGTACATCCGATCGGCCGACTACGCGATCGGGGTTTTTGAGGGCCCGCTCGCGGGGGAGAGCGCCGGTTATTCGGTCGACAGCAACGGCGGTCGTTCGACGACGCGCAATTACCCGGATTCCTTCGCCTCCGCAGTGAAGGACACCGGTTTCGATCTTGTCACGACCGCGAACAACCATCTTCTGGACAAGGGTGTCGACGGCGCGAAGCGGACGCTCGACGTCCTGGATTCCGCCGGCCTCGACCACACGGGCTCCTACCGCGACGCGGCGGAGAAGGAGTCGGAGCGGGTCAAGATCGTCGAGGCGGAGGGCATCCGCATGGCTGTGCTCTCGTACACCTACGGCACCAACGGCCTGGCCGTGGACAAGCTCCTCGACGGGGAGCATTCGTATGTCACCTCGGTCGCATGCGGGACGGAGGGCGAGCGCTTCGAGCGCTGCCTCGCGGAGGTGAAGAAGGATTATGCGAAGGCGAAGCAGGCGGAGCCGGATCTGATCATCGTGCTGCCGCATATGGGTACGCAGTTCGCCGGCACGCCGGACAAGGAGCAGGAGCGGTGGTTCCGCATCTTCGGCGAGCTCGGCGCGGACATCATCCTAGGGGATCACGCGCACGTCGTCGAGCCCGTGCGGTTCGAGGAGGTGGACGGCCGCAAGGTTTTCGCGGCGTACTGCCCCGGGAATTTTGCGAACATTTACCGCGAGAAACAGGGCGACACGAGCATGCTGATCGACGTGTTCGTCGACCGCGGGACGAAGAAGGTGATCGGCGGGGCCGTGGTCCCGCTGTACACGCAGGCGGCGATGAGCGGCAACTACCGCGCGCTGCCGGTTTATGAGATTGTCAACAATCCGTCGCTGCAGAAGGTTCTGAGCACGGACGATTACGAGCGCGCGGCGAAGGCGCACGGCACCGTGACGGAGGTCGTGTTCGGGCGGAAGATGGACATCGCCGCCGTCGCGGAGCGATATTATTTTGCGGAAAACGGCTTCCTGCGGGCGAAGGTCACGGGGCTTTCCGCGGACACGTCGATGAAGGCCGGGACGCTTTGGAAGGCACTGGAGGAGGCCTCCTCGGTGTGCTTCGTGGGCGACAGCGTGACGGAGGGGTCGAAGAACGGCGGTTGCCCGTGGTACGAGCCGCTGGAGGAATTCCTTGCGGGCAAGAGCATCAGGAATTATGCCCGCGGCGGGGCAACGGTCAAGTATTTCCTCGACCGGATCGGTGAGATCCCCGAGGCGGACCTTTACGTGGTGGCCGTGGGCACGAACGATGTCCGCTACCGCGAGGAGGAGATCTGCGCAATGACGGCGGACGAGTACGTCTCACGGATGGCCAAGCTGTATCAGCAGCTGTGCGCGAAGAAGGCGGGCGCGAAGGTCGTGTTCATCGCGCCGTGGACGTCGCTCGACGGGGACACGCAGTCGTCGCTGCCGTTCGCGGAGAAGCGGCGGATGAACGGCGAGTACTGTGACGCGCTCAAGGCGTACTGCGGGCGGTACGGGGTGATGTTCATTAACGCCAACCCGTATCTCGAGAGTGTCTTCGCCACGCAGCCGGAGAGCCGGTATATGGTCGATTTCATTCACCCGAACGCAGGCGCGGGCGTGCGGCTGTACGCGGAGGCTGTGCTGCGCGGGGAGCAGCGGGAGTGACCGCGGGATAGTGCCGCGCGGGAGCAGCGCAGGCGCAAAATACGGTAAAACAAGTGTATTCGGATATGCTTTGCGATAAATTATCTGGACGGAGGACTAAGAGACATGCGGATGCAATTTCTGGGTGCGGCGCGCGAGGTGACCGGTTCGTGCACGCTGCTGCACGCGAACGGACACAAGATCCTGGTGGACTGCGGTATGGAGCAGGGGAAGGATATCTACGAGAACAGCGAGCTGCCGTGTATGCCGGGCGACATCGACTGTGTGCTGCTCACGCACGCGCACATCGACCACTCGGGCAAGCTGCCGCTTCTTGTGGCGGGCGGCTACAAGGGACCGATCTACACGTCGATCCCGACCGCAAAACTGTGCGGCATTATGTTGAAGGATTCGGCGCACATCCAGGAGGTGGAGACCTCGTGGAAGTCGCGCAAAGCGATGCGCGCGGGCCGCGAGGCGGCGGTTCCGATGTACACGATGGAGGACGCGCTGGCGGCGATCGAGCTGCTCCGTCCGATCCCGTACCACGAGTCCGCGGAGGTGATCGAGGGTGTTTCGATCCGTCTGCTCGACGCGGGACACCTGCTCGGTTCGGCGAGCATCGAGGTGACGGTCAACGAGAACGGAAGCATCACGAAGCTGCTCTTCTCCGGCGACCTGGGCAACCGCAACCGGCCGCTCATCCGTGATCCCGAGATGCCGGACAGCGCGGTGGATTATGTCGTGATCGAGTCGACGTACGGCACGCGCGAGCACGGCGAGAGGATGGATTACACCGAGCAGATGGCCAACATCCTGCAGTCGACCTTCGACAAGGGCGGCAACGTGGTGATCCCGGCATTTGCCGTGGGAAGAACGCAGGAGATGCTCTACCTGATCCGCGAGATCAAGGAGAAGGGGCTGGTCAAGGGGCACGACGATTTCCCGGTGTGGATCGACAGCCCGCTGGCCATCGAGGCGACCAACATTTACAGCCAGGATATGCTCTCGTACTGCGACGAGGCGACGGCGGAGATCATCCGCGGCGGCGTCAACCCGCTTCGTTTTCCGGGGTTAAATGTATCCCTGACGAGCGATCAGTCGCGCCTGATCAACGAGGACCGCACGCCGAAGGTCATCCTCTCCGCGAGCGGTATGTGCGAGGCCGGCCGCATCCGGCATCACCTGAAGCACAACCTCTGGCGCCCGGAGTCGACGATCCTGTTCGTCGGGTACCAGGCGGTCGGCACGCTCGGCCGCGTACTGCTTGACGGGGCGACCTCGGTGAAGCTGTTCGGCGAGGAGATCGGCGTTCGCGCGAACATCATCAAGATGGAGGGCATCAGCGGTCACGCGGACCGGCCGATCCTTCTGGACTGGCTGAGCGCTTTGCCGGAGAAGCCGAAGAAGGTGTTTGTGAACCACGGCGAGGAGAGCTCCTGCGAGGAGTTCGCGGAGACCGTGTGGAAGGAGCTCGGCTACGGCGCTGAGGCGCCCTACAACGGCGCTCTGTACGATCTGGTGACGAACACCCGCCTGGTCGACGGAAACCGCGTAAAACTGGCCGATATGGCGCCTGCGGCGAAGAAGCAGGCAGCGGCGTCCGCCGTGTTCGACCGGCTTGTGCTGGCGGGCAAGAAGCTGATGGCGGTGATCGAGCGGAACCGCGGAGCGTCCAACAAGGACCTCGGCAAGTTCGCGGATCAGGTCAACGCCCTTGCCGGCAAATGGGAAAAATGAAAAACGGGAGGCAGTTCAAAACTGCCTCCCTGTTTGTTTGCTTTGGTTTATTGCTTTGGTCTGTTGTTTTTGATCATCGGATCTTCCGGCCGCGGAGCTTCTGCACGAGGTAGATCATCAGCACGGTGAAGCCGCACAGAAGGATGCACGCGTAGAAGGAGATCGAGCGGCTCAACAGCGTGAGATCCGTCGCGGCGAAGTCCGGCTCGCCCTCGAGGTATCCGCTCAGTCCGTCGGAGAGCATCATATCGATGACGCCCATTCCGCCGGGGATCGGCACGTACGCGGCGCCGAGGACGGTGTAGCTCTGGATCGCGAAGACATCGAGCGCTTTCTTCGGGCTGTAGCCCATCGCGAGGAACGCGAAGACCGTCACGGCGATCTGCGATGCGCGCTGCAGCACGTTGTACAGAAGGGCGCGCAGGAGCATTCCCTTCTTGCCCGCGGTCATCTCCGCGCAGAGGCGGTAGTTGTTGAGCGACTCGCGAAGGCGCTCGGCACGGCGCTCCGGATTGCGCACGAGGTGAAGCTTGGCCGCGATGGGCAGGAGCTTGCACGCGATCCGGCACAACAGCTGTCCGCGCTGGATCAGCAGCACGAACATAAACGCGAGGCCGACCTGGACGATGACGCCGACGATGATCATGATGCGCGCGGCGATGCCGAACGAGAAGAACAGCATCGGCCGGAGTGCGAAGCAGCAGATGCCGAGAATGATGATCGACATCGCGTACATCGCGAGGCACACGAGGATCGTAACGGTCGTGACGCTTCCCGAGATGCCGCCGGAGTGCATCATAATGTAAGCCGAGGCGGGCTGGCCGCCGGTTGCCGACGGCGTGATTGCCGAGAAATAAATGTCCGTCGCGGCGTAGGTATAGTTCGCGAACAGGCTGCGCTTATATCCGAGTCCGCGCAGGATCGTGCGGAACGAGAGCGCCTCAAACCAGATGAACCCGAGCATCGCGAGGAACGCGCACGCGAGCCAGCCCTTGTTGGCATCGCCGATGCGGTCCAGGAACACCCGGAAGGAAAATCTTTTATTTTGCGCCGTGACGGCCCAGATGCTCAGAAGAGCGATGCCGAACGAGATGACGATCCATGCGATCGTTCGCCTGGTGGAGCTTGTCTTCGGCGGTGTTGCGACCGGGCAGGAGACGCCCGCGTCCTGAGCGGTGTTGTCCGTTCCGATGACCGTCGGTTCACCCTCGGTGAGTACGCCGACCGGTTCCGCTACGCCGTCGAACGGTTCCGCATCCGCGTCGGAGAGGCCGAACCCCGCGATCCGCGCGAGTCGTTTCCGGTAGAGCTTGGAGCCGGAGCCGGCAGTCGATTTTTTGCTTCTTTTCTTCATATCCGTTATTTTCCGATTTCTTCTATTCGAATCCCACACCCGCGGACTCCCCCGTTCGCCGCGCGGGCACAAACCATTTTCCCCTGTATATTGTGCTGTGAGGGTCAGTCTACCTTGAACTCCGCAAGTTTCAGACCCTTGTTGCGCTCGAGCACCATGCCGACCGACCACTGGTTGATGAACAGAAGCAGCGGGTTGTCGTGCAGGTCCTTGATGCGCTTCATATCGCTCGTGCCGACGATCTGCTCGACCGGGCACTCGTCCGGGTTCTCAACCCAGCGGATGTGCTCGTACGGCAGCGGATCGAGCTTGATCTCAACATTGTACTCGCTCTTTAAGCGGAACATCAGGACATCGAACTGCAGCGTGCCGACCACGCCGACGATGATCTCCTCCATTCCGGTGTTGTACTCCTGGAATATCTGGATCGCGCCCTCCTGCGCGATCTGCGTCACGCCCTTCATAAACTGCTTGCGCTTCATCGTGTCGACCTGGCGCACACGCGCAAAATGCTCCGGCGCGAACGTCGGGATGCCCTCGTAGCGGAACTTGTCTCCCGAGGTGCACAGCGTGTCGCCGATGGCGAAGATTCCCGGGTCGAACAGGCCGATGATGTCGCCCGCGTACGCCTCCTCGACGATGTGGCGCTCGTCTGCCATCATCTGCGTCGACTGCGAGAGCTTGACCTTGCGCCCGCCCTGCACGTGGTTGACCTCCATGCCCGGCACGTATTTGCCCGAGCAGATGCGCAGGAACGCGATGCGGTCGCGGTGCGCTTTGTTCATATTGGCCTGGATCTTGAACACAAAACCCGAAAAATCGTCGCGGAACGGGTCGATCACGCCCTGGTCCGACTGGCGCGGCAGCGGCGAGCTCGTCATCCGCAGGAAATGCTTGAGGAACGTTTCCACACCGAAGTTGGTGAGCGCGCTTCCGAAGAAGACAGGCGACAGTTCGCCGGCGTTCACGAGCTCCTGGTCGAACTCCGCGTTCGCGCCGTCGAGAAGTTCAACGTCCTCGAGCAGCTTGTCGTGGAATTCCCAGCCGATGCGCTCGCGAAGAGCGGGGTCGTCCACATTCATATACTCGGTCGCCACTTCCTTCTGGCCGTTCATTGCGGCCGTGAAGAGCGCCACCTCGCGTGTCTCGCGGTCGTACACACCCTTGAAGCCCTTGCCGGAGCCGATGGGCCAGTTGATCGGGCACGTCGCGATACCGAGCACGTTCTCAATGTCGCTCATAAGCTCGTAGGGGTCGTTCGCCTCGCGGTCCATCTTGTTGATGAACGTGAAGATCGGGATGTGGCGCATGACGCAAACCTTGAAGAGCTTGATCGTCTGGCGCTCCACACCTTTGCTGGCGTCGATGACCATCACGGCGGAGTCCGCAGCCATCAGCGTGCGGTACGTGTCCTCCGAGAAATCCTCGTGGCCGGGCGTGTCGAGTATGTTGATGCAATAGTTGTCGTAGTTGAACTGCAGGACGGACGAGGTCACGCTGATGCCTCGCTCCTTCTCAATCTCCATCCAGTCCGACACCGCGTGGCGCGCTGCCTTGCGCCCCTTCACGGAGCCCGCGAGGTTGATCGCGCCGCCGTAGAGCAGGAACTTCTCCGTCAGGGTCGTCTTGCCGGCGTCCGGGTGGGAAATGATCGCGAAAGTGCGGCGTTTCCGGATGTTGTCGGTCAGCGAGCCTTCCGCGCCGTTAGTCAGATTTTCGTTCGTTTCAGCCATTGGTCTTTCCGTTTCGTAAGTGATATATTGACGCCCGCGACGCGCGGACGCGCACACGCAAGGGCATAGTTCGACATTTTAAGGTCACATGCCAAAACATTATACTATAACTCTTCGGAAAATGCAAGGCAATCCGCAGGCGCAGGAAAAAAGGAGACGACCCTGAGGTCATCTCCCGAGTGTCCATACGGAAACTTCGTGCAGCGATGTCGA
The DNA here is from genome assembly GCA_002311665.1 of Lachnoclostridium sp. UBA1175. Classification (GTDB taxonomy): domain Bacteria; phylum Bacillota; class Clostridia; order Lachnospirales; family Lachnospiraceae; genus ISDg. Next base: position 71,664 of record DBYX01000022.1, on the reverse strand, counting down.
GCCGTCCGATTTCGGAAGGTCGGTCACGCTGCGGTAGAACAGGGCGTTGCCCTGCAGCATAAAGCCGCGGATCAGCACGCTGTCAGCCGAGGCCGAGTCGCACAGAAGGCATCGGTAGGTCGAGGGGCTGTCCTCGCGGAGGTACACGGTGAGCGAGCCGCCGGCGGGAAGCCGGTATGCGGGGATCGCGCTGTCATCCGGGGCGATCGTGACCGGGCCGGTCGACGGGTTCGGGTTCGCGTTGTCCGCCGCGTTTATGCCGTCCAGCGGTACCACGCGAAGCGTGTGGGAGTACGGCGTGCGGTCCTCGTTGACCAGCGAGACATTCCTGAAGCTGCCGTCGTTGTCGCGCTCCGCGTGAAGCACGAAAGCGTTGTCGCCGAACACGATGTCCGCGGATTGGCCGGGCTCGATGGTGACCGCGGAAGGCGAACGAAGGATGTAGGGAAGGTTCGGCGAGCTTCCGGAGAAATCCCAGAGCCCGAAGGTTCCGATGGCTCCGACCTTGCGGAGCATATCCTCCGAGAGTACCAGGTAGACAGGTCTGGGCTCGGCGGGGTGCGTGAGCGCGAGAATCTCCTCCGCAGCGGCGGCGTCCATGCGGTCGCCTGTCAGCACCGCGTAAGCTTCATCCCGCGACATCGGCAGGATCGTCAGCAGCACTTCGGCGGCGCGGCGGGCGTACTCATCGCCCTCCGTCTCGTAGCGCGTCATAAGAAGGTGCGAGGCGTCGAGCCCGCAGTTTGCGAGCATGCGGCAAATTCCCTTCGTCAGCCGGAGGTCGTCCGTCATCAGCGCCTGCCCCAGCCAGTAGTTCCACTCGCCGTTGAAATTGCCCCCGTCGCCGAGCGTCAGCCGGCGGGCGGCGTACTCGTAGAAGTATCCGTAGTCCCACCACGACGCGATCACGGCGTCCTCCTCGGTCTGTTCGCGGATGGCGTCGCACATCACCTGCAGCGTGTCGCTCCCGTCCGGGATCGCGCTGTACGAGCCTCCCGTGCACGCCATGCACGGAGAGAATACAAGTGTCACCGCGAGCAGGTTGATCATCGCTTCGCGCTTCGTGAAGAAGAGCAGCAGGCCCACGGCCAGCGCCGCCGCGCCCGCAATGATGCATGGCAGCCAGCCGAACTCCGCGCGCACCGCGAAGCCCCAGCCGGCGACGGCGAGGGCGATAATGCCGATGCACAGCGGATGGTTTTTCTTCTGCATATACCGGTGGAGAAGCCCGGTGCCGAGGCCGCACAGGATGCCGACCGGAAGCACGGGGATCGTGATGAAGCGGGAGCCCTTGAGCATGATGAAGAGGCCGCAGCAGAGCCACACACCGAGGAATACCGCGGTGATGAGAAGGTCGATCGAAATGTCGCGTGCGGGATCGTCGGTGGCAGAATTCGCAACATCGTCCGACACAGTCTCCGCCGTGTCGCCCGAAACTTCTTCCGTTGAAGCCGCTGCCGTGTCAAACCGCTGCGCCGTCCACTTCGTGAAGACGATCCGGCAGCCGACATACACGAGGAAGCCGGCGGTTGCGGCCGTGACGATCAGCACCGGCCAGCCGCCGAGCGCGTTGAGACAGCCGTCCGCATACGCGGCAAATCCGTTCAAAATACGGTCAAGCGTACCCTCGCCGTAATCCTTCGCAAGCATCGGTGTCCCCTGTAGCTCGCTGACGAAGCCGGCTGCGTCGGGGTATGCCGCGTCGCCGTTGGCGAGCGATCCGCCCACGTTTCCGAGGATCCCGGCGATGTCCGTGAACAGCTCAAGCCCGCGCACCGGGAGACAGAGCAGAAGCTGCGCCGCGAGACCGACGGCGGCACCGCGCACCGCGCTGAGGCGGAGCATTTTCCGACGGATAAGACGAGCCATAAGCAGCGCGACGACCGAGCAGAAGGCCGCTGCCGCGCCGATGCAGAAGTAAGCGTAGTAGGCGCGCCAGAAGGTGGAGAGGGCGCAGAGTGCGAGACCGCTGCCGCAGCCCCAGAGGAGCTGGCTCCGCAGGTCCTTCGCGAGCAGCGCCTCCGCGTAGCAGAGAAGGAAGATGCAGGGCAGCAGCGACAGGCCCATGTCCGTGTCGTAAAATCCCGCGTGCGTGTGCCACGAGAACGACTGCGCCGTCACGACGAGCACCGCCGCGACCAGCCCGCCGAGCCGGCCGGGGCCGCCGAACGAGCGAAGCCTGCGGTTCACGAAGAAGAACACGGGGATCGCGGTGAGCGATGCGAGGAACGGCGCGAGCCAGTAGATCACGTGGTACGGCGTGATGCCGGGGATCCACGAGAGCAGTTTATATACGGTTGCGCCGAGGATCGGGAGACCCATCACGACGTCGCCCTCCTCGCCGGTCGCATTGGCCGAGATGTAGGGGTCGTCGCCGCGGCTGTGGCGCAGCGTGTAATCGGAGATGTCGCCGTTCGCGAGGTCCTCGGTGAGGCGGCAGTACAGGTAGGAGTCCATCTCGGTGAGGTACGGCAGGCCGGTTTCGGTGCGGTACTCCTCGCGCGCGCCCGCGTTCGCGTACGGTATAGGAAGCGACAGCGAGTGCAGCAGGACGGACACGAGCACGATCAGAAGGCAGACCGCGAGATCGAGTCTGCGCTGTCGGTTGTCTCTTTCCTGTTGCATCGTGATCCCTCCTTTCGCGGCGCCGTCTCTTCGCGGCGCGTCACTCCGCCGCCTGTCGCGCGGCTTATTCTTCATTCTAAGGGGTAGGGGCTTACTTGTCAATGCACAGAGCCGCGCGGTCGCCGCGGGTGATGTGCGAATCTATTCTTAGAAGTTAAATCAGCGTACAAGGCGAGTATAAGATAACACATCAAAATCGTTTCGGATAATAAAAGAACGTGCATTTGATTTTCCGCGGAATTGGTGCATACTCTGTCTTGCGGACGGCGGGAGTCAAGGCATGTACTCCTCAGCGAAAAGCCGTACCGCTCAAAAATGACATTATCCTCTGCGTGTAATTGAGTGGCGGGAACCCGTTTCGGCGGGTTCCCGTTGCTTATGCGAGTGGATTCACAGGAAAATTCGGATTCTAATCGACGGATTTTCCCGCAAAAGATTCTATAGATTGTCTATGGAATTGGCGGATTGTTTCGTGTACAATGGGGAACAGTGGGCAATTTTGGATTTTCGACAGGAGTTATCGACAATTCCATGAAACTTTTTCAGAAAGATGCGCATTTTTACAAGAAAGTACTGCTTCTCGCGTTGCCGATCGCACTGCAGAGCCTGATCGCGGTGGGCGTCAACATGCTCGACACGATCATGGTCGGAAGCATCGGAAGCGCGGGCAACGTCTATGAAGCGCACGATATCGGGGTTCTCGGCAAGACGGCTGCGGAGCTGGCGAGCGAGCAGTCGCTGTCGGCCGTGTCGCTCTCGAACACGTTCATCGGCATTTACCACATTTTCTGCATGGGCCTCGGCATGGGCGCGTCGGTGCTTGTATCCCGCTACTGGGGTATGAAGCTCAAGGGCGACGATGAGGGAGGCAAGGCGACCACCGCTCTCAAGCAGACGGTCTGCCTGATGTTCCGCCTCACGGTCATCCTGGCGGCGCTCTTCGCGCTGGCGACCTTCGTCATGCCGGAGACGATCATGAAGATGTACGCGAAGAAGCAGGTCGACATCACGACGGTTGCGCCGGAGGAGGTTGAGAAGACCATCGCGGAAAATCTCAACAACCGTGAGATCATCCGCCGCGGCGCCGACTATCTGCGGTACTCGGTGATCACATACTTCTTCCTCGGCACCTCGCTGACGGTCACGATCGTGCTCCGAAGCGTTGGGCAGGCGATGTTCCCGCTGTTCGTGTCCATCGGCGCTCTGTTCGTCAACCTGTGCGCGAACTACGCGTTCATATTCGGTCACTTCGGCGCTCCGCGCATGGAGACCAAGGGCGCGGCGCTCGGCACGCTGATCGCGCGAATCTTCGAGGCGGTGATGATCCTCGGCTACCTGTTCATAAAGGACCAGCGGATCCGGTTCCGCGTGAAGGACCTCTTTATGAAGACGCGCTCCCTGTTGCGCGAATATATCCGCATCAGCATTCCCGTGCTGATCAGCGACGGTATCCTTGCCCTCGGCAATAACTCGGTCGCGATGGTGATCGGCAAGCTCGGGTCGGAGTTCACCTCGGCCAACGCCATCACCGCCGTGACGCAGCAGATGAGCACGGTCGGCATCCAGGGCGTGTGCCAGGCGGGTGCGATCGTGACGGGCCAGACGCTCGGCACCGGCGACAGGGAGAAGACGATGAAGCAGGGCTGGATGTTCTTCGGTCTCGGCCTCGCGCTCGGACTCGTCGCGGCGCTGATCATCCTTGTCATTCAGTACCCGGTCGTCAACAGCTATGACGTCGCGGGCACGACCAAGGACATCGCGTATCAGCTGATGAGTGCCATCAGTATCATTCTCATATTCCAGGCGACCAACAGCATCATGACCAAGGGTGTGCTGCGAGGCGGCGGCGACACGAAGATGCTGATGCTGATGGACAACATTTTCCTCTGGGCGATCGCGCTGCCGCTCGGCATCATCGCGGGCTTTGTGCTGCATCTCGACGCCTTCTGGATCTACATCTGCTTAAAGTCCGACCAGATCGTCAAGGCCGTCTGGTGCTGGTTCCGCTTAAGAAGCGAAAAATGGATCAAGAAGATCTCGACCGGCGATCAAACGGCGAAGACCGCGAAGGCGGCAGAATAAGGAAAATATTGCGGCGCGCAGCGCCGTGCAATACAGGAGGGGTTTACACATATGGCTAAGAAAGCAAAAATCACGGTGCATCCTTCGTTTGAGATCGGGGAAATCTCGGATGAGCTGTTCTCGGCATTTCTCGAGCCGATCGGCACGATGGTGAACGGCACGATGTTCAATCCGAAGCACCCGACGGCGGACGAGCAGGGCTTCCGCACCGACGTCATAGGCGCGCTCGCGAAGACCGGTCTTCCGGCCGTGCGCCTTCCCGGCGGAAATTTCGTCTCGGCTTGGCAGTGGAAGGACTCGATCGGACCGAAGTCGGAGCGCAAGGTTCATCTGGATCCAGCGTGGTATCAGGTCATCACGAACGAGGTCGGGCACGACGAGTATCTGCAGTGGGCGGAGAAGATCGGCGCAAAATCTCTTTACACCGTCAACATGGGTACCGGCCGCACGCAGGACGCGATGGACTGTGTGGAATACACGAACTTCCCGGGCGGAACGTACTGGTCCGACCTGCGTATCAAGAACGGACACGAGAAGCCTTACGGCGTGAAGACGTGGTATCTCGGCAACGAGATGGATGGCCCCTGGCAGCTCGGCTCCTGGGACAAGGATCCCCGCGCCTACGGCGTGATGGTCAACGAGACCTCGAAGGCGATGAAGTGGATCGACGCGTCCATCAAGACGGGTGTGTGCGGCTCCTCCGCGCCGTTTATGGAGCATTTTCCGGACTGGGATGAGGCAGCTCTCGACGTGTGCTACGACACGGTCGACTACCTCTCCGTCCATCATTATCACAGCGCACCTCCCGGAGACACCAAGGCGCTCCTGGGCGGAGCCCTCTACTACGAGGATTACATCAACACGCTGACGGCGATGTGTGATTACGTGCAGTCCAAGCATCGCTCGCCGAAGCAGATGATGATCTCCTTCGACGAGTACGGCGGAATGGTCCGCCCGAACTCGCCGTTGCATCCGGGCTGGGGCCGCTATAATATGGCCCGTTCGCACTACCGTTTCAACCCGGATCGGCCGTATCTGTTCCACGATCCCGACAAGATGCCCGAGCGTCGTTTCCCGGGTGGGGACCTTACGCAGATGCTCTCGATGACGTCCATCCAGCTCGCGCTTCTGCGCCACGCCGACCGCGTGAAGATCGGCTGCATGACCGGCGGTCTCGGAGCTCTTTGCTCTTCGAACCACGACAATGTATGGCGCTCGGCTTCGCACTACGCGTTCATGCAGATGCTCTCCTTCGCGAAGGGCACCTCGATGAAGGTTGCCGTCGAGAGCGAGACGTACGATATGCCCGGCTACGCGATCGACGACACGTCGCAGTACGTGGGCAAGAACGGCGTTCCGTATGTGGATTCGGCCTGCGCATGGGACAGGAAGTCGGGCCGTCTGGCGGTGTTTGTGATCAACCGCAACGACGCTGAGGACTACGCGCTCTCGCTGGATGTGACCGGCTTCGGAAGCGGCGTTGCCGCAGCTCCGACACTGGCGAGGATCGCGGAGGTTGTGGAGCCCGCTTGGCCGTTCGGCGGCAACAAGGAGGTCAAGAAGGTTGCACCTGCTGCTAAGGCTTCCTACGCGAAGCTTGCCGGCTTCACGAAGTGCACGCACTACGAGATCAGCGGTGATCCCGAGGCGCAGAGCGAGTTCGGCAACGACGAGATCTTCACGCCCGCGGTGAACAAGCGCTCGAAGCTTGCGGACGGCGCCGTGACGGCACACATCAAGCCTCTCTCCTTCAACGTGTTCGTGCTGGAGTGATCGGAGTGGTTTCGGAATAACGGTGAATACTGAATATCGATGGGGATGGCGAGACGGTCTCGCCGTCCCCGCTTTTTTGTCAGACTTGCTTTTTCATTCGAGATGGTGTAGACTTATTCTGTGCGACTATGGGCTCAAGGGCCCTAATAATTCGGAGGAAACCTGCCCTGCAGGTGACGATATGTGCAGATGAGTAAGTCAAACAAAAAAGTGAAACCGATGCGCCGGTTTTTCGGAAAGGAGCACTGGATCGGAATCTCTCTGTTCCTGGCTCTCTACGATATCATCGTCGTGTCGATGAGCTATTTTCTGGCGCTGTGGCTCCGGTTCGACTGTCGGTTCTCGGAGATCCCGAAGCCGTATCTGACCGCGTGGAAACTCTTCACGCCGGCCTATATCGTGCTGGCGCTGCTGTGCTTCTACATTTTACGACTCTACAAGAGTATCTGGCGGTTCGCGAGTTACAGTGAGCTCCTTCGGACCATCATCGCGTCGCTGATCACAACGGCGATCCACACGGTCGGCATCACGGTGATGATGCGGCTGATGGAGGATAAATTCGTCAAGAATCCGCTCACCCACTACACGCGAATGCCGCTCTCATATTACATCATCGGTGCCATGATCCAGTTCGTGCTGATCCTCGGCGCCCGTTTCGCGTACCGCTTCGTCCTGCTGATCAAGACGGAGACGCGATTCGGCAAGCCGAAGAACGACGGCGCCAACATCATGATCATCGGCGCGGGCTCGGCCGGCCAGATGATCCTGCGCGACATCAACAGCGCGAAGGAAGTCGGCGACCGTGTCGTGTGTATCATCGATGACAACAAGAACAAGCAGGGACGCTACATCGACGGCGTTCCGGTCGTCGGCGGCCGTGACAGCATTCTCGAGGCGGTCGAGCGCTACGACGTGCAGAAGATCTTCCTCGCGCTTCCGTCCGCGACGATGGCGGAGCGGCGCGACATCCTCGCGATCTGCCGCGAGACCAAGTGCGAACTCAAGAACTTGCCCGGCATGTACCAGCTTGTCAAGGGCGAGGTCAGCGTCACCAATCTGAAAAATGTCTCCATCGAAGACCTCCTCGGACGCGATCCGATCCAGGTGAACTCGAACGAGGTCTACGAGTTTGTCTACGGTAAGACGGTCCTCGTCACCGGAGGCGGCGGCTCCATCGGTAGCGAGCTCTGCCGTCAGGTGGCAGAGCACCATCCGAAGCGTCTCATCATTTTCGACGTCTATGAAAACAACGCCTACAGCATCCAGCTGGAGCTTCGGGAGAAGCACCCCGAGCTCGACCTTGTGACGCTCATCGGCTCCGTGCGCGACTCGCGGAAAATGTTCCAGGTCTTCGAGGAGTACAAGCCCGAGATCGTCTACCACGCCGCGGCGCACAAGCACGTGCCGCTGATGGAGGACAGCCCCTGCGAGGCGATCAAGAACAACGCGATCGGCACCTACAAGACGGCTTACGCCGCGATGGTGCACGGCTGCAAGCGCTTCGTGCTGATCTCCACCGACAAGGCGGTCAACCCCACCAACATCATGGGCGCTTCGAAGCGTCTGTGCGAGATGATCATCCAGAGTTTCGACGCGAAGATCAAGGAGGGCAAAGCCGCTGAGATCCCGCAGCTCTTCACGCACTACACGAAGACCAAGAGCGGCAAGGAGAAGCTCGACACGACGACCAACGCGGAGTTCTTCCGCAACGTGAAGACCGAGTTCGTGGCCGTGCGTTTCGGCAACGTCCTCGGCTCCAACGGCAGCGTGATCCCGATCTTCAAGAAGCAGATCGAGCAGGGCGGCCCGGTCACGGTGACCCACCCCGACATCATCCGCTACTTTATGACGATACCCGAGGCCGTCAGCCTCGTGCTCCTCGCGGGTGCCACCGCCAACGGCGGCGAGATCTTCGTTCTCGATATGGGCAGCCCCGTGAAGATCGACACGCTCGCGCGCAACCTGATCCGCCTCTCCGGTCTCAAGCCGGACGAGGACATCAAGATCGTCTACACCGGTCTGCGCCCGGGCGAGAAGCTCTTCGAGGAGAAGCTTATGGCGGAGGAAGGCCTCCGCAAGACGGAAAATGAAAAGATTCACATCGGTTGTCCGCTCAAGTTCGACATCGACCGGTTCCTCGACGACCTCGACGATCTGATGGATGCGGCATACGCGAACAGCCGCGATATCAAGCGCCTCGTCGCCAGTATGGTCAGCACCTACCACCAGGAGGGCGTGGACGCCATTCGAAGCCAGACCTACCGGATGCTGATGGAGGAGGCGGGCGACGCGAAGACGGAGGACGAGTCAGAGGAGGCCGACGAAGCGGACGACTGAGTCGCCGCGCGGCGCAGTGACGCCGGGGAGAGAAACTATGATAGGACGCATTTTCCGCAAGATCAAAACTACGGTATTCAAGTTGTTCAACCCGCGGTTCTCGAAGGCGGTGCTCTTCGAGGTCCCGCGCGTGTATTATAAAAAGAGGCTTACGCTCGGACGGAAGATCCACATCAACGACAACGTGTTCATCAACGCGGTCGGCGGCGTGACGCTCGGGGACTACTGCGTACTCTCGCACGGTGTCACCATCGTGTCCACCGGGCTCGACACCGCGACGTGGACCTCGCGCACGGAGGACCATGACAGCCACATCGACAAGCCGATCGTCATCGGCGACAACGTGTGGCTCGGGGCCAACACCGTCGTGTGCGCGGGCGTGACCATCGCGAAGAATTCCATCGTCGGCGCCGGCGCGGTCGTGACGAAGGATCTGACGGAGGAGGGCTGCCTGTACGGCGGCGTTCCCGCGAGGAAAATAAGGGAGCTGGATTGAGATGAAACTGATCACGATTTTTACACCGACCTACAATCGGGAGAAGACGCTCGGCCAATGCTATGAGAGTCTCGTCGCGCAGACCTCGCAGAATTTTGTGTGGCAGGTCATCGACGACGGTTCCTCCGACAACACGGAGGAGCTTGTGAAGGGTTTTCAGGCGGAGGGCCGAATCGAGATCGTATATGTGAAGAAGCAAAACGGCGGCAAGGCGTCGGCGATCAATATGAGTCTTGATATGACGGATACGGCGCTCTGGGTCTGCCTGGATTCGGACGATTATTTCTTCCCGAATGCGGTCGAGACGTATGAGAGTCTCTACCCGCAGATCAAGGACCGCGAGGACATCTGCGGACTGTTCTCCGTCCGCTCGAACCCGGACGGCTCGCCGATGATGGGGATGGACGTTCCCGAGGAGGTTGAGGTCGAGACGCAGCTGAACATCCGCCACAAGTACAACGTGAAGCCCGAGTACGTGCAGGTTTACAAGACGGAGATCGCGAAGCAGTACAAATTCCCGCTGTTCGAGGGCGAGAGATTTTTCCCGCTCAGTTATATGCAGGACGCCATCGACCAGAAATACAAGTTATTCGTGTTCCGCAAGCCGACGATGGTGTGCGTGTACCAGGCGGACGGGATCACGAGAAATCACAAGAAAGTCATCAGGAAGAACCCCAAGGGATACACGGAATTCCGGAAGCAGCATCTGACGATCGCGCCGAACCTGATGTTCAAGCTCAAGGCGGGCATCGGGTACGACACGGGATGCCTTCTCTCGAAGAACGGCAAAGGCATCGTCAAGGGCTCGCCGGCGAAGCTTACCACCGTTTTGATGGCGCCCCTGGGTTTCATCAACTACCTGAGATATCGGAAGGGTTGACCGGAACGCGACCGGTCGCTTAGACTATGAAGAATTTACTTGTCATCGGCGCCGGTGGGTACGGGCGCAACGTGAAGGAGATCGCCGCGGCGTGCGGTTACGAAGAGGTCGATTTCCTTGACGACGGCAACCCCGCGGCGGTCGGAACGACGGATCAATTGGAGCGCTTTCAGGGTATGTACGAGCGCTGTGTCGTCGCGGTCGGGAACCCCGTTGTCCGCGAGGCGCTTGCCGCGCGCATACAAAACCCCGGGACGCTCGTGCACCCGACGGCTGTCGTCAGTCCGTCCGCGGAACTCGGCAGCGGCTGCGTGATCGAGGCCAACGCCGTGGTCGGCTGCGGCGCGAAGGTCGGCGCTTTTTCGTACGTGTGCGCGGGCGCGGTCGTGAACCACGACGCAACGGTCGGCGCGTACTGCCAGGTGGACTGCAACGCGGTGGTCGCCTCCGGGACGAAGGTTCCGGCGGGGACGAAGGTGTGCAGCTGCACGGTGTGGACGGAGAAGTGAGCGGCTCGGGTGCGAAGCATTTTACGCAACATACGAAGCGACGAAAAGAAGCAATACACGGAGAGTACAGAGCTGTGAGCAGTGAGAAGAAAAAAGCGATAACGCTCGACGGAAAGAACATTCTGGTCACGGGCGGCGCCGGTTTCGTGGGTGCCAACCTGATCATGCGCCTCCTGCGGGAGACGCGCGGCGCGAAGATCGTCAACATCGACAATATGAACGATTACTACGATCCCGCGCTCAAGGAGTACCGGCTTTCGGAGATTGAGAAGGTTGCCGCGGAGAGCGCTTCCGAGCACATCTTCGTGAAGGGCTCCATCGCCGATAAGGAGATCATCGGGAAGCTGTTCGCGACCTACGATTTCGCGGTGGTGGTCAACCTCGCGGCGCAGGCCGGCGTGCGGTACAGCATTGACCACCCGGATGTGTACATCGAGTCCAACCTGATCGGATTTTACAACATCCTCGAGGCGTGCAGGCACTCCTATGACAACGGCAAGACCGGAGTGGAGCATCTGGTGTACGCGTCGAGCAGCTCCGTCTACGGAGGCAACAAGAAGGTGCCGTTCAGCACGGACGACAAGGTGGACAACCCCGTGAGCCTGTACGCGGCGACGAAGAAGAGCAACGAGCTGCTGGCCCACAGCTACTCCAAGCTGTACAACATCCCGTCGACGGGACTCCGGTTCTTCACGGTGTACGGACCCGCCGGCAGACCCGATATGTTCTACTATTCCGCGACCGACCGTCTGGTGAGCGGAGGGACGATCAAGATCTTCAACTACGGTAAGATGAAGCGCGATTTCACGTACATCGACGACATCGTCGAGGGCGTCGTGCGCGTGATGAAGGGAGCGCCGGAGAAGGCGAACGGCGAGGACGGACTTCCCGTACCGCCGTACGCGGTGTACAACATCGGCGGCGGCACCCCGGAGAATCTCCTCGACTACATCTCGACGTTGCAGGAGGAGCTGGTGCGCGCGGAGGTGCTTCCCGCGGACTACGATTTCGAGGGCCACAGGGAGCTGGTCGGAATGCAGCCCGGCGACGTGCCCGTCACCTACGCGGACAGCGAGGGGCTCGAGCGCGATTACGGGTTCCGCCCGTCCATCGGCATCCGCGAGGGACTCCGGAGATTTGCCGAGTGGTACAAAGTATATTACAACTGAGAGGTTGAAAAGATATGAAAATAGCTGTTGCCGGAACCGGATATGTGGGACTCAGTCTTGCGGTGCTGCTTTCCCAGCACAACGAAGTGACCGCGGTCGACATCATTCCGGAGAAAGTCGAAATGCTGAACAACTGGAAGTCGCCGATCCAGGATGATTACATCGAAAAATACCTGGCGGAGCACGAGGAGAGAGGCCTCAACCTGCGGGCGACGACCGACGCCGCGCTCGCTTACCGCGACGCGGACTACGTGATCATCGCGGCGCCGACGAACTACGACCCGCAGAAGAACTTCTTCGACTGCAGCGCGGTCGAGGCCGTCATCGATCTCGTCCTGAAGAACAGCGACAAGGCTATGATGGTCATCAAGTCCACGATCCCCGTCGGTTACACGAAGAAGGTGCGCGAGCAGTTCGGCACGGACCGGATCATCTTCTCCCCGGAGTTTCTGAGAGAGTCGAAGGCGCTGTACGACAACCTGTATCCGAGCCGTATCATCGTGTCGTGCGACGATGCCTCCCGCGAGAAGGCGGAGAAGTTCGCATCCCTTCTTGTGGAGGGTGCGGAGAAGGAGGACATCGAGGTCCTCACGATGGGCTTCACGGAGGCGGAGGCGGTCAAGCTGTTCGCCAACACGTACCTCGCCCTTCGCGTCTCATACTTCAACGAGCTTGACACCTACGCGGAGCTGAAGGGACTGAGCACCGTGGACATCATCCGCGGCGTCTGCCTCGATCCGCGGATCGGCAATTTCTACAACAACCCGTCCTTCGGTTACGGCGGTTACTGCCTGCCGAAGGATACGAAGCAGCTCCTCGCGAACTTCCAGGATGTCCCCGAGAACCTGATCGAGGCCATCGTGGAGAGCAACCGCACGAGGAAGGACCACATCGCGGACCGCGTCCTCGAGATGGCCGGCTACTACACGGCAAACAGCGTGTGGAACGCGGAGAAGGAGCGCCCGATCACGGTCGGTGTGTACCGCCTGACGATGAAGAGCAACTCCGACAATTTCCGCCAGAGCAGCATCCAGGGCGTTATGAAGCGGTTGAAGGCCAAGGGCGCGACCGTGATCATCTTCGAGCCTACGCTCCGGGACGGCGAGACGTTCTTCGGCAGCGTCGTGGTCAACGACATCAACCGGTTCAAGGCAGCCAGCGACGCGATCATCGCGAACCGCTACGACGCGATCCTGGACGATGTCAAGGACAAGGTCTACACGAGAGACCTGTTCCGCAGAGACTGATATTTACTTAGAATGGCAGGGCAACAGAGTATGTCGAGTGACAATTCCAACCGGGCGCAACAGAGTCGGAACGACTTCCGCAATCCGATGGAGGGTAAGAAGGTCGTCTTCATCGAGGACGAGAATGACAAGCGCAACGCAGACGGCGTCTGCGGCCACCTCGAGGCCGTGGGAGAGAGCGATTACAAGCCGGGATTTTACGAGAGATTCGTCAAGAGAGCGATCGATCTGTTCCTCTCCGGACTCGGTCTGATCGTGCTTTCGCCCCTGTTCCTCATCCTCATCATCGCGATCCTGATCGATGACCCGGGCCCGATCCTCTTCACACAGAAGCGGGTCGGCAGAAACAAGAGATTTTTCAAGCTGCACAAGTTCCGTTCGATGAAAATGTCGACGCCGCACGACGTTCCGACGCACATGCTCGAGAACCCGGAGCAGTACATCACGAAGGTGGGACGCTTTATGCGCCGCACGAGCCTGGATGAGCTGCCGCAGGTGTGGGACATCTTCATCGGGAAAATGTCCGTGATCGGCCCGCGCCCGGCTCTGTGGAACCAGGACGTGCTCATCGCGGAACGGGACAAATACAACGCCAACGACGTCAAGCCCGGTCTGACCGGCTGGGCGCAGATCAACGGGCGCGACGAGCTTGAGCTCGCCGACAAGGCCCGGTTCGACGGGGAGTATGTCGAGCGGATCGGCTTCGGATTTGACGTAAAATGCTTCGTCGGAACGATATTTTCCGTCGCGAAGAGCGACGGCGTCGTGGAAGGCGGAACGGGCGAGCTGCACAAGAAGGAGCAAGAGCATTGAAGAAGGTTCTGATCACCGGAGCGGACAGCTATATCGGTGTTTCATTTGACAATTATGCGAGAGAGCACTACGGCGACGAGCTCTCCGTGGAGACCGTGGATATGATCGACGGCAGCTGGCGGGAGAAGGATTTCTCCGGCTACGACGTCGTGTACCACGTGGCGGGCATCGCGCACGCCGACGTCGGCAACGTCAGCGACGAGGTCAAGGCGAAGTATTACGCCGTCAACACGGACCTCGCGATCGAGACGGCGAAGAAGGCCAGGGCGGAGGGCGTGAAGCAGTTCGTGTTTATGTCGTCTGCGATCGTGTACGGCGATTCCGCGCCGTACGGCAAGGCGAAGCGGATCACGGCGGAGACCGAGCCGCAGCCGGCCAACTTCTACGGCGACAGCAAATGGCAGGCGGACAAGGGCGTCCGCGAGCTGGCGGACGAAAACTTCGTCACGACGGTGCTGCGCCCCCCGATGATCTACGGGAAGAACAGCAAGGGCAACTATCCCACGCTGGCGAAGATGGCGAAGAAGATGATCATTTTCCCCAACGTGAAAAATGAGCGCTCGATGCTGTACATCGAGAACCTGTGCGAGTTTCTGTGCCAGGTGATCATCCGCGGCGAGGGCGGCGTATTCTGGCCGCAGAACGCCGAGTACAGCAGGACGAGCGATATGGTTAAGACGATCGCGAAGGTGCGCGGCCACCGCATCTGGGTGACGGGCGCGTTCAACTGGGTCGTCTGGCTCGCGGCACACATCCCGGGCAAGACGCGCGGGCTGGCCAACAAGGCGTTCGGCAACCTGAGCTACGATCAGGAGATGAGCCGCTATGATTTTGAGTATCAGGTCGCGGATCTGAAAGAATCCATCAGAAGGACTGAAGCGTAATGGAATCCTATAGTGTTCTAATGTCGGTTTACCACAAAGACTCCCCGGAGGAGCTTAAGCAGAGCATCGAGAGCATGCTCGCGCAGACCGTTCCGTGCGAGCAGTTTGTCATCGTGGAGGACGGCCCGCTCGGCGAGGCGCTGTCCGCCGTCATCGACGGCTACGAGGCGGATGACGAAGGCCTGTTCACGGTCGTGAGACTGCCGGAGAACCGCGGCCTCGGCAAGGCGCTCGACGAGGGCTTGAAGGTGTGCCGGAACGAGCTTGTCGCGCGTATGGACGCGGACGACATCTCACTTCCGACGCGGTGCGAGAGACTGCTCAAGCTGTACGAGGAGAACCCGAAGCTCGGGCTGGCCGGCACCAACATCGATGAGTTTTACGACGATCCGGCCAACATCGTTTCGTCGCGGGAGGTTCCCAGCGACTACAAGAGCATCTGCAAATTCATGCGCCGCCGGAGCCCGTTCAACCATCCGACGGTCATGTTCAAAAAATCCGAGGTCCTTCGCGTCGGCGGTTACGGGAAAATGCGCCGCAAGCAGGATCTGGACCTGTTCGCGCGGATGATCAACCAGGACGTGTACGCGCTCAACATCGACGAGTCGCTGCTTCTGTTCCGCTCGAACGAGGGCAACTACAAGCGCCGCAAGAGCTGGGAGTACTGCAAGAGCTACATCGAGGTGGAGCGTGCGAACTACAAGCGCGGCTACTGCTCCCTGTGGGATCTGATCGTGGTCACGGTCGGCCAGGTTGTGATGCATTTTGCGCCGATGAAGCTGATGAAGTTCCTCTCGGACAAGTTCCTGCGGAAGAAGAAAAACACGAAGAAGACGGATAAGAAGACGGACAAGAAGTGATTTCGCGGCAGGCTTGCCGCGATGATCGGGGGAGCCGGATGAAGATTTGCAACAAAGAGATTCCTGTGCTGAGCATAGCGGCCAGCTTCCTGCTCGCCATGCTCATCTGCCTGAACGGCATCCGATGCATGCTGAACATCACGGACTCCAGTATGATGATCAACATGCTGTTCGTGGTGTTCATCGGAATCTGCGCGCCCCGTTTTCTGCACCGTGACAACTATCGTCTGGACCGCTCCGCGGTCATATACATCTTCGCGTCGGTCGCGGTCATGGTCGCCTGTGTGATCTCCGGGATCGCCGTGAAGGAATACTCGAGCCTGTTCAAGTTCGCCGTGATCACGGTGATGGGGTTCTGCATCATTTTGATGTCGGAGGAGGAGCTCCGCCGGACGGTCAGGTTCGCGATCCTGATCTGCTCCGTGTACGTCGCGTACATCCTCACGAACACCGCGGCGGTGAACCGGTATCTGAGACGGGGAAGCAACTACTTAAACGTGACACTCCCGATCGGTCTGATCATGGGCGTTCTTCTGATCAGCGGGGTGTATAAGCTGCTCGCGAAGCGGCGGCTCGCCGGAGCGGGGTACCTCGCGCTCGCAGCGGTCTATATGTATGCGCTGACGAAGTTCTCGGCGCGCGGAAGTATCATCCTGCCGATCGTGGCCGTGCTGTTCGCGGCGTTTCTTCTCGGGGGTCACAGTCTTCGAAAAATGGCGGTGGTCACCGTGGTGACGGTCGTGGTCGGATTTGTCGGCTACAAGGTGTTCGTCCGGTACGCGGGCAACCTCCTGACGAGCCGTATGTCGAGACTGTTCTCAAACGTGGGGACGGAGAACCGCTGGCAGATCTGGGCGGACTATCTGAAGGAGATCTGGGAGCAATCCCTCTGGCTGATCGGCGGCGGAACGAACTATTTCGTGCGGAAGTTCGGAGTGTATCCGCACAACTACTATATGCAGATGGTCGGCGAGTTCGGACTCATCGGAATCTTCTATTCCGCGGTCGCGTCGATCAAGGTTGCGGCGGATATGCTGTTTGTGCACCGCCGCGTGAAGCGGGACAGCTCCGCGGGCGACAGGCTCGGTTTTCTGTACTACCGGCTGCTCGTCGCGCTGATATACATTTTCCTGACGTTCATGAAATCCTTTTCCGTATATGACGCCAGTCTGTTGATCATCGTTGTCTCCATGTGCATCGCGATGCGGATGCACGCCGACGAGGAGGAACGAATTATGCAAGGAGTGCCGGCACTGTGACCGCCGGCTGAGACTGAATTGAGATGAAACTTAACTTACAAAAGACGCTGCGGAATCCGTACGTTTTCTCGGTCGTCTCGAAGGTGATCGTCGTCCTGGTGGGCTTTCTGTTCACCGTGGCGTTGTCGCGGTACCTCGGCGCGGACATCAAGGGCCGGGTCACGTACGTGACGAGCATCACGAACATCACCGCGATCGTGTTCGGGTTCGGCATGCACCAGGCGTATCCGTGGCACCGGAGACAGACGAAGGACGACATCCTTCCGATCTTCTTCCGCCTCGCGATGCTGCAGCTTCTGCTTTACACGCTGCTCTCGGTCGCCGTCGCGGTCTGGTTCAGTAACCCGAAGCTGATCGCGATCATCCTGCTCACGCCGATCATGGTGTACGACAGGACGGTGAGCTACATCACGATGATCGAGGAGCCGAACCGGAAGAACGCCGTCGAGATGATCGTCAACATCGCGGAGCTTCTGCTCGTGGTCGCGCTGTGGATCTTTGTACCGCGGTCCTTCCTCATCGGTGTGTGCATCATCGTGTTCAAGGATCTGGCGCTGGCGATCGTGTACACCCTTCGCTGGCGGAAACGCGTATTCGGCGCCAAAGTTTCGCTGCGCGGATGGGTCCCGCAGCTGGTCCGCTTCGGGTTCTTCCCGATGCTGGCGCTTCTGATGACGACGCTCAATTACCGCGTCGATGTCATTATGTTGGAGGGTCGCGTGTCGGACGCGCAGATCGGTATATACTCCGTCGGCGTGATGCTCGCCGAGAAGCTCTGGCTGATCCCCGACGCGATGAAGGAGGTTATGGTCGGCAAGATCGTGAAGGGCAGCGGCACGGAGGAGGTTGCCTTCGTGACGCGCGTGTGCAACACGATCTGTCTCGCCGTCGCCCTCGGCCTCGTGTGCTTCGGCAACCCGTTCATCCGCCTGTTCTTCGGCAAGGAGTACGACGGTGCCTACCAGGTGACGCTGATCCTGTTGCTCGGCGTGTTCTTCCTGATCTATTTCAAGATGCTCGCCTCGTACAATATCGTGATCGGCAAACAGTTCGTCAACTTCGTGTTCCTCGGGATCAGCGTGGTCGGCAACGTGATCGCCAACCTGCTTCTGATCCCCGCCTACGGGATCCGCGGAGCCGGTTTCGCGAGCGTCATATCGTACGGAATCTGTTCCGTGCTTTTCCTGTGTTATTTCTGCCGGACGGCCAGGGTGCCGTTCCGCACGATGCTTTTTGCCGGGGTGTCCGACTTTAAGAAGATGAGACGTAAACTGAAGGGAGTTTCGGATAGCGAATCATGAAGACGATCGGCTTGGTGACATACTACAATTCCGACAACTACGGGGCGTTGCTTCAGGCGTATGCCCTGCAGCGGGAGATCGTCCGCGACGGCTGCGAGTGCACTGTGATCTCGCACAACCGCTTCAGCGTGAAGATCCGCGAGAACGCCGGACGGAAGTCGGGCCGCCTCGCGAAGTTCGGCAGACTTGCGAAAAATGTGGTCCGCTACCCGCGGTCGGTCAAGCTGCGCGTCTCGGGTCTGACGAAGGCCGTGAAGCACGGCAAAACCCGTCAGCAGCTCGCGAACGCGGCGTTCCGCAACGCGGAGTTTCCCGCGACGACCGAGGAATTTTATGTATCCACGAAGCAGATTATGAACAATCCGCCGCTGTTCGACGGTTATGTGTGCGGCAGCGATCAGATCTGGAACCCGGAGCGGTTTGAGGGCGCGGAGCCGTTCTTCCTGGCATTTGCCCCGGAGGGACGCAGCCGCATCGCCTACGCGCCGAGCCTCGCGATGACCGAGATCCCCGCGGAGATGGCGGAGCGGTACCGCGAGCTGGTGACCGCATTTTCCGATGTATCGGTGCGCGAGAAGAA
This sequence comes from Lachnoclostridium sp. UBA1175, assembly GCA_002311665.1. Lineage (GTDB taxonomy): Bacteria > Bacillota > Clostridia > Lachnospirales > Lachnospiraceae > ISDg. The sequence continues at coordinate 52,849 of DBYX01000022.1, read as the reverse complement.
GGGCTGCGAGGCCGTGGAGCGCGCGACCGGCGTAAAGCCGGTGCACGTGATGGATCCCACCTTTCTGATGTCCCGCGAGGACTGGAAGGAGTTCGGACGGTGCCCCGCGGACGTGACGGAGCCGTACATCTTCTGTTATTTTCTCAGCAAGGAAAATCTGCTGCGATCGAGAAAAACGATCAATGCGCTGGCGAAGCAGCTCGGCGCGGGGGTCGTGGTGCTGCCCTACGGGAACCACAAGGCCGACGGCAGCTGGAGCAGTTTTGAGGAGGCCGGTCCGAGGGAGTTCGTCGGGCTGATCGACAGGGCGGCATATGTGCTGACCGATTCGTTCCACGGGACCTCGCTCTCGATCCTTCTCGGAAAGCAGTTTAACGTATACGCGGGGACGGACTCCGCGGCGTTCGCCAACCGGTTCGACCGGATCCGGAACGTGCTGGAGGTATGCGGGCTCGAGGGAAGACGCTTCACGGGCCGGAAGGACCTCGACACGACACCGATCGATTTTAACGCCGTCGGCGAACGGCTGGAGCCGATGGTACGGCAGTCGAAGGATTTTTTGTGCGACGCGCTCGACAAGGTCCGTGAGAACGGGCCGGTCGCAAGAGGCCGGGAGAGCATCCCGAGGCTCGCGTCCTACGAGGCGTGCACCGGATGTGCCGCGTGCAGCGCGGTGTGCCCGAAGAAGGCGATCCGGATGATCAGCGACAAGGCCGGTTTCCGACGCCCGGCCGTCGACGAGGAGCTGTGTGTGCACTGCGGGCGGTGCGAGAGCGCATGCCCGATCCTGAACAGTCCCTCTGAGGAGTGCGCGGACGCGGAGTACTACGCAATCTACGCGAAGGATCCCGCAATGCGGGCGAGAGGCTCGTCCGGCAACGCGTTCGGACTGCTCGCGCAGTCGGTGCTCGCGGGCGGCGGCGAGGTGTTCGGCGCCGAACTGTCGGATGACTGCCGGCAGCTGCGGATGAAGGGCAGCGACGAGGTCGGTCTGGAGCGGCTTCAGAAGTCGAAGTATTTTGAGGCGGAGATGGGCGACGTGCACGCCCGCATCCGGGAGGCGCTCGAGAGCGGCCGCGAGGTGATGTTCACCGGAACGCCGTGCCAGGCGGCCGGTGTGCGGAAGGTGTTCGGCGACAACCCGAAGCTTCTGATCTGCGAGTTCCTCTGCCACGGTGTCGTCTCCGACGAGTGGTTCGGCAGGTATCTCACGGAGGTGGAGAGCCGGTACGGCGCAAAGGCCGAGGAGGTATCGTTCCGCTCGAAGGCGCTCGGGTGGAAAATGTACTGCATGAAGCTCCGCTTCGCCAACGGGAAGGAGTACCTGAAGACGCGGTTCTCCGACCCCTACTACATCGATTTCTTCGCGAACCGGCATCTGCGGACGAACTGCTACAACTGCGACAGGCTCCGCAGGAGCGCCGCGGACATCACGGTCGGCGATTACTGGGCGGCCGCGAAGAGGAACAATATGGAGGACACGGACGAGGGGATCTCGGTCGTGCGTCTCCGCACGAAGCGCGGACGGGACTGCTTCCGGGCGGTGCTTGAGGGCGGCGAGACGGCCGTGAGACCGCTGACGGCAGCGGATGTCGACGAGACGTTCGTCTCCCGGACACGCAAGGTTCCCGAGGGATGCGACGAGCTGCCGGAGCATTTTCCGATGAAGCCGAGGCTCTCGCTGAAGGCAAGGATCTACCGGATTTATGCCGAGTATATACAAAAACCAAGATTAAAGAGAAAGCACCGATAACGGCGGCGTTTCCCGGAAAACAGGAGGTAGAAAGAGTTGAAGATCACAGTTGCGGGTGTAGGTTACGTAGGTTTGTCGCTGGCGGTTCTTCTCGCGCAGAAGCACGAGGTTACCGCGATCACGACGACGGAGAAGAAGGCGGAGAGGCTGAATCAGTTCATCAGCCCCATTCAGGACGACGAGATCGAGCGGTTCTTCCGCGAGGCCAGAGAGGGATCCCGGAAGCTGAACCTGACGACGACGACGGACAAGGCGGCCGCGTACGGCGGTGCGGACCTCGTCATCATCGCGACGCCGACGAACTACGACGACGAGCACCATTTCTTCGATACCAGCGCGGTTGAGGACGCGATCGAGTGGACGCTCAAGGTGAACCCGGATGTCCTTATGGTCATCAAGTCCACGATCCCGGTGGGGTACACGGAGTCCGTGCGCAAGAAATACGGCGTGCGCAATATCATTTTCAGCCCTGAGTTCCTGCGCGAGTCCAAGGCGCTCTATGACAACCTTCATCCGAGCCGCATCGTCGTGGGTTGCGACGACGACCAGAAGGCCGAGGGTCAGATGTTCGCGGACCTTCTTCTGGAGGGTGCGCGCGTGGAGGAGCAGCGGGCCGGTCAGGAGCCGCAGAATATTCCCGTGCTGCTCGCACATCTCACCGAGGCGGAGGCGATCAAGCTGTTCGCAAACACGTACCTCGCAGTGCGCGTGTCGTACTTCAACGAGCTTGATACCTACGCGCAGATGAAGGGTCTTGACACGCAGATGATCATCGACGGCGTGTGTATGGATCCCCGCATCGGCGGCCACTACAACAATCCTTCGTTCGGCTACGGCGGTTACTGCCTGCCGAAGGACACCAAGCAGCTTCTCGCGAACTACAAGGATGTTCCGCAGACGATGATCGAGGCGGTCGTGAAGAGCAACTCGGTCCGCAAGGAGTTCATCGCGGACCAGATCCTCGCGCGCAAGCCGAAGACAGTCGGCGTGTACCGCCTGACGATGAAGTCGAACAGCGACAATTTCCGCGCTTCGGCCATCCAGGACGTTATGAAGCATATTATGGCGAACGGGGTTCCGATCATCATCTACGAGCCCACGCTGGAGAACGGCAGCGAGTTCTTCACCTGCAAGGTCGTGAACGATCTCGACGCGTTCAAGTCGCGCTCGGATGTCATCCTCGCGAACCGGTTCGACCAGGATATCCTCGGGGACGTGGAGGACAAGGTATACACCCGCGACCTCTTCCGGAGAGATTGACAAGTATTGCGCGATAGCGTATACTTCACAGGATAACGCAAGAAAGGAAAACGAAACCGTGGCAGAGAATAGACGGGATGACAGAGACAGCTCTCCGGTCATCGAAAAAGACTCTCAGATCAACGTCGTGGTGAATCGGCCAGACAGTTCTACGGGCACGGTCGATCTGATGCAGATCTTTCACAACATGAAGCGGAAACGCCGCGTGTATGCGTGGGTGATGATCCTGTGCATCGTGCTCGGACTGTGCGCGCCGCTGCTGCTCTATCAGCGGAAGGGCGGACACACGAAGGTATCGTCGGTGGTCACGCTTGACTTTGCGCTCCCGAGCGGCAAGAAAGTTCAGGGGCTGACGGCGCCGGACGGCAAGGATCTGGATCTCTCACAGCTAACCTCGGCGTATGTTCTGCAGGGTGCGCTCGACGAGTTTGCGGGGTCTTCCGCGATCACCGTCAGCCGTCTTCGCGACAGCATCAAGATCGATCGCATTCTGACGGAGGACAGCCGCAGACAGCAGGAAGTGGCGTCCCAGATGCTGAAGGACAAGAACGCCCAGGCGTACAACCAGCTGCAGAATGTGAAACTTACATACGTAAACCAGTTTATCGTAACGCTCACCGACAACTTCAACCTGAAGGACGAGGAGCTTCGGAATCTTCTGGATCTGGTGATCCGGTCGTACAATTCGTACCTTGCGAAGACGTATGCGGATTCGTATCTCCCCGCGGATGAGATCTCGATCATCGATGTCGATAATCTCGACATCATGGAGAGTCTGGATCTGCTGCGCGATGCGATGAACGATCTCAACGAATTCTGCGAGACCCGGCCGGAGCAGATCCGTTCGTACCGCTCCTGGAAGGACGGGCGCTCGATCGAGGATCTGAAGGCTTACATCTCGACGGTCATCAACGTGAACATCGATTATCTCTATGCCGATGTGTACGCGAACAGCATCGCGGAGGATCGCGCGACGATGATCTCCAAGTATCAGTACCAGCTGCGCAGCGCGCGCCAGGAGCTGACGGAGGTCAACGGCAATATCGGCACGCTGCAGTCGATCATCGAGTCGTACAAGCCGGACCAGATCTATGTAGACAAACAGAACAGTGACACCTCCAAGGTGACACAGGTCACCACGGACTACTATAACAGCCTTGTTCTGCAGCTTGCCGCGGAGTACGGAAAGGTCTCGGAGATCGAGATCCGGATCACGGATCTCGAGGATAAGATGACGGCTCTTCAGTCGCAGCAGACGCAGGGCGATGCGGGTTCCGCAAGAGAGGAACTGAAGCGGGCGGTCACCGTGTGTGAGGGTGCGTACCGTCAGGTGTACGAGCATATGGAGGAGGTTGTCAGCAGACCCTTCTACACCTCGTACCTGGATCACACATCCGCACAGGGTGCTTCCGCGGGGATCATCGCGAGCAATGCCAAGGGCATGGTGCTCGGCGGGGCGGTAGGCGCGTTTCTGGCGCTCGCCGTCTGGTTTATGGGCGCTTTCATCTCGGAGATGCGCCGCGGGATCCGTAAGGATGACGGAGAGGAGGCAGAGCGATGAGTAAGAAGAAAGTCGTGAACAATACCTCCGAAAACAAAAAGAGAAGGATCCCGCTGCTGTGGATCCGGATCATCATGATCTTAGTTGTCGCGCTTGTGATCGGTTGCATCGCAAGCCTGGTGACATTTTACAAAAACCGCGAAGCGGCGAAGATGACCGTCACGCTACAGATGTCTTTCGACGGTGCGGCGGACGGTATCGCGCCGAACGGCTACCGCTTCGACATCCGGGAGCTCTTCTCGGACGACGTGCTGAACGGTGCGCTGAAAGCTTCGGAGCTCGATTCGACGTTCAAGGCGGAGGACATCCGCCGTTGCATCACGGTCGTCGGCAAATACCCTTCCGACATCGTGGCGCAGACCGTGAGCTACGATTCGCTGCTTGATTTTGCGGCGAACCGCGAGATCACCGTCGACCGGTTCCATCCGACGCAGTTCACGATCACGCTGAACAACACGGCGTCGAACAATATGACCAAGGCGCAGATGAACACGCTGCTCCGCAACATAGTCGCCGAGTACAGGAAATATTTTGCGACGGTTTCCGTGCTGGGCCGGCCCGCGGAGGATGACACCATCGCGCTCGGACAATACGATTACACGCAGCAGCTGGAGATCATTGGGCAGCAGCTTACGAGCCTGGCCGATTACGCCGCCGAGCTGAATGCAAAAGATCCGTCCTTCCGGTACGAGGGAGTCGGCTTCGCCGACATCGTGGTCCGCATGAAGAACCTGATCTCCAACGATATCAGCCGGATCAACGCGAAGCTGACGCTGAACGCGCTGACGAAAGCGCCGGAGCGCCTGCTCTCGCAGTACCGCTACGAGCTGCGAAACCTGAACGATCAGCTGAACGCGCAGAAGAAGGCGCTCGTGCAGCTCGACAATATGATCGCGTCCTACGAGAAGGCGGAGATCATCTACATCAGCACGTCGGATGATCTGACGCGCATCGACGGCAAATCCTCGGAGACCTACGATGGGCTGGTCGAGATCCGCAAGAAGCTCGCGGACGACAACACGAAACTGATCTCCCGCAGGGAGGACACGCTCCTGAAGCTTCAGGATCTCCTCGGCGGAGTGGATCTGAGCAAGATCGCCGGTACGCAGGACGGCGAGGACACGACGGGCGATCCTGGCACGACCGATACCGCGGATGATACCGATAACACCGGAAGCACCGGCGATACCGACACCGCGGACGGCGGCGACGGACAGGGCGACGATGACGATCCGATGAACTGGTCGGACGAGAAGATCGTTGCGGCGCTGCACAAGGCGGCGCAGGAGTCGTCGGGACAGCGTGAGGCGCTGGAGAGCGAGATCGCGGCTCTGGTGAAGCGCTGCAAGGAGGTTCAGAAGGATTTTGCGACGCTGCTTCAGGCCCGGAACGATGAGAAGATCAACGATATGACGATGGAGGTCGGTTCGTACCGCTATGTGCGCAACGGCCTGACATCCGGCGAGTTTATGAAGACCGCGGTCATGGAGACCGGTCCCTTCGTGGCACTCGCACTGATCATCAGCATGATCATGATCATCGTCTCGAATGCGAAGTCGGACAAGCGCGGCAGTGCGACGGCGGATGAGAACCGTTGACAAACCGAAAGACATAATACGCAAATTATGCATTTTCCCCCGGGCGGACAACCCGGGGGATTTCCTTTTTCTTGCAAGGCGTAAATGTAGGTGATATACTGAAGTGAGGGAATCGGCGGAAGTGCGAAAGTGACTGCCGATTTGTCAGAAACGGCGCGGAAGGACCGGCGCCGGATAAGGAGCGGGCGCTCGAGGGGAGCGCCGGACAGTGTGATGGTGAATGCGGGATCGCAGATGATGGATAATCAGACGGACGGAGAGGTGTCGTCGACGCGGGTGACGGAGGCGTTCGTCCCCGAGGCGGTGTTCAGCGACGGAACGGAGATGTTCCGCTCGCTGTGCGAGCCGGAGCTGTACGACACGGTGACGATACGGCTTCGCGTGGGCGCAAACCAGGCGGTGCGTGCGTCCGTCGTATCCGGACACAAGGGCAACAATGAGCGCTATGAGCGCATCGATATGGCACGGTATCGGCAGGACGGACGGTTCGACTGGTTCCGGGTGAACGTGGAGCTTTCGGACGAGCCGTTTTTCTATTTCTTTGAGGTCGCCACGCGGGACGGCGTGTTCCGCTACGACCGGCTCGGCGTGATGCTGGCGGACCGGGAGACGGTGCCGTTCCGGATCACTCCGGGATTTCACACGCCCCGCTGGGCGAAGGGCGCGGTGATGTACCAGATCTTCGTCGACCGCTTCTGCAACGGCGACCCGACGAACGACGTGCAGACGGGCGAGTACCGCTACATCGACCGCTACGCACAGCGCGTGACAGACTGGAACCGCGTGCCGGACGCGTTCGACGTGCAGGAATTTTACGGCGGAGACCTCCGCGGCGTTATTCGGAAAATGGACTACCTGCGCCGGCTGGGCGTCGAGGTCCTCTACTTAAACCCGATCTTCGTGTCGCCGTCGAGCCACAAATACGACATCCAGGACTACGACCACGTGGATCCGCACTTCGGCGTGATCGTGAAGGACGCGCCGACGGGCCTGTGCGAGGGAGACACGGTCAACGCGCACTCGGCGCAGTACATCGCGCGGGTCACGAGCCATGAGAACCTCGCGGCGAGCAACGAGCTCTTCGCACAGCTTGTGAAGGAGGCGCACGCGCGCGGGATGCGCGTCATCATCGACGGCGTGTTCAACCACTGCGGCTCGTTCAACAAATGGCTGGACCGCGAGGGCATATACCGCAACGCGGCCGGATTTGACGACGGCGCGTACTACTCGAAGGAAAGCCCCTTCCGGAGCTTCTTCGCATTTTCCGAAGGAGAGGACGGGAAGGAGACCTACGACGGCTGGTGGGGCCACGAGACGCTCCCGAAGCTCAACTACGAGGCGTCGCCGAAGCTTCGCAACTACATTATGCGCATCGCGCGCAAATGGCTCAGCGCGCCCTACAACGCGGACGGCTGGCGGCTCGACGTCGCGGCCGACCTGGGGCACAGCGAGGAGTACAACCACTCGTTCTGGAAGGAGTTCCGCAAGAATGTGAAATCCTCCAACCCCGAGGCGCTGATCCTCGCGGAGCACTACGGCAACGCGGAGAGCTGGCTCGGCGGCGATGAGTGGGACTCCGTGATGAACTACGACGCGTTCATGGAGCCGGTGAGCTGGTTTCTGACCGGCATGGAGAAGCACAGCGACGAGTACCGCGAGGACATGCTGAACAACGAGCACGCGTTTGATTTCGCGATGCGGTGCAATATGGCGCGGTTCCAGACCGCGTCGCTGCAGGTGGCGATGAACGAGCTTTCGAACCACGACCACTCGCGTTTCCTGACGAGGACGAACCGGCGCGTCGGCCGCACCGCTACGGCGGGACCTGCGGCGGCGGACGAGGGCGTCAACGCGGCGGTGATGCGCGAGGCGGTGATGATGCAGATGACCTGGCCGGGCGCGCCGTGCGTGTACTACGGCGACGAGGCGGGGCTCTGCGGCTGGACCGACCCGGATGACCGGCGCACCTTCCCGTGGGGCCACGAGGACCCGCAGATGATGCTCTTTCATCGGGAAATGATCCGTATCCACAAGTCGTACGATTCCCTCCGCACGGGGTCGCTGCTGATGCTTGTCGAGGAGCCCGGTGTGCTCGCGTACGCGCGGATGAACGAGACGGAGACCGTGATCACGGTCATCAACAACAATCCCGAGGATCGCGATGTCACGATCCCGGTGTGGCGCGCGGGCATCGAGGATTCGAAGGCGCTCGTGCGGCTGATCCACAGCCACCGCGACGGCTTCGGACTCGACACGCAGATCTATATCGCGCACGGCGGGCAGATCACGCTGACGGTTCCCGCCACGGGCGGAACGGTGATGAAAAATCTTCGTTGACCGGGAGCACCGGGAGGCGATCAGGATAAAGCAAAGGAGGTAGAGAATGACGATGAGAAACTGGCGAATGAGAAAGAAAACCGCAGCATTGCGCACACTGTGCGCGTGCATGCTCGTGTTGCTTCTCCTGCCCGGGATCGGCGCCGCGAAGGCAGCGGCATATGGCGGAGCGGAGAGCTGTATGGAGCAGGCAATCGGGGCAGATACCGCCGGAGTCGGCATTCTCCGGGCGGTCACCATCGGGACGCAGCCGAAGAGCACGGAGGCGACCGTCGGTACGACGGTGAGATTCACCGTGTCGGCGAGCGGCTCGGGCACATTGACGTATCAGTGGCAGACACTCGCGCCCAACGCAACCTCCTGGAAGGACTCCGTGTCGGCGAGCGCGAAGACCGCGACGCTGAGCGTCACGGTCCAGAGCGGACACAACGGATATCAGTTCCGCTGCATCGTCAAGGACGCAGCGGGCGGTACGAAGACATCCTCGGCGGTGACGCTCACGGTCAAGGCCTCCGGCCCTGCTGCGATCGTGACGCAGCCCAAGAGCACGACGGTCGTCGAGGGCAGCTCCGCGAAATTTTCCGTGGTCGCGAGCGGAAACTCGCTGACCTATCAGTGGCAGACGAAGGCACCGGCCGCGACGACGTGGAAGAATTCCACCTCCGCGAGCGCGAAGAAGGCGACCTTCACACTCACCGCGCAGGCGGCGCACAACGGGTATCAGTTCCGTTGTATTGTCACGGACGGCAGCGGCAACACGGTCACCTCGTCCGCGGCCAAGCTCACGGTCAGCGAGGCGGGCGCACCCCGGATCACCACACAGCCGAAGAGCGCGACCGTGAAGAAGGGTGCGATCGCAACCTTCAAGGTCGTCGCGACCGGTGAGGGAACGCTCTCGTATCAGTGGCAGTCCATTGCTCCCGGCAGCAAGACGTGGAAGGATTCCACCTCCGCCAACGCAAAGAAGGCCGCCTTCAGCCTGACGGTGAAGGATGCGCACGACGGATACCGCTTCCGCTGTGTTGTCACGGACAGCCGGGGAAGATCGGTAACCTCGACAGCGGTCACCCTCAAGGTGAAGCCGCTTGTCAACGCGACGGACGTCACGATCTACGTCATCCGCGATGAGTACAAGGATGTGCTTTCGCTCCCGGCCGGCAAATCGGACACCTTCCGGCTGGTTGCCGACGGAACCGACGTAACCTTCTACGAGCAGTCCGGATGGAACTGCGACCTGACCGCCGACGGTGTGATTTCCGTTCGGTACAGTGAAGTTTACAATCTCACGACGGGTAGAACGGAGATGTACCCAAGAACCGGCGATTCCGTGGTCATCTGCAGAGTCGACGGGGAGACGGTCACCATCAACGTACACGCCGTGGATTACGCAGTCGTCTACGCCGATGAGAAGGTTGCGGAGTACGTAAATAAGCACATCAAGAGCGGAATGACCGACATGCAGAAGATGGAGGCGATCGCCGCGTATCCGGCGTCCTTCAACTACGATTATCACTATTCCTCCTATGTCTCCATGATCCTGTACGGCGGCGGAGACTGCTGGGCGAGCACGAGCCTGATCATACGCGAGTGCGAGATGCTCGGCATCGATGCGTGGTCGAGAAACGGCAACAAGGACGGCGGCGCCGGCAGCGGTCACCGCAACGCGATGGTGCAGTATAACGGGGTTTACTATATGCTGGAAGCCGGCTATACCGGCGACGCCCCGAGGTACTACGACGTCACCGTACGAACGAGCCTGTACTCCACGCGGCAGCGCTCCGACGGCTCGCTGTCAATCTACCAGTACGACGGCCACCTCGAGGAGCTGGGAGACGTGTGGAAAATCCCGAACACGATCGACGGAAAGAAGGTCACGGTCATCGAGGATTCCTTCGCGTACGCGTTCATGGGCACGGAGATCATTCTGCCGAAGTACCTCGAGAGCATCGGCAACTATGCGTTCACCGGCTGCACCAACCTCACCACGCTGCAGATCCCGTCGAAGGTGCTGAGCGTCGGCTACGGCGCGTTTGCACAGGACACGAACCTTGTGCTTACGGTCGACTCCGCCAATAAGTATCTGACGGTCCGGAACAACTGTCTGTACTCCAAGGACCTGACCATTCTGTATGAGGCGCCGTCGGCGAGCGGCAAGCTTTCACTTCCGAGCGCACTGAAGGAGATCCGCCCGTATGTGTTCTACTATAACACGAATGTGACGGAGATTGTGGTGCCCGCCGGCGTGACAACAATCGGCGAGGGCGCGTTCGGTAACTGTTCGTCGCTGACGAAGATCACCTTCAACGGAAACAACCTGACGAAACTGGAGCCGTTTATATTCGCGTACACGGGCAGCCTCGCGGAGATCACGATCCCCGCTTCCGTGACGGACATCGACACGTTCGCGCTCGTCTACGCGGGCCCGATCAACGTCATCCTCAAGTCGACACAGGCGCCGACCTGGAGCGGAGCGGTGATTGAGCTTGGCAGCTATATCAGCAATGTCGAGTTCTATGTGCCCGCAGGCTCGAGCGGCTATGACTCCGGCAAATGGACCGAGGTGACGGTGAAAACCGGCACGCCCGCAAACTGACCGGGAGGCGGGAGCGGCAGCTGCCGCGATAACCGCGTATAAGAAATGACCTTTGAACTGCGGAACGCCCGCTTTGTGCGGGCGTTTGCATATAGAATCAGTCTCCGCAGGGAGACGGGGAGGTTAGGAATGGAAGGAAAGAAGAGAGTGAGAGCGGGACGCCGGATGCTCGCAGCCCTGGCCGCGCTGTTCTGTGCCGTCATGGTTTTGACCGGCCGGAACGGATTCCTTGCGATGGCGCAGGCGTCGGACGGCGTCGCGGAAGCGTCGGTGTCGACGGCCGTGCCGGTCAATCCGGCGGCGACGATCACGACGCAGCCGAAAAATGTGTCGGCGGCGGTCGGTACGACAGCGAAATTTACCGTGGCGGCGACAGGCTCGGGAACGCTGACCTACCAGTGGCAGCTGCTTGCGCCTAACGCGACGGCCTGGAAGAGTTCAACCGCCGCGAGCGCAAAGACGGCAACGTTCAGCCTGACCGTACAGGCGGGCCACAACGGCTATCAGGTGCGCTGCATCGTCAAGGACAGCAGCGGCAAGTCGACGGCCACGAACGCCGTGAAACTGACGGTGGCTCCGAAGATCACGAAGCAGCCGGTTAACGTTTCGGCGGCGGTCGGCGAGATGGCGAAGTTCACGATCACGGCGACCGGTGCGGGGCTCACTTACCAGTGGCAGATCAAGGCGCCGAGCGCAACCTCGTGGAAGAATTCCACCGCGGCGAGCGCGAAGACGGCCAATTTCAGCATGAAGCTGCAGGGCGGTCACAACGGTTATCAGGCGCGCTGCATCGTGACGGATGCCAACGGAAAGAAGCTGTACTCCGGGGCTGTGACGATCACGGTCAACACGACGATCACGGCGCAGCCCGAGGGTTTCACGGTACCGGCAGGGGAATGCGCGACATTCACCGTCGCGGCTACCGGTGCGGGGCTTAAGTACCAATGGCAGACGAAGGCGCCGAGCGCGTCGACATGGAAGAATTCGTCCTCGGCCGCTGCCAAGAAGGCGGAGTTTATGATCGTTGCGCAGGGCGGTCACAACAAATATCAGTTCCGCTGCGTGATCACGGACGCCAACGGCGTCACGACGATATCGGAGCCGGCAACGGTCTGGGTAACCACGTTGATCGGGACACATCCGTCAAATGTCACGGCGGATGTGGGTGAGACCGTGACGTTCTACGTCGGTGCGGAAGGCCCGGGACTGAAGTATCAGTGGCAGACCCAGGCACCGAACTCGTCAACGTGGAAGAATGCGAGTGCTGCCGCGGCCAAGAAAGCGAGTTATCCGGTCACGATGCAGGCCGGGCATAACGGATATAAGTTCCAATGTATGATCTCGGACGACAACGGATGTACATTGTGGTCGGCGTTTGCGATCGTGACGATCCGGACGACGATCACCGGACAGCCGGAGAGCGTGTACGGGACGGCGGGAGAGAGTGTGGTTTTGTCCGTCACCGCGAAGGGTGCCGGCTTGAAGTACCAGTGGCAGTCGAAGGGGCCGAACTCTTCGTCTTGGAAAAATTCCTCCGCGGCGAGCGCGAAGACGGCGAATTTCACGCTCACGCTGCAGAATGCGCATGACGGCTATCAGTTCCGTTGTATGATCACGGACGCGAACGGGCAGAGCACGTACTCGGATGCGGCGCGGATCACGCTCGGCATCCCGGTGGATGCGGCGCATTTTCCGGATGAATTGTTCCGCGGGTTTGTCGCGGACAACTTCGACACGGACGGAAACGGGGCTCTGAGCGCGGCGGAGATCAACGCGGTTCAGTCGATCGAAATGATCGGACTTGCGATCATGGACTACAGCGGACTCGGGTATTTTACGGAGCTGGAGACGCTGCATATGCAGTGCTGTACCGGGTATGATATGGAAAATGATGAAATCTACGGTGCGGAGACGATCGACATCAGCGGCAACCAAAAGCTTAAGGAGTTTGACATATGCCTCTGCAACAGCATTAAGTATATGGATTTCAGCGGCAATCCGAACATTGAGCGGATCAACTGCTCGGACAATACGGGAATTGCAGCGCTGACGTTCGGGAACAATCCGAAGCTCACATACCTGAACTGCTGCGCCTGCCCGATGACGACGCTGGATGTCAGCGCTCTGACGGAGCTTAAGGAGCTGTACTGCGGAGAAGCAAGGTACACTTCGGTGGATGTGAGCGGTCATACAAAGCTGGAACGTCTTTACGTCTCCAATTACCGCGGCGGCGGGGACAGCATTACCTCGCTCGACGTAAGCGGCTGTGTCAATCTGGTATGGCTGAATCTGTGCGATAACGCACTGACACAGCTGGACATCTCCGATTGCACAAAACTGAAGGAACTCAATGTCTGGGCGAACAATCTGACGTCGCTGGACATCAGTATGTGCCCGGATCTCGAGGAGCTCTACTGCGAGTACAACCCGCTGACCTCGCTGGATGTCGGCGGATTCAAGAAACTGCGTTGCCTCAACTGTTCCTACGCAGGTATGATGGACCTAGGTAACGGACCGATGACGTCGCTGAACGTGACGGGGTGCGAGGCGCTGGAATCTTTCGACTGCTCCAATCTCGCCCTCTCATCGATCGATATTTCCGACTGCACCGCGCTCAAGTCACTGGGCTGCCGGAATAATCACCTGACTGAGCTGGATATCGGCAATTGTACGGGACTCCAATACCTTGCCTGCTCCGGCAACCAGATCACGGCACTGAATCTGGACGGGTTCTCGCAGCTTACGGAACTGTATTGCAGTAACAATGAACTGACGGAGCTCGATCTGAGCGGTTGTACGTCACTCAGATACATCGACTGCAGAGAAAACGACCTGACGACGCTGGATCTCAGCGCCTGCTCGCAGGACATGAGACCGTTCAATGCGCCCGCCGACGAGGATGTCGAGATCATTTTCCCGGGCGGAAAGAAGTATGTGGCGATCAACGAGAAGAACTTCCCGGAAAGAGAGTTCCGTTCGACACTCAACTCCTATGATACGGATCACGATCACTATCTGAGCAACGAGGAGATTGCGGATATCACGGCGCTGAATCTGTCAAGTACGGGCGTTTCGTCCTTGGAGGGAATCGAGTATCTCACCTCGTTGACGCGTCTTGATGCCGATCAAAACCAAAGCCTGACCACGGCGGATCTGAGCGGCAACCCCGCGCTGACGGAAGCCCATTTCTTCAGGTGTGGGCTTACATCGCTGAACCTAGACGGGTGCACGGAGCTCAGAAAACTCTACTGTGACAGCAACGCGCTGACGAGTCTGGATCTGAGCGACTGCGCTCTTTTGGAGGAGCTGCACTGCGGTTCAAACAATCTTGAGACGCTGGAGATCGCTCATCTTACGCATCTGAAGTGGATTGACTGCAGCGGCAACCGGCTCAGCGAACTCGCGTTCGGAGAGGGCGCTCAGCCTACGTATATCGACTGTTGTGAAAACGTTATTACATCGCTGGATGTCAGCGGAATGACAGCGCTTACCTCGCTGATCTGCTACAGTGATGCTTTGGAGACGCTCAATGCGAGCGGATGCGAGGAACTGCAGGTTATCATACTCGGCGCATATGAGAGCGTCGGCCGCATCAAATACCTGGATCTGTCCGGATGTATCATGCTCACGGGGCTGAAACTGGTGGACGGGGCCCTTGAGGAACTGAATGTCTCCGGATGTTCGCAGCTGGTGAGTCTTGAGTGCTATAACAACAATCTTCAGACACTTCTCTTCACCGACTGTGGAAAACTGGAGAGATTGGACTGCAGCAGAAACATGCTGCGAGAACTGTCGTTTGAAGATTCGGCAGGGAAATTATTGTATGTAAACTGTGATAACAACTGGTTTGGTGAGTTAAATCTGCAGGATGCAACAAAACTACAGGAACTCCATTTTTATACGAACTGTGTTTGCGCCCTCTGGTTGCCGGAGAGTGATTGCCTGCAGACACTGGATTGCAGATTTAACTGCCTGAAAACGCTCGACCTGAGTGGCAGAACTGCGCTGACGAACTTTCTGTGCGGCGACAACAATGATCTGAAGTCACTCAACCTGTCGGGCTGTTCGTCGCTGTCGAATTATTATATTCAATATGCCGCGGATTACAACCCACGCCTGGAGGTCCTGAATGTATCAGGTTGTACGTTGCTTACGGAACTCGGTTGCAGCCGTGGGGAGGAGGATAGCCGCAGTAAGTTTACCGAGCTGATCTTCGACGACTGTACCTCGCTTGAGCGGGTGTGGTGCGACGGAAATGAGCTGACGTCACTGAGCCTCAGTGGTTGTGACACGCTCAAGTCACTCTCCTGTTACAGCAACAAACTCAGGACACTTGACTTGAACGGCTGCAGTTCGCTTGAGGAGCTTTACTGCCACAACAATAAGCTGACCTCGTTAGATCTCAGCAATTGCACCGCACTCACCTATCTGGAGTGTAACGACAACGAGCTGACCTCGTTATCGCTCACGCAAATGTGCCCCTCGTTGAGGACGTTGCTGTGCTATAACAATAAACTCGAGAGTCTCGACGCAAGCGGACACTCTGCCCTGGAAACGCTGTCCTGCCAGAGCAGCGTGCTTAAGACGGTAAATGTCAGTGGTTGTACTTCACTGATCTCTCTCCAGTTTAATGACTATATGAACTGTGTTGTGAAAACCGTCATTGCGAGCGGCTGTATTTCGATCACTGATTTTTCAAACATTGATTACGGCTACGGGAACTGTAAGCTCCAGTACCTTGATCTGAGCGGATGTATTTCGCTTGAAAATGTCAACTGTCCCTGGAACGAACTCACGTATCTCTCGGTGCGCGGTTGTACCGCACTGAGATTTCTGGATTGCAGCGGCAACGCTCTGGAGTCGCTGAATATAGAAGGGTGCAGCGCGCTTGAGTATCTCAATTGTAATGACAATGAACTGCAGTCACTGGATGTCGGAAGTCTCTCTGCCCTGAAGACGCTGCTCTGCAGCGATAACGAGTTGACGACGTTGTCGCTCGCCGGAGTATGCTCCGAACTTGATGAGCTTCAGTGCGTCGGCAACGCGATCGCTACGCTGGATGTGAGCGGACACGAGGAGCTTGTGAGACTCTACTGCAACAGCAGTTCACTGCAGTCGGTCAACGCAGGCGGTTGTTCGGCGCTGAGCGACATTCAGATTAAGTGTTACAATTCCGAGGACGACAACCTTACGGAACTTAATCTGTCGGGCTGCGCTTCGCTCGAACAGCTGAACCTGTCCTACGGCAAGCTGACCGAACTCAATCTCGAAGGCTGTTTCGGACTTACCTTTGTCGGTTGCGATAACAATGCGCTGACTTACCTGGATGTGACAGGATGCTCAGGTCTTAAGCAGCTGTACTGCGGTTACAACGAGTTGGCGGAGCTTACGTTTGACAGCGACACGAAGGCGGCACTCCTGGAATTGAACTGTGAATCCAACTCGCTTGCGACTCTGGATGTGAGCGGTGCATTGAGCCTTTCAATGCTGATCTGCAGCAACAATCCGATTACCTCGCTGAACATTGGCGGGTGTGATTGGCTGGTCACGCTGTACTGTGACGGCAATAAACTTCAGGAGCTGGATCTCTCCGGGCGGTCTGCCCTGCAGTCGCTCCGCTGTGCATCGGAGTTTCTGGATACGCTGATCGTGAACAACTGCTCTTCGCTGTACAGCCTCGAATTTGAGTCGATCTCCGGGAGAGTGCCGGGTGTGCTTCGTGCGCAGAACTGTACAAACCTCTATTCTTTTTCGTGTTACGGCTGTTCGGAAGAGGATAAAGGCATCGAGGAGCTGGATCTGTCGGGATGTACTTCGATCACGCATATCGATTGCGAATACAACCGGCTGACGAGTCTCCGGGTCACCGGATGTACCGCACTTCAGATGATCTACTGCAACGGCAATGATCTTGAGGAACTGGATCTGGCGGATTGCCCGAGTGTTTGTTATTGTCAGGTTGACGAGGGCGTAACCGTTCTCAATGCTCCCGAGGGCCTCGAAGTCTACTATGTCTCGGAGGAGTGAGTACGATGCGGACGATTTTTATAATATAACGCATAATATGGGCGTTAGAGGTTGTTTTGCGTCGGAAAATAAACTATACTGAATAAGCAACGCAACGGTGTCCTATTGCTGTACGGGCACCGTTGTTTTGTTTCAGGGGGATGATCCCCCGGAGTATATGCCAAATTATAGTTTTGGAGGTTTATCTATGGGCACAAAGAGAGCACAAAAAGTGTGGCGCCGCGTGATCGCACCGGCGGTTGCGCTGTTCTGTGCAGTGACGCTTCTGGCCGCACAGGGTGGGATGGCGGCAATGGCGAAGGCTTCCGTCGGTGTCTCGCTGCCGATCAGCAATGCGGCAACGATCTCGACGCAGCCGAAGGACGTGAGCGTCACGGCAGGTGCGACGGCAACCTTTAAGGTAGTTGCCACGGGCACCGGAACACTGACGTATCAGTGGCAGTTGAAGGCGCCGAGCGCAACGGCGTGGAAGGATTCCACTTCCGCGAGCGCGAAGAAGGCGACGTTCAGCCTGACGACGCAGGCAGGACACAACGGATATCAGTTCCGCTGCGTAGTGAAGGACGGCAGCGGTGCAACGACGACCTCGGGCGTGGCAACGCTCACGATCGAGGGCGCAGCGACGCTCGCGATCACGACGCAGCCGAAGAGCACGGCCGTAAACACCGGCTCGACGGTATCGTTCAAGGTGGTCGCATCGGGCACCGGTCTCACATACCAGTGGCAGACGAAGGCGCCGAACACGACGACGTGGAAGAACTCTAATTCCTCGACCGCGAAGAAGGCGACGTTCAGCATGAAGACACAGCTCGCGCACAACGGATACCAGTTCCGCTGCGTAGTGAAGGATGCGAGCGGCAAGTCGGTGACGTCCAACGCCGCAACGCTGAAGGTGCAGGAGGAGGGCACGCCTCTGATCGGCACGCAGCCGAAGAACACCACGGTGTACGAGGGCAAGACGGCGACATTTAAGATCGTCGCGACGGGCATCGATCCGCTGAGCTATCAGTGGCAGACGAAGGCTCCGGGCGCAACGGCATGGAAGAATTCGACTTCCGCGAGCGCGACGAAGGCGACATTCTCGATGAAGGCACAGCTCGCGCACAACGGTTACCAGGTTCGCTGTGTGGTGAAGGCCGCCAACGGCAAGTCGACGGCATCGCTCGCGGTGAAGCTTACGGTGAAGGAATCGGAGCCGCCGGTGATCACGAAGCAGCCGGTAGGTAAGACTGCGAAGACCGGGACCACGGCGAAGTTCACGGTTGCGGCGACCGGTGAGGGAACGCTTACATACCGGTGGGAGATGAAGGCTCCGACCTCTTCGACCTGGAAGGACTCCACAGCATCAGGCGCTGCGACGGCGACTATTAGCATCTCCGTGAAGACCGCGCACGACAAGTATCAGTTCCGCTGTGTCGTGACGGACAGCAACGGCAGATCGACAACCTCGGATGCGGCAACGCTCAAGATTTACAATCCTGCGCTTGATCCGAACGCGGCCAGAAATCTCGGCGGTCGCGACATTGTCATCGCCGACTGGTGGGATAACGATTGGGAGTTCGCCCGCGGCACCGAAGCGGAGAACAACTACGCGGATTATCAGGAATCGATGATGCAGAAGCACAATTACACGATCCGGTATGACAACCGTTATTATTGGGGCGAGCAGGCGGAAGTGAATATTCTTGCCATCGTGAGTGACGAACCGATCGCGGATATCATCACGATCGACTATCGTTTCCTCGGCGGATTCTTCCAGTCGGAGCCTCTCCTTCTGGATGTTTCCAAAGTGCCGGAGTTTGATTTTTCGGACGAAAAATGGAACAAGTCCGTTCTTGATTCGATGAGCATCGGATCCTCGATCTACGGGTTCAGCCATGAGTTTGAGCCGACCCTCGGCATTTATTTCAACAAGGATCTGATCGAGCAGCTGCGCGGCGCGTCCTACCGTGACAAGCTGTACGACTGGCAGGCGAACGGAACCTGGACCTGGGATAAGTTCAAAACGTTCGCGAAGAGCCTGACCAAGGATACGAACGGTGACGGCAAGACGGACGTGTACGGATTCTGCGGACAGCAGTCGGAATTCTTTGAGATGGCGATGCTCTCGAACGGGCATACGATCGTGTCGAAAGCTGCGGACGGAAGACGCGTGAACAACGCGACGAGAACGAGCATCGTCAACGATTGCAACTGGGCATACAGCTTCTATACCGAAGGCATCACGCGCCGTCAGAGTGAGGCGGAATTAAACGATGGCATGTGGAACTACTTCGATTATATGTTTGCCGAAGAAAAGTCGGCGATGATCCTCTCCTTTGTATATCGGGCAGAGGAATTCTCGGCATACGATTTCGATCTCGGATTCGTGTGCTTCCCGAAGGGACCCAACGCGAGCGATTATGTGTCCGTTTGTCAGCAGAACATTCTGGCAATCCCGAACACCACGGAAACGCGTGAGAACCTGAACGATATCGCGTACGCATACAACATTTTCAGCGACACCTCGCTCCTCAAGGAGGACGAGAACTACTGGAAGACGTACTATGTGAACCAGTTCAAGGACTCCAGAGCAATCAACGAGACAGTGAACATGTTGGTCAACTCCTGTCCTCGTGTTATGGAGTCGAGTTACATTGTGCCGGGCCTCTGGGACAACAGCAACGGAATCATCCAGTGCCAGATCCTGTATGATCTCGACACGGCGTTAGCGACGCCCGATGTGTTGCTCGATGCGGCGAACCCGGGTATCGTGGATGCGCTCGCCGATTTCAACTCGAGGATCAAGTGATCCTGTTTGGGTTGTTTTTGCTGCCGAAATAGGCTATACTGATAATTGCAGCGGTGTCCGCGCCAGCGGGCACCGCTTTGCAGTTACGGAAAATGGCATAAGAGCACCTTTGCCAGATATGTTTCGGAGGTTTACGATATGGGCAGAAAGAAAGGAAAAAGAATGCTGCGCCGGGCGATCTCTTCGGTGATCGCTTTGATCTGTGTGACAGCACTCCTTGCTGCGCAGGGGAATCTCTCGGCTTTCGCGAAACAGTCCGACGGGGCTGTCGTGTCAGCCGCGATCGGATCGACGCGTTTGCCGTCAGTGAGCAACGCGGCGACGATCTCCACACAGCCGAAGGACGTGACGGCCGCTGTCGGCGCAACGGCCAAATTTTCCGTTGCCGCGACGGGCACCGGCACACTGACCTATCAGTGGCAGTTGAAGGGACCGAGCGCAACGGCGTGGAAGAACTCCACTTCCGCGAATGCAACGAAGGCCACGTTCAGCCTGAAGGTTCAGGCGGGACATGACGGATATCAGTTCCGCTGCGTCGTCAAGGACGGCAGCGGTGAGACGACGACCTCGAACGCCGCCACACTCACGGTGCAGAGCGACGAGGGGCCGACGATCACGAAGCAGCCCGCCGATGTGACGGTGGAAGTCGGCAAGGCCGCGAAGTTCACGGTGGCCGCAACGGGCACCGGAACGCTGACGTACCAGTGGCAGACGAAGTCCCCGACCGGGACGGCGTGGAAGAACTCGACCTCCGCAAACGCGAAGAAGGCGACGTTCAGCCTGACGGTATCGAAATCGCACAATGGTTATCAGTTCCGCTGTGTCATCACGGACGGCAACGGCAAGACCTCGACGTCGAATGCCGCGACGCTCACCGTTCCGGAGGCGCAGCCGCCGCAGATCACGACGCAGCCGGCCGATGTGACGGTGGAGGTCGGCAAGGCCGCGAAGTTCACGGTTGCCGCAACGGGCACCGGAACGCTTGCGTACCAGTGGCAGACGAAGTCCCCGACCGGGACGGCGTGGAAGAACTCGACCTCCGCGAACGCGAAGAAGGCGACGTTCAGCCTGACGGTATCGAAATCGCACAACGGTTATCAGTTCCGCTGTGTGATCACGGACGGCAACGGCAAGACCTCGATGTCTGACGCCGCGACGCTCACCGTTATGGAGGCGCAGCCGCCGCAGATCACGACACAGCCGAAGGACATCAGTGCTCCTGCCGGCAAGAGCGTCAAATTCACGGTTGCCGCAACGGGCACCGGAACGCTGACGTACCGGTGGCAGACGAAGTCTCCGAGCGGAACAGCCTGGAAGAATTCCACGTCCGCGAGCGCCGGGACTGCAAGCTTCAGCATTACGGTCAAGGAGGCGCACGAAGGGTATCAGTTCCGCTGCGTCATCACGGACGGCAACGGGCTGACCGCGACCTCGGACGCCGCGACGTTCACGCTCGGCGTGATGATCAATTCGACGTATTTTAAGGACGCTGCGTTCCGCACATACCTTTCGGATACCTACGACAAGAACGGAAACGGTGCGCTGAGCACGGCTGAACTCAATGCCGTGACATCGATCAACGTATCCGGCAGATCGATCAAGAACCTCACGGGGATCGGGTATTTTCCGTATCTGAAGAACCTGAACTGCGCGAACAATTCGCTTGCGACGCTGGATCTCAGCGGCAACACGAATCTGCAGGTCGTGAACTGCGCGGGCAACAGCCTGACGGCGATCGATCTCAGTGCGAACGCAAGTTTGACGAGACTGAACTGCTCGAACAACAAGCTCGCAGAGCTTAATCTCGACAGTTGCACGGCTCTCGCGACGCTGAATGTGAAGAACAATCCGCTGACGACGCTGGATCTCACCGCATGCACGGAGCTTACTCCGGACAATGTCATCGTGGGCAGCGGCGTGAGTGTACAGTATTACGAGGCCGAGGAAATCTACGAATATGTTTATTCTCCTTTCTGGAGCCAGGACATCACCTCGCTCGTCTACGCGGCAGTCCCGGGATCGGAGATTGTGCTGAGCATCCGATGCAATGATGATTCGTACGCACAGGCCGATTGGGAAGTCGGCGGCATCAGTGTCGACGGAGATTTTACTCCCGATGAAGGATTGTACATGATTCTGCCGCAGGATCCGACGGTCAATCAGGAATTCGAGTTCCGTTTCTCCACGGACGACATCAAGAGGGAAGCTACCAGCAGCATTATTTACAATGCGTACAACGGGTTCAGTGTGACCCAGATCAAGCTGGTTGAGCCGCTCGGTACGAATCGTGTGGCAAATGATATCATCATGAATGGGCTTGTCATCACGGATGAGATTATGAATGCACGTGAGGGCTCCGAGCTGGTTGTTGCCGTGACATGGTATGACGACAAGAGCTGGCTGTCGTACGGCGAGATCGCAGGAGGAATCAGCGTTGACGGCTCCTGGACGCCGAACAGCGATTTCCTGTTTGATGCATCGGAATCGATCATGATGTATCGCTTCTCCGTGGATGATATCCGGAATTCGGCAACCGGCGAGATCAGCATATATCTGCATGACGGAATGTACCTTCAGACAGTCTTGCTGATCGAGAATATGAACGGTGCGAAACCTGCGGCATTCCCGGTATCCGATCCGGTTGTGTGCACGATAGACGGGGATAGTTTTCCGAACGAGTATTTCCGGGAATATGTCCGCAGACGGTTCGATAAGAACCACGACGGGGCTCTTAGCGAAAGAGAGATCGCAAGGGCTTACAATATCGATGTGTGTGAAGAGGGAAACATTGATACTTTGGAAGGACTCGAGTGGTTTTCAAACCTGCGGGAGCTGAATTGCTTCGAGTGCGAACTGACTACTCTTGATGTCAGTCATAATCCGGCGCTTTATAATGTGCAGTGTAGCAGTAATGAGCAGATGACAACGCTGACGATAGGTAATCTTGAGCATCTGTACAGTTTGGATTGCTCTGCTGGCTCGTTGACCAGTCTGGATGTAAGCGGTTGCCCGGAACTGAGTATACTCTTTTGCTCAGACAATCAACTGGAGGAGTTGGATATCAGCGGCAACCCTCTCCTGAAAGAACTCGGCTGCGGGGGGAATCTGCTCACGGTGCTGGAAGTTTCCCAAAACGGGGAACTGAAAAGACTGGAGTGTGCGGGCAATGCGATAACTGCATTGAATGTGGATGACAATCCGTATTTACAGTATTTCAACTGCAATGACAATCAGATATTCGAATTGAATGTCTTCAATAACACGTGGTTGAGGGAGCTGCACTGCGCCGGCAATCAGTTGACGTCGTTGTATGCAGAGAGTAAGTCGATGCTTGAAGTCATCGATTGTTCGAAAAACTTCCTGACGGAACTGTATGTCGGTTGTGACGGATGTCTCTTTTTCATGGATTGCAGCGAGAACTATCTTACGAGCATTGACCTGGTCGGCTGCTATAATCTTGACGTGATCTATGTCGACGAGGGGGTGGAGCTCAACTACGGCGCAGCAAGCATTGAGATTAATGAGGACAATTTCCCGGATCCCGCGTTCCGCGCATTCCTTCAGGAGTACGACTATTCTATGCCGTACGGACAGCTCAGCGAGAACGAGATTGATAACATCACGGAGCTGGATCTCAGCGACAGTGATGTTGAGGATCTTACGGGTGTCGGTCTTCTTACCGGTCTGTTGAGTCTCGATTGCCGCGGTACGAACATTACAGCCGCGGACCTGACGGAGTGCAGGAAACTGTCCCCGCAGTATGTGTTCTTCGACGAAGGGGTAACGGTAACTTACAATCCTCTGTTGACGGAGATTTCCGCGGAAAACTTCCAGGATGATGCATTCCGCGACTATATTGTGAGTATGCTGGAGGAGATGGAGGACGGCTGGTTAACACCCAGCGAGATCGAGCAGATTACGGTCATTGACGTGGAAGGACTCAATATCCTCAACCTGACGGGTATTGAATATTTTCCGTATTTGGAAGAGTTGTATTGCGCACATAACAGTCTCTGGGATTTGGATCTGCGGAACAATACGGCGCTGGTAAGTGTTTCCTGCCACGATAACGAGTTGCATTCACTTTATCTGAACGGCTGTACAGAACTGCAGTCGCTGAGTTGCTCTCAGAACCAGCTGTCGGACCTGGATCTGGAAGACTGCACGAACCTGATCAGCCTTGACTGCGGATCAAACGGTATTTGTGGATTGGAAACCATTGGTAGCTGTACTTCTCTTGAGAATCTGAATTGTGATTACAGCAACCTGGGTATACTGGACCTGTCGGGGCTTGGAAAGCTCAAGAAGTTCAGCTGCATCGGGTGCAGCGGTTTGACAACGGTTACGTTTTCCTGTAACTATTCACTGACTGAGGTGAACTGCAACGAATGCGAGCTGGAGACGCTTGACCTTTCACGTTCAGACAGTGCACACCTTAAGATAATCTGGTGTGATAACAATAATCTGACAGAATTAGTATTGCCGGAAATAAATATGATCGAGGAACTTCACTGCGCGGGGAACAAACTGACCAATAGTCTGTTTGAAAACCATGTGCCGGATATCAGGGTTTTGGATTGCAGCAACAACGAAATCCGGAATATCAGCATTGACGGGAACAACGGGTATGGTGCGCTGGAAGAGTTGGATTGTCGCGGCAACGGATTGGAAAGCCTGGAAATCCGAGATTGCAGTAAACTTAAGACTCTTAATTGCTCGAACAACGTTCTGCAGGAACTGGATGTAAGCGGATGCCCGAGCCTCCGTGTGCTTTATTGTGATCAAAACGACCTCTCCGAGTTGATCTTGAGTGGTTGTGCGGCGCTGCGCAAACTGAATTGCAGTCACAATGCGCTCACATCACTTGTTGTCGACGATTGTATCGAGCTTACGGTCCTGGATTGTTCGGAAAATGACCTGAGTGAGCTTGATCTCTCTATGTGCACGAAGCTCAAGAAGCGCAAGGTGACGGTTGACGAGGATGTCGACGTGGCATACAGCGAGGGAGCGGATGATCCGGATCCTTACGGGGACAGAGATCTCGAAGGCAAGGAGATCGTGATCGGTGACTGGTGGTCCAACAACTGGATGTTCGCCCGTGACACGGAAGCGAGACAGGAATATGCCGACTTCCAGGATACGATGATGGAGGACCACAATTATACGCTGAAACGCGAAAGTGTGTTTGATTGGGGCAACATGGCCGAAGTCGGAATCATGTCCATCATCACCAACGAGCCGATCGCGGACATTTTCGTGCTTGATCACAGGTTCCTCGGTCCCTTTATGCAGTCTGAGGATGCTCTGCTTGTAGATCTCTCGACGCTGGAGGAGTTCGATTTCTCCGACGCCAGATGGAATCGGGCAGCGCTGGAGGCCATGACTGTCGGCGACTCGATCTACGGCACGGCATTGGCCAGCGAAGCCGAAGCGAGATGCGGAATCTACTTTAACAAGGACAAGATCGCGGAGATCCTCGGTGCCTCGTATATCGATAAGCCTTACGACTGGCAGGCACAGGGCCAGTGGAACTGGGCAAAATTCAAGGAATTCGCCAGCGCTCTGACGGTGGACACCGACAATGACGGAAAGACGGATATCTACGGATTTTCCGGACAGCAGAGCGAATTCTTCGAGATGGCAGTGGTTTCGAACGGCCACGAGTTCGTTGTACGGAATTCGCAGGGCGAGTTTGTCAGCAATATCACGAGTGATGAAGTCCTCTCCGATTGTAACTGGGCATACAGCTTCTACACCGAAGGTATCACGCGTCGCCAGACGACAGAGGAACGGAACAGCGGAATGTGGAATTACTTCACGGCCATGTTTGAGAGACAGCAGTCGGTATTGTACCTCGGATATGATTATGATGCGAACACGTTCAACGATGTCAACTATTCCACCGGTGAACCGTACTGTGATTTCGAGTTCGGCTTTGTCTGCTTCCCGATGGGACCCGACGTGGACAATTATATAACGCTTGACCGCGGTCCGATCTATGTGATCCCGAACTATGATGCAAATCAGAGCAAGCTTCACGACATTGCGTACGCGCTCAACATTTACGCGGATACCGCGCTGCTTACGGAGGATCCCGACTACTGGAGACCGTCGTACGAGCACTATTTCAGAGAGAATGCCGACATGCTCGCAACCATCGATTTGATGCTGCACGACAGCGCAAGCTATATGGAAAGCTCGTATCTGGTGCCCGGACTCTGGGACAATAACAACGGAATAATCCAGGCGCAATTGCTGTACGCCCTCGACAGCGCGGAAACGACGCCGGCAGAGTTGCTGGAGTCGTTCAATACACCGCTGGCGGAAGCACTCAGCGAATTCAATGCAGCAAGGATCAAGTAACAAAACAAACCAAACCGGCGGGAAACCGCAGGAATGAAGCAAACCCCGGGGGACGCGTGAGCGCGTCCCCCGATTTCGTGCGGCGCTCCTTGCGCTCCCCTGCGGCGCGATATTTACTTCAATTCGTCTCGCGCGCCCGAGATCGCGCGCTGCATTAAGATATTTATCGCGCGCCGCAACGGGAACGCCAAGCGCGTCGTATAAATAGTAGAACGCGCCGCAGCGGGAATGCGATGCGCGCTACAGCGGGATGAGCGGAGGAGCGCGAGGAAAACGCTTGATTTCCGTGGGGATATTGGGTAAAATAAAGGGACAATACGCGCAGAATGCGCAACGGTGGCCGGAGACGGGACCGGAATGGAGGACCAAATGAATTTTTTCAGTAAGAAGAACCAGAAGAGAATCGTCCGCATCCTTGCGATCATTTTGGTGACGGCGATGGTAATTGCGCTTTTGGCGGCAGTATTCCGCTAAAAGAAACGGCTTGAGGAAGAAATGATAGAAGTAACGGGAATCACGAAACGGTACGGAAAGAAGATCGTGCTGCGGGACGCAACATTTTCCGCGAAACAGGGCGAGTGTGTCGCCATCGCGGGTGCGAACGGCAGCGGCAAGTCGACGCTTCTTAAGATCCTCGCGGGGACACTCCGCGCGGGCGGCGGCACGTTCACGGCATTCGGACACGATATGCTGAAGGAGCCGGCGGAGCGCGAGCGACTGATCGGATACGTGCCGCAGGAAAATCCATTGATCGCCGAGTTGACGGCGCTCGACAACCTGAAGTTGTGGTACTGCAACAGCCGGTACGACATCGAGCAGGAGTTGGAGCGCGGAACGCTGGCGATGCTCGGGATACCGGAGTTTCTCAACGTGCGCGTGGACGCGATGTCGGGCGGAATGAAGAAGCGGTTGAGCATCGGGTGCGCGGTGGCTAACGACCCGCCGGTGCTGATCCTCGACGAGCCTGACGCCGCACTCGACCTGATCTGCAAGGAGGCGATCCGCGATTACCTTGCGGAGCACAAGCGGCGCGGCGGCATCGTGCTGATCACGACGCATGACGAGGAAGCACTTTCTCTGGTGGACAAACTGATGGTGATGCAGGACGGCTATCTTCGCGAGGTGGACAAGCACCTGCGCGGCGACGGCCTTCTGGCGGAACTGAAGAAGGGAACAGCCGGTTGAGGCGATACGGAGACTGCTGATATGGAACAGGATCGGAAACTCGTTCGGCCGCCTTTCGACAGTGACGGCAACGTGGTCTGGACGACAGAGGAAAAACCGATGAAAAAGAAAGCCCTGCAGTGGTGGGTATGGCTCATCCCGGTGGGGCTTATTTGCGTTATCGGGATCTGCGTGCTGATCTACCGCTCGGCGAACCGCAGGACGCCGCAGGAGCTGTGTCGTGACGCGCTCAGGGACGCGCTCGAGGAGTCGGTCGGGTACCGGGAACCGATGATGAAGGTGATGCGTGTGGAGGAACTCGCGGGGTATCTTCGGGATATGCCGACGGAGGTCGGGCTGTCGCTGCAGCTCCAGAACACGAATATGACGCTTGCGGATCTCGGGATCGGCAGTGCGGAAAATACGACCAAACTCTCCGACTACCGCGGGATGGGACTGACATTTCTCACGGTTTACGACGGCAAGGCATCGTCCGTTGACGTAAGGTTTGCGGTCAGTGCGCTCAGCCTGTCCGTGATCCAGGCGCGCTACGAGAAGGGCGAGCTGCTGATCGCTTCACCGAAGCTCATCAAGGAAGTGCTCTCCGTTCCGGTCGCCGATGTGTCCGGGCAGTGGAAGCAGGCGGCCGCGTGGACGCTTCTCGAGGAGGCGGACCGCGAGGCAGCGCAGAAAGTCATCGGGCTCGGGGTCGACTACGGCTCGAGGGCGATCGCGATCTTAAAGAGTGCCCGCGATACGATCGTAGCGTCGTACCCCGGAGGGGAGTCGCAGCTCGACCGCATCGTGGATGCGATCAGCTATGAGCAGTTGAAGGACGACAAGGGGAAGGAACTCACGGAGCGGATCGTTGTCGGCTCGGAGAAGATCCCCTGTTATGTGTTTCAGATACAGGTTGACGAGCAGACATTTTACGATGTCGCGGACCGTCTCGCCGCGGCGATCGGCAAGGTTGCCGGCGGGGAGGGAAGCGACGGAAGCGCTGCCGCGGAGGCCTTCCACAACGCGTGGAAACTCGATCCGCAGCCGGACGGCGGCAACGGAGTCAAAGTGCTCGCATACGTGACGAAGGGCGGCGAGCTGGCGCAGATCACGGCTGATGTCAACGGATTTGTGAACGGGAAGACGGCTCATTTTACGGCGAAGCTGCGCTGCATGGGCAGCGAGGATCCGCAGGACAAGCTGTTCCTGACGATCAACGGCGACGTCGACGGGCAGCTGTACGAGCTGAGCGCGAAGAAGACGACCAAGGCCGACCGTTCGCGCGTCTCGTCGCAGTTTGACATCTCGCTGATGATTCCCGGCCGCGACACCGTCGGTCTGACCGGCACCGCGACCTACAACATTTCCGCAGGGATCCTTGAGGTAACGACCAATATCACCCGCCGCGGCGTGAGCGTGGCTACGCTCGAACTGTCGGCGGATTGCACATACAAAAACAGCTGGAGCATGAAGATCCGCGAGTTGACATACCGCGACCGCGGATCAGGCAATTTCCTGACACTGTACGGCCAGTTTGCCGTATCTCCGTCGCGCGACGGCGTGCTGAATCCGGAGGGTGAGAAGATCAACCTCCTGACGATGCCGGAGGAGAAGGCGAAGGAGATCAAGCAGGAGGCCATCGACCAGGTCAACTGGTACATGAAGCAGTTCTTCCGTTAGGATACCCGATCGCGACGATCACAGGAGCAGCATATGTGGAAATTGTTTCGTAAGTTCCTCGGCCTCGAGGGAAAACGGGCGCTGAAAATTCTTCCGCAATACTATCTGGGCACCGCTCTGCTGGTGACCTTGTTTGCTGTGGTCGCGCTTGCCGGCAATGCCGCGCTGACCAAGGAGGAGAAGGAAGACCGTGTGGAGATCGCGCTCGTGATGCACGACACGTATCTGAAAAACTACGGTATGGACGTGCTCCAGTCGGCGGCGAGCGCCTCGTCGGTATTCCGGTTTTCCGAGGTGACCGAGGAGGAGGCGATGCAGGGCCTGAAGGACGGCACCTATGACGGTGCGATGGTGTTCCCGAAGGACTATGTCGCGAGCGTGTTCGGCGACGGGGAATCCGGCCCGGCCAAATTTTACGAGCCTTCCTCGATGAACAGTCTCGACCAGGGTCTGATGGAGGGCCTGATCGAGGTGGGCACGAACCTGATCGCCGTGTCGTCCTCGTACGTCGTGGGCGCCGTGGAGATTGCGGGCGAGTACGGTGTCGAGCAGAAGGCGCGCGAGGCGCTGCAGAACGATATGGAGATGTATCTGGCGGCCCGCGTCATCAACCGCGAGGACACCTTTGTGAAGGCGGACGCGTCCGACACGGACGGGCAGACGCTGTTCCAGTACTATTTCTGCGCCGGCATCGTGATGCTCCTGATGCTCGGCGGTGTCGCGTGCGGAACGCTCCTGAAGGGCGACGCGCGCTCCCTTGAGGACCAGCTGGCGATGCACGGGATCAAGTCCCCGCTGCTCGCGCTGGCGCGCTATATCGCGGTGCTTTTGCTGTTCTTCATGTTCTATACGACCGTGTTTGTCCTTTTGTATCTGATGTGGCTCGGAAAGCCCGTCACGATGGAGAAATATTTTGCGATCACGAAGTTCGCGGAACTTCGGAACTGGTATTGCGCGGGGCTTCCGATCCTCGTGCTTGCGGCGGCTCTGGTGCTGCTCGTGTACATGTTTGCGGCCAACCAGATCGGCGGCATCATGCTCCTGTTCCTTCTCACGGCGCTGATGGGTTACGCGTCGGGTTGTATCGTGCCGTCGGCGTACCTGCCGAAGGCGGTGAGAAGCATTGGCCGGTATCTTCCGACTTATACGATGCTCCGCGTGTCCGTCGGCGGACTGCGGCAGAGAGCGGAGTGGGCGAGAACGGGAATCCTGTTGCTTGAGGCGCTTGTCGCGTGGCTTGCGACGGTGGGACTGATGTCCTGGAATCGATGGAGGGAGCAGCGGTGACGGAGATGAATCAACAACCGATGACATCCACGCGGGATCATTTTGCGACGCCCGAGGTTCTTGCGGTGAGTCCGCTCACGCGCGGCGACAAGGCGAAGGGCACGATCCGGCGCTTCTTCGTGTGGCTGTGGCTGACGGCCAAGCGGTTCCTCAAGAAGCCGTCCTTCGTGCTGATCTTCCTGATGCTGCCCGCGGTCCTGCTTCTGTACCGCGCGCTGATCACGGCGGACGACGGCAAGCTTCACGTGGCTGTCTATTTTGAGGCGAAGGACGAGTTCTCGGAGGCGTATCTTCGGGAGCTTTCGGAACACGTCCCCGAGCTGTTTGTATTTTACGAATGCGCCGAGGAGGAAGACCTCTACAGCGATGTCGCGGCGGGGCGCGCGGAGTGCGGATACGTGTTCGCGGCCAATCTTGCGGCGCAGCTGTTGACCGAGGACTGGCAGGGGATGATCACGGCGGTCGTGTCCGACCAGACCGTGTACGGCGAGTTCGTCAATGAGATTGCCTACAGCAAGCTTCTCCGCATCCTCGGCAAAGACCTGATGCGCGAGTATCTCCTCAAGAGAAGCGGCGTTGTGACGGAGGCGGATGCAACGTCGATCAACAGGCTTTTGACGGAGAAATTCGGCGAGGGAATGGCCAACAACACGCTCGTCGAGTATGTCACGACGGCGGAGCATGAAGGCGAGTTCATCATCGAGGAGAAGAAACACGACGCGATCAGCGTGCTCAAGAAACCGATCCGCGGCACCATCGCGATCTTCGTTCTGCTGACGGGGCTCGCGGGGCTCGTGTTCTGGTACCAGGACGACGCCGAGGGGCGGTTCCGCGTGATGGCGCGGGAGCGCAGACCCCTCATCTCGTTCGCGTCCATCCTGTTGCCGACGGTGATGGCAGGCATCGTGGGCCTTGTGTGCCTCGCGATCAGCGGGCTGTGGACGGCGACCGGGCGGGAGCTTCTGTCGATGGCCGTGTACGTCCTGCTCGTGACGGGAATGTGCAACATTCTCCGATTCCTGATCCCTTCGGTGCACGCGGTCTGCGCGATGATCCCGATCCTCGTGCTGATCAGCTACCTCTGCTGCCCGATCCTGATCGACATCGCCCAGACGATGCCGGTGATCCGCTATGTAAGGGCGCTTCTCGCGCCGCAGTACTACCTGCGCATATTCGAGGGGCTCAAGTTCGGGGCGCTCGCCGCGGCGACGGCGGTGCTGCTCGGCATCTCCGCGTTGTTGTCGGTGGCGGAGAGAAACCGGTGATCGAGTCTGATAGGAACGGAAGCTGTCGGAGAACCGGCAGGCAACAAAAGACCTCGCTTCAGTTGCATAGATAAAACGAAAACGCCCGCTGCGACCATTTGGCTGCAGCGGGCATTCTCAGATATATGTAGTTTCTCCCGAGGTTAATTTACTCCAGAGGGATCTCCACTCCGTTGACGGTGATGGAGGCGATATCCTCTATGGCTATGAATTCCGGATCGCCGCCGCGAACAATCGAGAAGCCTTCCAGCAGATTGTAGTAGGTGTCCTCGATCTTGCCGCCCTGGTCGTCATAGCCGGACGAAGAAACATCCTGAGGGTTCGAGTTCGGGCGCGTGTAGTACAGCGTGGTGCCGTCCTTCAGCGTGATCGAATCCAGCACACATTTGTAGTCGGACGCAGCTCCGTGGGTGTGGAGGGTCATCCGGTATACGGTGAGATTGATCTCTTCCAGGACGAACTGCCCAAGGTCCAGGTTGACGCGGAGGATCCGGTCCTTCGGTTCGTAGTTGTTCACCCAGTCAAACGTGAGATCCTCGATCCGGAAACGAACCGGAAGGTGACTGATGTCGATGCCGTCCAGGTCGGTGGCATGGAACGTCAGAATGTACCACAGCTTGCCGTCCCGTGCAAACGGTGCAGCGCTGTTCGTCCATCCGCTGTATTCGCCATCCGGGAGGATCAAGTTGCAATGGTAGGCATTGATCTGGTAGGGGAGCTCATATTCATTATGGAGCCAGCCGTCCGGAGCATCGACCGTGTAATCGGTGCTCAACTCGAAGATCATTGTCTGCCGGTCGGCGATCATGTCTACAAGGGTGAAGGTGTGACCGTTGATCACGCCGCTGTAGCCGAGGGCGATCATCGCATCCTTTACTTCCTTCGGAGCATGATCCAATCTGACCAGATCGACGGAGCCGCGGTTGCGTAACATTTCGGCGGCAACGAAGGTAGCCAGAAGGAGGACGGCGACGCAGGCCGCGATCAGCACTAGGCGGAGACGGCTCCTGAGTTTCAGACCGCTCCTGACAGGTGCGGGCTGCTTGTACAGGTCGAGGCGTGCAAGCGTTCTGTCGGTGACAGACTCGGCGTCAAATCCGTCCGCGGACAGGTCCGAGAGCACGGTGTCGAGCCGTTCGCAGTCGGAATCCGCCAGCCGGTTTTGAAATACAGTATTCTTATCCATAGGGAGTTACTCCTTTCTTCTGCAATACGGTGCGCAGTTTAAGCTTCCCGCGGTACAGAGCATTTTCCACTTTCTTCGTCGGAAAATGAATTCTCTCCGCGATGTCCTTGACACTGCGTCCGAGATAGTAGCGTTCAATTATGATGCTCCGCTCCGGTTCACCGAGCTCCTCCAGAGAAGCAAGCACTTCGCCCTGCAGCCATTCGCTGACGACGCTGTCGTCGACGAGTTCCGGCGATGCAGGCTCCATGCCGTCCTCCAGAGCCCGGTCTAAGGAGAGGGGGGTTGTTTTTGCAGCTCGCAGGCGGTCTCTGCAGACATTGCGTGCGACTGCGTAAAGGTAACTTTTCAGTGAACATGTGCCGTCGGTGCGGATTTTGTCCCGATGCTGCCAGATGTTGACAAACACATCGGAGACGGCCTCCTCGATCTCCTCGGGCGGGTTGCCCGCGAGCATGGAGTGACAGATCGTGTGCACGGCGGCGCCGTAGGTATGGATCAGCTGCTCCACACCGAGTTCGGGTTCTGTTGTCAGCAGTACCAGAAGTTTGCTTTCTTCCATCCGATCACTCCTTTCTGAAAAGTTCCTTTGCTCTACTATACGGAGAAAGGTCTGAATTCACTCACAATAACTTATCATACATGAGGTGCGGTTGGATTTCAACCTATCCTCTTTGCAATTACGCGGGTAATATGGTATAATAAAGCAATTATGGGATAGTGTACCCTGCGGGAAGCAGAAGCCCCGGCGAGGGAGAAGCAAAGGAGGAAGTCGCGGATGATCGGTCCGGTCGGAACAGCGGAAAATGAGCGCCTTACGACGCGGCTCGGTCGGGAGCGATTCCTGCGAAAGCAACCGGCGGGATTCGGCGAGAACACGACGGTGTCCGAGAGAATCGCACTGGCCGCGGCAGCGGATGCGAAGCTTGCGACAGCGGCCGGGACGATGAGCGGCACGGATCCTCGGATCGCCGCGATGGCGGCGGAGCGGGCGCGAGCCGCACTTGCGTCGAACGGGCGCAGGGCGACGGCGATGACGCTTCTTCTGAGCGTTCCGGAGGAGATGCCGGAGGCCGAGGTACGAGGCTATCTTCGGCCGGCGTACGAGGTAGCGGCATTTGAGGACGTCTCGATCGTCCGTGAGAACCGCGCGGAGGTGCTAGCCCATGTCAGTGCAGTCGGTGTGCCGGCAGAGATGCTTGTGAAGGCAGACAGAGCCGAAGCAGTGAATTCCGAAGCGACAGCGAAAACCGCCGCAGCAGAAGTCGAGGTGGCCCCGGATGCGGAACCGGCATGGTCGGTCGTGATGGCCGGCGTCACCGGACTCGAAGGGACACTCCTGTTGCTCGAGGAGAACCGGGCGACGATGGAGGCGAGATACCCGAAGCATTTTCTGCAGAGAGAAGAGGAGCTTCCGGGTGAGGCGGCGACGGCGGAGCTTATCCTGACGGGCCTTGCGAACGGCGCGAAGGCGGCGGTGTCCGGCGGGGACGGCGGCGTGTACGGAGCGCTGTGGAAGCTCGGGGAGAAGCTGCGGGTCGGCATGGAGATCGAACTTCCCGAGATCCCGATCGCACAGATCACGATCGAGGCATGCGAGGTCACGGACCGCGATCCCTATCAGATCCCTGCCGGAGGGTGCGTGCTCTTCGTGACTGCGGAGCCGGAGCGACTTGCGGAGGCGCTTATGACGGCGGCACCGCAGACGGAGACGGCCGTCATCGGACAGCTTACGAGAGAGGCGGCGAGGGTTCTTCGTAACCGCGGCGAGACACGGTATCTGGAGCCGTACCGCGGAGGGGCCTGAGAGTCCTGTAATAAGACAGTAAAGAATTTTCCGAAATATAAATAGATAATGGGAGGACAGTACCATGGATTTGAACATGAGAATTTTGGAGAGCCTGGATCAGAATGCAAAGCTCACCGTGAAGGAGCTCGCCGTGATGCTCGGCGAGAGCGAGGGGACCGTGGACGCGGCCATCAAGGAGATGGAAGACGCGCGCATCATCTGCGGATACCCGACGCTGATCAACTGGGAGAAGACCGAGCGCCAGCTCGTGACGGCGATGATCGAGGTCAAAGTGACGCCGCAGAGAGGCCAGGGCTTCGACAAGATCGCGGAGAGAATCTACCAGTTCGACGAGGTTGACGCCGTATTTTTGATGTCCGGCGGATTCGACCTCTGTGTGATGATCCACGGAAAGACGCTGCAGAGCGTGGCGGAGTTCGTTTCGAGCAAGCTCTCCCCGATGGATTCGGTCCTCTCGACGTCGACGCATTTTGTGCTGAAGAAATACAAGGAGCACGGCCTTCCGCTTGTGAACAAAATCGTGGATGAAAGGATGTTGATCACGCCATGAGAAATCCGCTGAATCCGGCAGTTGTCGGTATCAAACCGTCGGGTATACGAAAGTTTTTTGATATCGTTACGGAGATGAAGGACGCGATCAGCTTAGGCGTCGGCGAGCCTGATTTTGCGACGCCGTGGCACATCCGCGAGGAGGGAATCTACTCGCTTGAGAAGGCGCGCACGCACTACACCTCGAACGCCGGCTTGATCGAGTTGCGCCGCGAGATCGGTTCGTTTGTCTCGCGCCACTACGACGTTGACTACGAGCCGAAGGGAGAGATCCTTGTGACCGTCGGCGGCAGTGAGGCGATCGACCTGGCGATCCGCGCGATGGTCTGCCCGGGTGAGGAGGTCATCATCCCCGAGCCCTGCTACGTCTCCTACGAGCCGTGCGTCATCCTGACGCAGGGCGTGGCGGTGAAGATCCCGCTGCAGGAGAAAAATGAGTTCCGCCTCACCGCGCAGGAGCTGCGTGACGCGATCACAGAGAAGACGAAGCTTCTCGTATTGCCGTTCCCGAACAATCCGACCGGCGCCATCATGACACGCGAGGATCTCGAGGCGATCGCTGAGGTGTGCATTGAGAAAGATATCATCGTTCTTTCGGACGAGATCTACAGTGAGCTCACGTACGGTGCGAAGCATGTGTCCGTTGCTTCGCTGCCGGGCATGCGCGAGCGCACGATCCTGATCAACGGTTTTTCCAAGGGCCACGCGATGACGGGCTGGAGACTCGGCTACGCGTGCGGCCCGAAGGAGATCATTCAGCAAATGACGAAGATCCACCAGTTCGCGATCATGTGCGCGCCGACGGCGAGCCAGTACGCGGCTATCGATGCGCTGAAAAACGGTGACGAGGACGTTGCGATGATGCGCGACGCCTACGACAAGAGAAGACGCTTCGTGCTGCACGAGCTGCGCGATATGGGGCTCACGTGCTTTGAGCCGTACGGTGCATTTTACGTATTCCCGTGCATCGCGGAGTTCGGTATGAGCAGTGAGGAGTTTGCAACGAAACTGCTGCAGGAGGAGAAGGTCGCGATCGTGCCGGGCACGGCGTTCGGTGACAGCGGCGAGGGATTCCTGCGGATCTCGTACGCGTACTCGCTCGAAAACCTCAAGGAGGCGCTCGGACGTCTGCGCCGCTTCGTGGAGAAGCTGCGCGGCGAAGGCGGAGTGAGCGCGCGGTCATAATACGAAAGCGGTGCATTGGCGGAGTCATATGATAAACATTGTTCTGCATGAGCCGGAGATCCCGGCCAACACCGGCAACATCGGGCGCACATGCGCGGCGACGGGGATGCGTCTGCATCTGATCAAGCCGCTCGGCTTCCAACTCGACGAGAAACACCTGCGGCGCGCGGGGCTCGACTACTGGAAGGACCTCGAAGTGACGGTGTACGAGGATTACGAGGATTTTCTCTCGAAAAATGAGGGCGCGAAGATCTACTACGCGACCACCAAGGGCCATCAGGCATACACGCAGGTAGCGTACGAGCCGGACTGCTACATCATGTTCGGCAAGGAGAGCGCCGGGATCCCCGAGGAGATCCTGCGCGACCACGAGGACACGTGCGTGCGGATCCCGATGATCGGCGAGATGCGCTCGCTGAACCTCTCAAACGCGGTGGCGATCGTGGCCTACGAGGCGCTGCGGCAGCTCGATTTTGAGGGAATGAAAATGAAGGGGGAGCTCCACCGGTTGAAGTGGAGCGACAGTTGACAGAAGGGAATTTGGTATGAACGAACGGGCGATTCGCGTGCTTGAGTTTGATAAGATACGCGAAATGCTGATACATTATGCCGGCTCGACACTGGGCCGGATCAGAGCCGGAGAATTGATGCCGGCGGCTACGCTCGAGGAGGCGGATCTGCTGCAAATGCAGGCCGAGGATGCGACGAAGCGGATCGACAGGAAGGGAAGCTTGTCGTTCGGCGGGATCGGCGACATCGGCGAGAGCCTCGTGCGACTCGAGCACGGAGGGTGCCTGACGGCACCGGAACTGCTGCGGATCGGAGCCATTCTGAACGCGACGCAGCGAGTGAAACAGTACGGAACGACGGGCACGCGAGGCGAGGACGCGCCGCAGGACACGCTCACGGAGCGGTTCGACCTGCTGGAGACGCTGCCCGAGCTTTGCAGGGAGATCAACCGCTGCATCCTCTCGGAGGAGGAGATCGCGGACGACGCGAGCGCGGGACTTCGGAGCGTGCGCCGCAAGATCAAGGCGGCCAACGACAAGATCCACGAGCGCATGGCGTCGATCCTGGCGCAGGCGTCGCAGCAGGGACTGCTGCAGGACGCGCTGATCACGCAGCGCGACGGGCGCTACTGCCTGCCGTACAAGAGTGAGTACAAGAACCAGGTTGCCGGCATGATCCACGATCAGTCGGCGACGGGGTCGACATCCTTCATCGAGCCGATGGAGGTCGTAAAACTGAACAATGAGCTGAGGGAGCTCGCGATCGCGGAGCAGGAGGAGATCCAGAAGGTGCTCGCGGCGCTGTCGGAGCTCGTGGCACCGAAGGTGCCGGAGCTTCGCTACAACGGCCAGTGCCTCGCGGAGCTCGATCTGATCTTCGCGAGAGCGATGTTCGGACGCTCGATCCGCGGCAATCGCCCGGTCTTCACGGACAACCGAACGATCCGCATCATCCAGGGACGGCACCCGCTGATCCCGGACAAGAAGGTCGTGCCGATCGACATCGCGCTCGGCACGGATCCGTCGATGATCGTGATCACCGGCCCGAACACGGGCGGCAAGACGGTCACGCTGAAGACGGTCGGTCTGTTCACGATGATGGCGCAGGCGGGATTGCCGGTGCCGGCCAAATCCGGCACGGAGATGGGCATTTTCCGCGAAGTGTACGCCGACATCGGCGATGAGCAGAGCATCGAACAGTCGCTGAGTACATTTTCCTCGCACATGACCAACACGGTGAGGATACTGGAGGCGGCGGATGAGGATTCGCTCGTTTTGTTCGACGAGCTCGGCGCGGGCACGGACCCGACCGAGGGCGCGGCGCTTGCGACGGCGATCCTGATGCACCTGCACCGGTTCGACATCCGCACGATCGCGACGACGCACTACGCGGAGCTCAAGCTGTTCGCGCTGCGCACGCCGGGAGTGATGAACGCCTGCTGCGAGTTCGACGTGGAGTCGCTGCGGCCGACGTACCGGCTGCTGATGGGCATCCCCGGCAAGAGTAACGCATTTGCCATCTCGAAGAAACTGGGCCTTTCGGACACCATCATCGATGAGGCGGAGGCGCAGATCGGTGAGTCCGACAGGAACTTCGAGGATGTGATCACCGACCTCGAGAGCAAGCGCCAGGCGATGGAGGCGGAGCTTCTCGCGGCGCGCGAGGACCGAAGAGAGGCGGAACGGCTGCGTGCGGAGTGGACGCGCAAGACCGGCGACATCGAGGCGAAGCGCGAGGAGATCCTTCGGAAGGCGCGCGAGGAGGCCCGCGACACGCTCGAGGAGGCGAAGGAGTATGCCGACGAGTCCATCAAGCGCGTGCGCAAGCTCGAGTCCCACGTGTCCTCGGCGGATCTGGAAAATGAGCGCCGCCGCACGAGGGAGAAGCTGAGTGAGCTCGAGGAGAAAATGCCGCAGATGAAGCCCGCGGCAAGGCCTGCGAAGCAGCACAAGGCGACGGATTTCCGCATCGGCGATTCGGTGCTGGTGCTGAGCTTAAACCTCAAGGGCACGATCCATTCGCTGCCGAACGAGAAGGGCGACTGCTTTGTCACGATGGGCATTATGACATCGAAGGTCAACATCGCGGATCTCGCGAAGCTCGAGGACGAGGAGCCAAAGAAGGACACATCCGGCGTGAAGGTCGCGACGGGAGCAAAGAGCCTGACGATCCGGCCGGAGATCAATCTGGTCGGGCTTCGCGTGGACGAGGCTCTGGCGGAACTCGATAAATACCTGGATGACGCGTACCTCGCGCACCTCGCGAAGGTGACCGTGATCCACGGGCGCGGAACGGGCGCGCTGCGCACCGCCGTGCACAATCACTGCAAGAAGATGAAGTATGTAAAGGGGGTTTCCGTTTCTCCGGACTACGGTTCGACGGAAGTGGAGTTCAAGTGACACAGGAGAAGGACACAAATGGCAGAGAAACAGAAAATATTGATCGTGGATGATGATCTGAACATCGCCGAGCTGATCGCGCTTTACCTGACGAAGGAGTGCTTCGAGACGCGCATCGTGGGCGACGGCGAGGAGGCCGTGAAGCAGTTTGAGGAGTTCAAGCCGAACCTGGTGCTCCTCGACCTGATGCTGCCCGGCATCGACGGCTACGAGGTGTGCCGGCAGATCCGCAAGACCTCGAACGTGCCGATCATCATGCTCTCGGCGAAGGGGGAAATTTTCGACAAGGTGCTCGGCCTCGAGCTCGGCGCGGACGACTATATGATGAAGCCGTTCGACACGAAGGAACTGGTCGCGCGCGTCAAAGCCGTGCTCCGCAGATTCCGCAACGAGCCGGCGGAGGCGCCGACGGTTGCGGCGCGCCCGGTCGAGGAGCAGCAGGGCGAGTTCGTGACGTACACGGACCTTGTCATCAACCAGACGAACTACGACGTGACGTACTGCGGCCACAAGCTCGAGATGCCGCCGAAGGAGTTCGAGCTTCTGTACTACCTGGCGTCGCATCCGAACCAGGTGTTCACCAGAGAGCAGCTTCTCGAGCGCATCTGGGGCTACGAGTACCAGGGCGAGACGCGAACGGTCGACGTTCACATCAAGCGTCTGCGTGAGAAGCTGAAGGATCACGATGAGTGGAGACTCTCCACGGTATGGGGTATCGGTTACAAGTTTGAAGTGAGGAATCAGGTGTAATCTTCTATGAAGAACAAGATCTGGCAGAAATATTTTCTATGTATGGCCGTGATCATCGTTGTGGCCGGCGTCCTGATCAACATCTTCGGATACCGGCTTGCCTGCAACTCGTACGAGAAGGAGCACCGCCGGCGCCTGCAGGATGAGAGCCGGCAGATCTCCGTCGAGTACGTGCGGGAGAGCCGCAACACCGGGCTCACGAGCGAGATGTTCCGGCAGCAGCTCCGGTCCGTGCGCAACATGATCGGCTGCGAGGTCTGGATCGTCAGCCAAGACGGCACGATCCTGATGTCGACGGAGTCGGACCTGGAAGGCGGCTATGTCCCGCAGTCCGTACTGGACCGGAACTGGAACAGAAAGACGAAGATCGAGGGCCTGTACGACGGTCGCCGCGGGCTGGCCGTGGATTCGGTGCTCTCCGGGACGGATATCTGGGGATATGTCGTCGTCAGCGAGGACTGGAACCTGGTCACCGCGGACGCGAAGAAGCTTCTGTTCCGCATCGATATGACGGCGCTTGTGTTCCTGGTGGCCGGCGTGATCATGTGGTTCTTATTTGCCACGTATCACACGAAAAATGTGAGGATCCTCCAGGACGCGGTTGTCCACTACACCAACGGCGACTTTGACCACGAGATCAAGCTCTCGGCCAAGGACGAGTACCGCGATCTCGCCAACGCGATCCACCTGCTGGCGGACCAGCACGCGAACCTGGTGGAGTATCAGAAGAACTTTATCGCGAACATCAGCCACGACTTCCGCTCGCCGCTCACATCGATCAAGGGCTACGCGGAGGCGATCAAGGACGGCACGATCCCGTACGAGATCCAGGGTAAGTACCTCAACATCATTCTGTTCGAGACCGACCGCCTTGCGAACCTTACCAACGACCTGCTCGACCTGAGCAATTTCGAGAACAAGGGCGTGCATCTGTCCTTCACGAAGTTCGACATCACGAAGATGCTCAAGCAGTCGGCGATGACGTTCGAGGGCAAATGTTCCCAGAAGAACCTGAAGATCCGCCTTTCCTTCCCGGAAAATACGCTGATCGTCTATGCGGACAAGGGCAAGATCCAGCAGGTGGTGCACAACCTGATCGACAACGCGATCAAGTTCAGCCACCCGGACGGCATCATCTACGTGTCGGTTATGGAGCGCCGGGAGAAGGTGCTCGTCTCCGTGCGTGACACCGGCATCGGCATCCCGAAGGAGAGCATCAGCAAGGTCTGGGAGCGTTTCTACAAGACCGACCTGTCCCGAGGCAAGGACAAGCGAGGCACGGGCCTCGGTCTCTCCATCACCAAGCAGATCATTGCCGCGCACAACGAGAACATCAAGGTGAGCAGCACCGAGGGCGTCGGCACGGAGTTCGTGTTCAGCCTGGCCAAGGCCGAGGAATAAAAGCGTTTATATGGATTGAGCAGAGGATTGAGAAGAACGGAACCGTGTGTTCCGGGTAATGGAGTTCGAAATGGGTATTTTTAACAGATCGACGGATAAGAAAAACAAAAAATCATTTTTCGACCTGTCGGACGGACAATACAACGCGGCCGACAGTTACGGCGTTATCAACGAGGAGCAGACGCCGCGGAACCGAAGCCTCAAGAGGCGCAAGCTGCTGATGATGATCCTGACGGTCATTTTCGGCGCGGCGCTGTTCGGCGTGATCGCGTCCGTGACGTTCAAACTGACTTCCGACCTGATGGACGGCGGGGACGAAAAGTTGCCGGTCAACGTGGGAACGAATGTGACGCCGAGCATCACCAAGCCGGTGGAGCCGATCCTCGACCCGACCGCGTTCCAGGCGCTGGAGTCGGTGTACGCGGGCGTCCGCGCGACGGCGAACGCGCTCAACCCGTGCATCGCGGAGGTGGCGGCGGTGAGCTATGTGACCGACCCGGTGTTCGGCACGAAGACGGCGGAGAGCAGGACTTTTTTCGGAATCGTATTCGGCTACAACAAGGTCGATTACCTGATCCTGGTGCGCAACGACGCGCTTGACAAATCGTACGAGAACCTGCAGGTGTCGTTCAGCCGCGTCGGCGGTGTCGAGGCACGTGTCGTGCAGCGCAATGAGGAGATCAACCTCGCGGTTCTGGCCGTGAAGGGCAAGGAGATGAGCGAGTACGACCGCGAGGGTATCTCGGTCGTTCCCTACGGCGATTCCGCCAAATGCGAGATCGGTACGGCGCTCGTCGCGATCGGCTATATGAACGGCCGCAGCCGCTCGGTAGACCTCGGGTTCATCACCTCGGACAAGGAGACGGTGTATATCCGCGACAGCTCGCTCGAGTTGATGGAGACCAACATGCCGCTCAATGAAGGCGCTTTCGGCGTTGCACTCAACTCCGACGGCGAGGTGGTCGGCATCATCACGGAGTCGTTCGGCGAGAGCAACTGCGTGCGCGCGATCACGATCAACAGTATCAGCAATCTGCTGTACGATATGCTCAACGACCGGAAGAAAGTGACGTTCGGCGCGATGCTCTCGGATATGAACCGCGCGACGCGCGAGAAGCTCGGCATCAAGAACGGCATCCTGATCACGGAGATCTTCGACGACACGGTCGCGGATGAGGCAGGCTTCCGGAAGGGTGACATTCTGCTCAAGCTCGGCGACACGGAGCTGTTCTACGTGAGCCAGTTCAACACGCTTCTCCGCCAGAACGAGGGGGCGGGCACCATGACCATCGTGTACCGCCGCGGCTCCACGGAGTACAAGGCGGAAGTCAAGGTCCGCATGGAGTAAATGCGCCCGCCGCACAGCGGACGACAGTGGCAGGAGAAACCGACGGGAGAACTTAGAAAGGGTATTTTTATGAGGTATCTGAAGGAACTGATCGAGGGCGAGATGGTGCAGGAGGTGTACCTGTGCAAGCAGGTACAGAATCTGAAGACGAAGGCCAACAAGACCTATATGTCCCTCACGCTCCAGGACAAGACGAGCACGTTCGACGCCAAGATCTGGGAGCTCAACAACGGGATCGAGCATTTCGAGGCGATGGACTACATCAAGATCGACGGGCAGGTTACGTCGTTCCAGGGCGCGCTGCAGCTCAACATCCGGCGCGTGCGCCGCGCGAGCGAGGGCGAGTACGACCCGTCGGACTATATGCCGTGCACCGAGAAAAATACGGAGGCGATGCTCGCGGAGCTGAACACGTTTGTGCAGTCCGTGAAGCAGCCGCACCTGCGCCAGCTGCTCGGGGAATTTTTCGAGAACAAGGCGTTCCTCGACATTTTCCGCAAGAGTTCTGCCGCGAAGAGCGTGCACCATGCGTTCATCGGCGGTCTTCTGGAGCACACGCTGAGCGTGACGCAGATCTGCGACTGGTACGCGCAGCACTACCCGATGCTGAACCGCGATCTCCTGGTCACGGCGGCAATGTTCCACGACATCGGCAAGCTCAAGGAGCTTTCGCCGTTCCCGGAAAATGATTACACCGACGAGGGCAACCTCCTCGGGCACATCTATATGGGCGCCGAGATGATCGGGCGCAAGATCGAGACGATCCCGGGCTTCCCGAAGACGCTGGCTGCGGAGCTGAAGCACTGCATCCTCGCGCACCACGGGGAACTCGAGTTCGGATCGCCGAAGAAGCCCGCCCTGTGCGAGGCGCTCGCGCTCTCCATGGCGGACAATCTCGACGCGAAGATGGAGACGTTGCGCGAGTTGATGCGCGACGGAAGCCAGAACACAACGAACGGTTGGTTCGGATTCCAGAGACTTTTGGACTCCAACATCCGCATCACGGAGGTGTGAGCGGAGGACGGACCCGACCGGAAAGGAATTCAGTGTGTTTGTCAAAAACCAGATTGTTCCGGTGACAATTGAAGATATCAGCGACACGGGAGAGGGGATCGGTCACGTCGACGGATTCACTCTTTTTGTGTCTCGGGCGGTTCCCGGCGACACCGTGCGCGCGCGCATCGTGAAGGCGAAGAAGACATACGCGATCGCGAGGACGGAGGAGATCCTTACGGCGGCGCCCGGGCGTGTCTCGCCGGAGTGCCCCGTGGCGGGGTCGTGCGGCGGCTGCCAGCTGGCATATATGTCCTATGAGGCGCAGCTTGCGTGGAAACAGAAGCGCGTCGAGGACTGCGTGCGCCGCATCGGCGGGTTCGCGGAGGTGCCGGTGCTCCCGATCCTCGGGATGGAGGAGCCGCGCGGGTACCGGAACAAGGGGCAGTTTCCCGTGGGCGCCGGGCCGGTGCTCGGATTTTACGCGGGGCACAGCCACCGCATCGTTCCGACCGACCGCTGCCCGATGCTCTGGGCGGGCCACGAGGCGATCCTCGCGGCGGTGCGCGAGTATATGCAGAAGTACGGCGTGAGGCCCTACGACGAGGAGACCGGACGGGGACTCGTGCGGCACGTTCTTATGCGGAAGGGATTTGCGACGGGTGAGATCCTGGTTTGTATGGTCATCAACGGAAGCACGCTTCCGAAGGCGGAGCGCCTGTGGGAGCTTCTGCGGGCGATCCCCGGCGTCGTGTCCCTCGACATCAACATCAACACCGCCGACACGAACGTTATTCTCGGCGCGGAGACGCGCACGCTGTTCGGCAGCGGGGTTGTCACGGATTACATCGGTGATGTCCGTTTTGCGATCTCGCCCGCGTCGTTCTACCAGGTCAACCCGACGCAGATGAAGGTTCTCTACGACACGGCGCTCTCGTATGCCGGGCTCACCGGCGAGGAGGTCGTGTGGGATCTCTACTGCGGGATCGGCACCATTTCCCTCTTCCTCGCGCGCCACGCGAAGCGCGTGTACGGGGTGGAGATCGTGCCTGACGCCGTGGCGGATGCGCGGAAGAACGCGCGGGATAACAACATCGACAACGCCGCATTTTACGAGGGAGCGGCCGAGGAGGTCGTTCCGAAAATGCTTGCGGACGATGCCGCAGG
This sequence comes from Lachnoclostridium sp. UBA1175, assembly GCA_002311665.1. Classification (GTDB taxonomy): domain Bacteria; phylum Bacillota; class Clostridia; order Lachnospirales; family Lachnospiraceae; genus ISDg. Next base: position 7,872 of record DBYX01000022.1, on the reverse strand, counting down.
CGAGCTGCGGCCCGACGTCGTGGTGGTTGATCCGCCTCGCAAAGGCTGCGAAAAATCATTACTTGAGACAATTGTCTCAATGTCCCCCAAACGAATCGTTTACGTCTCCTGCGACCCTTCGACACTCGCGCGCGATATGCGGATCCTCTGCGACAGCGGCTACGAGGCGGTGCGCGTGCAGCCCGTGGACCAGTTCCCGGGCAGCGTCCACGTGGAGACTGTGTGCCTCTTGAGCAACACCCAAAGACCTAAGAAAGAATCCTATATTACGCTTGATGTGGAGATGGAAGACTACTACCGCATCAAGAATGAAGGGAAGAATTCTACCACCTAAAGTTCAGCCTCACAATCGAATAGGAATTTGAATAGATAAGCTGCAGATGCGGAAGTGATCCGAAATCTGCAGCTTGTTTTGTTTCAAGCCAAACGATTGAAAAAGGAGGACAAACACATGGCAAAGAAGAACGAACGGGAACTGAAGGTTTGCGCAATGAGCGGATACAACTACAAATCCGTTCCGTCGATCCGGTTGATGGGACAGTGGCTGGAGACTGCCGGTTTCCATATCGGAGATCCGGTATTGGTCAAGTGCGAGAATGGTAAGCTCATCATCAGCCTGGACACTGCAAGAGCGGAGCTGATGGAAGCTGAGAAAGTGTTTATGGAGAAAGAAACCAGAAGGCTGCATGAACGTTTTCTGAAGGAAAAGAAAAAGCTCCACGCACAGTTTGTGGCAGAGCAGCAGGCAGAATATGCTAAGGATCAGGAGAGGGGGAAGGCCTATGTTTGATGCGAATGAACTATCCGTTCTGGATCCGAAGTATTTCTCCATCATCTTTACAGATGCTTTTGATGTGACGATTATGAGCCGGAATACAGGGCACTTCTGGTTTATTCATAATCCGGAGTATCCGACACCGGGGACATGTATCATTTTCCATAAGCATAAGGCATCACATCCATATCACCAGCACGGTCGTGCGAATAGTTTGAAGCAGGCTATCCGGAGCATACAGAGTCACGATAGATGGCAGATGCAGGGTAGACCGTCTAAGAAATAAAATCGAATACAAAGGCACACAGCAAAGCAGCGGTACCGGAGATAGTTCCAGTATCGCTGCTTCTTTCATCTGTGCCGGTCTGTGTTAGTCGGCGTAGTAGAGATCCTTCGCAAGCTTCTGAGCTGCTTTGATCTCAGAATATCCCTGCGTCTTTTTGATACCATATTCCTTAAGAATGACATCAAGGATTTCGCCTTTGGTGTATTCCTGCTTCAGAAGATCGAGGATACGACCATAGCGCGGATTCATCTCTCTGACCTGACGGATCAGATCGTCAATGATAAGGCCGAGCAGAGTCGTGTTCTCCAAAGATTCTGTCTGGGCGGGATCATAGCCGTTACCGTCTTCCGACATCATATCTTCCAGCATCTTGTCATAGGAGAGGATGTTCGGGTCCTTCTTCAGGTCTGCAATGTAAGTGCGAACATCGCTCCAGAAGAGCTTCATGGTGCCGGGAAACTGTTCAGCAGTGACCGGTGTGAAGGCGACTAAAACGGCGATGCCGCTGAAGTGCCAGGTTTCAAGGTTCTCACGATGATAGTTCATCGCTTTTACTTCGCCCCAGTTGTGAACTAGGAACGGAGCGAGGTAGAATCCTTCCGGTACGGGAAGGTTGTTGTACGAGCGCTTATCGCTGTACTTGGTGATTTCGTTATCAACCATAACGCTTTTCCTCCGTAGATTTGCGCGGAGGAATCCGCATTATGGCGATATGAAATTGTCCCTATCAGGTGGCCAGTCATTTCGGATTCCTCCTAGTTTGCTTGGCCAGCCTGTTCTACATGGGCTGACGTGATTTACATGGCGGCTTCGGTGAGACGGTAGAACCATCTTCAGCGCTAAAGAAGCAATCTCACTGAAGCTAAGCCCATCATAATCGCTTTCTTTTTATTTGGAAAAACTCACCGAGTCGGATTAAACCCAACAAAAAAGCCCGCATTTCTGCGGGTTTCAACCAGTTCACATATTCATTTATGATAGTATGACAGGGATTTATGATGATATTCCCGACTCATCGAGTCGGAAAAATTTTCAGAAATAAAAAAAGCCGTGCTTCCGAAGGGGAAACACGGCAAATTGAAGTTAATATCGCTCTTTTGTACCCAGGGTCTCATATCCATAAGACTGTAAGAAATCGTTTCGATCTTCCAGCATGTCGCCAGGGTAATTGTTGATACAGAACTTTAAGGCTCTATGTTCGTTGCTTTCCTTGAAGGCGTGACCGGCAAGGTGAAGCATTTTTTCAGTGGTTTCTATATCAAGGCTGAGACCACATGCTATAGCGACAATTGTTCTCAGGGAAGGGTCGGTTCCTAAGTTCTTTTCAGCCTTGCGATATACTTCTTCACCAAGACCTGTAAGGTTACAGAAGTGGGGCTTACTTATGCCTTTAAGCTGGATGATTTCGTAAATATACTGCCAGCATGTTTTACCAATAGTTGATATTTGATGGATCTGTTCGCCTTGTTCAAAGCTCTTCCTCTTTTTTCTTAAATCCTCAGAGAGTGCGACAACAGAAGCACTCTGATCATCATCGTAATGAGAAATCTCTTGTTCGTCGTTGTCACGGTGGAAGATGATCTGCGGCAGTATTTCTTTGGCTTTGGAGCGGCGTATGCGCTGCCAACTGAAAGACAGGGTGCATTCATCAAGATGATCCCAGGCATATTCGGAAAGTGTTGCTTTTCCATCATCGTTTGTGGAGATATATTTGTCATCGTTGATGACCACATATCCTTCAACGTATCTGAACTTACCGGTGTCAATGAGTTTGCGGAAGTCTTCATTGGTGCTGTACTCATAGAAGACATCTTCGCGGCTGACATAGGAGTGCCAGTCTTTCTCATTGATAGCTTGCAGAACCGATTTTGCTTCCGGGTACCCGGTCTCTGTCATACGTATTAAGGCAGACTGCCTTGATACGCCGTAGAATGAAGCAAGATCATCGGCAATGCAGGTAAGCACGGCGAGCTTCAACGGAGTATTCTCATAATCATATTGCTTATAGAGTTCATCTACTTTGATCTTAAAGGTCTGTATCGGCATCAGGATCCTTGGGGCCAGATTATTTGCCTGCCACTCCATGCGCTGCTCATCAGTCCATTCTTCTTTTTCATCCGGATAACTCATCTCAGCCGGACAACGGCAAGCGATGAACTTCTCATCACGCAGGATATGTTTGATGGCAGCATAGAGACGGTGCCGGTGCCAGTGATAAACCTCATGAGCGATAGTGTTGTTCACACAGCCGCTGTTCCGCTGCCAGTAGGTATAAGCATCAATCAGAATAGTTCCTCTGGGAACTTCCTGTTCTTTCTCAGAGGTCTTGAAAAGATCGTAGATCTTGACTGTTCCGGGAGAGAAGCAGATCTGACCGAAGATGGTGAAGTCATCAGTGATGCGATATCCCTGGATGACTTTGAGACCGAGTTTCTCTTTGGCGATATCTTCAATCGGGACGCGGAGCGGTTCTTCAAGTGCTTCTGGATAATACTTCTCCAGAAAGGCTGTGGCTTCTCTGTCGAGATCCTTACGGTAGATGATAGGTACAATACTCTTTGATGCTGCAACACCGGCAGAAGACGGCTTTGTGTCTTTGCTCCAAGGCTTTACAGACGAAACTGTTAAGGATTCAAGTTTATCGGTGATAACGGCTTCGCATGACGCAATCAGCCATTGTGATGTTTCTCCAGACATGTCACCACGGTATTCATCAAATTGCTGTAATTCGATAGTACAGCTAAGAATCGCATCGAAGAAGAGAGAGTCTTCATCAATACGGATATGTGTGGCATATTCGAGCAGCATGTCCAAAAGCATGGCGGTATCAGGATACTTAATGCGGGACATGCTGAGGTTCAGCGTAGTCGGGTGTGCTGCAATATAATTATTCACTGATTCCCAGATAGGGCGGTAACAAATCTTGTATATAAATTCTTCAATCTCATTCTGAGCTTTGCTCATTCTAAGACACCTCTTTTCGTAGAAGTGCCCGCTGGTTGCGGGCGAAATGATACAGATAGAATTATAGCACTTATTTGGAGAATTTTCAATTAAAAGCGGTGTCAATTCGTGCGTATGTGGAGATTTTTGCTTGTAGATTTTCGAGACGAGTGGTATAATGGAGACTGTATTGGTATGCGTAGTTACCTGATGACATATATGTTTTGGGAATGAACCGAGAGGACTGCACTATGGAAGTTAGTTACAAGAAGCTTTGGAAGCTACTTATCGACAAAGATATGAAGAAGAAAGACCTTCAGGCAAAGGCCGGAATCAGCTGGACTTCTGTCACAAAACTGTCCAAGGGCGAAAATGTGAGTATGGAAGTTCTGATGAAAGTGTGTAAAGTGCTTGAATGCAATATCGGCGACATTATGGATCTGATTCCGGAAGAAGGTGATACGAATGGCGAGCTCAAAGAAGAATGATGTTATTAGCGTTGCTCCGCCGCACAGTATCAAGAAGTTTGAGTTGATTTCAGAGTATGTAAAGGCCTGGATCAACATTCTTATGCTGAACAAAAAGTGCAGGGGCATTGTCTACATAGATTGCATGTCAAATAGTGGCGTGTACTATGATGATCAAGGTAATGAAATAAAGGGGACGCCGCTTCTTGTTTCTGAGATCATTGCTGAAGCTATGACCAGATATACAGACAAGCAGGCATATGTATATTTCAATGACCTTGATTCCAGAAAAATAGACCTGCTTAAGACAAGAATTCCAAGGCAGACAAGCAATTTTACAATTTATACGGAGTCTATGGATGCAAATGTGCTGCTAAGAAAAATAGGTAGCCAATTCTCATCCATGTTCAGTGACATGCATTTTTTGCTTGTTTACGATCCGTATGATGCTCATATCGAATGGGATGCCATGATGCCGTTCCTGAAAAACTGGGGCGAGATCATCATCAACCACATGGTGTCCGATACAATCAGGGCAGCTAAGATGGCAAAGAAGCCGGAAGTTATCGAGAAGTATGAGGAAACCTATCAGACTACGATCGATGAACTGATTTCATTCGGCAGCGATAGAAATGCTTTCGAGAAAAAGATTGAGCAGATTATTCTTGATTTTAGCGGAAGAAAAGAAGGCCGCTATTATGTTGCTGCCTTCCCGTTCTTCAACAGTAATAACTCCGTGGTTTATAACCTGATTCACTGTACCGGTCATCCAACAGGATTTGATCTTTTCAAGTCTACGGCATGGAAGACCTTTGATGATCAGTCATCCGGAAAGAAAACCAATGATGGAAATGATGATGGTTATGAACAACTGGTTATGAACTTTGAGACCGGCGAAGTCGGATACGAGCATAAAGAAGATGATGCTCATTATACACTTCGAGATATTGCAGCTTATTTGCAACAGCATTTTCGAGGTAGGCAGGATGTACCGAAGGATGAGATATCGGATTACTTGTTTGAGCATCCGGTGTTCCCAGTCAGAGACTACAGCAGAAAAACTTATAACGCATTAAAGAAATATTATGGTGCTGTAGTTCACAGAAATACCGTAACATTTTCAGATAGGAGTTGCTAAAGATGCCGAAAGTGGAAGGCTACATAAAAAGAAAATCCATGCTGTACAAGACAGGCGTAGAGTATGGAGATTATACATTGAATTTTGTGCAGGGATGTGCGCATGGATGCCGGTATCCTTGCTATGCCTTCCTGTTAAAGAAACGATTTGGGCAGATTAAAAAGTATGAGGATTGGCTGAAGCCTTATCTGGTGTCAAATACGCTGGAAATCCTGGATAAAGAGATTCCAAGACTCAAAGACAAGATCAAATCTGTACAACTCTGTTTTACGACGGATCCCTTCATGGTGGGATATCCTGAGATTGAGACAATGAGTCTTGATGTCATAAAGAAACTCAATGACGCGGGGATAAAGTGTACGGTGCTTACCAAGGGAATCCTGCCGATCAGTCTGGAAAAGTGTTCCAAGGATAATGAGTACGGCATCACACTAATCTCTCTGGATGAGGAATACAGAGAGAGGATGGAGCCTGGATCGGCACCATATGCCGACAGACTGAAAGCATTAAAGAAATTGCATGAGAAGGGCTGTAAGACGTGGGTGAGCATTGAACCATATCCTACGCCGAATCTGATAGAGCAGGATCTAAAGAAGATTCTGAAAGCAGTCAGCTTCGTGGATAAGATTATCTTTGGAAGAACCAATTACTGCAAGGATGTCACGTCTGGATATCCTGAACATAAGAAGTTCTACAATGAAAGGGCAAGGGAAGTGATTGACTTCTGTACCAAGAAGGGAATTGCTTACCACATAAAAGATAAGACGATTACAGAATAGAGACCGTTTTATGGGATAGGTAAAGAGATAGAATTAAGATGCCGGAGTATATAATGCCGGTAAATATGGATAAACAGGAGGAAAGACATGGCTGCGATTCATGATTTGCTTGCTCAGGTTCAGGATGAGGCGTTGAGAGCCAGATTGGAGCAAGAGATAAACAGACTGTCAAAGACAAAGAAATTCGGGCTGGTGTTTGAAGAGCACCTTCCGGAGTGTACGCCGCTTTATGATATTCCGATTAAGCGTGGCTCAACCGTTGCAAAAAAGACTGGTGCCGTCAGTGATATGTATGAAGTAAGCGCCATCAAAGATGGTGTTGCTACGTGCTATCACAAGGTTACGGAAGAAAAAGAAGAGATTCCGGTGCAAGAACTTGTGTCGGTGGCTCAGTTTGGAGAGCCTATATATCCTTATCTGAAACCGATAGACAGCATATGCAATGCTCCTGATAGTGATCTGTGGCATACGTTGATTGAAGCCGATAATTATCATGCTCTGCAATTGTTGGAATACCTCTATGCTGGAAAGGTGGACTGCATTTATATAGATCCACCATATAATACAGGGGCTAAAGATTGGAAATACAATAATGATTATGTGGATAGTGTGGATGCATATAGACACAGCAAATGGCTTTCCTTTATTAAACGAAGGCTATTGCTAGCTAAAAAATTGCTTAATCCAACAGATTCTGTCTTGATTATTACAATTGATGAAAAAGAATACCTGCATCTGGGGTGCTTGTTAGAGGAATTATTCCCGGAAGCAAGAATTCAGATGATTAGCACAGTAATAAATCCAACAGGAACAAAAAGGGCTGATGAGTTTTCTCGTACAAATGAATTTATTTTCTTTGTAAGAATTGGACAGTGTACCATTGAACAGGTTGCTGAAGTGAAAACGGTTGCTTCAAAATCTGAAGTTCACTGGGAACCGTTACGTAGACATACAGCTTCCAATATTCGTGATGTACAGCACCCTAACCAGTTTTTTCCGTTATTTATCGATGTCAATACTAATGATATTGTTGAGATTGGTGAAAATCTTCCATTTGGAACGGATATATCAACAGTTGAACCTCGTGAGAATTGTGAAACAGTTTGGCCAATACGAGATAACGGCGTTGAAATGATGTGGGGGTTAAAGCGAGAAACTTTCATTAAAAGACTAGAAAGTGGATATGTGAAAATTGGTAGACATACACCTAATAAGCCACAAAAGTACTCTATATCATACCTTGCGTCGGGAACAATAGAAGATATTGAGGCTGGAAAAGCGACAATTAAAGGTTACGATGAGCACGGTGCGGTTAAAGCATATTACGAAGAAGGCAAAAAAGCTATTCCTACAACACAATGGGCAAATTCATCCCATGATGCCAAAGTGTTCGGCACCCTGTTATTGCAGCAGATACTTCTTGATAGGAAATTTCCGTTTCCAAAGTCTTTGTATGCAGTAAATGGTAAAATAAAACTGTAAAT
>DBYX01000011.1:169838-173811 GCA_002311665.1 Lachnoclostridium sp. UBA1175 | reverse complement strand
GCAGTCGACCTCCTTGTTGATCACTATGTTCCAACAAGGAGGTATCGCGACCTATGATTAAAAAACGACTTCGCGTTTCACCCGGTTCATGGCTGCCGTTTATTGCATCCTTGCTTGCGCTGATCACCGCGGGTTCCTTCGCTGTGTTCTTCCGCGTGACGATGGAGCAGGCTCGCTTTGTGCCGAGGATCCTGAACCCGCAGGCGGATATCGACGGTAAAGCCGTGGATACGCTGCAGGTGGCAGGATGGGGATTGATGATCGGAGGACTCGTCCTGATGGCGTTGTTCCTCTGGTTCGCGGCCAAGAAGGCACTCGCCGTAATGGCGATCCCTTCTCTGATGTATGCGGTCGGCGCAGTCCTGTGTGACTGGAAGGATATTCAGAGCAACACCGGATTTACCACGGAGCGCTGGATCATTCTGGGAAGCATCATCGTCGTATCCTGCCTGTTCATCTGGGTTGTCACAAACCTTGCCCGCATCAAGGAAGTCCTGATCGGGATCGGGTTCCTGGCGATCGTGGGAGTTGTAGTGCTGACATTCCTGCAGCGCGCGCCGTTCATTATCAGCGACGCCAACTTCACCGCGAAGAACTGTCTTGACCTGACACGGTTGATCCAGATCGTCGGTTACTTCCTTTCTATCATTGTATTCTCAGGTTCCCTGACCGGATCCTACCAGGCCGATACGAGTTCTCTTGAGGACGACGACGCGAAGAAGGCTGCCGGCGACGGCAAGCCGGAGGGTCGCACTGCCGGCAAGAAGGGCGGGGCATCGGAGCAGAAATCCGACGGCAAGACGGTCAACTGGGCGCTGATCCGTCCGACGGATGACAATGCGAAGAAGGATGCCGCAAGCGCTGCGGATGAAGAGCCCGTTGCGGAAGTGATCGAGGAAGCTGCCGAGACCGCAGCCGATACGCTCGAGTTCAACGAGTTCGATTCGCCGGAGGAGACCAACCGGAAGATCGCCGAGATGACCGAGAACGGTCCGACGTTCGAGGAGGAGATGAATCTTGTCGGTGAGATCGGCGAGCGCAAGGACGCATCTGACGCGAAAGAAAAGATGTCCGGTGCGATCTCGTCGGAGCCGGGTGTTGAGGTGATCCAGTACGAGGCTCCCAAGGAGGAGACATCGTCGGAGGAGAAGACGCTCGCACAGCTTCTCGCTGAGCGCGGTCTGCTGAACCGCACGGGAGATCCGATCGAGCAGGCGGATGCCATCCGCGCGGACAACGGATACACACCTTCGTACAGCGGTTCTTCCTATGTACCTGAGCCTGTTGTTGCGGAGCCGACGATCGAGGAACCGGTTGTCGAGACCGTTGCGGAAGAGACCGTCGCGGAAGCCGAGGAAGTCGCGGCTGAAACGATCGAGGAAGCGAAGACTGCCATTAATGATATAGAAGACAATGTTGAGGACAATGTCGCGGAGACGGTTGAGGAAACCGAGGCCGACACCGCGAAGTCCGTTGACGAGGTTGCCGACGCGGTGAAGGAAACCGCGAAGAAGGCGGCGGAGGGAGCCGCAAGTGCCGCGGCTGCCACCGGAGCAGCGACAGCATTTTCCACGAAACACGGTCGCAAGACGGTGTTCGACGAGATGGAGGAGCAGGCCCCGGAGGAGGACGACACGAGTGCAACGGCATTTGCCGAGAAGGGCAGGAGCGGACGCGCCAACCGTGTTCGCGAGGCTGCCGAGAAGATCGTCGCGGAAGATCCGATGCTTACGGTTCCGGTTACGCCGGTTTCCGGAAGCCGCCTGCAGAAGGTGCTCAAGGAAGAGATCATCACCGATCGCGATCAGAAACTGATGTACCGCAGAAAAGTGAGTGTGTTCGCGGTCATCGGAATGTGCCTCTCCGTGGCAGCGCTTGTGGTAGGCGTGCTCACGACATTTGACGTCGTAAAGATCGATATGCTGAAGGACGAGAAAACCTGCCTGATGCTTCTTGGGCTCGGGCTCGTGATGTTCCTCGTATTCGGCACGAGACTGACTTACAAGGATTACTACACCAAGACCGTCGTGAACGAGCGCAAGGTGGTTCACGAGGAGAGCAACTGGGAAGAGTACGTTGCCAACCGTCTGGAGGAGGACGAGAAGAACATCGCGACCCTCGCGCAAAATTATATGCGCATGACGGAGATGTACGGACGGCTGCTTGAGACGACGGCGGAGTTGACCAACAATATCAAGGCGCTCAGTATGAACCGCCAGGCGAGCATCGAGGCTGCGGAGATCGCGCCCGAGGTTGAGCCGGCAGCAGCGGATGAGCCGATCGCCGAGGAGCCGATCGCGGAAGCGTTCGCACCGATAGCGGAGGAGGCATTGGTCGAGCCGGAGCCGGAGAAGTTCGTACCGTTCGACGAGGTTGTCGAAGAAACGGCTGCTGAGGCTTCGGAAGAGTTCGCACCGATCGAAGAGACGGTGGAAGAATTTGCACCGGCCGCTGAGGCATTGGAAGAGCCCGAAGCGATCTTTGAGCCGGCAGCGGCGGAGATCACCGAGGCTGTGGAAGAGATCGCAGAGCCTGTGACGGAAGAGATTGCCGAGGCGACCGAGGAAGTTGCCGAGGTTGCGGAGAAAGCTGCGGAGATCGTTACGGAAACGGCAGAGGCAGCGGCGGAAGAGATTGTCGAGCCTGTGACGGAAGAGATCACTGAGGCAACTGAGGAAGTTGCCGAGGTTGCGGAAGAGGCGACCGAAGAAGTTGCCGAGGTTGCGGAAGAGGCAACGGAGGCGGTTGAGGAAGTCGCGAAGGCAGCAGAACCCGAGGAGCCGGTCAAGAAGGACGGCGCATCGGCCAATGCCGATATCCTCGCGGCACTGTTCTCCGGAAGAAACCGCAAGGCAACATCCGAGACGACCGAGACCAAGGCCGTGACGGAAACCGCACCGGCGGAGAGCAAGCCGGCAGCGGAGGAAGTAAAGAAGGAAGAAACTCCTGCAGAGGAAGCGAAGCCTACCGGAAGCTACAATGATTTCCTGATCTCCACCTTGTTCGGACGCAGGAAAGAGAAGCCGGTTCAGGAGACGACGGAACCTGCACCTGAGATTGTGGAAGAGAAGATCGCGGAGGTTGCCGAGCCGGCGACCGAAGAGATTGCCGAGACGGTAGAGGAAGCGTTCAACGAGATCCCCGAGACCATCGAGGAGACCGCAGCGGAAGCTACGGAGACAGTTGAAGAAGCAATCGCGGATACAACCGAGACGGTAGAGGAAGCATTCAACGAGATTCCCGAGACCGTTGAGGAGACCGCAGCGGAGACGACCGAGGCAGCAGAAGAAGTGATTGCGGATACGACGGAATCGTTTGAGGAAGCATTCAACGAGATACCCGAGACCGTTGAGGAGACTGCAGCGGAAGCTACGGAGACAGTTGAGGAAGCGATCGCGGATACGACCGAGACGGTTGAGGAGGCATTTTCCGAGACAGCCGAGACCGCTGAGAAAGCGATCACGGACACGACCGAAGATATCGAGAAGGCGTCTGAGGAGATCGCCGCTGACAATATCGGAAGCATTGCGGATGCATTTAAAGAGGCAGCGAACGAGGGCAGCAGCGAAGTTGCTGCGGCGATCGAGGGAATCGAGGATGCCGCGGACAATGCGATCCCCGAGTACATCGCGGCACCGCAGGGAACGACATCCGATGCGGTGAAGGCTGTGACCGACAGCATTCAGGAGCCGACGTGGAGAATCCCGAGCCCGGTATTCGGAGCATTCGGATACGGCGCGACGCTCGCTGAGGAAGAGTCGGAAGTCGACAGCGGTGACACCATGAAACTGCAGTTTAGCAGCAACACGATGGAGGAACCGATGTTTAACGACGAGCCTATGCAAAATGTATTCACTCCGGCACCTGCGGAAGAGCAAGTTCCGGTGGAAACATACGTAGCGGAGGAGCCGGTAGCGGAGGCACCGATCTTCACGACACCGATCTTCGAGGAGCCCGCGACGGAAGAGCCTGT
>DBYX01000011.1:137026-169736 GCA_002311665.1 Lachnoclostridium sp. UBA1175 | reverse complement strand
GGAAGAGCCCATTTTCACGGCACCGACCTTTGAGGAGCCGGCATTCGAAGAGCCGAGTTTTGAGGAACCGGCTTTTGAGGAACCCGTGATCGAGGAGACGCCGGCGGAGGTATTTGCCGAGGAACCGATCACCGAGGAACCGAGTTTCGAGGAGCCGATCACCGAGGAGCCCGTGCTTGAGGCAACACCTGCCGAGGAGCCGGCAGTCGAGGAGACGCCGGTCGAGAACGCCGGATCGACATTGACCGGTACTACGAGCGTTCCGGAGTGGAAGCCCACGACCGAGCAGAAACGCGCACCGTTCTACCGTCCGTCGATCTACGGAGAGGATTCGCTGGAGGATGCGGTCAACAACGAGGAGATGCCGAAGGTTTCCGTGCCGCAGCAGCGCGAGCCGGAGCAGAAGAAGGATGACGGTATCATCGAAGGATTTGTGATGCCGACCTTCCGCGGATTTACTTACAGCGATGAATATGAGCCTACGGACGACGACACCGAGGAGCAGATGTACAACGGCTCTTACAAGATGAAGTCGTTCCTGGCGCGCAAGACAGCACAGAACGAACAGATGCAGCAGTACCTGTACGATTCCGACGATGACGATGATTTCAGCATCGAGACGGATGACACGGCGAAGGGCAGTCAGTACCACGGCGCCGAGATCCCGGCACCCGCGGTCGCGGAGGAGGAAGGCGATATGTTCGCGGAGCCCGAGCTTCCGATGACGGAGGCGGATTTCGCGGAGCCGGAACTTCCGGAGCTTGAGTCGGATATGTGGGCTGAGGAGCCTGCGGCACCGGCGATGCCGACCTGGAACCAGTACGCTGACAGACCTTCGTTCACAGAGGATCCGGTTGCGTCGGTTGAGACGCCGGTAGCGGAAGCCGCTCCTGCGGTTGATGCGCCTGCGGAAGCCGAGCCGATGTCGGATTGGAGACCGAAGACCGGCCGTCCGGGCGTACCGGGATGGAAGCAGAATCTGCAGCTCCTTCCGGAGGACGATCCGTTTATGGACGATATGTTCGGAGACGGACAGCCGAAGCAGGAGGAGAAACCTGCGGAGGTGACGGAGGAGGACGAGCGGACGAAGGTTGAGAATCGTCGGAAAATGCTTCAGGAGAAGCTGGAGCAGATCCGCAAGAAGAACCTCGCAACGCAGTTCGACGATCTCTCGGATCTCGATGACGAAGGCGTCTTCTTCAACAAGAAATAAACGCCGGATCACAGCGAACAATGAAATGATTTTACAGGGAGCTCTCCTCACGGGGAGCTTCCTTCATTTTACGCGCGATGCATTGCATTTACGGTAAATGCGTGTTACAATGAAATCGCTGTGTACCACTGTATACAACGATGTTTTGGGATAATAAACCTTGGGGGATGAAACCCGTCAGGAGGAGAATGGTATGGTAATACGTATTAAGGAAAAAACCGGATGGATCATTGCCACGATCAGTTTTCTTATATTGGGTGTGGTTTTCTTTGTGGTCGGGCTCAGTACCATCAGCGGACTGAAGAAGGCGGAGGACTCCGCGGACGTCGAGACGTCCTCCTACAAGGAAGGAATGTGGATCAAGGGCAAAACCGACCTTGTATGGGGCTGCTACTGCCGTGAGTACGAGGAGAAGAGCGGCACCAAGAAGGACCGGTTCCGCTGGTATCTGGTACGTATTGATTCCGCGGATGAGGCAGAGTGTTTCATCGGCGTCAAGGTTCCCGAGAGCGAGTTTGAAAAATACCAGAAGATGCTCGAGGACGAGCAGGATTATGAGTTGACACTGCAGGGCAAGCTTGTCATGGCCACGGGAAGCATCCTGCAGTACAAGCAGGATATGATGAAGGAGATCGACAAAAAGGAACTGTCGAAGTACGAGATCGAGTATGTCTGCCCGGATTACTACATCGAACTGAAGGACACGAAGACGGGACGGCTGTTCCTGTGGCTCGGCATCGGTGTCTTCGCCTGCGGCGCGGCATTCTTCGTGTACCTGCTGATCCTGTATCTCCGCAGTGCCAAAGCATCACCGTATGATGAGCTTGTAGAGCAGCGCGTGGCGGAGTACAGCGCAAACCGTATCTCGACAGGCAATTCTTCGGCTCCGCGGTATACGCCGACGAGACCGGTGAAGCCGTGGCAGCCGACGATGGGCGACATCCATTCCAATACCGATTCCGATATCGACAGCGAGGAAACGCTGCAGAAATCGGGCATCGGGGCGTCCACGGGATTTTACCTTCACGGCGAGCAGGATGAGCTGAGCCAGCTGCTTGCGGAGGAGGATCAGAAGATTGCAAACTACAACTTCAAGACCGGTTTGACCGGCAGTGACCGCGTCGAGGAGGACAAATGAGTCTCAGGAAGATGTGCGCGGTGCTCGCTGTGCTTTCAATGCTGACCATGCTGCTCGGCGCGTGGGCGCTCGTGACAGCGGAACACGCGGCGGATGGCAATCCGGCAAAGCTTGAGGCACTGTCGGCGGCGGATCTGAAGGACGGCCGACCAGTCACGGTCAAGTCGAACAAAGTGCTGCCGTACGTGTGCTACATAGCGGACTCGGAGAGCGATGAAAGCGTGCATCGGTATCGATATTATCCCGTGCAGTACAACAGCAATCCCGCGCGTTTCGCGCTGGTATGCGTGGCGAGCGAGGACTTCCGTGAGTTTGAGGGGTACTGCGGCAAGGAAGGTGTTGAGGTTTCCCTGGAGGGATACCTGAGGGCGCAGGAGCCGAGGACGCAGGCTGCGATCGAGGAGCTTGCGGAGGTGATGAGCGGTTTGGACGAGGAGTCCGATCAGGATTACAGAGACCGCTTCCTCACATTTTACGTGGAGAAGGCCACATTGCGTAGCAGCTCGCTGCAGCGGGGCATCGGCTGGATCCTTCTGATCGGAGGCATGTTGATGGGCGCCGTCGGCGTAGCCGGATTTATCGCGTTCCGCATCGATGAGAATGAAGAGTAATATATCGGGAAAATGTCGAAATCAGAGCGGCATTTTCCCGTTTTTTGTTTTTGTGTATACAGAAAAAACATGTATACAAATTTTCGTTTTCCTATTGCATCGCAACATTCTTTTGAGTATAATCAGTAGCGTGATGTCGCACGGGGAAGACGCGGTATGCGGTATGTAAGGCCGGACCGGTCGCGTGCGCAGGAGAAACCATACAATCACTTAGGAGGATATTATCTATGTCTTATGTTGATGAAGTACTGGAGCTCGTAAAAAAGAAGAATTCCAACGAGCCCGAATTTATCCAGGCGGTTACCGAAGTTTTCGAGTCCCTGAAGCCGGTAATCGAGGCCAATGAGGAGCTTTACAAGAGAGAAGCGATCCTTGAGCGTATCACTGAGCCTGAGCGTCAGCTCAAGTTCCGTGTACCGTGGGTTGACGACAAGGGTCAGGTTCGCGTGAACACCGGTTACCGTGTACAGTTCAACTCCGCGATCGGACCGTACAAGGGAGGCATTCGCCTTCATCCGTCCGTAAATATCGGTATCATCAAGTTCCTCGGTTTCGAGCAGATCTTCAAGAACTCCCTTACGAGCCTTCCGATCGGCGGCGGCAAGGGTGGTTCCGACTTCGACCCGAAGGGCAAGAGCGATCGCGAGATCATGGCTTTCTGCCAGAGCTTCATGACCGAGCTTTGCAAGTACATCGGCGCTGACACCGACGTACCTGCCGGTGACATCGGAACGGGCGCTCGTGAGATCGGTTATATGTTCGGACAGTACAAGAGAATCCGCGGCCTGTATGAGGGCGTTCTGACCGGTAAGGGCCTTTCCTACGGCGGTTCCCTTGCAAGAACGGAAGCTACCGGTTACGGTCTTCTGTATTTCACGGATGAGATGCTCAAGTCCAACGGCATCGATATCAAGGGCAAGACCGTCGCTGTATCCGGTGCCGGCAACGTTGCTATCTACGCAATCCAGAAGGCACAGCAGCTCGGCGCTAACGTTGTTACCTGCTCCGATTCGACCGGCTGGATCTACGATCCCGAGGGTATCGATGTTGCACTCCTTAAGGAAGTTAAGGAAGTTAAGAGAGCTCGCCTTACCGAGTACGCAGCTGCACGCAAGAGCGCTGTTTACCATGACAAGGCTGCTGAGGGCACGAACCAGTGGACGATCAAGTGCGATATCGCTCTTCCTTGCGCTACGCAGAACGAGCTTAACATCGACGACGCTAAGACGCTCGTTGCTAACGGCGTGATCGCTGTTGCCGAGGGCGCTAACATGCCTACCACGATCGAGGCTACGAAGTACTTCCAGGAGAACGGCGTTCTGTTCGCACCCGGCAAGGCTTCCAACGCAGGTGGTGTTGCTACCTCCGCACTCGAGATGAGCCAGAACTCCGAGAGACTTTCCTGGAGCTTCGATGAGGTTGACGCTAAGCTGAAGAGCATTATGGTTAACATTTTCCACAATGCCGACAATGCTGCCAAGAAGTACGGTATGGCCGGCAACTACGTAGCAGGCGCTAACATCGCCGGCTTCGAGAAGGTTGTAGACGCTATGCTTGCACAGGGCGTTTGCTGATAATTGACAAGATGATCCGAAATCCCCCGCCGTATTGCGCGACGGGGGATTTTTCAGTTGAATTCCCCGGGCGGAAAATGGTATAATCAGTTAGCAGTCATGTCAGGGGAAGGAGCCACAGATGCAGAATAACATTATCGATAAGGAAATCGGCGCCATCGTCGGGAATATTCTGGCGGATTACAAGGAAAATCGTTCCATCGACAAGCTGGATCTGTTCCGCCAGCCGCAGAAGGATATGATCATCAGCGTGCTGCAGAAACTGATCCGCATCATTTATCCCGGGTATTTCCGCGACGGTTCGCGCAAGTTCTATAATTTGGAAAATGACTATTCCGTGCAGATCGAGGATGCCGTCTTCTGCCTGAACAAGCAGATCGCGAGGGCGCTTCCCTATGCGGAGCGTTATGCGGGACGTTCCCCCGAGGATCCGGAGGTGGAGGCTGAGGCGCAGCGGCTTACGGTTGCTTTCTTCCGCCGTTTGCCGGCGATCCGCGAGTACGCGGAAGGGGACCTGGAGGCATTTTACGACGGAGACCCTGCGGCCAAGTTCCGCGAGGAGATCATACTGTGCTACCCCGGTGCGTACGCCATCACGGTGTACCGCGTGGCACACGAGCTGTTCCGCCTGGATATCCCTCTGATCCCGCGGATTATGACGGAGCACGCACACTGGCAGACCGGTATCGACATCCATCCGGGTGCGACGATCGGGCGCAACTTCTTTATCGATCACGGCACCGGTATCGTCATCGGTGAGACGACGCTGATCGGCGACAACGTGAAGATTTATCAGGGCGTGACGCTCGGTGCGCTCTCCACAAGAGGCGGCCAGAAGCTTCGCGGCAAACGCCGTCATCCCACGATCGAGGACGATGTCGTCATCTACGCGGGCGCGTCCATTCTGGGCGGCGAGACCGTGATCGGCAAGGGCTCGATCATCGGAAGTAACGCGTTCATCACGAAGCCGATCGCGCCGGGCACGCGCGTGAGCATCAAGAACCAGGAGATGACCATGAAAAATGCCTCCGGCCAGCCGACCGGCGAGGTCACCAAGAAGGAACTTGAACAGGACGAAACCTGGTACTGGAACATATAGCAAAAGAGTAATTGCTTACCCGCGTGGTAAGCGGTGCAAGTGCGATGCGAAAGCTTGCTTTCGGCATCGAATATGCAGCGCTTACGCAGGGCGGGAACACAGTTACCGCCAGAAATGAGCAAAAAAACGATTACCTGTAAACTTGTTTCAAAATCGTTTTTTTGCGAATTGAACGCGGGGAAGCACTATGCCGCCAGGTGGCCGAAACGCAAATTGAAATCAGACACCCGAAAGGAATAATAACAGGAGGAACCCATATGAACAGAATCACAGAAGAACTTCAGAAGGTAAGAACATTTTTTGTTGCTACGGTTGAGGGCGATCAGCCCCGTGTGCGCCCGTTCGGCGCGGTAGCGGAGTTCGAGGGCAAGACATATATCTGCACGAACAACACGAAGGCTTGCTACGCGCAGATGATGGCCAATCCGAAGACGGAGATCAGCGCGATGTATCCCGACGGAGCGTGGCTTCGCATCTCGGGTGAACTTGTTCGCGACGACCGTGACGAGGCGAGAGCGGCGATGCTCGAGGCCAATCCCGGACTCGGTATGATGTACAAGGTCGGTGACGGCATCTTCGAGGTCCTCTATCTGGACAACGCGAAGGGATCGAAGTTCTCCTTCACCGCAGCTCCGGAAGTGCTCGCGTGAGCGGCCGGGACACAACGAAGAAAACACAGGGGTCGGCAGCCGGACGCAAGTCCGGGCGTGCCGGCCTTTCTGAAGGTGCGTGCGCGGAGAAAAAATGTGCCGCGTCGAAGGGTTCCCGCGCCGGGAAACCGAGCAACGTTTCGGAGAGCCCCCGCTCAAGAAAACAGCGCGCGTGCGAGATCGTGCGCCGGCTGAAGGCGGAGTACCCGGACACGCACTGTACACTCGCGTACGACGAGGCGTGGAAGCTCCTTGTGAGTGTGCGGCTCGCGGCGCAGTGCACGGACGCGCGTGTGGATATGATCACGCCGGTGCTGTACGAGCATTTTCCGACGATCGAGACACTGGCGGACGCGACGGAGGACGCGATCGAGGAGATCGTGCGGCCATGCGGGCTCGGGAGGAGCAAGGCGCGCGACATCAAGGCGTGTATGACGATGCTTCGCGACGTGTACGGCGGGAGAGTGCCGGACACGATGGAGGAGCTGCTGAAACTGCCGGGCGTGGGGCGCAAGAGTGCTAACCTGGTGCTCGGCGACATATACGGGCTGCCGGCGATCGTGACGGACACGCACTGTATCCGCCTCGCCAACCGGATGGGGCTTGTCGACGACGAGAGAGATCCGCACAAGGTGGAGAAGTTGCTGCGCGAGATCATCCCGCCCGAGGAGAGCAACGATTTCTGCCACCGTATGGTCGACCACGGCAGGGCAGTGTGCACCGCGCGGACGGCGCAGCCTTTCTGCGAGCGATGCTGCCTGGCGGACATCTGTAAAAAGCGTCTGAAGTGACGGGCGCGGGACGGGCCTCGGACGTGTCGTTCAATCACCTTTAATCGAATATGTCAATGAGGTTGACAACCACCACATTCTGTTGTACTATCGCTGTAGTACAACACTATATGTGGTGGTTTTGCATTTAAATAAGATATTATTTAATGCTTTCGGGTTTACAAAGAAAGCGTAAAATGCTAATATCATTTTCAGTGAGGATTTTCCTCCGTGTCAGCAAAAACTTTTGATTCGAGGAGGTAGTTATGAAACTGATCTACAAGGTCGATGAGAGACCGCAGCCGTTCGGCGCGCTCTTAGTTTTCGCCCTGCAGCAGCTGCTCGCGATCATGTCGGCGACACTGCTTGTACCGATTATCGTCGGACATGATATGGACCCTGCGGCCGCTTTGTTCGGCGCGGGCATCGGCACGGTCGTTTATGTTGCGTTCACCAGGAGGAAGAGCCCTGTATTCCTCGGCTCCTCGTTTGCGTTCCTCGGCTCCATGGCGGCGGCTTTCGCCGGCGGCGTCTCGATGGCGGTCGGATATTTCGGCCTGATCCTCGGCGCGGTGCTCGCGGGACTTGTGTATGTTATCATCGCCGTCGTCGTGAAGATGTGCGGTGTCGGCTGGATCGATAAGTTAATGCCGGCCGTGATCATCGGACCTACCGTTGCCATCATCGGACTTTCCCTCGCGGGCAACGCGGTCGGCAACCTTTCGTCGCCTGTGCAGAAGACGACGGTTGTTGAGGAGCGCACCTATGAGGCACCCTACGAGATCGGCATGCCGAATGTAGCTCTTTATATTCTTGCGAAGAACAATGTCGATCCCGATTCGGTGAAGGAAATCCTCGCTCAGGACGGTGAGGACAAAGAGCATGTTGCCATCAAGAAGGATGCGGAAGGCAAGGATGTCACCGACGAGAAGACCGGTAAGAAGATCGGTGTGATCAAGGTGAAGCAAGCAGTGGAACAGCCTTCCGGCCTGAACGGCTATCTGTGCCTGATCTGCGGTCTGGTGACGCTCGCCGTCACAATGATCTGCTCGGTCTACGGCAAGAAGACGACGAAGCTGATCCCGTTCGTGATCGGTATCCTTGCGGGATACTGCCTCGCATTCATCTTCACCGCGATCGGCTGGGTGACGGACAACGATACCCTTGTGATCATCGATGCGACGAAGTTTACCGCGCTTGTGGAAGACGGTGTCGGGATCAAGACGTTCCTGACATATCCGAAGTTCTCCTTCCTGACGGCGTACAAGGCATTTTCCAAGGGAATCACCGCGACCTACTTCATACAGATCTTCGCGGCGTACGTGCCGGTTGCATTCGTGGTATTCGCAGAGCATCTTGCGGACCACAAGAACATCTCCTCGATCATTGAGACCGACCTTCTCAAAGAGCCCGGTCTGCACCGCACGCTTCTCGGCGACGGTGTCGGCTCCATGGTCGGCGCATTCTTCGGCGGCTGCCCGAACACGACGTACGGCGAGTCCATCGGCTGTGTCGCGATCACCGGCAATGCCTCCGTTTGGACGATCGTTACGGCTGCCATTATGGCTATGGTCGTATCGTTCCTGTCCCCGTTTGTTGCGTTCCTGTCCTCGGTTCCGAACTGCATCATCGGCGGTGTCTGCATGGCCCTGTACGGCTTCATCGCAGTATCCGGTCTTAAGATGCTGAACGGTATCGACCTCGGCGAGAACCGCAACCTCTTCGTAGTTTCCGTCATCCTGATCGCCGGCATCGGCGGCCTGACGCTCACGTTCGGTCAGGTCTCGATCACCCCGATCGCATGCGCGCTCATCCTCGGCATCCTGACCAACCTGATGATGAAGAAGGCGGACAAGCCGGTTGACGCGTCGACGAAACGCGAGAAAGAATAAATCAGCTGTCACGAAACACGCAATATAGTTTAGCAGACGAAACGGGCTGTCGCATCGATGTGCGGCAGCCCGTTGCATTGTTCGGAAAATGATTGTCCGGTCCGGAAAAATCCCGCCTTACTCGTCGGCCCGGGTCTCGATACCGGGGTCGAAGGAGGGCATCACGGAAAGCTTGAAGAGGTTTCGGCGGTGCAGTCTGTCTATCTTCGCCTTGTCCTCCTCGCTGTCGATCTCGCCGGTGCGGATGTAGCGGTCGAGCGTTACGTATGTGAATCCGAGGTTGTCCTCGTCGGTCTTGCCGCACAGTCCGTCGGACGGCTTCTTCTCGATCAGCACCTCCGGCAGATCGATCAGGCGTGCGAGAGCCTTAACCTCCTGCACGGTCAGGTGGCTGAGCGGGCTGAAATCGCCCACGGAATCACCGTAGCGCGTCGAGTATCCGACCCAGTCCTCGGAGAGGTTGCAGGTATTGGCGACACGGCCGTTGCAGCACTGTGACACGCAGTACAGCGTCGACATGCGAAGACGCGGCGGAAGATTGACGCGCGCCTGCTCCGAGAGCGGAAGATCGTCCGGCAGCGCGTTCACGACGCCGTCAAACGCATCTTTGATGTTAACCACATAGTAGCGGATGCCGAGGTGGTCCACAAGCATCTGAGAGTAGTCGATGTCGGGCTGTTCGCCGTTAGGCATAAGCACGCCGATCACGCGGTCTCTGCCGAGCGCCTCCACACACAGCGCTGCCGTGATGGAGCTGTCCTTGCCGCCGCTGATCCCGACCACGGCGTTGCAGCCGGGACCGTTATGTTCGAAGAAATCGCGGATCCACGCGACACACTGGTCTTTCACTTTACGAGCATCGAATTCCATGATGGGACCTCCTGTGTTTCGGAAAATGTAGTCACCAACGTCAGATGACAACATAATACTACCACAAGGAGTCCGCTGTAGCAATTATTTTGTGTCTGGGAACGCGACAGCCCTGGGTTGGGTGTTGACATTGAAACGGCTTACCGACTAAACTAAAGCAGGGATTACGAATGACGGAGGGCATCCTGAATGGCGGCAGAATTTTCCGAGATATACAATAAACGATCCTTGTTCCGGTCCACGCTGAACACAAGAGCGCTGCCGACCGGTGACCTTCGCTATATCCGGAGCGACTATCCGGGCAACCTTTCCGATGAGGAAGTCAAGTGGCTTATCGACAACAACATCACGACCGTCGTTGATCTCCGGGAGGAGAAGGAGTACACGGTCAGGCCGTGCAGACTCGAAACGGAAGAGGGGTTCACCTATTATCACCTGCCGGTCACGGGCGGCGGGGATACGCCGAAGTCGACGGCGGCTGTCGCGACGACCTATCTCGGAATGCTCGATGAGCAGATGGACAGGATCATCGACACCATACTGAACGCCGGAAGCAACGTATTGTACTTCTGCGGCGCCGGCAAGGACCGAACAGGCGTGGTATCGGCGGTCATACTCCGGAAACTCGGCTACAGTGATCAGGCGATCGTTGACGACTACATGGAGACGAAGGACAACCTGATGGGCTTCCTCACGGCGTATGTCGCGGAGCATCCGGAGGTCGATATCAACATCATCGTTCCGAACGAGGAGAACATCCGGAAGGTTCTGGCGTCGATTTAGAAAAAAGCAGCTTCTTTCCGCAGGAATCCGTTGCATTTCATTCGGAAAATGCTATAATTCCTTTGGCCGTCAAACGGCCGCAGGAAGGGACAGCACATGGTCAAGGTCGGTATCATTGCGCTTGCGACGTGTCTTACGATGATGGTCGCGATCATAGCGAAGCCGCGGATTACGATCCGGGGCATTGTTTTCGATACGTATCCGCTTGTGGCGGCGGCCGGCGTGATCGTGCTGCTGTTGACCCAGGGGCTGACGCTTAAGCAGTTCGGCACCGGCCTGACCGCGGACACGGCGGTCAATCCGATCAAGATCCTGGCTTTATTTTTCTCGATGACATTTCTCTCGGTCTACCTCGATGAGGCGGGCTTCTTTCATTATCTCGCGGGCCGCACGCTCGCACGGGCCGGAAGCGACCAGCGAAAGCTGCTCTCGTCGCTGTTCCTGACGGTCTCGGTTCTCACGGTATTTACCTCAAACGACATCGTGGTGCTGACGTTCACCCCGTTCATCGGGTATTTTACGAAGGCGGCGAAGATCAACCCGATCCCGTACCTGGTGACGGAGTTCATCGCGGCCAACACGTTCAGCATGATGTTCATCATCGGCAACCCGACCAACATCTATCTTGCGAGCGGCGCGGGGATCGACTTCCTCGCGTACGTGAAGGTGATGCTGATCCCGACGGTGTGCGCGGGCGCGGCGGTGTACATCGTGATACGGCTTCTGTTCCGGAAAATGCTTTCCGTGCCGATGCACGGCGAATCCGAGACTGCGATGATCCGCCACAAGCCGACGGTCGTGCTCGGAATGGTGCACCTCGGCGTGTGTACGGTGTTGCTCGCGGTTGCCTCTTACATCAATCTTCCGATGTGGCGCATCGCCGTGTTCTCGGCGGTCAGCCTGATCGTGTGCACCTGCGTGATGAACGCGATCACGCGGCGAGGACCGCGACTTCTGTTCCGAAGCCTGCACCGCCTGCCGTGGCTGCTGGCACCGTTTGTAATCTCGATGTTCGGTCTCGTGCTCGCGATGAACGGCAGCGGCCTGTCCGGGCGCATCGCGGAGGTGCTGTCGCACGGCAATCCGATCATCACCTACGGCATCACGTCGTCGTGCGCCGCTAATATCATCAACAACATTCCGATGAGCGTGCTGTTCACGTCGCTCCTGTCATACGGCTCGGCGCCGCTTTCCGCCGTGTACGCCACGATCATCGGCTCGAACCTCGGCGCGTATTTGACGCCGGTCGGAGCGCTCGCGGGCATCATGTGGATGTCGCTCCTGAAAACCGTAGGTGTGGATTTCTCGTTC
Organism: Lachnoclostridium sp. UBA1175; assembly: GCA_002311665.1. GTDB lineage: Bacteria > Bacillota > Clostridia > Lachnospirales > Lachnospiraceae > ISDg. The sequence continues at coordinate 157,825 of DBYX01000011.1, read as the reverse complement.
GGCAAATTTGTGTCCTACGGAGTGCGCATCGCCGTGCCGGCCATCGCCGCCGCACTGGCCGGGCTCGCGGTATCCGCGGCGCTGCTGCTGTAGGAGCACGGGCATAGTCCGTACGCGGGGGTGCACTTGCCACCTGCGGCGGAATATGATACAATAACTTGAGTCATATCCGCAGGACCCGAAGCAGTGCCCGGGCGGAATGAGACCGGCCGGCAGTGGGGGAAGAAGTGACGGCCCGGAATAAACAATCGGGAAGTACAGTACCGGAAAGGACAAGTAAGAAGTAATGGAGAAACCATGTTTGTCAATCGTGGTGCCCTGCTACAATGAGGAATCGGTTCTGGGGGCATTTTACGAGGAGATCACGAAGACCGCGGAGAGCATTCGCGACAGGGCGGAATGCGAGTTTTTGTTCGTGGACGACGGATCGAAGGACCGTACGCTTGAGATTCTGAAGGAGCTTGCGGACAAGGATGACCGCGTGTCGTTCATATCATTCTCGCGCAACTTCGGCAAGGAGTCCGGGATTTACGCGGGACTGTCGAACGCCGTCGGCGATTTCGTCGTTCTGATGGACGCGGATCTGCAGCATCCGCCGTGCTACATACCGGAGATGCTCGACACGATCCTCTCGGGTGAGTACGACAGCGTCGCGATGCGGCGTGTGGACCGCGAGGGCGAGGGCAAGATCCGCTCCTGGTTCTCGAGTATGTTTTACAAATTCAACAGGAAGATTTCCGGCGTCGACATCGTGGAGGGCGCGACCGACTACCGCATGATGACGCGGCAGATGGTGGACGCCGTACTCGATATGCCGGAGTACAACCGTTTTACGAAGGGCATCTTCGCGTGGGTCGGTTTCCGCACCAAATGGATCGGCTATCACAACGTGGAGCGTGTCGCGGGCGAGACGAAGTGGTCGTTCAGCAGTCTGCTGAGTTACTCGATCAACGGTATTGTTTCATTTTCCACGGTACCGCTTGCGATGTCATCGTTCTTAGGCGTGTTCTTCTGCATATTCTCGTTCGTTATGATGATCTGGCTGATCGTCAAGACGCTGATCTTCGGCAACGACGTGAGCGGCTACCCGACGATCGTGACGGTGATCCTGTTTATGAGCGGACTGCAGCTGTTGATGTTCGGCGTATTGGGGCAGTACATCTCGCGCAGCTATATGGAGGGCAAGCACCGCCCGATCTACATCGCACGCGAGAAGAAAGTGAAGAAGAATGCGGACCGCAGCGCAGAAGGAGAGCGCGGCGGCAGAAGATTTGCAGCGGAGAAGAAAGAGGAAGAGGCGGCAGAGGAGAAGTGATAAGCGGCCCGGCCTCGAGAAGAGGGGTTTATGATTTATCTGATTGTCAATGACCACGCCAGAACCGGCGGTGGCAGCAAGGTCGAGAAGCTTGAGGCGTTCCTTAAGAAGCAGGCGGAGAAGCGCAAGATGAAGGCGTCCGAGTTTTTTACGGTGCTTCCCACGGAAAATGCGGGCGATGCGACGAAGTATGTGCGCGCGATCTGCCGCAGGGACGAGGAGGCCGACATCTGGGTGTTCGGTGGCGACGGCACGATCAATGAGGCTGTCAACGGACTGATCCTTCCGTCGAAGGTGACGCTCGCTGTGCTGCCGGGCGGCTCCGGCAACGATTACGTGAAGGGCCTCGGGCTCCCGAAGGACCCGATTGCGTGCGCGAAAATGCTGCTTGCGGCGGAGGAGAAGCGGGAGTACGACCTGGGGAGTGTGGAGACCTTCGAGACGAGGGGAACCGTGCGCTTCGCGGGAAGCTGCGGCATCGGTTACGACGCCAAGGTGTGCCACGAGGTGGACAGCTCATCGCTCAAACCGATACTCAACAAACTGCATCTGGGAAAACTCGCGTACCTGCTCGTCGCGTTCAAGCAGGTTTTCGCCAACCCGAGATTTCGTGCGACAGTCGTACGTGACGGGATTTCGCGCACGTACGATGACGTTATATTTATGTGCTTTATGAACAGCCGCTATGAGGGCGGCGGCCTGAAGATGGCGCCGAATGCCGATCCGTGCGACGGCAAGCTGAGCGTCGTGATCGCACACGGAATACGGCCGCTGCGCGTCCTCACGATGCTGCCGAAGCTGGTGCGTGGCACGCATGTGAAGCACAGCAAGGTGGAGACGTTTGAGTGCAGTGAGATCGAAGTGATCGCGGACACCAGACAGTATCTGCACACGGACGGCGATGTGCAGGCGCAGACGCGCCATGTCCGTGTCAAATGCCTGGATACCGGGATGCGGATGCCCGCCTTCGGAGCGGGTCAGGAGTGATCCGGATCGGGTGACATCGTCCGCCAGAAGTTGTCGACGAGTGCCGGCAGCGTACGGCGCGTGACCGTGTGCACCGGAGTCCACTCGCGCGGAAAGAGATCGCGGTAGGAGGAGGTTCCGAAGCGATCGTCGAGAAGCAGAATGCAGCCGGCATCCTCGATGGTGCGGATGACGCGGCCGGCGGCCTGCTGTACTTTGTTCATACCGGGGTAAAGGTAAGCGTAAGCGAAGCCTTGCCCCGATTTTTGTTCGTAGTAGTCGCGGAACAGTTCACGTTCGTTGCAAACCATCGGGAGCCCCGGACCGACGATGATCGCGCCGATCAGGGAGTCGCGCCGCAGGTCGATGCCCTCGCCGAAAATCCCGCCCATCACAAAAAGACCGAGCAGGGAGCCTTCGTGTTCCTCCTCGAACGCCGCGAGGTACTCCTCGCGCTTTTTTTCTGTCATGTTGGCGGTCTGCAGCAGGAGAATGCCGTCCCAGCCCTCGAGCTGTTCGCCAACGGCCTCGGCGAAGCGGTACGACGGGAAGAACGCGATGTAGTTGCCCTTGCGTGCTTCGGTGAGCGTGCGGATGTAGTCCGCGATCTTGCGGTACTCCGACTCCGTGCGGTTTTTGTAGCGCGTGTCGACATCCCGCGCGACCATCACGAGGCGTCTCGCGGGGTCAAATGGCGTGGGAGAGTAGACCGCATAGTCGTCCGCGGCGCCGCCGAGCTGTTCCTTGTAGTAAGCGATCGGCAGGAGCGTCGCCGAGAAGAAAACGGTGCTGCGGGCCTTCTCAAGGCACGCGGCGAGCGGTGCGGACGCATCCATACACTGCAGCCGGAGGAAGAAGTCACCGCTCTCGCGGAAATCGCAGAAGATCGTGTAATTGTCCTCGGCCTGCTCGTTCATCGCCATCATATGTTGCAGCGCGAAATAAAGCGAGACCGCCTCCTCGGGCACCGGGCGCTTCCGGTCGGAGAGCACATCGGCGAGCGCCGACATCAGCCGGTCGGCCTTGGTGAAGAATTCCGTCGCCTCCCCGCGCACGGTGAAGCCGTCGCATTCCTTGCGGTAGGCGAGCATCACCTTGTTGAGTGCGTTGCACAGTCTGGCCGTCGAGGGATGATGCTCCTCAAGTGCGCGCTTCGCGGCGAGGACATCCTCCTTGACGATCTCCGCGGAGTACATTTCCCGCGAGCGTTCCACGAGATTGTGCGCTTCGTCGATCAGGAAAATGTAGTCCCTGCGGATGCCCTCGGAGAAGTATCTTCGCAGGTATGCGGTCGGATCGAAGACGTAGTTGTAGTCGCAGATAACGGCGTCCGCGAACAGCGAGAGGTCGAGGCTCAGCTCATGCGGGCAGACCTGATATCGCTCGGCGTACTCGATGATCGTTTCGCGGCGGATGCTGAGGCCGGTGTGGCGTGCGGAGGAAGCCTGAGCGGTTGTTTCGGAGGGCGACTCCGAAGAGACGGGGGCGTCGGTGGATAATTCCTGCGCGACGGCTTCCGAGAGCAGCGCGAAGAGAGCCTCGTTGACGCGGTCGAAATGGCCGCACGCGCGGGGACACGCCTCGGGGTTGCAGTTCGGCTCCTCGAGGACGCACAGTTTCTCCTTCGCGGTCAGCGTGATCGTGAAGAGCGCGGCACCCGCGCGGATGAGTGTCTCGCAGCACTCCTCGGCGACGGTGCGCGCGATGGTTTTCGCAGTGAGATAGAAGATCTTCTCCGCCAGTCCGCGGCCCATCGCGAGCACGGCGGGGAACATCGTGGAGATCGTCTTGCCGACGCCTGTCGGCGCCTCGATGAAGAGTTTGCGTCGGCGCAGGATCGTCCGGTACACGTCGAGCACGAGATCCTTCTGGCCCGGTCGGTACTCAAACGGGAAGGCGAGCGCCTCGATGGAGGCGTTGCGGGCCTCCGCGTGGTCGTGGGACCATTTGGCCCAACGGCAGTAGTCACGGCAGAGAGAGAGATACCATTCGGTCAGCTCGTCGCGGCTCGTCGTCTCATAGAAATAGCGGATCGCGCCCGTGTCGATGTGCACATATGTCATACGCACGGTGATCTGCGGGAGATCCTTCTCGACCGATTCATAGTAGGCGTAGCAGCGCGCCTGCGCGAGGTGCACGGGGACCGGTTCGTCGAGCGAGTTCACGTCGCGGAGCATACATTTGATCTCGTCGATCGTGTGTCCGTACTGCGGGTCGTCGTATATGCCGTCGGCGCGGCCCTCCACGGTGATGGAGAATGTCGTGCCGTCGTGCGTGAGCACCTCCTCGTGTTTGAGCGCAACCTCTGCCCGGTAGCCTCCGGGCTGTGCCTTCTGGATGCGCCGGTGGATCCGCGCGCCCTCCTGCATCGCGTCCGCGTCGCGACCGGAGGAGCGGTTGTCGATGTCGCCGCTGCGGGTCAGAAATTCCACGAAATCGCGGACGGAGACAGTCACGCAGACAGGCCCCGCAGGGGAGTCCGTCGGGGCAGCGGTATCCGGTTCGATTGTCAGCAGGGATTCGTCCACGCGCGACACGCACCTTTCTTCGGAAAATGCTCCCGCAAACCCGCGGAAACGGTGTTCCGCGGTGCGTTGCAGGCTACCCTTTATTATACCGTAATCCGCGCCAAACGGCAAATGTTACTTGGCATTTTTGCGCCTGTCAGTGCGCCGCAGCGGGCTTTTTCATTGGGGCTGGATTATTTTCCGCATATCTGTTATAATACCCCCATCAACTATCACCGCGACGGTGAATTACGGAGGATAAAAATGAGCGATTTCGAAGATATTTACGATAAGGACGAAGTGACCCTGTATCTGGATGACGACACCGAGCTGAAGTGCGATGTGATCGGCATTTTCCCGGGCCCGGACGACCGCGAGTACATTGCGGTTACGCCGCAAAACTGGGAGGGCGATGAGGAGCCGGATGTGTATCTGTACCGCTTCTGGGAGAATCCGGAGGACGAGGAGGACATCCGTCTTGACGACATCGAGACGGACGAGGAGTTCGAGGCTGCTTCCAAGGCGTACGACGAGTTTCTTGCGGATGAGTATCTGCTCGACGCGGACGAGGAGTAAGCTACAGAAGCTTGAGAAGCATCGCCTGTGCGCACAGCCGGTAGGAAAGCGACTTCGGCAGCAGTATGCGGTCGAAACGGACGCGAAGCCGGTCGTCCGCGAGCGAGAGCACGGTGCCCTTGCCGAACTGCCGGTGCAGGACGCGCGTGCCGGGGGTGAGGCTCGACTGCGGCAGCAGGATCTCGCCGAGAAAACCGGACGGAGGGAGTTCCTTCCCGAAGCGTTTGGCGGTGTACAACAGAGACAGTGAATCGCGTGCGCGGGTCATTGCAACATAGAGAAGACGGCGTTCCTCCTCGATGGATTCGGGGAGGAGCGCTTTTTTGTGCGGAACAAGCGTCTCGTTGCAGTCGCATATAAATACGTTGCGAAACTCCAGGCCCTTCGAGGCGTGAAAGGTCATCAGTGCGACGCGGTCATCCTGCCCGTCCCCGTCCTTCGGAAAATGCTGCTTCACCACGCGGCGGGACTGCTCCTCGGCCTCGAAGAGCTGCGGGACCGTGTCGAAGGCGCGCACGGTCTCCTGGAATTCCGCGAGCGTCTCGAGCGCCTCATCGCCGCGGAGGCTGTGCTCCGCCACGTGCTTGTCGTAGCCGATGACCTTTCGCACATAGTTGACTGCGGCGAAGGGGTTCATCCGCGAGAGCATCGCCAGATCGTAGATCAGACGGTCGACGTGGTTGGCGAGGTAGGCTTTGCCGTCGCGAAGGGCAGCGTCGCGGACCGCGGCGAGATCGATCCGCTCCGCGGTGAGAAAGCGGCGCTCGAGGTAGCGCTTCGGCTGGTTTGCGATCATCAGCACGGTCCTGCGGCTTAAGTCGCCCCGGGCTGCCCGGAGATATGCGAGGACGACCTGCACCTGCGGATCGTCGTAAAGGTTCGGCAGGAAGCCCCGGATGCGGTACGGGACGCCGGCGCGGTTGAGCGAGTCGCACAGGCTGCGCATCTGCAGGTTTGTGCGGAACAAAACGGCGATCTCGCGGTACGGACAGCCCTGCGCGAAGAGGGAGGCGATCTCCGAGAGGAGGAATTCATTTTCCGAAGCGACCGTGTCAAAGTCCAGGACGCGGATCTCATCGCCGGAAGGCCGGGCGGTCGTGTGTTCTTTTCGGAAGCGGACGCGGTTGTTCCCGATGAGCGCGTCGGCGGAAGCGACGATCTGCGGCGTGCTCCGGTAGTTGACCGGCAGCCGGACGACGCGGCAGGAGGGCATATCCTCGGGCATCCGCAGCATGATCTGCGGATCGGAGCCGCGGAAGCCGTAGATCGACTGGTCGTCATCGCCGACCGCGAAGAGGTTGCCGTCCGCGCCGGTGAGCAGCCGGACTATCTCATACTGGAGCCGGTTCACGTCCTGGAACTCGTCGACGAGGAGGTAGCGGTAGCGCCTGCGCCAGAAGTCGAGTGCTGCATCGTCCTCCGTGAGCAGCTCGCGCGTGAGCAGGAGCATATCCTCGAAATCGAGTTTGCGGAGCCGTCGGAGCTCCTCGCGGTACCTCGTGAACGCCTCGGAAAAGGTCGGTGCATCGCACGAGGAAGGCTTGTATTTTAACTGTTCTACACGTGTAGTATCATCGTCGCGGCATTTGACGCAGAGCATTTCCTCGTAGATGTCACGCACAAGCGCCGGGTCCTCCGCGTACTCCGGACGGAGGTCGATCAGGATCCGGCCGAGGAGTGATACGGCGTCGGACTCCCGCAGGATCGAATCCGCGGTGTAGCCGCGCGCGTACTGCAGCATGTGGAAGAAGCACGCGTGAAACGTCCCGAACGTGACGGCGGGGTAGAGGCGTTCGGTCAGCGCGTCGAACCGCTGTTTCATCTCGTCCGCGGCAGCTTTGGAAAATGTGATCACCAGGATCTCGCCGGGCGGGACCATGCACTCCTCAATCAGGTGCTGCACGCGGTTGGTGATGACGTAAGTCTTGCCGGAGCCGGGGCCCGCGAGCACGAGCATCGGCCCGTCCTTGTGACGGATCGCCTCCTCCTGGGCGGGATTGCTCCCTGCGGTGTTGTTCGTCTGTGTCATAATGATACCTCTCTTTCCGCCGAAGGTAGCAGAAATAAACGCGTTCTGTCATGGCGCGGTGAGGGAGACGATGTACGGTTGGAAGAATTGACAGGGGAATCTGTAAGAAACAGATGTGATAAGGGAATCTGTGTGAAACAGAAAAATGTAAGATGTGATACGTGAGAAAAGATATCATCCGGGGCAGCCGCGGCCGCCCCGGGATGATTCGGAAAGATCGATCGGTGTTGTTCGGAAGATCACTCTGCGGATACGGCAGCGGCAAGCTTGTCGATGCCGATGCGCACGCGGCGAAGGCTCTCGTCCTTGCCGAGGATCTCCATGATCTCGTAGGCGCCGCCGGGCGTCATCTGCTTGCCGGAGACGGCCGTGCGCAGAGGCCACAGGCAGACACCGTTCTTGATCTCCTTCTCGGCAACGTAGTCCATGCAGAGTTTCTCAAGACCTGCGTAGGAGTAGTCGTCAAGCGCCTCAAGACGGGGCAGAAGATCGCGAAGGACCGCGAGTGCGATCTCGGAGTTGGTCTTCATCTTCTTGTGCGTATACATCTCGATGTCGTAGTCCGGAAGCTCCTCGAAAAAGTCGATCTTCTCGGCGATGTCCGTGAACGTCTCGATGCGGGTCTTGACGAGATCGGCGATCTTGCGAAGATCGCAGTCGCGCTTGACAACCTCGCTGACGTAAGGAAGCGCAAACTCATAGTAGCGCTCGTTGTCCATATTCTTGATGTACTCGCCGTTCATCCAGCGAAGCTTCGTCATGTCGAACACGGCGGGAGACTTGCTGATGTGGTGGTAGTCGAACCTCTCGATCAGCTCCTGCAGCGACATGATCTCGGTGTTGTCCTCCGGACTCCAGCCGAGAAGCGCGATGAAGTTGATGATCGCCTCCGGCACAAATCCCTGCTCGAGAAGGTCCTCGAACGAGGAGTGGCCGCTTCTCTTGGCGAGTTTCTGATGGTCCTCATTGGTGATGAGAGGGCAGTGGATGTACACCGGCTCCTCCCAGCCGAACGCGTTGTAGAGGCGCGTGTACTTCGGAGTCGAGGAAAGGTACTCGTTGCCGCGCACGACGTGCGTGATGCCCATCAGATGGTCGTCGACGACATTCGCGAAATTGTAGGTCGGATAGCCGTCGCTCTTGATCAGGATCATATCGTCGAGCTCGTCGTTGTCAACCGTGATATCGCCGTAGTTCGCGTCGGTAAATGTGGTCGTTCCCTCTGCGGGAATGTTCTGGCGGATGACGAACGGCATGCCGGCCGCAAGATTGGCCTCGATCTCCTCCCCGGAGAGCGACAGGCAATGCTTGTCGTACTTCGTGATCTCCTTGCCCTCGCTGTCCACGACACCCTTCAGGGAGTCGAGACGCTCCTTGGTGCAGAAGCAGTAGTACGCCTCGCCTTTCTCAATCAGCTTCTTCGCGTACTCCATATAGAGACCGGTTTTCACGCGCTCACTCTGCACGTACGGGCCGACGCCCTTGTCCTTGTCCGGACCCTCGTCGTGCTCCAGACCTGCTTTTTCCATCGTGCGGTATATAATGTCAACGGCACCTTCCACATAGCGTTCCTGGTCAGTGTCCTCAATTCGCAATATAAAATCGCCGCCTTCATGCTTCGCGGTCAGATACTCATACAGAGCGGTACGAAGGTTGCCGACGTGCATACGGCCGGTCGGACTCGGGGCGAAACGTGTTCTGATCTTCATGTCGCGTTACCTCTTTTCCGCAGCTTCGGGGATGTCCGAAAGCGATTACCGGGAGGCCCGAGCTGCTTTTTATGTGTTCAACATCTTAACGCGGGGGACTTCATTTGTCAAGACGATAGACCGCTCTTGCGCGGAAAATCAGTTGCATTTTACATAGCGACCTGCTATAATAAACAGGATAAGGCCGACATAAGGCCGACACCTTTCCGAGGCGTCCCCGAACAGGGGGCGAAGTGCACCGGCGAGGTGACTCAGAACTGCACTGTGGGGGACAAAGATGCGTTCTTTACCAATTTCATACGACACCGGCGACTATTTCGATCAATATCTGGGCGGAGGCGGCTCCAAGGGCAACAACACCGCATCCTCGGTATCTTCAGGATCCTCGTCGCTGGTCATCCTCTATGTCATTTTAGCCATTCTCATTCTGATTGCCGTGGTAGCGGGGGTCCTTCTTTTGTTGCGTTTTGTGCGGCATTTGCGCCGCAAGCGCGAAGCGAACCTGCGCCTTGCCGCGGAACAGCGGGCGAACCCCGCGTATCTGAACGCCGCCGTCCTTCCCTCGGGGGAGAGCGAGACCGCGGGTAACGGCCCCGCGGAGATTCCCGGCGAAACCATCCCGATGCTTTCCAACCGAATATGTGCCTACCTGAAGCTGTGCGGTGTTGAGGTCGGCAGCGGTGATATGAATATGATCCTGGCGCGGTACGCGTCCGCGGGGACCGTGCGTATCGCCGGAGCGCCCGGCACGCAGCCGCAGGCAATTTACCGCCTGATCGAACTGCTCAACGCGTTTTTCGGGCTGTCGGCGAACGACCTGACGAGCGGTTTCGTCCCGGCGTACCAGACAGACAAGGAGTTCGACCGGACGGAGGTGCTCATCGGACTGACGAACACTTCGATCGGCCAGCCGTTCCACGGTATCGGCGACGACACCTTCCGCGGCATCCTGCGCGAGGCGGAGGACGAGTACTTCATCGAGGAGAGAGAATGGAGGCTTGCGGACGAACTGCTCCGGCGCTGCGGGGTGAACCCGATCCCCGGTGAGAGGAACCGGCTGTACCGCAGGATGGAGAGTTTTTCCTCGTGCCTGCTCGCGACGGGGGAGGAGCCGGAATCGGCTTTCGACAAGGCGGTCTACTACACGCTGTTCCCGTACATTCTCACGGCCAGGGGCGGGGGAGCGATCCCCGAGCTCTACCTTGCGTTCGCGGAGCTGTTCGAGCATCGCGCGATGACGCGCTGCCGCGGCTACTTCCGGGCTTACGGCCTCGGACAGTGATGAAGATTTGCTGAAGATCAACTTTGGGAGGGATTTATGAATCCGCTGAGAATACTGACATTCGGAACATTTTTCGAGACCTTGTGGAGCATTCTGTCCTCGAAGGTCGCGCTTGCATTTTATTTCATTCTGCTGTTTGCCAGCATCCTGGTGATGATCCTGTCCGTGCTTTACCTCACTTCTGAGGACAAGAAGAAGCCGGCGAAGAAAAAGCCGGCGGGCGACGGGACCGACGGCAACAACGAAGGCAAGGCGGACGGAACCGGTTTGCCGGAGGAAGAGGAGGACGATGACATCACCTCGCGCTTCCACACGCTCACCCGGATCGACCGGAACGCGCTGCACTATAAGGCGCCGCAGTTCGACGGGTCGATCACGCTTCCCGCGATCTGCCGCAACTTCCGCAATTATGCGGCGGCCAACCTCGGACTTTACTACAGCGAGGCGGACATCCGCAAGTTCGTCGCCGGTCTCGGCGTATCGCACCTGCTCGTGATGCAAGGTCTCTCCGGTACCGGTAAGACCTCGATGGCAACGGCGTTCGGCGACTACCTGATGAACCCTTCAACCGTCATCTCGGTGCAGCCGATGTGGAAGGAGCGTTCGGACATCATCGGTTACTTCAACGAGTTCACAAAGCGTTTCAGCGAGGGCACGCTTCTCAAGAAACTGTACGAGGCCCGCTACACGGACGAGATCTATGTGATCGTTCTCGACGAGATGAACATCGCACGCGTGGAGTATTATTTCGCGGATTTCCTCTCGCAGATGGAGCTCAACCCCGCGAACCGTTATCTCGAGGTCGTTTCGGACACGTGGGACGATGACCCGAAGCTTCTGGAGCGCGGTATGCTCCGTATTCCGGAAAATGTGTGGTTCATCGGGACGGCCAACAACGACGATTCGACATTTGCCATCTCCGACAAGGTCTACGACCGCGCGATGGTTATGAACCTCGACCGCAAGGCCGACATTTTCGAACCCGAGAAGATCTCCGGAGACCGGATCTCGTACGCCCGCTTCAAGGAGCTCACGGAGCAGGCGAAGGCAACGTACCATCTCTCCGACGAGACGGCGGAGAAGATCCGCAAGATCGACGAGTTCCTCACCAACCAGTACCGTGTCACCTACGGTAACCGTATTCGCAGACAGATGGAGGAGTACATCCCCGTCTACGAAGCGTGCGGCGGGACGGAGCTGGAGGCGGTTGACGATATGCTCGCGAAGAAGGTTCTGCGCAAGCTGGATGGCCTGAGCCCGGTAGTGCTCCGGTACTCCATGGACGCGCTCGAGAGCATCTTCGAATCCACCTTCGGGCTCGATCAGATGCCCCTGTGCAAGGACAGCCTGGATCGGCTGCGCAGAAGCGCGTCGTAACGGGTTCGGGAACACGAGTGGTAAGCAGCTGAGGAGAAACGGACATGAGTCAGAACATAATGGATCGGTACTACCGGGCGGCGAAGAGCTTCGGGCAGCAGCTTGAAGACACACAGTTGCCCGCGACCGAGGAAGAAAAGAAACTGCGGGATCTGTTCGGCCGCAGCGGGATCGAGACCGAGAAACTGTTGTCGGTGTATTTCGATGTGACCATCGATGAGGAGTGGATCGAGCACATCGAAGCCGCGCTGCCGCATCTTGAGGCAGCCATCCGCGAGGACCGGCAGTTCATCAAGACGGAGGGCAACGTGACGCCGATCGAGCGTGTGCGCAAGGTTTCCCGAACCTCCGTGGAACATTTGTCGCGGCACAGCGAGATGATCACCCACGTCCCCGAGGAGGGCGAGGACCTGATCCCGGACAAGCTGAACGTATTTGAAAATGAGAGCAACTACGCGGTGTACGAGAACCGCGTGCTGTATATGGTCCTGTGTTACACGCGGGACTTTGTGGATTACCGCTATTACAAGATCGCACAGGCGTGGAAGGAGTGCCGGTCGGAGATGGAGTTCGTCAAATCCATCCAGACCGAGGGCGGCCCGATCACGGTGCAGTACCGCTACAGCGACGGGACCAACGGCCCCGATGCGCTGGAGGGGCACGACGCGTCCAAGGTGAAGCGGCTCGAGGCGATCGCCGCGGAGGTCTCCATACTTCTGTCGATGCCGCTGATGAAGAGCGTCGCGCTGGAGCCGATGATCACGCCGCCGATCACGCGCACGAACGTGCTGCGCATGGACAAGCATTTCAAGGAGGTGGTCGCCCTGTACGACTACCTGAGCAGTTATACGGGTGAGGGTTTCTCTCTGGTGCGCCATGAGAACTCCCTGGAGCCGTTCTCCGCGGATATGGAGAAGCGCGTGACCGAGCTGGCGATGTTCGGGTATTTCCTGAACGGACAGTACGGACACAATCTCTCGGAGGAGCTGGAAAAGCGATATCTCGAGGAGGAGGAACGCCGCAGGGAGGCGGAGCGCCGGAGAAACGAGGCGCGTGTTCGGGAAATCCTCGGGCGCGCACAGGAGGGCAACCTCTCATCCGAGGAGTACCGTGCCCTGATCGTCGAAGAGGTCGAGCTCCGCGAGCAGGCCGTTGCGGAGGCCGAGAGGCTTCGCGCCGACGCGGAGGCAATGCGGATCAACGCTGTGAACGCGGGCAGCCGCGTGACGGCGCTTCAGGAGGCGGTCGCGCAGGGCCGCGCGGATGCGGACAACCTGCGGATCCAGATCTCGGCGACGCGCAAATCCGGCATCGAGGAGGCGGAGCGCCTTCAGAATGAGGTGAATGCGGTCGCGGCCAAACTCGCGGCGGAGCAGGAGCGCGCCCGCGTGTTGGAGGCACGCATCTACGGGCTTATGGAGCAGTTCGGTGTGAAAGTGCCCGGTGTCGATCTGTCGGAGCGCGAGCAGTTCCTCGAACTGGAGAAAGAGAAAGAGGCATTTGATCGTTTCTTCGAGCGCAACTGGGGCGTCGCGAAGAAGAAAATCCGCAGGAAGATCCTGTGGAAAAGGGGGTAAGACCGGATGACTGAAGAGAAAGATATGTCCGTCTGGTACCGGCGGTTCATCATATGCGGCATCGTGGCGCTTGTGTGCGTTGCGCTGATCCTGTGCGGGACCCATTTTTCGGATGCGGACAATCTGGCGGACATTTTCGGCGAAGGAGCGTATGTGCACTCCGAGACCGTGTATCTGGTGCTGATCCTGGCGCTGTTGCTGCCGGTGGTCCTGATCGTCTTCTCCGTGAAGATGCTCGCGGAGGGCAAGGGCTTCCTGCTGATGGGCAAAAAGGCCGGGAAGAAATCGAAGACGGACGGTGTGCGTTTCCGCGCGTTGCACACGATCGACGCGGTCGGCGGCACCGAGCTGCAGCCGCTGTCGGCGGACTCGGTTCCGCTCGTGCAGCTCTGCGACGGATTCCGCTCGTATGCGGCGTCCAAGCTGCGTCTGTACTATGACGAGGAGGACATCCGCCGGTTTGTCGCGGGATTTGCCGTGTCACACCTGATGATCATGCAGGGCCTTTCCGGAACCGGTAAGACCTCGATGGCGACCGCGTTCGGCGATTACCTGGGCAACCCGTCGACGGTCATCTCCGTGCAGCCGATGTGGAAGGAGCGTGCGGACGTGATCGGATATTTCAACGAGTTCACGAAACAGTTCAGCGAGAGCCCGCTGCTGAAGAAGCTGTACGAGTCCTGCTACACGGATGACATTCACATCATCGTCCTCGACGAGATGAACATCGCGCGCGTGGAGTACTTCTTCGCGGATTTCCTCTCGCTGATGGAGCTGAATCCGAGCAGCCGTTATCTGGAGATGACATCCGACAGCTGGGACAAGGATCCGGTGCTGTTCCGCGACGGACGTTTCCGTCTTCCGGAAAATGTGTGGTTCATCGGAACGGCGAACAACGACGACTCGACATTTGCCATCTCGGACAAGGTGTATGACCGTGCGATGGTGATGAACCTGAACCAGAAGGCGAGGCCGTTCTCGCCGCGCACCTCGGAAGGCGTGAGACTTTCGTACTCCGCGTTCCGACTGACGGTGGAGTGGGCGAAGCAGACATTTTCCATGACGGCGCGCAACCGTCGCAAGGTTGCGGAGATCGACCGCTACCTGATGGACAATTTCCATATCACGTACGGCAACCGTATCCGCAAGCAGATGGAGGAGTACATCGCGGTGTACATCGCGTGCGGCGGGACGGAGGAGAACGCACTCGACGATTTTCTGTCGAAGAAGATCCTCCGGAAACTGGAGGGACAGAATCCGGTTGTCATCGCGAAAGCAAGCCAGGCGCTTGCGCAGAAGCTCAATGAATTATTCGGGGAGGAATCGATGCCTCTGTGCCGCGGATACCTTCATTATCTGAGGCAGATGGCATCCTGAGAAAACGCCGGGAAGGCGCTTTCGGATTGAGGTTAAACTATGCGTAAGAAGAAATTATCGGTTTATGCGATCGGTGTGTTCGGCGTGGCGCTGACGGTCGGGATGATCCTGTTGACGCTGCTCATCGCGACGGGAAGCTTCCGCCTCCGCAAGACGAAGATTGTCATCCAGACGGGCTCCGCGCAGAAGGAGTACTCGGGCACGCCGCTCACGAACAGCAAATGGAAACAGATCTCGGGGACGCTGGCGCCGGAGCACGAGCTCTCGGTCAAGGTGAAGGGTGAGCAGACGGAGATCGGCATCTGCGAGAACCAGGCCGAGGTCCGTGTCCTGGACACCTCCGGTATGGATGTGTCCGACCAGTACGACATTGAGATCCGCCCGGGCAAGCTCGAGGTGTTCCGCAAGAAGATCATTTTTCTGAGTTATAACGCGGACAAGGTGTACGACGGAACGCCGCTCAAGGAGGAGTCCGTGATCGTGCAGAACGGTTGGCTCAGCGAGGGAGACTCCTGGGAGGCGTACGATTTTGCAGATCCCGTGTCACCGGGCGTGTACAACAACTCCTATCGCATCCGCATTCTCAACAAGGACAATGTGGATGTCACCAAGGAGTATGATGTCGAGTGCGAGTACGGTTCTTTGACGATCTACTACGGCAAGCTTATTGTCGAGACCGGTTCCGCGTCCAAGGAGTACGACGGAACGCCCTGCGTTAACGAAGAGTATTCGCTGCGCGAGGGGCGGCTGGAGAGCGGACACCGGATTCATGCAGCGTGCACCGGATCGATCACCAGGGCCGGGATCAGCAACAATACCATTATTCTGTATATTGATGACGCGCAGGGCAACGATGTCACATCGATGTACGACATCTCCTATATGCTCGGGGAACTGATCGTGACGCCGGTCACTCTGTATGTACAGACGATGGATGTCAGGCGCCCGTACAGCGGCACCGTCTATGAGAACGACTGGGCGCTCATCGGGGGCGAGCTTGTCGCCGGAGATACGCTGGAGGTCACCACGACGCAGCAGATGCAACCCGGTATGTATGACTACAACAGACCGGGGACGTACGAGAATTCGCTCTGGTCATTTTCCGTGCGTGATTCGCAGGGAAGGGATGTAACGGACAGTTACCGTGTAGCTTATGAATGTGGGGTTTTGATTTTGACGGAGTAAGACAATGTACGAAGAATACGAAAAAAAGATGGTTCATATGTCCGAGGTGCTGAGACGTGTCAGAACCGGGATCTTTATCGCGCTGGCGATCCTGATCCCGAGTTTCCTGCTGTGCTTCGGCGTCGGTTTCTGCTACCGCGGAATGTCCTGCAAGAGCGTCACCTACGGCGAGGCGCCGGATCCTTCGACGGGATGCACCGCGATCGGTGAGGTGGTATACGAGTACCGCTCGACCGACGACAAGGACGCGGAGTGGAGCACGGATGTTCCCCGCGAGGTGGGAAACTATGAGGTACGCGCCCGTTCGGTCTCCTTCCTGGGAGTCCGCCGGGAGATCGACAGCACGGATTTTTCCATCCGGCCGAGAACGCTGAAGGTGTCCCTTGCGAACATTTCCGTCAACGGGGAAGTCGACGATGTGGAGGTCAGCGACAAGGACATCACCTTCTCCGGACTGGTGTACGGTGACACGGTCGACGAGGCGAGAGTCGTCTACGAGTATGTCTCGTCCTCCGAAAAATGGTATCATCTGGAAGATATTCATGTTTCTCATAAGGACGGCACTTCGGCGCTCGACTGCTATGAGATATCCAATAAGAATTCGGGAACGATCCGGGATTCGCGGGAGTACATCGTGATCCAGGCCGGCAGCAAGACGGTCAAGTATGACGGCAATCCCTATCCGGATCTGACCTGTGATGAGTGGAAGCTCATCGGCGGCTCGCTGAAACCGGGGCATCATGCGGAGTTCCGCTGTGAGCTGGAGCGTACGACAGACGGTTTCGGAGAGTGGTACAACGTCATCGATATGTCGTATTACAGCATCACGGACACCTCGGGCAGGGACGTGAGCGACCAGTACGTGATATCGACCCGCAACGGTGTCGTGCAGTTCGTGCAGAGATCGATCAAGATCAAGACCGACTCCGCGACGAAGGAGTACGACGGCATCACGCTGACGAAGGACACGTACCAGATCACCGGGGACGGGCTGGCCGAAGGAGACCGGCTCACGTTGCAGATTTACGGTTCACAGACCGAGGTCGGTGTGAGCAAGAACTATTTCGATCAGGTCGAGATCACCAGCGACCGGTACGGGGATGTCACCTACTGCTACAACATTTCGAAGACCGAGGGATCTCTGCGTGTAACCGGCAAGAAAGACGACCAGGGCGGCGATAACGCAGGCAAGATCGACGGCAGCGGTATGGGATACTCCATGCCCGACGGGGACAAGTACAGTCTGTCCGACAGCGGTTTCTCGCTGTCGCCGAATCCCGCGATCGTATTTTCCTTCTGCAGCCAGACGTTCCGCACGTATTATTTCCGCGAGTGCTATTACTGCGGTTTTGACGGACACAGCTGGTACGGGCGCAAGGACGCGAAGGAGACGGAGATCTTCGGAGAATATCTTGCCGGCAGGCAACTTCGCGCCATGGGGTGCAGTGAGGACAATGTCTATGTCCGGAACAATATCCTCGGCGAGGCGCTGTTCCCGTATTTTCTGGCGGAAGAGCAGAAGGTAGAGGACCCGGAAAATTACAAGTGTGTCACCTATGTGCCGACGCTGGATCTCGACTACTACGATTATCAGTCGTACGACTACATAGATCAGGATGAACTGGCTTACCGTGACTTTGTGTACTCCGTGTATATGGATGTTCCCGAGGAGACAAGACAGGTTCTTCTGGAACTGGCATATAACGCCGGAATCTCCGAGTACGACGAAAAGTCGTATCTGATCATGGAAGTCGCGAACTACATCCAAAATGCTGCCCAGTATACTCTGAATTTCGGCGATTTTCCGGAAGACGAGGACATGGTGGTGTATTTCCTGACCAAGGGCAAGAAGGGCGTGTGCCAGCACTATGCGAGTGCGGCAACGCTTATGTACCGCGCGCTCGGCATTCCCGCACGATATGTGATCGGCCTTGCGCACAGCGGTCGCGGCCGTCAGTGGTCCAACGTAACGAGCAACGACGGTCACGCGTGGACTGAAGTTTATATCGACGGGATCGGCTGGATCCCCGTGGAAGTAACCGGCGGCGGAAGCATCGGTGATCTCGGCGGCGGAGCTGCGGATTTCGATGATGTCAGTTTTGATGATATCGACCTTGACGAGAATTATCTGGTCATCGGTCTTGAGAACTATATCAAGGTGTATGACGGCAAGCCTCTCGGCAGTATCGAACTCGACTGGTATCTGATCTACGGCATCCTTCAGAACGGACACAGTATCGTCGGGCCGAAGCTCGAGATGGAAGACTACTACAATACATATCCGATGAGAGTCGATTACCTCGAGGTTGACTGGGATGCATACCACGTCGTAGACAGCGCAGGCAATGATGTGACGGATCAATACGAGATCGTGGTCAACACACCGCAGGTTGCCATTGAGAACCGCGAGATCGGTATCCTTGTGAGCGGCGTGAAGGACGAGTTGACCGGCTCCGGCAAAGCCCACAGCACCATCGTCCGCGGCTCTCTGGTGAGCGGCCACCGGATTGAGTTTATCACCAGCACCTCTCCGAATTTCAATGCGGATGCGCAGTTTGACTGCGGTTATCTCTCCGTCGGTATGCTCGGCGATAAGGAACTGTTCCTGTACATCCTCGACGAGGACGGGATCGATGTCACCCAATGTTATGCCGTGAGCGTTAGCAATGTTGCGGAATTGGGCAGTGATTATTAATGATCGGTGAGAAGCGGAAAGCGCGGAGAAATGTAAGACATTTTTCACTTATTTTTCGAAAATGAAACATTGACACGGCCGCGTCTGCAATGCTATACTTACCCGCAGTGTGTGTAAAAATTCGGTCCCGTGGAAAGGTGGTTGAGCGGAATTGAACATCTTGTTTTTCTTGACACCGAAGAGTGAAGTCGCGTACGTCACGAACGAGTACAGCCTTCGCCAGGTTTTGGAGAAAATGGAGTTTCATCGGTATTCGGCGATCCCGATGCTGGATCGCAACGGCCGCTACGTCGGAACCCTCACGGAGGGCGACCTTTTGTGGGGCATCAAGAACGTTGCCGATATGAATATGCACGACGCGGAACGCATCCCGATCACGAGGATCCCGCGGCGACTTCACAATACGGCGGTCAATGTCAACGCCGAGGTGGAGAGCCTGCTTCGCGTTGCAATGACGCAGAACTTTGTGCCGGTCACGGACGACAATGACATATTTATCGGGATCGTCAAGCGAAGCGACATTATGGAATACTGCTTCCGCACGATGAAGAAACTTGAGCAGGCGAAGAAAGAGGAAGAATAGTTTTTGCTGTTTTGGGGGATATGGGACAGACCGGTAATATACTCGGAGGATTTGTGTAATATATGAGTGAACAGATTGCGACATTTGAGAGTCGGTTGGAGGAACTTACCCAGTTCGGATACGAGCATGGAAACAGCATCGAGGCGGAATATGTCAACGATGTTATGAAGGAGTTCTGCAAGACCGACGATCAGTTCGAGAGAGTTTATGACTATCTGGAGGGACGCGGCGTAAGCGTTCTTCTGAAACTGGAGGACGACAGTGATGCCGACCGCGATATGGTGGACGAGGACCCGAACGATCAGGCGCTTCGGAAACTGGAGGCGGGCATCGGCGCGATGGATGATATCGTCGGCTTCGACGATGACATCCTGATCGACAACGAGGAAGAGGAAGTCATCCCCGCGGACAACGATGAGCTCAACAGCATCGCGAACGCAATGTCGGATGACCCTGTCAAGCAGTATCTCCGCGAGATCGGCAGCTTCGGCCTGCTGAGCGTGGAGGAGGAGATCGAGCTCGCCACGAAGATTCTCGACGGCGACAAGGCGGCAAAGCGCAAACTCACGGAGGCGAACCTTCGACTGGTTGTCAGCATCGCGAAGCGCTACGTCGGCCGCGGCCTTTCGTTCCTCGATCTGATCCAGGAAGGCAATCTCGGTCTGATCAAGGCCGTAGACAAGTTCGACTATACAAAGGGATACAAGTTCTCCACATATGCGACTTGGTGGATCCGTCAGGCGATCACGCGTTCCATCGCGGACCAGTCCCGCACAATCCGTATCCCGGTTCATATGTCCGAGGTGATCAACAAGACGTACCGCGTGAGCCGCAACCTGCTTCAGGAGCTGGGACGCGAACCTACGGAAAATGAGCTCGCTGCGGCGATGAACATGCCTGTCGAGAAGGTGCGCGAGGTGCTCAAGATCAGCGCGGATCCGATCTCGATGGACACGCCGATCGGTGAGGAGGACGACAGCCACCTCGGCGACTTCATCAAGGACGAGCAGACACCCGGCCCGGAGGAGGCAACCTCCTATATGATGCTTCAGGAGCAGATTGAGAAGCTTCTGAACACTCTGACGGAGCGCGAACGCCGCGTGTTGAAGCTTCGTTTCGGCCTGACCGACGGAAGACAGCGAACGCTCGAGGAAGTCGGCAAGGAGTTCAACGTAACGAGAGAGCGAATCCGCCAGATTGAGGCGAAGGCAATCCGGAAGCTCCGCCACCCGAGCAGAGCAAAGCTGCTGAAAGGCTACGATGTCTGATGGGGTGTCTGAGGCCGGAAGGTTGAAGAAAAGAATGTAATTGTTCATAAGTAATGAAGTTATGCGGCGCCGCGGTATTCCAGCGGCGCCGCTGTTTTTTGCCGTTTTGTTTTCGGCCGGGGAGATGTGTTTCCCGGTCGCGACAGGCAAAGAAGCCTGTTCCACCTGCGGCAAGCTAAAAAGAAGCCTGTTCCACCTACGACAAGCTAAAAAGAAGCCTGTTTCACCTGCGACAGGATAAAAAGATGCCTGTTTCACCTACGACAAGCTAAAAAGAAGCCTGTTCTACTTACGGCAAGCTAAAAAGAAGCCTGTTCCACCTACGACAAGCTAAAAAGAAGCCTGTTTCACCT
>DBYX01000011.1:14491-136911 GCA_002311665.1 Lachnoclostridium sp. UBA1175 | reverse complement strand
TAAAAAGAAGCCTGTTTCACCTGCGACAGGCTGTAAAAAGATGCCTGTTTCACCTGCGACAGGCTGTAACGGGGCCTTTTTCGTGTGTTACAGACTTATTATCTATATGGTGACAACAGGTCCGTACAGGTTTTTCGAAATCCGGACGACAGATTTTTTCCTAACAAAAAAATACAGACTAATGAGTGTTTTTCGGCTCACTAGTCTGCATTTTTTAGTTTCTTTTTTTCCGGGGAGTCGATTTTTGCTCCCGGCAATCTTGCAAAATACGGACTAATCAAACGGAGACAGATAATTAGTCTGTAATGCACCAAAAATTTCGGCCCTAAAATCGTCGCTGTCTGTTGATTTCCACCGAACAGGCCCGAAAACGCGGGGATCCACCCGTCGTAGCAGGCGATCATTGCAGCGGAAGATGAATGAAACGGTCGTTTCAAATGGCAAGAGTCACTGCAAGAATACATATACAAATGTATGTTCTACTGCTGTAGAACAACCATCCGGTCCCACGGAATTTACGTTCAGCACACCATACGATCATTGCGGTCCCACGGAATTTACGTTCAGCACACCATACGATCATTGCGGTCCCAGGAATTCACATTCAGCACACCAAACGATCTTTGCGGTTCCCCGGAATTCATGTTCAGCACACCATACGATCATTGCGGTCCCAGGAATTCACATTTAGAACACCATACGATCATTGCGGTTCCCCGGCAGGTCTTGCGTTCCTACAGAGTAGCGTTCTGTCCTTTGGCACCGCGGGCGCGGTTGCGGATCTTCTTGGCGTTGTAGGTCTTGCCGTCGTAGGTGAATTCCTCGGTATTGACGTCGAAGGAGGTGCCGTAGATGACGGAGTCCTTCTTGTCGAGTGTGATGGCGCGCACGCCCTTGGCGGTTTTGCCGAGCACATTGACCTGCTCGAGCGGGAAACCGAGGGAGAGCTTCTTCTCGGTCAGTACGATGACCTTCTGTTTGCCGGAACCGAACTCCGCGCTCGAGAGCGCGACGAGTCCGACGAGCAGGTCGCCTTCCTCGAGCTTCGTGGAGGCGATGACGGCGCGGTTCGTGTAGAACTCGGAGCCGGAGACACATTTGATCCAGCCATGCTTCGTGAGGAAGAGAAGCATCGAGTTGTCGAGCTCCTCCGCAGGAACGAGCAGAAGAGGAGTTTCCTGGTCGATCTTCGTGAGCACCTGCAGGAGCGTGCCTTTCTCCTTGATACGGCAGCGCGGGATCTGCGAAACCTTGAGCTGGTACATATTGCCTTCCGCGGTGAAGATGCACAGACGGTCGTTCGAAGGGATGCGCACGGCGTGCGTGAACTCTTTGAGCGCCTCCTCACCGGCCTTCTGGTATGCGGAGACATCCACGGCCTTCGTGTAGCCGAAACGGTCCATAAGGATCATCAGATCCTCAATCTTCTCCTCGACGACATAATCCTTCGCCTCGGAGTTCGTGATGACGGTGCGGCGCGGGCACGCGAATTTCTCGCGGAACTCGAGCAACTGCTGCTCGATGACCTTGTAGAGCTCGGAACGTTTGCCGAGTATTTTGTTGTAAAGCTTGATCTTCTTGTTGAGGTCGTCGTGCTCCTCGGTGAGTTTGAGGATCTCGAGGCCGACGAGTTTCTGCATCTGCATCGCGAGAATGGCATCGGCCTGCGCCTCGGTGAAATCGAACGCGACGGCAGCGCGCCTGGCTTCCTCGGTCTTGAAGCGGATGTCCGCGACGTTACCGGTCGTCAGGCATTCCTTGACCTGCTTGACTGTGGACGAGCCACGGATGACTTCGATGATGTAGTCGATGACATCAACGGCACGCATCAGGCCGGAGACGATCTCAAGGCGTTTCATCGCCTTGTCGAGCAGGTATTGATATTCCTTGGTGTAGAGCTCCTCCTGAAAGTCGATGAACTCCTGCAGCATCGCGCGCAGACCGAACTGGCGCGGCTGGTTGTCCTTGACTGCGAGGAAGTATGCGGAAAATGTGTCCTCCAGCGGAGTCTTCTTGTACAGACCGTTCAGCAGGTTCTCCACGTCGCGGTCCTTCTTGACCTCGATGACGATGCGGATACCCTCCTTGGAGGACTCGTCGCGCACATCGGAGATCTCGTCGAAGGTCTTGTTGCGCAGGGCGTCGGCCAGCGCCTCCACAAGCTTCTGCTTTGTTCCCGCGACGGTGTAGGGGATCTCAGTGATGACGATGTTGCGTTTGCCGTTGTCGCCGCCCTCGACCTGCGCCTTCGCGCGGATGCGGATCTTGCCCTCGCCGGTCTCGTAGAGGTTGAGCAGCTCGTCGCCGTTGACGATCGTGCCGCCGGTCGGAAAATCAGGTCCGGGCAGCAGCTGCATCAGCTCCTCGGTGCTCACGGTCGGGTCATGCATCACGGCGATCGCCGCGTCGATGACCTCGACGGGATTGTGCGGAGGAATGTTGGTCGCCATACCGACCGCGATACCGGTCGTACCGTTGATGAGGAGGTTCGGGAGCATCGCCGGGAGAACCGTCGGCTCCTTCTCGCTCTCGTCGAAGTTCGGGATGAACTCAACCAGGCCCTTGTCGAGGTGCTCGAGCATCGTCATGGCACCCTCGGAGAGGCGCGCCTCGGTGTATCGCATGGCAGCGGCGCCGTCACCGTCGATGGAGCCGAAGTTGCCNNGTTGCCGTGGCCGTCGACGAGCGGGATGGCGAGAGAGTAGTCCTCGGTCATGTGAACGAGGGCGTCGTAGATGGATGTATCGCCGTGCGGATGGTATTTACCCATCGTATCGCCGACGATACGTGCGCTCTTGCGGTGCGGCTTGCGCGGGTCGAGGCCGAGCTCGTTCATCGCGTAAAGGATACGTCTCTGAACGGGCTTGAGGCCGTCGCGCACATCCGGCAGGGCGCGCGCGATAATGACGCTCACCGCATAGTCGCGGAAGGCGTTTCGCATCTCCTCGGCGAAATCAATCTGTATGGTATCGTTGCGTTCGTTGTCCATGGTCAGGCTCCGTTGGAAAATGTGGTGTTCGTTCGGGCGCTACGCTCCGGCAGGAAGGCAGGATCACGCCTGCAGGTCGAGCGTTGCGTATTGCGCTTCCTTCATGATGAACTCGCGGCGGGGCGGCACGGCGCTGCCCATCAGCAGGTTCGTTGTCTCATCGGCCTCGACGGAATCACCGATGGTGATCTGCGCGAGCACGCGACGCTCGGGGTCGAGCGTTGTCTCCCAGAGCTGGTTCGCATCCATTTCGCCGAGACCCTTGTAGCGCTGCACGCCGAGGATTTTCCCACTGTGCTCGAGCTCCTTGCGAAGCTTGTCAAGCTCGAAATCGTTCATCAGGTAAGCGCTGTGCTTGCCCTTCTTCTTGCCGGTCGTCTCGTACTCCACCTTGTACAGCGGCGGAAGACCGCGGTACACCTTGCCCTCGAGGATCAGCTCCGGCATGAACCGGTAGAAGAAGGTGAGCAGCAGGGTGCTGATATGGCCGCCGTCGACATCGGCATCGGTCAGGATGATGATCTTGTCGTAGCGGAGCTTGTTGATATCAAATTCGTCGCCGATGCCGCAGCCGAACGCCGCGATCATCGACTTAATCTCATTGTTCTGCAGGATCTTCTCGAGCGTCGCCTTCTCGACGTTGATGATCTTGCCTCGCAGCGGAAGGACCGCCTGCGTCTTGCGGTTGCGGGCCGTCTTCACGGTGCCGCCTGCGGAATCACCCTCGACGATGTAGACCTCGCACTCGGAGGGCTTCTTCGAGGAGCAGGCCGCAAGCTTGCTCTTGGTATCGACATCGTTCAGCTGCTTGAGGACAGCCGTGCGGGCCTTGTCGCTCGCCTGGCGCGCCTTGCAGGAGCGGGCGGTGTTGTCGAGAATCGTGCGGAGCACCTCGACGTTCTTGTCAAACCATCTCGTGACCTCTGCGGCAAATACTTCGTCGACCGCGACCTTGGCGTCCGTGTTGCCGAGCTTGGTCTTCGTCTGACCTTCGAACTGTGGGTCGGGATGCTTGATGGAGACGATCGCGACGAGGCCGTTGCGCACATCCTTGCCATCGAAGTTGTCGTCCTTATCCTTGAGAATGCCGAGCTCTCTCGCGTAGGAGTTGAGCACGCGCGTGAGCGCCGTCTTGAAGCCGGTCACGAGCGTACCGCCGTCCACGAGATTGATTCGGTTACAATATGCGTTGATCTGTTCGGAATATTCGTTGATGTACTGAAAGGCGATCTCCACCTCGATGTCGCCCTTCGAACCGGTCACATACACGGGCTCGGGATGGAGCGGTGTCGCATCGCGGTTGATGTAGGAGATGAAGCTCTTGATACCATTTTCCTCATAATACGTGCGCGTCTCGCCGCCGTTCTTTTCGTCGGTAAATGTGATGGTCAGGCCGCGGTTTAAGTACGCGATCTCCTTGAGGCGCTTGCAGATGGTCTCCGCCTTGAACTCGACGGTCTCGAAGATCGTCGGGTCGGGGTAAAATGTGACCTTCGTGCCGGTGTCGCTCTTCTTGCAGGTGCCAACGACCGGAAGGAGCCCGTCGACCAGCTTCGTCACCGGATGGCCGCCGTCGCGGTACTCATCGCGGTACACGTTGCCGCCGCGCTTGATCTCCACGATCATGTGCGAGGAGAGGGCATTGACGACGGAGGCGCCGACGCCGTGCAGACCGCCGGACACTTTGTAGACGGTGTTGCCGAATTTGCCGCCTGCGTGCAGGATCGTGTAGACGACGCGCGCAGTCGGGATTCCCTTCGTCGGATGGATGTCCACAGGGACACCGCGGCCGTGATCGAGAATCGTGATGCCGCCGTCTTTCTGAAGTGTAATGTTGATCTCGTTGCAGAAGCCCGCGAGATGCTCGTCAATACCGTTGTCGAGGATTTCCCACACCAGATGGTGGAGACCCTTCGTACCGGTCGAGCCGATGTACATACCGGGGCGTTTGCGAACGGCTTCGAGTCCTTCAAGAACGACAATCTGACTGCCATTGTATTCTGTCATGCGATACCTTCCTCCGGCCGGCGCTCTCGTGCGCACGTGCCATTATGTTGTGTCTGCGTCTTCGATACTATACCACATTTAGGTTTTTCTTGCAAGCAAACAAATCATTCTTTACACAGTTGGTTATTGATTATCGCAAGGCTTTATGATACCATGATTCTGTAGTGTCATGGGGTGACACCCGCATTGTATATAACACGATATATTATGCCGGAGGAATGAAAAATGTTCGGAAGAAAATGTTGGAGAAAAGCGGTTTTGGCGGTGGCGCTCTGTCTGTCGATGATCACAGGCATTCTGAGCGGTATGAGCGAATTGCGGAAGGCGAAGGCGGATCCGGAAGAGGGACAGCAGTCATATTTAGAGGAGAGTTGGGGATTCCATATTTGGATTGGGGGAGTAGTGTTTTCTTCTCCGAATCGTGCATACCCTGATGGGAATATGGAGATTGATTCGGCGGACAACACCGAAAACAAAAAATTTGATGGAACCGCAAAGTTGGTGGTTGATGATACGGGAGCGACGACTAAGTACACACTTACTCTGGATAATTTTATGAGCAACGGAGCCGGGGAGGTGTTTGCCCGTGAGGATCTCGCAACAATAAGGGTTCTTTCAAACTATCACAATGATGGTATAACCGGCGCAGCAATCATATGCGATTGCGACGGAGATCTGGAGATTGTGCTGAAGGGCGAAAGCAAGATAACGGCTGAGAAATATGAGTGCGGTCTTTTCTGTTCTGAGAATGTGAAGAGCGTTACCATATCTACAGCTGAGGACTGTGAGAATGCCAGCCTGCAGGTAAGCGGGGGGCACAGTGAGTTTAATAAGACTGCAAAGCCGATAGCCTGCGGTATATTCGCGGATTGTCCGTTGGTTATGAAAAGCGGTACAGTAGAAGCAAATGCGCTGAGCGCGGAAGAAGTTAAGACGGACAGTGTTTCATATACCACTTACGGCGTTAACTGCAAAAAAGACATTACCATATTCGGCGGCTCCCTGACGGGAACCGCGTACAAGACGTTGAGCAAAGATTATGCAGTCTGCAACTACGGAGTCAGGTGTGGCGGCAGTATTTCTGCCCGCGAAGGCAGCGGTAAGTTGACGGGAGTTGGCAACGATACTTCGGTTCCGACAATCGGAGATGACACGGATCCGGATGAGAAAGCAGCAATATTAACGCGGGCACGAACCTCGGACAGTTATGGGGTTTACTGCCTCGGAACGATCACGATGAAGAGCGGTGAGATCAAGGGCATCGGAGGCGAATCCGTCGGAGAAAGTTTCGGAGTCGGCATCATGAATGAAGAAGGAGAGGATATAATAATCGGCGGAACCGGTAAACTGACAGCATGTGGCGGAACAACCGGTCAAAACGGAAGCAGTTATGGTTTGAGGATCAGAAAGTACAGCGGTAAAGAGGAAAATAATAGTGTTATTGTCAAAGAAAGCGGCATGATTGACGGAAAAGGCGGAATTTCCGAGTTTGACAGTTTCGGGATACACGTAACGAAAACCGATCTGTGCATCGAAGTAAACGCGCTGGGAGGTGTGAGCGGCGAAGGGGGGCGTGCCGACCAGTTTAGCCGGGGTATAGATTGGGAAGGTTTGATAACTGTTAACGGCGGAAAACTGATCGGACAGGGCGGCAGTGGTACGAACGATCAGAGCCAAAATCTGGGCATTCACATTTACGGCGATCTTCAGCTTAACGGAGGAATCGTAACGGCGAAAGCATATGGTGTTGAAGCAGCCGACTCTTTGAATCCTGAGCTGGTAGGCTACGGAACTCACGGCTTGGAGTGTTTCGGGGACATTTCCATAAACGGCGGTGTTTTCAATGCGGTCGCATACAGCGGCGAAAAGTACAGAGGCTCGGCAGTTTCCGGAGACGTCGTGAACAGTATTGTCGGAAGAGGCTGGCAAAATTCGGCGGGAACCGGCGACCCCGCAATGATCGGTGTAAGTGAAACCGGAAGAGAATTGATAGATGAAACAGGGAGACCCTGGCCCAAGGTAGTGTTCCACGGACATGCTTACGAGTGCGAAGGGAAAGATGATACCATCACGGTCTCCTGCACTTTGCCGGAATGTGATCTGGATCCCGAAAGTGCGGAATTGGTTATCAAGGCCCCTGAACGCACGAATGCAGCTGACGGGGAAACAAGCAATAAGGCTGCACTTGAGAATCTCGACAAGTTTAAAGCCTACATGAAGGCAACCGGACTTATGGATGACGAGGCTCTTGAGAGCTTGAATGCCGATGCGATTACTTATTACCTTGTGGAAACAATCGACGGCAAGGAAGTAGAAACCGCATTGAATGAGGCTCCGATCGATCCGGGATGTTACAAGGCTAAGATCACGGTTCGGTATTTTGAGGGCGATGAAGTGAAGGAGGCCACGGCAGAGGTTGCCTATGAGCTCACGGGAGAGAAGTATCCGCTGTGGATCGGCTACAAGCAATTCACCGACGGAAATCCGGTGATCGACGCTGAGGACTATCCGAATGAGGATTCGTTCCAAGGAAAGGCCGAGTATGATCCCGAAAGCAATACGCTTACGCTGTCCGATCTGAGTATCGACGATATCTCCTACGGCGGAATGATCGAGGATGAGGACCTGTTTGTCACGGCAGCGATCTTCTATGAGGGGACTAAGCCGTTGACGATCGTGTACAAGGGAAACAACGAGATCCGGGTCAGCCGCGGAGAAATCGGCGCCTACGGTTTCTGCAGCGCGAAGAAGGATGTCGCAGTCACATGGAAGGGCGATGCGGATGCTACGCTTACGATGATCGCCGGGGAAGAGACGGAAGAGCTCGTCGTTGAGGAAGGAGAAGCGCTCATAAACAGCTCCGACGAGTATGAGGTGGCTTATGACGCCATCTATACTCCGGGCGACATTGTGTTCCAAAGCGGAACGATCAGTGTTACCGGTATGACATACGGAATCCAGGCGGCCGACACGTACGTGCAGGGCGGCAACGTCACGATCATAGGCGGTAAGGCGGCGGTCGACGGCAAGCTGCAAAATGACATCGACGGTTCCGCATGGACCGACATAGAGGGTGCGAACGGCGTGACCTACATCGAGGCGACGGAGAGTCCTGCAGTGCCGAAGAGCGCGGACGGAAGCATTTTCCGAAAGATGGTCTTCCCGACTACGCACGAGCACAGCTACGGGTTCACGCTGGCGGACGACGGCACGACCATCGTTGCGGGATGCACGGAGGACGGATGCTTGATCCCCGCGAAGAGCGCGACGCTCACGCTGGTGAAGCCGAAGAAGACTGCGGAAAATGATACCAACAGCCCGGCGGCAAGCATCGACAACCTCGAGGAGTTCAACGCTCTGACCGGTCTGCAGCTGAGCGACAAGGATATCGAGTACTACAGCGGGACCAAGAAGCTGGACGGCGCTCCGTCGGAGGCCGGAACATACACGGCGAAGCTGACGATCGGCACGGGAGAGAATGCGGTAACCGCTTCCATCGGGTACACGATCAAGGCGGTCAAGACCGTGATCTGGCTGGACGGCGACGGAAGCGAACTCGATCGGAAGATGTACGTGGAGGGCGAGAAGGAGCCGACCACGGACAAGACGCCGACCAAGGCGGACGACGAGAATAACACCTATACGTTTAAAAACACCTGGATGGCGAAGGAGAACGGCAAGACGATCATGTACACGCCGGACTTTGAAGTCAAGAAGATCGAATACACCTACATTTGGAAGGACCGCGACGGAACGGAACTCGGACGCAAGACGGTCAAGAAGGGCGAGGAGCCGACGACACCGGACAAGGATCCCGACATGAAGCAGCCCACGAAGAATTACAAGGAGGGCGGGGACACGTTTGAGTTTGTCGGATGGAAGAAGGTGTCCGAAGGTGATGACGGCAAGAACTGGACGTTCGAGCCGGTGTATGAGAAGGTGACGTACACGACCAATCCGGAGAAACTGGAGACGGATGAGAACGGAGCTCCCGGCGCGATGAAGGTTCATCGTTCGCCGGATGACGACTCCTGCTACGACCATTTCGTCTGCGTGAAGAGCAAGAGCGGAGAGATGGATAAGAGTCTCTATGAAGCGGGCGAGGGTTGCACGGAGATCAAGCTGAAGAAGGAGGCGATCGAAAGTCTCGGCATCGGCACGCATCGGATCACGGTTGTCTTCGACGACGGAGAGGTTTCCTTCGAGCTCATTGTCAAGGAAGCCGCGAAGGAGGCTGAGGAACCCGAACCCGCAAAGGAGCCCGAACCTACGAAGGAACCTGAGACAACGCCGGAGCCCGCACCGGAACCGGCGAAGGAGGAGAAGGAGCCGTCGGCCAACACCGGCGACACCGGAAACCTGTGGATCTGGGCGATCCTGGCGATGATGTCCGCGGGTGCTGCAGGCGGTGTTTATGCAACTCGCAGAATGCGCGGTGCGAGATGAGATTGAGCCCGCAAAACACGGGGGAAAACAAACATTTTTCGAATGACCGGAAGGGAGCCCTGCGGGGCTCTTTTCCTTTGTGGAAAATAAACCATTTATTTTTCAAATTATCCATTGTCAATTGGTAGATATGGTGTTATAATGCAAAAAGTTTCGTGCCCGAAAACAAAATAACGAAGAAAGGAGAGCTGACAATGAGCAAGAAACCGTTTATAACCGCACAGCAAGTCGAAGAGATCGCGAAGACGTATCCTACGCCTTTCCATATCTATGACGAAGCTGCGATCCGCCGCAATGCCCGCGAGTTGCAGAAGGCGTTTGCGTGGAATCCGGGTTATAAGGAATTTTTTGCCGTTAAAGCTACTCCCAATCCGTATATTTTGCAGATACTCAAGGAAGAAGGCTGCGGAGCAGACTGCTCTTCCTTCACCGAATTGTGCCTTGCCGACGCGGCGGGCATGGGCGAGGGGGATATTATGTTCTCGTCCAATGAGACACCTTTCGGCGAGTATACCAAGGCGCGCGAACTCGGCGCATACATCAACCTTGACGATATCACGCATATTCCGTTCCTTAAGGAGGAGTGCGGCATCCCGGAGACTGTCTGCATGCGGTACAATCCGGGCGGAGTCTACGAACTCGGCAACGGGATTATGGATAATCCGGGAGACGCCAAGTACGGCTGCACGAAAGAGCAGCTTATCCAGGCGTTCCGTGAGCTTCAGGCACTCGGCGTGAAGCACTTCGGCGTGCATTCGTTCCTTGTGAGCAATACGACCGCGGGCAATTACTACCCGACACTCGCGCGGACGCTCTTTGAGCTTGCCGTGGAGTTGAAGCGGGAGACCGGCGCACATATCGCATTTGTCAACCTTTCCGGCGGAATCGGCATTCCGTACCGTCCGGAGCAGGAGGCGGTGGATATCGCTGCAGTCGGACGCGGCGTTAAGGAAGTTTATGAGGAAGTGTTGGTGCCGGCCGGTATGGATGATGTTGCCATCTACACCGAGCTTGGTCGTTTTATGCTTGCGCCTTACGGGGGACTCGTGGTCAAAGCAATCCACGAGAAGCACATTTACAAGGAGTACATCGGCGTGGATGCCTGCGCCGTCAACCTGATGCGTCCGGCTATGTACGGGGCGTATCATCACATCACGGTTTTGGGGAAGGAGAATGAGCCGTGTGATCACACCTACGATGTGGTAGGTTCTTTGTGTGAGAATAACGACAAGTTTGCAATCGACCGCAAACTGCCGAAAATCGATATCGGCGATTACCTGTTCATACATGATACCGGTGCCCACGGCTTCGCCATGGGGTACAATTACAACGGTAAGCTGAAATCGGCGGAATTGCTGCTGCGACCCGACGGGTCGGTACAGCGGATCCGAAGGGCGGAAACGCCTGCGGATTATTTCGCGACATTTGATTTCGGTGACATCATGAAAGGACATTATTGATCGGCCACGCGTCAGCGTACGGCGGTCAATGGGAATTGTGCAGATATCGGCACGGCGGTTTCGCCGTGCCGTTTGTCGTCTGTAGGGCGGAATGAGACGGCGGAGACGATTGTAAGCGGGAGTTTTACCTGCCCTTGCGGCAGAGAAATGAGGGTACCATGGGTAAGAAAGACCGGAAGATTTCGGCGGAGAAGACGACGGCCGGAAAGCTTCCGAAGGAGATTGAGATTGATCTTCGCGACCGCGGGATCGCGGAGTCGGATGTGCTGGTGAGCGTCCGCACGGATATGAACCTGGCGTGTGAGTTCACGCCGGGCTGGATCATCGTGACGAAGACGCGTCTCATCACGGCGACTGCCGACCCGCTCGCGGGGGAAGTTCACTATTTTAAGGGTATGGAGACGCGCAAGACGCGCGCTTCGGACCGCAACCGCGAGTGGAATTTCGCGGAGTATGACATCTCGGATGTGAAGAACACGTACATCGAGCGCTCGGTGAGCGGCGGCTTCCTGATCCTCGTCCACAAGGATAAGAACGATCCGGAGGCGGAAGGAGAGGCGGAGACCGTAGCGGCCGTTTCCAACCATTGTATGGGAAGCGCGACGAAGGTCGAGCGCATCTGCGAGAAGCTTGCCGAAGGCAAGGAGATTGACGAGGACATGCTCAAGGACGATGAGGAGGAGGACTACTGCCCGACATGCGGCACGATGTACCCGAATCCCGACCGCAAGGTGTGCCCGAAATGTATGAACAAGAAGTCGATCTTCCGCAGAACGATCGCCTACCTGAAGCCGTACAAGTGGCGCATCCTGGTGATGTTCCTGTGCTACCTGGCGACGGCGGCACTCAACATCGTATGGCCGTACTTAAACGGTGTCGTGCTGTACCGCAAGGTGCTCGGCAAGGATGAGAAGTTTCTCTCATTCCTCTCGATCGAGGGCAACCGCTATGTGACGATCCTGCTGCTGATCGTACTTACGATGGTGATGACGAAGGTCACTATGCAGCTGGTCGGTATCATCCAGGGCGTGATGACCGCGAAGATCGTGCCGAGAGTCGTCAAGACGATGCGCAACGACGTGTTCGGTGCGATGGGCAAGCTCTCGATCAACTTCTTCACGAGCAAGCAGACCGGATCGCTGATGACCCGCGTTATGTCCGACTCGGACGAGGTTTCTGGCTTCTTCATCGACGGACTGCCGTACTTTTTGATCAACGTATTTTCCATCATCGCGATGGCGGTGGTGATGTTTAAACTGAGCGTTCCGCTCGCGATCGTGGCGCTGATGTTCATGCCGATCACGTTCCTCGTGAGCTGGAGAATGCTGCCGAGGCTGTGGCACCGCTACGGCCGCAGGCACCGTGCCACAAGATCGCTGAACTCGAAGATCCACGACAACTTAAGCGGGGCGCGCGTCGTCAAGGCGTTCGGTCAGGAGAGCAGTGAGGTCGGCCGGTTCGACAAGGCCAACGAGAAGGTGCGAAGCGCCGATCTCGCGGTTATGAACTATGACAACAAATTTTCCGCGCTGTACTCGGCCGCGGAAAATCTTGCCTCCCTGATGGTGTACATCGTGGGTGCGTACCTGATCCTGATCCAGAAGCGGTTCGACTTCGCGGTGCTGATCACGTTCGCCGGCTATGTCGGCCAGATGACCGGCCCGATGGACTTTATGTCCTTCTTCTTCCGCTGGTTCACGAACTGCATGAACAGCGCGCAGCGTATGTTCGAGATCATTGACGCGGTGCCGGAGATCCAGGAGAAGGAGGATGCCGTATCACTCGATACGATCGAGGGAACGATCGAGATGAAGGGTGTCACCTTCGGTTACGAGAAGAACAAGCCGGTGCTCAAGAACATCAATATGAAGGTCGAGGGCGGCCATATGCTCGGTATCGTCGGACGTTCCGGCGCGGGCAAGACCACGATCGTCAACCTGATCTCGCGTCTGTATGACCCGCAGGAGGGCACGGTCACGCTCGATGGCGTGAACCTCAAGGACCTTTCGTTCAAGACGCTGCGCGGCAATGTCGCGATGGTATCGCAGGAAACCTATATGTTTATGGGTACGGTCGCGGAAAATATCGCCTACGCGAAGAAGGATGCCTCCCGCGCGGAGATCATCCGGGCGGCGGTGCTCGCTTCGGCGCACGACTTCATCTGCCGCATGCCGGACGGCTATGACACGATCATCGGCTCCTCGGGGCGCGAGCTCTCGGGCGGTGAGCGGCAGCGTATATCCATTGCGCGAGCCATCCTCGCCAATCCGAAGATCCTCATCCTCGACGAGGCGACGGCGGCGGTCGACACCGAGACAGAGCAGGCGATCCAGCAGTCCATCAATATGCTGATCAAGGGGCGCACGACGATCTCCATCGCGCACCGCCTCTCGACGCTTCGTGACGCGGACACCCTGATCGTCATCGACGAGGGCAAGATCGCGGAGGAAGGCACGCACGAGGAACTGCTCGCCAAGAAGGGCGTGTACTACAAGCTGAAGGAACTTCAGACGAAGGCGCTGGCACTGAAGGGTATTGAGTAAAGGAGTAGACTATGGGATTTAAGAATTTTGAAGGTGCGGACGAGGAGTTCGACCTTGCACAGATGGAGGCGGAGACCGAGGAGATGCTGCGGCTTCGCTATCTGAATAAAGACAATGCGGTTTTCGCGCGCACGGCGGGCGGCTTCGTTTCACTCGATATCGCAAAGGGCGAGAAGGACGAGCCGGAGCACTACGACCGCGTGCGTGTCGTGAGAAGTTTTCCGTTCACCGCACCGACGACCTACATCTCCATCCGCACGACGGAGGAGAAGAGCAAGGAGATCGGCATCATCCGCGACATCACCAAGGATGTCACGAAGGAAGTGCGCGCGATGCTCGAGGAGCAGATGAACCTGCGGTATTTTACGCCGGTCATCACGAAGATCCACGACATCCGCGAGGAGTACGGTCATGCGTACTGGGAGGTGGAGACCACGGAGGGGCCGTGCAAGTTCGTCATCTATATGAACTCGAGCTCCGTCGTGAGCCTGAGCGATGTGCGGTTGATGATCACCGACCTCGACGGCAACCGGTTCGAGATACCGGATTTTACGCAGCTGTCGGCGGGAGAACTGAAGAAACTGGACCTTTTCCTGTAATCGGATGCTGCGTGTGCAGCGGGAAGGAATACACATATGAATTTGAAATTTGATTTGCCGGCGGAGCAGCGGAGAGCGTTCACGCCGGCGGACGGAGAGGAGATTCGGTACTGCTCGCCCTTCGACATCGGGGCGGACGGCAAGATGAAGCACGACGGATACATTGTCGTGACGAACCGTCGTCTGCTGATCATCTCGGGCGCGGAGACCGTGACGGACCTTGCTCTTGCGGACATCACGTACCTCAAGTGCGATCCGCTCGTGAACAACGGCATCCTGATCGCGCGCACCGTGCAGGACCCCGAGGAGCGGATCCTGGCGCGGTTCACGATGAAGCACGTGTCGCGCGTGGCATTTATCGCAAAGGGAGCGCTCCTGCTGCGGGACGGTGTGCCGAAGCAGGTGATCAGCCGTGAGTACGACAAGACCTGTCCGGTCTGCGGCCGCGCGCTCCGCGGCACGAAGGAGTGCCCGAAGTGCAGTCACAAACCCTCCGTCCTGTGGAAGTTTTTCAAGCTCTGCGGAGCTTACAAGGGATGGCTCACCATCATCGCGTTTCTGATGCTCGGTGTGGCGGTCGTCCAGCTGATCATTCCGAAGATTCAGCAGGTGTTCATCGACGATTACCTGCGGGTAGGCAAGGGCGGAATGAAGGAGATCTTCATCTACGCCGGCATCCTGATCGGTATCACCGGCATCACGATCCTTCTGCACGTTCTGCGATACTGGATGTGTATCTCGATGGGTACCAAGATGAGCATGGATCTTCGTCAGATGCTTTACAAGAAAGTGCAGATCCTGTCGCTCTCGTTCATTCAGGACCGCCGTCCGGGCGAGCTGATGAACCGTATCGTCGACGATACGAGACAGGTGCGCCGGTTCATGGAGGAAGCGTTCGCCGGCATGTTCTCGTGCATCATCTCAATGATCTCGGTCGTCGTGGTCATGCTGACGATGGACTGGAAGCTGACGGTGATGTCGGTCGTGTTCGTGCCGATCGCGCTCGGACTGTCCATCTCGTTCCGCAAGAACATTCATCGCCGGTTCCACATGCAGTGGCATCGGTTTGACAAGACGAACAGCGGTCTGCAGGACATCCTCGCGGGTATGCGCGTCGTCAAGTCTTTCGGAACCGAGGAGCAGGAGACCGAGCATTTCCGCAAGCTGACGGACGATTTTGCGAAGGTGCAGGAGCGCAACGAGGTGTTCTGGGCCTCGCTGTTCCCGATCATCTCCTTTGTGATGGGTATGGGCGTCTATGTCGTGACCTACTTCGGCGGCGTGGGCGTTTTGGAGGACCGTTTCACGGTCGGTCAGCTACAGCAGTTCATCAACTATACCTGGATGCTGTACGGACCGCTCGGCTGGATGACCTTCCTGCCGAGAATGATCACACAGCTGATGACGAGTCTCGAGCGAATCTACGATGTCATGGACGAGGAGCCGCTGATCAAGGATCATGAGCAGGCAGTCGATCTCGACATCAAGGGCGAGGTCGAGTTCAGGGACGTGACCTTCGGCTACCGCTCCTACGAGCCGGTTCTCGAGAAGATCTCCCTGAAAGTAAAGCCGGGTGAGATGATCGGTCTTGTCGGCGCTTCCGGCACCGGCAAATCGACGCTGATCAACCTGATCATGCGCCTGTATGAGGTCGATGACGGACACCTTCTGATCGACGGTGTGGATATCAACGACCTTCGCATCGAAAAATACCACTCGCAGATCGGCGTGGTGCTGCAGGAGAACTTCCTGTTTGCCGGCACCATTTTCAACAATCTGCGCTTCGCCAAGCCGGATGCGACCGAGGAGGAGATCATCATGGCGGCCAAGATGGCCAACGCCCATGACTTCATCGTGAAGACGCCGGACGGCTACAACACCTATGTCGGCGAGCACGGCTACAGTCTCTCGGGCGGTGAGCGTCAGAGACTCGCGATCGCCCGCGCGATCCTGAACAAGCCGAAGCTTCTGATCCTCGACGAGGCGACTTCGGCGCTCGACACGGAGAGCGAGTACCTGATCCAGAAGGCGCTGGAGCGCCTGACGGCGGGGTGCACGACATTTGCCATCGCACACCGTCTGTCGACGCTCAAGGATGCGGACCGGCTCGTCGTCATCGACGGCCATCACATCGCGGAGGTCGGCACGCACAACGAGCTGATGGAGAAGAAGGGTATCTACTACGGTCTCGTGACGGCACAGCTGCAGATGCAGGCTCTCAAGGGCGAGGACGCTGCGGTGGGAGCGTAAACCGGATCACTCCGGACAGATTCCGGATCATTTCGGACAATGAGAATGACGGCCTTCGGGCGTTCGCGTGCAATGCGGGCGTCCGGGGCCGTCTTTTGGTTGTTCGGCGGACGGAGGGCGCGGGAGTGATCATAAGATTGTAATATAGTTCGGGCTTTGGTATAATGCTTATAATGACATTTTTCTCAGTGGGAGATCAGGAAGTTATGCGCAAGACAAAGTCCGCGCAGGAGAGATTTCGGGAGTCGATTCCCGCTTTGCTGCGGTGGTATGAGTACAATGCCCGCGTCCTTCCGTGGAGGGAGGACCCGGATCCGTATCATGTGTGGATATCGGAGATCATGCTGCAGCAGACGCGGGTGGAGGCCGTGCGGGGGTATTACGAGAGATTCCTCTCGGAGTTCCCGACGATCCGCGCGGTGGCAGAGGCTCCGGAGGACCGCCTGGTGAAAATGTGGGAGGGGCTCGGGTATTATTCCCGCGTCCGCAACATCGCCGGTGCGGCGAAGATCCTGTGTGAGCGCTACGACGGTGCCCTGCCGGCGGACTATGAGCTTCTTCGGGGCTTGCCGGGGATCGGCGAGTACACCGCCGGCGCCATCGCCTCGATGTCGTTCGGGATCTGCGTTCCTGCCGTGGACGGCAACGTACTGCGGGTGTACGCGCGGCTGACCGCGTACCGCGACGATATCCGCGCGGAGAGTTTCCGCAGGTATGTGCGCGAGAACCTTGCCGCGGCGATGTCGGAGGCGGACGAGGCAACAGACGAACGGAGTGCGCCGGGGACTTCCCTGCCGGGAAGGGTGAACCAGGCGATCATGGACATCGGCGCGACCGTGTGTATCCCGAACGGAAAGCCGCATTGCGACGTGTGCCCGCTGGCGCACCTGTGCGCGGCGTACGCGGAGGATCTCACAGGGGAGATCCCGAGGAAGGCGGAGAAAAAAGCGAGACCGGTTGAGAGGAAGACCGTGCTGGTCATCCGCCGCGAAGGAAGAGTGCTTCTCCACCGGCGTCCGGGGAAGGGCCTGCTGGCCGGGCTTTGGGAGTTCCCGAACGTCCCGGACTGGAGAACATCGGAAGGGGCGAAGCGATCGGCCGCGGAAGTGCTTGCCGCGGCGTGCAGGGAGGATTTTCCGAAAGACGGAAGAACGGCCGGTTCATCCGCGAACACCCCGCGAATGAGGGCGCATCGGCTGGCGGACTGCCGCCACGTGTTCAGCCACATCGAGTGGGAGATGCGGGGATACCGGATCGAGGTCGATGAGGGCTCCGCGGACGGTTCCGACGGAACCTTTCCGGAATACGCCGCAGGGCGCGATGTACCCGGGGCACCGGGGAGCGAATATGTATGGGCAACCGCGGAGGAGCTGTCGGGCGTGTACGGCCTTCCGTCTGCATTTCAGTACTACAAAGCGTAAGAAAAGAAGGAAAAAGAAGGGAAGTGTTATCGATGAGAAAAGGAAACGGTAAGGTTTCCGCGATCATCGCCGTGTGCGCGGCGATGTTGCTGGCGGCAGGTCTAGTCCTGGCGCCGCTTGCGGGATGCGTGAATACCGCCCGTGCGGCGGTCACGTCGGTGAAGATCAACAAGACGAATTTTCCGGACCCCGTGTTCCGCGCGATCATCTCGGGACCGGAGTATGACCGCGACGGCAACGGTGTCCTGGATGCGCGGGAGATCGGCCTGACGCTGAACATTTACTGCGAGGGCATGGGTGTCCAGTCCCTCAAGGGCGTCGAGTATTTCGTCGACCTGCAGGGGCTCTGGTGCAAGGACAACGAGATCAGCTCGCTGGATGTCCGCGCGCTCAAGGATCTCCGCGGTCTGTGGTGCTCCAACAACCCGCTCACATCGCTCGATCTGTCGCAGAACAAGGAGCTGGTGTGGGTGTACTGCTACGACTGCAACCTTACGGCGCTCGATGTGAGTCACAATCCGAAAATGGCCTTCATCGAGTGCAACACCAACCCGATCACGGAGCTGGATGTGTCGCACAACCCGGAGCTGGAGCATCTGACCTGCGGCTCCTGCAAGCTCAGAAAACTCGACGTAAGCCACAATCCCAAGCTTGCGCACCTCGATGCGTTCCGGAACAAATTCAAGAGTCTTGATGTGACGAACAATCCCAAGATGAAGCGTCTGGACATATGGGACAATCCGGGGCTTAAGAGCATCGACATCAGCCAAAATCCGGAGCTGCAGTACTACAACTGCGCGAACAACGATGCCACGACCGTCGATGTGAGCCATAACCCCGAGCTGCAGAAGCTGATCTGCAGTTACAACGATCTGACGAGCCTGGACCTGTCGAACAATCCCAAGCTTGTCTGCCTGAACTGCGAGGACAACCGGCTCAGTAAGCTGGACCTCTCGAACAATCCGCAGCTGCGCTATCTGCAGGCGGCGATCAACCCCTTCACGTCTATCAACATAGGGAACAATCCGTTCCTCGTGAAGACATACCGCGAAGGAAAGTTTACGCAGGAGTGGTTCGGCCGTTCCTGGACGATCAATTACGGCGGTGAAGTCTCGACCGGCGGCGACAATTTGTTCTACATCTGGCTGAATGACGGGGTGTCGATCGGCACGAAAGCCACCGGCACGGTCACCCTTGCGGAGGAGAAGTACTCCGAGCTTGAACCCGGCGTCGTCGAGACGGATCTGGTCAAGCGTGAGAAGGCCGTGGAGATCCTTTACGCGATGGCAGGAAGCCCTAGCGTCAGCGGCCTGCAGTCCCGGTTCACGGATGTGCAGTCGGGTAAGTCGTACACGAAAGCGTTGCTCTGGGGCGAGAAGAATGCGATCTGCGTCGGGTATCCCTACACCGCGGCCGACACGTTCGGCGTCGGAAAATGGCTCACGCGCCAGGATCTGGTCTTCATGCTGATGCGCTACTCGGAGCTGATGAAGTACAAGCGCGCGATCGACTTCGGCCGGAGTGATGACTATATTGACTATTTTGATATCGACTATGATCACTGGGAGGCCATCTGCTGGTCCGCGACGTGGATCATCATGGAGGGCAAGGGCGAGCCGGATGCTCCGAAGTCCGAACAGCGGATCGACCCTTACGGAATCGTGACCCGCGAGGAGTTTAAGACGATTGTCAGGCGTCTGCTGGAAGTCAACGATGTGACGCTGACATCCTCGCTCAGCGCGATCCTGAACAAGGTTGACGATCTGCCGCTTCAGATCATCGGGCAGCCGGTCAACGTGACCGTCAACAAGGGTGAGACCGCATCATTTTCCGTGAACACGGTCGGCACCGGCACGGTCACCTACCGCTGGCAGACTCTTGCGCCCGGGGCGACGGAGTGGGTCGATTCCGCGAGTGCGAGCGCGAAGAAGGCGACGTTTGGCATCACGGCACAGAACGGACACAACGGGTATCGGTTCCGCTGTATCGTCAAAGACTCGACGGGTAAGGAACGGACCTCCTCGGCGGCGACTCTGACCGTGAAGTCGTCCGATCCGCCTACGATCAAAACACAGCCGAAGAACGTGACCGTGGCAGCGGGGGAAACGGTTTCCTTCAGCGTTGCAGTCTCCGGCCTGCCGCCGTTTAGCTATCAATGGCAGACGAGGGCACCCGGATCGACGGAGTGGAAGAATGCCTCAAGTGCAAGCGCTAAGCGGGCAACCCTCACGATCACCGCGCAGGACGGCCACAACGGGTATCAGTTCCGCTGCATCGTGACTTCCGCCAACAACAAGAAGGTGGTGTCCGGGGCGGCAACCCTCACCGTGTCGACCGCACCGGTGACGATCCGGACACAGCCGCAGAGCACAAGCATGCAGGCCGGCCGGGAGGTGTCCTTCAGCGTCACGGCAACCGGCGTTGCTCCGCTCACATACCAGTGGCAGACCAAGGCTCCGAATTCGTCGGTATGGAAAGACTCCGCGAGCGCGTCCGCGAAGAAGGCGACCTTCACGCTCACCGCGCAAAACGGCCACAACGGGTATCAGTTCCGCTGTATCGTGACCGGCGCCAACGGGAAGAAAGCGATCTCCTCGGCCGCGACACTCGTCGTATCAACCGCGCCTCCGGTCATCGCGACGCAGCCGAAGAACGTGAGCGTGACTGCCGGGACATCCGCGACATTCACCGTCGCGGCAATCGGCGTCGGAACGCTGACGTATCAGTGGCAGACGAAAGCACCGGGTACAAACTCCTGGAAGAATTCCACGAACACGACGGCGAAGAAGGCAACCTTCAGACTTGCAACCCAGGCCGGGCACAACGGGTACCAGGTGCGCTGCTTGGTGACCGCGGGCAACGGAATGGGCGTCGAAACGACCGTGGCTACATTGACGGTGAAGTAGGGGCGGACGGACGCATTTTAGCGGCGATACGTTGCGGTTGTAAAAAGTGAATGAGAATGCTCTGCTGCGGTGGGGTGTTAAGACTGGTTATTGCGGCTGATACTTGACGGTATCAGCCGCTTTTTGCGTGGAATTTCCTGCGATATGTAGTTTTTCAACAAAAAACGCCCCTCGGTTTCTATTTTGCGATCCGAGGCGGAGCGTATATACTGAACATATCCGGTGGTGGGCGCCGGCGGGGGAAGTTTGTTTGTGCGTCGATGGGGACGCGTTGTCGGGGAAGAGAGGAAAGAGATGGACTATTATGCATTGGAACAGAGCTATGAAACGCTTATGCAGACGCTTCTGTCGCGTCGGGAAATGCTGGAAAAGCTGGTTGATGATTTTCGGAAAAACCAGTTGTCGGAGCCTGCAGGATACCTGAGGGTCAGCAGGAAGGGCTGCTATTTTCAGTACTATTGGAGAGAGAGTCTTTCGGAATCCTGGAAGTATTTGCCGAGAGAAAAACTGGGCAAGGCGAGGGAGCTCGCCGCGGGGGAGTACCGAGATGCGATCGTCGAGGCAGCGGAAAGAGAGTTGGCGGAGATAAAACGTCTGCTTGTCAGGGTCCGGCCGATGAGTCTCAATGAAGTCTTCGCATCGATGCGGCCCGGGCGGCGTGCGTTGGTTGAACCTTTGGTCACGCCGGATGAGGAAATCATGAGGGAGTTCTATGACAATTCGTATCCGCCGCTTGATCTTTACGAGAACCGACAGTTTCAGACCACGCAGGGGGAATATGTGCGTTCAAAGGCAGAGTGGATGATCGCGGAAATACTGCAGAGCAGCGGCGTTCCTTACCAGTACGAAGCGCCGCTGACACTTCGGAACGGAAACACGTTCCGACCGGATTTTCGATGTCTGAATTTGCGCAAACGAAAGGTTATATACTGGGAACATCTCGGAATGATGGGGGATACGGAGTATGCGGCCTCGGTCATACGAAAGATGCAGATTTATGAGGAAAACGGATATTTTATCGGCGACAATCTCATCGTCACGGAGGAGTGCTCCCTGTGTCCGCTCAAGCCGGAGACTGTGGTAAACAGAGTGCAGAAGTTCTTGATGTGACGAGGTGAGGTCGCTTGGAAGCAGCGGTTTTGTGAAATCAGCGAGTTTTTTGTCCTAAACTTGCTTTTCATCAGGACGGAAAAGCCGAAAATGACAGACAGCAACGAAATTCGGAACATTTATTTTGGTGCTTTACGGACTTATTATCTATACTTGTCTAATTAGTCTGCAATTTTTGCGGCGAAAGAGTGTAAAAAGGGGAGCCGGGAAAAACCAGCTCAAAAAAATACAGACTATGGTGGCAAAAATCACTTGATAGTCTGTATTATTAGATG
The DNA here is from genome assembly GCA_002311665.1 of Lachnoclostridium sp. UBA1175. GTDB lineage: Bacteria > Bacillota > Clostridia > Lachnospirales > Lachnospiraceae > ISDg. Next base: position 114,905 of record DBYX01000011.1, on the reverse strand, counting down.
CAGATGAAGTTCATTGATTAAAGCGAGAAAAACCTGTACGGACTAATTGCTAATAGACAGATAATAAGTCCGTAATGGACGAAAAAAACGGCGAAAAAGGGGTCGAAAAGCGGCGAAAAGGGGTCGAAAAGCGGCGAAATGGAGCGGAAGATAACGCAGGAGGCCCCGCGGGCGTCCCTTCCTTCCCTTACAACCCCAGTTTCTTCATCATCTCGTCGATCTTGCTGAGGTTGCGGTTGGCGCTTGCGAGCGCCTGCTGTGCGTTCGCTGCGGCCAATGCCTTCTCATTGTCCTCGCAGATCCGTGCCGCCTTCTCTGCGGCGGACACGGGGAATCCGAGCATGCGGCGCTCGTAGAACTCGAAGGCGCGCAGTGTGTCGTAGAATCCGAGGTTGAGACGGTATGCCGCGTTGCGGCCGTCGAAATCGAGCGTGCCGGTCAGCAGCGCGCCGATCTCCTGGCTCGGTGTGATCAGGATGATCGTGTCGGCGCGGGACGCGCACATGATGTCATATTCGTAGGACGGCGTGAGGCATACGAGGATCAGATGCTTGACATCGTCCTCAATCAGCGGGCGGAGCGGAAGATTGTCGTAGATTCCGCCGTCGCGGTACTCAACACCGTTGATCGTGACGGGGTCGTACACGAAGGGCATCGCCGTGGCGGCGAGCATCAGCTGCATCAGTTCGTCCGGCGTCTTGCCGTTGAGTTCGACATACTCACCCTCAATTCCGAGGTCATCGTGGCGCGTGCCGAAGCATGTGCTGATGATCTGAAGGGATTCCGTGGCGGGCGATTTCTTCGCCAGCGTCGTGTAGGTCTTGATCGGCGAAGCCGATACCTTCGGAAGATCCACCAGCTCACGCAGGATCTTGATCAAGCCGTCGCGGGAGCACACACCCTCCGGTGTGATGTCGAGAAACTGAATGGGACGGATGTTGTACCAGGCGTCCTCCGCCTTTTGGTAGTCACCGTTCAGAAACATTACTGCGTTCAATGTACCGATCGAGTCGCTGGCGATCGATTTGATCCACGACTCCATCTTGAGGAAGCGAAGCGCCTTCCACACGCCGACCTGGTAGGAACCTTTGCCGCCACCGCCGCCGAATACAAGTCCGAAATCTCTCTGTTCCATATCATCCTCCTTGCGCAATATACCAAATTAACTGTCCCGCCGAACCGATCACGCAATACCGTGTGCGGGGTTTCGCTGCGCGGGACATTCCCCCTGTCCCTAAGTATACTACAGCTTCGTCTGAATCTCAATCAGGAAACTTCCGTCCCCGGGGTCGTCCTGAACCGAGATGTTGATGCCGAACGGCTTCAGCCCGGTGTCGGACACGTCGGTGTAGTTGCTGTAATATTTCAGGGAGAAGAGGTCGCGGACGATCTCCGTCGAGACGCCGCACCGCTCACCGACCTCAGCAGGCGGAGTGTTCAGAGTCAGCTGGTCAACGCGCCATACCGTGACGCCGCGCAGATTCTGATCAGTCATTGTGTTGAGGATCCCTGCATCAAAACCTTCCCCGTCCCGCGCTTCGACAATGAAATACTGGTTCGGGTCGTCGGTCGGAATGATGAGCGGACGATATTTGCCGGTAGCCTGTGAGTACAGGCGATAACGGCCGTCCTTGCGGAAAATGTCGGCGTCGCACCAGCCGTACAGCAAGCTGAAGTAAGGGTTGATGTTGGAAATGTCGAACTCGCTGCCGCGGCTGACTGTACCGGAGGCCATCAGGTCGTTTTCAATGTCGCCGTAGCGATAAATGTCGCTGGCGCCGCACATGTGAACGAGCTCATGGCAGATTTCCCCGAAGGACGCTACCTCACTGAGATGAACATAGAGGCCGAGGCGATCATAGTCGGTAGTGAGGGGAGTTAAGTCGACCGAGGAAGAATTCACGGCGGGGAACACGGCGATCAGGATCGGTTTTTCATAGCAGCTCGCAACCTTCAGGCACTCGTTGGGAGCATAGTCGAAGAAAGCGAGCATGGTGTCGAAGATGTTGTCACGGTCAATGCCTTCGCGTGCGAATTCGTCGAGATCCAGCCCCTGCTTCTCAAGCTGTTCCAGGCAGCGCGCCAGGTCGTAGGAAAATTCAAAGAAAGGATAGTCGGTTCCTTCTGTGCCTTGCGCGTCGGAATAGTTCTTGTTCAGATGGAACGTGTAAACGCCGGAAGTGTTGTCGCCGACGCAGATCGGCGAAAGGGAGAAGCAACCGCCGGTTGCCTCCCGGAAATAATCGTTGATGCTTGCGGTGCCGTCCTCCCGGGTGCCGGTTCCGAACACATAGTCGCTCCAGGCCTTGGCCATGGCGTCGTCGTAGACCTGCGAGGAATTCTTGTAGTCCATCAGCACCACGATTGCCTTCCGGCTGCCTTTCTGCTCCGGAAACTCCGGAAAATTCAACTCGTCCGAGGCCTTCAGCTCCGCCGTCGTGATCGAGGTCACCTCCGCGATGACCGGCGTGGGCGTGGGAGAGGGCGAGGGAGTGGGAGACGGAGACGGCGTGGCGGTCGGCTCCTGGGCCGAAGTGGCTGTGGGTCCGGCTTCTTTCGTCGGCCCGGCGTCCGACGGAGTGTTGTGCTCACATCCTGCGGACAGCGCGAAAACTCCGAGAACGGCAATGATCAGAAACAGGCGTTTGAATACGGATTTCACGTGACAGATACCCCCAATGTATAAAAAACAGCAGCGGCGACGCTTTCGCATCAGGATACGTCGCGCTCCTCTCATTATACCCGAAAAAAGCACCGAATTCCATCGGAAGATTCCGCAGGCAGTCAAAAGGCTTCGGAAAATGCGCATTTGCGGTGGCATTTTCCGAAGAATGAAAGTATAATGGGGAGCGGACAGGTGCCGCGCGAGCGGAAGAGAGACGATGCGCGGACCGCTTGAGAGGAAGAGATAATGGCTGACGGAAGCGAAGTGAGGATCGGTGAGAGGATGAGAGACAAGTACATTCCCCGCGTGTTGACGTGCGCGGCTTTTTTGTTTTACCTCCTGATCACGTGCTACAAACTGACGGACGCGCCGCTTTGGTTCGACGAGACGATCGAGTACTGGTTCTCGCGGCTGATGAAAGGGTCGCTCCCGTTTGTGACCGACGGGACGGAGGGGACCGCCGATATGTACCACAGGATCCTCACGACCTACCAGCCGCCTCTCTACAACGTTCTGATGTTCTTCTGGCTGAAGATCAGCGAGTCGGAGTGGTGGTTCCGCTTCTTCGGCGTTCTGATGGGACTGCTCGGCAACATCGCCGTCTACAGGACTGTGAAGCGGCACGGCAGCGAGTATGCCGCGGCGCTTGCCGTATTTTTCTCCTCGTGCATTTACATATCGCTTTACTATATGCAGGAGTGCTCGGAGTACTGTCTGATGCTCGGGACACTGAGCTGGACAATCTACTACTTCTTCGAGGTGATCCGCGAGCGGAGCACGAAGAACATCGTCCTCTTCACCGTGTCGTCAATCCTGCCGGTGTACAGCCAGTACGGCGCCGCATTTCCCGTCGCGGCGATGCTGTTTGTCGCTTACGTGTACGTGCTGACGAGAAAAGAGAGGAAGGCTGCCGTGCGGATGACGGCCTCGTATCTGACGGCGCTGGTCGTCGCGGCGATCCCGCTGATCGTGTTTTTCCTCGCGAAGCAGATGGCCGGCATACAGGGAGAAGCCGGGGGTTCGGGAGTGTCACTCGGCGGAAACGTCGTAGCAGTGTTTTTCAAGAGTTTTATCACGGTTATATGGTGGAGCATATTCGGCGGCTGCAGCAACGCGGTGACGTTTGTGATCGCGTCGTTCTTCCTGGCAAGCCTGATCGTCGCGGTCGTGTTTTCGCGGAAAATGCACATCCGCCTGCTCGTCGCGATCAACGCGGTCACATGGATCGCATATTTCATTGCGGTGCGGAGCGGGCTGTACTCCTACGGAATGTTCGGGAACCGGTACAATCTGTTTTTCATCCCGCTGTGGGTCGTCACGATCTTCCTCGTGGCGCAGGAGATCCCGGAGATCGCGCGGGAGAGGCTGCCGGAGCGGTTCCGGGCAGCGGGGCGCATCTACTGCGTCATCGGTGTGTGCCTTGTCGTATGCTTTATGTACTCGAACTGGCACAGGAAGATCCGGAACAACCGGACGAAGGAGGATATGCGCGGCGCCGTTGCGGCGTGGGTCGAATGCGGCGCGAAGGACTCCGAGACCATCGTCTATTATGCCGGCGACAGCGGCTTTGCGTACTATGTCCGGCATGCGGATGACTACCGCGAGGAGTGGGAGCGGAACGTGCGATATATGGCGTGGGAAAGCGACCTTTCGAAGGAAGGGTTCGACGGTTATCTCAGCGCCCTGTACGGGGAGGAAGAGCCGCAGGAGATTTACGTGATCGGCTCGCACATCAGGGATGATCTGTACACCATGCTCGCGGTGCTGGCGAACCGCGGATACACGGCGGAGTCTGTGTTCAGCGGCTACAAAGCGACGCTCGTGAGGCTTCGGAAGAACGCCTCGTGATGAACCAAACACGGTGAAAAAAGAGCTGCCGCGGTGAGTATTCATATGCTGCCGCTGCAGAGAAAAAGGAGATGTCGGGGGACTGTCCGGTGACGGGCGGTCCCTTTGTTTTGTCGGGGGAACAAAAGCGAGTTTTCGGGCATTTTCCGACGCGTCCGGAAGGCGTGAGAGAGAAACTTCGCAAACAATCGCAAAAGTGCCCGGAAACACCGTAAAGTCAGCAACTCTTGACTTGACGAAAGACGGCAAATAAGGTACACTGTTATTAACTATGCGCTGCCTGTGGGGGCTGCCCGGACAGAGGGCAGGCGAGGGCGCGAAAACAAGGATGATGAGGGTGCACTATGAATTTCAATGACGTGTTTAATTCCGAAAACCGGTTCTTCTCCACGATGAGCAAAGTGTGGGATCTGATCGTTCTCAACTTTTTTTTCCTGCTCACCGTGATCCTCGGTATCGGGCCGGCGGCGACGGGACTGTATTACGCGGTGGCGAAGAACATCCGCAAGAGCCGCGGGTACGCGATGAAGACGTTCTTCCACTCGTTCCGCACCAACTTCAAGCAGGGCCTGATCCTCGGCATCATCCAGGCAATCGGTCTGTTCACCGTGTGGTATTGTTTTGAGTTCGCGATGGCAATGGCACCGGGCACGACCATTTCGCAGATCTATTTTACGCTGTGGCTCATCTTCTCGGCAATCTTCGTGATGATGTACCTCTATGTGTATCCGATCCTTTCGAGATTCAGTCTTTCGACTTTCAAAATCCTTAAGATGGCATTTATTCTTGTGCTCCGGCACCTTCCGAGCTCGATCATCATGGCGGCGGTCCTTGCGGCGGAGATTTTTATCGCTTCCGTGTTCCCGGCTTTCCTGTCGATCGTGTTCCTGATCGGATGCTCGGGGTACGTGCTTCTCAAGTCGCTGCTGATGGAGCGCATCCTGCGCCGCTACACACCGAAGCCGGCGGAGGGAGAGGAGTCGGGCGTCGACGCCTGGTATCTGGAGTGAGTTGTACTGCCGCGGCGTTGCCGCGGATATGACATACGGTCGGCTTGACCGGCCCATCCCCGGAGGCGCTTCGCGGCGCTTTCGATAAGCAGGGCGCGTATGCGCGGGACCCTGACTAACGGTTACGGAGGCAATCGGTATGGATGAAACCCTGTACAAGTTGATGAACTGGCGAGACATTGAGGCGATCGTGTATTCCGAGCACGACGATCCGCACCTGGTGCTGGGCGCTCACAAGGCCAAATCCGGGATGGTTTACACGGCGTTCGACCCGAATGCGGAGAGGGCGATCCTCCTGCTCGGCGATGCCGGCTCCGCGGAGTCGATCGAGATGGAGAAGGTCGACGAAGGAGGTTTTTTCGCGTGCATCGCGCCGGAGGGCAAATACCGCTTCCGCTTCCTCTACGAGGGAGGTGAGCGTACCTGCGAGGACGCGTACCGCTTCTGGCCGCAGATCACCGAGGAGGACTGCCGCGAGTTCAACGCGGGCATCCACTACACCGTCTACGAGAAGCTCGGCGCGCATCCGATGACGCTCGACGGTGTCGACGGAACTTATTTTGCGGTATGGGCACCGAACGCGATGCGGATCAGCGTAGTCGGTGACTTCAACCACTGGGACGGCCGTCTGTATCCGATGAGACGGCTCGGCAGCAGCGGTATCTTCGAACTGTTCATCCCGGGCGTGGGCGCGGGAGAGCTCTACAAGTTCGAGATCAAGGTCAAGGGCGGTCTCACCTACCTGAAGGCGGACCCGTATGCCAACGCGGCGGAGCTTCGCCCCGGCACGGCGTCCCGCGTCGCGGATCTCCGCAGTTTCGCGTGGTCCGACGAGCGCTATATGGAGGGCCGCAAGAGCATCAATTTCAAAGCTTCCCCGATGTCCATCTACGAGGTCCATCTCGGATCCTGGAAGAAGCCGTCGGACGAGAACGGAAGCTTCTACAACTACCGCGAGCTGGCGGTGATGATCGCGGATTACGTGAAGGAGACGGGCTACACGCACATTGAGCTGATGCCTCTGATGGAGCACCCGCTCGACGCTTCCTGGGGCTACCAGGTGACGGGCTACTACGCAGTGACTTCGCGCTACGGCTCGCCCGAGGATTTCATGTACTTCGTCGACTATATGCACAAGCAGGGCATCGGAGTCATCCTCGACTGGGTGCCGGCGCATTTTCCGAGAGATACGTTCGGCCTTTCGAACTTCGACGGAACGTGCCTGTACGAGCATCAGGACCCGCGCAAGGGCAGCCACCCGCACTGGGGCACGCTGATCTTCAACTACGGGCGTCCTGAGGTATCCAACTTCCTGATCGCCAACGCGCTGTTCTGGCTCACGAAATATCACGTGGACGGCATCCGTATGGACGCCGTGGCGTCGATGCTGTACCTCGACTACGGGAAGAACGACGGCGAGTGGGTCGCCAATATGTACGGCGGCAACGAGAACCTCGAGGCGATCGAGCTTCTCAAACACCTCAACTCCATCGCGAAGAAGCTCGTCCCGGGTGCTCTGATGATCGCGGAGGAGTCGACGGCGTGGCCGAAGATCACGGGCGATCTCAACGACGACGGTCTCGGCTTCGACTTCAAATGGAATATGGGCTGGATGAACGATTTTACGACGTATATGCGGCAGGATCCGTTGTTCCGCCGCGGCTGCCACGGATCGCTCACCTTCAGCATGATCTACGCATACAGTGAGAATTTCATCCTCGTGCTCTCGCACGACGAGGTTGTGCACGGCAAGGGCTCGATGCTGGGGAAAATGCCCGGCACTTACGAGGAGAAGTTCGCGAACCTGCGCGTGGCGTACGGTTATATGACCTGCCATCCGGGCAAGAAGCTTCTGTTCATGGGCCAGGATATGGCACAGCTCGCGGAGTGGAGCGAGGAGAAGAGCCTCGAGTGGCACCTGCTGACCGACAAGGTCGAGGGTGACAAGGGCGGCACGCTCAACGCGAAGATGCACGCGATGGTCAGGGACCTCAACGCGATCTACACATCGCATCCGGCACTTTACAAGCTCGACCAGGATCCGGACGGATTCGAGTGGATGAGCTGCCTCGACGCGGACCATAGTATCGTCACGTTTGTCCGCAAGACCGAGAACCCCGCCGAATCGCTGTTCGTGGTATGCAACTTCACACCTGTTGTGTACGAGAAGCAGCCGGTCGGTGTTCCGTTCCCCGGCAAATACAAAGAGATCTTCAACTCCGACGCCGTATGCTACGGCGGCAGCGGCAACACGAACCCGAGACTGAAGCAGTCCAAGGACGAGCGCGTCGACGGCCGTGACAACTCGATCCAGATCACGATCCCGCCGCTCGGCTGTGCGATCTTCTCGTGCACGCCGATCCTGAAAGAGAAGAACTGAAGTCTTCGGACGAAAGCTTTATAAGCCCGTTTTCCGGGCATCAGAGGAATCCGCATGAAAGAATTTCTGCAATATCTGTACAAGGGAGATTTCCCGGCGGCGCTGACGATGTTCGCGGCGGTGCTGATCAAGATCCTTTTTGCCTGCATCATATGGTGGCTCGGCCGCAAGATCATACGTCGGCTGGTCGCGCTGATCGAGCGCGGTCTGCGTGTAAGGCAGGAGAAGGGGATGGACAGCGGGCTCGCCAAATTCCTGCTGTCGCTGTGCCGCGTGGGAATGTACACCGTTCTGTTCGTGGTGCTGTTCGAACTGTTGGGTCTGCCGATCACGTCGGTTGCGACGATCATCGGTTCCGCGGGACTGGCAATCGGCCTCGCACTGCAGGGAAGTCTGTCGAATTTTGCGGGCGGCGTGCTGATCCTTCTCACGAGACCGTTCCGCGTCGGCGATTATATTGTCGCGGCGGGGCTTGAGGGAACCGTGAGGGACATCGGGATCTGCTACACGAGACTGCTCACGCCGGACAACCGGACCGTCATCCTGCCGAACGGCAGCCTTGCAAACTCCAACCTGGTCAACGTCTCGGCGGAGCCGACGCGGCGTGTGGATCTCACCGTGCCGATCTCTTACGACGACGATATCCGCGGCGTGCGGGCGATGCTGATGGAGCTCGCCGGGGCGGACGAGAGAGTGCTCACCGAGAAGCCTGCGGAGGTTCTCGTGAAGGAGTTCGGAGACAGCTCCGTCAACCTGGTGTTCCGTTGCTGGGTGAAGCGGGAGGACTACTGGCCGGTTTATTTTGCGATGATGGAATCCATCCGCTATGCAATGAAGGAGCGCGGTTTCACGATCCCGTTCCAGCAGCTGGATGTCACGATCAACGGGCAGAGTGATAACAGCGGATCGAAATGAAATACGGATCGAAATGAAATAAGAGATACAGGAGCACACAACGATGGAGAAACTGACCGACATTTTCGGCGTGGACGCATTTAACGAGACCGTGATGCGGGAGCGTCTTCCGAAGGAGACGTTTGAGGCGTGGGAGCGCGCGATGGAGCGTTCCGAGCCGCTGACCAGCGAGGTTGCGCAGGTGATCGCGGGTTGCATGAAGGACTGGGCGATCGAGCGCGGCGCGACGCACTACACGCATTGGTTCCAGCCCCTCACGGGCGTGACCGCGGAGAAGCACGACTCGTTCATCACGCCTGCGCCGGGCGGCAAGGCGATCATGGAGTTCTCCGGCAAGGAGCTCATCAAGGGCGAGCCGGACGCCTCCTCATTCCCGAGCGGCGGTCTGCGCGCGACGTTTGAGGCGCGCGGTTACACGGCGTGGGATTTCACGTCGCCGGCGTTCCTCCGCGAGGATGCCTCGGGCGTTACCCTGTGCATCCCCACCGCATTTTGCTCTTACACGGGCGATGCCCTTGATATGAAGACCCCGCTGTTGCGGTCGATGGCGGCCATCAACAAGCAGGCTCTCCGCATTCTCAAACTGTTCGGACACGACGACGTGAAGCGCGTGGAGTGCTCGGTCGGAGCGGAGCAGGAGTATTTCCTGATCGATCACGCAAACTATATGAAGCGTGAGGACCTGATCTTCACGGGGCGCACGCTGTTCGGCGCGAAGCCTCCGAAGGGGCAGGAGATGGATGACCACTACTTCGGAAGCCTGAAGGAGCGCGTCGGATCATTTATGAAGGAACTCAACCACGAGCTCTGGAAGCTCGGCATCTATGCGAAGACGCAGCACAACGAGGCGGCGCCCGCGCAGCACGAGCTCGCGCCTTTCTATACGACCGTCAACATCTCGACGGACCACAACCAGCTGATCATGGAGTGCATGAAGAAGGTGGCCAAGCGCCACGGTCTGGAGTGCCTCCTTCACGAGAAGCCTTTCGCGGGCGTGAACGGTTCCGGCAAGCACAACAACTGGTCGCTGATCACTGACACCGGCAAGAACCTTCTGAACCCGGGCAAGACGCCGAATGAGAACGTGCAGTTCCTGCTGTTCCTCACGGCGGTTCTGGAGGCGGTTGACAACCACGCGGATCTGCTGCGCCTTTCGGCAGCCAACCCCGGCAACGACCATCGTCTCGGCGCGAACGAGGCGCCTCCGGCGATCGTCTCCGTGTTCCTCGGCGAGCAGCTTGACGACGTTGTCACGCAGCTTGTGGAGACCGGCGAGGCGAAGCGCCTGAAGAAGGAGGGACGCCTCTACACGGGTGTTTCCACACTGCCTTCGATCGGCCGTGACGCAACGGACCGCAACCGCACCTCGCCGTTCGCCTTCACCGGCAACAAATTCGAATTCCGTTCCGTCGGTTCGTCGATGTCCATCGCGGACGCGAACACGACGATCAACACGATCGTGGCAGAGACACTGGAGCGTTTCGCCGATATCCTGGAGAAGGCGGACGACTTCGAGCAGGCAGTGCACGATCTGATCAAGACCTCCCTCGCGGAGCACGAGCGCATCATCTTCAACGGCAACGGCTATGCGAAGGAGTGGGTCGAGGAGGCAGAGAGACGCGGACTTCCGAACCTTCGCTCGATGGTCGACGCGATCCCCGCTCTTGTGACCGAGAAGGCGATCAATACCTTCGGGCACCAGGGCGTATTTACCGAGACGGAGCTTCGCAGCCGTGCGGAGATCGACTATGAGATCTACGCGAAGGCGATCAACATCGAGGCGCGCACGATGATCTCAATGGCGGGCTGCAAATACATTCCTTCCGTGATCCGTTTCACGACTCGTCTTGCGGATTCCGTCAAGACGGTGACGCAGGCGGTTCCCGAGGCGGACACCAGCGTGCAGATCGAGCTTCTGCTCGAGAGCTCCCGACTTCTTCGCGAGGCGCAGGATGCTCTTACCGAGCTTCGCAGACTCGACGAGGAGGCCGTTGCAAAGCCGGAAGGCCGCGAGATGGCAGAGTTCTTCCACGAGAAGGTCGTTCCCGCAATGGCGGCGCTCCGCACGCCGATCGATAAGCTCGAGCTTGTGATCGACCGCGACCTGTGGCCGGTACCGACCTATGCGGAGATGCTCTTTGAAATCTGACCAAAGAAAGGTAACTGAATGAACGAACCGTTTGGCGTGATCACGGACAATCCGAAAGCCTGCTTTCGGGATTGGCAGTGATTATGACAAAGGGGCGGAAGGCAATGAAGTTGCCGCCCGCCCCACACGAAATAGAAATCGGCGAAGACGATTTCTATGAGTGCGGTTTGTGAATTCATGTTTTTAGGCAGAATACATTAGTTAGGAGACACACCAATGATACAAGCCAGCAACATCACGCTGCGCATCGGCAAGAAGGCGCTGTTTGAGGATGTTAACATCAAATTTACCGAGGGAAACTGCTACGGTATCATCGGCGCGAACGGCGCCGGCAAATCGACGTTTCTCAAAATCCTGAACGGACAGCTGGAGCCGACCAAGGGCGATGTCATCATCACCCAGGGACAGCGCCTCTCGTTCCTGCAGCAGGACCATTTCAAGTATGACGCGTACAACGTGCTTGACACCGTCATCATGGGCAACAAGCGCCTGTACGACATCATGCAGGAGAAGGACGCCATCTACGCGAAGGAGGACTTCACGGAGGAGGACGGCATCAAGGCGAGTGAGCTGGAAAACGAGTTTGCGGAGATGAACGGATGGGAGGCCGAGTCCGATGCGGCGACTCTTCTGAACGGCCTCGGTATCGAGACCGATATGCACTATATGCAGATGAGCGAGTTGAACGGCAGCGACAAGGTCAAGGTACTTCTCGCACAGGCACTGTTCGGCAACCCCGACATTTTGCTCCTCGACGAGCCTACGAACCACCTCGACCTCGCGGCGATCCAGTGGCTTGAGGAGTTCCTGATCAATTTCGACAACACGGTTATCGTGGTTTCCCACGACCGTTATTTCCTGAACAAGGTGTGCACGCACATCGCGGACATCGACTACTCGAAGATCCAGCTCTACGCGGGCAACTACGATTTCTGGTACGAGTCGAGCCAGTTGATGATCAAGCAGATGAAGGAAGCGAACCGCAAGAAGGAAGAGAAGATCAAGGAGTTGCAGGAGTTCATCCAGCGCTTCTCCGCGAACGCTTCCAAGTCCAAGCAGGCGACGTCGAGAAAGCGAGCTCTCGAGAAGATCGAGCTCGATGACATCCGTCCGTCGTCCCGCAAATACCCTTACATCGATTTCCGCCCGAACCGCGACATCGGCAACGAGGTGCTCACGGTTTCACACCTCTCCAAGTCCATCGACGGCGTGAAGGTGCTCGACGATATCTCGTTCGTTCTGGGACGCGAGGACAAGGTTGCCTTCGTCGGCGCGAACACGATGGCGAGCACGGTTCTGTTCAAGATCCTGGCCGGCGAGATGGAGCCGGACGAGGGCGAGTTCAAGTGGGGCATTACCACGACGCAGGCTTATTTCCCGAAGGATAACACGGAACTGTTCAAGGGCAGCGAGTCGATCGTGGATTTCCTGATGCCGTTCTCGCCGGAGAAGGATGTGACGTATGTGCGCGGTTTCCTCGGCCGTATGCTCTTCGCGGGTGACGACGGCGTGAAGCCCGTCAACGTTCTGTCCGGTGGTGAGCGCGTGCGCGTGCTTCTGTCGAAGATGATGATCATGGGCGCGAACGTCCTGATCCTCGACGAGCCCACGAACCACCTGGATATGGAGTCGATCACTGCGTTAAATAACGGCCTTATGAAGTTCTCGGGCGTGGCGCTGTTCACCTCGCAGGACCACCAGTTTATTCAGACCGTCGGCAACCGTATTATGGAGATCCTTCCGGACGGTACGCTGATCGACAAGGTAACCACTTACGACGAATACCTCGAGAGCGACGAGATGGCGGTGAAGCGTCAGAAACTCGTCGTGAACGCGGAGGAGGATGACTGACAAAACCATGAGACTTGCAGCGGATTGCACAGTCGAATATAAGCGCGGTACGCCGGAGCCCCTGGGGGCTACGGTGTCGGGCTCGTATGTCAATTTTGCGGTTTCCGTACCGGGCGCGGAGGAAGTGACGCTGCGCGTGTACCGCGGCACGTCCGCGGAGCCGGCGTTCGCGATCACGATGGAGGCGGAGGACAGAACGGCTTCCGTGTACAGCGTCTGCGTCAAGCTCGCCGGGGAGACACCGGAGGGAGGCTGGCAGTATGACTACGAGGCCAAGGGAATCCGCTTCACGGACCCGTACGCGAGATTGATCGCGGGGCGTGAGCGCTACGGAAAGAGGCTTAACGCGAAGGAGGAGAGACTGGTGCGCGGTGTGGTGCGCCCGTCCGGCAACGGTGCGGCGCTTGGCAGACCGGGCATCGCGATGAACGACCTGATCCTTTATAAACTTCACGTGCGCGGCTTCACGAAGGAACTGAAGAACGCCAGCGCGGGCACCTACGCGGGACTTGCCGGCAAGGCGGATTACCTGCGCACGCTCGGCGTCAACGCGGTTTTGTTGATGCCGGTCACGGAGTACAACGAGTGCTTCCGGGAGGGCGACCGCGATGACGGAGTACCCTCGTTTCAATCGACGCCTTACTATCGGGGCAGCGGTATGCGTACCAATCTGCCTGAGGAGATCGTCGAGGAGACCGAGCGGGAACGCAAGGTCAACTACTGGGGATATGCGAAGCATTATTTTCTGTTCGCGCCGAAGGCATCCTATGCGGCCGACCCGGGCAAGGCGGATGCGGAGTTCCGCGCGATGGTGCGCAAGCTCCATGCGGCCGGGATCGAGGTGCTTCTCGAGATGATGATCCCTGCGGATACGAACCGCAGTATGGCGTATGATGCGCTTCGATTCTGGGTGCGCGAGTACGGGATTGACGGATTCCGGCTGGGCGGCGACACGGTCGACACGCGCATGCTTGCGACGGATCCGTATCTCGCCGACACGAAGCTACTGTGCGGCGGTTGGGACGGAAACGGCATATACGCTTCCACGGCGGCACCGAAGACGCCGATGCTCGCGGAGTACAATGACGGCTTTCTCGCGGATGCGAGACGCTTCCTCAAGGGAGATGAGGGGATGGCGCGGACATTTGCCGGACGCGTGACGCGCAGCGGCGCCAATGTCGGCGTGATCAATTACATTACCGACAACAACGGTTTTACACTGACCGATCTCTACATGTACGACATCAAGCACAACGAGGCCAACGGAGAGCACGGCAGGGACGGCAGCGATTACAACCACAGCTGGAACTGCGGCGCGGAGGGGCCGGACAAGAGGCGCAAGATCCGCGACCTGCGGCTTCGCATGCGCAAGAACGCGGTTCTCGCGATGCTCGTGTCACAGGGCACGCCGATGCTCCTCGCGGGTGATGAGATCGGCAACTCGCAGAGCGGCAACAACAATGCTTACAATCAGGATAATTCGATCGGCTGGGTCAACTGGACAGGGCAGAAGCGCCAGGCGGATTTCGCGGCGTTCGTGCGAGAGGCGATCGCGCTTCGGAAGGCACATCCCGTGCTGCACAACCCGATCCCGCTGCGCGGGATGGACTACCTCTCGAGCGGTGCGCCGGACGTGTCCGTGCACGGCAGGGAGGCCTGGAGACCGGACGACAGCCCGTATAACCGCTGCCTCGGAATTCTTCTGAGCGGCGATTTCGCACGCGTGGAGCGCGACGGTTCCGACGATTCGTTCTATCTGATCTTCAATATGTACTGGGAGGAGCAGACATTTGCAATCCCCGTACTGCCCGGCAGGGGCGGCTTCCGCATCGCACTCGCGACGGATACGACGCTTGCGACCGGCACGGAGGTCGGTGACCTGTTATCGGTGCCGGCTCGCACGATCGTTGTGCTGCAGAGCGTTCCGGCTCCTGCACGCGACACGAAGACAACAACGCAGAGGGGGAAGCGGACTCGGTGAGCGCACTTGTTTTGAAAATCATTCTTGCCGTCACGATGACACTCGATCACGTGGCGATCCTGTTCCTGGAGAGAGGAACGACTTTATATTTCATTTTCCGCGTGCTGGGACGTCCGGCGATGCCGATCGCCTGCTTTCTGCTCGCAATCGGATTTGCGAAGACTTCCAACCGGAAGCGCTACGCGCTGCGTATTTTCCTGACCGCGTTGATCGCGGAGCTGTTCTGGATTTATCTGTGGAGCATGCAGCGCATCGAGGCGATGGAAAATGTGACCGCGGCGTTCGAGGCTGCCGGCGGCGAGACCGCCTACCCGGCGACCGACACGAAGTCGGGGCTTGAGGTGTGGTTCAACACGCTGACTTCCTCAGAACAGGTCGGGTACACGGGATGGATCATCCCGGTGCTGAACATCCTGTTCACCTTCCTCATCTGTATGGGGATGCTCGCGGTCGTTCAGAAGATCAAGGACAAGTTCGGCGATGTGATGCCGAAGCAGTTCATGCACAACCTGGGATTCCTCGGCTGTATGGGCGGCACGGTCATGGTCACGCTTATGATCTGCATCCTGTGTCCTCTGCCGCTTGACTACGCGGTTGAGGCGCCGATGATCGTCCTCGTGTGCTATATGTTCCGCGACGAGCGCAAGACGATGGGGATCATGCTCACGATCATCGCGCTCTTTATGGGAACGCAGAGCCTGTATTACGCGCTCTCGACGCTGCTCGGCGTGGTGTGCATCTACTTCTACAACGGCGAGCTCGGCTACGACAAGACCAAGCATCCGATCGTGCGCACGCTGTTCTATGCGTACTACCCGGTGCATCTTGCGATCCTGGTGGAGTCGCGGTATTTCCACGAGATCTACAGTAATTTCTTCGGACGCTGACGCGGGGAGGGATCGCGATGGCGCGATTGTATCTGGCGCCGATGGAGGAAGTCACGGGCTATCTCTTTCGGCAGATTCTGGAGAGACATTTCGGCGGGGTGGATACCTATTTCACCCCGTTTCTTTCGCCTGTGACCGGCTGCGCGTTCAAGACGCGGCAGGGGCGGGAACTCGACCCTTCGCACAACGCGGGGCTCAATGTCGTGCCGCAGGTGCTGACCGACGATGCCGACGCCGCACTGGAGATGTTCGGGCTGCTGGCGGAGCTCGGCTACAAGGAGGTCAACTTAAACTTCGGCTGCCCGTCGGGCACCGTCGTCAAGAAGCGGAGAGGCAGCGGCTTCCTGCGGGATCCTGAGGGGATGGAGCGGTTCTTCGACCGGCTGTTCTCACAGGAGCTTCCGATGCCGGTGTCGGTGAAGACGCGGCTCGGATACGCGAACGCGGCGGAAGAGTGGCCACGGATCCTCGAGATCTACAACCGGTATCCGATCTCCGAGCTGATCGTCCACGCGAGGGTTCGGGAGGACTGGTACGGCGGAACGCCGGATATGGACGCTTTCGCTTACGCTTACGAAAGCTGTAAGGTGCCGCTTTGCTACAACGGGGACATCCGGAATGCGGCGGATCATGCAGCGCTTCTGGAGCGTTTTCCGAAGCTCAGTGCCGTGATGATCGGGCGGGGCGCCGTCACGAACCCCGGCATTTTCCGCGAGATCGCGGGCGGCAGTGTGATGACCGCGGCGGAGCTTAAGGACTTCCACGACGACCTCTACCGCGCGTACGTGAACCTGTGGGGAGTGAAGAACACGCTCTTTAAGATGAAGGAAGTCTGGGGTTACCTGGGCGACCGCTATCCCGATGCGGACCGCGCGAAGAAGCGGATACACAAGTGTCGCACGGAGGCGGAATACCTGGCCGCGGCGGCGGAATTACTCGGATAAAAACGACTTGTTAGCACTCATACAAAATGAGTGCTAATTTTTCGTTGACAAACATAACGGGCGGGAGTATACTTGTGAAAGGTCGGAAAAAACATTATTTATGATAATGGCCGACGACCGGAATATGTAATAACCGGTCCGCTTCGGCGGACGGAACGGAGGCAATAGAATGGCTAAGGAACAAGGCAATCTTTCCATCAATTCGGAAAATATATTTCCCATCATCAAGAAGTGGCTCTACTCGGACCACGACATTTTCCTCAGAGAGCTCGTCTCGAACGGCTGCGACGCGATCACGAAGCTGAAGAAGCTCGCTCTGATCGGTGAGGCGGAGATCGCGGACGACAACGAGTGGAAGATCATCGTGCGCAGCAATCCCGAGGAGAAGACGCTCACCGTCATCGACAACGGTATCGGTATGACCGCGGACGAGGTGAAGGAGTACATCAACCAGATCGCGTTCTCCGGCGCGACCGATTTCCTTGCGAAGTACAAGGACAAGGCGAGCGAGGACCAGATCATCGGACACTTCGGACTCGGCTTCTACAGCGCGTTCATGGTCGCGCACAAGGTGACGATCGATACGCGCTCGTACAAGGACGGCGCGACGGCCGTGCACTGGGAGTCCGAGGAAGGCCTGAACTACGAGATGCGCGATTCCGAGCGCACCGAGCGCGGCACGGAGATCACGCTGTACTTAAACGAGGACAGCTACGAGTTCTCGAACGAGTACCGCGTCAAGGAAGTGCTCGGCAAATACTGCTCCTTCATGCCGGTCCCGATCTTCTTCGAGGATGCGACCAAGCCGGCGCCCGCAGAGGAGCCTGAGGTGATCGACGCGGAGGTCGATGCGGAAGGCAAGGCGACCGATGTCGAGGGCGAGGAGAGCAAGGCTGACGCGAAGAAGGAGAAGAAGGGGCCGAAGCCGATCAACGAGACGTACCCGCTGTTTTTGCACACGCCTTCCGAGTGCAAGGAGGAAGAGTACAAGGAGTTCTACCGCACGACGTTCCACGACTACAAGGAGCCGCTGTTCTGGATCCATCTGAATATGGATTACCCGTTCAACCTCAAGGGTATCCTTTATTTTCCGAAGATCAACACGGAGTACGACAGCCTTGACGGCACGATCAAACTGTACAACAACCAGGTCTTCATCGCGGACAACATCAAGGAGGTCATCCCGGAGTTTCTGATGCTTCTCAAGGGCGTCATCGACTGCCCGGACATCCCGCTCAATGTGTCGCGCAGCGCGCTGCAGAACGACGGTTTCGTGAAGAAGATCAGCGATTACATCGCGAAGAAGGTCGCGGACAAGCTCTCCGGCATGTACAAGACCGACCGCGAAAACTACGAAAAATGCTGGGACGACATCTGCCCGTTCATCAAGTACGGCTGCCTGAAGGACCCGAAATTCCGCGAGAAGATGAAGGATTTCCTCATCTACAAGAACCTCGACGGCAAGTATATCACTCTGCCGGAGTATGTTGAGGCGGCGAAGGCCGCGAAGGGCGGAGACGCTTCTGGTGCGGCTGCGGAGACCGCGGAGACTGCCGAGACCAAGGCTGAGGAGACGCAGGAGAGTGCTGCTGATGCAAAGACCGACGAAGCGGAAAAAGAGCCCGAGAAGACCGTCGTTTACTATGTGACCGACGAGAAGCAGCAGAGCCAGTACATCAATATGTTCCGCGAGAACGGCACGGATGCGATCATCATGACGCACCGGATCGACCAGCCGTTCATCCAGCAGCTTGAGCAGGACAACGACACCGTGACGTTCCGCCGCATCGATGCGGACGTGACCGACACGCTGAAGGACGATGCGGACGCGGAGGAGCTGAAGGCGCTGACCGAGTCGCTCACCGTAATTTTCCGCAAAGCGCTCGACAAGGGTGAACTCGACATCAAGGTGGAGAAGCTGAAAAATGCGCAGATCCCGGCGATGATCACGCTGTCCGAGGAGAGCCGCCGTATGCAGGATATGATGGCGATGTACGGTATGTCGCAGGCAGGACTGCCGGACGACGCAACGCTCGTGCTCAACGCGGGCAACAAGCTCGTCAAGTACGTGTGCGACAACGCGGACGGGGAGAACACCGCGCTTCTGTGCGCACAGATCTACGACTTGGCACGCCTTGCGCAGAAGCCGCTCGAGCCCGCCGACATGACCGCCTTCATGGAGCGCAGCAACAAGCTGATGGGTATGCTCGCGGGACTGAAGGACGAGTGATCCATGCCGGATCGGAATCCGGGACGAAAAAAACAAGAACATAACGAAAGGAGCATCCGCGGGGATGCTCCTTTTTTGTGCAGGAATTTTCCTAAACTATTTCGTTTGCGATCGCCGATGCCTTCAGGTAAGTACCATCGGTGAGAGGAAGTCAAAATTTTTACTGTACGGTCAGGGTCGCCTCAGCGGATGTTGTGCTGTTGCCGTTTTTGTCGGTTACCACACAACGGAACTTGAAGTTGTTGTGCCCCGACTGGGCCTTGATGCTTAAGGTGGCTGTTGTAGCCGACGCGGAAGAGGAGTTCGTCCACTTTTTCGTGTTCGGGTTGTATGCCTGCCACTGATAGGAGAGCGGCGCAACACCGTCGGCGGCTACCGTAAACTTCGCGGTCGCGCCGGTCGTAACCTTCTGGTTCTTCGGCTGCGTGACAATGCCGGGACGTACGGTGAGAAGGACTTCCTTCGAGGTTGCGGTCTGACCCGCGGCGTCCGTGATGTTGCAGCGGAACTTGAATCCGTTGTGAGCCGCCTGTGCCTTAATGCCGAGAGTTGCCGTCTTCGCGCTTGCAGCACCTGAGTCCACCCATTTCTTCGTGTACGGGTTGTATGCCTGCCACTGGTAGGTGAGTGTACCTTTTCCCGTCACCGTTACCGAGAACTTTGCCGTCTCCCCGACCGCAACCGTCTTGGCGGTCGGCTGAGAGGTGATGGTGAGCGGCTGCGTCACGGTGAGAGTTGCCTCGTTCGAGGTAATGCTCTTGCCGGTTCCGTCCGTGACAACGCATCGGAACTTAAAGCCGTTGTGGCCGGCCACCGTCGTGATGCTCAGGATTGCCGTCTTCGCGCTTGCAGCTACGGAGTTCGTCCATTTCTTCGTATTCGGATTGTATGCTTCCCACTGGTACGAAAGCGTGCCGGACCCCTTCGCGGTTACCGAGAAGGAAGCCTTGCTTCCGGCCGCAACGGAAACTGACGCGGGGTGCTTCGTGATCGTGAGCATACCCGCGATGTTGAGAGTTGCCTCGCTCGAGGTGGTGCTGTTACCGTTGGCATCCGTAACGACGCAGCGGAACTTAAACCCATTGTGACCGGCTGACGCCGCGATGCTGAGGTTCGCCGTCTTTGCGCTTGCCGCGCCGGAGTTCACCCACTTTTTCGTGTTCGGGTTGTATGCCTGCCACTGGTAGGTCAGCGTTCCGATCCCAGATGCCGCCACCGTGAACTTCGCCGTGGAACCTGCCGTCACCGTTGTGTCCTTGGGCATCGTGGTGATCTTCGGTTTGATCGTCAGTGTCGCGGCATCGGAGATTGCCTGATTTCCTTTGCTGTCATTGACCAGGCAGCGATACTGGAATCCGTTGATCCCGGACGTAGCCGTCACCGAGAATGTCGGGGACGTGGAGATCGAAGCATACGTGATCCAGTCGCTCGAAACCGATGCTCTGCGTTGCCACTGATATGTCAGCGTTCCGTTTCCGACCGCGGTCACCGTAAACTCAGCCGTATCACCCAAAGAAACCGTCGTGTTCTTCGGCTGCGTGTTGATGTTCGGATAGCCTGGTGCCGAAAGCTTCATGGGCGTGCTCGCGTAATCGGTCTCGTGGATGCGGTTGACATCCTCCGCGAGCAGATATACATAGTATTTACTGTTCCAGCCGCTTATGCTCAACCCGGACGGCAGCTCAAACGTTCCCGTTCCGGTTGTCTTAAAGCCTGTCCCGACATCGGTATTCAGCATTCCGTAATACTTGATCGTCGCGTTCGTGGTGTTGCCTGCGGTATAAGGTTTGTCGAGGATCAGCACGGAAACCTGCGTCGCGTTCGATGCGTGCAATCCCGTGATTGTGTACGGCACGGTGATCGTGCTTCCCGATGCGGTCAATGTCGCGCCGGACGGGATCCCTACTTTCAGATTGCTGTCCGCAAGAGTCAGTTTGTACTCGGCGAATTCCTGACCTGCGGTTCCGGAGACGAGGGAGCTGAAAATGACAGAGGACAGATCGATATTAAATGCGGGACTCACACCGTATTCGTCGTCCGTCATGAAGGAGTCGACAGTCCCGTCGTAGTACACGACGGCAGCTTCCTTTCGCGACAGATCCTGATAGGCGGAACGCAGCCACCAGACGATATAGCTGCCGTATTTATCTCCCTTGATCCGGTTTTCGGTCGGATGCCAATCATAGTTGATCTCGCCGTTCTCGGATTCCCAACCGGAATCCGATGTGTATCCGTACTTCGGATTCAAAACATCTTCGTAATCCAGAAGGAATATTTTCTCGCCGGTGAGCGCGACATAATCTTCAAACCAAATATCAACAACATCGCCCGTGTTCAATGTATGCGCGGGTATCCTGCTCTCCGCAATCGCCGATCTCTCGAGAGCGGTAAATCCGTCCGCCCTTGTGAGAAAGTCGCTTCCGTTCAGACCGGCTCTCATATCGCTGTAGAGCCATTGGTTGGCGTACTGTGCGCCTGCGTTTGGCTGTTGATCCTTATCGAACATCCCCTCATACAGGACGGTGTCACAATCCAGCAGCATCGTCGTTCCGCCGTACGAGGTTGTCTTGGGGGCGAGCACGCGATACTTTATCGGGCTGCCGTCGTATTTGCCGTACCATATGTAGCTGCCTTTCCATATGCTGTTCTCATCCAGCGGGGAAATCGGTGCTTTCATGATGTTCGTTCCTACGCAGGCAACGGTCTTCCACCATTCGTCGGTAGCCGCCTGCGCTTTGCCGCCGATGTCGGCGGACTGCAGCAGCGATACCGTCATGGCCGCCGACAGGAGAACTGCAAGAAGCCTGCCCAATGCGCGTTTCTTCATAATACTGTGCCTCTCTTTCATTACTTCGCTCTAATTTTCCGCACCTGTCCGAACATCCTGCATCCGTTTCCGTATTAATAAAACGTGAGAGCGTTCGGACATCGGGCGGTTTGCGGGACAGCCCCGGAAACCCCGAAAATGCCTCGCACTTTGTTATTGTACAGGATAATCCGGTCCGATGCAAGCAAACTCGGAAAAACGGATTCTGAACTTCTTAGGAAAAAGATACAAAATTTTGTGAAAACGATTCGTAATTTTGGGGGTTGACAATCTCGGTTATTTGTTGCATAATGGGTAAGCACGCGAAAAATTCGAGGCGTGGCTCAGTTTGGTAGAGCGCTGCGTTCGGGACGCAGAGGTCGTGGGTTCGAATCCCGTCGCCTCGATTTGTGCATGCTGGAATAGCTCAGCCGGTAGAGCACTTCACTCGTAATGAAGGGGTCGTCAGTTCGAATCTGATTTCCAGCTTTTCGTTTTGTACTTCGGACGGATGTTCGCTCGGAGCTACATAACGCGAGTTCGAGGCGTGGCTCAGTTTGGTAGAGCACCGTGTTAGGGACGCGGGGGTCGCGTGTTCAAGTCACGTCGCCTCGATTTTTACCCTATCTCCGGCCGGAGGTAGGGTGTTTTTGTATCTCTGCCGTTTTCACACGACAAGCGGAGAGTACCGCGGGGGTTGCGCCCCGTGCGTCGCCCCGCCGCATCGCGCGCGGGCTCCGGTTGTTCGCACCGCAATGGGAGATTACACATATGAGAATTCCTTTGATCATTATGACGGTCGTCGCCATTCTGTCGCTGCTTTGCGCGCTTGTGATCGCGCTGCAGCTGCGCCTTGGGAAACGCCGCATCCGCTCGCTGGAACGCCAGCTCGGAGACGCCAGATCCCGCCTCGCGGACGCGGAAGCGTTCGGCAAGGAGAACGCGCAGGCGAAGAGTGCCATCACGGACGACTACGATTCCCTGAAGATGAAATATGAGCGCATCCGCCGCATTGCCTACACCGATGCGGGAACGGACCTTCCGAACCGGCAGAAGCTGACGGAGTCATTCGAGGATGCGAAGAGCAAGTGCGCCGAGGAAGAGGAGATCGGCCTTGCGATGTTTGCCTTCCGCGGAGATTCGGACGGCGGACTGAGCCTTCTCGGTCGCAACAACACGGAGATGAAGCAGGAGATCCTGCAGCGCCTCCGCGGTGCGTTGAACGGTGAGGACGATGAGATCGCGGTCATCAGCGACGACGCGTTTGCCGTGCTCACGAGACGTATACAGCACCGCACGGACTATGAGAGCAAGATCGACAAGCTTTTCAAACTGCTGGCGCTTCCGATGATGAACAACGGTGTGGAGATCGAGCCGAATGTGTACGGTGCCGTGACGGTTGCACCCACGGACGGGGCTTCGATGCAGCTTCTGGATATGAACCTCGGCCTGGCGATGGCGGAGGCCGTGAAGATGGCTTCCGCGCACGGTGAGAGCTGGTATTGCTTCTACTCGAAGGAGCTCGCGCAGGCGACGATCGATAAGATGAGTTTCCAGGCGTCGGTCACGGATGCCGTGCGTGCGGGAGCCGTGGAGTATCCGCTGATCCCCCGCAAACATCTCGCCGACGGGGCAGCCGAACAACTGGCGGTATCTCCGATGCTCAAGACGGCGGACGGCGTCGTGGGCGGGGAGCAGCTCTTCGAATGCCTTGACAACAGCGGACTTGCGATGGTCGTTTTCGAGGCGATGCTCAACCGGGCAGGAGAGTGTCTGCGCCGGTACGCGGAGATGGGGATACACGACGTCCGGATCGCGATCCCGGTGTCCGAGCGCGTCTTCGGAAACCGCGAGTTTATCAAGACGACATTCGACGCGCTGCAGCTTCTGGATCCGGAGCTTCGACGCTTTACCTTCGAGCTGCCGGAGCAGGCGGTGACCCGCAACCTCGGGCGCGCGATGACGAAGATGCAGAAACTCTCGGCGTTCGGGATCCATTTTACGCTGGAGACGAACGGGATCCCCGTGATCCCGGTGAAGGAACTCACGGAGCTCCCGATCTCGTACTGGATCGTGAAGGGCATCTCCGTTCCGGAGGACGAGGACAGCGAGGAGGATCACATTCTTTCCGTCATCGTTCAGACAGCGCATCTCTTCGGGGCGAAGCTCATCGTCACCGGTGTGAACACGCGGGAGCAGGAGGAGATCGCGGAGGAACTCGGGCTGGATATCGCGCAGGGCACGCTGTACGGCGAGGCGATGGGCGCGGAGCTCGTGGGACATATGATCATGGCGACGCGCAGCGAGAGCTGATTTTTGGCGCTTGTGTACAGATCGCCGGACGCGGATTGTGCGGCTTGCACAGCACCGGGAGAGCGGTCCGGACACGGTGCGCGGGGCAGCGGTTTCGCGTATTCGCGATGCGGACAATAAGCACAAAATCAAGGCGGTACTTTCTCCGCCGGCAATGCCCTTCGCGGTATTGCGGAACAACTTCATACTGTGATACAATCGGAGTTGCCGGGATCCCGGCAACTCTTTTTTATCTTCGGGGCATTCGCCCCGCGATCCCACACGTGTGAAACCAATCGGACAAAAACGGAATTATACTCAGTTTTCGGAAAGGACCCGACGGAAGTCGGGTGTGTGTTTGCTATGAAGAATTTACATGAGTTCTGCGAGTGCGTCTGTGATCACGTGCGCGGAATACTGGGAGAAGAATATGAGATTGCGATGAAGACGGTGCGCAAGAACAACAATATTATGATGGACGGCATGCTGATCCGCCATCGGGACTCGTCGGTGGCGCCGACGGTCTATCTCAACCCGTACTACGAGCAGTATGCGGAGGGGCGGACCATCCTGCATATCGCGGAGGAGGTTGCCGATGTGTATCAGCGGAACAGGAACCCGTGGGAGGTGGAGCCGAGCTTTGATTTTTCAGAGATCCGGGATAAGATATTGTTCCGCGTGGTCAACCTGGAACTGAACCGGGAGGAACTGACGCATATGCCTCACGTGGAAATCGGGGATTTTGCGGTCGGTTTCCAGTGGGTCGTGGACACGGACGACCGTAGGCTCGGATCGGTGCGCATCACGGACGAGCAGGCGGAGGCGTGGGGCGTGACGACGGATGAGTTGACGGAGCTGGCGGTGGCCAACACGCTTCGCGACGCGCCGCCGGTGCTGCGAAGCATCGAGGATGTGCTCCGTGAGATCCTGAGCGAGCACGGCGGAACGTACGCAGGGCTGACGTCGTCGGAGGTCGAGTCGTCGTGCGCGGAGAGGGAGTTCCCGATGTATGTGCTCACGAACAGCAACTCCCACATGGGAGCTTCGGCGATCCTCTCGCTGCCGTTCCTCGACAGCTTTCGGGATAAGATCGGGGAGGATTTCTGGATTCTTCCGTCGAGCATCCACGAGGTGATCCTGGTGCCGGTGTCGTGCGTGGACAACCGCGAGAGACTGACCGCGATGGTGCGGGAGATCAACGAGACACAGGTGCCGCCGCAGGAGGTGCTCTCGGACGAGGTGTACAGCTTCGGGGAGTTTGAGGAACTGATGCCCGCCGGCTTCCGCATGCAGTTGCAGGCAGGCGGCTGAGAGGCGGAAGAGTGCGAAAGAATGCAAAATCGAGGGGGAGAATAGGAAAAAGGCCCGCGGAAAATACCGCGGGCCTTGTGTGCGCCTGAAGGGATTCGAACCCCCGACCATTGGCTTCGGAAGCCACTACTCTATCCACTGAGCTACAAGCGCTGACAACGGTGTATGATAGCACAGTTTTCGGATAAAGTAAAGGGGGTGTGTGCAATTCAAAGAGGATGTCGGTCACGCGTTGATCATATCGTAGCGGTCGACGGAGGCCTCCGGGGAGATCTCCACACCCTCCGAGTAGTAGACCTGACCGATCCGGCAGTTGGGACCGATCTTGACGATACGTCCCGTCACGGACGCCGCGACCGTATTTTCCAGCGATATGAGATCGCCCTCGATGCTGTTCGCGACGGTGAGAGTCGAGAAGGCTCCGCCGGAGAATATGCGGGCAAAGAGATTCCTGCTCGTCGCGCGGGAGCGCACTTCGATGGTGCTTCCGCCGATGCTGTCCGCGTCACTGTTGCCGCCGAGCTCCATATCAATTTTCTCCGCGTTGATCAGGCCCGCCGCATGAATGGCCCCGCGGATGACGACCTCCTCGGCCGAGACGTCACCGTCCGCTTTGGCGGAACCGCTGACTCTCAGAAGAGTGCAGCGGACGGGACCGCTGTGCATCGAACCCGAGATATGGATTTCTTCGTTGACTGACGCGGGACCGTCGATCGATGCGCTGCCCGAGGTGTGGATGCTTCCCGCGCGCACCGCGCCGGCGATCTTGCCGCTTCCGCTGATGTGCAGTTCTCCGTTGCAAGCGAGATTCCCGTCGACTCTGCCCGAACCTGCGATGTTCATTCCCGTGCAGGAGACATTGCCCGTGATCCTGCCGCTTCCGCTGATGTTGATTTCCTCGTTGTAGTCGCCTCCCGGCAGACTTCCGCTACCTGCGATCTTCATATTGTCTTTCCTCCCTGAATGAGTTTTTTGATCTGGTTCGTGACATCCTTTCTGGTACCGTCCGCGCAGGTCAGTATGACGCTGCGGATGTCCGAGGGGCGGTAGGTGTGCGTGCCGTACGCGGTTTCTACGGTAACGGCACCGTTGTTCGGTATCTCCCCCGAGAGCTGCGCCGCAAGTTCATCCAGAAGAACCTCATCCTTGGTCTCGAGTATGCGCTCGACACGCTCGCAGATCAGTTCCTCCGGAAAGAACGTTTCCTGGCCGGTCACGGTCGCCTTCCGCAGGAACCATTCGTCGGGGATCAGACCCTTTCGCTTCCAGCGGTAGAGCGAGCCGTAGGAGATGCCGTAGCGCGCCAGCAGCGCTTTCTTGGAGATCAATGCCTGCTTATCATCCATATGTCACCTCCGAGTGAGTGTACGGGTTTTCGGCAACCCGCGATAGCGTAACACTGTTCCGTAACACTGTTACACTGTGATTATATCGTAACACTGTTACGCTGTCAACACTTTTTTCCATAAATTTTCTGAACAACTCCGTAACTATGGTGTACAATGGTTCCGATGACAGGTCGGTCCGGAGCCGAACGAGGGGAAAATGAGACGAGAAAGTGAGGGAGAACGATGAGATTTCGTAAGCTGATGAGAAGAGCAGCAGCCCTGATCCTGTCTGTAGCGCTTGTGCTGGCGACAGCCGGATGCGGGAATTCCTATGAGAATGCGGTTTCGCTTGCGGAGCCTGTCACGGGGTCTTCCGAGTCCGGGCTTGAGGGACTTGTCCCTGACGCGGCGTTCCGGTACGCGTATCTTTCGTTTGCGTCGCCCCTGTTTCGAAATGCCTGCAAGGAGAAGCCCGGCGCATCTGTCGCGGTCTCGCCGCTCTCGGTGATGTTCGCGCTCGGGATGCTGGAGAACGGAGCCTCCGGAGAAACTCTGGAGCAGATGGAGACAATGTTCGGACTTCCGAGGGATCGGATGAACCGCTATCTCTCAACGCTCATCGGGGAGTGGGCCGAGTCCCGGAGTCTGCAGGTTGACGATTCCGTCTGGCTGAAGGATGCGATCGCGGGATCGGTGAAACAGTCGTTCCTGGATATGAGCTCCAAGGCGTACCGCGCCTCGGTGTTCAAAGCGCCGTTCGACTCGTCGACGGTCCGCGACATAAACATCTGGGTGAGCAAGAACACCGACGGAATGATCGAGAATCTGATGAACCGGATCGATCCGGATATCTCGGTCATCCTGGTCAACACCGTTCTTTTCGATCAGGACTGGTCGAAGGCGTTCGAGAAGGGCAAGACAGAGAAAAATGCCGACTTCCGCGACGGGAACGGGCAGACGACCGGCAAGGTCGATCTTATGACGGAGAAGAGCGGAGGCAGTTACTACCGTGATGAGCTCTGCACGGTCGTTGACAAGCTTTACAAGGACGACCACTGCAGATTCCGCGTGTTCCAGCCCGCCGACGGCGTGAGCATCGATCAGTTGCTCGAAGCGTTCACTCCAGAGTACTATGAAACCGTGAACAGGCTCTCGGACTGGCACCGTGCGGAGATCACGCTTCAAATGCCGAAGTTTAAGACGGACTACCGCTCTGACAATCTGAAAAATGTACTTGTCAAGATGGGAATGGAGAAAGCATTTACGGACGGCGGGTTCACGGAGATCACGGAGGGTGCGGACTACTCTGTCGGATTCGTGGTTCACCAGGTTCATGTGGAAGTGGACGAGGAGGGAACCCGCGCCGCAGCGGCGACCGGCATCGGTGCAAAGACGGCGGCGATGCCTTACCCGGACGAGATCACGGTCCGGCTTGACCGCCCGTTCGTGTATATGATCATGTACGATTATCTGCCTGTCTTTATGGGCATTTTCCGGGGATGAGACCGTTGTACGAACAACTTAAGATTTTAGGAGGAATTATCAGATGAGAAAGAGAGTTTGGCGGCGGGTGACGGCGATCGTGCTTGTCGCGATGATGTTTGTGATGTGTGTTGCCTGCGGCGACGAACGCGACGACAGTGAAAAAGATGCAAAACCGACGACAGCCCAGGCGACACCTACGGATAAGCCTGCGAAACCGACGGAAGCGCCCGTGACACCTACGGATAAGCCTGCGACACCCACGGAGACACCCGTGACGCCGACAGAGACACCCGTGACACCGACGGAAGCGCCGACGCAGGGCACAAAGGAGCTGACCGGCAGCTCGGGGACAGCTCCCGTGACAAAGGCGATGGACGACACGATGCGGGAAGCGTACGCGGGATTCGCGTACAAGCTGTTCGATCTCTGCTCGAAGGGGACCGACAAGAACTGCCTGATCTCTCCGTTTTCCGTATACACGGCGCTGGCGATGCTCGCCAATGGTGCAGACGGCAACACGCTGGCACAGTTGGACAACCTTCTCGGGCTCACCGGGGAGCAGCGCGACGCATATATGGCGGCGTGGATCGATGCGCTCACCAAGCAGGAGTCGGTGGATTTCTCGTGCGCTGACTCGGTGTGGGTGAACAATCTGTTCCGCGAGAACGTCCTTCCGGAGTTCCTCAAGCGGTGTGCGGATTCCTATCGTGCGGAGGTCTATGCAGCGGATATGGATGACAAGACGGTCGACGATGTGAACGCATGGACCGACCGCAACACGAAGGGAATGATCAAGAAGCTGCTCAAGTACGGCGACCTGAACCCGATCACCACGCAGATGATCCTTATGAACGCGATCGCGATGGACGCCAAATGGCAGTCACCTTTCGAGAGCGACAGTGTCAACAAGGACGCGACGTTCACGCACGAGGACGGGACCACGAGCAAGGTGGAGATGATGTACGGCTCTGCGGACGACTGCTATCTCGAGAATGAGCTTTTCACCGGCTGCACGAAGAGCTACAAGGGCGGGGAGTTCCGCTATGTGGCGCTGCTGCCGAAGGAAGGCGTCAGCCTCAGCGAAGCCGTTGCTTCCCTGAACCGGAAGACGATCGACGAACTTTTCGCCGGTGCGAAGAGGAACGATGTCAATCTCGGGATCCCGAAGTACACCGTGGAGTATTCCGTGGAGCTGGGCAATATGCTCAAGGCACTCGGCACGGGGGATATGTTCTCGGCGAGCGCGGATCTGTCGAAACTGGTCAACACACCGGACTCACGTGTGGACAGAGTGATCCACAAGACGTATCTCGCGCTTGACAACGAGGGCACGCGCGCAGCCGCGGTGACGGCGGTCCTGATCAAGAATGAGGCGATCTCGATGTCCTACAGCATCACGCTTGACCGTCCGTTCGTATACATGATCGTGGACGGCAACAATCTGCCCCTCTTCATCGGAACCTACCGCTGATCGGGCGTATCATTTTACGAATCACAAAAGGAATTGAGAATATGTTTGCAAGGAAAATGAGAGGGCTGATCGCGCTTGTGTGCGTGATCGCCCTGGTGTTCGGCTGCATCGGATGCGGCAAGGAAAAAAACGACGGAGGCGAGAGCGGCAAGAAGGGCGGCAACAACACGGAAGTGACGCCCACGGTTGAGCCGACGAAGGGCGCGTCTAAGGGAGAATCGAAGGGCGAGTCGAAGGAGTTGACCGGCGGTTCCTCCGCGACGCCCGCGGACGCGAAGGCGATGGATGAAGCGATGCGTACGGCGTATGAGACGTTCGCATTCCGCCTGTTCAACACGATTGAGAAGAGCGGCACGAGAATGATCTCGCCGTTCTCCATCTACACTTGCTTCGGCATGCTCGCCAACGGTGCAAACGACGAGACGCTCAGGCAGATCGATGCGATGCTCGGATTGACGGATACGGAGCGCAATGCCTACCTGGCATCGTGGATCGAGGACCTTGTGAAGGAGAAGCAGGGCACGAGCTTCAGCAATGCCGATTCCATCTGGATCAAGGAATCGCTGGAGTCCTATGTGCCGAAGGCCTTCCTTGACACCTGCGCGCAATATTACAAAGCATCCGTATTTTCCACGGGAATGGACGACAAAACGATCAGGGACGTCAATGAATGGGTCAAGAAGAACACGAAGAATATGATCGCGAAGATCCTCGAGGATCTGTCCCCCGATGCATCGATGATCCTTGTCAATGCGGTCGCGCTCGAGGCGAAGTGGGTTAAACCGTTCGAGTCGGAGAACATCCGCAAGGACTACAAGTTCACGCTGGAGAACGGCACGACCAAGAACGTGGAAATGATGTTCGGCGAGGCCGAGGGCAGCTTTCTGGAAAATGAGCTCGCGACCGGTTTCACCAAGAAATATATGGGCGACGAGTTTTCCTATGTAGCGCTTCTCCCGAAGGAGGGCGTGAGCATTGCGAAGCTCGTGGAGTCCCTGAAGCCCGGCATCGTCCGCGAACTGTGGAGAACCGGCAAGGTCGGAGAGGTGCACGTCGGTGTTCCGAAGTATCAGGAGGAGTTCTCGCTTGACCTCAACGATGTGCTGCAGTCGCTCGGCATGAGCAAAGCGTTCGATCCGGAGAAGGCGGAGTTCAAGCGTCTTATGGACGTTCCTAACGCCAACACGTTCGTGAGCAAAGCAATCCACAAGACGTTCATCAGTGTCGACAATGAGGGAACCAGAGCAGCTGCCGTGACGGCGGTCATCATGGACCTCGCGATGGCCGTCGAGCCCACGCCTTCCTACCGCGTGGTTCTCGACCGTCCCTTCGTGTATATGATCGTGGATTCCGACGGAATGCCGATCTTCCTCGGGACGTATGAGGGTTGATAAGATCGCAGCGAAAGCATAGTAAAATAAGGAAACTACAACAGTAGAATAAGCAAAACGGCGCACCTTCGTATGAGGAAGGAGCGCCGTTTTCTTCATTTTTCGCGCGGAAAATGTGCCGGATACAAGGAAAAAACGACGGAAAACGGAGTATACGGAATTATGAAGATTGAGTGGACTTTCTTGCAAATTCGTCACTTTTGTATTAACATATCCTTGTATTACTGTGCGCTTTAAGCGCGCAAATCGGGAGCACGGAGGAAGACGCGGTTATGCGCTTGCATCGGCTGACAACGGAACTCTATCGGACCGCCGCGGCGCGCGCAGTCAAGATCGCGGCGATCGTGCTTCTCACAGTCTCGTTTACGTGGGTGACCGCGTGCACGAAGAAGAACAATACGAGCGCGACGAACGCGAAATATCCGACTCCGTCAGCCACGGTGACGGGGACGCAGCCGGAGGATGAGGACGAGACGGAGCCGGCGCTCCGGCCGGAGGCGCAGTCGGTGTACCAGCTGCAGAAACCCGGTCAGGGAGAGCTGTGCGCGGAGTTCGTGATCGAGGGCTACGGCTCGATCTTCGTGCGACTGTTCAACGACGATGCCCGCAAGGCGGTGGAGAACTTCAAGACATTGGCGGAGAGCGGACTGTATGACGGTGTCCGCATCAACCGGGTCGTCGAGGACTATATGTTCCAGGCCGGCGACAAGGAAGGCCTCGGCTTGAGCGGCAACAGCATATACGGCGGCGGATTTGCCAACGAGATCTCGGAGCGGCTGCATCCGATCCGCGGGGCGCTGTGTATGGCCAACCTCGGGGAGGATTCCACGAACACGAACCAGTTTTTCTTCGTGCAGACGAAGGCGTCGGTCGTACGCGGGCTGATCAGTCCTCTGGACAACCGCTATCATATGACGCTTCAGCAGTACCTGAGCGAGGCGTACAAGACGGAGTTGACGACGGAGCAGCTGGCACAGTACGAGATCTACGGCGGAGCGCCGTGGCTGTACGGGCACAACACGGTATTCGGACAGATTTACGAGGGGTACGAGGTGATGGATGCGATCATGCCTTCGAAGGTCACATCGAAGCTGCGGCCGAACCCGGCGATCATCATCTCGAAGGTTCGCGTGTTCCACTACGGGGAGAAATGACAGACTTTGATCGATATAGGAGCGAAGGATCCTGCCGCACGGGGTGGGCGGGAGACGGTCGAAGTATTGAAGAAACGGCGTGACAGCCGGGGAAGAAGGGAAACACAATGGATGAGATTACGGTATTGGTAGTTGACGACGAGGCGCGCATGCGCAAGCTGGTCTGCGATTTTCTGCAGAAGAAGGGTTACCGGTTCGTGGAGGCGGAGGACGGCGAGCAGGCCATCGACCGTTTCTTTGAGCGGAAGGATATCGACCTGATCATTCTGGACGTGATGATGCCCAAGATGGACGGGTGGGCGGTCTGCAAGGAGATCCGCCAGTACTCGAAGGTGCCGATCATTATGCTGACGGCGCGCTCGGAGGAGCGCGATGAGCTGCTCGGCTTCAAACTCGGCGTGGATGAGTACATCAGCAAGCCGTTCAGCCCGAAGATCCTGATGGCCCGCGTGGACGCGATCCTGCGCCGCATCGGACAGGACGAGGAAGCCATCTCGGTCGGCGGCATCGTGATCGACAAGAAGGCGCACCAGGTGACGATCGACGGCGAGACGGTCGAGCTGAGCGTCAAGGAGTTTGAGCTTCTGAGCTATTTTATGGAGAACCGCGGCGTGGCGCTGTCCCGCGAGAAGATCCTCAACAACGTATGGAATTACGATTATTACGGCGACGCCCGCACCATCGACACGCACGTCAAGAAGCTGCGCAGCAAGATGGGGGAGAAGGGCGATTATATCAAGACCATCTGGGGCATGGGCTACAAGTTTGAGCCCGAGGCGTGACGCGGGTTCGCGCGGCGCGGATCCCCGGACGGCGGGAGTAATTCGGTTTTGCAGGTAACGGTATGAAGAAGGTTTCATTTCGCACAAAAATGATGCTGGCATTCGCGGCGCTGATCATCGTCAGCCTCGGCGGGATGTGGCTGTTGTTCCGCATTCTGATCGACGATTTTTCGTTCCAGAGGCTCGTGAAGGAGATCGAGGTATGCTACTCCGAGCTCGACGATATCATGGAGGGCAAGGACAATGTCGAGCGCGCGCAGCGGGAGGACATCGCCGTCCGGATCGGACAGCAGTACATGGTCTTTTTGTATCGCTCGCAGCCGCAGGTGTCGTACAGCACGAATGCGGACAGCTGGTATCTTGAGCCGATCCTGCGATATACCGGTTACAGCAAGAAAAACACGGTGACCAAGCTGGTGACCACGGACAATTACACCGTGTACAAAAATGTCGACGACACGACGAAGATCATGAGCATTGACCTGTACGGCACGCTGAGCAACGGCTTTACCGTGCTGATCCGGGCGAGTTATATGCAGATGGAGAGCGACAACCGCTACATCACCGACCGGCTTCTTCTGGTCGGCACGGTCGTTCTGTTGGTGTCGATCCTCATCGCAGCTCTGATCAGCCGGACCGTCACGAAGCCGATCAGGCAGATGTCCGAGGTCGCGGAGCGGATGGCGAGCCTTGATTTCGAGGCGCGCTGCCCCGAGCGAAGAAGCGACGAGATCGGAGTGCTGGCGGGCTCGCTGAACCGGTTGTCCGGGCAGTTGCAGGCGACGATCGGAGAACTGAAGAACGCGAACAGTGAGTTGCAGAGAGACCTGGATTACCGGACGGAGCTCGACGGGATGCGGTCCGATTTCATCGCCAACGTATCACACGAGCTGAAGACGCCGATCGCCCTCATACAGGGCTATGCGGAAGGTCTTGCGGAAAATATCAGCGACGACGCGGAGAGCCGCGAGTTCTACTGCAGCGTCATATCCGACGAAGCGGCGAAGATGAACCGCATGGTGCAGAAGCTTCTCACGCTGAACCAGCTGGAGTTCGGCGGCAACCAGGTGGAGTACTCGCGGTTTGACATCGTGAGCCTCATCCACGGGGTACTGAGCTCGACGGAGGTGCTTCGCTCGCAGAAGGAGATCACGCTGCACTGGCACGAGACCGATCCGGTCTATGTGTGGGCGGACGAGTATATGATCGAGGAGGTTGTCACGAACTACGTGAGCAACGCGATCAACCACGCCTCGAAGTCGAAGGAGATCGCGGTTTCCCTCTCGGAGGCGGACGATGCGGTCCGCGTGTCCGTGTACAACACGGGCGCGACGATCCCGGAGGAGGATCTCGACAAGATCTGGACCAAATTCTACAAGGTGGACAAAGCCCGCAGCCGCGAGTACGGCGGCAGCGGCATCGGCCTCTCCATCGTGAAGGCCGTTATGGATCGACATCATCGCCGGTTCGGCGTGGAGAACCACGAGAACGGGGTGGAGTTCTGGTTTGAACTGGAGCCCGCGGGCGAAGAACGGAGAAACGAAACACATGATAGCGATCATTGATTACGATGCCGGCAACATCAAGAGCGTGGAGAACGCGCTGCTTTCCCTGGGCATCGACAACACGGTGACCTCGGATCCCGAGGTGATCCGCGCGGCGGACCGGGTGATCCTTCCCGGCGTCGGTGCGTTCGGCGACGCGATGCGGAAGCTCGAGGAGAGAAACCTCGTCGACGTGATCCGCGAGGTGTCGCAGGAGAAGCCGTTCCTCGGCATCTGCCTGGGATTACAGCTGATGTTTGACTCGAGCGAGGAGGCACCCGGTGTGAAGGGGCTGTCGCTCCTGCCCGGCAGGATCGTCCGCATCCCCGAGGGCGGCGGTCGGAAAATCCCGCACATCGGCTGGAACGACCTGCATTTTCCGAAGACGACGAAACTGTTCCGGGACATCCCGGAGGAGAGTTACGTGTACTTCGTGCATTCGTACTACCTGCAGGCGGATGATGTAACGGACGTCGCGGCGACGACGGAGTACGGTGTGACGATCCACGCGGCTGTCGAGCACGGCAGCCTGTGTGCGTGCCAGTTCCACCCGGAGAAGAGCGGTGACGTGGGGATGCAGATCCTCACGAATTTTGCCTCGATGTAGGAGAGAGCGATGTTTACGAAGAGAATCATTCCCTGCCTCGACGTTCACAACGGACGCGTGGTCAAGGGTATCAATTTTGTCAATCTGCGCGACGCCGGCGACCCGGTGGAGGTCGGCAAGGCGTACGGCAAGGCCGGCGCGGACGAGCTGGTGTTCCTGGACATCACGGCTTCGTCGGACGCCCGTACGATCAAGAAGGAGATGGTGCGACGCGTAGCGGAGCAGGTCTTCATCCCGTTCACGGTCGGCGGAGGGATCCGCACGGTGGACGACTTCCGGATGATACTTCGCGAGGGCGCGGACAAGGTGGCGGTCAACTCGGCGGCCATCATGAACCCGACGCTGATCAGCGAGGCGGCTGACAAATTCGGCAGCCAGTGCGTGGTCGTCGCGATCGACGCGAAGCGCATGCCCGACGGGACGTGGCACATTTTCAAGAACGGCGGGCGCGTCGATATGGGGATCGACGCGATCGAGTGGGCCGGACGGGCGCAGGAGCTCGGCGCGGGGGAGATCCTCCTAACAAGCATGGACTGCGACGGAACGAAGGACGGTTATGACCTTGCGCTCACGAGAGCGGTGGCGGATCGCGTGACGATCCCGGTGATCGCCTCGGGCGGTGCGGGCAACTGCGAGCATTTCTACGAGGCGCTGACCGAGGGAGGTGCGGACGCTGCGCTGGCGGCGACGCTGTTCCACTACAAGGAGCTGGAGATCGGCGAGGTCAAGCGCTACCTGAAGGAGCGCGGCGTGAGTGTGCGGGAGGTGCCGGGATGGCAGTGATCGCGGAGGATTGGATTGGTCTTGTCAAAACGGAATTTGCCAAACCGTACTACCGCGAGCTCAGCGATTTCGTGCGCGACGAGTACGCGCGCGGCACGGTGTTTCCGCCGAAGGAGCAGATCTTCGACGCGTTCCGGTACACGAAGCGGGAGGACGTGCGCGTGGTAATCCTGGGGCAGGATCCGTACCATGAGGTGCGGCAGGCGCACGGGCTGTGTTTCTCGGTTTGCCCGGGGACGGAGGTTCCGCCGTCGCTGGTGAACATCTACGAGGAGCTGCACAACGACCTCGGCTGCTACATACCGAACAACGGCTACCTGGTCAAATGGGCCGAGCAGGGCGTGCTCCTGCTTAACACGGTACTCACGGTGCGCGAGCATCGGGCGAACTCGCACGCGAACCGCGGCTGGGAGCATTTTACGGACGCGGTGATCGAGGCGCTGAACGGAGAGGACCGGCCGATCGTGTTTATGCTCTGGGGCAGGCCGGCGCAGAGCAAGGCGCCGATGCTTACGAACAGACATCACCTGATCCTAACGGCGCCGCATCCCAGTCCGCTGTCGGCGTACCGGGGATTTTTCGGGTGTAAGCATTTCAGCAAAGCCAATGAGTTTCTGGCGGCGCACGGTGCGCGGCCGATCGACTGGCAGATCGAAAACATATAAGCGACAGGGGGTTACACTATGGCGGGGTTTTCAGGGTATCAATCGGACATTTCCTACGAGGATTTCCATCCGTCGGTGCTGTACTGCAGCCGGGTGCGTGACGCGCGGCTCACGTACTATCACTCGCACTCGGTGCTGGAGATCGCGTACATCCTCTCCGGCAAGGGGCAGTATCTGATCGACGGCGTGACCTACGATGTCAAGCAGGGCGACCTTCTGGTGTGCAACCCGGGCGTGATGCATCAGAGCATCATCACGAACCCGGCTGACCCGACGCTCGAGTTTGTCGCGGGCATCTCGGACCTGCATTTTCTGAATATGGAGCCGAATACGCTGAAACTGCCCGACGGGTGCCCGGTGCTCTCGCTGAGCAACGAGGTCAAGAGAGAGATCAGCCGTTGCTGCTACGAGATCATCGATGAGAATATGGCGCCGCAGTCCGGCCGCTACTACCTCGTGCAGGCGCAGATGATGAAGATCCTGATCCTTCTGTACCGTTCCGTTGTGGAGAAGCCGAAGGACGAGGTTGTCGGCGTGCCGTTCGAGAGCTACTCGAAGAGCTATGTGGTGCAGAAGATCATTCAGTACCTGAAGGCGAACTACTCGCAGCACATCTCGCTCGACGGGATCGCGCAGAATATGTACCTAAGCCCCGTGTACATCTCCAAGATCTTCAAGGAGAAGACCGGTGACTCGCCGATCAACTACCTGATCCAGATCCGCCTCGCGAAGGCGAAGGAGATGCTCGAGGAAAACCGCGGAAGCATCCGTGCGATCGCGGCGCAGGTCGGCTACGACGACGTATACCACTTCAGCAAACTGTTCAAGAAGTATTACGGTGTATCCCCGCTGTATTACCGCAAGGCGGCGATCGATACGGAGTGACGGTGACCGGGCCGTGGGGTCGGCCGGGGAAAGGAGAGGGGTTATGAACGAACTCAGACAGAGACTGTCGGATATGCTTCGGGAGAGCGACAACATCGTGTTCTTCGGCGGCGCGGGTGTCTCGACCGCCAGCAACATCCCGGATTTCCGGAGCGCGAACGGCTTGTTCCATCAGAAACTGCACCGGACGCTGTCGCCCGAGGAGATGGTTTCAAGGACATTTTACGAGAGATACCCGGAGGATTTCTTCGACTTCTACCGGGAGCATCTGGTATACCCGGAGGCGGAGCCGAACGATTGCCACAAGGCACTCGCGAAGCTTGAGCAGATGGGCAAACTAAAGGCGGTCGTGACGCAGAATATCGACGGCCTGCACCAGAAGGCGGGCTCGAAGGTCGTGTACGAGCTGCACGGATCGGTGCTCCGCAACTACTGTACGCGCTGCCACAAGTTCTACGGCGTCGACGCGATCCTGGAGACGAGCGGTGTGCCCACGTGCGAGTGCGGCGGCGTGATCAAGCCCGATGTCGTGCTCTACGAGGAGAGCCTCGATGACACGGTCATTAACAAGGCGGTCAACGCGATCGCGAAGGCGGATATGCTGATCATCGGCGGCACCTCACTGATCGTGTACCCGGCGGCGGGCCTGATCCAGTACTACCGCGGGCGCAAGCTGGTGCTGATCAACAAGAGTGTGACACAGGCGGATTCGTATGCGCAGCTCGTGATCCACGAGGACATCGCGTCTGTGATGAAGGAAGCGACGGATGCGCTCGCATAACGCGGGCGCGGCATCCGATCAACAATAAACTGCGCCGGACTATGCGGCGTCGGAGGGAGAAGTACGGTGGGCACATCGAACAACGACAACAAGGGCGGAGGCAACAAGAAGAACGATAACCGGAAAAACGGTGTGGTCTCGAGGATCATACTGACGGTCATTCTGTTCTTCATTTTCATTCTCTGCTATATGTTCATCTCGTCGGAGATCAACAAGATCCGCAACCGTGAGATCACGTATGATCAGTTTCTCACGATGCTGGAGAAGGACGAGATACTCAAGATCGAGATTCAGCAGGATTACGACAAGATCGTGATCTACCCGCGCGAGAGCGCAAAGGAGGATTCCCGCGTTGAGACGTATTACACGGGTATCATTGAGACCGACTCCAAGCTGACGGAGCGGCTCGAGGAAGCGCGCGTGAGGAGTGAGGAGAAGAACGAGAAGGAGCCTCTGGAGTACAAGAGACTCATCGTTGACAAGAGCACCACGATCCTCGATGTGTTCTTCGCGTACATCCTGCCGTTTGTGTTCATCTACCTGATGCTGTGGGCGGCGTACCGCATGCTCTCGAAGAACGGCGGCATCGGCGGTTTCGGCGCCGGCAAATCCACGGCAAAGATGTATGTGGAGAAGGAGACCGGCGTCACGTTCAAGGATGTCGCGGGCCAGGAGGAGGCGAAGGAGTCCGTTCTCGAGCTTGTCGATTTCCTGCATGATCCCGCCAAATACACGCGCATCGGTGCAAAGCTTCCGAAGGGTGCGCTTCTCGTAGGCCCTCCCGGAACGGGTAAGACGCTCCTCGCGAAGGCCGTGGCCGGCGAGGCGAAGGTACCGTTCTTCTCACTGTCCGGATCGGACTTCGTCGAGATGTACGTCGGTGTCGGCGCGTCCCGCGTGCGTGATCTGTTCCGCCAGGCGCAGCAGATGGCTCCGTGCATCGTGTTCATTGATGAGATCGACGCNNNNGGCGGCGGCAACGACGAGCGCGAGCAGACGCTGAACCAGCTCCTCGCGGAGATGGACGGTTTCGACACCTCGAAGGGTGTCGTGATCCTGGCGGCGACGAACCGCCCGGAGATCCTTGACAAGGCACTGTTGCGGCCGGGTCGTTTCGACCGCCGCATCATTGTGGATAAGCCCGACCTGAAGGGTCGTCTTGCGACTCTCAAGGTGCATGCGAAAAATGTGTTGATGCATGATTCGGTCGACCTCGAGGCGATCGCGCTCGCGACGAGCGGCGCCGTCGGTTCCGACCTTGCGAACATCATCAACGAGGCCGCGATCCTCGCGGTCAAGGAGGGCCGCACGGTCGTCCAGCAGTCCGATCTGATGGAGTCGGTTGAGGTCGTCTTCGCCGGCAAGGAGAAGAAGGACCGCATCCTCGGACCGGAGGAGAAGCGCATCGTCGCGTTCCACGAGGTCGGTCACGCGCTGGTTGCCGCCCTGCAGAAGGGCGCGGAGCCGGTGCAGAAGATCACGATCGTGCCCCGCACGATGGGTGCTCTCGGCTACACGATGCAGGTGCCCGAGGAGGAGAAGTACTTAAGCTCGAAGAACGATATCCTGCGCGAGATCCGCACGCTGTGCGGCGGACGCGCGGCGGAGAAGGTGATCTTCGACTCGATCACGACCGGCGCGAGCAACGATATCGAGCGCGCGACGACGCTGGCGCGCCAGATGATCACGATGTACGGTATGTCCGAGGAGTTCGGCATGGTGGCCCTGGAGACGATCGAGAGCCGCTACCTCGACGGGCGCGCCGTCACGCAGTGCAGCGACCAGACGGCGACGAAGATCGACACCGAGGTGAAGAACACGATCGGTGCATGTTACGAGGATGCGGAGCGAATGCTTCGCGAGAACATCGATGTGCTCAATGAGGCGGCGGAGTTCCTGATCGAGAAGGAGACCATCACCGGAGCACAGTTTATGGAGATTTTCCGCCGCGTGCGCGGCGAGGAGTCCCCGGAGCCGAAGAGTGTGGACGTGATCGACCTCTCGGAGGCGACGGCGGATGTGACGGAGACGACGCAGGATGTCACTGCGGAGACTCCGGATGCGGCAGAGGAGAATCCGGACACGACGGAGACAATGCCGTAAGTTTTCGACACAAGGAAAGAGTACCCCCCGAAGTTCCCGCCGAGAAGGCGGGACTTTGGTTGAGTAACAGTCGGAGAGGAATATGAAAAGAGTCATCATTATCCTTGGCGTGCTGGCCGTGACTCTGGCAGGTGTGATCTGCTGGAACATAAGCGGAATGTCGAAGGGGAACAACACGAATACCGTCTCCGATGCGGCGGGACAGCCCGGGGAGGCGGCACTTACCGGGGACGCGGAAGGCGGACGGACCTTGCCGACTGCGGCACTCTCGGAGCCGGCCGTCAGCACGCCCTCACCCACAGCGGGAGGGGACAACGTGCCGACCGTCACCGGTGTGATCGACGATCCGGTGCCGACGGTCACCGAGCCGATCGCACAGGTCACCGCGGTGCCCACGGAGATGCCCGTGCGGCTTTTCATCAGCGAGATCCTGCCGACCAACACAAAATACAACAAGCACAACAACGCGTACCACGACGCGATCGAGATCTACAACGCGTCGGAGGAGCCGGTTATGCTGTCGGACTACTGCCTGTCCGACTCGAAGAAAAAACTCGCGAACTATCCGCTTCCCGAGGCGGAGCTTCCGGCGGGCGGCTACGCGGTGTTCTACTGCACCGGCGAGTACGAGGCCAAGGGAGAGTACGATCTCCCGTTCAAGCTTTCATACTTCGGCGAGAAGGTTTTCCTCGGCGACCGGGAGGGCAACGTCCTCGACAAGGTGGAGTACCCCGAGATGCCGCAGAACGTGAGTTACGGCCGCGACGGGGACGAGTTCCGCATCTACTCCGTGCCGTCGCTCGGCAAGGCCAACGAGGGCGGCAGCGAGCGTTTTGCGACGATGCCGGAGACGGACCTTGCGCCGGGCTTCTACAAGGGCGCGCAGAAGGTGTCGTTCACCACGGAGGGAACGATCCGGTACACGCTCGACGGCAGCAAGCCGGATTCGAACTCGAAGAAGTGGGACGGCACCCCGATCGAGATCAACTCGTCGTGCACGATCCGAGCGTACGCGACGGAGGAAAACTGCATGGCGAGCTTCGACGTTGCGTTCAACTACGTGATCGACGCGCCGGACTATGAGCTCGATGTGGTGATGGTCTCCCTGAAAAAGTCGGATTTCGACACGATGAACGCCAATTACAACTCGAGGAAGAAGTACGCGGCCAACATTTCCATGTTCACCTCGGGCAACCTCGAGTTCTCCGTCGACTGTGCCATCAGCACGCACGGGGCGACGAGCCGGGCGTACCCGAAGAAGAGCTACCAGATCACATTTTCCACGACATACGGACCGTCCAAGCTGCAGTACAAGCTGTTCGACGACCTCGACATCGATGAGTTCAACTCGATCGTGCTGCGCTCCGGTTCGCAGGACAACTCGGGCGCGATCATGCGCGACGAGTACGTCACATCCCTGGCCACGAGCTACGGGGTCGTCGACGACGTGCTGGTGCAGGCGTACCGGCCGGTCAACCTCTATGTCAACGGGCAGTACTGGGGCATATATTACATCCGCGAGCACATCGACGCCGATATGATCGCGTCCCACTATGACTGCGACCCGGAGGAGGTCACGCTCATCAAGCAGATGCGCAGCGTAAAATGCGGCAACGACGCGCAGGAGTGGCTCGACCTCTGGAAATACATCAGCAACAATCGCATCAAGGACGCGGAGGCATACGAGTACGTATCGTCGGTCGTGGACGTGCGGAGTGTCGCGGACTACTACATCATCCAGCTGTGGAACGGCAACATCGATATGGACAACGTCCGCGTGTGCAAGGCCGGCGGCAAATGGATCTTCATCCTGTACGACCTCGACCTGACGCTGGTCCGCGCGGCGAGCGGGACCACACAGAACCAGCTGGGCGTGTTCAACACGGGCTACTACACGTTCAATGCGCTGATCAACCGCCTGCTGGAGTACGGGGAGTTCCGCGAGCTGTTTATGGAGCGGATGTCGCTTCTGTTCACGACGGTCCTGTCGACCGACTCGGCGCTGACGCTGATCGACCGCTTTGAGAGCACGCTCGAGCACGATATGGAGTACAACTGTGCGCGCTGGGCGGGTACGAAGGATCCGCTCGGCAAGATCGGCTACGTGAGCTTCAAGACCTGGAGAAAATGCGTGGAGTCGCTCCGCGGGCAGGTCCGGGGAAGAGAGTGGAAGATCCTGAAGGATTTTACGAAGACGAAGAACATACCGAGCGAACTGGTTGAAAAGTATTTTCCAATGCTTGATAAATGATCGCAATACCGCGGGAAGGCGCGGGCAGGAGAGGCTGAGAGATGAAACGAAAGGCAAGGCGCAGGCGCAAAAACCGAATACTGATCTTCCTTGCCACGCTCGGCTTTGCCCTGTTGCTCGTGACCGTTGTGAACTCGATCCGTCTGTCGCGCGGGCAGCGCGGGGACGGTGACGGGATCGGAGACATACCGGCGGTCACGAAGGAGCCGGACGGCGGAAGGCCCGGGCCGACCTCGGGACCTGCGGGGGACAACATAACACCGGCCCCGACCGGGACGCCGACGCCGACCCCGACGCCGAGGCCGCTTCTTTACATCAATGAGATCCTGCCGACCAACACGAAATACGATAAGCACAACAACGGCTATTACGACGCGATCGAGCTGTACAACGCGTCGGAGGAGACGATACAGCTGTCGGACTACTGTCTGTCCGACTCGAAGAAAAAACTCACAAAGTATCCCCTTCCCGAGATGGAACTCCCCGCGGGCGGCTATGCGGTCGTGTACTGCACGGGAGAGTACGAGGCGAAGGAGGAGACCGATCTCCGATTCAAGCTTTCCTACTTCGGCGAGAAGGTGTATCTCGCGGATCGCGACGCCAACATCCTCGATGTTATCGAGTATCCGGAGCTCCCGCAGAACGTGAGCTACGGTCGTGACGGGGCGGAGTTTAAGGTGTTTGACAAGCCGACGCTCGGTGCCGCCAACGAGGGTGGTCTCACGAGGATGTCGGTGATGCCGGAGGTCGATGTGGCGCCGGGATTTTATGAGGGGGCGCAGAGCGTGAGCTTTGTCACCGCGGGAACGATCCGCTACACCCTCGACGGCAGCAAACCCACCTCGTCGTCGAAGGTCTGGGACGGCAGGCCGATCACGATCTCCTCGAACTGTTCGCTGCGTGCGTACGCGCAGGAGGAGGGGTGTCTCGCGAGCTTCACGTCCACGTTCGACTATTTCATCGACATGCCCGAATACACGCTCGATGTGATGCGGCTCACGGTGAAGAAGGCCGATCTCGACAAGATGAACGAGAATTACACCTCGAACACCAAGTATGCGGCTAACATCTCGATGTTCACGAACGGCAGGCTCGAATTTTCCGAGGACTGCGCGGTCAGCTGCTTCGGCGGGTCGAGCCGCGCGTATATCAAGAAGAGTTATCAGCTCACATTTTCCACATCGTACGGAGCGTCCAAGCTGCGCTACCGCATATTTGAGAACACAGACACCGAGGAGTACAACTCGATCGTCCTGCGCTCCGGCGGACAGGACAACGAGGCGTCATTGATGAAGGACGAGTACATCAGCTCACTTGCGACGGACGCGGGGCTGATCGACGACATCCTGGTGCAGTACTACCGTCCGGTGAACCTCTACGTGAACGACGACTACTGGGGCGTCTACTACGTCCGCGAGCACGTCGACGAGGATATGGTCGCATCGCACTACGGCTGCGATCCCGAGGAGGTCACGGTCGTCAAGCAGATGCACGACGTAAAATGCGGCACGGACGGCAAGGAGTGGACCGACTTCTGGAAGTTTATCAGCAACAACCGCGTCAAGGACAAGGAGACGTACGAGTACGTGAAGTCCATCGTGGATGTACAGAGCGTCGCAGACTACTACATCATCCAACTGTGGAACGGCAACATCGATATGGACAACGTCGGCGTCTGCAAGGCCGGCGACAAGTTCGACGGCAAATGGATCTTCATCCTGTACGACCTCGACCTCACGCTGTGCCGCGAGGTGGCGGGGACGACCGACCGGATGATCGGAACATTTAACGCGGGCTACTACACGTTCAACGCGCTCGTGTACCGCCTTCTGGAAAATGACGAGTTCCGCGAGCTGTTCTGCGAGCGGATGGCATATATTATGAACAACGTGCTCACGGACGAGCGCTGCCTCGCGTACATCGACGGCATCGCCGACCGCATCGACCACGATATGGTTTACAACTGTGCGCGCTGGCACCCGGTCAAGGATCCGGTCAAGAAGACCAATTACCGCAGCTACGACGGCTGGAAGAGCAGCGTGCAGAAGCTGCGCGAGATGGTCACCGGCCGCGGACCGAAGATCATCAAGGACTTCATCAAGGCGAAGGGAATCTCGAGCGAGCTGGCGGCGAAGTATTTTCCGGATATCACATAACAGGGACGGATTATGAGGGAGTTTGACATTCATGCGGAACTGGCGAAGCTGCCGTCGTGCCCGGGCGTGTACATCATGCACGACGCGCGCGACCGCATACTCTACGTGGGCAAGGCGAAGATCCTGAAGCGCCG
This sequence comes from Lachnoclostridium sp. UBA1175, assembly GCA_002311665.1. Lineage (GTDB taxonomy): Bacteria > Bacillota > Clostridia > Lachnospirales > Lachnospiraceae > ISDg. The sequence goes on along the minus strand of DBYX01000011.1, from coordinate 70,116 downwards.
CGTGAGCCAGTATTTCCGGGAGGGCAACCGGCTCTCGCCGAAGATCCGTCGCATGGTTTCGCAGGTCAACTGGTTCGAGTACATCGTGGTCTCCTCGGAACTCGAGTCGCTCGTTCTGGAGAACAACCTCATCAAGGAGAACCGCCCGCCGTACAACACACTTTTAAAGGACGACAAAACATACCCGTTCATCAAGGTGACGGTCGACGAGCCGTACCCGCGCGTATTCCTCACGAGGCGGCAGGAGAAGGATCGGTCGCGGTATTTCGGCCCGTTCACGAACGGCGTGTCGGTGGGCGACACGATCGAGCTTCTGCGGAAAATTTATCACATCCGCACGTGTAACCGCGCGCTTCCCTCGACGGATCCGAGCCTGCGTCCGTGCCTGTACCACCAGATCGGACAGTGCGACGCGCCCTGCGTCGGGCTTGTGAGCGAGGAGGCGTACGGGGAGATGGTCGCGAAGGTCCTCAAATTCCTCGGCGGAGACTACTCGGACGGGATCGCGTATCTCACGAGACGGATGGAGGAGGCGAGCGAGGCGCTCGAGTTTGAGAAGGCGGCGGAGTTCCGCGACCTGATCACGCGGGTGAAGGCGCTCGCACAGGTGCAGCACGCGAACGACAAGAGACTCGACGAGAGGGATATCATCGCGATGTCGAGGGAGGATGACCACTGCGTTGTGCAGGTCTTTTTCGAGCGCGACGGCAAACTCATCGGGCGGGATCATTTTCATATGCAGGAGACGGACGAGCGCGGCGACGCGGAGGTATTGTCGGCCTTCCTGCGCCAGTTTTACGAGGGAACGCCGTACATCCCGAGAGAGGTGATGACGGAGATCATGCCGGAGGACGCGGAGCTTCTCGAGCAGTGGCTCACAGTCAAACGGGAGCAGCCGGTGCACATCCGCGTGCCGAAGATCGGCGACAAGGAGCGGCTGATCCGGCTCGCGAAGGAGAACGCCCGCATGGTAATCGCGAAGGATCTCGAGAAGATCACGCGCGAGGAGGCGCGCACGCTCGGCGCGATGCGCGACCTGGCCGCGCTGCTGGGGATCGGCGACATTCACCGCGTGGAGTCCTACGACATCTCGAACATCAGCGGTTTCCACAGCGTCGGCTCGATGGTCGTCTTCACGGACGGGAAGGCCCGCAAATCGGACTACCGCAAATTCCGGATCAAGAGCGTCGACGGTCCCGACGATTACGCATCGATGCGCGAGGTGCTGACGAGGCGCTTCCTGCACGGGCTGCGCGAGAAGGAGGATGCCGCAGAGACCGCGGAGACGGCGCAGAGCCGGGCAGAAGGCGGATTTTCCGTATTCCCGGACGTCATCCTGATGGACGGCGGCAAGGGACAGATTGAGATCGCCGAGGAGGTGCTCGCGGAGCTGGGGATCGACATCCCCGTGTGCGGCATGGTCAAGGATGACCGCCACCGCACGAGAGGCCTGTATTACCGGGGCAGAGAGCTCGCGCTCTCGGGGGCGAGCCACGGCGCGGGCGGCGCCAACGCGGAGGTCGCGGCGCTTGTGACGCGAATCCAGGACGAGACGCACCGGTTCGCCATCGAGTATCACCGGAGCCTTCGTTCGAAGGAGCAGACGAGGTCGGTGCTCGACGACATCCCGGGCATCGGTCCGACGAGACGGCGCGCCATCATGATGTATTTTAAGAGCATGGCGGAGCTGCGCGAGGCGACTGCGGAGCAGATCGCGGGGGTTCCCGGCATGAACCGGGCGGCCGCGGCGTCGGTGTATTCCTTCCTGCACAGGGAGGAGACCGCAGGCGACGGCGAAGGCGGGGAGCCGGACCGTCAATGAAAGCAATTGCATTTACGAAACGCGTACTATATAATGTTTATGGTGCGTAAAAACAGTATTGGGAGGTAGTTATGAGCACATATGAGGTTTCCCTCGTCAAGATGGCGGAGAAGATGAATCTTGTGAATCTCACGCCGGAGATCGACATCTCCAAGCGGAAGATCACGAAACCGGAGATCAACCGACCGGCACTTCAGCTGGCCGGATTTTTCAGTGATTTCGACAAGGATCGCGTACAGCTGATCGGTAACGTGGAGTACGCGTACATGTATAAGAACGAGATGACATCGGAGGACCGTCACATCTGCTTCTCGAGGCTGATGGGCTACGGCGTGCCGTGCATCATATTCTGCCGGAACCTGCACGTGAGCAACGGTATGCGCAAGCTCGCGCTTGACAAGGGTGTTCCGGTGTTCCAGAGCAGCATGGAGACGACGGCTCTGGTCGCGGAGCTTGTGCGCTGGCTGAAGGTTCAGCTCGCACCCCGCATCTCGATCCACGGCGTTCTGGTTGACGTCTTCGGCGAGGGCCTTCTGATCATGGGCGAGAGCGGTATCGGTAAGAGCGAGGCGGCTCTTGAGCTCATCAAGAGAGGACACCGTCTTGTCTCGGACGATGTCGTGGAGATCAAGAAGGTGAGCGACGATACGCTGTTCGGCTCGGCGCCCGATGTGACGAAACATCTCATCGAGCTGCGAGGCATCGGCATCATCGACGTCAAGACGCTGTACGGTGTGCAGAGCGTCAAGGAGACGCAGACGATCGACCTCGTGATCCAGCTTGAGGAGTGGGACCGCGAGAAGGAGTACGACCGCCTGGGTCTTGAGGAGAAGTACACGGAGTTTTTGGGCAACCGCGTGGTGTGCAACAACATCCCGATCCGGCCCGGCCGTAACCTTGCCATTATCTGCGAGGCGGCTGCGATCAACTACCGTCAGAAGAAGATGGGCTACAACGCGGCTCTCGAGCTGCAGAAGCGTGTCACGGAGAACCTGATGAAGCACGCGAACGGCGAGGAAGACTGAGCGAGATAAGGATACACGGCGCAGGAGGACTGCGCGATCATAAAGCGTAATACGATCATACGGCACGGCGCGAGGGTGCGCCGGCTACAGGAGGAATCATGAGATATTGTTTCGGCATTGACATCGGAGGCACGACCATCAAGTGCGGACTGTTCACGCAGGACGGCACGGTCGTCCGCAAATGGGAGATCCCGACGAACCGCGAGGCGGGCGGCGTGAAGATCCCCGGAGAGCTCGCCGCTTCCATCTCGGAGGTGATGGGCGAGGAGAAGATCACACAGGAGGATGTGATCGGCGTCGGTATGGGTGTTCCCGGACCGGTGCTCGCGGACGGTATGGTGCTTTTGTGCCCGAACCTCGGATGGGATCACATCAACGTGCGCGTGATGATGGAGCAGCTGCTCGGTGTGCCGGTTCGCGTCGGCAACGACGCCAACGTCGCGGCTCTCGGTGAGCAGTGGAAGGGCGGCGGACGCGGCTATTCCGATATGTTGATGGTGACGCTCGGAACGGGCGTCGGCGGCGGGTTGATCCTCAGCGGCAGGATCGTCTGCGGCTCAAACGGCGCTGCGGCGGAGATCGGCCACATCGTCGTGAACCCCGCGGAGACGGACCGCTGCGGCTGTGGCTGCAAGGGACATCTCGAGCAGTACGCTTCGGCGACGGGCATCGTCCGCATGGCGAAGAAGCGCCTCGCTTCCGAGTCGGTGGCGACGTCGCTTCACTCGTTTGACAACCTGACGGCGAAGGATATCTTTGACGAGGCGAAGAAGGGCGACGAGGTCGCATGCTCCCTCGTGGACACGCTCGGATCGTACCTGGCGCTTGCTCTCTCGCACGTTGCCGCGGTTGCGGATCCGGTGGCGTTCGTCATCGGAGGCGGCGTGAGCAAGGCGGGATCCATCCTCATCGACGCGATCGAGAAGCATTACAACGACAACATTTTACCCGCGCTGCGCGGCAAGGTATTCCGATTGGCGGAGCTTGGCAACGACGCGGGAATCTACGGCGCCGCGAGAATGACGCTCGAGGAGAGATAACCTTCGCGGATCGCGCGGACGGGCCCGGCGGGACGGCCGGGGAAATCATTTTACGACAGGAAGTATATGGTGACAGAGAGACAGATTAAATTGTTGGGAGCGCTCTACGGCGACCGCGGTGTGTTCCGCACGGACGAGCCGATGGCGGCACACACGACCTTCCGCATCGGAGGTCCTGCGCAGATGTATCTCGCGCCGTCGGACGATGAGCAGCTGGCAGCGACGGTGCGGCTTTTGCGCGACGAGGGAATGCGATGGCAGATCCTCGGAAACGGGAGCAACGTGCTCGTGGCCGATGAGGGGATCGAGGGCGTTCTCATCCATATGGAGGATAAGAAGAGCGTGCCGGAGTACCGCGTGGAGGGCGATAAGGTGTTCGCGACGGTGACGGCGGGAATGTCGCTGTCCGGGTTCGCCAGGGATGCGTGCGACCGCGGACTTGCGGATATGGAGTACGCGACGGGCATTCCCGGAACGGTCGGTGGCGGCATCGTGATGAACGCCGGCGCGTACGGCGGGGAGATTGTCGATTCGCTGCGCGAGGTGAGCGTGCTCACGGCGGACGGGGAGCGTCTTGCGATCCCCGCGGAGAAACTGAAGCTTTCCTACCGCTACAGCATCATCCCCGAGAGCGGGTACCTGGTGACGCGGGCGGTGTTCGCGATGCGTGAGGGCGACCGCGAGGTCATCCGGGCGAAGGTGCTGGAGCTGTCGGCCAGGCGGCGCGAGAAGCAGCCGCTCGAGTATCCGAGCGCGGGCAGCACGTTCAAGCGCCCGGAGGGATTTTTCGCAGGTAAGCTGATCCAGGATGCGGGGCTTCGCGGCTACACCGTGGGCGGTGCGCAGGTGTCGGAGAAACACTGCGGCTTCGTGATCAACCGCGGCGGCGCGACGTGCGCGGATGTGCGCGCGCTGATCGGCGACGTGCAGCGGATCGTGTATGAGAAGTTCGGTGTGAAACTGGAGCCCGAGGTCAAGTTCCTTTCATAGAAGATCTCCGGTGCACCCGGGCACAGAGGTGCAGGGCGGCAGCGGGAGCAGACGAGGACCATATGTCATTTTCGAAAGACCTGAAACAGGAGTTGACGGAGAAGACGCCGGGAGCACGGCACTGCCGTGTTGCGGAGCTCGCGGGGATGTTTCTCTGCGGCGGAGTTGTGGAAAACCGCGGGGACGGCGGGAGAGCACTTGTTTTTTCCACCGAAAAGGAAAATATTGCGAAAAAGTGCTTTACTTTTCTGAAAAAGTCCTTTAATATGAACATTGTTGCGGGGGAGACAACTGTCGAAAGCCGCCGCGGAAGGGCCTATACGGTCACTGTGACGGGCGATGACAGCGTTCGACGCTGCACGGAGGAGATGGGTTTTACGAGGCCGAAAGGAGCACCTTTCGCGCCGCGGGAATACCTGGCGGATTGGTCGCTGAGCCTGCCGGAGGAGGCGTGCTGCTGCAGAAGCTTTATGCGCGGTATGTTTCTGATGCGGGGGGCGATGAACGATCCCGAGAAATCGTATCATTTTGAGATTGCCGTACCGTCGGAGGAACTCGGCCGATGGATGGCGGGATTTCTTCAGCAGTTCGACTGTGAGCCGCGCCTGTGGGAGCGGAGAGGATCGTACGCGGTATATCTGAAGGACGCAGAGCAGATAGCCGATGCGCTGACCGTGATGGATGCGGTAGGAGCGCGATTGCGGTTTGAGGAAGTCCGTGTTTTGCGAAATAAGCGCGGCGAGGTGCAGCGGAAGGTAAACTGTGAAGTTTCCAATCTCGCGAAGACATCGCGCGCGGCAGGCAGGCAGTTGGAAGCGATCGAGCTGATCGATCGGAGTATGGGGCTTTCCGCACTGCCGGAGGAGTTGGAGAAGATGGCGAGGCTCCGGTTGGAGAATCCGGATGCGTCGTTGCAGGAACTGGGGGATTGCGCTGTGCCGCCGATCGGGCGGTCGGGCGTCAATCATCGTTTGCAGAAGCTATGTGAAATCGCTGAGGGGTTACGGTTGAAAGAAGGAGGTTGAGTCAATGATTTCCAAGGACGTGACAGTAAACATTCCCAACGGTCTCGGCGGAAGACCGATAGCCCTGCTGGTACAGGTGGCAAGCCGTTACGACAGCAGCGTGTATGTACAGTGTGAGAACAAGAAGGTTAACGCGAAGAGCATCATGGGTATGATGAGCCTTGCTCTTCCGACCGGTTCCAACGTAACCGTTACGGTGAACGGAACGGATGAGGAAGCCGCGATGAAGGACATCGAGGCGTACCTGCGCAACGAGTGATCGGCTATTGACATTTTCCGCGAAATTCGTTAAACTGTGGACAGTTGTTACGACGAAGTAACGGATACGCGACAGGAGGTTCTTATGAAGCAGAACGAGCATATCAAGACGATGACAACGCGCAATCTGTGCGAGAGCGCGAAGAAGGGCGGATGCGGTGAGTGCCAGACATCCTGCCAGTCGGCTTGCAAGACAAGCTGCGGTATTGCGAATCAGAAGTGCGAGAAAAGCAGCAAGTAAATCAAACTTAACGAAATCGCCCTTCGGGGCGATTTTTCGTTTAGGGGTATATATCGAATCCGGGCCGGCGGATACCGGCGAAGTACGGCGCGCAAAGGTGCGCGCATCCGGGAGGACAGAGTGATACATCAGTACAAAATGGGCGGTCACAACATCGTCATGGACATCGCCTCGGGCTCGATCCACGAAGTCGACGACGTGACCTACGATATGATCGCAGACTATAAAAATACGGAGCACGACGCGCTGATCGCGGCGATGCGGGAGAAGTACCCGGAGACCCCGGCGGAGGAACTGTCGGAGATCTACGACGCGATCGGGGAGCTTACGGAGTGCGGACAGCTCTTCGCGGAGGACACGTTCGCGCCGATGGCGGGAGAGCTGAAGGCGCGCACGAGCGGCGTCGTCAAGGCACTGTGCCTGCACGTGGCCCACACGTGCAACCTCAACTGCTCCTACTGCTTTGCAAGCCAGGGAAGGTTCCACGGGGAGCGCGCCCTGATGAGTTTCGAGACCGGCAAGCGGGCGATCGATTTTCTTGTGGAAAATTCGGGCTCCCGCCGCAATCTCGAGGTCGATTTCTTCGGCGGCGAGCCGCTGCTCAACTGGGATGTTGTCAAGCAGATCGTCGAGTACGCGAGGAGCATCGAGAAGGAGGCGGGCAAGAACTTCCGCTTCACGCTGACGACCAACGGAATGCTCGTCGACGACGAGGTGATCGAATACTCGAACCGCGAGATGCACAACGTCGTGCTGAGCTTAGACGGCCGCAAGGAGGTTCACGACCGCTTCCGCAAGGACTACGCGGGCAACGGCAGCTACGACGTGATCGTGCCGAAGTTTCAGCGTTTCGTGGAGGCGCGCGGCGGTAAGAACTACTATATGCGGGGAACGTTCACGCATGCCAATCCGGATTATCTGAAGGATATCGAGACGATGCTCGACCTCGGCTTCACCGAGCTGAGCATGGAGCCTGTCGTGTGCGCGCCGGGGGATCCGATGGCGCTCACGGAGGAGGATTTTCCGATCGTGTGCGAGCAGTATGAGAAGCTTGCGGAATTGATGGACAAGAGGCGCCGCGAGGGCCGGCCGTTCACGTTCTACCACTATATGATCGATCTGGAGGACGGCCCGTGCATCTACAAGCGCATCAGCGGCTGCGGCTCGGGAACGGAGTATATGGCGGTCACGCCATGGGGCGATCTCTATCCCTGCCACCAGTTCGTGGGCGAGGAGAGGTTCCGGCTCGGCGACATCTGGAAGGGTGTCGACAACACCGCGGTGCAGGGGGAATTTGCCGCGTGCAATGTGTATGCGCGCGAGGAGTGCCGCGACTGCTGGGCGAGACTGTACTGTGCCGGCGGCTGCGCCGCGAACGCGTACCACGCGACCGGTTCGGTGCGCGGCGTGTACGAGTACGGATGCCGGTTGTTCAAGAAGCGCCTGGAGTGCGCGATCATGCTGAAGGTAGCCGAGGCGGACGGGGAGGAATAACGCCGAGGCCGATGGGGAATAGTGTTGCGTTTGTCTTGTACGGACATTGAGGGTTTACAATGAATACACCGATTTATGATTTTATCGAGGCTTACCGCGAGAGTGATGCAGTGCGTCTGCATATGCCCGGGCACAAGGGCGTGCCCGGTCTGCTCGGCGTTGAGCCTTTTGACATTACGGAGATTGACGGAGCCGATGTGCTCTCGCAGGCCTGCGGCATCATCGCCGAGAGCGAGGCCAACGCGGGCACGCTGTTCGGCTGCCGCACGCTCTACTCGACCGAGGGGTCGTCTCTTTGCGTGCGCGCGATGGTCCTTCTTCTGAAGAGGATGGCGCTTCACCGCGGGGTGACGCCGCGCATACTCGCCGCGCGCAATGTGCATCGCTCATTTCTGGACGCGGTGGCACTTCTGGACGTCGACGTGGACTGGATCATGCCCAAGGCCGCGGGCGACGGCAGGTCGCACTCGTACGAGTCGTGCGAGATCAGCGGGGAGGAACTTGCCCGGATGATCGCGGAACTCCGTGAGGAGGGCAGGATGCCTTCGGCAGTCTACATCACGAGCCCGGATTATCTCGGCAACCGCGCGGACATCGCGGCGCTTGCGGAGGTGTGCCACAGCCACGGCTGCTTCCTTGCCGTGGACAATGCCCACGGCGCGTATCTGAAATTTCTCGCGGAGTCCGCGCACCCGATGGATCTCGGCGCGGACCTGTGCTGCGACTCCGCGCACAAGACGCTGCCGGTGCTGACGGGCGGCGCGTATCTCCACATTTCCCGAAACACCGATCCGTATCTGACGGAGCATGCCGCGCGCGCGATGGCGATGTTTGCCACCACGAGCCCGTCGTATCTGATCCTGCAGTCGCTTGACCTGTGCAACGCCTATCTCGAGGAAAATGGGGCTGCCTTCGGACAGACGGCGAGCCGCGTCGCACGGCTTCGCGAGGAGCTGGAGAAGGCCGGGTACCGCACGACCGGCGATGAGCCGTGGAAGATCACGCTTGTCGCGGGGGACGGAACCGTTCTCGCGGACGGGGAGAAGAGCACGGACGCGTTCACCGACGGAGACACGCTTGCGGAGACGCTCGGGCGATACGGGATTATCGTCGAGTACCACGATGCCGGCCACGTTGTGATGATGTTCAGCACGAACACGACGGAGGGCGAGTTCGCGCTCATCGGAAGCGTGCTGTCGCAGCTTGCGGCAGCGCGGGATGCCGCGGCGGAGGACGCGGAGGAAGACACGGACAAGGCGGATACTGCGGCGGATGCAAAGGCTGCGGATGCTGCCAAAGATGCGGAGAAACAGACGGCCGCGGAGACCGGTGACGGGCGGATCCCGGTGCCGGTGCGCGTGCTGACACCCGCAGAGGCGATCCTTGCGGAGAGCGAGTATGTCGACGCCTCGCAGTGCGTCGGGCGAGTGCTCGCGGAGCCGCTTGTGCATATGCCGCCGTGCGTGCCGATCTATATGTGCGGTGAGGTGATCGGTGAGGATGCGGCGCACTTTATCAAGGGGCGCGTGCGCGTCGTGAAGGAGCCGGTGAAGGGGCACGGCGCGGTTTGACGCGGCAGTGCGAGTACGAGGAAAGGCGCGGAAGAAAACGGAATGGAGCGGAAGCTTACGAAGGACCTGGCCAGGCGGCTGGGAAGAACATACTATGATTGTGATACGCTGTGGCTGAGCTACTCGGCCTCGGGTGCGGAGTGGATCTGCCGCGATGCGGAGTGCATCGTGCGGCTTGTCGGAGATGCATTGAGCGGTGACCCGGTGCACAGCGCGCGCTACGCGATCGAGGTGAACGGTGTGCGCGTCGTCGATGCGACGATGGGCGCAGCCGGGGAGGCGGTTCACGCGCTGAAGGCCGCGGAGGGCACGGAACTCGGCACGGTGCGTGTACTGAAGCTCTCGGAGTGCGCGGACTCCGTGATGGGGATCGCGTCGGTCGAGTGCGAGACGAAGCCGGAACCGACGGAGGAGAAAGTGTTCCGCGTGGAGTTCGTGGGCGATTCCATCACCTGCGGATACGGCGTGGACGGCGTGCTCGGCGAGCTGTACAGCACCTCGAACGAGGACGCGACGAAGGCGTACGCCTATCTCACCGCGCGGGAGCTCGATGTCGATTACAGTCTCGTTTCGTTCAGCGGCTACGGCATCATCTCCGGCTACACGGAGCTCGATGTCCCGAGGACCGAGTGCCTGGTGCCGGACTATTACCGGACGATGGGCAACTCGTACGGACGGTTCGGAAACGGTGCGGATCCGGCGGGGATCGCGTGGGATTTCGACGCATTTTCCGCGGACGTCGTCGTGATCAACCTGGGGACGAACGACGCGAGTTACTGCGGCGACAACCCGGAGCGGCAGCGCGCGTTCATCGAGGGCTACAAGCGGTTTCTGAGAGATGTGCGTGAGTGCAACAGGATCGCGGTGATCCTCTGTACGCTCGGCATCATGGACGACCGGTTAAACGGCGCGATGGAGACGGCGGTGGAGGAGTATGCCGCGGAGAGCGGGGACGAGTATGTGCGATCGATGCTCTTTGCGCCGCAGGACATGGAGAAGGACGGGACAGCGGTTGACTGGCATCCGAGTGCGGTGACGCACCGGAAAGCGGCGGACCGTCTGATCGCCTATATGAGGGAAAATATATTTTGATCAGGAGGGAAAATCGATGGAAATTCAGGATCTGCTCAACAAGGTGGATCACACACTGCTGTCGACGACGGCAACCTGGGAGGAGATTCGCGGGATCTGCGATGACGGCATCCGCTTTCACACGGCGAGCGTCTGCATCCCGCCGAGCTATGTGAAGCGCGCGGTCGAGTACGTGAAGGGCGGAGTGCCGGTGTGCACCGTGATCGGCTTTCCGAACGGCTATGCGACGACGCTCGCCAAATGCGCGGAGGCGACCGACGCCGTGCGCAACGGCGCCGAGGAGATTGATATGGTCATAAATCTCGGAATGGTCAAGGACGGCCGCTACGAGGATGTTCGCGCGGAGATCGACGCGGTTAAGAAGGCCTGCGACGGGCGTCTTCTGAAGGTTATCATCGAGACCTGCAAACTGACCGAGGTGGAGAAAATCGCACTGTGCGATGTCGTGTCGCGCTCGAACGCGGACTTCATCAAGACCTCGACCGGCTTCGGAGGCGGCGGAGCGACATTTCACGATGTCGAGCTTCTCGCGATGCACTGCAAGGGCAAGAAGGTCAAGGCAGCCGGCGGGATCCGCTCCATCGAGGATGCGGAGAAGTTCATCGAACTCGGCGCGGACCGGCTCGGAACGAGCAAGGTCGTGGGCGAGGTGAAATCGATCCTGAACGAGAAGAAGCACAGCAATCTCAGCTTTTTCTCATAAGGTTGACGAACCTTGTGAAATCTGATTTAATGACAACGGAAGATAATGCGTTATTTTCCGGGGAGAAAACGTAAAACAGCGAATTCAGGAAGACAAAGGAGGAACACTATGGCGAATTATCCGACCCCGCATATCAACGCAACACCCGATGATATCGCGAAGACCGTATTGATGCCGGGCGACCCGCTGCGTGCGAAATTTATCGCGGAGACATTCCTTGAGAACCCCGTTCTGTTCAACAACGTTCGAGGGATCCAGGGCTACACGGGAACGTTCGAGGGAACGCGCGTGAGCGTGATGGCAAGCGGTATGGGAATCCCGTCCATCGGGATCTACACCCACGAGCTGTTCAACTTCTTCGATGTGGAGAACATCATCCGCATCGGTTCGGCCGGCGCCTACAGCCCGAAGGTGAAGGTGCGCGACATCGTGATCGCGCAGGGGGCATGCTACGACACCAACTATGTGCGCCAGTTCAACCTGCCGGGCACTTACTCGGCGATCAGCGACTACGGCCTGCTCTCCACGGCGGTGGAAACCGCGAAGGAACAGGGGCTGAGCTATCACGTGGGCAACCTCTTCTCGAGCGACATTTTCTACGGCGATCCCGAGGCGTTCACGGATGCCGAGCAGCCGAGGGCAGCATGGAGTAAAATGGGTGTGCTGGCCGTGGAGATGGAGGCGGCGGGTCTCTTTATGAATGCCGCGCGCGCCGGCAAGAAGGCGCTTGCCATCTGTACGATCTCCGATCATCTGATCACGGGTGAGAGCCTGCCTGCCGAGGCACGCCAGAATTCCTTTACCGAGATGATGCGTCTCGCGCTGACGGTGGCGAAGAAGATCGATTGATCACGGCAGTTTGCTGAGGAAGAATGAAAGAAACGTGCGTAAGCATGTGAAAATGACGGAATATTTGCGTTGTTCGCGCCCGAAAGCGGATTGACTTTCGGGCGCGATATTGTTATGATTATAGAGTTATGTACATTTATGTACATACCAGGAGGACAGAGATGGGTAAAATCATTTTGACCGGAGACCGGCCGACCGGACGTCTCCATGTGGGACACTATGTAGGATCCCTGAAGAGACGTGTGGAGATGCAGAACTCCGGCGAGTTCGAGAAAATTTTCATTATGATCGCGGATGCGCAGGCTCTCACGGACAACGCGGACAACCCGCAGAAGGTGCGTGAGAACATCATTGAGGTTGCGCTCGACTATATGGCTGCGGGACTCGATCCGGAGAAGTGCACGATCTTCATCCAGTCGCAGATCCCGGAGCTGACGGAACTGACATTTTACTACATGAACCTTGTCACGGTCGCAAGACTTCACCGCAATCCCACGGTGAAGAACGAGATCGCGATGCGCGGGTTCGAGGAGAGCATCCCTGCGGGATTCTTCACGTATCCCGTGAGCCAGACGTCCGACATCACGGCGTTCAAGGCGACGACCGTACCGGTCGGAGAGGACCAGCTTCCGATGCTCGAGCAGGCGAGAGAGATCGTACGCCGTTTCAATATGACTTACGGCGAGGTTCTCGTGGAGCCCGAGGCGGTCATCCCGGACAACGAGACGTGCAAGCGTCTGCCCGGCACCGACGGCAAGGCGAAGATGAGCAAATCCCTCGGCAACTGCATCTACCTCGCGGATACCGCGGAGGAGGTGAAGGCCAAGGTTATGAATATGTACACCGACCCGAACCACATCAAGGTGACCGATCCCGGCACCGTGGAGGGCAACGCGGTGTTCACCTATCTGGACGCGTTCTGCAAGCCGGAGCATTTTCCGAAGTATCTGCCCGACTATGAGAACCTCGACGCGCTGAAGGATCACTACAGACGCGGCGGCCTCGGCGATGTGAAGATCAAGCGCTTTCTCTGCGCCGTACTGGAGGAGGAACTCGCGCCGATCCGCGAGCGTCGCAATGAGCTGCAGAAGCGGATCCCCGAGATCCTGGAGATCCTTCGCAAGGGCAGCATCGAGGCACAGAAGACCGCAGCGGCAACGCTTGCGGAGGTGAAGGCGGCTATGCGGATCAACTATTTCGACGATGACTCCTGGGTGAAGGAGCAGGCGGCGAAGTATCAGCAGTAAGGACGGATGAGTCCGGGCATCGGGGTGATGCGGCGGACAGCGGTCAACGGTTACGGAGGTAAGGAACGGATGGAAGGCACTTACTATTATCAACGCAACGAAGTTGAGGTTAACGGCATTTTGCTCCGCTGTGCGCTCGTGCTCGTGTTCGTGGGACCGTTTCTCGCGATCCTGCGGGCCATCGGTATCAACGGCGAATTCAACTACCTCGAGTGCTTTTATTTTTCGCTCATCGTCGTTATTCTCTTTCTGTTCGGCAAATTCCTGCAGCGCTCGATGCGGGCGCAGTGGCTGCTCAAATACATCATCATACTGGGGATGCACGCCGGCGTGTGCTATATGGCGACGAAGCCGGGCATCCTGGTGTACATCAGCTACGCGCTGATGCCTGCGCTGTCGTGCCTGTATTACCGCAAGCGGTTCACGCTGCAGATCACGGGATTCTGTTACCTGATCATGATGGGCACGCTCTATCTGCGCGCGGGCAACGAGACGACCTACGCGTACGACAACCTCACTTCGGAGGAGTGGTACAGCGTGTTCGGCTTCAGCTTCACGTGGGAGTATGTGCTCCTGACCATCGTATTGATCGCGCTGGTCGGCAAGACGGAGTCCAGCCTCGAGATGATGAACAAGAGCAACAAGCAGATGAAGGATATGCAGCTGCAGCTGATCTCAGGATTCGCGAATTTCCTCGAGTTCCGCGACAAGAGCACGGGTGACCACGTCCGCAGAACGCAGGCGTACGTGCGTATGATCGCGATGGGGATGTACGAGCAGGGGCATTACCAGTCGGAGCTTTCCGCCCGTGCGATCAACTATATGGAGACGGCCGCGCCGCTTCACGACGTCGGCAAGATCGCCATTCCGGACGCGGTTCTTCTGAAGGGCGGCGAGCTGACGGACGAGGAGTACGAGATCATCAAGAACCACACCCGCGAGGGTTACCGCCTGATCACGGACAACCTTTCCGGGCTGCCGGACAAGCGCCTGCTGAAATGTGCGCAGGAGATCACACTGAGCCACCACGAGCGGTGGGACGGCACCGGTTATCCGGAGGGCCTGCGGGGCACGGCGATCCCGCTTCCCGCGCGTATTATGGCGATCGCGGACACGCTCGACGCGATGCTTTCGGAGCGTGTGTATAAGAAGAGTATGGATTTGGACGAAGTGCTGTACGAGCTGGTCAAGGAGAAGGGCAAGCATTTTGAGCCCTGCATCGTGGATACCGTCGTGCGGCTGCGTTCGGAGATAGAGGAGTTCCTATTGGCGGAAAGCAACAAGGAAGAGCGAGGACAAGGCAATGAAACGACTCGGGTTTGACAACAACAAGTATCTGGAAATGCAGTCGGCGCACATCAAGGAGCGTATCAACCAGTTCGGCGGCAAACTGTACCTGGAGTTCGGCGGCAAGCTGTTCGACGATTTTCATGCTTCGCGCGTGCTGCCCGGGTTCCAGCCGGACAGTAAGATCCGCATGCTCGCGCAGATCAAGGACGATGCGGAGATCGTGATCGCGATCAACGCGAACGACATCGTCAACAACAAGGTGCGCGCGGACCTGAGTATCACGTACGATCTCGATGTGCTCCGTCTGATCGACGCATTCCGCGGCTACGGCCTTCTGGTGCGCAGCGTCGTGCTGACGCAGTACATCGCGCAGAGCGCCGTTCTCAATTACGAGAAGAAGCTCCGCGACCTGGGGCTGAATGTATATCGTCACTATCGCATTGAGGGCTATCCCGTCAATGTTTCGAAGATCGTGAGCGACGAGGGACTCGGACGCAACGAGTACATCGAGACGAGCCGTCCGCTCGTTGTCGTCACGGCTCCGGGACCGGGCAGCGGCAAGATGGCTACGTGCCTCTCGCAGCTCTACCACGAGCACAAGCGCGGCACCCGCGCCGGCTACGCCAAATTCGAGACGTTCCCGATCTGGAACCTTCCTCTGACCCATCCCGTAAACCTCGCGTATGAGGCTGCCACGGCGGACCTCAACGATGTGAATATGATCGATCCGTTCCACCTGGAAGCCTACGGCGTGACCACGGTCAACTACAACCGCGACGTTGAGATCTTCCCCGTGCTGAACGCAATGTTCGAGCGCATTTACGGCTCGTCGCCGTACAAGTCACCGACTGATATGGGCGTGAATATGGCGGGCAACTGCATCATCGACGATGAGGCTACCCGCGCTGCCTCCAAGGAGGAAATCATCCGCCGCTACTACGCGACCATGTGCGACCGCCGCAAGGCGCGTGCCACGGCCGAGGCAGAGTCGAAGCTGGAACTCCTGATGGAGAAGGCCGGCATCAGCCCCGCAGACCGCAAGGTCGTTGCCGCCGCGAAGCGCAAATCCGATGAGACCGGCGGTGCACCCGCCGTTGCCATTGAACTCAATGACGGTCGTATCGTGACCGGCAAGACCTCGGCGCTGCTCGGATCTTCCTCGGCGGCTCTGCTGAATGCCCTGAAGACTCTCGCAGGCATCGATGACAATATCGACCTTCTTTCTCCGACGCTGATCGAGCCGATCCAGGATCTCAAGATCAACCATCTCGGCAACCGCAACCCGCGTCTCCACACGGACGAGGTGCTCATCGCGCTTTCCGTCTGCGCCACGCAGGACGACCGCGCCGAGCTCGCGATGCAGCAGCTTGAGAACCTCAAGGACTGTGAAGTTCACAGCACCGTCATCCTCTCCTCCGTGGACGAGGGTGTCTTCCGCAAGCTCGGTACGCATCTGACGAGCGAGCCTGTCTATGAGACAAAAAAACTGTACCATTGAGGTGTTTTATGGAGAAATGTTTTATTCCCGAGGGATATAAGGCGGCCCTCTCGAGCAGAGAGACGCAGATTGCCATCAAGAAAGTCAAGGACTATTTTCAGAGGGAGCTTGCGACGCAGCTGAACCTGCACCGCGTGACGGCTCCGCTGTTCGTGACGCCGGAGTCCGGCCTGAACGACAACCTTAACGGCGTGGAGCGCCCGGTTGTGTTCGGGATCAAGGAGCGCGACGAGGCGCAGGTGGAGATCGTCCACTCGCTCGCCAAATGGAAGCGTATGGCGCTTGCCAAGTACGGCTTCCGCGTCGGTGAGGGTCTCTACACGGATATGAACGCGATCCGCCGTGATGAGGATACGGACAACATCCACTCGATCTTCGTCGACCAGTGGGACTGGGAGAAGGTCATTACGAAGGAGCAGCGCACGGAGGAGATGCTTCGCAAGACCGTGAAGGAGGTTTACGAGGCGCTCCGCGTGACCGAGAAATACATTGCAAACCAGTATGATTACGTACAGTGCATCCTTCCGGAGGAGATCACGTTCATCACCTCCCAGGAGCTTCTCGACCTGTATCCGGACAAGACGGTGAAGGAGCGCGAGTATCTTGCGGTGAAGGAGTACGGTGCCGTGTTCATCATGCAGATCGGTGATCTTCTCAGCAACGGGGAGAAGCACGACGGACGTGCGCCGGACTACGATGACTGGCAGCTGAACGGCGACATCCTTGTGTATTACCCGGTGGATGATATCGCGCTGGAGCTTTCCTCGATGGGCATCCGCGTGGACGAGGTTTCCCTCGTAAGCCAGCTTGCGAAGGCAGGCTGCCCGGAGCGCGCAAAACTTGATTTTCAGAAGGCTCTTCTGGAGGGCAGACTTCCGTACACCGTAGGCGGCGGTATCGGTCAGTCGCGCATCTGTATGTTCTTCCTGCGCAAGGCGCATATCGGCGAGGTGCAGGTTTCCGTATGGCCGGATGAGGCGGTTGCTTACGCGGCTTCCCGCGGCGTAGAATTGCTGTAGAATATGCTTTAAGGCTGCCTATGGCAGCCTTTTGTGCGTTTTTTTTCGAAGCGGAAAGGTAGCGTATGTCGGATCGTCGTTCGGAATGGCTGGATGGTGTGAAGCAGGGAATCCCGATTGCCTGCGGTTACTTTTTTGTATCCTTCACATTCGGTATTCTCGGTGCTTCCCTGGGGTTCCGCTGGTGGGAGACCGTTCTGATCTCCATGACCAATCTCACGAGCGCGGGCCAGGTCGCCGGTGTATGGACGATCGCCGCTGGCGGTTCGGCTGTGGAGCTTGCGCTTTCGCAGCTTTTGATCAACCTGCGGTATTCCCTGATGGGAATCTCTCTTTCGCAAAATACGGACGATGATTTCACGGGTGTGAAGCGCGCGACGCTCGGCTTCGGTATCACCGATGAGATCTACGCGGTCGCCGTGAACCGTCCGAAGCCCGTGTCATCGTGGTTCTTCTTCGGATTGATCTTTCTGCCGTACTTCGGATGGTCGCTCGGCACGCTCGCCGGCGCGCTGTTCGGGGGCGTGATCCCGGAGTCGGTCACGAACGTGATGACGCTCGCCATATACGGTATGTTCATCGCGATCGTGTTCCCGCACATGCGCAAGGAGAGAGGAGTGCTCGTCGTCGCACTGCTCGCCGCGGCTGTCAGCTGTGTGATGTATGTCGTGCCGTTGCTTTCACGCATCCCGGTCGGTTTCAGGATCATCGTGTGCGCAGTCCTCGCGGCGGTAGCCGGGGCAATCCTGTTCCCGATCCCGGAGATCGGAGGTGACGGAGATGCCTAGATTTTTCGCGTATGCCGCGGTGATGATGGCGGTCACGTACCTCGTGAGAGCGGTGCCGTTCACGGCGTTTCGGCGCAAGGTGAAAAACCGCTTTGTCCGATCGTTTTTGTATTACATCCCGTACGCCGTGCTGATGGCGATGACATTTCCGGCGGCACTGTTCGCCACCTCGTCGCTCATCGTATCGTCGTGCGGACTGGTTGTCGCGGCGGTGCTCGCGTTCCGCGGCAGGGGGTTGGTGACGGTTTCCCTCGGCGCGTGTGCGGGCGCATTTGCGGCGATGTTTGTGATGTGGCTCATCCCGTAGGGTGGAGCGATGAACAGTGTAAGTTACCCGGATGATCCGGGACAGGAGGTTATAACTATGAGAAAAATGTTGCGTAATCGTCTGGTGCCTGTTTTGTGTCTGGCACTCATCTTTGTTCTGATGACCGCGTGCGGTAAGAAGAACACATCGGAAACACCGACCCCTACGGCGGAGCCTTCGGAGCCTACGGCCACGCCGACGGAGGAACTCTCGCCGACGCCCACGGAAGGGCTTTCGGAGAAGGAAATCTGGTACAACAAGATGATCGAGGACTCGCTGATGAGCGACGGCAATAACGCGCGTCTGCTCCGCGTGATCGAGAAGGCGAGAAGCGGTGAGGATGTCTACATCGCGACGATCGGCGGCTCCATCACGGAGGGTGCCGGCACCTCGGACTACAAGGATTGCTACGCCGCTTCGTTCGCGGCGGCCTTCGCGGAGGAGTTCGGCAAGGATGGCGGGAGCAATGTTCATTTTGTGAATGCGGGTCTCTCGGGAACGCCCTCGACGCTCGGCGTGCTTCGCTACCAGCGCGATGTGATCGCGAAAAATGACGGCCACAAGCCGGACCTTCTCATTGTTGAGTTTGCCGTCAACGACGCGGACGACCCGACGAACGGACAGACCTACGAGGGTATCGTGCGCCATGCACTCAACGAGGACAACGAGCCTGCCGTGATCCTTCTCTTCAGCGTGTTCAAGTCCCGCTGGAACCTGCAGGATCGTCTGAAGCCGATCGGACAGTACTACGATCTTCCGATGGTCAGCATCAAGGATGCCGTGGTTCCGCGCCTCGAGGACAAATCGCTTCGCGAAGCGCTGTATTTCAGCGATGAGTATCATCCGGCGATCTACGGTCACCGGATCATGAAGGACTGCCTGATGTATCTTGTGCGCACGATTGCGGCGCAGGAGAAGGAGGCAGCGGTTGCGGTGCCGGAGAAGGCGCTGCTCAGCGACGCTTTTGACAACGTGGTCATGGTCGGCGCGGACACCGAGGGTGTCAAGTTGACGGCGGGCGGTTTCAAGAGTGTGGACAAGGCAGTATTTTCCACGAAATTCGAGAACGTTGTATGCTTCCCGGAGAACTGGAAGCACGGCGCGGCGGACGGCGACGAGTCGTTTAAGCTGACGGCGGAGTGCCGCTCGATCATCCTCACATACAAGAAGTCGGCTGCGGCGACGTTCGGCAAGGCGGAGATCCTCGTCGACGGCAAAGTTGTGAAGACCGTGAGCGGACAGGAGGCGGGCGGCTGGAACAACCCGTATTCGCTTGTCATCCTCAACGACACGGCGTGCGCGGAGCACACCGTTGAGGTTCGTATGGCGGAGGGCGAGAAGGACAAGGAGTTCACGATCCTCGCGATCGGCGTCGGCAAATAAGACCGAAGGAGAAACAAACCGTACAGACAAAAAGAAGGCCGCTGCGATCACAGCGGCCTTTTTGATTGCCTGATTGTCAGGTCCGGAGAAAACCGGTATGCGGATTGACGGTAATGCGTGAGTCAGTCGCGCGATCCCGGCGGATCAGCGTGCGGTTCCCTTCAGGACGATCGTTGTCGCGCTCTCGCCGGGGAGTGTGACGATGTTGTTCGCATCCAGGGAGCCGAGGTCCTTGTACATCATATCCGCGGTGTAGCCCTCGGTAAATACGGACTGGTAGCACTGCGAGGAACTGAGATTGTAGTTGTCCAGAGGCAGCTGCACCTTGGTCTGCTCCGCGTTGTTGTTCAGGAGCACGAGCACGACGGTTGAGCCGTCATCGTTTTTGTAAGCGCTCGAGCGGACGCCCTCGGCATCCGAGAGCTTTATATCGATGCGCGTGTAGCCGGGACGGATGAACTCCGAGAAGTGACGCATCGCGTAGTAGTTGCCGCAGGCGAGGTAGCCGCTCTGGGACATTCCGTCGCGGAACTGGTGACCGCAGATGATCATGTTGGTGCTGTCCATGCCGTCCGTCACCTGGCCGACCCACACGCCGCCCCAGAAAATGTAGGCGTTCGCGTTCTCGTAGATCAGCGAGTTGTTGATGACGTTGGCCGTCTGCAGGGCGGTGCCGCGGTAGAACTCGGTCTGCCATTTGCGGAGGCTGTAATCGTTCGCGAGCGAGCTGACGCCTCGGAAGTTCAGAAGGAACGAATCGGGCTCACAGTTGTTCGGCTCGTCGGTGGACGTTCCGCCGAGGTAGAGGTGATGGCCGATGACATCGACACTGCCGGGCTCCGCCTCAAGGATCGGGCGAAGGTAGGCGCGCAGCGTGGATGCGCCGACGGTCATCGTCTCGGGAGCGACCATCTGCGGCGCGTTGTCGCCGTAGGAGGAGCGGAACAGGCGGTACGTCGCAAGGAACGCCTCCGGGTAGGAGGCGAGATCGGCGGTCTCCGTCTCGGCGAATTCACAGCCGTCGTAGCCGGCAGCGTAGTCGCACTCATTCTGGATGCTCACATAGTCCACGGGGATACCAAACTCCGTGTAGGCATCAACGGATTTCTTCCACCACTCCGCGAACTTGTCGTAGATGTAGTTGCCGTTCTCGTCACGCTTCAGCGTGCCGTGGCCGTTGATGGAGTTGTTGCTCTTCAGGGAAGCGGCGGGAGACCAGCTCGAGTAGAGGACGGTAACCTCCTCACCGCGCTCCGCGGCGCGCTTCTTGGCACCGTTGTAGTAGAGCTTGTTGATGGTCGCGGAGGAGTCGAACGTGCTGTAGCCGTACTCGTTCTTGAAGCGGAGGATCGTAAGTCCCGCATCCTTGAAGAGAAGGTCGAGCACCTCGTCGTAGTTGCCGCGCTGGAAGATCATATTGGCGTACCAGGTGAAGCCGGCGCCGAAGCCGTCGATCTTCTGGTGCGTGCCGGAGAGATCCAGGCTGACCTGTCTCGCGTCCGCGTCAATGACCGGAGCGGGGGTCGGCGTGGAGGTGGGCTCGGGCGTTGCCGTCGCACCGTTGGTGCCGTTGCCGCGGGTGCAGCCCGCGAGGGCGGTGACGAGACAGAGCGTCATAAGAAGGGCAATAAGGTGTGTTCCGCGGGCACGGGTATGACCTGCCTTCGGGAACTCGATCAGTCGTTTCATAGCGCAAAATCCTTTCCTAATTACGTGCATTTTCCACAGTATAGCAGATAAGCGGGGAAGATGCAAACAGGGGCGGGCAAACGCGAGAGAAACGTCAAAGAATTTACTTAACATTTGCCGAAGAAATATGGTATAATAACAAAGTGAACGCTGTCGGGAGCCGGGCGCGGATCGGGAGGATGCCGCGGGAGGTTCGAAGCGCGAAGCGGGTATGCCCGCGCACCGACAGGGAATTGCGCAATATCAGTAGGATGAAGGATTCAGAAGGAGAACAGAAGGCCGATGAGAGGACCGGTAGCGCCCAAAGACCCGACCCGACAACGGGCAAAAATCTATTTTATGCTGGAGGATCTGCTGTACGCTTCCCACAGGGAACCGGAAGGCGAGCGGTATGCGGAGATGATCTTTTTGGAGAACCGCGTGGCGCAGAACCTGCAGTTGATCTGTCCCGAGCTGTCGGAAGAATTGGGATCGAGATTACAGAAGAGTGCGGATTTCCGCGAGATCGTACACAGCATCGGGATCATCGCGGAGAGCGTGGATGAGGACGATCGCGAGCAGGAGATCACGGTGGAGCTGCAGCACTATGCGACGACGGACCGCTACAAGGACGGAACGCGCATGGATATGGAGACCTGCTGTGACGGTGCGGAGCGCGTGTTTGAGCTCTCGGAGTTTTCCTTCCGGGAGAATGACGATATTCTGGGAACATTTTTTATGTTCTCGAAGAAGCAGGATCTTCGCGTCAAGCTGACGGTGATCTTCTATCTGGAGGACGGCTATGAGGTGCCGGAGCCGCAGCTGGACGATCCGATCGACTTCGATTCGGACGCTTACCGCGATATGATCGGCCATTCGCTCGTGTCGATGGGCAACACCCACCGGCTTCGCGAGGCGATGGAGAAGGCGGAGCGCGGCGAGGATGTGACGCTCGCATTTATCGGCGGGTCGATCACGCAGGGCGCGGGCGCGAAACCGATCGAGAAGGAGAGCTATTGCTATCGGGTGTTCGATCATTTCCGGAACACGTACGCGACGGATCCGGAGAAGGTGCACCTTGTGAAAGCGGGTGTCGGCGGTACGCCGTCCGAGTTCGGACTGGTGCGCTATGAGCGCGATGTTCTGAAGAACGGGACCGTGCAGCCTGACATCGTGTTCATCGAATTTTCCGTCAATGACGCCGGTGACGAGACCGAGGGCGTGTGCTTTGAGAGCCTTGTCGCGAAGGCGTACAACCAGCCTGCGATGCCGGCGGTACTGCTGGTGTTCGCGGTGTTTATGAACGACTGGAATCTGCAGGATCGCCTGGCACCGATCGGTCTGCATTACTCGCTGCCGATGGTGAGCGTGAAGGACGCTGTGTCGCCGCAGTGGGCGAAGGGCGAGGGTCACGTGATCTCGAAGCGCCAGTATTTCTACGATTGCTATCATCCGACGAACGACGGCCACCGCGTGATGGCGGACTGCATCAACCATCTGTTGGAGCAGTCGCTCGTGCAGGTCGACGTGGATCCGAAGTGGCCGAAGGACAGCTACCTCGGGCGGCCGTATGAGCGTTGCTTCACGGTGACACGCGATACGCTCGACGATTTTGCAGACTGCATCACGGTCGAGGAGGGTTCGTTCACGGAGAACGATCCGTCGACGCAGTACGCGGAGATGGACTATGACGCGTTCGGCACGCCGCAGTTCCCCGTCAACTGGATGCACGCTGCGGGCGACGAGCCGTTCGTCATCCGCACGACCTGCCGCAATTTCTTCCTCACGTACAAGGACTCCGGCGACGCCGATTTCGGTCAGGCGGTCGTGGAGGTCGACGGCAAACCGTTCAAGGAGATCGATCCGAGGGCGATCGGGTGGACTCACTGCAACACATATCTGCTTATCGACGAGGAAGAGAGCGGAGAACATATTATTAAAATTTCGATGAAAAACGCGGAAAATGACAAAAAATTTACCATTCTTGCCCTGACTTTGACAAGATAAGCGTTTTTTCTAAAAACTTCGGTTACCGCGCCCACGGCATATACTTTTTTTCGTGGCGGTGATATAATGATTACTATGGTAACGTAGTAAAGTGCGGGAGTTTCGGACGGTACGGTCGCAGGACCGGTCGTCCGCTGATGCCGTTTTCGTGCGTTTTGCGCTCCCGCGGAGGTTGTTTTATTTTGGATCAAGGAGGTTTATTGTGGACGGTGACGGTGGCAGTAGCACGAGCCCAAGCGGGTATCACTCGTGCCGCTTATTGAAAACAGCACACGGTTCGCAGTGAACGGAAATATAAGCTTCATTTTCCGTGCGCGCGAACGACGGTGAGATACCCTGATCGGCTCCGTGTT
This sequence comes from Lachnoclostridium sp. UBA1175, assembly GCA_002311665.1. Classification (GTDB taxonomy): domain Bacteria; phylum Bacillota; class Clostridia; order Lachnospirales; family Lachnospiraceae; genus ISDg. The sequence continues at coordinate 46,446 of DBYX01000011.1, read as the reverse complement.
CAACACGACGGCGACCCTTGAGGCGCCGTGAAACAATGTGTGAAACGGAGGATTCGTCGTATGGAAACGAAGGAAAGAGTTTTGACAGAGGTCCCCGAGGAGGAGAAGATCCTCGAGGGGGTAGACGGGGGAGAGGAGTCCGCAGAGGTTGTCGCGGATGAGACCCCTGTGATCACCCGGGAAGAGATAAGTCCCGAGGATGCTGCGGCGGAGGCCGCGGAAGCGAGAGGCCTCGATGTGGAGGCGGCGCTCGCGCTTGTGGAGGAGAAGCGGTATGCGACACTCCGGCAAATGCTCCGCGATGCGGAGCCGGCGGATATCGCCGAGTTGTTCGATGAGCTGCCGAAGCAGCAGTATGCGGTTGTGTTCCGTATCCTGCCGAAGGAGCTCGCGGCGGAGGTGTTCGTCGAGCTCGACAGCGATCTTCAGCAGATCCTGATCGAGTCGTTCAGTGACCTCGAGTTGCGTGACGTCCTGGATGAGCTGTATATGGATGATGCGGCCGACCTCGTCGAGGAGATGCCGGCCAACGTCGTTAAGCGTATCCTGCAGAACGTAACGCCGGAGGCGCGCAAGATCGTCAATGAATTGTTGAAGTATCCCGAGGATAGCGCGGGAAGCATCATGACCACCGAGTTCGTGCGTTTGAAGCAGGATATGACGGTGGACGATGCGATCGCGCTGATCCGCAAGGTCGCCATTGACAAGGAGACCATATACACCTGTTACGTGACGGACCGCGACAGCCATCTGATCGGTGTCGTCACGGTCAAGGATCTTCTGTGCGCCGCTCACGACGCGAAGATCACGGACATCATGGAGGACCACGTCATCAGCGTGAACACGCTGGAGGATAAGGAGGACGTGGCAGCGACCATCAGTAAGTACGATGCGCTCGCGCTTCCCGTAGTGGATGCGGAGAACCGTCTGGTCGGTATCGTCACCGTCGACGACGCTATCGATGTCATGCAGGACGAGACGGAAGAGGACTTCGCGAAGATGAACGCTATGTTGCCGACGGAGAAGGCGTATCTTCGTACGAGCCCGTGGGAACTGTACCGCTCCCGCATCGTATGGCTGCTGCTCCTGATGATCTCGGCTACATTTACCGGAATGATCATCGCCTCGTTTGAGGACGCGCTGAAGGCGACGGTGCTCGCAATGTTCATCCCGATGCTGATGGATACCGGCGGTAACTCCGGCAGTCAGGCAAGCGTTACCGTGATCCGTGCCCTCTCGCTCGGCGAGGTGGAGTTCACGGACATCCTGCGCATCGTCTGGAAGGAGATGCGCGTGGCACTTCTGTGCGGCGGAAGCCTCGCGGTTGTGGCGTTCGGAAAAATCTTCCTCGTGGACAAGCTGATCATGGGGCAGGACATTACGATTCCGGTGGCGTTGGTCGTGTGCCTCACGCTGCTGGCGACGGTATTTTGCGCGAAGATGCTCGGATGCACGCTTCCGCTGATCGTGAGCAAGTTCGGCTTTGACCCTGCGGTCATGGCCAGCCCGTTCATCACGACGATCGTGGACGCGGTGTCTTTGTTCGTATTCTTCACTCTGGCTACGCTGCTTCTGCACGTGTAGCCGTAGATTAAAACTTTCGCCTTCCGGCTTCGGGGTGTTGCCGGTGGGCTTTGGCAGTACAATGCGGGGCGTGTCCCGCGGTGCCGCGGCAAGCGGCAGGAGAAGGGGTTTTGATACTTGGGGGTCTTTTTGCGCTCCCGGAAAGGATTGGCGGTGGAAGACAACAGATACCAAAAACTGCATAAGCACTTTCTGATCATCATGTTGTGCGTCACGGTGCTGATCCTTGTGCTTCTCGTGATGCAGTACTATATGTTGATCGCCGTGGATGCCCGGTATATGAATATCACGCGCGAGTACTACATGAAGATGTATGTGCTCATACCGTGCGGTATCTTCACGGCGTCCTATATCGTTGTGTGGCAGATGCTTGACTCGCCGAACATCGATTCGCAGTGGAAGGACTTTGCGACGATCCTCTATGTATGGGTGTTGTGTACGGTGGGATGCTTCGTCGGCGCGGAGTCGCCGGTGCTGTACGGATCGTTCGCAATCCCGATCTCTCTGTCGACCGTGTACGGGCGTCGGTGGATGTGCCGCACGACGGAGGGACTGTGCCTCGTGACCATGGTGCAGTACGTCGGAACGGCGCCGCTGCTCCCGACCTGCGGGGAAAATACGATCGTGGATGTGTGCACCGGTTTTGCGCTTTTGTTGCTGTGCATCCTCTGCAATGAGATCCTGATGGAGTACGTCATGGAGAACAACGGCGTGATCCTGAGCCACGTGAGCGACAACACACGGCTCGAGATGCGTCTGCAGCGTGATCCGATGACCGGACTCTATAACCATACGGCATTTTACGAATATCTCGACACGCTTGTGAGAAACCGCGGCGAGGCTCCGCTCACGCTCGCGGTCGTCGATATCGATGACTTCAAGAAGGTCAACGACACGTACGGACACAATATGGGTGACGAGGTCATACTCAATCTGTCGCGCGTGCTGCAGAAGTGGTGCGGTGACGACAACTACGTGTGTCGGTACGGCGGCGAGGAATTCAGCGTGATCTTCCCCAACGTCAAGGTTCGGGATGCCGCGGAAATGATGAACCATGCGCTCGAGGAGTTCCGCGAGACGGAGTATGAATGGCTGGACGGCCGCATCACATTCAGCTGCGGTATTTTCCAGATGAGTTCGTATACGATGACGGCGGAGGACTTCTTCAAAGTCGCCGACAAGATGCTTTACAATGCGAAGCATAACGGCAAGAACCAGTGCATCAGCGGCTGATGTCGCGCACCGGTAAGGCCTTATGAAGGTGAATAACAAGGAGGTAGCGGTATGAGTTTTATCAAACGGATGAAATTGGACATCATCTTGATCTCAGCTGTTATGGTGGGAATCGGTGTCGTGGTTCTCCTGAAACCCGACGTGACGAGCGCGGCGATCTGCTATACGCTTGCGGGCGCGGCCATCGCTGTCGGTGTGTGCTTCCTGATCGACTACAAGCGCAAGGAAGCTCTCGTGGATGAACAGCGCTATGTGCTGGCGATCGCGCTGACGGCAATTTTCGTCGGTGTCTCGATGTTTCTCAAGCACGACAAGGTTGTCAACTACCTTCCCACGGCGCTCGCGTTCCTGATCCTGTTCAGCGGCGCGGTCAAGCTTCAGAACAGTCTGGATATGAAACGTCTCAAGCATGGACCATGGGTGGTTCACGCAGTGATCGCCCTGATCGGCATGGCGCTCGGTTTCATATTGATGATGAAGTGGATCGTCAGCGACGATTCCGTTATGACGTGGATCGGCGTCGGCCTGATCTACAGCGGTTTCACCGATCTTGTCTCGGCGTTCGTGCTTGCACGCATCCGCAAGGTGATCAGCAAGCGTCAGAGCGAAGTGAATATGCAGGATGTGAACGCGGTACCGGAGCACAAGCCTGAAGAGGAGGAGTGACCGGGAAGATGCGGAGTGTTCCGCAGATTAGTGAAATGAACGGCGGTTTTCGGAGAGGATCCGGAAACCGCCTTTTTGTGCGCATTTTCCGAAGAAGAGCGCGTTCGCTCTGCGGATAATCCGTCAAATGTGAACTCTTTATTAATATGCTTTACATTTTAAAAGCGGTTTGTTAGAATGTAGGGGCTGCTACAGCAGCATGGAGGTTACTAATGAAGAAGGCATTTATCATTATCGGACTGCTGATCGTCGCACTCGGCCTGATGACCGCGTGCGGAAGCAAGAACAGCACGAACAATTCTACAGGCAACAACTCGTCTACGAACCCCGCCGGAAGCGGCGTTCTGGCGGATAATATGTATCATCCGTGCGGCGGTGAGTTGAAGATCGGCCAGTACAAGGGCCTCACCTTCACGGCGGAGAAGATCGTGATCACGGAAGACGATATCGACTTTCAGGTAAAGAAACTGATGGAGACGTATCCGAACTACACGAAGGATACCACCCGTGACAATACGTTGGTCAAGGACGGCGATGTGGTGAACATCGACTATGTCGGCAAGGTCGGCGGAAACGCTTTCGAGGGCGGTACCGCGAAGGATGCGTTCCTCACGATCGGTTCCAAACAGTTCATCGACGGTTTTGAGTCCTCCCTGATCGGCAAGACGATCGGAACGACGGTGGACATCAATGTGACGTTCCCCGAGAACTATACCCCCAACCCCGATCTTGCGGGTGTTGCGGCTGTGTTCACGGTTACCCTGAACTATGTCGGACTTCCGTCCGATGAGATCGACGATGCGTATGTCGCAAGAACGGTGCCGTCGCTCGCGACGACCGTGGAAGGACTGCGCAAGTACATCAGCGATACGCTCATGGAAGATGCGAAGGATGCGCAGGAAGACGAGATGTGGGATGCGCTTATGAAGCAGGCGATCGAGAACACCGAGTTTGTGAAGATCCTTCCCGAGGATGTGGATTACTACTATGAGCTCTCAATGGCGACGATCAAGCAGTACGCTACGTACTACAAGATGTCGGAGGAGGAACTGTACAACACCTACTACGGCACCGATGAGATGACGTACGCACAGTTCCTTGCGAGATGCCGCGAGAAGGCGGAGCAGTCCGTGAAGGAGTACATGGTTCTGCAGGAGATCATCAAGCTGGAGAACATCACTGTGTCCGACGAGGACTACAACAAGGAAGCGCTCGAGTATGCGAAGAATGTCGGCCTTACGACCGTGGCGGAGCTTGAGGCGAAGTTCGGCAAGGACTACGTTATGTACTGCGTCAAGACCGACAAGGCTCTCGATTTCATCAAGGACAACGCGGTGATCACGGAGGCCGAGTAAAGGTCAGCAACCGAAGAAAAGACCATAAGAACATGAAAAAGAACGCGCTGAGTGATCGGCGCGTTCTTTGTTTTTGTATGTTCGGATAATGTCAGCGTGCCCGCTCGGCGCGGGAGTTCTGCAACTTGTACTGCTTCGGCGTGATCCCCTTCCATTTCTTGAATACTTTGATCAGGTGGCTGCAGTCCGCGAAACCGGTCTCCATGCTGATCCCGGTGAGGTCCGCGTCGGTGAAGAGCAGGAGATTTTCCGCCTTGCTGACGCGCACGAGCTCGATATACTCCTTGCAGCTGCGCCCGTACATCTGCTTGAACTTCAGTGCGAAATTCGAGTAGCTCATACCGCAGCGGCGCGCAAGATCCTCCACGAGGATGGGATCCGCGGAGTGCTCGTCGATAAACTCCACGATGGAGTCGATGCCTTCGCTGCCGGTCGCCCGTCCGGCGCCGACGAGAATGCCCTGCGCCTGCCAGATCCGCGCGAGGCACACCATCAGCTCGCACAGGCTCGCGTAGACCATCAGATCGCTTCCGTAGCGGCGGTCGGAGAGCTCGCGGATGCAGGTGTCGAACACGCGTGAGAAGAGCGGCCCGTCGATCGTGTCCGCCGGGAAGAGGTACGACGCTTCGTCGGAGCGGCGTGCCTGTTCGGCAACGGCGCGAAGGTTCGGCGTAAAATTCCGGGAGCCGGTCAGACGGCTCAGGTCGAATTTGATCACGCCGTAGCGGAACGGTGCGCTTGCATCCGGAACCACATTGTGGATCGTCTGCGCGTGAAGAAACGCGAAGTCTCCGGCCCGCAGGACGGCGGTCTTCTCGTTGCACTCGAGGAACACGTTTCCTTCGTTTACATACAGAAGCTCCGCATAATAGTGCCAGTGCGGGCGCGGAGGATCGTTCTTGTTGCGGCTGTCCACGAGAAACGCCTCATACGGGGAGTTCAGGGTGTCGATATGTTCATAGAGTTGCGGCATGGCATACCTCCGTGGAGAAATGTACGATTTTCTGTACAATCCGATTATATCAAACTTCCCCGGGTAATGCTATAGTGAAAATGAACCGGACGGCACGGTGCCCGGCAGGGCGGAGGATTGAAAAAGCATAATTGTCGGAAAATGACGTGCCGTTTGACCGATTACCATACGCCGCAACGGCAAGACAGGAGGAGACTATGATCATCGGAGAGAATCTGACAAATATTCCCTGGCAGGACAGACCTGCGGCCTGCAGCGATCCGATCTGGCGCTACAGTGGGAACCCTATCGTGGGAAGGCACGACATCCCTTCCGCGAACAGTATATTCAACAGCGCGGTGATCGCGAAGGACGGCGCTTTCGTCGGCGTGTTCCGAAGCGACAACAAGGCGATGGAGCAGCAGTTGTTCCTCGGCGCGAGCAAGGACGCGATCCACTGGACGATCGAGCACGAGCCGCTTCGCCTGTACTGCGAGAAGAGCGGCGAGTGCGTCGGCCTCGCGTACGGCTACGACCCGCGCGTGTGCTACATCGAGGACCGTTACTATGTCACGTGGTGCAGCCCGTTCGAGCAGCACTACGGACCCACCATCGGTGTCGCGTACTCGTATGACTTCAAGACCTTCTACCGCCTTCCCGACGCGTATCTGCCGTACAACCGCAACGGCGTGCTGTTCCCGCGCAGGATCAACGGCAAATACATGATGTTCTCGAGACCTTCCGACAACGGCCACACGCCGTTCGGTGAGATGTTCATCTCGGAGAGCCCGGATATGGTGCATTGGGGATGCCATCACCATGTGATGAGTCCCGGCGGATGGGCGTGGACGAAGATCGGCGCGGGCCCGATCCCGATCGAGCTCGAGGACGGCTGGCTCCTCATATTCCACGGTGTCGGCACGACGTGCAACGGAATGATCTACTCCATCGGCGGAGCCATCCTTGACAAGGAGAAGCCGTGGATCGTGCGCTACCGCTGCAAGCCTTTCCTGCTTCACCCCGAGACGATGTACGAGTGCGTCGGCGACGTTCCGAACGTTTGCTTCCCGTGCGCGACGCTCTCGGATGCCGCGACCGGGCGGATCGCCATCTACTACGGCGCCGCGGACACGGTTGTGGCGCTTGCGTTCGCACAGGTGGACGAGCTCGTGGATTATATCAAGGCGAACGCGCTGTAAGGCGCTCGCATAGTTTGTGCGGGGATTACGGATTCTTCTTCATAACAACTCAAATGATGTTCTCTTCGCATATCACTGCCGGCCGGCTTCTTCAACGGAGTTCGGCCGGCAGCCTTTTTATGCGAAAAATGACATTTTTCGACAACTATTATTGCAATTGTGAATTTTTGAGCCGAAGGGCGTCGAAAGGACTTGTTTGTCTGATTGAGGATTTTTCCGTTTTCCGCTATACTGTAATTAGTTATTTAAGAGAGATACAGCGCGTTTTGAAGGACGGTTCTGAAGACAGTTCGGAAGGAGGAGAGAGATATGTATATTACCCGCAAAGCACATCGGTATTGCAGTTCCCTGCTTGCCATGGCTGTCATTGCAGCGATGGTACTTTCGCTTCTGACGCAGACCGCGTCCGCGGCGACGAGCTACACGATCGAGGCGACCTTCAAGCAGTCGGACGCGCGTTCTATGCTGAAAATGATCAACAATTTCCGAACGGGCAAGCGCTCGGGCGGCGTCTGGTATTATGACAGCAGCAATAAGAAGGTCACGGTCTCCGGACTCGGGGAGCTGACATACGACTATGATCTTGAGAAGATCGCGATGCAGCGTGCGGTGGAGATCTCCGTGCGGTTCGCACACATCCGCCCGGACGGCGGCAATATATTTCAGTTGAAAGCGCCCGGCACGAGCGTCACCTCCTGCGGGGAAAATATATGGATCGGCAGCGGAAGCGACTACAAGGCCGGCCACGTCTTCGACGACTGGTGCGAGGATAAGGAGAAGTACAGCGGTCAGGGGCACCGCCGCAATATGCTGGATTCCTCCTTCACGAGAGTGGGGATCGCGCACGCTGTGGTCGGCGGAGTTCACTGTTATGTCCAGGAGTTCGGGCGCGGGGATAATAAGTCCTCCGCGACACAGGAACTGAACGGCAAGAAGAATATGACGATCTCCATCGGCAGCGATTACACGTTGACGGTGGACCTTAAGGATCCGTACTCTTTTTCCGAAGAGATGCGGTGGGGAGACAAGCAGGACCTTCCGGAACTGCGCGTTTCCTACCGTCACAAGGAAACCTGGGCGTACGCGCCCGGTGTTCCGGTGGAGAGCTCCGGCGCGACCTGGACATCCGGTGACACGTCGGCGATCAGAATCAGCGACGGCAAGATCGAGGCAGTCGCCGTGTCCGACAAGGCTGTCACGCTGACGGCTGCGGTCTCGGTCGGCGGTGCGAAGAAGACGATGAAGATCTCCATGAAAGTGGTTCCGTACTCGCTGAAGGGACTGAGCTTCTCTTTCCACAGCGACATTTACTACACGGGGTCACAGATCCGACCGATCCCTTCCTCCTTCACGATCAACGGGCGTCAGCTCGAGGAGGGCAGGGATTTCACGCTCACCTATAAGAACAATGTGGAGCCCGGCACCGCGACATACACGCTCACGGGCAAGGGCAATTACAGCGGAACCACGACCGGTACGTTCGAGATCAAGAGAGACGGCAGCACGGGCACACCGTCGACGAAGCCCACCTCGACGGTGACACCGAAGCCTACCGCGACCGCAACACCGAAGCCTACGGCGACCGCGACACCGAAACCTACCGCGACCGCGACACCGAAACCTACCGCGACACCGACACCGAAACCTACGGCAACACCGACACCGAAGCCTACGGCAACACCGACACCGAAGCCTACCGCAACGGCGACACCGGAACCGACCGCAACAGTCACACCGGAGCCGACCGTGACAGAGACGCCGCAGCCGACCGAGTCGACCGAACTTACGATGGAATCGATCGACCTGACGACGGACCTGCCCGGGTTGACGCCGGATAATATGACGACGGAGCCGACCGGGCTTGAGCCGGAGAATACACCTACCTCGACGAACACACCGACCTCAACGAATACGCCGAAGCCGAAGAATTCCCCGACGCCGAAGAGCAAGCCTACTTCGACGAACACACCTACGTCGACCGACACGCCGACACAGGTGCCCGAGAACACGCCGCTGGCGGAGATCACGGAGGAGGCGGAGAACACGCCGACATCCGCGGCCGTGCAGACACCGGCCGATACGCCGACGGAAACGATCATCAGAAAAGCCACGGGAAATCCGGACAGCGGCGTAACGAGCAGCAGAGCTCGCGAGGAAGCTTCCGAGGAACTCTGGTGGATGGCACTCATCCCTGCGGGTTTGATCACGCTTGTGCTGGTGTTTATGTTCCGGCGCCTGCGGGACAGGGAGGATGAGGCATAACACGAAAATCACATCCGTAGACGATCTTACGCGGGACGATAAGGCTCAGCAGGCCGTACCGTCCCGCTTTTTTACATGCGGATCGGCCGTGATGCCGGCGACCTTACAATTTTGTTAGATTCCGGAGCTCTTTAGTTGCCCGGGATTGCTTGACTGATTATTATAGTATGCTATAATAATATATTATGATGCGGAGTTTTCGGGAGCACGACATCGTGCTTTGTGAAGGGCATACCGCAATCCGAAAGACGAGGTGTTGACGATGAAGAGACGGATCATATTTGTGTTGATGCTGATGGCGGCGCTGCTTGTGATGAGCGCGGGTGCGGGTGCTGCAGCGAGCGCGGTGGAAATCTCAAACGGCGATGAGCTGAAGGAATTTTTAACTGTCGGCGGCAACGGTATTATAACGGAGAGTTTTTATATTACCGGAGACTATACGGTACCGGCGGGTATAACGGCCAACCTTGATCTTAACGGTAACCACATCAGTCTCATGCACTATCACACGATCATCGTCAAGGGTAACCTGAACCTTTCCAGCGGAAAGGACAACGGTGCCTTATCTCACTCCGCAGGGTCGAGCGATCAGCTGTATTGCGCGGTGCTCGTGGACGGCGGTGTGTTTGTGCTGAATAGCGGCACGATCTCATACGGACAGATCGGCGGAGATGCGATCAAGGTACAGAACTCCGGTGTGTTCCGTATGAACGGAGGCACTGTGATAGGCGGCGGACTCAGCGAAAGCGCCGTCAATGTTGTCAAGGGTACTGCGGAGATCAACGGCGGTCAGATCATAGCTCTCGGCAAGGGCATCAACATTATCGAAGGTTCGGTAACGGGCAACAGCGGTACGATCGGTGCTGCCGGCCAGAACGTGTTTCTGTCGGGCGGCAAGTTCATCCTCGGCGGGACCAAACTGACCGGGATTCAGGAAAACAACGGACAGTACGTCATTTCTCAGGGCAATAAGGCTCTGATGGATTTCTGCTTCAAGGGAGATGCCGGAAGGCTCTCGTTTACATCGAGCTTAGGGTCGACGACGTACACGGTCGGAACTTATTCCAGTTCCCAGGTGCCCGCGGTTACCTATATGACTTTCACTTCGGGTCTCTCGGGATTCGGTACTGCGGCGAACTTTGTAACGGATCAGGAAGGATATGTTGTTATCAGCGGGCCGAACGGCGAAGCGGATCTTGTAAGAACATATACTGTGTCCTTTGACAAGAACGGAAGCGAGGATATTGAGGGAAGTGTGGGCAATTCGATCGCATACGAACCGGATGCGCTTGCATATATTCCGATCAATCCGTTCGACTGGAGAGGACATGTGTTCCAGGGTTGGAATACGAAGCGGGACGGCAGCGGAACCTACTATGAAGAGAACAGCGATGTCGAGGTCAAGAGTGATTTGACGCTGTATGCGACGTGGTCCTATGCGATCACGGTCAGCGATTGCGTAAACGGTACCGTGGAAGCGGACAAGGAATCGGCTGTTGCCGGAGAGACCGTTACACTGAAAGTGACGCCGGTCACGGGTTCGGAAGTGAAGTACATCGAATATGTCGTCAGTGAGCCCGTGCCGCTTCAGGTTAAGATCACGCCGACAGACGGAGTTTATTCCTTTACCATGCCCGTAGGGGATGTAAATATCCGCGGATATTTCAAGAGCATTCCGACCGTTATCGCGCCGGCTTCGATTACAGGTCTCGTTTACACCGGCGAAGATCAACCTCTGCTAATCTCCGGGTCTACCACCGGCGGAACGCTCCAGTACGCAGTGTCGGATTCTTATTCGACGATACCGACGGATGGGTGGAGCGAGGATGTTCCGCAGGCGACTGACGTCGGACAATATTATTTGTGGTATCGTGTCGAAGGCAATGAGGACTACGCAAGTGTTGCGGCAGCGGCGCCGAACATAGCGAATATCGGACCGAGTGGGGTTACGGTTACGGGAATGTTGGCGAATACAAGGGAGTATGACGGAACCGACTATGTGTCATTTGATGTTTCGACTGCAATCCTTCAGGGTGTTTATGACGGAGACAAGGGCGCTGTCTCGGTTGCGGATGCGTATGGACTGCTCTCCGACCCGCATGCGGGATTAGACAAGAGTTTTGATTACATACATGTCGAACTGGCGGGTGAGAGGGCAGATAACTATTATGTGGAAGCGGACTCCTTGAATCTGACTGCGGACATCAATCCCAGAGGAGTGACGGTCACCGGAATTACGGGAGTTTCGCGTGCCTACGAGCCGAACCGTTTGACGGTCGAGGTAGAGGGAGGCACCGTGGCAAAAATTTCGGACGACGACATCAGCGTGGATCTTACGAATGCGTACGGAACCATGGCGGATGCGGACGCGGGAACCGGCAAAGCGGTGACCGTGAGCGGTGTGTCCCTCACGGGAGAAAGCGCTTCCGATTATTCTCTTTCGGGTTCGCCGGCCGGGGTTACGGTTGACATAACAAAGGCGGATAATCCGATCACGGTATCGGAGGCAACGGTATACATCAAGAAGGGCGGCAACACGATCGATCTGAGCAAGAAGGTCAGCCTTGCGGAGGGTGAGCTCAGCTTCGCGATCGGTCAGGATTCCACCGGAGGTTATTGTGAGGTGGATGAGAACACCGGTCTCTTCATCTCGGGATTTGCAACGGGTGATTGTACGGTTACGGTGATGGCTGCCGGCAACGACAATTACGAGGAAGGCACCGCAGTCATCAATCTGTGCGTGACGGAGAAATCCACTCCGCTGCTGACGGTTGTCAGCTCGGAGATCACGAAGACATACGGTGACGAGGATTTTGATAATTTCACAAGAACGGACAGCGACGGAGATATTGTTTACGAGGTTCTCAACGACACCGGTGTTGTGTCGGTTGATGCACAGTCCGGCGACGTTCACATTCTGAAGGCGGGACAGGCCACGATCCAGGTGACCGTGGAGGAGACGCTCATGTACAGCTCGGCGGTTGTTCTTTACAAGGTGACGGTCAATCCGAAGAGCATCGCGACGGCGGAAGTCGTTCTTGATGAGTACGATCACATGTATAACGGAGCGGAGCAGAGCGTGTATGTCACTTCGGTTACGCTGGACGGCGTTGAGCTCGTTCCGGGCACGGACTATGCGCTTAGCGGCAGCGAGTCGGGTACCGACGCGATCGCATACACCCTGACGGTGAACGGCCAGGGCAACTACTGCGATTCGGTTGACACGACCTGGAACATCATACCGTACGAGATTGTTGCACAGGCATCGTCAGATGTGTTCTACTACGACGGAAATCCTCACGCGCCGGAGATTACGGTCACGGACCCGATGAGCGGTTACACGATCAAGTACGGAACCTCTGAGAACGCGATCGATCTTGACGAGTGCCCGACGATCACCGATGCGTCGGACGATCCTCTGGTAGTGTACTACAGCGTTTCGGCACCCAACTACATTACGTTTGAGAGCTATGCGGAGATCACGGTCGTCAAGGCAGTTGCGCCTGACACGCTCGACGACACGCAGAAGCCGGCAGCGCTGGAGCTGCTTTACAACGGCGGCGACCAAGCTTTGGTTACGGCGCCGGAGATGCTTCCGAACGGCTACGAGAGAGTGGAGTACAGTCTTGACGGGCAGACCTGGTCGGAAAATGTTCCCGAGGCGACGGAGCCCGGTGAGTACCTTGTATTTGTCCGGTACATCGGAGACAACAATCACACGGATTTCGAGGGTGATTCGCTCACGACATACATCCGGAAGGTATACACCGTCATCTGGCTGAACGGTGACGGTTCCGAACTGGATCGCAAGACATTTTCCGAGTTTGAAACCGAACCTACGACGGACAAGATCCCCGAGAAGGCAACGGACGGACTGACAGAGTATTATTACACGCGCTGGGATGAAGGAACGACGGAAGGCTTTACCATCACTTACACTCCTGTGTTCACGGAGGAGACGAAGGAACTGTATTACATCGTCATCGACGGCAATCTCGAGTGGAAGCTGGGCGGTACCGGCAGCGGTGTCATCGTGACCGTGAAGAGAGCGATCGACGATGATACGTGCTTCGGCCATTTCGTAGGCGTGATCGTGGACGATACGGAGATCACTGCGGGACAGGATTATACGGCAGTAGCGGGAAGTACCGTTGTCACGATCTATCCGTCGATGCTGGATACGCTGAAGGCAGGTTCGCACGATGTGAAGATTGTCTTTGACGACGGTGACGTGACCGTCTCGGCGGTCATCCTTGCGGCGGATCCTGAGCCGGAGCCGGATCCTGAACCGGAGCCTGAGCCGGAGCCCGAACCGGATCCCGAGCCCGAGCCGGTCCCGACGGGAACACCGAACGACGATGAGCAGGAGACTTCCGTGAAGACGGGTGACACCGGCAACACGTTCCTGTGGGCATTGCTCGCGGCGATCGCGGCCGGAACGCTCGGTGCACTGGTTGTCAGCAGAAAGAAGATCAATATCGGCAGATGATGCGGTAAGGGTCATTTTCCGAAGAAATAAGACGCGGCGGAACGGAATAACAATCCGGTCCGCCGTGTTTTTTGGTTGATTTTATCCGCAGATATTGTATAATCATTGTATACACTTTCGCGCGCGAACACGTGCTTGATCAAGCGAGAGGAGAGAAAAGCTATGAGAAAAAAATGGTATAGGATCGTGAGTGTTCTGTGCTGCCTCGTGATGTTGCTGTCGTGGATCCCCGAGCGGGCGATGGCCAGCCCGGATATCACCGAGGAGACGAAAATGCCGAGCGTCACGCTGGACTGGACGGAGTATTTCTATACATTCCATAATTCGACGACGGGCATCATCTCGGAGTCCCACAAGTATCCGTTTTCCGCTACACTGATGTACGGTGCTACGAACAATGTATACACGATGAAGGAACTGCCCGGCTGGGGGAACACCTTCAAGAGCGACGAGGACGGCAGGATCAACATCGTATCCTTCTACCCGATCCAGAGAACCGGTACGACCTACTATGCGCTCCGGATCGATTGCAATGGTGAGATCAGTTACACGATGCCGTTTTCCGTGACTTACGAGAGCGTGATCTCGGAACTGCTGCTCGTGTCCCCGCCGAAGAGAAAGCATTATGCGAGAATCTTTACGAAGCCGGGAACCGGAGAGGGATTTGATATGCCGTACGATCCCGACCACATCGGCGCGGAGCTTCAGGTTGTCATCACGAAGAAGGACGGCTCGAAGATGACGAAGAAGTTGAAGGACGGCGAGATCGGCAAGACCGCGATCATCACGCTCGATCCTGTTCCGTACTCCTACACGGTAGGAACCGTCGACCTGAAGTATGCCGTGATGGGGTCGGACGTGTGCACAGCCACATTCCGGTGTTACTTTGATTATTTTGAGTTTGAGCCGCTCGACAAGCAGATGCAGTGTACGGCCACGGACGTCAATGTCCGTATGTACCCGAGCGTGATCAAGGACGGCCACGACTCCGCTTACATACTTACAAAGCTGCAGAAGGGCCAGAAGGTACACATATCCGGATACTGCAAGGAAGTCGGGTTCTACCGCGTCGATTTCGACAAATACCACTCCGCGTTTGTGATCAAGGATTACCTTGCGGAGGTCGGTGCGGTGCCGACGAACACGCCGACGCCGAAGAATACGCCGGTGCCGACGAACACGCCGACGCCGAAGAATACGCCGACGCCGACGAACACGCCGACACCGATGGACACGCCGACGCCGACAAGCACGCCGACACCGATGGACACGCCGACACCGACGGGCACGCCGATCCCGACGCCGACACCGGCCGGGTTCAACACGCCTACGCCGGGAGTCAACACGCCTACACCGGGTGTCAACACACCTACGCCGGCGGAGATCCCGACGCCGACACCGTTGGTACCGAGTTCAACGCCGACGGCAGCACCTGAGATTCCGACACCGACGACATCCGCGGAGGCCACGCCTACCGGGGAGCCTGCGGGAGAGCCGACCCCGACGAAGAAATTCACCTGGGATGAGGATTGGAACGACAAGACGGAAGAGGATGAGGAGGACGAGGATACACCGGAGTTTGAGTGGTGGATGCTCGCGATCCCGGGAGGTCTGATCCTGCTGGTAATCGTGGTAATGATCATTGTTCTGATCAAGAGAAGTCGATGAGGAGAAAGAAAACATGAATTTGAAAAAGTGCATTAGAAAAATGATGGCAGTGCTGCTCGCTGCGGTACTGATGTGCAGTCTTACCGCATGCGGTCCGAAGCCGTACAGCACCGGGGTGGTGGACGGCGATACTTACACCAACGAATGGGCGGAACTCACGGTCAGTCTGCCGAGCGGTTACAAGATGCTGGACGCTTCGCAGATCGGCGGAAAGACCGTTCAGAAATTCGACGTCGGCTGTGCATTTGCGGCGGTGTCGGAGACCGGAGCTATGCAGATGCCGGTATGCTATGTGCTGTGCTTCGAGGGCAGGGCGGACATCGATGAGATCGGTGAGGAGTTCACCAAGGAGTTCGGCGGCAGCAATGCAATACAAAATGTGAAGCAGGGCTCCACGACAATCCAGTTCACGGTTGACAAGAACTACTGCACGATCGCCGGAGAAGATTATATGTGTTTCCATATCGGGGTCGCTGTCGCGGATGTGTACTGCGCTTTCCGTGGGATCGAAGAGACCGGTGTTGTGTGTGTCTGTGCGGTAACCCAGAACGGGACGACCGACAGGGATAAGGTGTTTGATCTTTTCACGGGAATGTGATCCTTGACAATGTAATACGAAAGCAGCCGGAGGCGATGACGCTCCGGCTGCTTTTTTGTGTGCATTGATATTCTGCTTTGCTCAGATGTCGTAGTACCGGCGTAGGTCGCGGCAAATGTGCTCCAGATCGGGGTAGATGAAGCTCTCCGTGATGCCGAGCACGCGGAGGCTCTCGATGAAATACTGTCTGCGGTCGCTCGGAATGATGATCTTGTAGAGCATCTGCTCGTCGCATATATCCTCGAGCTTGCGGAGAGAATTGTGCACCGTGAAGCAGGACTGCTGCGTATACATACGCAGGTTGCCGTCCGTGGAGGCGCAGGCGAGCAGCCGGTCGTCCAGAACGGGATTGTGATGCAGGTGCTTGAACGCCGGCAGGAGCATTTCCTGCGCAGTGTCCGCGTCAATCGGGTAGATGCAGCGGCCGAAGCCCTCCTTCTCGTTGAGCGCCTCCGGCACGAGAACCCAGACGCAGGCGTCCGCGTTCGGCGTTGTGAGGTACGTCTCGGTCGCGAAGAACACCGCGATCAGCGGGGAGCGGGACCAGTCGAGGATCCTCGTCGGCAGGCCGTAGTGCTGCATCAGAGCGATCCAGTATGCGTAATTGTTGCGGCTCGGCGGGGAGTCCAGCGTCTGCTTGGCGCGGATGTAGAAATCGTTCGAGAGAAAGCGTTCGCGCTGCAGGCGTTTCTCGCTGCGTTGAATGGACGGAACAAGCGTGAGCGACGAATTGTCCTCACCGCGGTACCAAAGCTGTGTGTTGCTGCCGTGGCGGTCCGAGAGGGCCTTGGCAAACTGCAGCAGTTCATCTATCGTACTGATGTCGATCGTGATCATAGTGTCACCTCCTCTTGGGGGAGTAGGCGCCCTGTTGCGCTCTCTTTATTATACCTCTTGCGGAAGAGAGTGTAAAGGAAAAACAAGAAAGGCTGCCGCGCCCGACGGGCGTGACAGCCTTAAATTGACGTGTGATCTTGAATGCTCCCCGACGGGAACGATCGCGCCGGATTACTCCGTCACAAGCGTAACCTTCGTCATATGAGGGTTCATTCCGTTGTACCAGTACAGGAATGCCTCGATGTCGATGACATCGCCTGCCTTGAGGGACTCAACCGTCTGGTAAACCTCGGTGTCCTTGCCGCAGAGGTAGGACTCTACAAGGAAGGTGTAGTAGGTGCCGTCCTTGCTGAGGCGGATGTACAGATCGTCGCCCTGGGAACCCGAACCATCAGCCTTGTAGGAAGCGGCATCCTTGACCGTGAAGCCCTTGAAGGTCACAAAGCGGTTCATATTGTACTTGAGCGTCTCGTTGTCGATGGTGATACCGCCGTCGAGCATCGCCGTAGCGTCAACCGCGGGAGCGATGAAACTGCCCTCGAGGAACTCAAAAGATGCCTCGACAAGCTCAATCTCACCGGACCATGCGGAGCGGTAACCCTTGGCACGGATCTTGGTGCCGGGAACAAGCCTCTTGGAATCCTCCTCGGAGCAAGCCATCTCGTAGAGGAAGTAAGCACCGTCTGCATCCGCTGCGTAAACGGTGATCTTGTCCTCCCACCAGGACTGGTGAGCCTGAACGTAGCACTCGATCGTAACCTCGGTATCGATCTCGGCTGCATAGTACTCAGCGTAGGTCAGAACGCCCTCGCTCTTGGTGTTGATGTTGCCGGTAACCTTGGCGGAAGTGATGTGCGGGTTCACACCGTTGTACCAGTAGAGGAAGCCCTCGAGATCAACGACATCGCCGACCTTCAGAGCCTCAACGGCCTTGTAAACCTCGGTGTCCTTACCGCAGAGATAAGACTCTACAAGGAAGGAGTAAGCCTTGCCGTCCTTGGCGACCTTGAAGTACAGGTCATCGCCCTGGGAACCGGAACCGTCATGCTTGTAAGTAGCAGCGCCTACAACGGTAAGACCCTTGAAGGAAACCTTCTGGTTCTGCTTCTTCACAAGATCCTCGGTGCCGAGAAGAGCGGTAACGTCAACCGGCTCTGCGATGTAGGTGCCTTCCTCGATCTCGAAGGTAGCCTCGACGATCTCAATCTCGCCGGACCACTCGGAGCGGTAACCGGTAGCCTTGATCTTCGTGCCGGGAACAAGCTTGGCAGCATCCTCCTCGGAGCAGGTCATCTCATAGAAGAAATAAGCGCCGTCCGGATCAGCCGCGTAAACGGTGATCTTGTTTTCCCACCAGGACTGATGAGCCTGAACAAAGCACTCAACCGTAACCGGATCATCCTTCTCGGCTGCGATGTACTCTGCGTAGGTCATAACACCCTCGCTCTTAGCCGAGGGATCGAAAGGAACCGGCGTAGGGGTAGCGGGTTCCGGAGTAGGAGTCTCCTGTGCCGGGGTAGGCGTCTCCTCAGCGGGAGTAGCGGTCGCCTCCGTCTTGGGCTCCTCGGTGGGAGTGGGGGTCTCATTCGTCTTGTTGTCCTTGCCGCAAGCGGTGAGCATTGCGATGGCGAGAACACAGACCATGAATACTGTGAATAACTTCTTCATTGTCATTCTCCTTTTTTGTGTGACCGTGCGTGCGGGAGCCGAATGCCCCTGCTCACGGTCGAATTGCGCAAGAGTTCGCGGCGTTCGCCGCGGGCTCGATTCTTTATGCGGACCCGCGATCGGGCGGATCCTTTATGCGTCCCTGCCGGCCGTGTTATCGCTTGCCGGAGGGGGTCGCATATGCACACCCATTATACTGAGAAAAATGAAAAAAGCAAGTGGCATTTGGCTCAACCTGCCCGCCGCGCGACGATTTTCCGACGGATGAACAGCGCTGCAAGACCGATCCACGTGACGACGAGAGCGGCGAGAAGCACCTTTGAGGCGGACGGGAGAGCGCCGAGAAGCACCTTTGAGGCGGACGGGAGAGCGCCGGTACGGCTGTCACTCTCGGTGACCGTGATCTGGTCGAGGTGCTTCAGAGCGGCCGTGTCCGTGTAGAGCTGCTCGATGAAGGCGTCGTCGACAACCTTCTTGCGCCGCGTGGAACGCGTGACATTTTCCACAAGCTCGCCCGCGGCCTCGCGCACGGAAGCGGAGCCGGCGAACACCGGTGTCACGAAGGTGTTGTCGATGTTCGCGAGGAACAGCTTCGCAGCCTGGATCTTCACGGAATAGTGCAGCTTGGTGTCCTTCCCCTCAGCGGCGAGATACGCCTGATACTCCGCGGAGTTCTGGGCCTTCGTCGTGACGGGGATGTAGCCCTCGGTCTGCGAGTAGGCAATCTGGACATCGTTCGTGAGCAGGAACTGCATGAACAGCCAGGAGGCCATAACCTCGCCCTCATCCTCCTTGTTGAAGATGCACATCGAGGGACCCTGCGAGATCATATACGGCTCGTCGGGGTTGTACTGCGGGATCGGGCGCACCACCGTCTCGAACCGACGGATGTCGTCGGAGCAGATGTCGGAGTTCGGCGCGTCGGTGCCCATCCACGTGGCGCCCGCGGTGGAGTCGATCGCGAAGATGCACTGGCCGGCGTTCAGGTAGTTGCCGGGGTAACTCGAGATCTTGAATGTGGAAAATGAGCGCGACTTCGCGTGCGGCACGATCGAGTAGAGCAGTTCCTTCGTCGTGTCGTTGAAGAGCAGCACGTGGCCCTCTTCGTCGGAGTAGTCGCCGTGCTTCTGCTTGAGCATCGAGATCATCATATTATCGGTCGACTTGTAGATGAACGGGATCAGCGTTGTCTGTCCGTTCACAACGAATTTGTCGCCGTCCTTCGCCATCGCGGCCTCGGAGACCTCCCAGATGTAGTCCCAGGTGGGGATGTCGGGGATGTCGTAACCGAGCTTAGTCACGAGGTCCTTGTTGATATACAGCGCCTCCGTCGAGCGCATGTAGGGAAGCGCGTAGACGGAACCGCCGATGCGGCACTCCTCGAGGAACTTCGGCACGATCTCCTCCGCGGTCGGGCCGTCGAAGAGGAGCTTGCTGCCGCCGAGGCCGTAGTTGACGTCGTACATCAGACTGTCGAGGTTGACGACGACGTTGTTGCCCTTCTGGTAGGTCGCGATGTGGTCGGGGTAGGTGATGCACACGTTCGGCGTCGTGTCGGTGGCGATGTTGGTGATGACATCCTGGTAGATCATCGAGTAGTCGGTGTACTTCTTCAGGACGACATGGATGTTCGGGTACAGCGCCTCGAAGTCCGCGATGGCCTTCTCGTAGACGTTGACCTGCGCGATGTTGGTATCATTTTTCGCCCAGAACGTGATCGTATATTCCTTGTCCGTATCAAACTCCTTCGGCACCCGGAACGTCACGCGCTTGCGGCTTTTGTGACAGCCGGTGAGAAGCGAGACGGCCAGAGCGGCGAGCAGCAGGAGCGCGATCACGGTGCGGCGGGCTTTCTTTCTGAGGATCATCCCTTCGTACCTCCTCTCGAAACGCCCTCCATGATCTTGTTGCGGAACACGAGGAAGAGAATGATGAGCGGCACGGAGACGACAACGACCGTGGCCATCATGGCAGGGATGTTGTCACGGCCGAAGCCGCTTTGGCGGATCTCCTGGATACCGTTGGACACGAGGTAGCGGCTGCGGTCATCCGTGATCAGTCGCGGCCACACATAGGCGTTCCAGCACTCGATGACCTTCAGGATCGTGATCGTGACGATGGTCGGTTTCGCGACCGGCACCATCACGCGCAGCAGGTATTTGAAGTCGGAGGTGCCGTCGACCTTGGCGGCCTTGTAGAGCTCCTCCGGGATCTGTTCGAAGTTTTCCTTCAGCAGATAGATGTAAAACACCGATGTAATGGACGGCAGGATCAGGCCCGCGAAGGTGTTCCGCATATTCCACGAGGTGATGGTGACGTAGTTGGTGATGATCACCAGCTCGCTCGGTATCATCATCATACTCAGGAAGAGCGAGAACACGAGGTTTCTTCCGGGGAAACGCATCCGCGCGAACGCAAAGGCAGCCGGCACGATGACGATCATCATCAGGGCCGTCGTCACGACCGTGTAGATCAACGTGTTGAGGAAGTAGCCGGCGAGCGGCACCGCGGTGAACGCTTCCTTATAGTTAGCGATCGTCGGGTCCGTCACGTAGAATTTCGGGACATACTCATTGTTGTACGTGCTCTGCGTCTTGAACGACGTCAGAAGCATCCAGTAGAACGGGAAGAGCACCGCGAGAGCGCATATGATGAGGAAAATGTAAAGAAACGCCTTGCGTATGTTGCTGCGTCTCCGCGCGGCCTGCTCGATGCGGTAGTACTTGTTATCTTCGTTCATCGTCGGAAACCTCCTTTCCCTAGTAATGCACGTTGTTGCGGCTCACCATCAGGTTGATGCAGGTGATGGTGAACACGACCGCGAACAGGATCAGGGCGGCAGCGGACGCGAAGGACGGGTAACCGCCGCTGTTGCCGTAGAGCATATCGTAGATGTAGCCGACCATCGTGTTCATGCCGGCCGAGTTGAGGTCGGTGCCGAAGAGCGCCACCTCATCGCTGTAGGCTTTGAATGCGCCGATGAAACCGGTGATGATCAGGTAGAAGATCATCGGGGAGATCATCGGGAGCGTGATGCGGAAGAAGATCCGCGACGGCCTTGTGCCGTCCACGCGCGCTGCCCGGTAGTAGTCCTCCTTCACGGACGCGAGCGCGCTCGTGAGGATCAGGATCTTGAACGGGAGCACAATCCAGACGGTGTAGATGCACATGACGAGCATTTTCGCCCAGTGCGGACCGTCGATGAAGTCCACGGAGTTGCCGCCGAAGAGTTTGATCAGCAGGTTGATCATACCGTCCGAGTACTCGGTCTTTTTGAAAAGCACCATGAACACGAGACCGACCGCGAGGGTGTTGGTCACGTACGGCAGAAAATAAACGGTCTGGAAGAGGTTGCGCAACGGCTTGATCGAGCTGAGCGCAAGGCTTATGAGGAGCGCGAGACCCGTGGACACCGGCACGGTGATGATCACGATGACGAACGTGTTCTTGAGCGCCTGCACAAAATAAGGGTCGCGCAGCACATAGCGGTAGTTGTACAGTCCGGTTCCCTGCGAAGTCTGCGAGACGAAGTTATAGCCCTCCTCGAAGGAGTAGACGATAACATCGATCAGCGGATAGACCATGAAGATCCCGAGGAACAGGATGGCGGGCAGGAGATAGAGCCAGCCCTTGTATTTGCTCTGTTTCATATGAAGTCCTTTCCGCGGCGGTCAACGCACTTTGAAATTGACGGTCGCTTGCGTCCCCCTGTCGAAAATGCACACCTTTGCGGGCTTCAGGCGGAAGCGCACGGTCTCGCCGCCGATGCCGGTGACATCCTCGGACGGGATGATCGAGCGGATCGCGGGTCCGTTGAACGCGGGGTGCGTGGAGACGACGCTCGTGTCGCGCCCCATGACCTCAATCTTGGAGAGAGAGCACACGAGAGGACCGTTCTCGTCGGGGATGAAGCCCTCGGGACGGATGCCGACATACACATAGCGCTTTTCCTTGCTCTCAATGTCGAGAACGGCGTCCTCGCCGACGAACACATGCCCGTCGCGGAGCTGCCCCTCGAAGACGTTGATCGGCGGGGTGCCGAGGAACTGGGCAACGAAGAGATTGCACGGTTTGTCGTACACCTCCTGCGGCTTGCCGATCTGGTGGATGACGCCGTCCTTCATCACGACGATGAGATCGCTGATGCTCATCGCCTCCTCCTGATCGTGGGTGACGAAGACGGTCGTGATGCCGGTCTCGCGCTGGATGCGCGCGAGCTCTTCGCGCGTCTGCAGGCGGAGTCTGGCGTCGAGGTTGGAGAGCGGCTCGTCAAGCAGAAGGACGCTCGGCATCTTCACCAGGGCGCGCGCGATCGCGACACGCTGCTGCTGACCGCCGGAGAGCTCGCTCGGGCGGCGTTCCATCAGCTCGCTGATCTGCACGAGTTTCGCGACCTCCATCGCCTTGTAGCGCATCTGCTCCTTCGTGAGTTTCTCCTGGCCGCGGAGGTTTCCCAGCGGGAAGGTGATGTTGTCCAGCACGGTCAGGTGCGGATAGAGGGCATAGTTCTGGAACACCAGGCCGACGCCTCTGTTTTCCGCGGGGAGGTTGGTGACATCGGTATCCCCGAAGAAAATGCGGCCGGCGGTGGGCATCTCGAGACCGCTGATCAGGTTCAGCGTCGTGCTCTTGCCGCAGCCGGACGGTCCGAGAAGACCGATCAGCTTGCCGTCGGGTATCTCGAACGTGAAATTGTTGACGGCGATGACATCCTCGCGAATTTTCTTATTGCGGTTCGGAAACCGCTTGGTGACATGGTCCAGGGTGATCTTCATACGGTTGCTCAGCATCCTTTCGTTGCGTATTCTGTGGAAAATGAAAAAGGGCAGACCACATCGGCGCGGTCTGCCCGTAAAGTCTTATTCGTTCTCGCCGTACACGTCGGCAGCGCGCTTCCGCAGTTGGTTTTTGTAGAGGAAGAAACCGAAGTACTCGAAACTCTCAGCGCAGCTGAGACACGTGTCCGCGTAGCGGTAGTCGTGTGCGAGATCCTTGCTGTCGAGAAGTTTGAACGCCGTGATCAGGTTCTGGTTGACCTCCTCCTCGTCGTTCGTCCACATGCTGATCAGGTGCGCGAGATTGACGTGCGTCGTCGCGGTGTCGAGAATGCACGCGGGATTCGCCAGAAGAACGGAGAGCGCCTCCTCGTACTGCTTCGAGGCGGCTTCATATTCGCCGATCGCCGTGAGCGCGAGGCCGAGGCTGTTGCACGCACCTGCGTAGGCAGGGCTCTTCGCGGTTTCCTCACCTTCCTTCAGAATGGAGCAGGCAGGCTCGAGGAACCGGATGGCGTCGCGATAACGCTCCTCCAGGATCAGGGTGTCGGCGATGTTGACGTAGATCTTCGCACCGGCGGGAGAGGCCTGCATATTGAGCTGTGTCAGGACTTCCTGAGCACGGTTGCACAGACCGTCGCACTCCTTGAACTCGCCGAGGCGGCGTGTGAGAGCGATGCGCTCGTGCAGAACCTGCAACTGACCGGAGAGGTCACCGTAGGAAGCAGCCTCCCGGCCGGCCTCCGCAAGCACCGCTTTCGCCGTTGCGTAGTCCTTCTTCGCCATACAGTTTTCGACGGCCGTCCATACGGAATTCATCGGGATCCGTTTGATCCCGTTCTCGCCTGCAGACGACCCGGTAGATGTGGAATACTCGCCCATACTGACCTCCGAAACGCTTGTTTGCGGGATAACGCCGGCATCGTGCGGGGCACGGTCGGCGTCCTTTTCATTATACCGACAAGCTCGAAAAAAGTAAATGATAACTTGAAAAAATATTGAAAAGAAGGTACACTTGCGGTATAGTAAATAGGTGTGTTGATCAGAGGAAAACAACGCATTTTCCTTATCATAAGGAAAACAAATGCCTTCCCGGAAAGGGAAGGCATCGAGTAAGCAGATAACGGGAATCGAACCCGCCTCCTCAGCTTGGGAAGCTGATATACTACCGATGTACTATATCTGCATGCAGGTGCATTATAGCGCATTATGTCGGAAAATGCAAGCATTTTCCAAAGAGGGTTCGATCGAAGGAGAGAGTGCATGACAACGGAGAGGTCCGGACATACCGGAAATCACAACAAGAAAAAAAGCAGCAGTCATCAGGCGTATGCAAAGCGCGTGCGACGCAATGAGAGACTGTTCCTGGTCATCGTGGCGATACTGCTGGTGGGACTGGCAAGTGCGCTGATCTATCGGATGTATCATCCGAGCGGGGCGGGCAAGGAGACGCCGACACCGGTGCCGACACCGACGCTGAGTCCCTCGCCGACAATGAGCCCGACACCTTCACCGACGCCGCTTCCGACGGAGCCGCCGACACCGACGGCAACACCGACTCCGGAGGCGACACCGACGCCGGCGGGTCCTACGGGAACACCGACGCCGACGCCGGACGACGGGCGCAAACTGATCGCGTTCACATTTGACGACGGCCCGTACAGCGAGCTGACGCTCAAGTTCATGGAGACACTTCAGAAGTACGATGCCAAGGCGACATGGTTCGTGGTCGGAAACCGCATCAACGAGACGACCGGCGAGCAGCTGAAGGCGCTCACGGACGCGGGAATGGAAGTGGAGATCCACGCGTGGACGCACGACCATTACTACGACAACTGTTCCGACAAGATCTACCGCGAGGAGATCGATAAGACCTACGTCAAGATCATCGAGGCGACCGGAGTTGCTCCGATCATGATGAGACCGCCCGGAGGGCGGATCAGCCAGAAGAGGATCGAGGACAGCCCGCTCTATGTGGTCAACTGGTCCGTCGACTCGGAGGACTGGAGACTGAAATCGCGCAAGACGGACGCCGAGAAGCAGGAGAACATCAACAAGATCGTCAACAACGTGATGACCACCGTGTCCAGGGGCAAGATCATCCTGATGCACGAGATTTATTACAACTCCTATGAGGCGTTCTGCATCATCATCGACAAGCTCTCCAAGCAGGGGTATGAGTTCGTGACCGTGTCCGAACTGCTCGGGGAGAACGCGCCGCTCGGCGTCAAATACAACAAGAGACCGTAGTGTCGGGCCGGCGTATGACATGTGACCGTGAGACTGAGTTGAGAAGAGAGTTTGTACCGGCGTCGTCCGTGATCGGGGCGGCGTGACACGACAGGAGTCGCGTATGTCAAAGAGGAGAAAAATCGTCGGAATCCTGATCTCCGACGCACATCACAAGTTCTTTCGGCAATGCCTTTGTAGCGTGCAGAAGGAGTTGCTGCGCAACGATATCGATGTCATCACCTTCACCACGCTGTGCCATGCCAACGTGAGGAAGGGCTATGCCGACGCGGAGTGCTCCGTGTACGAGGTGATGGACCTGTGTGAGCTGGACGGACTGATCGTGTATCCGACCACTTACTATATGGAACAGCAGAAGGCGGTGATGGAGCGGATCCGCAGGGAGTTCGACAAGCCGGTCGTCTGCCTCGAGCACGAGAATGAATACGGTTTTCCGACCGTCTCGTTCGGGCGCGAGAACGGCATGGAGCTTCTGGTGGACCACCTCGTGAAGCAGCACGGGGCGCGGGATATCCGCCTGGTTGCCGGTCACAGCGGGGAGACGGTTCCTTTTGACACGGCGCTCCGGGAGGATTTTCTGACCGCGTGCGACAAGCATGGGATACCGGCGAAGGAGGAGGACTTCTACGACGGCGGATTTTGGATCCACACGGGCGATGATATCGCGGAGAAACTGCAGAAACTCGACAAGCTGCCGGACGCTGTGATCTGTGTGTCCGACGAGGGCGCGGCGGCGTTGATCGCGGCGCTTGAGAAGCGAGGCATCCGCGTTCCCGAAGACATCATTGTCGCGGGGTACGGTGCGGACGAGGACCGTTCCTCCGGCGAGTACCTGACGGTGTACCGCGATCCCGTGGAGATGGCGTCAAACGCCGTTCGCATGCTGATCGCGCTGATGGAGGGCAAGGGCAATTTCCTGCTGCAGCACCGCGATAACTGCTGCCGCCTGATCCGCGGCGGGTCGTGCGGGTGCGTCCGCAGCTCATGCGGGCCTTACTCCGAGCGTGTGCTGGAGGAACTACGCGACGCGACGGAGCGTTTTCCGTCCGAATACAATTTTATGAGCGAGGAGATCACGAACGCCACGGACTTCGAGGAGTGCCTCAGGACCGTGGACGAGTTCACGAGATTCCTCGGAGATTACGAAGCTTTCTACCTCTGCCTCAACGCCAATGCACTGCACGAGACCGAAGCGATGACGCACATCACCGACAAGGTGGAGCTGGCGATCGCGCACGAGAAGGACTCGAGTGTGCTGGCCGACGGGCGGATGTTCAACCGGGAGTACATGATCCCCGCGCTGTACCGCGAGAGTGAGAAACCGCGCGTGTTCTATGTCGCGGCGCTTCATTTTATCGATCGTGTGCTCGGATACATCGTGCTGTCGTACGGCAGCGACCCGAGGGTGTTCGATGTGAGCCTGCGCGGATGGCTGCGCAAGCTGGCGCACTGCCTTGAGGCGCAGCGCCGCTGGTACATGTACGATGATATGACGCTGCAGAACCAGGTCCGCGACGCGATGACCGGTCTGTACAATTACAAGGGCTATATCGGCGCGCTTCAGGATATGTACCGCCATCTCGGCGGGGTTCCGACGAAGCTGTGCGTGATCGCGATCGATATCGAGCGCTTTTCGGCGATCAACGACGCCTTCGGGCGGGATGAGGGCAACGAGGTTCTGCTCGCGCTCACCAAGATCATCCAGAACGCGATGAACGACCGCGACATCTGTGCGCGGTTCGGCAACGACGAGTTTGTCGTGGCCGGATTTTACGAGACCGACAACGACGCGACGGGGTTGCTCTCGAACCTCAATGCGCGCCTTCAGAATTACAACAACTTCAACAAGAAATCGTACAGCGTGAACCTGACGTACGCGAAGGTCTGCGAGGATGTCATCGATGAGGACAGCCTTGCGGCGATCACCGCGGACGCGATCGCCGCGAAGAAAGCGTTGAAGGAGAACAAGCGCTACCAGAACGGCGGCACGGAGGTCGTCAACGAGGAGGAGCGCCGCGAGGTGCAGAGCATTCTCGACGACAACCTGCTCACGTACCATTTCCAGCCGATCGTCAGCGCGAAAACGGGCGAGATCTATTCCTACGAAGCGCTGATGCGCTCGCGCACCGAGTCCTCGCTCGCACCGGAGGTCATTCTGAAGTACGCGGAGTCAATGGATCGTCTCTACGATGTGGAGCGGCACACATTTTTCAACACGCTCGCGCTGTTTCGCGAGAACCGGGAGCGTCTGCACGGCCGCAAACTGTTCATCAACAGCATTCCCAAGGTGGTCATCAGCGACAAGGATTACACGAAGCTGATCGCGAACTACTCGGACGTTCTGCCGGATGTGGTCATCGAGTTCACCGAGCAGACGGAGGCGAGCCTCGAGCAGGTACAGCTGATCAAGGAGCGCTGCGCCCAGAACGGAATGCAGCTGGCGATCGACGACTACGGCGCCGGTTACTCCAACATTTCCAACCTCTTGAACTATGCGCCTGACTACGTAAAGATCGACCGCAGTCTGATCGCGCATGTCGACGAGGACAACAAGAAGCAGTACTTTGTCTCCAACACGGTGGAATTTGCTCACGAGAACGGTTTCCTTGCGCTTGCGGAGGGCGTGGAGACGAGGGAGGAGCTCAACACGGTCATCCGTCTCGGGATCGATCTGGTCCAGGGGTACTATACGGGGCGTCCGTCCGAGGATTTTACGGAGGAGATCCCCAAGGAACTGACGGAGGATATCGTGCGGATGAACATCCGCAATATCGATACGAGACAGAAGAAGACCTACATCGTGGGCAACGAGAGCGAAGTGCTTCTCGTTCCGCTTGTGATGGACGGATACACCGAGGTCGTTGTGCCGAAGCCGGAGTGCATCCTTGTCGGTAACCCGAAGTACCAGACCGACATCGTGATCCACGTTCCGGACAACACGATCAGCCGTATCCACCTGCGCGGCGCGCAGCTGGAGTCCTACCAGCGGCGTCCCTGCCTTGAGATCGGCAACCGAAGCGACGTCACGCTTGTCGTGGAGGGCAATGTGACGATGCAGGACGCGGGCATCCGCGTTCCGGAGAGCTCGTCGCTGACGATCGAGGGCAACGGCAAACTGTACATCAACGTCAGTGCCGACCGCAGTTTTGCGATCGGCGGCGACTGCAACCAGTCCGTGGGCCGCATCGCGGTCAACATGGACGGTGAGATGACCATCCACGGCGACGGCCGCGAGTGTGTCGGTATCGGCGGCGGCTATCTCCGCGATACCGGTGTGCGTATCGAGAGTTGCCGCAATCTGTACCTGACGATGACCGGTGAGCAGGTCGTCGGCATAGGTTCCGCATGCAGCACGGCACCTGTCGTGATGCAGAACGCGCGTGTGATCGCAACGATCAATTCGGACCGCGGCGTCGCCGTCGGCTCCATCGAGGGGGAACCGCGCGTGGAGATGTTGAAAGCTCATTTTACGTGTGTCGCCTCGGGCGATACGCAGATCGCGGTCGGAAGCCTTCTGCATGAGCAGGTTTCCGTGCGCGTAACGGACTGCGAGATTCAGACGGAGATGCGGGCGAAGCGGTGCGTCGGTATCGGGTGCCGCACGGGCTCCGCGACGGTTCGCGTCATCAACTCCGTGATCAACACGCGGTGCGAGGGTTCCCTGGCGATCGGGATCGGTTCCGGTGAGCGCAAGGGACGGGGGCAGTTTGAAATGTCCAATATGATCTTCCGGCTGGCGTCGGCGTCCGGAATCGCCTTCGGCTACGAGGAAGAGTCCATGAATTTCTTGAAATGCAGTATTGTGGGATCGGAGGAATCAAAGCAATGAAGAAATTTTTAACCGCGACAGTGGTGTTAGCCCTGTTGCTCATCAGTCTGTGCGGCTGCGGGTCGCGCAAGAACGAGGATGATATTCACAATTACAACAAGTCCGGCCAGTATGACCCGGACAACAAGGTTCCGCCTACGGCGTCGGGGGATGACCTGATCACGCCGAGCACCAAGGAGCCGTCCGGCACGCCGACACCGACGCCGGCGCCCGTCAGGTACAAGATCGTGCTTGACCCCGGCCACGGCGGCAAAGACCCCGGAGCGGGTTTCGACGGGAGAGTGGAGGCGAAGCTGAACCTTCAGCTCGCGAGCCGCATCCGCGATTATCTGACATCGCACTATGACAATGTGGAGGTCCTGTTGACGAGAGAGGACAACACGGAGCTGGTAGCCGGCGACAAGGGAGCCGACCTGCGCGCCCGCGTGATGCTCGGTGTCGACAACAACGCGGACATCGTTGTGAGCCTTCATCTGAATGCTTCGGAAAATCACAAACAGCGCGGTTCGATGGTGTGCATTTCGAAACAGCCGAACATCACCGAGCAGTCGAAGAAACTTGCGGACTGTATTCTCAGCCGTCTGGAAAGCCTCGGACTGAAGAACAACGGCACGCTCAAGCGGAACAGCGGCGATACGTTCGACGAGAACGGTGAGCCGGTCGACTATTATGCGATCTGCCGCCACGGAGCGTACAACGACCTGATCGCCATCATCGTGGAGAGCTGCTTCATCGACAACGAGACCGATGCGAAGTTCATCAGCACCTCGGAAGCGCTGGACACGCTCGCAGAGGCGGAGTCCAAGGGCATCATGGAGTTTCTGACGAAGTACTATGTCAAGAAAGAAAAGTAATTCGTCAAGGTAACCCGACAACCGCCGCCCGAAGGGAGGAACGCCGGAGTTTGTGCCCGCGGCGGAACAAAACGTATATGAAAAAGAAAGAGGAACCTTCTCCGGTTCCTCTTTTTGTTGTCTGTGTGATGTTGTTTGTGCGGGATCAGAACCAGCCGCCGTTGAAGCCGATGATCTCGCCGGTGAGATATCCCGGCGCCTGCAGGAGCAGATCGACCATCTCGCCGACCTCCTCGGGAGCCGCGATGCGACCCGCGGGGATCTCCTCGCAGAGAGCCTGAAGATCGGCCTCGGAGAGGTGGGAGTTCATCTTGGTGTCCACCATGCCGGGGGCGAGAGCGTTGACGGAGATCCCGCTCGGTGCGAGCTCCTTCGCCATCGCCTTGGTGAGCGAGTCGAGACCGCCTTTGGTGGCGGAGTAGGCCGCCTCGAAGGACGCTCCGCGCGTGCCCCAGATGGAGGAGATCAGAAGGATCCGCCCCGCGTGGCGCGCGAGCATCGCCGGCGTGACGTGCTTGATGCACAGGATCGCCGACGTCAGGTTGGCGGAGACTAAGTTGTTCCACTCCTCGATGGTCAGGTCACTGAGCAGGCCGGTGACCGAGTGGCCGGCGACGTGCACGAGCCCGTCGATCCGGTGGAATTCGTCGCCGATGCGCTCGAACACATCGCGCACGAACGCCTCGTTGCCGAGATCACCCGCGTAGGCGCGGCAGTAAGCGCCCAGGGCGGTGACTTCCTCCGCGGTCTTGGTGAGCGCTTCGGCGTTCGAATGGCCGATCAGCGCGAGATTGACACCCCGTTTTGCCAGACGCAGCGCGACGGCCGAGCCGATATCGCCGCTGGCACCCGTAACAATGATGGTTTCCATGGAATCCCTCCTCACGGTAATGAGAGCGCCGGCGGTTCCGGAAGACGAGCACGGCGCTTTATTATTCTTTCTCAAGTGTAGCAAACTCCTTCGGAAAATGCAATTCCGGCCGCCCGAAAACTGCGCCGAACTGTAGAAAAATCGCATTTTCCGCATCGAAAAATGCGGCGGGAGGGAGGACACAGAAAAAACATAACCGCCGAAAAAACGGCATTATGTACAAAGGGTTGCACGGAAATCATAGGTTTGGCGGGGCTTTCCACCGCGTTTTTTGGTAAAATAGCCGACAACCGTCGAACGGACATTTGTCAGTATACAAATTAGACAAAAGTAGAAAACCGAATTTGTACATTTGCAACATAGTTTTTTTTGACTTCTTAGTGTATCATACCCGTTAGGTGCTGTGCCGGCGGGCGCAGTGCGTCTGCTAACAAACTACTAGGAGGCATTTCGTAATGGCAGGTTTGAAACTTATTAACATCAGTAAGACATATCCGAACGGATTCGTCGCAGTTAAGGACTTCAACCTTGATATCAAGGATAAGGAGTTCATCATCTTCGTAGGACCTTCCGGATGCGGTAAGTCTACGACCCTTCGTATGATTGCCGGTCTCGAGGAGATCACGGGCGGCGAGCTGTACATCGGCGACAAGCTGATGAACGACGTCGAGCCTAAGGACCGAGACATCGCAATGGTGTTCCAGAACTACGCTCTGTATCCGCATATGTCTGTTTATGATAACATGGCATTCGGTCTGAAGCTTCGTAAGGTTCCGAAGGATCAGATTGAGAAGCTCGTTAACGAGGCTGCTAAGATCCTCGGTATCGAGCAGTTGCTCGACCGTAAGCCGAAGGCTCTGTCCGG
>DBYX01000011.1:0-14453 GCA_002311665.1 Lachnoclostridium sp. UBA1175 | reverse complement strand
TCCTTATGGACGAGCCTCTTTCCAACTTGGATGCTAAGCTCCGTGTGCAGATGCGTATCGAGATTTCCAAGATCCATCAGAGACTCGAGGCAACGATCATCTACGTTACCCACGACCAGACCGAGGCTATGACGCTTGGTACCCGTATCGTCGTTATGAAGGACGGTGTTATCCAGCAGGTAGATACTCCTCAGAACCTTTACGACAAGCCGAACAACCTGTTCGTTGCAGGTTTCATGGGCTCGCCTCAGATGAACTTCCTGGATTCCGTTGTTACCGTCAGCGGCTCCAGCGTATACCTTGTATTCGGCAACAACAAGATCCTTGTTCCGGAAGCGAGAGCAAAGAAGCTTGTTGAGGGCGGCTATGTTGACAAGGAAGTTGTTCTCGGTATCCGTCCTGAGGATATCAAGGATGACGCAATGTTCGTATCCGCACATCCGGAAGCAGCTTTCGCAGCTACCGTTCGTGTGTACGAGCTTCTCGGTGCCGAAGTATTCCTGTACTTCGCAGTTGACGACTACGATATCACTGCTCGCGTGGATCCCCGCACGACGGCGAGACCCGGCGACACTGTTACGATCGCTATGGATCTTGCGAAGATGCACATCTTCGACAAGGAGACCGAGCAGATCATCACGCACTGATCATAATCGGATTTACGGGCCCTGCGCGGAAGCGCAGGGCCTTTTTTATGCTCTCGCAGGAGGAATTCACACGACGGTGAAAGCCGTCGTTTTTGATTGTCCTTCACATTGTTTTCACTTGAAAAATGCCGAAAAAAGTGGTATCATCAATCTGATTATGGGGTGGCGTATGTCCGTGTATTTTCCGAGACAGACGGCCGACGGAGCGGCCTGCCCGAAGGCGGGGCGGGAACGCTGCGATCGAGATTCCATGCGGAAAGGAAGGCAGTCGGATGATTTCGAATCAAATTCTTCAAAACACGATTGACGGGATGAAGGGGATCACGCGTGTCGATCTGTGCATTATGGACACGGAAGGTAAGACGCTGGCTTCAACGATCAGCGGCGCAGAGGAGAACACCGCGATGGTAACGGCATTTGCCGAGTCCCCGGCCGACAGTCAGGTGATGCAGGGATACCAGTTCTTCAAGGTATATGACGATCATCAGCTGGAGTACATCCTTCTCGCGAAGGGCGACACCGACGATGTTTACATGGTCGGCAAGATGGCAGCGTTCCAGATCCAGGGACTTCTCGTCGCCTACAAGGAGCGGTTCGACAAGGATAATTTCATCAAGAACCTGCTGCTTGACAACCTTCTTCTGGTGGACATCTACAACCGCGCGAAGAAGCTTCACATCGATGTGGAGGCGCGCCGCGTTGTGTACATAATCGAGACGAAGACCGAGAAGGACACGAACGCGCTGGAGACGGTGCGCACGTTGTTCGCCGGCAAGCCGAAGGATTTCATCACGGCCGTCGATGAGAAGAACATCATCATCGTCAAGGAGCTCAAGGCCAACGAGAACTATGAGACGCTGATGAACACGGCGAAGATCATCGTCGATATGCTGAATACGGAGGCGATGAGCAAGGTTCATGTCTCCTACGGTACGATCGTCAACGAGATCAAGGACATTTCCCGCTCCTATAAGGAGGCGAAGATGGCCCTCGATGTCGGCAAGATATTCTACAGCGAGCGCAAGGTCGTCGCTTACAACAACCTGGGAATCGGCCGCCTGATCTACCAGCTGCCGATGCCTCTTTGCAAGATGTTCATCCGCGAAATTTTCGACGGTCAGTCCCCGGAGGATTTCGGCGAGGAGACGCTCACGACCATTAACAAGTTCTTCGAGAAGAGCCTGAATGTTTCGGCGACCTCGAAGGATCTCTACATCCATCGGAACACGCTCGTATACCGGCTCGACAAGCTCGAGAAGAGCACGAACCTCGACCTGCGTGTGTTTGATGATGCCATCACCTTCAAAATCGCATTGATGGTGGTGAAGTACATGAAGTACATGGAGAATTCCGAATATTGATATACCCGAAAAGCAGGGGGAGTTTATGAGTGAAGAAAACAAACTGTCGACGGATCTGAACGTTGAGGACGTCGACACGCTTGCCGTTGCGGAGCAGGAGACGGAAGCAGCCGTGAGAGCAGCGGAGGCAACGGAGGAGGAAGGAGAGGACTTCCTCGCCGGCTATGACGAGTCGAACGACGAGGAGGAGACCGCCGCGCCGCAGGTTGCGGACGAGGGTCCGGTCATCGTGTTCGACCATGTGACCAAAGAGTACACGGACGGTCCGGAGGATGTCGACAATCAGGCACTCAAGGACGTGTCCTTCTCCATCAACCGGGGTGAGTTTGTATTTATCGTCGGCCCCAGCGGCTCCGGCAAATCGACCCTGATCCGCCTGCTGATGCGCGAGATCAGCCCCACCACCGGTTCTATCTACATCGCGGGAACGGATCTCGCGAATCTTCGCAACCGTCAGGTTTGCAAATATCGCCGTTCCATCGGCATCGTGTTCCAGGACTTCCGTCTGTTGGAGGACCGCACGGTGTTTGAAAATATTGCCTTCGCACAGAAGGTGATCGGCGTTCCTTCCCGTAAGATCACGAAAAATGTTTCCAAGATGCTCAGCATGGTGCGCCTTCGCAACAAGTACCGCAGCTATCCGAACAAGCTCTCCGGCGGCGAGCAGCAGCGTGTCGCACTGGCGCGCGCGCTTGTCAACAAGCCGCTGATCCTTCTTGCGGACGAGCCCACCGGCAACCTGGATCCGACCAACACGGCGGACATCATGGAGCTGCTGGAGGACATCAATCTGCGTGGCACGACGGTCGTGGTAGTAACGCACAACCGCGAGATCGTCGACTCGATGCAGAAGCGCGTGATCACCCTTCGCGAAGGTGTCATCATCGATGACAAGAAGGGAGGATACGACCGTGGATAGTTTCTTCTATTGTTTCGGACAGGGCATCAAGAACATTCGCCGCAACCGTCTGTTCTCGATCGCATCCGTCGCGACCATGACCGTATGTATCTTCCTCTTCGGCATCATGTATTTTATGCTTGTCAATGTCAAATACAACCTGCTCGAGCTGGAGAACGGCGTCGGTGCAACCGTGTTCTTCCGCGAGGGGATCACGGAGCAGGAGCTGGTTGATCTCAAGGACAAGATCGTTGAACTCGACGGTGTCCGCAGGATCGAGTATATCTCAGCGGACGAGGCCTGGGCCAAATTCAAAAAAGACCATTTTGACCGCGAGGATTCCGAGATGCTGGTATCCTTCGGTGACGATAACCCGCTGGCGAACAGCGCATCCTTCGAGGTGTATTTCCACTCGGCGGAGGATCAGCTGACCGCCGTCGAGGAGATCCGCGGCATGACCGCGGACGGTGTGCGCTACGTCAACAATGCGGAGGACCTTGTGCGGACGCTGACATCCATGAACAAGGGCTTCAGCATCGCGGCGATCGTGCTGATCGTCCTGTTGCTGGCGATCGCACTGTTTTTGATCAGTACGACGGTATCCATCGGTGTATCCGTGCGAGCGCGCGAGATCCAGATCCAGAGCCTGATCGGCGCGACGGATCTGTTCATCCGCGGACCGTTCCTTGTCGAGGGAATCCTGATCGGTCTGCTCGGCGCGGCGATCCCGCTCTCCGTGCTGTACGGACTGTACTATAAGATGATCCAGCTGGTTTCCACGAAGCTGGGCATCCTCGGAGCCGTGAACTTCGTTGACGTCAACGAGGTGTTTGCCGTGCTCGCGCCGCTCTCGGCGTGCATCGGCGTCGGCATCGGCTTCTTCGGAAGTTATATGACGCTCAACCGTGAGCTTCGTAAGTTCCGAAAGCTGTAATGATCGTGGTGTGGGGGTTGTGACGGACTGAGACATTTTCCGAAGAAAGGCGACTGTATGAGAAAGAGAAAAGCTGGGGTGGCATTGTTTCTGTTGTGTGCCCTGTTCCTCGGACTGGTGCACGTTCCGATGACGAAGGCGGCTTCCGCCGGCATTGTCGCCGGTGACATTTACACGGGCGGCAGCGTGCTCCGCGAGGAGGACCTCGAGGAGAAGCTGAAGAAACAGCTTGAGGAAGCGCAGGCTAAGAAAAATGCGATCGAATCGAAGAAGAACGAGCTCGCCGAGAGAAGCAAGAACCTGAAGAGCGAGTACGACGATATCGAGAAATACATTCAGGAGATGGATCAGAAGCAGAGTGATATGCTTCTGGAGATCGCCGAGCTGGAGGCAGCACTCGATGAGCTGAAAGCCGAGCTGGAGATAACGAACCAGCAGCTGGCGGAGGCGGAGAAGAAGGAGCAGGTACAGTACGAGGCGCTCAAGCGCAGGTTCCAGTACCTGTACGAGCACGGGAACCTCACCGACCTTGAGGTGTTGCTCGGTTCCCGGGACCTCTCGGACATCCTTAACTATGAGCAGTACGCGAGCAGTATCCGCGTGTACGATTATCTTCTCGCGAGAAGGTACTCGGAGGCAAAGCACGACGTTGAGCTCGTGAAGGAGAGACTGGAATCCCAGATCTCCGTGCTGGAGTCGAGCCATGAGCTGTACGAGCAGGATTTCGCATATGTGCAGGAAGTCATCGCCAACAAGGAGGCGGCGCTGGCGGACTACGAGGAGATGATCGGTGCCACCGAGGAAGACCTGGAGGAGTACCTGTCACAGTTCAACGATGCGAAAGCGGATGTCGATAAGTTGAAAGGCGATATCGCCAAGGAACAGGCACGCAAGGCGGCGGAGGCTGCGAAGAAGGCAGCTGAGGAATTGAAGAAGCGTCAGCAGCAGGAGGCGCAGCAGTCGAAGGAGGAACGCGAGAAAAAGTACGGGAACGTGCCTCACACCGGTGCTTCCAGTGCGAGCGCGATCACGAAGAAGAACGAGAAGGATCCCTCGAAGATGATCTGGCCGCTTCCCGGTGATTCCCGCACGGGTTCGGGCTTCGGCCCCAGAAGAGCCCCGATCAAGGGCGCCAGCACCTTCCACAAGGGCGTTGACATCGGCGGCAAATTCGGTTCGGAGATCGTTGCATCGCTCGCGGGAACGGTGAAGATCGCGACCTACAGCAGTTCCGCGGGCAACTATATTGAGATCGACCACGGCAACGGCTATGTGACGAGATACCTTCACTGTTCGAAACTGTTGGTGAAGAAGGGGGATACGGTGCTCCAGGGACAGGTGATCGGACTTGTCGGTTCCACGGGAGTTTCCACCGCGCCGCATCTGCATTTCAGCGTAGTGATCGACGGCGTGTCGGTGGACCCGCTGCTCTATGTAAGATATTGATCCGGGTTCACGGAATGATCAAAAGTCCCTCGCAGGGACGGATACAGTTGGTTATATGGGGGAACGCCGGCGAGCCGGTGTTCCCTTATGCATTCGTTGCATACGTTAATGATAGGGAGGAAAGAAAGTGAACAGAGGATTTCTCAAGGGATTTCTCGCGGGGCTTTTGTGCTTCGTCATGCTTTTTGCGATCGTCTCCTGTGCAGGCAGTGATGAAAACCGCCTGTCGAAGAAGGAGCCTACGCCGGGCGCTGAGCTCCCGGATAATACGGGAACGCCCACGCCGACGCTGACGCCGGCCGAGTCGATCAAGGACGTCAATTACGTGGACAAGGTGAAGGAGATCGCCGAAGTCCTGGATTATTACTATTATCAGCCGATCGATTACAACGAGGTGGTCGACGGTATCTATCACGGGATGGTGAGCGCGCTCGGCGATCCTTACTCCGCATATTTCAACTCGGACGAGCTGGAGAAGTTCCAGGAGTCTTCAAGCGGCTCATACGCGGGCCTCGGCGCGAAGGTTTCCATCGGCGAAGACAAGTACCCGAGACTCAACCGCGTGTTCCCGGGCAGCCCGGCGGACATCGCGGGACTGCTTGCGGACGATGAGATCATCGAGGTGGAGGGACAGGATGTCTACGGAATGGAACTCAACGCGGTCGTGAATATGATCCGCGGTCCGATCGGCTCGCACCTCAAACTCACGGTGTACCGTCCCGGCGAGAACGATTACCTCGAGGTAGATGTGGTGCGCAACACGGTGGAGATTCCCACGGTGGAGCATCAGATGCTCGCGGACGGGATCGGCTACATTATGGTAGCGGAGTTTGACGAGGTGACGGCCGCGCAGTTTGACGAGGCGATCAACGACCTGCAGGCCAAGCATATGAATGCGCTGATCGTGGACCTCCGCGGCAACCCCGGCGGAATGCTTTCCACCGTCAAGTCGATGCTCAGCCGCTTCTTCAAGAAGGGGACGCTGCTCGTGTATATGGACGACAAATACGGGCATCGTGAGGAACATTACTCCTACACCGACGCGACGATCGACATCCCGGTTGCCGTCCTGATCAACGGCAACAGCGCGAGCGCTTCGGAGGTGTTCGCGGGATGCCTTCAGGACTACGACAAGGGCATTCTGGTGGGAACGCAGAGCTTCGGCAAGGGAATCGTGCAGACGCTGATCCCGCTCTCGGACGGCTCCGCCATCAAGGTGACCATCTCCGCATACTACACGCCGAAGGGACGCAACATTCACAAGACCGGTCTCACGCCGGATGTGGTGGTTGATCTCAAGGACGAGCTGAAGAAAAAGAACCTCGTCACGGTGGAGGAGGACAACCAGATCCAGGAGGCTGTGGCACAGCTTCGGAAGAAAATGGGCCTGTAAGCAAAATGTGTACAAAGTGGCGATTTGGAACGGCTTCCAAATCGTCACTTTTTGTAATTGCATTTTTCGATGCCGTGTGGTAAAATCGGTGCTGTACGCGGACAAATGTTTGCGGGCGGCATACACGAGGGGCGGTCGCGCATCGGACGATGCGGGCGGCCGAAACCGGAAAAACGCGATCCGGATGAGGGTCGCGGGACGGAGGCGTTAGACACTTCCGACGCTTCGGCGGCGGGGGAAGGAGCAGCAGATGCCCAACGAGGAAGTATACATCGTAAGCCGGAGAGCGCTGCCGAAAGTGCTTCTGAAGGTGGCGGAGGTCAAGCGGATGCTCGCGAAGGACAAGAACCTGACCGTGCAGGAAGCGACGGATGCCGTCTCGCTCAGCCGGAGCTCATTTTACAAATACAAGGACGATGTGCAACCCTTCCGCGAGACATCGCGGGGCAAGACGGTCAACGTGCTTCTGCAGGTGAGCGATGAGCCGGGCATTCTGTCGGCCATTCTCACGGAGGTCGCGGGGTGCCGCGCCAATGTGCTGACGATCCAGCAGAGCATTCCGATCGGCGGGATTGCGTCGGTTGCGCTCGGCTTCGAGATGCTGCCGGAGACGGCGGATCTGACGGAGCTCGAGGATCGCATCACCGCGCTCGAGGGAGTACAGAGACTGCAGGTGCTCGGTATCGAGTGACGCGTATGCGGCGGGACCGCACGGCGTGCGGGCTGTCGATCACGCGGGACAAAACCGCGGAGCCGCACGGGGGAGAGTACAGATCAATAAGTAACCAAGGGAGGATTTATCACCATGAAAATAGCAATCTTAGGATACGGCACGGTCGGATCGGGCGTGTTCAGCGTGATCCGTGACAACAACGCCATCATCGAGAAGCGCGTGGGTGCGCCGATCGAGATCAAGTATGTGCTGGATCTCCGGGATTTTCCGGGGGATCCCGTGGAGCCGTATCTTGTCCATGATTTCCGGACGATCATCGAGGATCCGGAGATCGATATCATTGTCGAGGTGATGGGCGGCCTGAAGCCGGCGTACGACTTCGTGAAGGAGGCGCTCCTCTCGGGACGCAGCGTGTGCACGTCGAACAAGGAGCTTGTTGCGGCACACGGCGCGGAGCTGATCGCCATCGCGAGGGAACGCAGCATCAACTTCCTTTTCGAAGCCAGCGTGGGCGGTGGTATCCCGGTTATCCGGCAGCTGATGCGCTCCGTCACGGCGGACGAGGTGGAGGAGGTCAGTGGTATCCTCAACGGAACGACGAACTATATGATGACCCGCATGCGCGAGGACGGGATCTCGTTCGACGAGGCGCTCGCGGATGCACAGGCGAACGGGTTTGCGGAGCGCAATCCCGCAGCGGATATCGAGGGCTTTGACGCCTGCCGTAAGATCGCGATCTTAACGTCACTTGCGTACGGACAGCAGGTGGACTATCAGGATATTTACACCGAGGGGATCACGAAGATCTCCGAGGCGGATGTGGCATACGCCAAGGCGATGAAGCGCGGCATCAAACTGATCGCGCGCAGCTATCAGAAGGACGGAACCGTCTACGCGATGGTATCCCCGATGATGATCCGCAAGAAAAATCCGCTCTATCCGGTCAACGGCGTGTTCAACGCGATCATGGTCCGCGGCAATATGCTCGGCGAGATCATGTTCTACGGTATGGGCGCGGGCAAGCTGCCGACCGCCAGCGCGGTTGTCTCCGATGTCATCGACGCGGCCAAGCACCGCTTCGTGAACATCCCGATCCTCTGGAGCACGGACAAGCTTTCGCTCGGAGCGAAGGACGATATGCAGTGCCGGTTCTTCGTGCGCGTTCCCGCTGCAGAGGCGGACAAGGCGCGAGAGCTCTTCGCGATCCACAAGACGACGGAGATCGACGACAAGCCGGACGAGTTCGCGTTTGTCACGAAGGAGATGAGCGAGAAGGCGTTCGCGGATGCGTGCGTGAAGCTTTCGGTCATCGCGAGCATTCGCTACGAATAAAGACGATCATCACGCAGAGAGGAAACTTTCTGCGTGTTATCATTTTACAGAGCGCCGCCTGAGGCGACGCGGGGAGGAAGCATTATGAAGTATATCGTAGTTCTCGCGGACGGAGCCGCCGACCTGCCGATCGAGTCGCTCGGCGGAAAGACGCCGCTTGCGTACGCGAAGACGCCGGAGACGGATGCGATTGCGCCGTTCTCGGAGATCGGTATGGCGCATACCATCCCGGAGGGGATGAAGCCCGGCAGCGACACGGCCAACCTTGCCGTTATGGGGTATGATCCGAAGCTGTATTACACCGGAAGATCGCCGCTGGAGGCGCTCTCCATCGGCGTCGATATGGTGTCCTCGGACATCGCGATCCGCTGCAATATCGTGACGCTCTCGGACGACGATCTTCCGTACGAGCAGAAGACCATCATCGACCACAGCTCCTCGGAGATCTCGACCGAGGATGCCGCGGAGCTGCTCACAGCGGTTCGCAAGCAGCTCGAGTGGGAGAACTACCATTTTTACGTGGGAACAAGCTACCGTCACCTGCTGATCTGGAACCGCGGGCGCGTGGTACCGCTCACACCTCCGCACGACATCCTCACGAGGGTCGTCGGCGAGTACCTTCCCGAGGATCCGGTTCTGCGGGAAATGCAGAAGCGCAGCTACGAGATCCTCAACAACCACCCGATCAATGTCGAGCGCGCGAAGCAGGGCCTCAACAAGGCGAACTCCCTGTGGTTTTGGGGGGCGGGCACGAGACCGGCGCTGAGCTCATTTTACGAAAAAACGGGTCTCCGCGGGGTGATGATCTCGGCGGTTGACCTTTTAAAGGGCATTGCGGTCGGTGCAGGGCTTCGCAACATCACGGTCCCCGGCGCGAACGGCGGCCTTCACACGAACTATGAGGGCAAGGCGCGCGCTGCTGTCAAGGCACTTCTCGAGGAAGGCGCTGATTTTGCGTACATCCATGTGGAAGCGCCCGACGAGATGGGGCACCAGGGCAGCGCGGAACGCAAGGTGGAGGCGATCGAGCAGATTGACAGAAACATTATCGGCGTGGTGCGCCGCGAGATGGATGCTTCGGGGGAGCCGTACCGGCTTTTATTGATGCCGGATCATCCGACGCCGGTTACGCTTCGCACGCACACGGCCGACCCGATCCCGTATCTCCTCTACGACAGCACGAAGAAGGTTTCGTGCGCGGATGTGTACACCGAGGAGGCGGCGGAGAAGACAGGGTACGATTATCCGGAAGGGTATCGCCTGATGGAGCATTTTACGGAGAAGTAAACCCGGAGGGGTAAGCCCGGCCGGTTATGGGGAGACGCGATGAGAAAGAGGTTACACAGATTGGCGGCACTTGCCGCGGTGCTTCTGCTGTGTGCGGCTTTGACGGCGTGCAGCGGCGGTGCGGGGGACCGGCCGGAGAAGGACGCGACCCCGTCGCCGACGGAAGAACCGACGCCCGCGGTGAGCGTGACCGATGCGCCGGCCCCGGATGTGTATCTTTCGGAGCAGGTAAGCACGCTGACGCAGGGCAGTGTGACGATCCGCGTGACGACGCACCTGAACGTTGACGGCGAGGTGACGGACTCCGTGACGGAGCAAAAAGATGAGAATGCTTCGGACAGCGTGTGGACGGTCACCGAGCGCAGAAGCTTTACGTCGGAAAACGGTGTCACACAGACCGTGACGGAGACGTATTCGTCGGGCAAACTGCAGTCAAGACAGACGGAGCGCACGGAGGACAACGGACAGTGCACGGTGACATACGATTATTACTCCGACGACAGGATGACGGAGCAGAATGTCGATGAGATCGATGCGGACGGAAGACTGACGCGGACGAAGACGATGCGGTTCGACGGTGCAGGCATGCTCATTTATCTGCGCGAGGTCCGGTATGCGGAGGATGCTTACGCGGTCCCGCTCTATGAGGAGATCTCGAAGTCGGATACCGTCACGCAGATCCGCGAATGCGCGGAGAACCGCAGACTCGAGGCGACCGAGACGCAGCCGGCGCTGTACCTGGTGTCGGACAGCGCGTTAAAGCGCATGCTTCTGGTCATCGGCTCGTTTAGGACAGAGATCACCGTGAGCAAGGCGGATGATACCTCCGACGAGGCGGGCAAGCGCACGATCTGCACGCTGGCGGAGATGTACGACGGGTGCGACAGCGTCGCACTGTACTACTCGGAGGACGGAAAGAACGATCTGGTCCGCGCGGGACTTGGCACCGGCGGCAAGTATAACACGCTGGTGTGGGATTGCCGCATCAGGGAGCACAGAAGGACTGAGACAGACCAAAACGGCAGTTTCCGCCGGATCGATGTGCGCGGGGACGGGACGGAGGTCGTTCGCTACGAGCGCGTATGCGACAGTGAGAGAAGGACGGTGTCGGAGAAGTCGTATGATTCCCTCGGCAATATCACTTCGAGCAGGCGTGTCGAAAGGTCGGACGACGGACACAGGGAGACCGTATACGAGCTTGTGATGAGCGAGAACGGCAGGAGCGTCACGCGCATAAAATGCACGGAGTACAACGACAACGGGCTTCCCGGGAGTGTCGAGAGTTACACACAGGACGGTGATGTGAAATACGGTGCGAGCCGGTGGGAATACAGCTACGACGAGCGGGGCAGCCTCGCGTCGGGCGTGTACACGTCGGCCGACGGGACGAGCGTGAAAACGACATATCAGAATACATATTCGCCTCGCGGATGAAGCAGCTGATGCGGAGGCGGCTGCCCGTTGAAAGAAGACGGAAAATGTATGCAGTATAAGCACCCTTTGATCGATC
This sequence comes from Lachnoclostridium sp. UBA1175, assembly GCA_002311665.1. GTDB lineage: Bacteria > Bacillota > Clostridia > Lachnospirales > Lachnospiraceae > ISDg. The sequence goes on along the minus strand of DBYX01000011.1, from coordinate 2,972 downwards.
GGAAGATGATCGAAAGGGTGCTTTTTCGTGTGTCGGAAAGGGCGTATTTTACGCTGATTACTTAAGTTGCACCGAAATTACGCAAACTGTTCTACGCGCATAGTAAGTATAATATTATAATTATACTAATTAGGTGTGCCCGCGTGTGCGTTTACACGGGTAACCTGTTGACCTAACAGGCAGCCACGGACACAAAACGTACGGTTGCAAAAATATACAGAGGAGGCCTCTATGAAGAAAATTTGGAGAAAACTCGTCAGTGTAATGCTCACATTCACGATGGTCGTTCTCTGCCTTCCCGAATATGTAAGCCCGGTGAAGACAGCGAATGCAGACCCCGGAGATCCGAGTGTGCAATATGTTGATGAGAACAAAGAGACGCAGACCCTGTCGGGTGACGACTATGAATTGATCCAAACGACAGGTATTTTCTGGAACGGTGTGGATCACAGACCGCCAACCTGGGGCGAGAGCGGCACGACAACGTATTATGTTGTCGGCGTTAATGAGCGTAACATCGGTGATTATACGAATCAGGTTGTCAACTACAACAACAACAGCCGTGTTACGGTTCGAGGCAATGTTGTACTGATCCTGCCCGATTTTTCCGATGCGTATACACACGGATTGAATATCCCTGCGGGCATCTATGTTCCGGAGGGAGCATCCCTTACCATTTACGGCGGACCGAACGGCGGGTGCAGCCTGACGGCGGGAGCCAGTAATGATTACAATGCCGCGATCGGAGGCGGTTACAATAACGTCTACGGCACGACGAGCGACTGCGGTACGATCAGTATTTACGGCGGAACCGTGACAGCTACGGGATATCGCCGCGGCGCCGGAATCGGCGGCGGTGACGAAGGAAATGGCGGAACGATCACTATCGGAGGCGGAACCGTTACGGCGACCGGTGGCGGTTATAGCAGTAACGGTTATATATACGGCGGCGCCGGAATCGGCGGCGGTGACGAAGGAAACGGCGGAACGATCGTTATCAGCGGAGGAAAAGTCAATGCTTCCGGCAAGAACGGCAGTGCCGGAATCGGCGGCGGCCTTAATGCCTACGGCGGTTCAATAACGATCAGCGACGGAGAAGTAACCGCAACCGGAAGCGGATACAATTCCGGTGGGACTACTCTTGCCGGTGCCGGAATCGGCGGCGGAAGCAATCCGCAGGGAACGTATACTTCAACTTCGCAGACGATACTTATCTCCGGAGGTACTGTGACTGCAACCGGTGCAGCTCAGCGGCAGGCGGCAGCGATCGGCGGCGGCAGAGACCAGAGCAACTGCGGTACGATCTCGATCACCGGAGGTACTGTGACTGCAACCGGTGCGAACAGCAGAAATACGATCGGTATCGGTAGTTACAGCGGCGGAGCCGAGGTAAGCATTACCGGAGGCAAGGTAGTCGCTACAAGCAACAACAACGGAACTGGCTATGGAATCTACGCAGCATCCATCGAGATCGGGATTACGGATGCTGAGACGAGTGTGACGGCCAAAAACTATCATATTACGGACAATAACAATTCGTATATTACATTTGCTACATCTGTCAAGATCGAAGGTACGGAAGAAATAATTCCTTCCGGTAATTACGGCAGCAACAATTTCAACCATATTGCCGGCAAGACATTTGTAAAAGCGAAGAATACGATCAAGTTCGTAGATTATGACGGCACCGAGCTTAAAACTCTCACGCTGGATCTGGGCGAAATGCCGGAATACGGCGATGAAGATCCGCAGAGACCGGATACGGATTCGACCACATATACATTTGAAAAGTGGAGCCCGGATATCGTTGCCGTGAGCGGTGATGCGACTTATACGGCGATGTACAAGGAAACACCTCGTAAATATCGGGTGACGTTCTATGATGAGAACGGAACAATCGATCTGTATCACGATGATGTTGAATACGGAACGAGCCCCGTGTACAGGGGAAGCAGTGAGCCGTCGAAGGAGGAGTCGGAGGGATACACGTACACCTTCATCGGCTGGGTAGCTGAGAACGGCACGGAATATTCGAAAAATGATACGCTTCCGACAGTTGCGGGTGCGACATCCTATAAGGCAAAGTTTCAGGATGTAGTAAGACAGTATACCGTAAAGTTCGTGGACGAGGACGGACAAAGTGTCCTCAAAGCGGAAAAGGCATATGATTACGGCACCCCGGCTTCAGAGATTGACAAGCCTGAGGATCCGTTTAAGGATGCGGATGCGGATTATGTGTATACTTTCGCCGGATGGACTCCGACTGTTTCCGCAGTGACGGGTAATGTGGTATACACTGCTACTTACACCAGTGAACCGAGACCGTATATCGAGCTTCAGGCTAACGTTGAATGGATCGACGGCGATGATCAGGATGGTTATCGTCCTGATACAGTAACGGTCACCCTGAGTGCAAACAGGGAGGACATCGAATCGGTCACATTGACGAAGGACGTCAACTGGAAGCACACTTTCAGGGTTCCGAAGAACGATGAAAAGGGCGTTGGAATTACTTACACGGTTACTGCTACCGATGTCGATAAGTATACCAAAACCATAGAAGGTTTTGTTCTCGATTCCGAAGAAGGTTATTATATCATATACATCCATGAAACCGAGAGTACCGATGTGTCTGTCAAGAAGGTATGGGACGATGCGGATGACCAGGACGGCTATCGCCCTGACAGCGTGACGGTCAACCTTCTCGCAAACGGCGGGATCATCGACACGGTGACGCTGAGCGAGGAGAACGAGTGGAGCTACAAGTGGACACAGCTCGACCTCAAGGCAGCCGGTCAGGAGATCGAGTACACCGTGACCGAGGAAGACGTGGACGGGTACACCGCAAACATCGAGGAAGAGTCTGACGGAGTATTTACAATAACGAACAGTCACGAGACCGAGGAGACGGAAGTATCTGTCAAGAAGGTCTGGGACGATGCGAACGACCAGGACGGCTATCGTCCTGACAG
>DBYX01000012.1:37931-38083 GCA_002311665.1 Lachnoclostridium sp. UBA1175 | reverse complement strand
CAAGCTGATGCGCACGGTGTTCAACAACTCCGGGACGATCCGCGTGTTCCGCGGGGCGCGCATGGGAAGCGTCAGCGGCAATGACATCACGGACGAGGGACTTGCGAAGCTGGCCGACGACGGTGTCGCGGCGGCGGAGTCCGCGGAGGAGG
>DBYX01000012.1:37089-37902 GCA_002311665.1 Lachnoclostridium sp. UBA1175 | reverse complement strand
TTCCGCCAGGGCGTGACCGAGCCGGATATGGACCGCTTCCTGGAGCGCGTCAGCGAGTTCCTGGACACGGTGGCAAAGGAGTATCCGAAGATCAATATCATGGCGGCGATCGCTTCGTTTGACCGCTGGACCTGGATTTCGCGCAACACAAACGGCACGGAGTTTATGGGCATCGGCGGCCAGTACGGCTTCTCCGTAGAGTTCAGTGCGAGCGAGGGGGAGCGCACGACGGGCATCGGCGGCTGCGGCTTCCATATGAAGGATCTGGACACGCCGTTTATCGAGATGTGCGATATTCGCAGCCAGCTTGAGAACACGCAGAACCGCATTTTCCCCGAGACCGTGAGCGGCAAGTTTGAGGGAACGGTCATTATGATGCCCGACTGCGCATTGAACTTTTTGTATATGCTGCTTTCCAATTACGCGGGCAGCAGCGTGATCATCGAGGGGACGAGCCAGTGGCTTTTCNNGGAGCCAGTGGCTTGACAAGGTCGGCGAGAAGGTAGCCGACGACAAGCTGACGATGGCGCTCAAACCGTTCGACGAGCGGATCATCGTCGGCGAGCGCGGGACGTCGGACGGCTTCCGGGCGGAGGACGTGACCCTGATCGAGCGGGGCGTTCTCAAGAACCATATGCTGAACCTTTACGCGGCCAACAAGACCGGACGGCCGATGATCAAAAACACGGGCTTCAGCCTCGTTGTGGAGCCCGGTGAGCAGACGCTCGAGGAGCTGATCGCGTCGGTTGACCGCGGTCTTCTGATGGGTGATTTCTCCGGCGGATATCCCGGCACGAACGGCGAGTTCTCCGG
>DBYX01000012.1:36752-37077 GCA_002311665.1 Lachnoclostridium sp. UBA1175 | reverse complement strand
GAACGGCAAGGTGAAGTGCGCCGTGATGGAGACAATGGTCAACGGTAATCTCGGGGATGCGTTCGGCAACATCCGCGGCATCTCGAAGGAGCTGCGCTGTGACGGCGTGACGGTGATCCCTTACATCGCGCTGGACGGTATCGTGATCTCCGGCAAATAATCATTAGAGGCAAGGTATGACGACTACGAAAACAAGATCGATGATGCAGACCCTGGACCTGGTCTACATCGCCATCGGAGCCGCGCTCATCACGGTGTGCGCATGGATCACGATCCCGACAACGGTTCCGTTTACGCTGCAGACATTCGCGGTGTTCTTTGTGCT
>DBYX01000012.1:29137-36734 GCA_002311665.1 Lachnoclostridium sp. UBA1175 | reverse complement strand
GGCCGTGGCGGTGTACATCCTGCTGGGAGCCGTGGGCGTGCCCGTATTTTCCGGCTTTAACAGCGGCGTCGGTGTGCTTGTGGGCAGTACCGGCGGCTACATCATCGGCTTTCTGCTCATGGGACTTTTGTACATCCTGTTCACGAGGCTGCTCGGCGAGAAATTCGCGGTGAAGATCGCGGCGCTCGTGCTCGGACTTGCGGTGTGCTACGCGTTCGGCACAGCGTGGTTTCTGTACGTGTACGTGCGCAGCAAGGGCGCGGTCGGCGTTCTGACGGTCCTCAGCTGGTGCGTGTTCCCGTTCGTGCTTCCCGACATCGGCAAGCTGACACTCGCGGTCCTCGTGTCGAAGCGCGTGAAACCGTTCATCCGAGAGCGGCAGTAAAAATAGTATCAACGGTGCCCGGATATGGCTGCGGTCATACCCGGGCGCTTTCTTTTTGAGCGGAAAATGGGTGTATTTTTTCTCTGAAGAGTGGTATAATATTCGGGTAACGCCGGACCGCCGGAGCTACCGTTCTTACACGCCGGCTGCCGTCGCGGGCGCGCGCGGAAGAGAAGAAAAGGAAAGGAATATGAGTTTTATGAAGAACACGAAAAACTGACGCTGCTTCACTCCAACGATATGCACGGCGATTTCTTCGCGGAAAATGTCGACAAGAACCTGGTGGGCGGTGTTTCGATGCTCTCCGGTTACATCAACAAGGTGCGCAGGGAGGAGAAGAACGTCATCTACGCTATCTCCGGCGATATGTTCCGAGGCTCCATCATCGACTCCGAGTTCAAGGGTGTGTCCACGATCCAGATTATGAACATCCTTGCGCCGGACATCGTGACGGTGGGCAACCACGAGGTTGACTACGGTCTCTCGCATCTTCTGTTTCTCGAAAAATGCGCGGAGTTCCCGATCATCAACGCAAATCTGCACATCTCCACAAACCACAAGAGACTGTTTGCGCCTTGCAAGATCATCGAGATCGACGGGATGAAGATCCTGTTCATCGGCATCATCACCGAGATCGCGCTCGCGCAGTGCCGCAAAGACAACCTGATCGGAACGTTCGTCACGCTCGAGGATGCCGCTGACGAGATCGGTCGCATCTGCAATACATACAACTCGCTGGATGTCGATTTTACGGTGCTCCTCACACACATCGGCTTCGAGGAGGACAAGAAGCTCGCGGCTCTGCTGAATCCCGCGTGGGGCGTCGATGTGATCATCGGCGGACACTCCCACACGTTCCTGACCGAGCCCGCGGTGGTGAACGGGATTCCGATCGTTCAGGCGGGAACCGGCACGGACCAGATCGGCCGCTTCGACATCGAGGTCGACTTGGACAACAACTGCATTGACAGCTACAAGTGGCAGCCAATCCCGATCAACTCGGAGACCTGCCCGAAGGATCCGGCGATCGAGAAGGTCATCGATGTGTACCAGACGCAGACGGACGCCAAATACGGCCAGATCCTCACGAGATTTGTCCGCGAGCTCACGCATCCCGCGCGCAACCGTGAGACGGAGCTCGGCGACCTGCTCTCGGATATTCTGAAGAACGCGCTCGGGACGGACATTTTCCTGCTTGCTTCGGGATCTATCCGCAACGAGGCGCTCGGACCGATCGTGACCAAGGGTGATTTCACGGTGTGCTTCCCGTACGACGATCCCGTGTATATGGTCCGCTGGACCGGCGCGCAGCTCAAGCACGCGCTGATGAGAATGCTCCGCGATGAGGCTCTGGCCGGCGCGCACACCGAGTTCTACCAGCTATCGGAAGGGCTTGAGGTGGAGTACGACCAGAACACGCACAGCTATCTGAAGTTCAATTTCAACGGGGAGCCGGTGGACGATGAGCGCGAGTTCACGGTCGGCCTGCAGCTCTACCATTACGTCAATATGAAGGATTCCTTCGACCTGGATCCCGAGGAGATTCGGAAGAGTCACAAGCCGAAGGTGATCGCAAGCTCCTGCTGCCAGGTGATCGAGGAGATCCTGATCGAGGGACAGCACCAGAACGCGTCCGGAACCGGAAGACTGATCATTCATCTCTCCGACGGAACGACGACGGGACTGCCGATCAACGAGTGATCGCGGCGGAGCAGGGAACACATAAAAGCGAAACATAAATTAGCGGAATACAACAATCGGGCAGGAGAAGCGTATGCTTATCCTGCCCGATTGTCTGTAATGGCCTTATTTTTCCGAACCTGCGTGTAATTGTAGCGGCTACGCGATATCTTCCAGTTGCGAAGTGTACAGGTGGTAGTAGTCGCCCTTCTTCGCCATCAGTTCCTCGTGCGTGCCCGCCTCCGTGATGCCGCCGTCATCGATGTACATGATGAGGTCGCAGTTGCGGATGGTGGAGAGACGATGCGCGATCAGGAAGGAAGTACGTCCCTTCAGCATGGAGTTCAAGCCCTGCTGGAGCGCGCGCTCGGTCTGCACGTCGATGCTCGAGGTCGCCTCATCGAGAATGAGGATGGCGGGGTCGGAGAGCACGGTTCTCGCGAAGGAGATCAGCTGCTTCTGACCCTGGCTCAGGAGCGAACCGCGCTCCTTGACCTCGGTGTCGTAACCGTCGGACATGCCGGTGATGAAGGAGTCAGCGCAGACCAGTTTCGCAGCCTTGCGGATCTCCTCATCGGTGGCATCAAGCTTGCCGTAGAGAATATTGTCCTTGATCGTTCCGGAGAAGATGAAGCTGTCCTGCATCATAATGCCCATCTGGCTTCGCAGGGACGAGAGCGTCACCTCGGAAATGTCCTGCCCGTCGATCAGAACCTGTCCCGAATCGACGTTGTAGAACCGCGAGATCAGGTTCACGATCGTGCTCTTGCCCGCACCTGTCGGGCCGACAAGCGCAACGCTCATTCCCGGTTTCACATCGAAGGAAACCTTGTGAAGGATCTCCTTGCCGGGCTCGTAGGAGAAGCATACGTCGCGGAAACTGACGGCGCCGCGGATCGGTTTCATCTCAACCGCATCGGGCTTGTTGTCGACCGTCACGGGCTCGCCGAGCGTCTCGAAGATACGCTCGAGGTATGCCATATTGTTCAGGAAGTTGTTGAAAATGTTGCCCATGTTCATGATCGGCTGCCAGAAACGCGAGGAGTAACTCGAGATCGCGATGATGGTACCGATGGATTTGCTGCCCTGTCCGAACAGAACCATACCGAAGATGAAGATGGCGGCGCGGATGCACACGGAGATCGCGTCGATGCCGGGCCATACGAGGTTGTTGCAGCGCACGGCGTGCATCCAGGTGTGGCGGCAGTCGTCTGCGAGACCGGAGAAGATCTTCGCATTCTCATCCTCGCGGGCGAAGATCTGCGTGATCCTCGCGCCTACGATATTTTCCTGAAGATACGCATTCAGGTTGGAGTTCTTGTTGGACACGCGCTGCCATGCGCGGCGTTGGCGGTTCTTGATCCAGAAGAGGAAGGCGGCCAGCACGGGGACACCGCACATTACGACGAGTGACATCTGCACATCCACGATCATCATGAAGATGACGATCAGGATCAGGTTGATCATCTCGAGGACAACGTTGATGAGACCGTTCGAGAGCATATCCGAGACGGAGTTCACGTAGTTGACGACACGGATCAGGATCTTGCCGTGCGGCCGGTCATCGTAATACTGGAACGGCAGCTTCTGCAGATGCGCGAACAGGTCCTTGCGGATGTCGTAAATGATGCTCTGGGAAACCCGGATCATCAGGTGCGAGCGGAGCAGTCCGAGGATGATGCTGGCGATGAACACGCCGACCAGGAGCCCGCCCAGAAGGAACAGGTAATCGTAGTCGCGGTCGGGGATCGCGACGTCGAGTGCTTTCTGCGTGAAGATCGGGGAAAGCAGTGCGACGGCTCCGCCGAGTGCGCTGATCAGGAGCGCGAGGATCATCTTCGGAAGATATTTCTTGATGTAAGCCGATGCGAGCAGCAGGTGCCTTATGTTAAAGGGTTCGTCGAGGCGTTCGTCCTGCTTGTAGGTATTTCTTTCAGCCATTCACTCACCCCCTCTCACGCGCTCACCACGGACTCACCGAGCTGAAGCTTCACGAGTTCCGCGTAGTAGCCGTTAGCTTCGACAAGTTCTCTGTGGTTGCCGGACTCAATGATCTTTCCGTCCTTCAGAACGAGGATCTTGTCGCAGAATTTGGTCGTCGAGATACGCTGCGCGATGATGATCTTCGTGCACGGAAAATCAAGGTTGCGCAGGCTGTGCTGGATCTGCTTCTCCGTCTCCATATCGACGGCCGAAGTCGTATCGTCGAGGATGAGGATGGAGGGCTTGATCGCGAGCGCTCTCGCGAGGGAGATGCGCTGTTTCTGGCCGCCCGAGAGGCCGACACCGCGCTCGCCGACGATGGTCTCATAGCCCTCCGGCATACTGCGGATGAAGTCGGACGCCGCCGAGTAGCGGGCGTATTTTTCGACTTCCTCGGCCGTCAGCGTCATCGCACCGTAGGCGATGTTGCCCTCGATCGTGTCGGAGTACAGCAGGACATCCTGCGTCGCGAGACCGATGTTCTTGCGAAGGTCGGTCAGTTTGTAATTTTCCACGGGAACGCCGTCCACGCGGACCGAGCCGGAGTTGGGCTCGTAGAAGCGCGGGATCATCTGGATCAGCGAGGTCTTGCCGCAGCCGGTCTCGCCGATGATCGCGACGGTCTCGCCGGGTTCCGCCGTGAAGGAGATGTCCTTGAGAACGGGCAGCTTGCCGTCTTCATACCGGAAACTGACGTGGTCGAACTCGACCCTGCCCTCGAAGCGCTCCGGATGCGCGATCGCATCGGGATGATCGACGATCTCAGCCTCGGAGTAGTAGATCTCCATGATCTTGTCCGAGGCGGCGCTGAAGCGCTGGAACTCGTTCATGATGTTGCCCATCATACGCATCGGGTTCGCGATGGCCCAGATCAGAAGGGAGAAAGAGACATAGTCGCCCATTGTGATATCGCCCCTGATGATGAACACACCGCCGACCAGAAGGAGAATGACCGGAAGGGCGTTGGCGATCGCTTCCACGAACGGGAAGAACTTGAGCCACACCTTCTGCGTTTTGATATTGGTGTCGCGGTAGTCGCGGTTGGTCTTGTCGAAGTGCTCCTTCTCGTACTCCTCGCGGGCAAACGCCTTGACCACGCGGTTGCCGGAGATGTTCTCCTGCGCGTCGGTGTTCATGCCGGCGAGCTTCTCGCGCAGCGCCTTGTGCATCGGCGCAACCTGCTTGCGGAAGCGGAATACGATGAGGAAAATGAGCGGCGCCAGGGATACGACGCACAGCGCCAGCTTCACATTGATGGTGAAGAAGTAGATCGCGGCCGAGAGGAACAGCGTCAGGGACTCCACGATACAGCGAATGACCCATGCAATGTTGTGGCGCACGGCATCCAGGTCACCGGTCACACGCGTCATCAGGTCACCGGTGCGGTAAGTGCTGTAGAATTTCATATCCTGCCGCTGGATCTTGTTGTAAAGGAAGTTCCGGATACGGAACAGCGTCGCCTGCGAAACCCGCTCGTATGCCATACAGTCGAGATACACGATGGTGACGCGCAGGAGCGTCAGACCGACCATGAGGATGATCAGCCTATAGAACTCGTCCGAGTTGGCCGTTAGGCTTTCTTTGCTGTCCTGGGCCTGTCGGAACAGGTCGACGATCTTGCCCGAAAAATGAGGCACTACCAGCTGCAGCATGTTGTACACCGCAGTGCCGATGAGCGCCACGATGAACAGCGCGTGCTTGCCTTCCATATTCTCCCAAAGCCAGCCGAGACGCGACTTCGGGTACTGCTTCTTGTTGTCCATAATTCCTCCGCATTGCGAATTCGACAGTCGCCACTGCCGTTGTAGAGTTCTCATCTTGACGGTAACAGAGTATCAAATTATAAACTAGTTAACAATGGCCATTGTTTTCAAAAAATGTCTGAAACTGTATTTATGAAAAACGAATCATAATTATTGACAAAAGAAAAGTTTTATGTTATATTGATTGCGCACAAGTAAATTGCGCAAAAGTAAAATAAACGCTTTTCCGAGAAGTGATCAAGGCGGTTTTTTCTATGAGAAAGAACAGTGAGTACGAAAGGTTGAAACTGTGCAACCAGGTGTGTTTTCCGCTTTACGCGTGCACGAAGGAGCTGGTCAGGCAGTACGGGCCGCACCTGAAGAAACTGGATCTCACATACACCCAGTACCTCGTGATGATGGTTCTGTGGGAGAGGGAGAAGGTATCCTCGCGCGATCTCTCGGGCTATCTGCACCTGGATTACGGAACGCTGACACCGGTACTTAAGCGCCTCGAACAGGCGGGGTACCTCACGAAGGAGCGGTCCGCGGACGATGAGCGGCTGTTGACACTTTCGCTCACGGAGCACGGCAGGAGCCTTAAGGAGCGTGCGGTATCGGTTCCGACTGAGATCGCGGCGTGTATGGGGCTGACGCCGGAGGAGTTCAAGACGCTCTACGAGCTGACGTACAAGGCGCTTCGGAATATGGAACACGATGCGTCGGATTGCGGAACACGGTGAGTAAAGGAAACGGTTGCGGTCCGTGAGACCGCACAGGGAAGAGTACAACGGATAAGGAGGAACGGGTATGGCAACGGTTTATGATTTTACGGTGAAGGACAGAGCGGGCAACGAGGTGAGCCTGCGGGATTATGCGGGGAAGGTTCTGCTGATCGTCAACACGGCGACGGGCTGCGGCTTCACACCGCACTACGATCCGCTGGAGGCGATGTATAAGGATCTGAAGGACAAGGGACTGGAGATTTTGGATTTCCCGTGCAACCAGTTCGCAGACCAGGCGCCGGGGACGGACGAGGAGATCCATCAGTTCTGCACGCTTAAGTTCGGGACCGATTTTCCGCAGTTTGCGAAGATCGATGTCAACGGGGAGACCGCGGATCCGCTGTTCGCGTACCTCGCGACGGAGAAGCCTTTCACGGGTTTCGGCAGAGGATTGAAGAAGGCGGCGCTCAAGAAGTTCTCCGATATGAACAACAAGAAGTTCGGCGACCGCGCGTACATCAAGTGGAACTTCACCAAGTTCCTGGTTGACCGTGAGGGCAAGGTGCTCGCACGCTTTGAGCCGACGACCGATATGGCCGAGGTTCGCAAGGCTGTGGAAGAGCTGTTGGGCTGACACGGCCGGGAGTTGGAATAGCAGAAATTGACGTGCTCATTTAGATAAAAGACGCTGATCCTCGGATCGGCGTCTTTCCTTATGATGACATTTATGATGATTCTTATGGTTGATCCTTATGATGACGGGCCCTGCAGATGCCGCTCGTACGCGGCGCATGTGATCTCGCACAGGTCGGTGACCGGAATGATCCTGCCGCTGTCGAGCGTGATCGTCCGCGCGATCGGGTCGTGCTTCCGTATGCGTCCGGTGATCGTCTCGTAGGAGCCGCCGGCCTTGGCTTTGTCGGGCACGAAGAAGGTGAATGTCGCCTCCTCCGGGACAGGGCAGCTTAGAAGCCACGTGAGCACGATGTTGAGTGCTTCCTTCTCCTCCTCAGTGAGGTTGATGCGGTCCTCGGTAAACCTTGCGGACTCCGCCACGAGATCGTCGTAGCCGGTCAGCGCGG
>DBYX01000012.1:0-29108 GCA_002311665.1 Lachnoclostridium sp. UBA1175 | reverse complement strand
CATCGGCTGCCGCCGCTTGGATACGTGGTGTTCCAGGTCGATGATGTCGGCGTATTCTTTGCGTGCGTCGCTCATAGTTCTCCTTCCCGGCGGGCTCCCCTGCGTCAGGCCTTGTGGCCGCCGATCTGTCCGTTCCGGTCAATGCCGGTTGCGCCCTCTTTGAGATTCAGTCCGCGGACGATCGCGTTCCTGCCGTAGCGGTCGCGGATGTTCAAAAGTGCCTTCTGAACCTTGGTCTCCTTCGCGAGCTCCGCCTGCTCGGCGGCCCGCTTTCGGTCGCGCGCCTCGTAGTCCGTGAAGAGGTTCAGCTGTTCGTACTCCGGCTCGCCGCTGTCAACCTCTGACTGCGGGATCAGATGTACCGCTGCAATGTTGAAGCGGCGCACGAGAAGAGAAGTGTCCACAACGCGGTCGTAGATCGCGGTCGCCGCGTCCACGATCTTCTTAGTGGAGGCCGTGGGCCGGTCGAGGTTCTGCGAGCCGTGGACGCCCTTCGGGGCCTGCCTGCCGTAGCGGTCGATAACGATCTCGCCGTGGAATTTCGCCGCATTGTCGCCCTTCAAATTGTCCACATCGTAGGAGACATCCACAACGATCTGGTCAGTGCACAGCCCTTTTCGGACGAGATCCATCGAGAGCTGGTCGGCCATCTCCTGCACGATCAGGCGCCCCTTGTCCGCCGTGTAAGGGGAGGTCAGAACCTGCCCCTGGCTGAGACTCTTCGACTCGGGGACGTAGGCCTTGCAGTCCGCGATCTCTGTCNNTCCCGGACGATCAGCTTTCCGTCCACGGCGTTATAAGGTTCAGACAGGACCTGACCGGAGGAGAGGCTGCTCGTTTCCGGTTTGTAGGCCTTGATCGTGCTGATCTCTGTCGGCTCCCAGCCCCAGGCGTGGTCGATCAGAAGTTCCGCATTCACGCCGAACAGGCGGTACAGAAGGTCCTCGTTGTGCACGCTGTTCGCGGGCCCTTCGGAGCAGCGGGCGATGTCGCCCATCGTGTGCAGCCCGTACTGCTCGAGCTTGCGCGCGATGCCGCGGCCGACGCGCCAGAAGTCCGTCAGCGGCCGATGGCACCACAGCTGTTCGCGGTAGGTGCGCTCGTCAAGTTCCGCGATACGGACACCGTCCTCATCGGCCGGGATGTGCTTCGCCATGATGTCCATGGCGATCTTCGCGAGATAGAGGTTGGTCCCCACGCCGGCAGTCGCCGTGATGTGCGTCTCACGCAGCACATCGCGGATCATCGTCCGGGCGAACTCGTGCGCCGTCATCCCTGAAGTTTTCAGGTAGTGTGTCGCGTCGATGAAGACCTCGTCGATGGAGTACACGAGAAGGTCCTCCATCGAGACGTAGCGCAGGTAGATCTCGACAATCCTGCGCGAGTAATCCATATAGTGGCTCATGCGCGGCGTCGCGACGATGCAGTCGAGCTCCAGTCCGGGGTCCGCGGCCAGCTCGGAGGCAAATGCGGACTTGCCGGTGAAACTCCGCCCGTACAGTGCGCCCCGCCGGAGCGCGTTGACCTCGCGCATGCGCTGCTTGGCCTCAAACAGACGTGCCCGCCCGGGGACGCCAAGCGCCTTCAGCGCCGGCGAAACGGCGAGACATATGGTCTTGTCCGAACGGCTTTCGTCCGCGACGACGAGGTTGACATCGAGCGGGTCAAGCCCTCGTTCCACAGCCTCCACGGAGGCGTAGAACGACTTCAGATCGATGGCGATATATTGCTTCTGCTGAGACATCGTGCACCTCCGTTTCGTTATCATTGAACACCCTGGGCCTTTAGTGATTATTTTCATTATATCACGTATGATGAAGAATGCAAAGAGAAAAACGAACATTTGTTCGTGTTTTTGAGCCGGTAACGCAAGAGTAACAGCCTGTTACGGGGAAAAAGGATAGAGTGACAACCGCATTTTCCGAATTTGTGTTATAATTCCGGTAAAGCGAGAGGAGGTTTCTTCAGATTGAAAGAATTCAAAGACAAATTGAAAGAAAAGCGGAGCGAGCTCGGTCTGTCGCAACAGCAGATGGCGGAGAAGATTTTTGTCAGCCGGAGTGCGGTTGCCAAATGGGAGAACGGGCTCGGTTACCCTTCCGATGACTGCCGGGAGCAGATCAAGGCGCTTTTTGAAGTCAATGACGACTTCTTCCGGGCGGAGGAGCCGGAGAAGATCCTGTGCGAGAAGAACCGGAAGCTTCGGAATTTACGCGTGCGTACAGCTATCCTGTATGGATTCGCAGCGCTCGTTCTGTGTCTGATCCTGTTCGTGCTCGTCGCGTATATATGCGGATATCGGCTGACGCCGGATGAACTGTTGGAAAGCAGCCCGGAAAATGAGCATACGGTTCGGTTTTGCAAGGACGAGTTTGTCTTCGATTGCATTGCGTGGGATGTTGTAGACGAGAATGGTGCAGTTCTCGGGAAGAAGTTCGATTCCGTCAATGTGATCCGAAAGAGCGGCATTTTCTATCGAAATGAGCTTGACAACGAGGAGTATGTGATCCGTCTCCGGCTTGAGGACGCGGACAATCGTATGGTTGCAATGCTGGTGCGTGTTCACGGGGAGAAAGCCGATCACTGGTTTGTCCTGTGGAGCAACAATCTGACGGCAATCGACGAGACCGGGGTGCAGGGACAGTACCGGAAGCTGACTGACAGGATCACGGTAAACGGTACGGAGACGATCCTGCAGTACTATTCTTATTTTTCGCTGAAGAGCGAGCTGGTGACCGTTGCCGTTGACGGGACGGAGATGTACCTGAAACCGTATCAATAAGACCATATGGAGATCAGTGGTTCGCTTTTTCAAAACTTAAACGCAGATGGCAATGAGGAGGATGAATATAGGGATGCCGCTGAGACTTGTCAACGATAGCGAAATTATTGCGGCAGCGGTTGGAGTCGTGGCGGATCTCATTATATCAAAGAGTTTTCTGTCGTATATGTCGGACTTATTTCAAAGGCTCGGGCAGTTGTCATAACTGCCCTTTTGTGCTATGATTCAAGGAGTGAACGCAACAACGTATGACACGTTCACTATGTTGGAAAATGAAGTGAGGCGGGCATCATGGAATCTACATTGAAACGGACCTGGTCGGAGATCGACCTGGATGCATTGGTTCACAATTATCGCACGCTTCGCGCACATGTCGGCGCGGACGTGAAATTTCTCGGGGTCGTGAAGGCGGATGCCTACGGGCACGGTTCCGTTATCGTGGCACGTACCCTTCAGGAAAACGGAGCGGACTACCTTGCGGTCAGCAGTATCGACGAGGCGATGGAGCTGCGCGTTAACGGGATCACAATGCCGATCCTGATCCTCGGCCATACGCCGAAGGAGCAGGTTGAACGGTTGCTTCAGTACGATAT
The DNA here is from genome assembly GCA_002311665.1 of Lachnoclostridium sp. UBA1175. GTDB lineage: Bacteria > Bacillota > Clostridia > Lachnospirales > Lachnospiraceae > ISDg. The sequence goes on along the minus strand of DBYX01000012.1, from coordinate 25,733 downwards.
CACGCAGGCGGTGACCTGCAAGGCGAAGGCCGTTGAGTACTCGGAGGAGGCGACAAGACTCGGGGGAACGCTCCGGATTCACATCAAGGTGGATACGGGTATGTCGCGACTCGGTTATCTGTGCGACGGAGATCTCTTTTCTACAGGAGTAGAAGGCATATGCGAAGCGGTTTCCATGCCCGGATTGGACGCCGAAGGGATATTCACTCATTTTGCGGTTTCCGATGAGCCTGGCGAGGAAGCGAAGGCATATACGGAGCACCAGTTCAAGTTGTTCACGGATGTGATCAACGGTGTGGAGGAGCGCATCGGCCGCAAATTCCGCCTGCGCCATTGTTCGAACACCGGCGCGGTAGCGCGCTATCCGCAGACGTATCTCGATATGGTGAGACCGGGACTTCTCCTGTACGGCTACGGGGAGTTCGCGGCGGAGCTCGGGCTTCGGCCGGTGATGACGCTGAAGACCAACGTTTCCACGATCAAAATATATCCTGCCGGCACGGCGATCAGCTACGGCGGCATCTACAGGACGGAGCGCACGACGCGGATCGGCGTTCTGCCGTACGGTTACGCGGACGGATTCTTCCGCTGCCTCTCGAACCGCTGCAGCCTGATGACGGACGAGGGTCCGGCGCCCCAGCGCGGCAAGATCTGCATGGACATGTGCATGATCGACCTCACGGACAAGCCCGGCGTCGGGATCGGCTCGGACATCGAGGTGTTCGGTCCGCGCAATCCGATCGAGCGCATGGCGGAACTTGCGGGAACCATCCCCTACGAACTGACCTGCGCGGTCAGCAAGCGTGTGCCGCGCCACTACATCCGCGGCGGCGAGGTGATCGGCGAGGAGCTGATGCTCCGCATGTGAGCGTGCGGGCGCGCACATTTTCCGGAAAATGCGCGAAGGATTAAGACAATTAACGAATGATTAAAGGTAGATTAAATTTACCTTTTCTGCGTCAAGTGTGTTGCATTTACGAAAAAACTGTGGTATGATTTCCTCAGTTCGAGGGATACGAAGCCTCGTAACCGCAGGCTGCGCGCGGTCTGCAGTAGAATAATAACTGTAACGGAGGTACATACATATGTTGTGGAGTTTGCTTGTTACATTGGCTGTCGGTGCTATATGCGGTTGGCTTGCGAGCATGCTGATGGGTGGCAAGGACAAGAGCCTTCTGATGTACATCATCCTCGGTATCGTCGGCGGTGCCGTAGGTAACCTGGTATTCGGTCTGATCGGTATTTCCTTCCACGGATTTATCGGAAACATCATCGGCGGTGTGCTCGGTACCTGCATCCTGATCGCGGTCGGCAGACTTTTCTTTAAGAAATAATCAAGGTGCGCAATTCAGTTATGCATCGGACAGACGGGGGTTGCCTAAGGCAGCCCCCTTTTAACACCGGGAAGATATGCTATACTGAGTGCGGTGCGTGTGTGGGCTTTGTTACAAGACCAACGGCGCAGGGGAAGCGCCGGATTCGGAGCGTGTATATGAAAAGAATGTTTTATGCCGCGCTGTTCTTCCTGCTGCTCATTTTCATGGCGGCGGACATCGGCGTGACAATCGACTACTTGAGAAGAGGAGACATCAGCGGACTGCTGATCGGCGGTGCGTTCGCATCGTTCCTGGGCTGGGGGATCTACAAGTCCTTTAAGAAAGCGTTCGGGAAGGAGGAGGTTCGGCCCGGCGTGCAGCAGTTTGCGCCCGGGGCGGTCAGCCCGGAGATGGACCATACCGACGATATGGCGGTCCAGTACAACCCTTATTTTTCGGATGTGTATGCGGAACAGGCGAAGGAGCAGCAACAGCAGATCGCACAGCAGATGCAGCAGCAACAGTTGCTTCAGCAGCAGATGATGCAGCAGGAAATGTTGCAGCAGCAGTTGCTCCGCCAGCAGGCGGTACAGCAGCAGATGGCGCAGCAGACGATGGCGCAGCAGCAGATGGTGCGTCGGCAGATGGAGCAGCAGGCGATCGCGCAGCAGATGGCGCAACAGCAGATGGCCCGGCAGCGCCTGGCGCAGCAGCAGCTTGCACAGCAGCAGATGGTCCGTCAGCAGATGCTTCAGCAGCAGATTGCCCAGCAGGAGGTTGACCGTCAGTTGTTGCAGCAGCAGATCGCACGGCAGAACGAGATGCAGGGCGGTCAGGGAAATACGACCAACAGAAATCCGATACGGTGACCGTCGGGCGCCGTACGATAATACATCAGTCAGAGGAAAATTATGGACGCACTGGAGTTGTATCTGGAACATGTCGGGGAGGACGATGAGCCTCTTGTATGCGCGATGGGCGAGGAGTTCATGACGCGCGAGGTGAAGAAGATGATCCTCGATACGACCTGCCTTCTGGGCGAGGAGGGCGGCGAGAACGCGGAGACCAATGAGAAGGTGCTCCTGCGGCTGCTCGCCTTCGTGTCGATGGAGCCGGTGCCGGAGGGGATGGAGGAGATCTCCGACCGCGACCGCTACACATGCATCCGAGCGCTCGAGGCGATCCGCAAGCGCGAGACGACCGGTGCGGAGACGAAGAAGCAGCTGTTCCTCATCCTGTACCTGTTGCGCGGATACGCGTGCCACTGCTGACGACGGGGGAACGGGCGCATGAAGAAAGCATTGTACAAGCTTACCGAGTACATTCTGATATTCCTTCTCGCGGCCTTCTTCGGGTGGCTCTATGAGATCGCGTGCGTCTATTATATGTGGGGCTGCTACATCGATCGCGGCGTTCTTCATCTGCCGCTCTGTCCGATCTACGGATTCGGGATCCTTGTTTTAATGATCATTTTCCGAAAGACGCGCAATTTCTTCGTGCTCTTCATCGGCAGTGCGCTGATCGCGACCGCCGTGGAGCTCGCCGCGTCATATGTTCTGGAGTACCTGTTTCACACGGAGTTGTGGTCCTACGAGCCCTGGCCGCTCGATTTCGAGGGACGCATCTCCGCGGTCAGCAGCGCTATTTTCGGCCTGCTCGCCGCTCTGTATCTGAAACTGGTGCGTCCGCTGATCGGGAAAATATATAAAACGAAGGCGGGACGCTATGTCTCCGCCTTCGTTGTCGTTCTTACGGTGTTTTGCGTGTGCTGGGAACTGCGGTTCCTATGACAGGCGCTTCTCAAAGTCTCCAAGCACGGCCGCCGATGGATACACGTTGGCAAATGCAATCGGATCAAGCTCCGGAAGCGCGTGCTTCAGTCGGTGGTACTCGTACTCCGACATCACGCTGATGACGAGCCTGCGCTCCGCCCCGGAGTACACGCCGGTTCCGGTGAATATTGTGGCGCTCCGGTTGATGTTGTCGCGGATCCAGTCGCCGATCTCGCGGTCTTTGTTGGTGAATATGTTGACCGTCACGGCGCGGTTCTGCAGGTGGATCTTGTCGATGATGAGAGAGCAGCAGAACGCGGCGATCACCGAGTAGACGGCGACCTCGGGGTTGAATACGAGGGCGCAGATCGCGTACACGACGATATTTACGGCGAGCGAGACTTTGCCGACGGTCAGGGAGCGGTACTTCAGGCTCATCACGATGCCGATGATGTCCGTGCCGCCGCCGGAACCGAAGCCGATGTAGAGAAGGCCGCTTCCGATGCCCTCGAAAAATCCGCCTACGATCGTGTTGGTGAGGGCGTCCGAGATGATCGGTTCCTTCGGGATCGGCAGGAGGGACATCAAAGCACTCTCCAGTGCGATCGTGAAACCGGCCTTGATCATCGGTTTGCCGCCGAGAACGCGCCAGCCGAGGATGACGATCGGAATGTTCAGAATGAAGTAGATCGCACCGCGGATGTTGTACGGCTCGAGAGGGGTGCCCTTCGCGAGCATCGCCAGCAGCTGGGAAATGCCGGTAAACCCGCCGGAATACAGTCCGCCGGGCAGTATGAAGAAGTTGACACCGAGGCAGTAGATGAGGGAAGCGATGCAGCAGATCGTGAAGTTGGTCACGCCGCTGCGGAGGCTTCCTCTTTTGTTATCAAACATAGTGATGACCTCCGAATGCGGGTGGAAAAGGCCGACTGTCGCGCGACAGCCGGCCTTTATCATTCATGCAGTCTCAAGATCAATTAAGCCCAGGGATTCTCCGTCGGGTACGGAAGGCTCTTCGGCTGGTTGTAAGCGATGTCCTTGATTCCGAGGAACTTGAATACCTCGAAGAGGGCCTTGCCATAGTGACCGAATGCCACAGCGCCGTGGTGAGGATATCTCTTCTGGATGAGAACGTGACGATAGAAGCGTCCCATCTCCTTGATCGCGAAGATCGCGATACCACCGAAGGAACGGGTAGGTACGTCGAGGATCTCGCCCTCAGCGATGTAGGAAACAAGCTCTCCGTCGCTGTTGCACTGCAGACGATAGAAGGTGATGTCGCTTGCTGCGATGTCGCCCTCGAGCGTTCCTCTCGTGAAATCAGGATCGCTTCCTTCCGGCTCAAGGAGACGGTGCTGGATGAGCTGATACTTGATCGCACGGTCGCTGCACATCTTGCAGGACGGCGTGTTACCGCAGTGGAAGCCCATGAACGTATCGGTAAGCTTGTAATCGTACTTGCCCTTGATGTCCTCATCGTAGATGTACTGAGGAACGGAGTTGTTGATGTCGAGCAGGGTGATCGCATCGCCGGATACGCAAGCGCCGATGTACTCGGAGAGTGCACCGTAGATATCAACCTCGCAGGATACCGGGATACCGCGGCTTGCAAGACGGCTGTTTACGTAGCAAGGCTCGAAACCGAAGGTCTCGGGGAATGCAGGCCAGCACTTGTCAGCGAAAGCGACATACTTGCGGGAACCCTTGTGCTGCTCAGCCCAGTCAAGGAGCGTAAGCTCGAACTGTGCCATGCGGGCGCTCATCTCAGGATAGTAGCAACCCTCACCCATCTCCTTAGCCATATCTTCGCAAACGGCAGGGATACGAGGATCGTTCTCGTGTGCCTTGTAAGCTACGAACAGGTCAAGCTCGGAGTTCTCCTCAACCTCAACACCAAGCTCATAGAGACCCTTGATGGGAGCGTTGCAGGCGAAGAAGTCCTGCGGACGAGGTCCGAAGGTGATAATCTTAAGGTTCTTAACACCGATGATAGCGCGAGCGATCGGAACGAATTCGCAGATCATCTTCGCGATGTCGTCAGCGGTTCCTACCGGATACTCCGGAATATAGCCCTTGAGGTGGCGCATTCCGAGGTTGTAGGAGCAGTTCAGCATACCGCAGTATGCATCGCCGCGGCCGTTGATCATGTCGCCGTCGCCTTCAGCAGCTGCAACGAACATAACAGGGCCGTCAAAATTCTTGGCGATCAGAGTCTCGGGAGTCTCAGGACCGAAGTTGCCGAGGAAAACAACGAGTGCGTTGCACTCCGCCTTCTTAACATCGTCAACTGCCTTGAGCATGTCAAGCTCATTCTCTACCGTTACGGGACACTCATAAAGGTCGCCCTTGTAAGCGGCCTTGATGGCTCCGCGGCGCTTCTCGGAAAGTACGATCGGGAAACAGTCACGGCTGACCGCGATGATACCGAGTTTTACTACAGGGATATTGCTCATTCTAAGTACCAAACCTTTCTCTTATTTGGCGTAAACCGCCATTAAAATCATTATACTTTATCGGAAAATGACTGTCAACAGAAAACCCGTAGTTTGAAGGTCAAACATACGGTTTGTTTTCGCGTGGGAGACGCGGTGACGCTGTAACAAAACTGTAAGAAATATGTAAGGAAAATGTAAAAAGAATTCAACACATATGTAATAGTTGTATGTTACAATGTGGCCATAACAAATCAGGGGGTACTGATCATGAAACGCTTTCTTATGATCCTTGTGATTGTGTGTGCGGTGTTTGCGACGGCAGCCTGCGGCAAGAAGCCTGCGGATAACAATACCGACAAGACACCGACCTCAACTCCGGCGGAGTCGGTAACACCGACCGCGGAAGCAACGCCCACGGCAGAGCCGACCGCGACAGCGACGCCGACCGCAGAGGCAACACCTACGGCAGAGCCGACTGCGACTGCAACACCGACCGAGGCGGTTGCGCCGACGAACGCACCGCTGCCCACCAGAATCCCGACACCGTCGATCCCCGAGGAGATCCCGGCCGGTTGTGTTCTGGAGTGGCTGCCGGAGAAGACGATGTATTACACGACCGGCGGCGGGCTCGGAAGAGAGCTCACGGACTGTGATTACGATGAGAACGGCAACAAGCTTTGGGAGGTCTGGTCGAAGGAAATTGACGTTTCCGAAAGCGACGATAACAAGCAGATCTGGAAGGAGATCGCCCGCAGGGAGACTTCCTATGAGAACGGCAGGATCGTGAAGGAGCTTGTCCGCGACAGAAACGGCGCGGTCACGACCATCATGTATGCATATGACGGAAACGGCACGGAGACGCGCACATTTTCCGGGGCGGACGGCAATGTCACCCGCACCGACGTGTTTGAGTTCAACAAGGACGGCAAACTGCTCCGCAAGACCCGCACGGAGGGCGGAGTAACGACCGTCCTGTACGAGGCAGAGTATGACGCGAGCGGAAGGATCGTCAAGGATGTAACCCGGGCAACCGAGGAAGGCGGCGTATATTATCTGACGTCGGAGTTCACCTACTCCGAGAACGGCTCCGTTCAGACGATCACCAAGTCCGGCGACCGTGAGGGAAAGCAGATCGTGAGTGTGGAAGAGATCAGCTGCGACGTCGAGGGCAACGTGACTCGCGAGGAGTACAAGGCATATGCCGCGGACAATGCGGTTAAGTATCATTCGGTATGTGAGTACGAGTATGCGGACGGCCGTGTTGTGAAGAAGACGGAGACAGCAGATTCGACGGAACAGAACATCAACTCAAACGACGTGACGGAGTACAAGTACGAGTTTGATGCGAACGGAAGAATGACGAAATTTACGGAACTGAGGGAAGGTGTCACGAACGTGGAGCGCACGTGGGAGTATTCGACGGACGGCAGAACGGTACAGTGTACGGAGCGGTTGTTCTTCGACGACGGCACGCTTCACGCGGAGACAAGAGAAGAGCTCCGGTACGATGAGAATGGGAACCTGACCATGCATTCCGGCACCGGCGAAGAGTATTATGAGTACGATGCGGAGTACACTCCGAGAGTCATCACGGAGGAGCTTCACAAGCAGCTCGTCGAGGACGAGTCGGATCTGTTGAAGAACGACGAGTTCTGATCCCGTTTTACGGAAAACAAATGATCGCGATACGGTTGGAACGGGGGAGATCAACCGTGAAAAAAGCTCCGTGCGGCACGGAAAACGCTGCACGGAGCTTTTGTATGCTTTGGATTGTGTGCCGGAGGGACGGTCTGCCGTTTACTCCGGAAGAGGAGCGATCTGCCGGCGGTAGATCTTCACGAGGAAGATCACGCACAGCCCGGCGGACACGATCTCCGCGATCGGGTACGAGAGCCATACGCAGTCAAGTTTCTTCACGATCTTGGCCATAAACCATGCGACGGGCAGAAGGATGAGCACCTGACGGCAGAACGACACGATGGTCGCGTAGAGGCCGTTGCCGAGCGCCTGGAACACCGAGATCGTGATGATCGAGAACGATGCGAACAGGAAATGCAGGCTGATGTAGTGGAACGCGGGAACGCCGTACCGCACGAGCGTGTCGAGCGATTCCCTGTTCTCACTGAACAGCGAGAGCAGCTGCTCCGGGAACACCCAGAACAGGACGGTGCCGAAGATCATGATGCCCGCGGCAATCAGGTAGCTCAGGCGCAGCGTCTCCAGCATACGCTTCCTGCGCTGTGCGCCGTAGTTGTATGCGAGGATCGGCACCATTCCGGAGTTGAAGCCGAAGACCGGCATAAAGATGAAACTCTGTATCTTGAAGTAGATGCCGAACACCGTGACGGCGTCCTTTGAGAAGCCGCCGATCAGAAGGTTGAGCACGTACGTGATGACCGAGGCGATCGCCTGCATCAGGATGCTCGGGAAAGCGACCTTGTAGATGTCGCGGAGCGTCTCGGGGTCAACGTAGAACCCGCGCATCGATAGGCTGACTTCCTTATTCTTCGTCAGGTTGAAGATGAGGCCGAGGCAGGCGGCTACCATCTGACCGATGACGGTCGCGATCGCGGCACCCTTGACACCGAGCTGCGGAAGTCCGAAGTGACCGAACACGAGAGCGTAGTCGAGGATGATGTTGACGATGGCGCCCGTTCCCTGCGTGATCATCGCGTAGATGGTCTTGCCGGTCGACTGCAGCAGACGCTCAAAGAGCACCTGGAAGAACACGCCGAACGACAGGCCCATGACGATCGAGAGGTAGTCGCGTCCGTAGCCGATCGTCTTCACGGTGACATCGTAGTTGTCCGCAAAATCCTTGTCGTTGAATTGCGAGCGGATGAACGGCTCGGCCAGCGTGAAGCCGACGATGCAGAAGACGACGGCGTAGATGATGTAGAGGAAGATACCGTGCGTCGCCGCGCGGTTGACACCCTTCTGGTCCTTGCGCCCGAGGTTGAATGACAGCAGGGCGTTGATACCGACGCCGGTGCCCACGCCCATCGCGATCAGCAGCGTCTGCGCGGGAAATGCGAGCGTCACGGCGGTCATTGCGTCCTGGTCGTACTTGGACACGAAGATGCTGTCGACGATGTTGTACAGAGCCTGCACGAGCATCGACGCCACCATCGGTAGCGACATGCTCACCAAAAGCTTCGGAATGGGCATGACGCCCATCTTATTTTCCTTCGGTTTTATCGATTCCGTAGATTCCATAGGTTTCCTTTTCAATGGTAAGCCGCCGAAAGGCAGGCCCTCCGGCGGCTGTTATGCGTTTGCTAATGCAATTATATAACCTGTGAACAGTTCGCTTGTCAAGTTCTTTTGCGGAAAACGATCACTCGCGCTCCTCGCGGAACTCGCCGGTGAAGATGTCGCGGCGGTATACGAAACCGGTGTGAAGATTCGGGATGTCAACCGTGAGCAGCTTCTTGCCGGATGCATCGGCGAGCGTGAGCGTGTCTCCCTTCGAGAGCTTGAACGGGCACACAAGGCCTTCCGTCGGCTTGTTCTCGTCGTCCGCCTTGACGCACTCGATGCGGAGCGTGCCGTTCGCGGGGATCACGGTTCCGTCCGGGATGCGGTAGGTGCGGTCGGCGCCGTCGATGTCCGTGCCGCCGTCCTTGAGCGTGTAGCCGCCCACGGAAGCGTCGGTCGACTGCGGGTTGCGAAGGACAATGCAGTCCCCGCCGCGCGCCTTGATCAGGTCAATCGTGACACCGGCGGAGGTATCCTCCTTCACGTGAAGGATCACGTGGATCTGTCCGCCGAGGATGTCGTCCGCGGTCAGGCGGAGCGATTCGGTCGTTCTCTTGATGCCGTTGACTTCCCAGTAGTCGAAGCGGTAACCGTCCGCATAGATCGCGGACACGGTCGTGTCATAGTCCTCAAAATACGTTCCGCTGAACGATTTCTGCGCGGGAGCCGTGTAGGAGTTGATGACGAGTTTCGCGCCCGCGGCACCCTCGACATCGAGGTAGAAGGTCTTGCCGAGCACGAAACGGCTCTTCAGAAACGCCGTCGAGCGTGCGGGACGGGCCTTCGCGAAATCCTCGATCTCCTTCATGCGCTCGTGGTACTGGCTCTCATCGACCCAGTCGGCATCCTCCGCGCCGAGCGAAGCGATGTAATTGTAGTAGTAATGCATCTCCTGGTCGCGGGCAGCGTTCATCTCGGCGAGCGTCTCGATGATGTTCGAAGTCGAGAGTGCGCCGTTCGAATAATCCTGCGTCTTCTTCACGAAGTACTCTACGCAGTCCTCGCGCTTGAGGAGCGCGTCGAGCAGCGGAGAGTAGCGGTTGCTGCCCTGTGTGAGAACCTGGCGGAGCGTGTCATAGGTGGGAAGAACATCCATCTGGCCATACAGCGAGTACGTGTAGTCGATGTCGTGCAGCAGGTAGCGCCAGCGACCGTCGTACATACCCTCGCCGAACGACTCGCCCTCCGCCGGATAGTAGCGGACACACTTGAAGTTGTTGTTCGGCCAGTCCTGATTGCAGAGGTAAATGTTGTACGCCATATAGTCGAGGTAATTTTCCACATCCATCCATGCGCGGAGTTCCGCGTAGATTTTGGAGTCGGTCAGGTCGGCGTACGCGAAGCGGTAGTATGCGTCGTCGTATTCCTTGACGATGGCATTGTAGTCGTCCTCGCCGTCCTTCTTCTTTTTGGTGTTGTCGGCGCCCTCGAGGACGACGAACTCACCCTCCTCGTACTCCTCTGCGCCTGCTGCCTTGGCCGCGGTCTTCGCCGGGCTGTCGCCGTAGCGGCTCTTGAAGTACTCGTCACAGTAGGAGGAGTGAACCCAGAAGAAGCCGTAGTACTGACCGTTGATGAAGCATGCGGCCGGGCATACGCTCTCGTACTCTTCGAAGCCTGCGTCCTGCGCGAGCACCTGGTTGAGCTCGTCGCGGATGAAGGCGAAGCGGTAGTCGTTACCGCTCGCGCGGAGCACGAATTTGTCGTAGCGGACAACCTGTGTCGCACTGCCGTCGGAGGTCGTGCGATCGAGGAAGTTCAGGTAGAACGTGCCGCTCTCCGGGCTGTAGGATTTGCGGGCGTAAAATTTCATCGATTTCTGGGAGTTGCGGCGGGAGTAGGCACCGTACACGCGGATGCCGCAGTTCTGTGCGGTCACCGCCGAACCGTCCGGGTTCAGCACCTCGATGTAGACGGCGCGCTCGCTCTCGCGTCCGCGCTCCTCATAGTTGTCTGCCGCGAAGATTCCGTCCGGCTCCTCGTAGAGCTCGGCCGGATCGCCGTTGATCGCGAAGATCATAGTCTCAAAACGCTCATCGACATGGGCGCCGAGGATGTAGGAGTGAACGAACTCCTCCGACTTCGTGCCGTCCTTGTAGTAAGCGGCGGCTCTCACGGACCACACTTTCGGGATGTTGCCGGTGTTGGCGGTCAGCAGGATGCCGGTAGAGCGGTCATAGCGGTTCGACTGTTCGGTCGGATGCGTGCCGTCGAGCGTGTAATAGATTGTGCCGTCGTAGCGGGAGTACAGACGGAGCGTCATATCCTCCTTGCCAAAGAAGCCGCTGTGCGAGAACACGAGATCGGGCATATCATTGGTGAACTCGATCGTCTCGTCGGTGTAGTCGTGCGACACCGGCGTGGGCGTCGGATCGTCGGGGTTCACCTCGTCCGGCGTCGGTGTGACGACGGTCTGCGTCGGTGTCGGGTTCGCGCTCGAGTTCGACGGCTTGTTCTGGCAGCCTGCCGCGAGCATAACGACCGCGGTCAGGAGTGCCGTCAGTGCGATGATTACGGAAAATTGACCGCCGAAGCGGTTCCGGTTGGACTGTTTCATAGAAATAACTTACCTCCGCGCAACAGCGCCCGCGACACGGAAAATGCCGCGGACGCCGGTATATCATATATTTGTTCGGAAACGGCACCCCGCCGCTCCGCACTGTTCAAATTGTCAGCTGCACGGTTCCCCACGGACCGCGCGTACCGGTCACTCGCCGGTGAATTCCACAAGCACGGCGTTGGAGACACCGTGGATTTTCCGAAGATCGTCGAGGAACGGCGTGTCCGTGCCCTTGAAGCGGATCTGCACCGTGAGCTCGGTCTCGTCCTTGTAGGTGGTCTTGTTCTTCAGGCGGCCGTCGAGATCGTCCACGATCCTGGAGACTTCTTCCGCAGCCTCATCGGCGTAGCGGACGAGAAGCAGGTAGGTGCCCTTCGACGTGCGAAGGAAGGTGAGTAAAATGTAGAGAACCGCGATGAAGAGGGAACCGATCAGAGCGAAGGGAACCATCCCCGCGCCGGTTGTGAGACCGACGACGACGGACCAGAAGAGGAAACCGACATCGAGGGGATCCTTGATCGCGGAACGGAAACGGATGATACTCAGAGCACCGATGGTACCGAGTGACAGAGCCACGCTCGAGGAGATCGTCAGGATGATCATCGCGGTGATGACAGCAACCATAACGAGCAGCACCGCGAAGTTCTCGCTGTAGCAGGCGCCGCGGTAGAAGAAGCGGTATACGCAGTAGATGATCGCCGCGCACACAAGCGTGAAAGTGAGGCAGGCGATGATCTTGATCGGTGTCGTGGTGGTAAGGGAATCCGCCTGACCCATCAGGTTCTTGATTTCGGCAATGTAATCGGACATGATTCGGGGGCTCCTTTTTCTCTTTATTATATGAACCGTTACAGGACAATGAAATTCTGTTTCAGGTAATCGCAGCCGAGTACGAACTTGGACACGGCCAGCTTGATGCCGTTGTTCTGGAGCAGCTGCTTCAGATACATCGGGTAATACTCACCGTATTTGACTTCGAGGACGACTTCCTGCTGCGGGAACAGCGGGCGCGTGACCATCGTGCTGTCGAACATGTCGAGCGTGTTGACCCCGGCGCTGATCAGGCAGTCGAACGTGACGCGCACCATCGAAAGCGGATGCACATACGCCTGTCGCTGATATTCGATGATGACTTTCGGCTTGAGACCCTTGGCCTGATGCAGACCGTAGACCTCCCGGCACAGCGGATCGTCGTACGCGAGCAGCGGCGTAAAATCCCCGCCGAGTATCGCGTCATAGTCGGCCCGCGTGATGCGCGCGGAGGATTTGGCGATGCGGTCGTCGATCTTCTCCTTGTTCTCCAGAACGATGAAGGAGTCGTCGCCGTTGTACGCGCGGATGCGGTATTTGTTGCGGTGCTGGACACCGCTGTCCTTTTCGTTGTATGCATCCTCGAGCAGCGTGTCCAAATATACACTTGTGATGCGGTACCCCTCGGGACCCGGCATATGCGGATCCGGCGTCATGATGCCGCCGACGCGAGCCCGGAGTTCGATGTACTGGGGGTACGTCAGAACGGTTTTGATCTCATGGCGTTTGGGGCGCTCCGCGTAAGGGTTTTTGTACAGCATGCACGGAATGCTCCTTTCAATCCAATAACTCTCGTAATTATACAGTTACTTCAAAAAATAAACAAGTGCGTTCATATTTTTTACATAAATTCTCTTTTTCTTGTGTGTAAACGGGAGTTGTGATATAATTCTGTTTCATAGTACTATGCGGGAGTGTTTCCCGCGGACAGGTACTGAGCACGAAAGCCGCCCGGGGAAAGCGAATCCGAGGGCGGAGCGACCGGGTCGGACCCGGTTGCAAGGGAGGAAAAAACATGAAGTCGATCGATGACATTTTAACGGAAAATCCGGAGGAGATCGCCGAGGGGATCCGCGACAACGGGGACGACATCAGCGATGCCGACGATGCGTTCGATGACGATCCTGAGAAGGATGAACTTGAGGAGGAAGAGGATGCGTTCGATGAGAACGCGGACGATGACTCCGACGATGCGGAAGACGAAGACGTCGACGATGACGACGCGGACGACGATGACGACCGCGACGACGAAGATGATGCGGACGACGATGACGATGCGGATGACGAGGACGCGAACGGGGATGACGACTACGACGAGTACGACCCCGATGCCGTAGGGTTCCGCGACAGCGACGAAGACGACGCGGACGATGATGACGACCGCGACGACGATGAAGAAGAGGACGATGAGGAGGACGATGACGAAGGCGGCCTGTTCGGCGACGGAGGCGGGATCTGGAAGAATATACGAAACCGCACGTTTGCGATATTTGCCGGAATGATCCTTGTGCTCGTTGTGTTCCTTATTATGATCCTGATGATCCCCGGCGACAACGCGAACGAGGGAGGCAAGGTGACACCCACGCAGGCGATGACGCCTGGCGGGGAGAACACCCCGACGGCGACGCAGGAGCCTGTCAAGGATACTCCTACGCCGGAGAACACGCCCACGCCTGAGGCGGGGATCGAGAGCCCTACGCCGGGAGAGACGGACGAGACGCTCACACCGACACCGGAGGCGGGAACACCGACCAATACACCCACGCCTTCGGGTCCTACGAACACACCTACTCCGAAGCCTACGCCGATCCCCACGAAGACGCCGAAGCTCGTTCCGACGGCAGCGGTAACGCCGACGGAGGAGCCGACTCCGACACCGGATCCCGGCGAGGTGACGCCTACGGAAACGCCTGATCTGACGCCTTCGGGTGACGCGACACCGACACCTTCGGAGACCGAGGCAACCCCGACTCCTGCGGAGACCGAGGCAACCCCGACACCTGCGGAGACCGAAGCGACGCCGACGCCTGCGGAGACCGAAGCGACGCCGACGCCTGCGGAGACCGAGGCAACCCCGACTCCCACCGAGGTGCCTGAGGAAGTGACGGCGACCCCTACGGAGAAAGCTGCGGAACCGTCGCCGACGCCGAAGGAGGAGGCAACCCCGACGGAAGTTCCGGCGGATAACGGGGATGATGCCGGTGAGGAATAACCGGAGACGATATGAGCAAGAAGAATATATGTGTCACCCTGCAGTATGACGGAAGCCGCTACGACGGCTGGCAGAAGCAGGGCAATACGGACAACACGATACAGGGCCGGCTGGAGACGATGCTCGGCAAGCTCTTCGAGCAGGAGATTGAGGTGAACGGTTCCGGCCGCACGGACGCCGGCGTTCACGCCGTGGGGCAGGTGGCGAATTTTCAGGTCGATACGCCCTACGGTCCGGGGAAGATACTGGAACTGATGAACACGTATCTCCCCAAGGACATCGCCGTGACGGACGCGAAGATCGTCGATGCGCGGTTCCACGCGCGGCTGAACGCGAAGTCGAAGACGTACCGCTACCGCCTCTCCACCGGGTTTGTAAGGCCGGTGTTCGGCAGACAGCAGATTCTCTGGATCCCCGAGGATCTCGACCTTGGGCGGATGCGCGAGGCAGCGGCACTTTTGACCGGGGAGCATGATTTTACGAGCTTCTGCGGCAATAAACATATGAAGAAATCGTGCGTGCGCAGGATCACTTCGATCGAGATCGAGGAAGTGACGACGACATGCGGCGACACGGAGTACGATGAGATCTGGCTGACATATACCGGCAACGGGTTTCTGCAGAATATGGTGCGAATCCTTACGGGGACCCTTCTTGAGGTCGGACGCGGGGAGCGCGAGCCTGCGGAGATGACGGCCATCCTTGAGGCGAAGGACCGCGAGCGCGCGGGGGCGATGGCTCCGGCGCACGGGCTTACGCTCTGGAAAGTAGAATACTGACAACAGGCGGACAGAACAATGGGGTTTAACCTGGTACAAAACCATACGGCTGCCGACATCTATGTCGGCCCGAAGGCATTGCCGGGCGTGGTGCGCGTGGCGGAAGTGCTCGCGGACGACATCGCGCTCGTCGGCGGAGTGCGGCCTCGCGTCGTGCGCGATGCGGCAGAACTCGGCGAGAGGGCGGTGCTGATCGGCACGGCCGGTGTGACAGCGGGGGACCCGGAAGGGCTGTTCGCTTCATTTTCCGAAGGAGACGGAAAGAGGGAAGTGTTCACGTTGGCGTGCGTGGAGAGGCCGCTGTCGAACGTGGCGGAGGCACTCGTCATCTACGGTAGCGACAAGCGCGGCACGATCTACGGTATGTTCGAGGTGAGCCGCAGGATCGGCGTGACGCCGTGGGTGTGGTTCGCGGATGCGGCGCCGGCGAAGCGCGATGAGATTGTGGTTGCGGATCTTCCGTATGTCTCGAAGGAGCCGTCGGTCAGGTACCGCGGATTTTTCATCAACGACGAGTGGCCCTCCTTCGGCACCTGGACCAACAACCTCTTCGGAGGTTTCAACGCGAAAATGTACGAGCAGGTGTTCCTGCTCCTTCTCCGCATGAGGGGCAACTACCTGTGGCCCGCGATGTGGTCCGCGATCTTCCCGAACGACGGTCCGGGGCTTGCGAACGCGGAGCTTGCGGACGAGCTCGGCGTCGTTATGGGCGCGTCCCACCACGAGCCGTGCTGCCGCCAGGGCGAGGAGTACAAGTACCTCCGCGGCAAGGATTCCGTATACGGCGACGCGTGGAATTTCCTCACGAACGAGGAGGGCATCACGCGGTTCTGGGCGGACGGACTTGCGCGCAGCGGCCGTTTTGAGAATGTGATCACGGTCGGTATGCGCGGGGAGGCGGACTCGACGATCCTCGGGAGAGAGGCGACGCTCGCCGACAATATCGATCTGCTGCGAAGAGTTCTTCGCACGCAAAATAAGCTGATCCGCGAGTATGTGAACGAGGACCTCACAAAGGTTCCGCGAATGCTCGCACTTTATAAGGAAGTGGAGCCGTTCTTCTACGGCGACGCGACGACGCCCGGCCTTATGGGCGAGCCGGAGCTCGACGGCGTGACGCTGATGTTCTGTGAGGACAACTACGGAAATATGCGCACGCTCCCGTCGGAGGAGCTTCGGGCGCACAACGGCGGCTTCGGAATGTACTATCATTTTGACTACCACGGCGGGCCGGTCTCGTACGAGTGGGTCAACTCCACGCAGCTCTCGAAGGTCTGGGAGCAGATGGGGCGCGCCTACGCAGCCGGGATCCGCGACATATGGATCGTCAATGTCGGCGATCTTAAGCCGCAGGAGCATCCGCTCACTTATTTCATGGACCTTGCGTACGACTTCGAGCGCTACGGCACGAGGCCGAACGAGACCGACGGGTACACGAGGCAGTTTGCGGCCGATGTGTTCGCGGGAGGCTTTGAAGCCTGCGATCACGACGAGGCGGTCATCCGCATTGCGGAGACGCTCACGGGCTATGCGGCGCTCAATGCGCAGCGACGACCGGAGACGCTGCACCCTTCGGTGTACGCGCTCACTGCGGATGGTGAGGCGGCGCGGATGTTGGCGGCGTGCAGACGCCTGCGAGACAACTGTGAGTGGCTTGCGGCGCGCGTGCGACCGGAGCTTGCGGATTGCCTGTTCGAGCTTGTCATCTACCCGGCGACGGCTTCGGCCAACCTGGTCGAGATGATGATCGCGGCGGCCGCGAACGAGGCGCTGTTGCTGCAGCGCGACGCCCGTGCGGACGTGTACGCGGACATCACCGAGGCGCGGATCCGCGAGGACGCCGAATTGGTGAAACTGTATCATTCGGTTGCCGGCGGCAAATGGAACGGTATGATGAGCGGCAAGCACATCGGGTTCGTGCAGTGGAATGACGAGGGAAGCGCACCGCCTGCGGTGCACAGGCTTTCGGAAGTCACCGACGGGACGTATGTGCCGGAGGCAAAGCCGTATTTGCCGAAGAACTTCCGCGAGGAGGACCTCGGAACCGTGTCAGGCGGTGCAGACAAAACATGTGCGGCAGGCGCGGCGGAAACGTCCAACTTTTATGAGAGCAAATTGTTCGGACTGACGGCGAGAAAGCCCGTCCGTCCCGCGTGGGCGGCGGAGAGCTATCCGGCTGACACATACATAATGAACGATGACGGCGTGATCGCCATGGATGTCGCGCGTTTCGCGAAGAGCGTGGCGGCGGGCGATGCGGCGTACGCGATCCTTGAGGGCTACGGCCGCAACGGGGACGCGGCGGCGGTACTGCCGCTCGGACGCGATTTTGCGCCGGGCGAGGGGCCGGCTCTTACATACCGGTTTGCGGTGCCCGCGGACGGTGAGTATGATTTCGTGCTCGTGTTCGCACCGAACAACCCGCGCGAGAACGGCGGAAGCGTGCGATACGCGCTTCGCATCGACGACGGCGCGCTGACGGTGACCGACATCATCCCGCAGGGCTTCCGAAGCGGCGACTGCTTCAACCCGCAGTGGTGCCACGGGGTGATGATCAACGCGAGAGTGCACACATTTTCCGAAAAACTGGCTGCCGGCGTTCACACGGTCACGGTGAGCGCGGTGGATTCGGAGGCCGTGCTTGAGCGGATCATCGTATCGGGCGACGGGGCTGCGGCGGGCAGTTACCTCGGGCCGCAGGAGACTTATTATGAGAGATAACGGAGACGGCGATATGCGCTCCGCAAGATAACCACGATAAGGAGAAGACTTATGAATATCAAGGGACAGTCATTTCTGACACTGAAGGATTTTACGCCGACGCAGATCAAGGAGTTCCTCGACCTTGCGGACTGGCTTCGCGATTGCAAGAAAAAGCGCGTGCGCGTGCGCGGCTGCGAGGGTAAGAACATCGCGCTGATCTTCGAGAAGACGAGCACGAGAACGCGATGCTCGTTTGAGGTTGCCGCGTATGACCTCGGTATGGGTGCGACCTACCTCGACCCGAAGGCGTCCCAGATCGGCAAGAAGGAGAGTATCCGCGACACCGCGAGAGTGCTCGGACGCATGTTCGACGGTATCGAGTACCGCGGCTACGGCCAGGAGATCGTGGAGGATCTCGCGCGCTATGCGGGCGTTCCGGTGTGGAACGGCCTGACGAACGAGTACCATCCGACGCAGATGCTCGCGGACCTGCTGACGATCCGCGATTACTTCGGACACCTGGAAGGCATCCGCCTCACGTATATGGGCGATGCGCGCTACAACACCGGCAACTCGCTGATGATCGCGTGCACGAAGATGGGACTTCATTTTACGTGCTGCGCGCCGAAGAAGTACTGGCCGAACGAGGAGCTGATCGAGATCTGCCGCGGTTACGCTGCGGAGTCGGGCGCGACACTCAAGTTTACCGAGGATGTGGTCGAGGGAACAACCGGCGCGGACGTCATCTCGACGGACGTGTGGGTTTCGATGGGTGAGCCGGACGAGATCTGGGCGGAGCGCATCAACGACCTTCTGCCGTACCAGGTGACGATGGACTGCATCAACCGTGCGGCGGACGATGTGATCTTCCTGCACTGCCTGCCGAGTTTCCACGACCTCAACACCGAGATCGGTCTCACGATCAGTGAGAAGTTCGGTATCAACGAGATGGAAGTGACCGACGAGGTGTTCGAGTCGAAGTACAGCAAGGTGTTCGATGAAGCGGAAAATCGTATGCACACGATCAAGGCGGTGATGTACGCGACGCTCTCCGAGGTGCCGTGGCCGCTGGATTGAGGTCGGTGAGAGGCTTTTGACTAAGAACTACACTTGTAGAATACATTTTCCGAACAGGACTTTGACTATGTATCAGGACAGAATTGTGCTGTGCGGCAGCAACGCATATGAGAAAAAATATTATTTGAACGACGATTTCCGGGGGCTGCCTGCCGACGTGCAGAAGGAGCTTAAGATTATGTGCGTCCTCTTCACAGAGAAGGTCGGCGGCGTGCTGACGGTCGAGTTTGACGAGGAAGGGACGCTCGAGCTTCACACGACGGCGCGCGAGGGCGACATTATGTACGACGACATCGGCAGCGGGCTTGAGGTCAAGCGGCTGCGCGATGAGAAGCGCGACCTGCTGGAGGCGCTCGAGATGTACGTGAAAGTATTTTTCCTTGGATTGGAGGGAGACGAGGATGGCGAAGACGAGTGAGAAGACAGGTGAGTTTCTGCTGGCGATCGATGTCGGCAACACGAACCTGACATTTGGTATATTTCGCGGGAGCGAGATCATCGGCACGTTCCGTATGACGACGAAGCTGCCGCGCACGTCCGACGAGTTCGGCATCTGGATCAAGAACCTGCTCTCGGAGCGCAACGTGACGCCGGATATGCTCGCAGGTGTTATCGTGGCTTCGGTTGTGCCGGGCATCATGCACTCCTTGAATTCCGGCGTTATCAAGTATCTTAACCACACGCCGATCGTGGTCGGCGCGGGCACGAAGACGGGCATCCGTCTGAAAATGGCCAACCCGCTCGAGATGGGCGCGGACCGCGTGGTGGACGCCGTTGCGGGCTACGAGCTCTTCGGTAAGCCGGAGAAGACGGCGATCATGGTGATCGACTTCGGCACGGCGACGACATACGACCTGGTGCTTGCGGACGGAACGCTCCGCTGCGGTATCACGAGCCCCGGCATCCGCATCTGCGCGAATGCGCTGTGGAACGAGGCGGCAAAACTTCCCGAGATCGGCATAGAGATGCCCTCGACGATCCTTGCGACCGACACGGTCACCAGTATGCAGGCCGGTTTGATCTACGGCTGCATCGGACAGACCGAGTACATGATCCGCAAGGTCAGGGAGGCCGCAGGCCTCGACAGCATGAAGGTCATCGCAACGGGCGGCCTTGGGCGCATCATTTCCGGCGAGACCGACATGATCGACATCTATGACCCGGACCTTACGCTCAAGGGTCTGCAGCTGATCTACGCGAAGCAGAAGAGCGGGCGGAAGTGAGTTTTCGGCAGGATTCGTCTGCTTTGAAAGGATTTTCAGAGCGAGGATTCATTTGAAAAGACTATTGCCTGTGCTACAATGAGAATACAAAGAAAAGGGTGCTGCCGGTAGACGGTTTGCCCTTGAAAAATGTAAGCAAAAAAGATAGCCGCCATGTTTTCTCAGGACTGGGCGGCTATTTCTTTGTCTTAGACAATACAGATAATAGTCATACGTCGGTAGTAGATATTTTTCGCAAAATCGTGTACAATAAGGAGCGGGCGTCGTGCGGGCTAACGCGCGAGCGGAAGGCAGATAGACCATTGAGTTTTCACATCGGAACAATTGAAGTGAGCACGCCGCTGGCGCTCGGACCGATGGCAGGCGTTACCGACCTGCCGTTTCGTCTGCTGTGCAAGGAGCAGGGGGCGGGACTTCTATACACGGAGATGGTCAGCGCGAAGGGCGTGATGTATCGAAATCCCAACACGGCGGAGCTGATCGCGACGGAGCCTGCGGAGCAGCCGATCGGGCTGCAGCTCTTCGGGGCGGACCCGACGATCATGTCGGAGCAGGCGAAGGTGCTCGAGGAAAAGCCGTTTGCATTTTTCGATGTCAACATGGGCTGCCCGGTGCCGAAGGTCGTGAACAACGGCGAAGGGTCGTCTCTGATGAAGGATCCGAAGCTTGTGTACGACATCGTGTACGCAATGGTGCGCGCGCAGAGCAAGCCGGTCACGGTGAAGATCCGCAGGGGCTTCGGCGGTGTCGAGAGTGCCGTGGAGGTCGCGAAGGCGGCGGAGGACGCGGGCGCTTCGATGGTCGCGGTGCACGGGCGGTTCCGGGAGGAGTACTACGCGGGGCATTCGGACTGGGGTTGCGTGCAACGCGTGAAGGAGGCCGTGAAGATCCCGGTGATCGGCAGCGGCGATGTGACGTGCGCGGAGGACGCGGCGGCGATGATGCGGGAGACCGGCTGCGACGGTGTGATGATCGCGCGTGCGGCGCGGGGCAATCCGTGGATCTTCGCGCAGTGCGGGGCGTACCTCGCGGACGGGACGGAGATCCCGAAGCCGGACAACGAGGAGCTTTGCAAAATGGTTCTTCGCCATGCGCGAATGGCCTGCGACTTCAAGGGTGAGTTCATCGCGATGAAGGAGATGCGCAGCCATGTGGCGTGGTATTTTTCGGGGAGACGCGGATCGGCGGGACTGCGGCGCGCGGCCAATGAGATCGCGACGTATGAGGGACTTGCGGAGCTGATCGCGCAATGGCGCGACACGCGTATCGGCCACGGCGAGTGACCGGGGCGTGAGTAATGAATAAGATATGACCGGCTTGATGAAAGAGTATATAGTTTTTGGGGGACATAAGTATGAGTGAGAAACCGGACCGGCTGTATCACGGCAGTCAGTATCGTTTTGACATTGTGAAGCCGAGGCAGGCGAACGGGCAGTGCGAGGCGGAGGCGCAGATGGGAATCTACGCGGCCGCGACGATGGAGGAAGTGATCCCCTTTGCAATGCCGTTCCGGTGGTACCCGGATTCGCCCGAGGGAAAGCTTTCCTTTGATTCCGACGGGATCAGGAGCTTCCTGCGGTACGGCTCCATAGATCCGGAGGGGAAAGGGTACATATATGTACTGCCCTCCGACTCGTTTGAGCTGGTCGACGGATGGGAGTGGGTTTCCCGGACGGAAGTCAGGCCGATCGAGGTGATTGAGATCCGGGTGAAGGATTACTGGGATACGATAACATTTTCCGAGGAGGCTGAGAAGATCCAGAGAAAGTTGTACGGAGACGTGTGACTACATAGATGTGTATTATAAGGGAAAGGAAACATTCGGTATGAAAACATCCAAGCGAGTCCTTCGTTACGCGAAGGAGCATTTCGGTGAGGTTCACCACACGACGCTCAATCCGGAGGGGCCGGGCGTGGTGCGGATCCACCTTGTGCCGCCGAAGGTTGAGGGCAATGACGTCGGCGCGAGTGTCGCGATCCTGAACGGCCAGTTTATCGTGCCGGTCAACGTGTCGTGGAGCATCCTGATCACGGAGTTGATCGAGCAGATCAACCGCTACAGCGGGAAGGAGATCTCGAACGATGACGTGAAGGAGATCGTCGCGCAGACGGCCAAGTCGGTGTCCAAGGTGTACCCTTTCATCGGAAAATGGCGCTTTCGCAGGGACATTTACCGCATTATGAAGACGTTTATGCAGATCGCGTATGAGCAGGAGGTCACCGAGCCGATCGAGTTCGTGAGCCTCGGCGATTACGCGGAGTATATGCGCGCGCCGCACAGGATGGATCTGATGGTGAGCGCGATGACCCGGGAAGGCCGGTGGCACTGTAACCAGCAGTGCGTGCATTGCTATGCCGCGGGTCAGGAGCACTCGGACGAGAAGGAGCTTGGCACCGGGGCATGGAAGACGATCATCGACCGGTGCCGTCAGGCCTGCATCCCGCAGGTGACATTTACCGGCGGCGAGCCCACGATGCGCGAGGATCTGATCGAGCTGATCGACTACGCAAAATGGTTTATCACGCGCCTGAACACGAACGGCATCAAACTGACGCCGGAGTACTGCGAGCAGCTGCGCAGGGCATCGCTCGACAGCGTGCAGGTGACATTTTACTCATATGACGAGAAGGTGCATAACAGGCTCGTCGGCGCGGAGCGCTGGAAGGACACGGTCGCGGGCATCGAGAACGCGATCGCCGCAGGGCTCAACCTGAGCGTCAACACGCCCCTGTGCACGAGCAACAGCGACTATGTCGAGACGCTTCGTTTCCTCCATTCGAAGGGCGTCACCTACGTGACGTGCTCCGGCCTGATCACGACCGGCAATGCGGCCAGGGAGGCTTCGGAAAATCTCCAGTTGACGAACGCGGACATCCGGAAAATCCTGCAGAGCGCCGTGGCATACTGCGCGGAGCAGGATATGGAGATCAGTTTCACGTCGCCGGGCTGGGTGGACGATGACTTCTGCAAGGAACTCGGGATCACCACGCCGAACTGCGGCGCTTGCCTGAGCAATATGGCGATCACGCCGGGCGGCAATGTGGTACCGTGCCAGAGCTGGCTCTCCGAAGAACCGCTCGGCAATATGCTCAGCGATGAATGGGAGACGATATGGAACGGCGAGGCCTGCCGCGAGCGCAGGGATTTCTCGGCGTCGATGCGGTGCGAATGCCCGCTCAGGATTATTCGCGGGGAGGTGCGCAAGTGATGAAGAGGACGAAAAATCATCGGATTTTGCGATTGTTTGTCGCTGTCGCGGCCGCAGCGTTGATCCTGCTTGTCGCGGGGCTCGCGTTGAAGCGCGAGGCGAAGGCGTCCGGCGACCTGGACGAGATACTGGCCTACAGTATCACGGTCGACGTCAACGACGACGCGACGCTCAAGATGGTCTACCATATAGAATGGAAGGTGCTGGATTCGGATTCGGAGGGCCCGCTCGAGTGGGTCAAGATCGGTATCCCGAACAAGCATTATGTGAGTTACAAGGCGCTGACGTCCACGATCAGTTCCATAGATTATATGTATGACCACGGTACATACCTGCGCATCGACCTCGACCGCAAATACTATGCCGGCAGCATTGTCGTGTTCGAGTTTGAACTTCAGCAGGATTATATGTATGAGATGAATCAGCTGACCGAGGGTGAGACGGTATACTGGTTCACGCCGGGCTGGTTCGATGACTGCAAGGTGGATCAGCTCACCGTAAAATGGAACAGCGACAAGGCGGAGAGCTGGGATCCGGCGTGTGAGGTTGAGGACGGCTACTGCGTGTGGACGACCAAGCTTGCCAAGGGCGGACGGTACACGGTGAGCGTGACATACAAGAATGACGCGTTTGCGTTCGATACGGAGAAGGTCATATCCAAATCCGGCGGCTTCGACGGCGAATCCGACGACGATATTGTCGATGTCATTATCGGGATCATCATTTTCCTCGGATTTATGGCTCTGATCTTTGTGGTTCCGATCGCACTGATAGCGGCAGCGTTCTCCAAAGGAGCAAATTTCGGCACAACGACGGAGAAGAAGATCACACGCACGAAGATCGAGTACTATCCTTCGTGTCCCGCGTGCGGCGCGGCACGCCCCGAGGGCAAGGACAACTGTGAGTTCTGCGGCAGAAGCTTCATCAAGAGCGAGGAGAAGATCGAGGAGAAGGACATCCCGGCCGAGGAGACTTCCGTGCGCGGTAAGACAACGGACGGTACATACCGCTACGATTCCTCGCCGAATACGTATCTCCGCGTTCACGTCATCAATGTTCCGCGTGTCAGGAGCAGTAGCGGCGGCGGTTCCTCACATCGCTCGGGCGGCGGTTGCGCCCACAGCTCCTGCGCTTGTGCGTGCGCGTGTGCGTGTGCCTGTGCCGGCGGCGGAAGAGCCGGCTGCACGACGAAGGATTTCTATAACACGAACCTGCGCCTGAGCGCGCTTGCGGAGCTTGCCGGGGAATCGGAGAAGACCGCAAAGTAAACGGGTTTTTTGAAAAATTTTTGCTTGACATTGGACAGGCACTTTACTATAATCTAACTTGCGCTTTTGGGCACCTTTGTTTTTGTGCCCGAAATCGCAAGTTATTTTTTGCAGTTGATCTGCAGTATGCAACCACACTTTTTCTGTCACACAGAAGATCAATCTGAACAGGAGGTAATAGGATGCCTACATTTAACCAGTTAGTACGCAAGGGCCGCCTTGTCAGCGCGACCAAGTCCACCGCTCCGGCTCTCCAGAAGGGTTTCAACTCGCTGAAGAAGAAGCAGACGGATGTGTCCGCACCGCAGAAGCGCGGCGTATGTACAGCGGTACGTACCGCGACCCCGAAGAAGCCTAACTCGGCTCTTCGTAAGATCGCCCGTGTACGTCTCAGTAACGGTATGGAGGTAACGAGCTACATCCCCGGCGAAGGTCACAACCTTCAGGAGCATAGCGTCGTTCTCATCCGCGGCGGCCGTGTAAAGGACCTGCCCGGTACCCGTTATCACATCATCCGCGGTACTCTGGATACCGCCGGCGTTGCCAAGAGACGCCAGGCTCGCTCCAAGTACGGCGCTAAGCGCCCGAAAGACGCTAAGAAGTAATCCGTAACGAAAGTTGCGGCAGCATTGTTCCGAGCGACGAATGTCGTGCGGAGTAACACAGGACAATTTCATTACTAATAAATGCAGGGCTGAATTTTCCGAGGACGGCGAAGCCGTTCCTGTCGCAGAGTTTTGTGGTTGCAGATGCGAGTGAAAATACAAGCGAGCGCATGAACACAGTAATGTGAGTACCGAAGAATTAATCCTACCGAAGGTCCTTACCTTCGGGAATAATTAAGGAGGGAAGCAACGTGCCACGTAAAGGACATATTCAGAAAAGAGACGTTCTGGCGGATCCGGTTTACAACAGCAAAGTCGTTACCAAGCTGATCAACAATATCATGCTTGACGGCAAGAAGGGAACCGCACAGAAGATCGTTTACGGCGCATTTGAGCAGGTTTCCGCTAAGAGCGGCAAGGAAGCCATGGAAGTCTTCGAGACGGCTATGAACAACCTTATGCCTCTTCTGGAAGTTAAGGCCCGCCGTATCGGCGGCGCTACCTAT
>DBYX01000013.1:5142-25395 GCA_002311665.1 Lachnoclostridium sp. UBA1175 | reverse complement strand
CTCATGTGGAGGGGGCGGCAACTTCGTTTCCGCCCCTTGCTGCAAGACAGAGCCGCTCAGTTGAAAGCACGGGCTTTCACTGAGCGGCTCTGTCTTGCTTGGGTTCTGAACTTTGTTGCCTTATCCCTAATGCAAAAAGGCCGCTTCGTGAGAAGCGGTCTTTCTACGATAAAATTGAGAAGAGAGAAAATGAAAAAACAAGCAATTTTATATATCCAACCTCGGTTGTTTCGGTTGGTTGAGAGAGGGCACGCCTTCGCGGTTCCGGAAAACCTTACGCCGTGAAGGCGTGCTCGGAGATTTTCTTGCATCGACTTCGTAATTCTACAACCTGCAGAATAAAGTGTCAACGGAATTTCAACGGGCAAAAAAATGCAAATAACGCAAAATGCAAAATATTGCGTCAGGAATTTTCAAAAATTTAGGGCGTAGAGAGTAAATTCGACGAAAAGAAAAAAAGTGTTGACAAAAGATTATAAGTTCTTTTGACGATAAATAACGGATTGTGGCGAGTTCACCCCGGGCATTCAACGAACGATAAAGAATTGTTAAATCTGCTTCGAAACGGGGTAGTAACAGCAGTTTTTCCTTGATTTCAAGGCGTTGACGAAGTACAATATTTTGTGTGCTGTGGCACGCGAATGAATACCACAAGGAGATTAGAAATGAAAGTAATAGTTTGCAAAGATTATGCTGAGATGTCCGCCAAGTCCGCGGAGATCGTTGCCGATGTTATGAAGAATAAGCCGAATGCGGTGCTCGGCCTCGCTACCGGATCCACCCCCGAGGGTATGTATGCTAAGCTGGCTGAGATGAACAAGGCCGGCGAGATTGATTTTTCGCAGGTTACGACGGTCAACCTTGACGAGTATTATCCGATCAGCCCGGACAATGACCAGAGCTATCGCTATTTTATGAATAAGAACCTTTTTGACAGAGTCAATATCGATAAGACGCACACGCATGTTCCGCAGGGCAGTGCAGCGGACGGCGAGGCGGAGGCTAAGCGCTATGAGAAGTTCGTGCGCTCCCTCGGCGGTGCGGACATCCAGGTGCTCGGCATCGGCCGCAACGGTCACATCGCGTTCAACGAGCCCGATACGGAGCTTGTTCCCGAGACGCACATCACGAGTCTGACCGAGGACACGATCGACGCTAACGCTCGTTTCTTCGCAAGCGCTGCGGATGTTCCCACGAAGGCGCTCACGATGGGTATGGGCACCATTCTTTCCGCGAAGAAGATCATCATCCTCGCGAACGGCAAGGGCAAGCATGATGCGGTTATGCAGATGCTCAAGGGCACGGTTACGACGAGCTGCCCGGCTTCGTTCCTCAATCTGCACGACGATGTCGTTCTCGTTTGCGACGAGGCTTGCTACAACGGTTGACGGCAGCGCGTTCGCGCTGTTTGAGATACACACTTAACAATTCCTTTCAGGAGGCTGTTTTATGGGCAAATATTTCGGAACCGACGGTTTTCGCGGTGAGTCCGGCGTTGTGCTGACGGCGGAGCATGCATTCAAGATCGGTCGGTATCTCGGCTGGCACTACAGCCGGAACGGACAGGCGCGCATTGTGATCGGCAAGGACACGAGACGCTCCTCATATATGTATGAGAATGCGCTTGCGGCGGGAATCACTTCCTCCGGAGCGAACGCATACCTCCTTCACGTTACGACGACTCCGTGCGTATCGTATATCACGAGAACGGACGGATTTGACTGCGGCGTGATGATCAGCGCGAGCCACAACCCTTACACCGACAACGGCATCAAGCTGATGAACGGTGACGGCGAGAAGATGGATGACGCGCTGCAGGACGAGATCGAGAAGTACATCGACGGCGAGATCGAGGAGATCCCGTTTGCGACAGGTGAGGGCATCGGATGCACCGTGGACTACTACACCGGCCGCAACCGTTACATCGGCTACCTGACCAACGTTGCGACGAAGTCCTTCGAAAACCGCAAGGTTGCGCTTGACTGCTCAAACGGCAGCGCCTGGATGATCGCACGCTCCGTGTTCGACGCGCTCGGTGCGAAGACGCTCGTCATCAACAACGAGCCTAACGGAACGAACATCAACCGCGGATGCGGATCCACGCACATAGAAGGTCTGCAGGAGTTCGTGAAGAGCAACAGCGTGGACGTCGGATTCGCTTTCGACGGCGACGCGGACCGCTGCCTTGCCGTGGATGAGAACGGCAACGTCGTGAACGGTGACCAGATTATGTACATCTGCGCGAAGCACCTCAAGAAGAACGGCCAGCTTCCGAGCAATACGGTTGTCACGACGATCATGTCGAACTTCGGACTGTACAAGGCGCTCGACCGCATCGGCATCGGCTACGAGAAGACCGCGGTAGGCGACCGTTTCGTATACGAGAACATGAAGGAAAATGACCATCTGATCGGCGGCGAGAACTCCGGCCACGTCATTTTCCGCAAATACGCCCGCACCGGCGACGGTATCCTCACGGCGATCATGGTGATGATGGTTATGATCGAGACGCAGCTTCCTCTTTCGGTGCTCGCGTCCGAGGTGGAGATGTTCCCTCAGGTGCTCAAGAACGTTGTCGTCGATGACAAGAAGGCGACGATGGACGATCCGGCGGTGAAACTTCAGGTTGAGTCCTGCACCGCGGAACTCGGTGACAGCGGCCGTGTGCTGCTTCGTCCGAGCGGAACGGAGCCTGTGCTCCGCGTTATGTCGGAGGCACCGACCTACGAGATCTGCGAGAAGCATGTTGACGCGATCATCGAGTCCATGAAGAAGAACGGACATCTCGTAAAGATTAAGTAAGAGTGAATGAACGCTGTGGAAACGCTGAGGAAATCGTCGGATGGAATCAGCGTTTCCTTATAGGCGGATGATGGGTTGATATGAGATGGATTACTGAAACAATTCTGCGAAGGTACGGTATCGCCGGCAGCATCCTTTCGGAGGAGGAACTCCGGGGCGGCAATGTCAACCGGACGTACTGCGTATACGTGCGGGACGGTCGAAGGCAGACGCGGTACCTTGTGCAGAAGCTCAATCCCGAAGCGGTGAGACAGCCGAGGGTGATGCTTCGCAACATGGTCGTTGTGACGGACCATTTGCTGCGAAAAGGCATCCGCACCGCGAAACTGTACCCGGTCGGGGTGAGCGGGGAGCGCTTTCTGGAGCTCAGACGGCACGCACACGGGATGCACGGTGCAGGTGACGGGGCGACGCACTCTGCCGGGACATCCGGAAGCGCGTTCGTGACGGAGTACTGGCGCGTCGAGGAGTACCTCGAAGCGGTCGATGTATCCCCTGAGGACAACGATGTTCTCCTCGCGATGGCTCGGGCGTTCGGGCAGTTTGACGCCGCGCTTGCCGATATGCCGCGAAACCGGCTGCAGGGCACCGGGCAGGGCTTCCACGATACGCACTTACGGTTTCGTCAGCTGTGGAAAGCGGCGGAGGAGGATGTGTGCGGAAGGACGGCGGAGGTCCGCGCGGAGCTCGCTTCACTGAAAATGCTGGAGGAGGAAGCCTGCGAGGTATCTCTTCGGTATGCGGCGGGGGAGTTTCCCGTCCGCATCACGCACAACGACACCAAATTCAACAATGTGCTGTTCACCGACGCAAAGCCGCCGTACGGGGCGATCGTCATCGATTTCGACACTGTGATGGAGGGGCTGATAGCGTACGATTTCGCCGATTCCGTGCGCT
Source organism: Lachnoclostridium sp. UBA1175 (assembly GCA_002311665.1). Taxonomy (GTDB): domain Bacteria; phylum Bacillota; class Clostridia; order Lachnospirales; family Lachnospiraceae; genus ISDg. The sequence goes on along the minus strand of DBYX01000013.1, from coordinate 21,696 downwards.
CGACCGCGAAAAAGGTCGGGGGTGATGCGGACACGCCGACGGCGCAGATCGACCTTGAGAAATTCCGGATCATCGCCGAGGGGTATCTCGCGGAGACGGGGGACATTCTCACGGCGGAGGAAATCGCGGTGATGGCGCCGTGCACGCTCGCGGTGACCGCGGAGCTGGCGGCGCGATATTTAACGGACTTTCTCGCGGGGGACCGTTATTTCAAGATCGAGGAGCCGCTTCAGAACCTTCGAAAGGCAAGACTGAACCTGGCGTTTGCGCAGGACATCCGCGGAAGGATGGAAAAGCTTCAGTCGATCGTGGCGGAGACCGCGGGGCGTTTTCGTTTCGGATAACAGGACAACAACGGCTGTAATGCGGGAGATGCCGTGCGAAAGCGGTATTTCCCGCTTGCTTTTGCATAAAAACTGTGGCGGATCCGCGGAAAATATGGTAAACTACCCGCAGGCACTTTTGCCGACGGCACGCATACGCCGTGGCAGCCCGCGGACGATGAACGGGGCTTACATCATTTTCCGCGAAAAACAACAAAGGAGAAGGATTGAAATGATTATCGGAACAACAAGGGAATTGAAGAATCAGGAATTTCGCGTGGGTCTGACACCGGACAATGTTGCGGCATATGTCAGCGCAGGTCACACCGTGCTCGTGGAGCAGGGCGCCGGCGAGGGAGCCGGTTTCACCGATGCCGAGTACGCGGAGGCGGGCGGCAAGCTTATCGCCAATGCGGAGGATGTATGGGCGCAGGCGGATATGATCGTCAAGGTCAAGGAGCCCGAGGAATGTGAATATGAGCGGATGCGCGAGGGACAGATCCTTTACACATACCTGCATCTCGCACCGAACCCGGCACTGACGGACGCGCTGGTCGCGCGCAAGGTGAAGGCCGTTGCGTTTGAGACGATCACCGACGAGGCCGGCAACCTGCCGTGCCTTCGCCCGATGAGCCAGATCGCAGGCCGCCTGAGTATTCAGGAAGGCGCGAAATACCTTGAGAAGAAGTTCGGCGGACGCGGACTTCTCCTGAGCGGTGTTCCGGGCGTAGCGCCGGGCAATGTCGTGATCATCGGCGGCGGTATCGCGGGTACCTATGCTGCGAAGGCGGCAGTCGGCGTGGGCGCCAATGTTACGCTCCTCGACGTCAACCTCAACCGTCTGTCGTATCTGTCGGACATCTTCGGTTCCTCCATCACGACGCTGATGAGCACCGAGGGCAACATCCGCAAATGCCTGAAGGACGCAGACCTTGTGATCGGTTCCGTTCTCATCCCGGGCGGCACGACGCCGAAGCTGGTGCGCAGAGAGCATCTGAAACTGATGAAGAAGGGGGCTGTCATCGTGGATATCGCGATCGACCAGGGCGGCTGCTGCGAGACCTCGCACGTGACGACGCACGACGATCCCGTGTTCATCGAGGAGGGCATCGTTCACTACTGTGTCGGCAATATGCCCGGCGCGGTTCCTTACACCTCGACGGTGGCACTCGCGAACGCGACGTTCCGCTACGGCAAGATGATCGCAGATCTCGGCTTCGAGGCGGCGATGAAGAAAAACGCAGGTCTCGCCAACGGTGCGAACGTGTACGACGGCAAGATCGTCAACAGAAACGTTGCGGTCAGCCTCGGGCGCGAGTACACGGATCTGATGACGCTGATCTGATACGAAACGATCATGACCGGTCCGCCGATGCGGATCGTTCGGAAAATAAAGACAAAGGAATGAGTGAATATGGGTACATTTGCAACGACGGAGGAAGCGAGAGAGTACTTCAAGGGAGACCGTTTCGCCACCGAGAACGGGATGGAGCTTCGCGAACTCGGGGACGATTACGCGATCTGCGATATGACACTCGGCGACCGGCATAAGAATGCGAACGGAGGTATCATGGGCGGCGTGATGTTCACGCTGGCGGACTTCGCATTCGCCGTTTGCGCAAACCAGATTCACCGTCCGACTGTGGCGCAGCAGGTGAGCATCAACTACCTCGGCGCGCCGAAGGGCACGAAGCTCTCGGCGAAGGCCGTGTGCCGCAAAACCGGCCGGAGCACGACCGTGATCAACGTGGACGTGACGGACGATACCGGGCGCGATATCGCCCAGTTTGTCGGCACCGGTTTCAAACTCTGAGAAGCCTGTCCGCACGGCGGGATGAATGAAAAGAATACGGCCGCTCCCCGAAGGGATCACCCGGGGAGCGGTCTTTTGTGTTGAGGGGTCGGGAAACCCTTCCGGCGGAGGAGCGTCGCGGGGTGTCGTTATTGCCCATGAGGAGGCATTTCTGAGGGTCTGTTTTGGCTAAAATACCGATTGTATCACCACGGAGAATGTGGTATACTGACGGGGATTATGCGGTCGGTGTTATATGCCGGCGGCAACGGAGGTTGTATCGTATGGAGATGCTGTATAAAAGCACGCGTGGAGACGCGGGGGAAGTTACCGCCTCGCAGGCGATCCTGCAGGGTCTTGCACCCGACGGCGGACTGTATGTGCCGGTGAAACTGCCGACGCTTGCGCGCACGATGCGCGAGATGTCGCAGATGACATACCGCGAGACTGCTTTTGAGGTGCTGTCTTTGTTCCTCACGGATTACACCGAGGAGGAACTGCGTCACTGTATCGATTCGGCCTACGACGACAAGTTCGACACCGATGTGATCGCCCCGCTTGTTCAGGCGGACGGCGCTTATTATCTTGAGCTGTTCCACGGCGCGACGATCGCCTTCAAGGATATGGCACTCAGCATTCTGCCTCACCTGATGACGACCGCAGCGAAGAAGAACGGGATCAAGGATGAGATCGTCATCCTGACGGCGACTTCCGGAGATACCGGCAAGGCTGCCCTCGCGGGATTTGCCGAAGTACCCGGAACACGCATCATCGTGTTCTACCCGAAGAACGGCGTGAGCGCGATCCAGGAGCGGCAGATGGTGACGCAGAAGGGTGATAACACTTCGGTCATCGGCATAACGGGCAACTTCGACGATGCACAGACGGGCGTCAAGAAGATGTTCAACGACGCGGAGCTGAAGAAGGAGCTCGCAACGCGCGGCTACCGCTTCTCGTCGGCCAACTCCATCAACATCGGACGTCTGGTACCCCAGATTGTTTACTATACATACGCATATTGCAAGCTTCTTGCGGAGGGACATATCCGCGAGGGAGAGCAGATCAATGTCACGGTTCCGACCGGCAACTTCGGCAACATCCTCGCCGCCTACTATGCAAAGCGGATCGGTGTGCCGATCAACAAACTGATCTGTGCGTCCAACACGAACAAGGTGCTGTTCGATTTCTTCGAGACCGGACGGTACGACCGCAACCGTGAGTTCGTGCTGACGAGTTCTCCGTCGATGGACATCCTCATTTCCAGCAACCTCGAGAGACTGATCTACCATATCGCGGGCGACGACAGCGCCGTGACCGCGAAATTGATGAAGGATCTCACGGAGGGCGGCATCTACGACATCAGCGATGCGATGCGCGAAGGTCTCAAGGATTTCGAGTCCGGCTATGCGACCGAGGAGAACACGGCGGAAGCCATCCGCACGCTCTACGACCGCACCGGATATGTGATCGATCCCCACACGGCAGTGGGAAGCTATGTGTACCGTGAGTATGCCGCAGGAACCCGCGACAACACGCGCACGGTGATCGCCTCGACGGCCAGCCCGTTCAAGTTCGCGCGTAGCGTGATGGCTGCGATCGAGGGCAGGAAGTCGGAGGAAGAGGATTTTGCGCTGATCGACCGTCTGTCGACGGTCGCCAACGTTGCGCTTCCGCCTGCGATCACGGAGCTCCGCACGGCGCCCGTGCGTCACAACACCGTCTGCAAGACGGAGGATATGAAGCTTACGGTGCGCGGCATCCTCGGCTGTACGGAGGATTGAGATGGAAAGTGTAGCCAACTGGTATAGCACAACCCTGAGCGGCTGGTTGCCGAAGGAAGTGTTCATATTCCTGGTGTCGATGGTCCCGCTCATTGAGCTCAGAGGCGGTATTGCCATTGCAAAACTGCTGCAGATCCCGCTTCTGAAGGCCAACATCATCTGCATCATCGGCAACATCATACCGATCCCGTTCATCCTTCTGTTCATCCGGAGGATCTTCATCTTTATGAAGGATCACAACATCCTGAAGGGACTGGTGGAGAAGCTTGAGGCGCGGGCGGCCAAGAAATCAACGGGAGCGGAGAAGGGACAGTTCATATTCCTGTTGCTCTTCGTAGGGATCCCGCTTCCGGGAACCGGCGCATGGACGGGGTCGCTGATCGCGGCGCTGTTCGAATTCGAAAGAAAGAGGACGTACCTCGCCATTTTTCTCGGAATTCTGATGGCGGCACTGCTGATCGACATAATTTTTTACGGCGTGCTGGGCATATTCCTGCACTGAGAATGAGCCGCGCATTACTTTTTTATAAACTTGCAAGTTCTTGTTTTCTTTTGCAACAGTTTGTGGTATGATTCGATAGGTCTCGCGGGATGGGGACACTGAGTATGTCTGCGGGATGTCTGTTTTGGAATAGGAAGAATGTTGCGGGAGAATCAGATGGATAATTACACATTGATCACGGACGTCACAGCGGATCTGGACGCGCGCACTTATGAGGAACTGGGAGTGGTATGCATTCCCATGGGTTTCATGTTCGGTGAGACGGAATATATGCATTACCCCGACGGGCGCGAGATGTCGGTCAAGACATTTTACGAACGTCTGGAAGCGGGAGAGATGCCGAAGACGGCACAGATCAACCCGCTCGTATATCGCTCGTATTTTGAGGAGAGCCTCAAAAACGGCAAGGACGTGCTGTATCTTTGCTTCTCGTCCGGCCTCAGCGGATCGTACGCCACGGCGACGATGATCGCGCGGGAACTCGAGGAGGATTACCCCGGGAGAACGGTCCGCGTGATCGACACGCTCTGCGCCTCCGTGGGTGAGGGATGGGTTGTCATCAACGCCGCGAAAGCGTACCGCAGGGGAGCGACGCTCGAGGAGCTCGAGGCAATCGTGCGCAAGGATATCGCGCGCTGCTGCCAGTGGTTCACCGTGGAAAACCTGATGCACCTTCGCCGGGGAGGTCGTCTGAACTCCATCGAGGCGATCGTCGGAAGCGCGCTCAAGATCCAGCCGGTGCTTACGATCGATCCCGAGGGCAAGCTCACGGTCATCTCCAAGGAGCGCGGCACGAGAAATGCGCTGCAGTACCTGATGCGCAGACTCCGCGAGGACGCGGTGGAGCCGGAGGAGCAGACATTCCTGCTCGCTCACGCGGACTGCCCGGAGAAGGCGGAACTGCTCCGCTCGATGGTGGCGGAAGCGTATCCGAAGGCGGAGATCTTTATGTATGACATCGGTCCGATCATCGGAAGCCACGTCGGCAACGGAATGTGCGCGCTGGTGTTCGGAGGAGCGAGGAAGGATTTTCCGAGGGAGTGATCCCGAGGGCTGACCGACCCGCCGTATGATAAGGGAAACAAAGTTGTTTTACATAATTCAAAGGGAAAGGAAAACCACCTATGTATTCATTCGATGATGTGAAAGCGGTTGATCCGGAACTTGCCGAAAGCATTGAGTCCGAGCTCGGCCGTCAGAGAGAGAACATTGAGTTGATCGCCTCCGAGAACCTGGTCAGCAAGGCCGTTATGGCTGCGATGGGCAGCGTGCTCACGAACAAGTATGCGGAGGGATATCCCGGCAAGCGTTACTACGGCGGATGCCAGTGTGTGGACGTCGCGGAAAATCTTGCGATTGAGCGCGCGAAGAAACTGTTCGGTTGCGAGTATGTCAATGTTCAGCCGCACTCCGGCGCACAGGCCAATATGGCTGTACAGTTCGCACTGCTCAAGCCCGGTGACACCGTGATGGGTATGAACCTCGCACACGGCGGGCACTTGACGCACGGCAGCCCGGTGAACTTCTCCGGAACGTACTTTAACATCGTTCCTTACGGTGTCAATGACGACGGTTTCATCGATTACGACGAGGTGGAGCGCATCGCGAAGGAGTGCAATCCCAAGCTCATCATCGCGGGTGCAAGCGCATATGCGCGCAAGATCGATTTCAAGCGCTTCCGTGAGATCGCGGATATGGTAGGCGCTTACCTGATGGTAGATATGGCTCACATCGCAGGTCTTGTGGCAGGCGGTTATCACGAGAGCCCGATCCCTTACGCACACGTTGTCACCACGACGACACACAAGACACTCCGCGGACCGAGAGGCGGTATGATCCTCTCGAGCCAGGCGTTCGCAGACGAGCACAAGTTCAACAAGGCTGTGTTCCCGGGAATCCAGGGCGGCCCTCTGATGCATGTGATCGCGGCGAAGGCAGTATGCTTCAAGGAGGCTTTGGAGCCGTCCTTCAAGGAGTACGCGGGCAACATCATCAAGAATGCACAGGCGCTTTGCAAGGGCCTGCAGAGCCGCGGCTTCAAGATCGTTTCCGACGGTACGGACAATCATCTGATGCTCGTTGACCTTCAGAATATGAACATCACCGGCAAGGATGCGGAGAAGCTTCTTGACGAGGTGCACATCACCTGCAACAAGAACACGATCCCGAACGATCCGGCATCGCCTTTCGTGACGAGCGGCATCCGTCTCGGTACGGCTGCGGTTACGTCCCGCGGTATGAACGAAGCGGATATGGACAAGATCGCCGAGGCGATCGCCCTGGTTGTGAAGAACCCCGGCGACGAGGCGAAGAAGGCCGCGTCCTACGCGATCGTGAAGACGCTGACCGAGAAGTATCCTCTGTACGAGTAAGCATTTTCCGAAGAAAAGAATACAACGCATGCCGTTCCTTTCGGGGGACGGCTTGCTTTTTGTGAGACGACGGCGATGAGCCCTTCTGGTTGAATTGAGTTGTGTGCTGTGGTACAATAAGGGCACTCGGAGAAAGGGAAAGGATCGTATGAAGAATCTTTATATAGCGGAGAAACCGAGTGTGGCGCAGGAGTTCGCGAAGGCGCTGCATGAGGATTTTTCGAGAAAGGACGGGTATCTCGAGAGCGGCGGAAGCGTCGTGACGTGGTGCGTGGGACATCTCATCACCATGAGCTACCCGGAGGTTTACGACCCGAAACTGAAACAGTGGAAGGCGGACACGCTGCCGTTCCTGCCGAAGACCTGGAAATACGAGGTCATCGGCACCGTGAAGAAGCAGTTTGAAATCGTGAAGGGCCTTTTGAACCGCGACGATGTGGAGCGCATCTATGTGTGCACCGACTCGGGGCGCGAGGGAGAGTATATCTACCGCCTGGTGGACCAGATGGCGAAGGTGCCTGCGACCAAGGACAAGCGGCGCGTGTGGATCGACTCGCAGACCGAGGAGGAGATACTGCGCGGTATCCGCGAGGCGAAACCGTTGTCCGCATACGACAATCTGTCTGACGCCGCATATCTGCGGGCGAAGGAAGATTACCTGATGGGAATCAATTTTTCGCGCGCGCTGACGATCAATTACGGGACGCTTCTGCGTAGTCATATGCAGTTAGAGCAGATACGCGCAATCTCAGTCGGGCGCGTGATGACCTGTGTCCTGGGGATGGTCGTCCGCAGGGAGCAGGATATCCGCAATTTCGTCAAGACGCCGTTCTTCCGCGTGATGGGAGCGTACGAACTGGGCGGCGAGCGTTTCCATGGCGAATGGCGTGCGGTGAAGGGCTCGAAGTATTTTGAATCGCCGCTTCTGTATAAGGAGAACGGCTTCCGCAAGAGAGAGGACGCGGAGGCTTTGATCGAGATGCTCGGCGGCGTGAAAGCGCCGGCGGAGACGGTACCTACGGCGGGGACGGCACCTGCAGCGGGGACGGCACCTGCGGCGGAGATGCCGGAAACCGCAGCGGATCCTGCGGAAAATGTGCCTGAGACGGCACCCGAGACGGAGACAACTCCCGCGCCGGAAGATGCCGGCAACCGCTACATTGTGGACGGTTCCGATCCGGAGTGCGTGCAGGCGACACTCACCAACATTGAGAAGAAGAAAGAAAAGAAGAATCCTCCGCTGTTGTTCAACCTTGCGGAGCTTCAGAACGAGTGCTCGAGACTGTTCAAGATCAGCCCCGACGAAACATTGAAGATCGTACAGATGCTCTACGAGCGCAAACTCGTGACATACCCGAGAACCGATGCGCGCGTTCTGTCGACGGCGGTTGCGAAGGAGATCACGAAGAACCTCGCCGGACTCGCCAAGAACAGCATGTATCTGCCTTTTGTCAGGCAGGTTAAGGAGTTCGGCATTTACGAGACTATCGCAAAGACAAAGTACGTCAACGACAAGCAGATCACGGACCACTACGCGATCATCCCGACGGGCGAGGGCCAGTCAGAACTCGCCTCGGTCGGCGAGCTGGCGCGGAAGGTATACGACCGGATCGTGCGCCGTTTCCTCGCAATCTTCTATCCCCCGGCAGAGTACCAGAAGGTATCGATGGAACTCGAGGTGAAGTCGGAGCATTTCTTCAGCAGCTTCAAGGTTCTCGAGAACCCCGGCTACCTTGCGTTGTACGGTTCGGACGAGGCGAAGCGTGCAGGTGCGGACGAGGCGAAGGAAGCGAAGAAAGGAAAGAACAGCGAGGAAGGCAAGGAGGACGGCAAGCCCGAGGAGGAACCCGAGGAGGTTCTCGACACGGCGCTGTTCGACCGGATCAAGGCGCTCAAGAAGGGCGCGAAGATCGATGTCGCGGGCTACGAACTCCGCGAGGGCGAGACGAAGCCGCCGAAGCGCTACACCTCCGGTTCGCTGATCCTTGCAATGGAAAATGCGGGACAGCTCATCGAGGATGAGGAGCTCCGCGCACAGATCAAGGGAAGCGGAATAGGCACGAGCGCGACGAGAGCCGAGATCCTGAACAAGCTGATCAAGATCGAATACCTGAACCTCAACAAGAAGACGCAGGTGATCACGCCGAAGAAACTCGGCGAGCTTGTATTTTACGTTGTGTACGTGTCCATACGGTCGCTGCTCAACCCCGAGCTCACGGCGAGCTGGGAGAAGGGACTCACGCAGGTTGCGGAGGGCACGACGACGGAGAAGGAGTACCTCGACAAGCTCGAGGCGTATGTCACCAAATGGACGGACTACGCGAAGACGAAGCAGGACCATGACGCGCTGCGAAACCAGTTCCGCGTGGTCGATTCGTACTACCGATAGAAGCGCGTAATGCGGAAGCGGCGGTTCAGACGTCGTGCCGCAGAGCGGAGGAAACTATGAGTTATGTGGAATTCAAAGATGTGACGAAGATCTACCGCGTGGGTGAGGTGACGATCCCGGCGCTTAACGGTGTCTCCTTTGAGATCGAGAAGGGCGAGATCTGCGTCGTTGTGGGTGCCTCCGGTGCCGGCAAGACGACGATCCTCAACATTCTGGGCGGGATGGACACAGCGACGGACGGCACGGTGCTTCTCGACGGGGCGACTATCTCCTCGTACGACCGCAAGCAGCTGACCGAGTACCGCCGCACGGACATCGGCTTCGTGTTCCAGTTTTACAACCTGATCCAGAATCTCACGGCAGTGGAAAATGTCGAACTCGCGTCGCAGATCTGCCGCGAACCGCTTGACGCCGCGGAGATGATCGCTTCCGTGGGACTCGCGGACCGCGCGAAGAATTTTCCGGCGCAGCTCTCGGGCGGCGAGCAGCAGCGTGTGGCGATCGCGAGAGCGCTTGCGAAGAAGCCGAAGCTGCTGTTGTGCGACGAGCCGACGGGAGCACTCGATTACCGCACCGGCAAGGCGATCCTTTCATTGCTTGCGGAGACCGCGAAGAAGTACGATATGACGGTTGTGATCATCACGCACAACAAGGCGATCGCGGGGATGGCGAACCGCGTGATCGAGGTGAGCTCCGGCCGGATCAAATCGATGTACAAAAACGAGAAGGTCGTTCCGGTGGAGGAGATCGAGTGGTAAATCATTCGGGCCCGAGAAACGGCAGTCAGCCGACTCGGAATGAATGAGCCGCTCCGGACCGGGCGGCGTAACGTAAGCGCAAGACAGGAAAAAGAATTCCGTGCGGCATATGCCGCGGACAGGGGAACCCATGACGAGAGGAATGAGAACAACGACACTTCGCGAGATCCGCGCAAGTCTCGGCCGCTATCTGGCGATCGCGGCGATCATTGCACTCGGCGTGGGTTTTTTTGCGGGCTTGCGGAACACCACCGTGGATATGATCGCGACGACGGACAAGTATCTCGACGAACTGCATTTATTCGATTACCGCCTCGTCTCGACGATCGGGTTCACGGACAACGAGCTGGAGATGCTGCGAAAAGACCCGCTGGTCTCTGCGGCAGACGGCGAGATCAGCTGCGATGTCATCGGCCGGATCGGAGCGGAGAGCGACGAGTGTGTACTCGCATTTCACTCCGTGACGAAGGGCGTCAACGAGCTGTCGCTGAGGGACGGACGCATGCCGGGGAGTCCGGATGAGTGTGTTGTGGACGCGAGAAGTTCTGCGTGGGACCGCATCGGCAGCAGCATCATCGTCTCCGGTGAGGACGACCGCTTCCGCTACCGCGAATACAAGATTGTCGGAACGGTTTACTCGCCGATCTATCTGAACTACGAGAGGGGAACAACGGAGCTTTTGGACGGTTCGATCGAGGGCTTTATCTACATCGAAAGAGAGGGCTTTGCGACCGATATATACACCTCGCTCTACGCCGTGACGAACGGCGGTGAGATGATCTACAGCGACGAGTACGAGGATATGCTGAAGCGTACGAAACAGCCGATGGAGGAGCTCTGCGAACGTCTCTGTAAGGTTCGGAGAGAGACCCTTTCGGAGGATATCCGCGCGCAGGTGCGTGAGCAGGTCGCCGCGGAGTTTGCGGCCCACGGTATGGATGTCCCGGACAGCTACGAATATCCGTATGACAAGTACGACAACATCGAGTACGATTTCTACAGCGTCGATCGCAATACGAACATCGGCTATGTGTGTTTCGACAATGACGCTCACATTGTCGAGGGTATCGCGACTGTATTTCCCGCATTTTTTATCCTGGTGGCGGCGCTCGTCTGTATGACGACGATGAGCCGGATGATCGAGGAGCAGCGCACGCAGATCGGTGTGATGAAGGCGCTCGGATACACCGCGCGAGCCATTTCCGCCAAATACATCATCTACTCCGGAAGCGCCGCGCTGGTAGGCGGACTGATCGGATTTTTCGTCGGGTGCAGGGCATTTCCCGCGACGATCTGGAAGGTGTACGACATTATGTACGGCTTCACGGACAAGCTCGTCTACGTGTGGAACCCGCGCCTGTTCTTCTTCTGTATGGCGGTCGCCGTGCTGTGCCCCGTCGGCGTGACGGTGTTAAGTATCCTGCGCGCGATGCGCGAGGTTCCGGCGGAGCTGATCCGCCCGCGCGCGCCGAAGAGCGGTAAAAGGATCCTTCTGGAGAGGGTTTCCCTGCTTTGGAACCGGCTCTCATTTCTCGCAAAGGTATCCGTGCGCAACGTCGTTCGGTACCGCCGCCGGTTCTTTATGATGGTCATCGGCATCGCGGGCTGTATGGCGCTGCTGATCGCGGGCCACGGCATCCGCGACTCGATCACGACGATCACATCCGTTCAGTACGGGCAGATCGACCGGTACGATTATACGGTGCATCTCGCGGAGGGGGCGCGGGAGCAATTCGTCGCGGACACAGCGGACTATATCGAGCGCACCGTGTTTCTCTATGAAACGCCTATGACGGTCGTGACGGACAGTTCCTCGAAGGACATCAACGTGTACGTGCCGGAGTCCGAGGAGGAACTTGCAACGGTCGTCACGAGGACGGACACGGACAAGAAAGAGCTTCCGTCGCCGAAGCAGGGGGAGTGTTACATCAACGACAAATTCGCCGGCCAGCTGAAGCTGTCCGTCGGAGACACCGTGACGCTGCGGCGCGAAGGGCGCGCCGACGTGACCGTGAAGATCGGCGGGATCATGCTCAACTATGTCGGCAACTGCCTGTATATGACCGCGGAAACGTACCGCGCGATCACCGGTGAGGAGCCGTACTTCGATTCGTGCCTCGCGGTTCGGAAGGAGGGAGAGGACACCTTTGAGACCGGCGCGAAGCTGCGCCAGCAGGAGGGTGTCACCTACGTGGCCGTCATCGCGGAGTTTGAGCAGCGCATTTCGAGCATGCTCGAGAGACTCAACGTGATCGTGGTCCTCGTGATCGTGTGCTCGGCGGCGCTCGCATTCATCGTCTTGTACAACCTGACAAACATCACGATCACGGAGCGGCTGCGGGAGATCGCAACGATCAAGGTGCTCGGTTTCCGCAGTGTCGAGACGGCGATCTACGTGTTCCGCGAGAACCTTATGCTGACGGTCGTCGGCGCTCTGTGCGGCGTTCCTCTGGGACAGCTTCTTTTGGAGTTCCTGATGTCGAAGATCCAGGTCGATATGGTGTCCTTCCGCACGCACGTGGAGTGGAAGAGCTATCTCGCAAGCTTTCTGTACACGCTTCTTTTTGCAGTGTTCGTAGATCTCGTGATGTACCGGCGGCTCGAGCGGATCGATATGGCGGAATCGCTCAAGAGCATCGAGTGACATTTTTCGCGGAGCGCTGTTTGCGAAAAGGTTGACGGGCGGATATGTTTCAGGTATACTGTTACACGGAAAATGTCGCTCTGCGGCAGTGTTTCCGCTTTTAGAAACAGGGGGTAAACAAAATGAAACTAAGAAAGCTATTAATGCTTCTGGCGATGGCCTGCCTTTTGATGTGCTCGCTTATCGCCTGCGGCACGAAGGACGATGACGACGAGGATGATACGCCCAGCATCGTCAAGGGAAGCGTCGAGGAGATGGCCGAGGCTTTGCAGGATGTGAAGGCCGGCAAGACTACGTTCGACATCAAGGTGTCCACCCGTGACGAGGAAGGACGTACCACGTCATTCAAGATCGGCGGCAAGGTTGCGTTTGACCGCTCGAGCAACAAGTGCTCCGTCGCTCTGAGTTATGACGGGGGGAATGTTAAGATCGATGAGACAGAACTTGTTCGTGTAACGGGCGATGTTCTGTACTTCAATCTGGATTCCGTGGGCGGAGTGCTTAAACAGTATGTGCTGAGATCTGCCGATGGGGAAAAATCCGAGATCGAGGATGTTATCAATGACCTGACCGGCTGGTTTGCATTTCCGCTGCCGAGCGATATGAACGGCAAGTTCAACATCTTCGGCGACAAGAATCCGATCCTCGGACTTGTGAGCGCAGTTTCCAAGAGCGCGACGATGGAGGGCGAAAAGGGTGATTACACGATCACGCTGAAGTCCGCCGACGATTACAAGAATGCATTGGGCGCGATCAAGGATTACTCCGACAAGAACCTTAAGGACATCCTTAAGACGATGGTAGCGTCGCTCGATAATGTCAAGAAGATCGACCTGAACAACTATGCAAAGGAGATTATCTCCACATACAAGAAGGATCTTCAGGAGTATCTGAGAGAGCACGGTGAAGAGTACGGCTTTACCGAGGACGACCTTGATAAGGCGCTGAAGACCGTGGAAGATCAGGATCTCAACAAGCTGTATGAGCAGTATCTCGAGCAGAACAGCGGATCGCAGCTGAAGAACATCAAGGACGAGGATCTGAACAGGATCGTTGTCCAGGTTTCCGAGGAACTTTCGAAAGCGATCGGCGAAGTGTCCGGCAGCTCGAAACTTCCCGAGACGAAAGTGCGTTTCTTCGCGGACGACGACGGATACGTGCTCGAGGTGAAGGCGGAGGACAATTCGAAGGACGGCGCCGAGAAGATTGAGCTCACGGTTCGCACGGATCCCGGTTCGGCTTCCGTGAAGAAGCCCGACAACATCGCCGGCATCAAGTTCATCCTTGACATCATCGGACCTGCGTACACGCGTTACGTGGAGAAGTCCAGAATGTCGACGGATATCAGTTCGTTATCCGATATTATGGCAGGTGCGGAGAAGGTCGCGATCGATCCGCAGTTCGATCTGCCGGCAGGCACGCTGTTCACGCTGAACTTCAACAACGGTAAGGTGACGCTGAATGTCAGCGGAGGTTCGGACCAAGCAGCCCAGGCTCTTTCAGAATGGCAGGCAATCAGCTTCTGGGGCGACAGCCATGACAGTTACAAACTCAAGACGACGTCCTATGCAAGTGCCAAGGGAACCATCACCGGCGTACTTCAGATGAACGGCAATGTGGTGTGGGAATACTCTTCGGGCAGCAAAGCGTTCGATTCCTTTATGGATTACAGCGCCGATTTCCGCATTAAATGGTTCAATTAAAAACTGATTCTTGACAACGTACGGTGAAGTCAATATAATCTTATGTTAGCGCGATGCGGTTTGCGGCAGTTGCCGCAATCCGCTTCGATGCTGTTTTGAGAATGTTCGGAAAGGAAGAACTGTCCATGGTTCGCAGTATGACGGGGTTCGGCCGCTTTGAGCTGAACGAGGACGGCAGAAAACTGTCGGTCGAGATGAAGTCGGTCAACCACCGCTATTGTGAGATCGGCGTTCGGCTTCCCAAGAAACTCAACTTCTTCGAGACGGCTGTCCGCAATATCGTTAAGAAGTATGCTTCCCGCGGAAAGATCGATATGTATCTGTACTATGAGGAGGAGTCCGACAGTACGGAGAGCGTTCGTTACAACCGCAATGTGGCGGAAGAGTACATCCGCTATATGAAGCAGATGGCGGAGGAGTTCAACCTCTCCTCGGATATTTCCGTGACGAGCCTCGCGCGGATGCAGGATGTCCTGGTCGCGGAGGAGGCGGAGCCGGATGAGGAGACGCTGATGCCTTTCGTGGAGCGTGCCGTGCGCGGAGCGTGCGAGCAGTTTGTCGCCACGAGAACGGCGGAGGGAGCGGAGCTTCGGAAGGATGTGGAGGAGAAACTCGACTCCATCCTTGCCGGTGTGGATGAGATCGTCAAGAGATCGCCGGACATCGTGTCTGCGTACCGCGCAAAGCTTCTCGCCAAGGTGCAGGAAGTGCTCGGCGAGACGCCGGTGGACGAGCAGGCGCTTGCCACGGAGATCGTCCAGTATGCGGACCGCATATGCACGGACGAGGAGACGGTACGGCTGCGTGCACACGTGAAGAATATGCGTGACACCCTGGACGCGACGGACAATGTCGGACGCAAGCTCGACTTCATCGCGCAGGAGATGAACCGCGAAGCCAACACGATCCTTTCCAAGGCGAACGATCTGATCGTATCGGACATCGCGATCAACCTGAAGACCGATATCGAGAAGATCCGTGAGCAGATCCAGAACATAGAGTAAAGACTATACGCCGAAACATTGCTGAAACGGCACCAACATACAAAGGAGAAACGATATGATCCATCCGTCTTACAAAGATTTGCTTGAGGTTATCAACACGGGAGCCGAAGAGGGCGATCCGATTGTTTCGAGCCGCTATTCCGTTGTGCTTGCGACGGCGAAGCGCGCGCGCCAGATCATCAAGGGCTCGCATCCGCTTGTAACGCCGAAGTGCGAGAAGCCTCTCTCCATCGCCGTTCAGGAGGTGTGGGAAGGCAAGGTGAAGATCCTCGGAGCGGGAGAGGACGATGAGGAGTTCCTCCGCGGCGACGAGAGCGAGCTGGAGCCTTTGGACTGGGAGTCCGCGCTTGAGGCGGACGAGAAGGCGGACGACGAGCTGAACTGATTTTACGACAGAACGAGTTTTTTCGGACAGGTGTATTGCGCCTGTCCGATTTTTGTGCTTCCGGGGGGCTTCACCTATGTTTCGCCGAAAGTGTCAACAGTTACTATTAACAAAAATTTTCCTCTTTTCCACGGCGTTTTGGGGAAAATGCCGTTATACTCAAAAATACCGAAATTGGACTTGCTTTTTTCACAATCTTTAAGTAAAATGAGTGAGGATTTTTAGGAACCAAAAACTCTAAAAATATTATAATTTCCAGGAGGAACAAAATCATGGCAGTAAAAGTAGCTATCAATGGTTTTGGTCGTATCGGTCGTCTGGCTTTCCGTCAGATGTTCGGTGCTGAAGGATATGAGATTGTTGCGATCAACGATCTTACGACGCCTTCCATGCTTGCTCATCTGTTGAAGTATGACTCTTCGCAGGGTCGTTACATCAACCTCGGTGAGGAGGATACCGTTACCGCTAACGACGAGGAAGGTACCATCACCGTTAAGGGTAAGACGATCAAGATCTACAAAGAGCCCGATGCAAACAATTGCCCTTGGGGCCAGCTTGATGTTGACGTAGTTCTGGAGTGCTCCGGCTTCTACGCTTCCAAGGCTAAGGCTCAGGCACACATCAACGCAGGCGCTAAGAAGGTTGTTATTTCCGCTCCGGCCGGCAACGATCTTCCTACCATCGTTTACAATGTTAACCACACCACGCTGACGAAGGATGACACCATCATCTCCGCAGCTTCCTGCACCACGAACTGCCTCGCTCCTATGGCTAAGGCTCTCAACGACCTTGCTCCGATCGAGTCCGGTATCATGTGCACGATCCACGCTTACACCGGCGACCAGATGATCCTTGACGGTCCTCAGAGAAAGGGCGACAAGAGACGTAGCCGTGCAGGCGC
>DBYX01000013.1:0-5112 GCA_002311665.1 Lachnoclostridium sp. UBA1175 | reverse complement strand
CTTGTTATCCCTGAGCTCAACGGTAAGCTCATCGGCGCTGCTCAGCGTGTTCCTACGCCGACCGGTTCCACGACGCTTCTGTTCGCAGTTGTTAACAAGGAAGTTACCAAGGACGAGATCAACGCTGCTATGAAGGCTGCTGCTAACGAGTCCTTCGGTTACAACACCGAGGAGATCGTTTCCTCCGATATCATCGGTATGAGATTCGGTTCTCTGTTCGATGCTACCCAGACCATGGTAAGCCCTCTTCCGGACGGCAAGACCCAGGTTGAGGTTGTTTCCTGGTATGACAACGAGAACTCCTACACGAGCCAGATGGTTCGTACCATCAAGTACTTCGCAGAGCTTGCATAAGTTGCTGCCAAGCGCATAACCATTATGGACGATGAGGTCCGGTCCGAAATGCGGACCGGACCTTTATTTTATTCCCAGGAAAGGAATTACACTATGTCTCTGAACAAAAAGTCTGTTGACGATTTTAACGCAAAGGGCAAGAGAGTTCTTGTTCGCTGCGATTTCAATGTTCCGCTCAAGAACGGTGTCATCACCGACGAGACCCGTATCGTTGCAGCTCTTCCTACCATCAACAAGCTCCTGAATGACGGCGCAAAGGTGATCCTTTGCTCGCATCTGGGCAAGGTAAAGAACGGCCCCAACGAGGGTGAGAGCCTTGCTCCCGTAGCTGAGCGCCTCTCCGAGAAGCTCGGCAAGAAGGTTGTTTTCGTAGCTGATTACAATGTTACCGGCGCTGACGCAACGGCAGCAGTGGCAGCTATGAACGAGGGTGATGTTGTTCTTCTTCAGAACACGCGTTTCCGCGGTGCTGAGGAGACCAAGAACGGCGAGGCATTTTCCAAGGAACTCGCAGACCTCTGCGACGACTATGTATGCGACGCGTTCGGTTCCTCCCACAGAGCACATGCTTCCGTAGCAGGTGTTACCGATGTTGTACGCGCTAAGGGCGGCAACTGCGCGGTAGGTTACCTGATGCAGAAGGAGATCAACTTCCTCGGCAATGCGGTAGAGAATCCGGTACGTCCTTTCGTAGCGATCCTCGGCGGCGCTAAGGTTGCTGACAAGCTCAACGTTATCAACAACCTTCTCGAGAAGTGCGATACGCTCATCATCGGCGGCGGTATGGCTTACACCTTCCTCAAGGCTAAGGGCTATGAGATCGGTACCTCCCTCTGCGATGACGAGAAGATCGATTACTGCAAGGAGATGATGGACAAGGCCGAGGCTCTCGGCAAGAAGCTTCTTCTCCCTGTGGATACGGTTGTTACCGCTTCCTTCCCGGATCCGATCGATGCTCCGATCGAGACCGAAGTTTTCGATTCCGACAAGCTTCCGGCGGACAAGATGGGTATGGATATCGGACCGAAGACGCAGGCTCTCTACGCTGAGGCTGTGAAGACCGCTAAGACGGTTGTATGGAACGGACCTATGGGTGTGTTCGAGAACCCGATCCTTGCAAAGGGTACCATTGCTGTTGCGGCTGCTCTTGCTGAGACGGACGCTACGACGATCATCGGCGGCGGCGACTCCGCTGCAGCTGTCAACCAGCTCGGCTTCGCTGACAAGATGTCCCACATCTCGACCGGCGGCGGCGCTTCCCTTGAGTTCCTTGAGGGTAAGGAGCTTCCGGGCGTAGCAGCTGCGGACGACCTGCAGTAAGAAAAAACAAGAAATCGCCGGATGCGTATGCAAGGGCGAATAAACATTTTGGAGGCTATTATGGCTAGAAAGAAGATTATTGCCGGCAACTGGAAGATGAATATGACTCCTTCGCAGGCAGTTGAGCTTTGCGCGACCCTCAAGGATCTCGTAAAGAATGATGATGTTGATGTCGTGTACTGCGTACCGGCGATCGACATCGTACCGGTTGTTGCAGCAGTCAAGGGCAGCAACGTAAAGGTTGGTGCTGAGAACTTTTACATCGAGGACAAGGGCGCATTCACGGGCGAGATTTCCGCTCCGATGCTCATCGACGCAGGTGTGGAGTACATCATCATCGGTCACTCCGAGAGAAGAGATATCTTCGGTGAGAACGATATCCTGATCAACGCTAAGGTGAAAAAGGCATTTGCCGCAGGTCTCAAGCCCATCCTTTGCTGCGGTGAGTCCCTTGCGCTTCGTAAGGCCGGCACCTACAAGGAGTGGATCAGCCGTCAGATCAAGTGGGATCTGAGCGGCATTACCGCAGACCAGGTGAAGAACCTTGTCATCGCATACGAGCCCATCTGGGCGATCGGTACCGGCGAGACCGCTACGGCGGAGCAGGCACAGGAAGTATGTAAGCTCATCCGCGATTACATTGCAGAGCTTTACGATGCGGAGACCGCTGAGGCGGTTCGCATCCAGTACGGCGGATCGATGAACGCAGGCAATGCGGCAGAGCTCCTTGCGATGCCCGACATCGACGGCGGTCTGATCGGCGGTGCAAGCCTTAAGGCAGACTTCGGAAAGATTGTGAATTACAACAAGTAATTGATTTTTTCGAGAAGATTTTTAACCGGTTGAAACCGGGTTCCGGGGCATCGGGCGTGAGAGCGTCCGATGCCTTGTTTTATGCGCGTTTCAGACACATTTCACACTTTCTGCGGAAAATGAGGCACTCAAAAAATAGCAAATTATTGACACGAAACGAAAGAAAATGCGTCATTTTCCGAACGAAGGAACAAAGTGTGAAATGAACGGTCGGATTATTGACGGAAATGCATTGTTGTGCTAAAATTCGACCTGTAAGTGTGCGTTGCGCTACGCGCACCCAATAATTCCTAATGATTTTTATAAGGAGTGTTTATGAAACGAGCAAAGAAATTGACAGCAATTGCTCTGGTTCTGATGATGGTTATGTCGCTTCTGGCTTGTACCAAGAAGACCGTGAACGACACGCCGACACCTACACCGAACCAGGAGAACCCCACCCCGACGAGCGAGCCCGGCGGTGAGAATCCCACGCCCACCGAGGCAGTTCCCACAAAGCCTGTGCTTCTGACGGATGACGATGCTATTTTCAACTCGGCACTCGCCGAGTACGCTTCGTACCTTGAGCAGGCGCATGCAGAGGTGAAGAACATTTCACTTCGTTATACGCTTGAGGCGATTGCCGAGGCGAAGCTTATGGAGTCCGCGGTATACATTCCCGGTTCCTCCCAGGGCGGCCAGTATGCGATCAGCCGTGTAGCTCCCTACTCCGGCGACTACTGCCTGTGGGGCAACGATTCCTATCGTTATCATCAGTATATCATCGTGAACGGTGATCCGATCAAGCCGGCTGACCGAGAGACGCTGAAGGCGAAGTACAACGAGCTGAAGGGAACCGGTACCTACGAAGCATATGCTAAGCAGTACCTGACCGAGCAGGGTTATACCTTCAAGGATACCTATAACCGCGGTTATACTTCGGATCCCGAGACGTGGGATATCTTCGACACCTATCTTGCAGCTGACTCCGAGGCGATCATCAACACGTTTGATAACCTGATCGAGTACAACGGTGAAGGCACGATGTGCCCGGCGATCGCAGAGAGCTGGGAGATCTCCGAGGATGCTCTTACGTATACCTTCAAGATCCGCCAGGGAGTCAAGTGGGTTGATTCCCAGGGTCGTTACCTCGGCGATGTCAAGGCTTCCGATTTTGTTGCAGGTATGCAGCACTGCCTTGACTGCGAGGCTACTTCCTACCTTGTCGACGGCGTCATCAAGGGCGTTTCCGAATACATGGCAGGCGAGATTACCGATTTCGCGCAGGTCGGTGTTAAGGCAACGGATGACTACACGCTTGTTTATACTCTCGAGCAGGTTACGCCTTACTTTATGACCATGATGGCTTACAACCCGTTCGCTCCTCTGAACAAGGATTACTTCCTGTCGCAGGGCGGTGCGCTCGGTATGGACGCCTGGGCTGAGGCCAAGGAAGGTCAGAATATGAAGTACGGTGTTGACAAGGATCACATCGCTTACTGCGGTGCTTACCTTGTAACCAATGCGACGGACGAGAACAAGATCGTCTTCTCCGCTAACGGCTCCTACTGGAACAAGGACAACATCAACATCAAGACGATCACCTGGCTCTTCAACGACGGCAAGGACGCTACGAAGGCGTACAACGACATGAAGGATGAGATCCTTGACGGATGCAATCTGAACTCCGAATCCCTTGCACTTGCAAAGAGCGAGGGTATGTTTGATAAGTTCGCTTACACCTCCGGTACGGATGCTACCTCCTACGGTACGTTTGTAAACCTGTATCGTCAGGCGTACGCTCTGTTCAACGATCCTACGCAGGTCATCTCCGGTATGACCGACGAGCAGAAGGATCTTGCGAACCTCTGCATGCAGAACGTTCACTTCCGTAGAGCGCTTGCATTCGGTTACGACCGTATCGCATACAACGCTCAGGTTGTCGGTGAGGATGTTGCGGCTCTGTCCGTGATCAACTCCTACACGCCCGGTAACTTCGTAGCTCTTACCGAGGATGTCACGATCGATATCAACGGCACCAGCACGACGTTCAAGGCAGGTACCTACTATGGTGCGATCATGCAGGCACAGATCAACGCCGACGGTGTTCCGATCAAGGTTTGGGATCCTACGCTTGAGGCGGGCGCAGGCAGCAGCGCAGGTTTCGATGGCTGGTACAATCCTTCGAACGCTCTTGCAGAGCTTAAGAAGGCAGCTGAGGAACTCGGCATCACGATCGACAAGGATCACCCGGTTCACCTTGAGCTTTCCTACCCGTCTTCGGTCAACGTTTACGCTAACCGCGCGAACGCTCTTAAGAAGTCTGTAGAAGCTTCCACGAACGGTGCGATCATCGTCGACCTTCTCGACTGCGTAAGCATGAAGAACTGGTATTATGACGGCTACTACACGCAGGAGGGCAGCCAGTGTAACTACAACATTTACGACTGCTCCGGTTGGGGTCCCGACTACGGTGATCCGCAGACCTACCTGAATACCTTCCAGGCTGAGATCGGCGATATGATCCATGTCCTTGGTATTTATTGATCCTGATCGATCCCGGACTTCGACATCGTACGAAGACCTTCGGATAAACTGACGGATTACGAGGGGGATGTGCGAATGGTGTGCTACCCGTCAAGAGGA
>DBYX01000023.1 GCA_002311665.1 Lachnoclostridium sp. UBA1175 | reverse complement strand
TAAATTCTCGTTTATACGATAGTTCTTTTTGTGGGGAATGAAATTATGACTAAAGAAGTGAAACATTTGTTATGGGTTATCTTTTTATTCGCAGTCTTTTCTAGGCCGAAGTTGGTGGAAAGGATTAAATCATTTTTGGTATGGTATATTACCATCAATTTTGAGGAAAGCCCACTGTCGGTCGTGGGACAAATTTTGTGCAGAGTATTGTCCTTTGCAATTTCGTATTGTGCGGTAGGTGCTCTATTTCATTGGATGGGATGGTTTAATAGCACGGCAATGCGAATAGCTTACCTTGTTATATCGCTTTTGGTTACTATGGTTGTGTCATACATCATCATGATCTTCGAACAGCATATGGTATTGATTTGCTGCTTGCTGATGGGAACTACGGTAGTAATACTTGCAACAGTACTTGTATGTAGGCTTCGATCGAAAGAGAAGGCTGAACAATAGGCATATTGGGAGGATAAAAGTATGTTCTTTACAGAAGACACGTTTGAACAGGCGGTTGTAGCTTTGTTTGAGGGGATGGGGTATACGCACATCTACGCTCCGGATATGGACAGAACGGACTATTCTTCACCATTGATGGATACTGTTTTAACGGATAGCCTCAGCCGCATAAACCCAGGTATGCCAAAGGAAGCTATAGCGGAGGCAAATGCCAAGTTGCGCTCGTTCGACAGCGGCAGCCTGATTCAAAAGAATGCAGTCTTCATGAATTATCTCCAGAATGGTGTGGAGGTAAAATACTATGTTCACGGAGAAGAACGCACATCGATTATATACCTGTTGGATTATAAAAAAGTTGACAACAACTCTTTCTATGTTGTGAACCAGTATACATATGTTGAGAACAATAATAATCGGAGACCGGACATTATTCTGTTTATTAATGGAATGCCGCTTGTTCTCATGGAATTGAAGAGTCCTTCCAAGGATGAGGTCAGCGCGGAAAATGCGTTTAACCAAATCCGTAATTATATGAAGGACATTCCGTCCATGTTCTATTACAATGCTATTTGCGTGATTTCAGATCTTTCGACGAATAAGGCGGGAACTATTACGTCCGGGCTTGATCGTTATATGGAGTGGAAGACGAAAGATGGTAACTATGAGAATACGGCATATGCCCAGTTTGATACATTCTATGAGGGAATGTTCCAACGCGGGAGATTACTGGATATCTTCAAGAATTTCATTCTGTTTTCCAATGAAACGCCAAAACCTAATAAGATTCTTGCCGGATACCACCAGTATTTCGCTGTGAAGAAGGCTATCGAGAAGGCAAAGATTGCAACAGCATCCGATGGAAAAGGCGGCGTGTTCTGGCATACCCAAGGAAGCGGTAAGTCGCTTTCTATGGTTTTTTATGCGCATTTGCTACAAGAAGCCTTGGATAGCCCGACCATAGTGGTTATGACAGACCGTATTGACTTGGACGACCAGCTTTTCACACAGTTCGCTAAATGCACCGAGTTCTTACGTCAAAAACCGGTTCAGGCGCAGAGCAAGGAACACCTTGCAAAATTGCTGGAAGGACGGGAGGCCAACGGCATCATTTTCACTACGATGTTCAAGTTCGAAAAAGGCGAGAAACCGCTTTCTTCTCGCCGGAATATTATTGTTATTTCTGATGAGGCACATCGCGGGCAGTATGGTTTTGAAGAACGTGTTGTAGAAACGGAAAATGAAAGCGGAGAAAAGGAAGCCAGAATAGTTATCGGTACCGCACGTATTATTCGCGATGCGCTTCCGAATGCAACTTTTGTTGGGTTTACCGGAACCCCGATTGCTTTGAAAGACCGTAATACGCGTGAAGTATTCGGTGATTATATTGACGTTTATGATATGACACAGGCGGTTGAAGACGGAGCAACGAGACCGGTGTATTATGAAAGCCGTGTTGTCCGTCTTAATCTCAACGAGGATACTTTGCGACTTATTGATGCAACATATTCTTTGTTGGAGCAGCAGGCGGATGTCAATACAATCGAGAAGAGCAAGCGTATGCTTGGACAGATGGAGAGCGTGCTGGGTGCGGACCAGACAATAGACTCTTTGTGCCGGGACATAGTTGAGCACTATGAGAAGAACCGCAAGAATCTTCTGACCGGAAAGGCTATGATTGTGGCATATTCTCGTCCGATTGCTATTAAAATCTACCGGAAACTGTTGGAGATTCGACCGGATTGGACGGAGAAAATCGGCGTAGTTATGACCGGTTCGAATAGTGATCCTGAGGATTGGAAAGAGATTGTCGGTACAAAGGCGCATAAGGAAGATATGGCCAATCGGTTTAAAGACAACGACAGTCCGTTGAAGATTGCTATTGTTGTCGACATGTGGTTGACAGGTTTCGATGTGCCCTCCCTTGCCACCATGTATATATACAAGCCGATGCACGGCTATAACCTGATGCAGGCTATTGCAAGAGTTAATCGTGTGTTTAAAGACAAGGAAGGCGGACTCATTGTAGATTATGTCGGCATCGCTTCCGCGCTTAAGGAGGCAATGAAGGAATACACTCGCCGTGACCGTGAAAAATACGGAGACATGGATATCGCAAAGACAGCATATCCGAAGTTCCAAGAAAAGCTACAGGTTTGCAAGGATCTCATGCACGGCTTTGATTTCTCCGGCTTTATGAGCAATGATCCTCTGAAGATGGCCAAGGCAATTTCCGGAGGAACTAATTTTGTATTGGATGCAAAAGAACCTACCCGTAAGGATATTTATCTGAAGGAAGCATTGTTACTGAAGCAAGCACACTCTCTGTGCTCTAGTATGACCACTTGGACGGAACGGCATGAAGCAGCATACTTTGAGGCAGTCCGTGCAACGGTAACGAAGATTGTCGGTGGCGGTACCGGTGGCAAGCCTCTTTCACTTAAGGAAATCAACGAGCAGATTAGTTCACTACTGACGCAAAGCGTCGAAAGTAACGGTGTAATCAGTCTCTTTGACAGTCAGAAAGTTGGAGAACAATTCTCTTTGTTTGACCCTAAGGTTCTTGAAGAAATAGCCAGAATGAAAGAGAAAAACATTGTGGCCGAGATTTTGAGAAAACTGTTGGCCGAGCAGATCGCTATTTACCGCAGAACAAATGTTGTGCAGGCCACGGTGTTCTCCGAGAAAATAGATTTGCTTCTTAAGACGTATTATAACGGTCATATTACGAACGAAGAAGTAATCCGTGAATTGCTGGAGGCCGCAAAGAAAATACAGGAGCTTCAAGAGGAAGGAAAGAAACTAGGTCTGAGCCAGGAAGAAAAGGCTTTCTACGATGCACTCACGAAACCGGAAGCGATTAAGGACTTTTATACCAACAAACAGCTGGTGGAGCTTACCCGTGAATTGACGGAGATGCTTCGGAAAAGTCGCACCATTGATTGGCAGAAGAAAGAAACGGCCCGCGCTAAGATGCGGAGCATGGTAAAACGACTCCTAAAAAAGTATAAATATCCGCCGGAAGGAGTAGAGGACGCTCTTCAGACCGTAATGACGCAGTGCGAACTGTGGACGGATAATAGCGAGGAAGGTTATTCGGACAGTACGGCGCAATACACAATTCCTGTGATTGATGAAGCAATTGCTGCGGAATCCTCTTCGAATTATGGGAATCTTTAAAAACCATTTTGTTTTTATTTGTTAGGGAGAAGACCAATGACGGAAAGTCAGATAACACAAGAAATACTTCGGTATATCGAGGATTCATCATACAACTATGCCGTATTAATTGATGGCGAATGGGGCTGTGGAAAGACTTTTTTTGTAAAAAACAAATTAATAGCCTCTGTTATTTCTCATGAGGGGCAAAAAGATGTGAGTCGAAAGGTAAAGTATATTTCGCTGTATGGTTGTAAAAGCATACAAGATATACAAGAAAACCTAGTCTGGAGCGTTTCGGAAGAAGTTCCCAAAATTGTGGAAGGAGAACAAGGCAATAAAACCAATAGCTTGGCTTCGAAAGTGTCTAGTAATATTCTGCTTACATCGAAAAAAATAGCTAATGCAGCTATAAAGAAATTTGCACCGAACAGTGATCCATACGGTCTAATCTCTGATTGGCTGATGGTAAAAAACTACATTTTTATCTTTGATGATTTGGAAAGGTGTTCGTGTCCCATAAATGAGGTGTTTGGACTAATTAACGGGCTTGTAGAACATGAAGAGACTAAAGTTATTATTGTAGCTAATGAAAAGGAAATATGCCAAGTGAATGATAACAGTGGGGTTGCACTTGAGTATATGGTAGCTGCTGATAATGGCATCGACTGGCCCAAAGAAGAAGAGATTTTTGGCGGAAATAAAACAGTAAGTGCGGGAAATAAGGCTTCACTTCAGGAATTAGAAAGAAGAAAGGAAATACTCTTTCCACCAACAGACATGTCAGGTGACTACAAAAGAATTAGAGAAAAACTGATAGGGGTGACTCTTCACTTTGAGCCGAATATCCTAGAAATATGTACAATGATGATTGGACAATCAACATTGACTATGGATGAAAAGAACCTTTTGAAGGAAAGCCTTCAGGACATGAAATTGCGTATGGACTTACATAGTCATCACAATTTGCGAACTTTCCAATTCTTTATGTCAAAGGCAACATATCTGTTGGAAAGAATAAGAGAGATTACGATTCCCCTCGAGCAAAGAAACTGCGTTCAGTCGCAAGTAGTTTCCGAGTGCTTTTTAGCAACAGTGAAATACAAGGCAAACATAAAACCGCGGAAGTGGGAGCCGGAGATGGTTTCTTTTGCTAATAACAGGAGGTTTAATTCGGTTGAAGTTTATGTCGAAACAGGCGAATTCGACCTTGAAAAGTATAGTTCCGATATAGAAAAGTATGTCGAGGAGATATCTCACAATATTGCAATTGACGATCCATTTTCACTGTTGAAAAACCAGTTTTACATTCATTCCCAAAAGTGGTGCGAAACAAGAATGGAGGAGATTATTGATCGACTTGATAAGAACAAATATCACCATAGTTTATTTTCTCAGATTATCATAAATTTGTGTAAAATAGTAAACTATGGATTCGATAAATCGTATGTTGAGCGTGCCAAGAAATGCATAATCAAGAGTATTACTGAGAAGCCTAGTGAATCTGAAAGACTCGACGAAACGTATCTTCATTTCATTGAGGAAAAAGAACTATTGGCGGAGATTAGAGAGATAATTGCTGAAATCAATCTGGCAATTGAGTCTAGTAGTAAAGAAGCTAGGAAGAATAGTGTTAATCTTATTCTTCAAGAGGAAAATTGGGCTAGCTATTTAGACAAATATATTAATCCGAATGGGGATATGTACACTAGCGATACAGCGGTTTTTTGTCAAGCAGATAGTGAACTATGGTTTAAAGCGATTTCTGAAGCAAGCATTGAAGAATTAGATGTTTTTAGGCACTTTTTGGGTAGGTTATATCCAAGAAACTATAAGCGAGAGAGCGGCGAAAAGGATGTTCCTATAATACGTCAGATTATTGATAAAATGAACGTAGAAAATGAAGAAGACGTGATACGAAAAACGGTTCTTGGATGGCTGAAAGAGCAATTGGAAGAGATTGTAGAGTGCCATTCCAGATAGACGCATATTACTCATCTCAACCGATGGATTTATTGAGCTTGTTGTTTTATAAGGACTAAATAAGGATAATCTTATGAGAAAGCGTATATACGAGATAATTGAGAAGTCCGAAGGCCGTGATATAGCCAGTGCTGTTTATGACTACGCCATGATTGTTGTCATTATAGTCAGTCTTGTTCCGCTTGCGTTCAAAACGGATACTCAGGTAATGAAGTTGGTTGACAGAGCAACTGTCACGATATTTATCTTGGATTATCTGCTCCGTTGGATGACTGCTGACTATAAGTTTGAAGAGAAAAGTGCAATGGCATTTATCCGATATCCTTTTTCTGTGATGGCAATAGTTGATTTGGTGTCGATACTTCCGTCATTAACAATAATCAATAGTGGTTTCAAAGTTCTTCGTATCCTTCGAATGATACGAGCAATGAGAGTTCTTCGAGTATTCAAAGCAATGCGGTATTCAAAGAGCTTTGAGATTATCGGCAATGTTCTCCAATCTTCGAAGGATTCTTTAGTTGCGGTGTGCGCTTTGGCTGGTGGATACATCATGGTGTCGGCGCTGATCATATTCAATGTGGAGCCGGACTCCTTCCAGAACTTCTTTGACGCTATCTATTGGGCGACGGTATCTCTTACCACGGTCGGTTACGGTGACATTTATCCGGTGTCTACGCTCGGGCGGGTGATCACGATGATTTCCTCGATCTTCGGCATTGCGATAGTCGCGCTTCCGGCCGGCATCATTACGGCTGGTTATATGACTGAAATCAACAAAATGAATGCTTTGAAAGATATACAGCAGAAGAAAGATGAAACAGGAGAAGAATTGAAGGAGGATGACCATGGGAATGTTTAATACATTGTTGTCAGGATTATTCAGTAAAAAACCGACAGCAGCAGAGAAAAAAGAAATTAACTCAATACTGTCAAGAGTTACAACGTGTGCAAAGCGTTTGGAATCAACCGATTCTATTGACCGCTACATCACAGAGTGGGATAAGTATTCGGCTGATTATGAGCGACTACGCTATTATGAAGATAAGAAGATTAAGTTTACCGTCTCTCCTCAGAAAATACATGAAGCTATTTGCGCGGAGGTTCCGAGAATTGAGAAAGATGTGGTTACCC
Organism: Lachnoclostridium sp. UBA1175; assembly: GCA_002311665.1. Classification (GTDB taxonomy): domain Bacteria; phylum Bacillota; class Clostridia; order Lachnospirales; family Lachnospiraceae; genus ISDg. Next base: position 128,323 of record DBYX01000023.1, on the reverse strand, counting down.
GAGGTTATGATCGGATGTTGCGAGATGCAGCTAAACTAAGCACGTCAAAAGGAAAGCAAAACAGGGCTGAGAAATATTTCAACGAGTTAGCATTTTATTATTCGCGACTACAACCTGAAACAGTAAACCTAATAGAGCAGTTGAAGAATTCAACCACATTATAAACGATTTGTAATGACAAGAAGAAATAACACATGAACTATTGCAACAGGGTTGAAAAGGCGATTTCGCGCAAGAATACCCCATGCCAAAGACGGTGGATGAGTATTTGAAATGGATTCGGATTCAACTGGCATTTGTCAAACAAAGAAATTCGAGAATCCGGGCCTTTTCGGAAAAACAATGTAAATGAGGGCTAGGTAAGATGACTTATGATGAAATGGTTGATGTTTACAACGCAGCCGTCAAATACCTGGATGAGATAAAGCCGGCCGGTGTAACACTCGACAAATACTTCGTCGGCGACCGCAAAGATTATGCGACGATGTCTGATGTGTTCGAGCAGTTTATTCAGTCTGCCCAAAACTATCAAATGATGCCCAATGTGATTGATTTCAAATCTAGAAGAGAAAAAGTAAAAGAGCTGCTGCATGGCTTTGATGTCACATATACGGCCCGGCTGACGCCGGATGAATTGTGTAAAAGATTTGCCGAACGGTTCCATGTTGAAAATGCAAATAACAAGCGTAGCTGTTGGCATAAATGGAGTTCGGCGATTGTGGAATCGGCAAGATTTCTTCTTGAATTTCATGATGTTCCGGACTTTGAAGGTTTTGTCCGATGCTTTGACTACAACGTGCATACACGGATGGCACTTCCATTGTTGATTTCCGAGAAGATTCACGGGATTGGGTTTGCGCTGGCATGCGATTTATTAAAAGAACTTGGATTCACCAGTTATCCGAAGCCCGATGTTCATCTAATTGAAGTGTTTAATTCGCTTGGATTTGCGGAGGATAACCCGATTTCCACATTCGAAGCAGTTGTGCGTATGGCCGATGTATGTAAGGTCACGCCGTATAAAGTAGATAAGATTTTTTGGCTGATTTGTTCCGGTAAGTTTTATCTCGAAATGCCGGAAATCAACATTGGAGGACATAAAAGAGAATTCTTAGAAATGATGGAAAAGTTTCGTCATTCCGACACCGAGCGCCGGTAGATATGAAAGGATATGTGATGGGGGCTGTAAGCGAGAAAATCTTATATGACAACCTTGTTCAGGACCGATATGCCGCAAAAGGTGTAAAGCCCTCGAACCTTGTCTTGTGGGGCGAGGATATCGTGAACGGAAGGCTTATCCTGTTTCCGAAGAAAACAGACACGCTTCCAGAGTATGATTCCATTTGTCGGACCACTACCGGTGCATCGCTGATTTATTTCGATAAAAAGAAGCAGCAACCGGTTCTTTTCTGCGATGTCCGCTATGATAAGCAGACTCAAAATGTCTACATGTCGGCGGATATCTTCAATAATGTGTGGAAACTTCTGAAGGAAAGCGTGCAAACGGGAATCGAGCTTAAGCGCGATCGCGGAGAAGCGGAGGAAGAGCTTCCGGAAGGGTATGTCGACCTGGCGTTCCTGAAGCACAAGTCAAGCGAGGCGGTTGTTAAGAACGACCGGGTTGAGTATGTTTCGAAGGTTCTCCCGGAAAGAGAGCAGAAAGCGCGCTCCAAAATGCAGAGCGCTTTGGATAATCCCGCATACCGCTTTTTCTATGCCTTCGATTCCGGAATCTATCATGACAGGGATTGTGAGTTCATAAGGGAGATTCCGCCGGAGCTGTTTACTGCTGCGGCGGAAAGACCGCGAACCCGTAAACCGTGCCGTAGGTGTCTTCGCATTATGTGTCTACGTGAACTGTGCAGCCCGTATGTGAAACAGATGCCGGCTGTCAACCGGTTGCTTAAACGCGGGGATATCGGCAATAATTACCTGGAGCGGCTTGCATTTGAATACGGAATTAAGCTCCGTGCTGATGAGGACGGCAGTCTTATAGTAGTCAGTGCTGAAGATACTTGGAAGATCAGCGGATTTGACAAGGAGAGTCTGTCTCTCTGGCAGAACAATTATATAAAAACATCGTCGGAAGAGCGCTGTATCACACAGGGGTTTCACCATAAGAAAACTGCGGACGGGAGAACTCTGTTCCAGATGCTGGAGCGTATTCGACGTTACAAGTACGATCCGCATTTCCATGAAAATGTTGCGAAGGCAGAGGCGCAGCAGGCAGTGAAGGATCAGACTGCCGATGAGGCGGATGAGAAGAAGGGACTATTCAAGAGAATAGTCGGTTTATTCGGACGGTTGTTCCACAAAGATAAGAGAAATTAACGTGAACAGAAATGGGGTGGGAGAGGTGTTATTTCCGAAAAACATGACATTTCAATATTTCTTTTTTGACACTTATCCGGGGTGTTTCCTGCAGAGCCTTCCATTAGCAATTCTTGCGGGCGTTCTGTTTTGGTTCATATGGCTTCGAAAGAAGGAGATACCGACGGCGCAAAAGTTTTGGAAGTCCGTATTCGTATGTTATCTCTGCGGGCTGCTCTGCATGCTGTTGTTCATTGATTTCATCAGCGTGCTGTGGTATTGGATTCTGTATCGTTCGGAAAGTGGAATGGAATTCTATTTCTTCGAATGGAATTATGATTTCCGACCGAACCCGGAAACGTACCTCCGAAATTCGGAAAGGATTGTCAACTTCTTGATGTACCTTCCGTTTGGAGTGCTGTATCTGCTGGCGACAAAGCGTAAGAGTTGGCTTCGAACGGTAGTGGACGGTTTTCTGTGTTCCGTGATTATCGAACTGCTTCAGCCGATCATCGGTAGAGCGTTTGACATTGACGATGTGATATTGAATACGGCCGGAGTTGCCCTCGCGGCAGGAGTCTTTCTCTTGATAGCGAACGGGCGGAGAGAAAAGACGTGAAATGAGCGCCCAAGAAAAGTGCATGAATGTTTACGAAAAGTGTTTCAGCGATTGAGACGGCTAACGACTGCTGGCAAGGCAGGTTAGTCTGTTTCAATCGCTGTTTTCAATAATATGTTTCGCTTCAAGGAGGTCATCATGAAAACAAAACTCATCATCACAATATCCCTTTTAGCGGCGCTGGCGCTGATAATGTGCCTTATTGTGTTCGGTCCGAAGATTTTTGGGACGAGCCCCGGCAATGTGACGGCCACTCCTGTTCCTACGGAAATCGCGTTAACCACGGAGACCCCAACGCTTCCTCCGTCGGTAACCCCGACACCGGAACCGTCTCCTACGGAAACGCCTGTTCCCACGGACAGCCCTACGCCGACTCCTACCGAAGAGGTAACTCCTTCTCCAACGGAGGAACCCACGCCGGAACCGACCGAGGGGCCGACTCCGACGGAAGAGCCTCTTCCTACGGACAGCCCTACGCCTGTTCCGACCAATACGGCGACTCCGGAGCCGACGAAGAAACCAACAAAAGAGCCGACAAACACGGTTACTCCGGTTCCGACGAAGGAACCGACGAAAGAACCGACAAAGGCTCCGACGAATACACCGACCAACGCTCCGACACCGACGGAGGTTGTCGTGGAGCAGCCGATTACCATGTGGATTGCAGTCGACGATTTCTATGTTTACGATCGTGACGTGTATTATTCGACGAACCCTCACCGGATGCAGAAAATCGATAACCAGGGTAAAAAGCGGGGCGATACAGTTGTTGTGATTCGTCGTAATATCGAGGGTACGTCTTCTGGTTATGTCGATGAAATACAGTGGGGAAGTGGTACTGCGCTTGTGTGGGAGGATCACCTCAGTAAAACCTACATTGAGCCCGTATGGGCAGAGCCTCGTGAGCGGACGGATGTCGCTCAGCTTCTGATGGAGAAGGTGAATGCGTATCGTGCGCAGAACGGAATTAGAAAGTTTGAAAATCCCTACACGTATCATCATGATCCTGCCAAAACGCCGGCGGACCAGTTGCCGACCTTTGGCGCGGGGATGGGTAATTACCTGACACAAAAGGGACTTCGTGTGGCAAAGAAGTGTTGTATGGAGGGTACGGCGAATCATGAAGGAGGTCAGATTGGTACTGGTATTTATGGTGGATATTCCTCCCCTGCGAATGCCTCTGACATTGCACAGAGACTGTTCAATAACTGGTACAATTCTCCGGCGCATAATGCAAACATGCTAACGAATAGCGAACCCTATGATGGTGTTGACGTTGGTGTTATGACGGTTGTTGAGTGGTATAACGGAACTAGTTATCAGTACTGTGCGATTATGTCGCATTCAAGTGTACAAAAGATATATCTCCCGGATGGATTAGAGTGAAAGCGCATGGTGCGCTTGCGATAGAGGAAAATCAATTTTGGAAAGAAGGGTAACATGAAAGTCTTTTTGAAACGAACAGTTGCTTTATTGTTGGCTTTGGTGCTTGTTTTCGGCGTGCTGCCGGAAACAGGTCTGGTGAAGCCTGTCGTCACGAAAGCACTTGCCGCGGAAGGGGATCCTTTCACGGAAGAGGAATTCCGGAAGTGCTACGCGAAAACGCTCCTCTCGATGGTTGGAAGGGGCTACTCTGCTGCGGGAGGCTCTGCGAGCGGTTATTACGTGAATAACACGTACTATTCAGACCCAGCCAGCCGTGTCACTGCGGGTACGCCGTACCATCCGACAGTTATCAATGGCACGACGAACGACTGCTACGGCATGGTGATTACCGCGCTGATGGCGATGGGGTATGACTATTTCTATGATGACCATGGACATACCTATTATTTGAACGCTGCCTATGGCGGCGGTATCTTCGACCCGTATACCAGCTCAAATGCGATGTTCCGTCATAACGGTACGGGAGATATCATTCATCTGCACCACAGTAACAATGAGAAATATAACGCGCACTTCAAGGTCGGCAATCTTGTAAACAAGGCGAACTACGGCACCAACAAGGCGGTTGCCGGAGATTTACTGTTTTCGTTAGCGGAAAAAGCTGGAAATCCGACCGAACCTGGTTCTTTTTCGACCGGCTCGATTAAGAGGATTGACCATGCTGCGGTAGCATTGTTCTATCTGTCTAAGGACGATCCTTATAATATTCCGAATGCCAGCGAGGCGAACAGTCGCAGGAATGAGGCAAAGGCTGTCCTCCATAACTCCTATGACCGCGCCCGTCAGAAGCTAATTGATTTGTTCGGCTTTGACATGGAGACGCAGAAAGGGAAGGGAAGCGTTCGCACGGGTGCTTCAAACTGGACGCCATACCTTTGGGATGCCCGTGGACGAGGCTTTGGTACTGCGTCCGCTTCAGAGTGGAGAGAGGGTTTTGCGGACTCTACGAACCCGCATTTTAATACACCGTATGATAGTGTATGGCAGATTGAAGCCATTGGCAATACCGGCGTTTCGGTCAATAACAACCCTTATGGAAAGTCCATGTACCAAATGGCGGTCACTTTGGATACAACACACGCCGAAGGCGAGATTATTATCAACAAGACCGAGGACGGCACCGGTACAAAGCTTTCCGGTGCAGAGTTCACCCTGTATGAGTGGTCAAAGTCTGCGAACGCTTGGAAGATTTCGACGAATTATAAGATTTCGGAATATACCACTGGGGTTTACCGTACGTATAATAAGTCTACGGGCGTGCAAGGGGCTATCGAGATTACTGAGGATAACGAGGGCAAGGTGCGCGTCGTGGAAACGAAAGCACCACACGGCTTCAGTAACATCGATACGAACACCGGCCAGCCGTATGCTTGGGAACACACCTTCTCAACCACTGATTTTGATACACAGAGCTATACCATCAACGCGGTTAATAAGACTGTTCCGGTCGGATTTGTGGTATATAAGCATCTTGATACGAATACTTCCACGCCGATCAGCGGCGCGACCTTCCGCCTGTATAGCAATGAAGCATGTACCACGCTTGTGAACGACGCGACGAACACGTCTTCCTTCACCACGAACGCAAGCGGTAAGTTTAACCTGAAGTTTAATCTGAAGAGCGCCGCCCAAACCTTCTACTTTAAGGAGTATACTGCTCCGACGGGGTATCAGGTAAACAGCGATACCTTTAGAATATCCATAGCGGGTGCGGCAACGGGAACCATTACGGTTGACCGTAAGCCTTCGGGCGGTTCGTGGACGAATGTCACGACCGTTTCCTACGACAATGCCATTGCCTTAACAAACGGGCAGGCGAATGTTCCTGAAACGCCTCTTCCCGGCAACCTGGTTATCACGAAAACGCTGGAGGGAACTAAAGCGGGAACCTTCTGGTTTAAGATCATGGGACCTGAATATCCCTCCGGCAAGTGGGAAAGCCTGACCTTTGCCGCAGGCGATCCTCCTAAGAGCATTACCCTCAACGGAATCAAGTCGGGCTCTTATACGGTAACCGAGGTAAAGGGTAACGGCTCCAACGAGGCTGTTGCATCAAGCGATGCTTTCCCGTGGACGGCAAGCGGCTTCGGCAGCGTGACCGTAACGGCGGGCAACACCTCTTACAGTAATGGTAAAAACACTCTTGAAACGGGCGACCTGCAGATAGAAAAGAGCATCCCCGGAGCGGAAAAGGGCGGAACCTAAAGGAGGAGCGGGAAAAGTGGAGCAGCCGGCTAGTGGTTGTTATGCGGCGCGCCCCTGTTAAGGTTCTTCCGTTTAGTCGTGCGCGGCGCATTACAACCACTCGGCGCGAATCAAAATAATCAAAATAATAAAGGATTATTCGAGCGCTTGGGGATGCAGATTGGCCTTTTTGTCGCTTTTAAAAATTTTGTGGATGCAAAATGGATGCACTTTCAACATTTGCATCTATTTTGTGTCTAGAATAGATGTACTCTAGATACAAAAGGAGAGCATCCATGAGCGAAAAGGAGAACATCAAACACGTAGGATTGCGGGTCCCTGACGACCTTCATACAAAGCTGAAAGAACTGGCTGAGTACGAGGGTCGTTCCATCAATGGCGAAATCATCTACTTGGTTCGGCAGGCGGTCCTCAGTTTTGAAAAGGAACACAAAGACGAGAAATCAAAGCAGTAAGCCCGAAATGAAAACGGAAGGGGAATGCGGCAGAACAGGTAGCAATCAAACGGAGGGATTCGTTTGGTTGCTTTTTTGTACCCATTGGGGGAGGCCGCAGGACTCTTCACCCCTTACGCGCCTCCCGGTAGAAAGGAGGCGCACTATGGCAGGAAACATTACGGACAGAACTATCGACATTTTACGGTTGTTAGAACGGGAGACGGATGATAAGCATCCGCTGAACGCTACGGAAATCAAAAAACTGGCTAACGCGATTAAAGCGTATGAGGAATTCAGCAGCAAGGCGGCATACCGGTCCATGAACATACTGAGATTCTGGTATCCGGAGATACAGAGCGCCCCGAATCCTTCCGATGGCTGGTTCATGCAGCAGAGGTATACGGTCTCTGAGGCATTGATGTCTTGCGACATCGTAGGGACACTGAGGTTCCTTAAGGAGGAAGACAAGCGGCACTACCGAAAGCGGATCCTCGAGCGGGGCTATCCGTGTGTTCGGGAAGCGATTCTTCATGAAAACGACTATTGTGTAGGCAATGACTATACGTATGCCTGCGCGGAATACAGGGACATTATTGCGACCGCCATCCGATCCGGACGGCGGCTTTCTTTTTACTATACCGCCCTTGATCCGTACATGCGTCCAATCCGGAAACATGACGGAAAATGTTATTGTATCAGTCCCTATGACTGCTTCTTTGGGAAGGAGACATTCTACGTCACGGCCTCTGAGGAAGGGGAGAAGCATTTAAAACTGTTTCGACTTGACCGAATGGAAATGCTCCGGCTGTCGGAAAACAAGGCAGAACCAATCTCAAAGTACGCCAAAGGAAAAACCGAGGAAGTGCTTCGCGGCATCCGGGAGGAGTGCGTGGACTTCTTCTGCGGGGAGAAGGTGATGCTGGAACTTGAGGTATATTACAGTCCGGAAGCGATGAACATTGTGTACGATCTCGCAGGTAAAAGAGCCGTTGTGACGGCTTATGACGAAGAAAAAAACTTGAGCAAAATTCGGGTACCTATCCGATTTGGCACAACTCTGACCGGCTGGCTGATTCGAAATCAGCAGTTTTTGGTCGCAACCGGCCCTGAAAAGGTCGTGAAATCAGTCCAAATGACGATTCGGGAGCTTTGCAGACGATATGGCGTGTAAAAAACTTGAAAAAAATGCCTGGGTATCCCACGGAATGGGATACCCTTTTTGCTATGATGGGGGCAAAGAGGAAAGAAAACACGGTTTTTTTGCCTATTTTTGAGGCCGGCTCCAAAACGGATAAGTACCTATCCGTCTGGCGCTTCCATTCCTTTTTTGAATCGTGTATGCTCGTTGTATCAGGAGGTTTGGAGCATGAGGTGTATGAATCATTTCTATTCACTTGACGAAATCGCAGACAGAATGATGGACCGCAGGCAGGAACTTCGGATGACGCAGAAGGACCTGGCCAAGGCCATTAACGTAGATACACAGACCATTGGACGTTATGAGCGGGGAGAGCGGATACCCAGTGTTGATCACATGGTCCGCATCTGCCTCACATTGAAGATGCCGTTCGCATACTTTATCGGGATTGAGACAGAAACGTTATCCCTATGGGCATCCTACTATGAACCATTCTTTGAGCTTGCGGGTTTGCCCGCGAGGGAGCGGTTCCGGATGCTCATGGAATACTTCACATCCAGGGAGCGCGACGTGGAGTTGCTGAAAAAGGAACTTGCGGAAAAGCCATAGGAATAAAGGTGTTCCGTCATGTTTTTGAAAACATGTAGAAGTATGGCCTCGATAATGTCGGAAGTTCATCTTCCGTTATTATAATTGAACCTTGACAATTGCATCCAGACACGGAAAAACAACGAGGGGCTTGTTATCGGCGACGATCCGGTCGCGTGGGGAGCGGATAGAAGCCTCGGGTGCTATTGGTACGCATATCAAAGAGTTGTTTCCCACCGCACAACGGGCCGGAATAGCAAGAGCTCACGGGGGTACATACCGGGCTGTCTTACCAGGGCAGGCGTGTCTATAATAAATGAAAGTACAAGGGGGTCGGAAATGAATAAGGATTATTGCATTAATGTGTGGCCGCTGGAGCACAGCGGACGCGTGAAGGCATTGGCGATGTTAACAATTAATGACGCAATTACAGTGTTTCCGATTCTTGTTGAGGAAGGAAAAAGCGGATTAAGGCTTTCTATGCGTGGGACAAAACTCGGAAAGAGAGAAGAAAAGCCAACTGTAATAATACATAGTCAAGACTTGAAACATGAATTGACGAGAGCCATATCAGCGGCATATCACCCCCAGAGGGCAAGATTTTACAGGATTCAGCGAGAAGAAGAATTCGCTGTATCTTGTAAAGCCTTTCCGTGTGAGAAAAAGGCGGATTACATGGTGGGAACAGCCGAGATTGTAGTAGATGGCAGCCTGAGAATCACTGGAATCCGAATGTTTCTGAGTTCTTCTGGAAAGCGTGTGACGATTTTTCCAGAGAAACAGGTTCGTGAGAATGGGAAATACGTATTTAGACGAATTGTTGACTTCAAATACAATTGGGAAGACATAATTACAAAGAAAATATGGCAAGCATATGACAGGGCGGTTGAGAACAAACATCGTGAAAGGAGATGACTCATGGAGAATAGCAATGGACCTGTAGTGGAACTACCATGGTGGCAGAAGTACACATTAACGTTGAATGAGGCTTCTGAGTATTTTGGAATTGGGTATAAGAAACTGAAAGCGTTTGTTGAGTCACATCCGGATGAGAAATTTGTTCTCTGGAATGGAAACAGACTTATGATTAAACGGGAGTTATTTGAAAGATACATGGATGAGCGCATGAGCGTCATTTGATGTTTCTTGTTTTTTGCAATTTTCTTCATTTTGTAGTGGAAAAAGAGCCTGAGATGTGGTAATATAATAGTACTACATAGTCTGATACAGCTATGTAGCTAAAAAACTTCATAAGAACAGGCTCTCCACATTGAAAGGAGAGAACGCGAATGAGTGCAAAACGGCGAGATAGCAAGAACCGAATTCTACGCACTGGGGAGAGCCAGGAACCGGATGGAAGATATAAATATCGTTTTTGGGATATCGATGGAAAGCGTAAGACCGTATACAGCTGGAGATTGGTAGACACAGACGAGGTTCCATACGGTAAAAAAGATCGGAAACCTTTACGAGACCTAGAAAAAGAGATTAACCGAGACATTAGCGATGATATTCTCGTTGAGAGCAGTGAATTTACCGTGCTTCGATTGGTAAAAAAGTATACCGCACTGCGAATTGGGGTTAAGCCCACAACACAGGCTGGTTATAGAACGGTGGTTCACCTGTTGGAGAGGGATCCTTTTGGAATGAAGCCTGTAAAGAAAGTTCGTCTTTCTGATGCAAAGGCTTGGTTGGTTAAGCTTCAGCAAGTAGATAAGAAGAGCTTTTCAACGATCCATACGATACGCGGTGTAGTAAGGCCGGCGTTTCAGATGGCGGTTGATGATGACTTCATTAGGAAAAACCCGTTTGAGTTTCAACTTGTTTCACTGCTGGTTAACGATATGGGTACTCGTGAAGCAATTTCTAGTCAACAGGAAAAGACTTTCCTCGATTTTGTAAAAAACGATGCGCATTACTGTAAGTATTATGAGGGCATCTACATCCTGTTCAAGACGGGACTCCGTGTTTCTGAGTTTACAGGACTCACCATATCGGATATTGATATGGAGAAGCGTTTGATTAACGTTAATCATCAAATTCAGCGGGTTGGTACGGATATTTATATTTCGACAACAAAAACAAATGCCGGAACCAGAATTCTTCCCATGTCGGATGATGTTTATGAAGCATTCCGGAGTGTTTTGCAGAAACGACCCAAAATGAAGACGGAACCGATGATTGACGGTTATTCCGGATTCCTTTTCATCGATAAGGATGGTCATCCGATGGTAGGGCTTCATTGGGAACATTATTTCAAATTCATTATTGCGAAATATAATCGTTCACATCAGGTGCAGCTCCCGAAGATTACCCCTCATGTGTGCCGGCATACCTATTGCTCTAATATGGCTAAGATGGGAATGAACCCGAAAGTACTCCAGTATTTGATGGGACATTCAGATGTTGGGATCACGCTTAATACCTACACACACCTGAAACTTGAAGATGCTACGGCCGAATTAAGGAAATTAAGCAAGAATCAGGCGGATTTAGACCAGGAGATGCGAAAACTCGGCATAAAAGAGGAGGAACATCAGGTCATCAAGATGCGTGTCGGAGGCTGAAGAAACCCTTATTCTACTAAGGGGTCAACTTAAGAAACGAGTCTAGAAAAAACCGGCATATATTACGGGAAATTTTAGACCAGTTTTAGACCAGTTGACGGAAAAAGTAATCCAAATTAAGCCGAAATAAGCCGAGTTACTGTCAAGTAACAGACCACAAATGAAAGATCGAGAAAGTACCTGAAACCGAGATAAAATAAGGAAAAACCGAGAAAAACCAAGAGAGGTTTATTGATGATAAAAGTGCTTTTCGTTTGCCACGGCAACATCTGTCGCAGCGTTGCCGCGGAGATGGTTCTGCGGCAAATGATCGATCAGGCGCCGTACGGCAGCCTGCCGGAGATCGCGGTGGAGTCGATGGCGGCGACGCGCGAGGAGATCGGCAACGACATTTATCCGCCGATGAAGCGGGCACTGCAGGCGCGGGGGTATGTGTGCCACCCGCACGCGGCGTATCAGACGACGAGGGCGGACTACGACCGCTTCGATTACATCGTCGGTATGGATTCGGAAAATATGTATGACATGCGCCGGATTTACGGCGGCGATCCACAGGGGAAACTGTCGCTGCTGCCGACATGGGCGGGGCACCCGGGGACGGAGATCGACGACCCGTGGTATACGCGTGATTTTACGGGTGTGCTGTCACAGATTGAGGAAGGCTGTGCGGGGATGCTCGATAGGTGGAGGGTTTTCTGACAATGCTTTGGTATGGAATTCTGGCGGCGTTGTTCGCCGTCGAGATCGTGATGATCGCATTGCTCCGGTGGCGAAGGAAGGACCGTCCGGGGCGCACGGGCAAACCGTGGCTTTGCCCGGTGATCGCGCTCGCCGTGTGCGCAGCGCTTGCGGTGTGGAGCCCGGCCAACGCGTTGATCGCGCTCCTTCACCTGTGTGTGTTCCTGTGCGTGGGCATCCTCGCGGACGGGATATGCTCGCTTGTGACACGAGGGAAGGACAGCGGCACGAATGACGGCAGCGCGAAGGACAGTAGCGCAACAGAAGAAAGCAGGAAGCGCGTCCGGGAGAGCTCATCCCACGTGTGGCTCGCGGCTGCGGTCGCGTGCATCGTGTGGCTTGGGATCGGCTGGTACGCGGCTCACCATATATGGCGCACGGACTACTCGCTTACGACGGATAAGTCCTTAGGGCAGGAGAAGCTGCGGATCGTCCAGATATCCGACACGCACATCGGCGTGACGATGGATGCGGAGGATTTTGCGAAGGCGCTCGGTCGCGTCGAGGAGGCGAAGCCGGACATCATCGTTGTGACCGGGGATTTTACGGATGAGAACACGTCCCGGGAGGATATGGTCAAGTGTTGTCAGGCGCTTGGGCAGCTGAAGACAAGGTACGGGGTGTATTTTGTGTTCGGAAACCACGACGCCTCGGACGAGGGTGAGCGCGAGTTCACCTCGGCTGAACTTGAGGCGGAACTCGGCGGGAACGGCGTGGTCGTGATGCGTGACAAGGTGCTGTGCGTTGAGGGGAAGTTTTACCTCGTCGGCCGCAGGGACACGAGCGAGAGCCGCGCGAGCTACGCGGAGCTGGCGAAGGGGCTTGATCCGTCAAAGTATGTGATCGTGCTCGACCACCAGCCGGGCGATTTTACGAAGGAGGCCGCCGCGGGCGCGGACCTGGTGCTCGCCGGGCACACACACGGCGGACAGATGATCCCGCTCGGGTTGGCGTCGCAGTTCCTGCCGACGGTGTTCGGAGACGCGGAATTCATGTACGGTATGCGGATGTACGGTGATACCGCATGCGTCGTCAGCTCGGGAATGTCGTCCTGGGAATTTGTGATCAAGACCGGCACAATTTCCGAATTTACGGTTGTGGATGTGTGCGGAAAATGACCCCTCACCGCGGAAGTAACGGTTGATTTTGTCGCCCGCGTCGAATACAATAGATGACATAGATGCGGCATTGTCCCGGGAGGAAGAAAAGTATGAGAAGCAAACTGTACAATAGATTGACAGGGCGGTTCGCGGCGCTTGCGCTCGCGTTCATCCTTGCGGCTGTCGGATTCGGCAGTGCGCTGTCCGATGCGGCGTTCGCTGCAGGGGCTGACGCGCGGAAGAGCCCAGCCAACACCGGTATCCTTCGGGAGGGGGATGCGGAGATCGATGCCGCGATCGCCGCTTTGCTGGAGGCGCCGAACGGTGTGCGGATCGAGTCAATCGAATCCGAGGGTTCGCCCAATGCCGTGCGTGTGACATTCAGCAAGAGCCGGGCGCTGGAGGCCTGGTTTGCGCAGTCCATTGCCGAGCACCAGGCTGTTCTGGAGAATCTCAGATATGAGGAGTGCAAGGTGTTCGCGCAGATCGACTGGGCGATCGATGACCCGAAAGACTGGCGTTACAGCGCAAAATGGGACACCGAGACCGGGCGCGCGTATGTCGACGAGGAGCACCCGGACGAGTACGTGCTCGGCGGCTGGGCATATGTCAATATCCCCTGTGCGGAGGATGGCCCGGACACGGCGGTCATCTTCGAAAATCTCGGCGATCCGAAGGCGGACAATGATCCTCACTGGCTCGACGGTGAGTACAGCGTCGGCTGGGGCAGTGTGTTGAAACAGTCGCAGTACTCGGTTGTCACGGTCGCGAGCCTCAAGGACAGCGGTACGGGCAACACCGGCGATAACGACAACGGCAACACGGATAACACCGGCGATAACGGCAATACGGACAATACCGGTGAGGACGATGAGAGCGGTCCGTTCTGCGCGCTCATCGATATGGAGAAGCACACGTTGTTCGTGCGCGTGCGCTACGGCGTGAAGCTCACGAAGAAGGATGCGCCTCAGGACGTGAACAACGGTAACAATACCGCGGACAACGGCGACGCGGATGACAATAACGGCAACACGGACGACAACGGAAATAACGACAGCGGCACAGGCGACGGCGGGAACGACAAGGCAGCCGGGAACGCGAAGGTTGTGTACGCATTTTCCGAATGGTCGAATATCGCGGCGTACGGCGCCGAGGGAAGCAACCCGATGTACCGACTCGCGGATCTGTTCGGGGCACCGCAGCTCAGCGAGTTCCAGTTCCTCGGCAAGGATGCGGGAGGATACGGTCCGTTCATCGTGTACACGCTCACGGTCTCGGAGGAGACGATCGAAGCGGCCCGCACCGTCGAACTTGAGGGCGGCTATGCCTGGATCCTGCTCGAGGCGCGCCGTGTCGGCGACGAGAACTGGACCGAGCTTCTCGGCGAGACGGAGATTCTCAACGGCGAGAACAAGGTCGAGCTTGCGGAGCTCGGCTACGGCAAGAGCGCGGAGGAGGACGCGAAGGATATTGAGCTTCGCGGATTGTTCTATGTCTATGGACCGGACGGCACGGAGTATGAATCGGTTTATTCCGACACGTATGTCTGCCCGGCGAAGGAAAAAGGAAGCAGTGTGACGGATCCCGACCCGACCCCGTCGGTCGCGCCGACGCCCACCTCGTCACCGGACCTGAAGGAGCGTCTGTCGCAGACGGTCGAGAAGAAGAAAAACGACAAATGCGGCCTGTGCGGCGTATGCCCGGTGCAGCCACTCGGAATCTGCCTGTTCGTGTGGGTCGGCGGCATCATTCTGATCCTGGCGCTGTCCATCTTCTTCACGAGGAAGAACGGTGACCGGAAGCGCAGATCTGCGAAGCGTAAGAAGTGAAAGGCAGCCAGGCAGCGGAAGAGATTTTTTCGGAAGTGATATAAGAGGAATGTGAGATTATGTGGCTTGCCATTTTATCCGTGGCGTTCGCACTGACGATCGCCGGCGCCGTGTATCTGCTGAGTCGGTTTCGGCGCTTCGGGATTGTGAAACTCATCGCGGGCGAGCGCGTGTGGTTGCAGCGGCTTGTAGCTGCGACACCGCTGCTGTGCTTCGCCGCGTACGGTTGTTTTGAAACGGTCAATACGGTGATCGTGGTGCTTCACCTCGCCATCTTCTGGCTGCTCGCCGACCTTGTGACAGGGATCGCCGGGCTTGTGATCCGGCGCGCGGGGAAGAGCGGGAAGAAGGCAGACGATGCCGCGAAAGATGCCGGGGAGATTGACGCCTCCGGGGAAACGAAAAAGGCCCTGTTCCGGGTGTATTGGAAAGGGATCGTTGTCATTTTGCTATGCACGGTCTATCTGGGCCTCGGCTGGTATCAGGCGCACAACGTCTCGCGCACCTACTACAGGATCGAGACGGACAAGGAGCTGCCGGGCGGTAAACTTCGCATCGTGCAGATTGCGGATTCGCATATCGGATCGACCTTCAGCGGCACGGAACTGGCCAAGTATATGAGCCGCATCGAGAAGGAAAAACCGGACATCGTGGTGTTCACGGGCGATTTTGTGGATGATTCCACGACGCGCGAGGATATGCTTGCCGCGTGCCGTGCGCTCGGTTCGATCAAAGCCAAGGTGTACTTTGTGTACGGTAATCACGACAAGGGCTATTACAACTCCCGGGGATACACCGCGAAAGAGCTGGACGACGCACTTCGCGCCGAAGGGATCGTCGTTATGGAGGACGTGGTCGAGGCGCTGAACGGCTATTACATCGTCGGCCGCAAGGACCGCAACGAGGGCAGCCGCGGCGACGGAGCCAAGGCGCGCAAAAGCATGGAGGAGCTCACGCAGACTCTGGACAGGAATCGTTTCATCATCGTTCTCGACCATCAGCCGAATGACTATGAGGCGGAGGCTGCAGCCGGGGCGGACCTCGTTCTCTCGGGTCACACGCACGGCGGACAGCTGATCCCGCTCGGTCCGATCGGCCGGTGGATCGGCGCGAACGACCGCACGTACGGCACCGAGACGCGCGGCGACACGACATTTATCGTCACCTCGGGAATCTCGGACTGGGAGATCGACTTCAAAACGGGAACGAAGTCGGAGTATGTGGTGATCGACATCGAACAGAAATAACAATGCGGCGCTCCCGCAAGGGAACGCCGTCGGTTGTATTATCGGGTTTACGGTTTGCGCCGCAGGCGTGGTTTTTCCGAGGAAGAATGATAAAAGCCCGGGGCACATTGACTGTGCTCCGGGCTGCTTGATTTATGCACTCAGGTATGCTACTATTCAATAATCGGCAGGCCCTCCGCGTGCAGTGTTTCGTTGACGGAGTAGACAGACCAATCTTTTTGGTTCAGATGATAGATGATAATGGAATCGAAGATATCAAAAGGGCACAGAATTCCCTGATGAGAGATTTCAAGCGCGTGCTGCGCCTCTGCGACCGTCATATGACAGGCGATGCACAGTGCGATCACCTTGGTCCTCGAAGGATTGAGTTTATTGCCGTTGACGATCTGGTAAGCGTAGTGTTGTTCAAGACCACACTCCAGGACCACATTGCGCAGGGAGAGGCATTTTTCGTGCATTACCGAGTTAAGGTAATTGTGCAGGGACAGTTCGTAGTTGCGCTTGCGGATATCCGCAAGATATGCGTCCAGTTCATTCCTGTTACGAACCTTGCACAGCACTTGAAACAGTTCACCTGTGGACAGTTCACTCATTGGTGCCTCCGTATAGCATAGCGGTCGCGCGGTGTTGTTTGGTAACCGAGAAACATTGTAACGCATTCTCCAATGCGGTTGTTGTGCTGACAGCATTGTAATTGAGTCACCAAGGTGGCGGGGAGAGGGGCCTATGTACGACAGATCAACGGATCAACTGGATCAGATATTAGGCGGAGCTTCGGGGAAACAGGAACTCAGGGAATATCTTGAGAGCCTCGGCCGATCCGGGGATGAACTGACGATTCAGGGGTATTTCAACTATGTGATCGCAAAGAAAAAACTGGATGCGGCAGAGATCATTCGTGCGAGCAATCTAGCTAACACATATGCATACCAGATACTTAACGGAACGAGAAAAAAACCCGCACGGATGAAGATAGTGGCACTGTGCCTTGGATGTCGACTGACACTTCCGGAGACACAGCGAGCTCTGGAGATCGCAGGACACCGTAAACTGTATCCGAGAGATCCGGGAGACGCAATTCTCATCTTTAACATCAACAACGGAAATCATTCTGTACTGGACATCAATCTGCAGTTGAGTGAAGCAGGGCAGGAACTGGTTGAGTAGGCGCGTTCGATAATCGATAATCAAATGAGTACAATAAAAGAATCTCAATGGCGATGCCGGAAGACATCTTCAGAGGGATTCTTCTTTTGTTGCAAGATTTTCAGTCATTTTGTGAAGACTCGCTGCGGCGGATGATTAGTGTGCTGCCAGCACACTAAACGGGAGGGAGCAACTATTACAATAACATCGTAAAGAAAAACGGAGTGGCGCAAGCAGACAAGGAGGTGCATCAGCGTGGTCCCTCGGAGTATTTGTCCGACGATATACGCTGCAGGGTGCCGGGAGACGGCATGGCGATGAAACGTCGGAAAACGATCATTCTGTCGATCATCGGGTTCGCGGCTCTGTCGGCAGGGGCTCTTGTGTACCTGATATTCAATCGGAGCGCGCATTTTGTGCGGTGGTTCGACAGTCATCTGCAAGAATGGCCGACAGAGTATACTGGAAACTCGGTTGCGGCAATGGTTGTTCGCAACTGGGGTGCGGATTATCTCTGGATGCTCTCGTTTACGATCTTCATTCAGCTTGTATTACGGCTGAGAGAGAAGGATACCCAGTGGCTGTTGCTTTGTACCGGCCTCGGGATTGTATGGGAGTTTCTGCAGTGGTTCGGACGGGTGAACGGAACTGCAGACATCGGCGATGCAGCCGCTTATCTGCTCGGAAGTATCAGCGCCATACTTTTAACCAGAATAGTTGCAAAGGAGGAAGAATATGAATAAGGGAAAAATGTTGGCAGTGATCGTGGTATCCGCAGTGTTCCTTGCCTTCGCGGCAGGCAGCGGCAGCGACAACAGCACGAGGGACAGCGTTACCATTGATTCCGACGGTAATACCACCTCAAACAATACGAACAAAAACTCGGCGGACAACAACGGGATTAAGTACGAGATCACTCACACCGGATTTGAATACGGCAAGAGTTCGATCGGAACGATGAGATATTTCGGATATGTGGAGATCAAGAATACCGGGACAACGGACATCTATTTGGATGACTGCAATTTCGATCTCGAGGACAAGGACGGCCATCTGCTCCAAACGGACAATTTGGTCTCTAAATGCCCGGATGTGATCGCACCCGGCGAAACAGGATATTTCTATAATTCCCTGGGATTCGGCAGCATCGATGATTCCGTCTCTCTGGATAACGGCATCCGGTTGACTCCGCAGATGAAACTTTCCCAGGCCAAGAAAAAGCAAGCGTTCTATCCGGTTTCCGATGTGTCCGTGAGAAAAGGAACCTTTGATTCTATCACGGTGACCGGGCGTATCGAAAACAACACCGACAAAGATGTCAGTTACATTGATGTCGACATCATTTTCTACGATAAGTCCGGGAAGGTTCTTTCAATTATCGGAACATCGGTGTCGGATGTCGGAGCCGGCCTGAAAGCAAGCTTCGAAGCGACATCCCTTCTGTCCATGGATAATCTAAAACTCGAGGACATCGCCAACACGAAGGTGATTGCGTCCGGGTCCTATTATCAGTTTTAATCCGGGTTGTCCTTTAGGTAAAGTGATTCGTGATTGACAACAACCGATGTCGACGGTAGCCGGCATCGGTTGTTTTACAGTTGGAGATTAACGTCGGAGTGAGAGGGATTTTCCGCGAAATCTTGTAAAGTCTCCGAGGGGATGATACAATAAACGGAGACGGTTACAGTGCGGATCGGCGGAGAATGGGAGAGTTATGGAACCTTTCGGAAAAACAGATGAAACGTATCGTGAACTCGAACGACTCGATCCTCTCGGGAAGGTTATTCTGGTGCGCAATGTTTCAACGGGAATGTTGTGCGTGAAAAAGATCCTGCCTCCTCACAGCGAGGACGTATACCGAACATTGATGTCGATGAATCTGCCCGGTATTCCCCAAATATACGAGTGCAGGGATTATTACAATGCGTTAGTTGTCATCGAGGAGTATGTGAACGGGACGACGCTTCGGCAGTATATGAACACGAACGGCCTGCTCCCCGAAAAGCAGGCGCGTCGGATCACGAGGGAAATCTGTGAGATACTGAAACGGCTACACAATCTCAGTCCTGCGATCGTATGTCGCGATCTGAAACCGGACAATATCATCTTAAGAGACGGGCATCCGGTGATCGTTGACTTCGATTCGGGGAAAATTGTCCGCAAGGAGAAAAACGATACCGTCCTCCTCGGAACGCCGGGGTACGCCGCACCGGAACAGTTTGGATTTGCCGCATCGGATGCCAGAACGGATATCTATGCGGTGGGAGTTATCCTAAACGAGATGCTGACCGGTCATATTCCCAAGGAACAGTTGGTTACCGGTTCGTGTCGCGGGATCGTCACAAAATGCACCGGACTTGACCCGGAAACACGCCCCGGAAACATCACGGAGGTGCAGGCGATGCTCCGGCACTCACAATGGCTTCCTCCCGGCTTTCGATCGGGGCGGCCGCTCAATATGATCATCGGAAGCATCGGTTATATTGCGAACGGGATCTTTATCGCCTATCAGATTGAGACCTGTGTCGTCTCCGACTATTTTAATGTCTCGATGATTTTTCTGTGGTGCATCTGGTCCGCCTGGACGATCGCATTTGTCTTCGACTATATGGGAATTCGCACAAAGATTACTTTCCTGAACGATATTCAGGACTCTGATTCGAGGGCAATCGCGTCGTTTGTGACTTGGATCGTCGGCACGATACTGATCTTCTTCGGGGTAGCGTGTATATACTCACTGTTTAAGAAGTGAATAGGGATGATATAAACACAGGAACCGCCGGTCAATGACCGGCGGTTCCTGTGTTATTCAAGGTTTGTTTTCAGATTCCGGGTATTCAAAAATATAATGTTGGTTCGTACCTTTCGGGTCACTCCGTGATCGTCAGTTCCTGCGACTTCTGCAGGTCGTAGTAGAAGCCCTGCTTGGCCATCAGCTCGGCGTGGTTGCCGCGCTCGACGATCTCTCCGTCGCGGAAGACGAGGATGAGGTCGGCGTTGCGGATGGTCGAGAGACGGTGCGCGATCGCGATGATCGTGCGCTGACCGGTGATGCGGTTGATGGCGGACTGGATCTGGCGTTCGGTCTGCACGTCAACGGATGCGGTGGCCTCGTCGAGCACGATGATCGGGGAGTTGCGCAGGATGGCGCGCGCGATGGCGACGCGCTGCTTCTGGCCGCCGGAGAGGCGGAGTCCGCGCTCGCCGACTTGGGTCTCGTAGCCGTCGGGCATATGGAGGATATCCTCGTGGATGTTGGCCGCTTTGGCGGCCTCCTCAATCTCCTCGGGGGTTGCGTCCGGGCGGGCATAGCCTATATTTTCCGCGATGGTACCGTTGAAGAGGAACGTGTCCTGAAGTACCGGGGAGATGTTGTGACGCAGGCTCGAGAGCGTCACGTCGCGGACATCGTTGCCGTCGATGAGGATGCGGCCCTCTACCGTGTCGTAGAAGCGGGAGATCAGCTGTGTGGCGGTGGTCTTGCCCACGCCGGTCGGTCCGACGAGTGCGACCATCATACCCGGCTTACACTCGAAGGAGACATCCTTGAGGATCGGGATGCCGTTGCCGTAGTCGAAGCTGACGTGGTCGAACGCGACAGCACCCTTGACTTCCGTGAGCGTCTTCGCGTCGGGCGCATCCTGGATCTTCGACGGCGTGTCGAGGATCAGCGTCACACGCTCGGCGCCTGCCAGCGATTGCTGCAGGCTCTCAAGAAGATTTGCAAGGCCCGAGACCGGTGCGTAGAAGAGCGAGAGATAGAGCACAAACGCCACGATGTCAGCCACGGTGAGCTGGCTGCGGTACGCGAGGTAGCCGCCGAAGAAGACGACCAGCACCGTTCCGGCGGAAGACAGAAGCTCCACGCAGGGGTGGAACAGCGCGCTGGCGCGGAGTGCGCGGAGCATCGCGGTGACCTGCAGGAAACTCTTGGTCTGTACGCGCTCTCCCTCGTACTCCTCCTGACCGAACGCCTGGATCTCGTGGAGGCCGGAGAGGCTGTCCTGCAGCTGCGCGTTGAGCTCGCCCATCGCCTTCTGCGAAGCGCGGAAGAAGGGGCGGACCACCTTGGCGAAGATCACGCCGGAGATCAGGATCAGCGGGATCGGTGCGCAGGTGATGAGCGCCAGTTTCCAGTTGACCGTGAGGAGGATGATGAGCACTCCGACAAATGTTACCAGGTTGGTGATGATGTCGGGGATCATATGCGCGTACAGCAGTTCAAAATCGCGCGTGTCGTTGACGACGCGGCTCATCAGGTCACCGGTCTGCTTGTCGTGGAAGAACGCGAGGTCGAGGCTCTGCAGCTTGTCGTAGAGGCGGCTGCGGAGGTCGCCGACGAGGTACCACGCGGCGCGGTGCGCGAGATAGTTGCTCAGGAAGCGGAAGAGCACGCGCAGCAAATAGAGGCCGAGCAGGTAGAACGCGAGGCGGCGTATGGTCGAGAGCGCATCGCTGTCCACGCCCTTGCTCACGATACCGGTCATCTTGGAGAGAATCTTCGGCGCGGTGAGGTTAACAAACGTGAGCGCGAGGGTGGAGCATATGGCAATCACATACAGCCCCTTGTAGCGTGCGGCTTCCTTCGTGAGTTTCCAGAGTGTCCTCATTCGTGTGACTCCTTTCCTCGGGAATCGTCATCATCCGAAACAATGATCTTTGATCGTTTTCTCTATCTTATCGCGGAACGCTTTATTTGAAAATGCAGTATGTTTGATGAAAATGCACTATGTTGTAAAGTCGCCCGCGGGGGAGGGGCGCATTTTCCGTGACTAAAGTCATATCGAGATTGTTCCTTTTCTCACTACACAAAAAGACCGCGGGTTGGTATTCTGTGTTCAGCAGGGCGGACGGGGGTCCGCCGATATAACGGAGGAAGCAATGGAAAATTCGTTGAACAAAAAAGATATCATTCTCAGGACAGTCGACCTGACCAAGAAATACGACAACCGGGCGGTCGTGGACAGCCTGAACATCGAGATCGAGCGGGGCGAGATCTTCGGTCTGCTCGGACCGAACGGCGCCGGCAAGAGCACGACGATGAACATGATCTGCAACATCGTGAAGCCGGACTTCGGCACGATCGAGTTTATGGGTGAGGATTTCCGGAAGAACAAGAAGAAGCTGAGCCGTCACCTCGGTTACATCCCGCAGCATCTGGCGATCCACGGGAGTCTCAAGGCGTGGGAAAATGTGGAGCTCTTCACGTCGCTGTACGGCATCAAGGGCGAAGAGCTCAAGAAGCGCATCGACGAGTCGCTCGCGTATGTCGGGCTCTCGGAGCGCAGAAACGACTACGCGAAGAAGTTCTCCGGCGGTATGAAGAGGCGTCTGAATATCGCATGTGCGATCGGGCATCACCCGGACCTGCTGATTTTCGACGAGCCGACGGTCGGCATCGATCCGCAGTCGAGAAACTTCATCCTCGAGAAGATCAAGGAGTCCAACAAAAACGGCGCGACGGTCATCTACACGAGCCACTATATGGAGGAGGTTGAGGCGATCTGCACGCGCATCGCGATCATGGACAACGGCAAGGTCATCGCGATCGGTACGAGTGAGGAATTGAAGAAACTGGTCGTCGACGACACCGACAAGATCACGCTCGAGGAAGTGTTCCTGACGCTCACGGGCAAGAAGCTTCGCGATCAGTGATGAGGGGGCCCGTAAAAACCGATAACGGAGAATAACTATGATTCGATATCTGATCAAAAACAATCTGAAAATCATGTTCCGCAGCCCGGTGAACATCCTTCTGTACGTGCTCTGCCCGATCGTGGTCACCGCGGTGCTGGTGAGCGCATTTTCCGCGATGATGGAGAGCTATGAGGGCGCGGGACAGTTCACGGTAGGCTACCGTGTGGAGCAGAACAGCGTGTTCGGCGGGTATGTGAATGAGATCGTCGCGACCGGCAGGGACAACGGGGTGACGTTTGCGGAGTACCGCGACGGAGAGCCCGAGGCGCTGATCAAGGATTACAAACTTGCCTGTTTCGTGGAATTCGGAACCGACACGTATACGATCTACGAGACGCAGGACGCGAAGTCGGAGAGCGGGACTCTTCAGTACATGCTCTCCGCGATGGTGAACGGAGTGATCAGCGGGGATTACACCGCCGTCAGTTTCCGGACCGAGAAGCCGTTCTTCGTGCCCGCAGTCGACTCGACCGACTACTACGGGATCATATACATCGTGTACTTCGGCTGGTGCGCGCTCGTCTGCGCGGCAGGGCTGTTTTCGAGTGAGAAGAAGCACCGCATCGATGAGAGACTGCGCATATCGAACCTCTCTGTGCTGCAGCTGTATCTGTCGCGCTTCATCCCGCTTGTGGCTGTGGTGTCGTGCGGTGTCGGGATCGCGGCGGTGATCGGCGGAGTGATCATGGGTGTCCACTGGGGCAACATCGCGCTGTCCGCGCTGATCGTGGTCCTCTCGGTCATGGCGGCAACGGCGCTGGAGATGCTCATCTACGAGCTGACGAACAGTATGCTTGCGTCCGTCATCATTTCCTTCGGCATCGTGTGGATCCTCGGCTACATCGGCGGAAGCTTTGAGACGTATATGTTCTCGACGCACGCCGAATGGCTCAAGAAAATGGATCCGATCTACCACGAGAACCGCGCGCTGGTGGAGCTTTCGACGATGGGACACAGCGACTATGTCGCGAGCGCGATCCTGTTCCTGACAGGGATCTTCGCGGTGTGTTCGCTGCTGAATCTGGCGGCGGGAAGAATAAGGAGAAGTGCACAGTAATGAGAGCGATCATAAAGACAACGTGTAAAATTCTGTTCCGGAACCCGGGCTTCTGGTTCTTCCTGTTGATCACGCCGGTTCTTTCCACGGTGGTTCTCCGGCTGCAGCAGACGAACCTCGGAGCCTACGAGGTGACGAGCATTTATGAGAAGGTGGAACTCGATTCCGAGAGCGCCAAGGTCGCCTACTACGGCGGCAAAGGCAAATTCGTCGTCAAGGTGTACGACGCGGCAGGCACCGGACTCTCGGAGTACCTGCTGGACAAACTGACGGGAAGCGGAGCATTTCTCGTGTGCCGCGCGAAGATGCCGCAGATGACGAAGGCGGACGCCGATGCCCGCATGGAGATCGACGGCTGCGACGACCGCATGGGTGCGGCTTTATACCTCGGACCGTCCTTCGATGAGGAGGCGGCGGCCGGCAGCATGGCGGACGGCCTGGTGGTATACACGCTCTCCGAGGACGAGCGCAAGGCGCTTCTGGACAATGAGCTTCATATGATCATCGGCCAGATCAAAACCGCGGCAGCTGCCGTGGGCCGTGAGAAGGCGGCTTCCTACCTGGCGGAGGTGAACAGCAGACTTCCCGAGATGAAGGTTGTCTCGCTCGCCGGTAAGAACTCGCGAAACCTGACCAACGAACAGCTCGATCAGAAGGCGCTGATGGGATATGCATTTGCCATCCTGACGCTCGGCTTTGTGTTCGGCGGCATCTTCGTGGCGCACACCGTGATCAGTGAGCAGAAGGATATGGTGCTCACAAGGATCCGGCTGACCGACATCTCGCCGAAGGGGTATTATGCCGCCAAATTCCTGTGCGGCGGCGTGGTGTCCGTGCTGCTGACGATCGTGATGGGAGTGTGCTCGTTCATGATCGACACTGACAGGCTCGGCATCCACCGGATTTCGCTCCTCGTGATGGTGTTCCTGCTCGGGCTGATCTTCTGCTCGATGAGCCTTCTGTTCGGCATCCTGCTCGGCAACATCTTCAGCGCCAACGTGGCGGCATTCACGCTGTGGAGCATGTCCTCTCTGCTGAGCGGACTTTATTTTCCGCTTGATTCCTCCGCGAAGGCGGTCAAGACGATCTCGTATATGATGCCGCAGAAGTGGTTCATGGACGCGACGGAAATGCTGATGGTTCGCGACAATAAGGTGTATTTTGTGCTGTTTTGTGTTACAATAGCGTATATGATAATCACCTTAAGCCTCGGCAGTGTAGGGATCAGGTTCAGGAACAGCGATGAGTGATCGATTGAAGGAAAACTATTTCATCTTCGTGCGGCTCGCACTCTTGGTGGTGCTGTGCGGCTACGGCGCGATGAGTGAGACGGAAACGACAGGAGTGTCTGTAGGGATGCTCCTGCTTGTTTCGTTATACATCGGCGTGATGGCGACAAAGGAGTTGTTCCGCGGGTGGCTGAAGCTTGCGATGACGCTTGCCGGAGCGGTGTTGAATCTGCTGTTGATCGCCTACGGCGGGAGAGAGTACATTCTGCTCGCGTACTGCACGTTTTTCGAGGTCCTGTCGCTCTTCCCGGCGCTCGATTACCGGTGGTATTTCACGGCGCTTTTGGGCGCGTGGATCGAGACGCCGCTCGGTTTTCCCGTGCAGTTCGTCGTGGTTTTCACGATCATGATCCTGTACATCCAGCACAACTACGTCGTGGCGGGCTACCGGGAGCGCATGCGCGAGGACGTCGTCACGGAGCAGAACCTCAAAAAGGACATTCGCGAGCGAGAGAACGCGTCCCGCGAGGAGATCCGCAAGAGTATGCTTCTTGCGGAAAATCAGATCCTCGAGGAGAGAGCGTCCCTCTCGCAGACGCTGCATGACAAACTCGGACACAACATTAACGGCTCAATCTACCAGCTTGAGGGCGTCAAGGTGCTGATGGAGAAGGATCCGGAGAAATCGCGCGCGATGACACAGGCCGTGATCGACCAGCTCCGGACCGGGATGGACGAGATCCGCGGGATCCTTCGGAAGGAGCGCCCCGAGAAGCGGGAACTGGCGCTGCTGCAGCTGTACAAGCTCTGCGAGGACTGCAACGGCAAGGGCGTAGAAACGGAGTTCGGAAGCGAGGGCGACCTCTCGCTGATCGGCGACGAGCTGTGGGAAGTGATCCTCGACAACGCGTTCGAGGCGGTTTCCAACTCGATGAAATACGCGCATTGCAAGCACATCGACATCCGCCTCGTGGTGATGAACAAGATGGTGCGGTGCAGCATCCGCGACGACGGCGTCGGCTGCAAGGAGATCCACGACGGTATGGGAATCTCGGGTATGCGCCGGCGTGTGCGCGCGGTCGGCGGCACGTTGGGGTTTGAGACGGAGGCGGGCTTCACCGTGACGATGCTTCTGCCGCTGTAGCGGAAGCGGGGCAGGGACACAGCGAAATACACGGACAGAGAGGAACAGCGTATGGATAAGATCAGGATCATCATCGCCGACGACAGCGATTTTGTGCGGGACGGAATGAAGATCATACTGGATGTCGACGACGATTTCGAAGTGCTCGGCACCGCCTCGACCGGCAGGGAGGCCATTGAGCTCGCCGAAAGGGAGGCGCCCGACATTTTCCTCATGGATATTCAGATGCCGGAGATGGACGGTATTGAGGCGACACGGCAGATTGTGGAGCGGGGGCTCGGAAAGGTGCTCATCCTCACCACGTTCGATGACGACGAGCTCGTTCGGCAGGCGCTCAAAAACGGCGCCAAGGGCTATCTGATCAAGAACCACACGCCCGAGCACCTCAAGCAGATGATCAAGTCGGTCTACTACGGGACCGGCGTGATGGACGCGAACGTCCTGGAGTCGCTTGCGGGCGGAGCCGCGGGCGCGATCACCTCGGGCAGCGCGGCAGCGGGATTTGACGCATCGGACTACTCGCCGCGCGAGCTGGAGATCATCAAGGCGGTTGCGGAGGGGCTCTCCAACAAGGAGATTGCGAACAAACTCTTCATCTCCGAGGGAACCGTCAAGAATTACATCACCGGCATCCTCTCGAAAGAGGGGCTGTCGCACCGGACGGCGCTCGCCGTGTACTACCTGACGGGGAAGAAGTGACGGAGCGGCGGAGGAGCCGACAGGCAGAGAAAAAAAGAGCCATATCCCGAATGACGGGGTATGGCTCTTGCTTTTTGTCGTGTTCACAATATTGATTCTACAATAGTAGAACCAATATTATATGCGGAAAATTACTTTGTGCCGAAGATCCTGTCGCCGGCGTCGCCGAGACCCGGAAGAATGTAGCCGTTTTCGTTGAGGCATTCATCCATCGCGCCGATGTAGATGTCAACCTCGGGATGCGCCTTGCGGAGTGCCTCAAGTCCCTCCGGAGCTGCGATCAGGCACAGGAAGCGGATGCGGTTGATGCCGCGCTTCTTGAGCATATCGATCGCCGCGATGGCGGATCCGCCGGTCGCAAGCATCGGATCGACGACGAATATGTCACGGTCCGCGGCGTCGTGCGGCATCTTGCAGAAGTACTCGTGCGGCTCCAGCGTCTGCTCGTCGCGGTAGAGGCCGATGTGTCCGACCTTCGCGTTCGGGTTCATACGCAGGATACCGTCGCACAGGCCGATGCCGGCGCGAAGGATCGGAACGACGCAGAGCTTCTTGCCTGCGATCTCCTTCACCGTCGTCTTGCACAGCGGTGTCTCGATCTCCTTGTCAGCGAGCGGAAGATCACGGCTCGCCTCGTAGTATATCAGCATGGCAACCTCGTTGACCAGGTCGCGAAAATCCTTCGTTGAAGTCTCTTTCATCCGCATGATGCCGATCTTGTGCTGCAGCAACGGATGGTCCATAATCACTACTTTACCCATCGTATCCGTCCTCCTGATTAAACATGTCGGCGCGCTTGTTCGCACCTTGTTCATTATACTACCCGCGGACGGAAAAGTCAAAAGCAAACCGCCCCGGATCGAGAGGAATCCACGGCCGCGCCGGAGGGCGCCCGGGGCAGCGGAGGAGAAATATTCGTTGACTTTTCCTTCGGCTGCCTCTATCATGAAAGGACAAGCACCGCGCCGGGGAGGCGCGGGTTACGGGGGGTAGTTATGTACAAGATCAAGAAGAACCGGGAGGAGAACACGATCCTGATCCCGGCGACGCTGGATATGCATTTTCCGCTGCTGCGTTTTATGTTCTGGACCAAGGGGTACTCCTGTGTTCCGCTCGAGGACGACGATGAGTTTCTCGTGCGCGAGGAGGGCCTCAAATATGTGAACTACGACATCTGTTACCCGTTCGTACTGATGACGGGGCAGGTGGTCCGCGCCCTGAAGAGCGGCAAATACGACCCGAAGAAGACATTCATATTGATGCCAACGGCCGGCGACGCCTGCCGTGGTGCCTGCTACATCGGACTGATGCAGCGGTCGCTGCGCAACTCGCACTACGAGGATGTGCGCGTGATGACGATCAATGTGCGGCACGTGTGCGACGAGATCTCGTTTCCGATCAGCTATGACACGGCGGTCCGCGGCCTGTTCGGCCTGTATTACGGCGACATTTTGCTGCTGCTCACGAACCAGACGCGCCCGTACGAGGTCAACAAGGGCGAGACCGACGCGCTGTGCA
This sequence comes from Lachnoclostridium sp. UBA1175, assembly GCA_002311665.1. GTDB lineage: Bacteria > Bacillota > Clostridia > Lachnospirales > Lachnospiraceae > ISDg. Next base: position 99,609 of record DBYX01000023.1, on the reverse strand, counting down.
AGCGCTGGATGAAGGAGCTCTCGACGGACCTTCGCCTCGGACGGCATCTGACGCTTCGTCATATGAAGCGCAATTTCGAGCGCATCGCACAGTCGTTCCGCAAGATCCCGCGCACGGGGGAGAAGCGGCAGGTCATCGGACTTGCGGCGGAATTTTACGTAAAATACTGTGCGCTCGGAAACTGGAACGTTGTCAACTATCTCGAGGAGAACGGCTGCGAGGCGCACGTGAACGGTGCGTCCTGGTACGGCCTGTACTATATTGATTCCCACAAGCCGAAGAAGTGGAACGCGGAGCGCGTCGGCTTCGAGCTGGCGAAGCGCTTGATGATGCATGTGCAGGACGAGATGATACTCGCGCTGCGCCGCAACGGCTTCCACTGCCTGAGCCGCTACAAGACGATGGACAAGAACTCCCGTGAGCTTGTGTCGCACAACCTCACGGTCGGCGACGGCTGGCTCCTCGGCGCCGAGACGATCGATTACATCCGCCACGGCGTGCGGAAAATTCTCTGCATCGCGCCGTTCGGTTGTATGGCCAACGTGTGCGCGGGCCGCGGCGTCTACCCGAATCTGCGCCGCGCGTATCCGAATGCGGCGATCACTGTGGTGGAGACGGATTCCTCCGGACTGAAACTGAACTACTACAACCGCATCAGCATGCTGATCGACCAGAAACTGCCGGATTAAGAGAATATGAACGGGGAAATAAAAAAACTCCCCAAGAAAGAGGAGAAGCCCGAGTAAGTTTTGGCTTACCGGGCTGATATTATATGAAAAATATGAATAGGCTTTGTTTGAAGAAGTATCGCTTTCCTTTGCTTCTGTCTGAATTATAACGTACATATATGAGCAGAGTTTGTCGGAAAAAACAACAATTTGTAAATATTTTTGAAAACAAAGGATTTTTTCGGACAATTTCGCGCGGAAGCGGTGGCAGCCGGTGATCGGCGGGCAAAAAAAATCTCCCCAAGAAAGAGGAGAAGCCCGAGTAAGTTTTGGCTTACCGGGCTGATATTATATGAAAATTTGAATAGGCTTATTTGATTGTCGGAACTTTCGTTCCCTCTGTTCTTGACTGAAGTATATCGTACAAATATTAGCAGAGTTTGTCGAAGAAAATAATAAATTGTAAACATTTTGAAAACAAACGTATAAATCGGAGGTATTTATGGATCGAATTCCGGAACTTACCACGCTGTGCTACATCGAGAGGGGTGACAGCTATCTGATGTTGCACCGTGTCAAGAAGGAAAATGACATCAACCGGGATAAATACATCGGCGTCGGGGGGCATTTTCAGTACGGGGAGAGCCCGGACGAGTGCCTGAAGCGCGAGGTTGCCGAGGAGACGGGGATGACGCTCGCATCGTACCGCGCGCGGGGGATCGTGACTTTCCGTTACGGCGAGGATATCACCGAGTATATGCACCTCTACACCGCGACGATCGCGCCGGACGCGGAGCCGGGCGTGTGCGACGAGGGGGAGCTGGTCTGGGTGGAGAAGGACCGCGTGACCGGATTGCCGATCTGGGAGGGTGACCGGGTGTTCCTGCGGCTGCTGCGCGGGGACGGGCCTTATTTTTCGCTGAAACTTGTCTACTCGGCCGAGGACGAGCTCACGGAGGTGCATCTCGACGGGGAACCGCTTCCGAAGGAAGCGTGGAGATAACCGCGCTCACTTGACAGGCGGATTCGCAATCGTCTATACTACACCTGTTAATCCCGTTTTTATGCGGAAATATTAAGAGTGGACAGCAAGGAAAAAGAATGGATTCGTTTCATTTTCGCGGGAAGAAGAGGGATGTGCTGATCTGTTTCGTCGCCGTGTTCGGCATGGGCTTCTTCCTTTCATTTCTTATCATGTGCGACCTCGGCACGGATCCGTGCACATTTATGAACCTCTCGGCGTCGAAGCGCATCGGCTTAAGCTTCGGCACCTGGCAGCTGATCGTCAACGCGGTCATGCTGGCGGTCGTGCTGATGCTCAAGCGCTCGCTGATCGGGTTCGGCACGATTTTCAATATGGTACTGATCGGCTACTACGCGGACTTTTTTACGTGGCTCTGGGGAAAATGCATCCCCGCGAAGGCGTTCACGATGCCTGCGGGTCGGTGGAGTATATTCCTCGTCGCGCTGTTGTGTTTTATCATCAGCGCGGCAGTGTACATCAATGTGGATATGGGTGTCTCTCCGTATGACGGTCTGCCGATCATTCTGACGGAGAAGATCACAGGCCGCTGGCCGAAGGTCCCGCCGATGCTCGTGCGTATCGCGTGGGACGGGGCGGCGATCGGCGCCGGCGTGCTTGCCGGAGGTGTGCCGATCATCGGCATCATTCTTATGGCACTGTTCCTCGGACCGGCGATCTCGCTCGTCCGACGGATCGGAGGGTTCGGGCAAACTGCACCGACAGATCAGGAGGAGGAAGAAAATGAACGACAGTAGCATCAAGAAACTGACCATTCTTCATTCGAACGACCTTCACGGAGATTTTCTGCCGAAGGAGAAGGAGGGCAAGGAGACCGGCGGATTGAGCCGCCTGTCCGGCTATGTGAACGAGATCCGGCAGAAGCGTGAGAACGTGATCTACGCGATCGCCGGCGATATGTTCCGCGGCTCGGTCATCGACTCGGAGTACCAGGGTCTGTCGACGATCGACCTGATGAACAACCTGCGCCCCGACGTCGCGACCATCGGCAACCACGAGGTGGACTACGGCTTCGCGCATCTTCTGTTCCTCGAAAAATGCGCCAAGTTCCCGATCGTCAACGCGAATCTCTTCATTACTATGAATAACGCGCGCGTGTTCACGCCGTACATCAACATCGAGGTCGGCGGCATGCGCATCATGTTCATCGGCATCCTCACCGAGGAAGTGCTCGCTTCTACGAAAAATGAGAAGATCATCGGCACCTTCATCGACCTCGAGTCGGCGGCGAAGGAGGTCGGTATCATCTGCGACAACTACCGCACCGTGCGCACCGATATGACGATCCTGCTCACGCACATCGGCATCGACAACGACCGCAAGCTCGCGGAGATGCTCGATCCCGACTGGGGCGTCGACATGATCATCGGCGGTCACTCGCACACCTTTATGGACGAGGCCGAGTATGTGAACGGGATCCCGATCGTGCAGGCCGGGACCGGCACGGGCGTCATCGGACAGTTCGACATCCAGTACGACACCGAGAAGAAGGAAATCCTCGACCTCCGGTGGAAGTGCGTGCCGATCAACGAGGACACCGCTCCGAAGGACGACATCATGGAGAATCTGATCGACAGCTACCGCACGCAGACCGACAGCAAATACAAGCGCGTCGTGACGCGCTGGGCGCGCAAACTCACGCACCCCTGCCGCGAGCAGGAGACGGAGATGGGCAACCTCTACGCCGACGTGATGGCGTGGGAGGCAAGCTACGATGTCATGCTGTTCGGCTCGGGAAGCATCCGCAAGAAGGAGCTCGGCCCCGTGATCGAGTACCAGGACATGGTGGAAAATACCCCGTTCGACGGGCCTCTCTACCTCGTCGAGGTGACCGGTGCACAGCTGCGCCGAATCTTCCGGCATCTGTTCCGCGACGATGCCTGGGTCGGTGAGACGGAGTTCTACCAGATCTCCTCGGCGCTCCGCGTGACCTACCGCAAATCGACGCACACGATCGAGTCGTTAACGTTTAAGGGCGACGATGTCACCGACGATATGCGCATCAAGCTCGGCATCCAGGATTACCACTACAACAACTTCGATGCCTTCTTCGGCGTACCGCTCGAGGAGGTTAAGACCAATATGAAGCCGCGCGTCGTCGCGACGTCGGTCAACAACATCATCGAGGAGTATTTTGCGACGAACAGCGGGTTGGACGCGAAGGTGGACGGGCGCATCACGATCCTCGAATAATTTTTTGCGAAATTGATCTAAATATACAATCTCCCCCGCTTTTTTCCGTCTTTATGGTTGAAACGTCAAAAAAAGCTGTGCGACAGGAGGTGCGTTTTCCATGGAAGATGCCGGTATCATTGGATTGTTCCTTGCGCGTTCAGAGGAGGCAATCAGGGAGACGGAGAAGAAGTATTCCGGGTACTGCCGATCGGTTTCCTACGGTATTTTAGGCAACAATGAGGATGCGGAGGAATGTGTCAACGACACGCTTTTCCGGGCGTGGAATTCCATTCCGCCGAATCATCCCGACAATCTCCGGGTGTATCTCGGAAGAATTGTCAGAAATCTGTCCATTGACCGGTATCGCAGCGCTGTGAGCACAAAGAGGGGAGGCGGAGCGGCGGAAGCCTCATTTTCCGAACTGGAAAGTGTACTGCCGGCATTTGGTTCCTCCGATGATGATCTGAATGAGGAGGATCTCCTGCGGAGCATCAACGAATTCCTTAAGGAACAGAAGGAATTGTACCGAATTGTGTTCGTTCAGAAAGTATGGTATTTGCTGCCCGTTCGGAAAATAGCGGAACTCCATAACATCAGCGAAAGCAAGACGTTGTCCATCCTCTATCGCATGCGACGGAAGTTGGAAGAAAAGCTGAGAAAGGAGGGAGCGCCGTTTTGAAAAAGGGGGATAACGATATATTACTTTTGCTGGGCGGGCTTGAGGATAAGCTGATCGAGGAGGCGGATCCGTACCGCGCCGATGCGGGAAAGGATAATGCGGCGGGTCGATCCGTGCCGTCGGCAACCATGCACCGGATTCGCATCGCGGCAGGTATCGCCGCGGCAGCGGTTGTTCTGGTCATCGGCATTGCGTTTCTGAAGAAGGGTCTTACAAATGTAAAACCGGGCAATGAAAACCGGCCCGGCGGCGGACAGCCGGCCGCAACCGCGACGCCCGGCGTAACGGTAACACCGACACCGGAAGTGCCGCAAAACACACCGACGCCGGAAATAACGAAGAATGCACTGAATCCGATAAAGCCGCAGCATACGGCGACACCTACGCCGGGAGGATCGAATGCTACGCCGACACCTACGCCGGGAGGATCGAATGCTACGCCGACGCCGACGATGACGCCCGGAGTGCCGTCTCCGACACCGACTCCTTGCGCTTACCGGGGGGAACTGACGGAAGAATCAGCCCACGAGTTGATCTACATGTTTACGAGCGCGCTCGATGATTGGGGACATTTCGACAGAATCTATGTGCTGGCTTTCCCGGAGGACAAGATCGAGGAGATCTCGGAAAGATACAGGACGGACTACGGGATGCCGCAGGATTGTACACTTTACGAGTATGTGGAAGCGCAGCACGAGGCAAAGGTTACAAAACTGCATTTTGAATCCGGAGATCTGCAATGGGTGGAGTGGAAAATCCCCGGATCGCAGGCTATGAGTCTGCAGGATGCCGGACCGGAAGTACGGAGAATGATACAGGAAGACGGCGTGGAGCTTCCGGAGGATGCAACGGTTTGCGTCGAGAATGTAACGATTATCTGGCAGTATGATGATAAGACCATTGAGGTGACAAGACAGCTCTGCGTGTATTCGTACAACGGATGTCTGTATATCGCAGGGATCCGGGTGGATGAGTGGATGTGAGAATTGCCCGGCTCGGACGCTGTCGTTCTAAATAAGAATTTCAGATGAAAACAGTATGACCGCAGTCACGGTTATCCTTCGTGAAATCGTGACCGCGGTCACTTTTCATTTTCCGAAGGATGCTTTACGATAGGGGCATAAGAGGAAGGGGCGGTCCGGGTACCGCCGTACGAATACGAAACAGGAGATTTTGCGAAAGATGAAATCCAATCTGTCCGCATGGAATTATGTGAAAAACAACAAGCGAAGCGCCGCGACGATGATCTCCGCGCTGGCGCTGTCGTTCGCGGTGATCTACATCGTTTACGTGCTGCTGATGACCTCGGTGGAGGGTTTCAAGCCGATGCTTCTGGAGTTTCCGAAGAAGGTCGGGTTCTTCAGCATCAGCGGGAAGACGCTCGAGAAGTCGAAAGTCAAGGGCGCGGAGGACGGTGATCCGAAGGAGAAAATGCAGGTGCTTTTGGACACCCTGCGCTCGAAAGAGGGAGTCAGGGATATTACCTGGGTGCAGGTGCTGAAGGCGCAGCTTCAGGCGGTGATCGGCATGTGGAGCGAGGAGTTTCCGCTGTACGAGTCGACAGAGGAAATTGAGAAATACCTGGATCACACCGGCGCAAAGCTTGTGAACGGACGCCTTCCGAGTGCGGCAGGCGAGGTGGTCATCTCCTCGATGGTGATGAAGAATCAAAAAATGCAGATCGGGGACTGGTTCCGGAAGGATGCGTTCGGTGAGACATTCCGCATCGTCGGCGAGGTCGAGTCGGACCTTATGGTCAGCGTGGGCATGCCGAATCACCATTACAACAGCGGTTCCTATTACGTGATACAGTACGATGAGGCCAACGCGGACCTCACGGCATTTTTCAAGGAGATGGGAGTGGAACTCGGCGCGACCGATACCGTGTACGATCTGCCGGCGCACCGGGAACATTTTCGCGAGGACTGTGACGAGCTGATCGCGGACATCGTGAACACAATCTCTGCCGTTGTTATGTTCTTCGTGGCGGTGACGATGCTGATCGCATACGTGTCGTTCCTGCGAAACCGCGTGAACGAGTATTGTCTGTATACATCCATCGGTTATCGCCGTGGGGAGGTGTACGGGATGATGATGCGGGAAATGTTCATCATCTTCGGGATCGGTTTCCTGATCGGCATGGTTCTTGCAATCCCGTCGGCGATACTCCTGAAGACGGCTGTGCTTGATCCCGCCGGCATTATCTCGGCGGCCTGGTATCCCGGGATGATCGCCAAGCTCGCCTCGATCATGCTGCTGATCCTCGGAATGCTGCAGATCCCGGTGCTGGTCAGCCTGTGGAAAATGAAGACGATCGACCGGCTGGAAGATTGATCCGAAGGTCGGCCGGATGATCACTAAGCCAAGCAATAACAAGATACTACTACAGTAGAATATAAGGAGCAACAACAATGTTTACTATCAAGAACCTGAGCATGATCTACGACATGGATACCGACGAGAAAATGTATGCCCTCAAGGGCCTTGACATCTCGCTTCCGGACCGTGGCCTCATCGGCATCATCGGACCTTCCGGCAGCGGTAAGAGCACGCTGATGTACTGCCTCTCGACACTCAAGAAGCCGACGGACGGCAGCGTGTGCTACAACGGCACGGAGCTTACGACGATCACGGACGCGGAACGCGAGCAGCTTCGCCGGCGCGAGTTCGGTTTCGTGTTCCAGAAGCATTATCTTGTTCCGTACATGAGCGCGTTTGACAACGTGATGGTCGCAGCCGTGAACAATGATGCGGCGACGCAGGAGAAGGCGAAGAAGTTTCTTGCGGAGCTCGGGCTCGGGGACCGCGAGATCGGCAAGCGTCCGGCGAAACTCTCCGGCGGACAGTGCCAGCGCACGGCGATCGCGAGGGCGATGATCAACGATCCGAAGGTCATATTTGCCGACGAACCGACCGCATCGCTCGACCACGAGAACGCATTTAACGTGATGCGCATCTTGAAGGAGTATTCCGCCGACCGTCTGGTGCTCGTCGTCACGCACGACCGGAGCATCTTAGGCGACGCGGACCGCATCATCGAGATGTGGGACGGCGAGATCAGCCGTGACGGAGGGACGCTATGAAACCATATTCCGCTTTGTACTATGTAAAGGAAAATAAAGGCCGAGCCCTCCTGATCGCCGCCATGTTTTTCCTGACAACACTTCTGTTGCCCGGCGGCAATTTCATACGGAGCAATTACTATTACTGGGAAGGTATCATCGAGTTCACCGAGCGAGTGGTGGAAGTGGAAGCTTCCGTGAACGATGAGGATTTCAAGGATTTTTACGCGGCAGTTGATAAGCTTACGAACGATCCCGACATCACGGTCATGCTGCACTCCGGCTACGGGGAGCCGAGCATAGACTGGACCTGCACTATGGGGTTCACGATGGGCGGTTACGGGACACGCTTCAACTCTGTCGAGGATATCCGGGAGACGTTCCGGATCGTCGGATACCACGGCGATTTCGGGAATCTCCGCAACGGCAGTCTTGTTGTCAGCAAGGCGATGGCGAACAATAAGGGGCTGAAGCTCGGCGATATCGTGGATGAGAATATGGGCCTCGCGGGAACGTACACGCTCGACGGATTGATCGATGAAGATACCTATGCGGTGTTTTATGTGGAAGAATATCCGAAAGAAGTGCTCACGAGGGCACACGTGTTGAGTGAGACGCTTTCGTATTCGGAGTTGAAGGATCGTGTGATGAACGCCTGCAAAGGCACACAGTGCAAAATCCAGAAATCCTGGCGTGATGATCTCAACGCGCAGTTTGAACCGATCAATCTGATCTTTTATCTGGCGCTTATGCTGTTGTCCCTTGTGCTTTCCGTGTCCGTGAATTCCGTCATCTCCGGACATTACCACAAGCGCATGTACGAGTTCGGTATCTACCGTGCCATCGGGCGGACGAAGCGTGATGTCCGCCGCAAAGTCGCCGCGGAGATCGTGATCACGGATGTGGTTTCCGTCGTGTTCGGTCTCGGGTTCGTTGAACTGCTCACGTTCATGCTGAACGAGCTGTACTACAAGCCGGGCGGACGGTACCTGCCGTACTGGTCCGAGATCGGCGTAGTCGGACTGATCGTCTCGAACATCTGCGTGCTGATCCCGACGATCCTGCTGCGCGGCCGCGCGATGTGCAAGGCGGACGTGACCGAGTTCTGAAGATGTTAAGGCGCTGCGGCGGATGTGAGAAACCGTCGCGGCGTTTTGCGTGTTATCCTTGAATCAAAGTGCCTCTTTTGGTATGATATAAGGTACAGGGACAGTGGAAGAAAAGAGGACGCTGTCCGGAAGGGGGTATTATTATGGCGGATAACAAAAACAAGAAGAGCAGCCTCGGAAAGATCCTGATCGGGGTATTCGGTGCGCTGATCGGAATCATCACGGCGGCAGCCACGGCAGCAGGACTCATGTGGAAACGCATTTCCCGCAAAATGACGGCGGACGGCGGGCAGAACAACATGGCGTACATCGCCGTGTTCCTCAAGAATCATGTCGTTATCGGTGCGGACGCGACCAACGTGTATCTCTCCTGTGCCTGCGGTTCGATCAAGGCGGAAATGCCGGCTGTGCCCGAGCATGATACGTTCATCGACGTGTTCGGCTTCCTGGGACACGTCAATCTCTGGGTGCCGGAGGGCGTGAGAGTGTGCTGCGATGTCAGCCTGCCTTGCGGCGGAACGCTTTGCGAGGAGCTCGCGGAGGCCAATGAGAATGTCGACGCGCCGACCGTCTACGTGACCGGGCAGGTTACCACGGCGACGCTGAACATCCGCAGGATCGCGCAGTGACATTGCTCCGGAATGTCGCTCCCGCAGGGGAACGGCAGCGGAAATCTGACTTATTATGACAAGACTAAAGGAGGTCCGGCATGCTTGTTACGCTGATCAACATAGCCGTTGCGCTGGTGATCGGGATCGCGGGCACAGTGTGCTCGGACCGTCCTTTTTTGATGATCGCATTGACCGGAGTGACACTGATCGCGCTGACGGCGCGAAGTCTGTGCGACGGTGAGAGCGGAAGAACGGCGAAGATGCTGCAGTGCGGTGCGGCGGTGGTGCTTGTCACGCTCGCGGTCGCGAGCGGCAGCTGGTGGGGCTTCCTTGCGCTTGCCTGCATCGACGGGGTATCGCTTCCGATCGCGGCGACGGCATCCGCTCTCGGGTATGTCATCACGACGATCGTGCGCGCCTACCCGGAATTCGGGTCACGGCAGGCTGCGGAGACGATTCTTTTCGCGGCGGCTGTCGCGGCGGGCGTGCTTCTGATCCGGCTTGCCAAGCGCGGAGCGGAACGCTCGAAGCAGCGTATGGAAGCGGCGCAGGAGAGGATCCTTCGGGCCAGCGTGAGTGAGATGAACGAGCGCCGCATCAATCGGGAACTGTCCCGGCAGAATTATGCGATCGACCGGAACGCCCGTCTTCTGGAACGCGAGACGATCAGCCGCAACATTCACAACAGCGTCGGCCACTCCATCACGGCGGCGATCATGACGCTCGACGCAGCCGACATGTTGTATGAAACGAAGCCGGAGGAAGCGCGCAGGCGTATGAACGACGCCAACGAGCGCATCCGCGGAAGCCTCGATTCCATCCGGAGCGCCGTGCGGGCGCTGGACGAGGAGAGCGGGGAGCTGCCGATCGCCGATCTGGTGCGCTATCTGCGTAATGCGGCGGAGGATTTTACGATGGATACGGAGCGCACGGTAGATCTCGTGACGGACTGTTACGCGGAGGACATCGCGGTCCCGCGCGAACACGTCGAGTTCCTCACGGGTGTGATGCAGGAGGCCCTCACGAACGGCGTGAAGCACGGTGACGCGAAGCATTACACCGTGTCCCTCTCGGCCGATTCGGCGCACGTGAAGCTGAGCATAAAGGATGACGGGCGGAGCGATTTCGGCGACGCCGTCCGCGCCGAGCGGATCGAAGCCGGCTTCGGTCTTCGGAAAATAGCTTCGTACGCGGAGAGGTGCGGCGGTTCTGCTGCCTTTGAGAACGAGAACGGATTCCGGACGGAGGTTGAGCTGCCGTTCGGGCAGCGATGATGTACACGGTTCCGGCGGAGGCCGGACGCGCGATCAGGAGGAAACAATGCTTCGTGTATTACTAGTAGATGATGAGACGATGCTTCTCGACAGCCTTGAGGTTATCCTTATGCTCAATGATATGGAAGTCATCGGCAAAGCCCACGACGGTGTGGAGGCGCTGTCCGTGCTCGCGCAGCGCGTCTGCGACATCGCGCTTGTGGATCTCAATATGAAGGGGATGGGCGGCATTGAGCTGATCGGCCATATGAAGAAGCAGTATCCGCAGATCCGCATTCTGGTGCTGACAACATTTTACGACGACGCGAACATCACCGACGCGATCAGCGGCGGTGCCGACGGATATCTTCTCAAGGACAGCGGCAAGGACGCCATCCTCGGTGCGATCCGCCAGATCATGGAGGGCGTGAGCGTGCTCGACCCCAAGGTGCTGCAGCGTCTGACGGCGCTCGTGAACAGCAATGCGCCGAAGCCGATCTACGGGGAACTCACGGATCGCGAGCGCGAGATTGCGGTGCTTCTCGTGGAGGGCTTCACGAACCGGCAGATCGCAGACAAATTGTATATTTCTGAAGGAACAGTGAAAAATTATATATCCGCAATTTATGATAAAACAGGGATCCACGACCGCGTAAAACTCGTTGTGGCCCTGCGCGGATAACAGCATATTTTAAGGAATTAGCGCGATTGTAGAATTTGGACCGCCTTGATTTATCGGGGCGGTCTATACTTTTTTTATAATTCTAAAGCATTTGTTAAGAATGCGTTTTTTATTAAGAAAATGGAAAAAAACATTACATTTTTATAATTTGTGTGATATCATCCCATATTGGGGCCTCAGAACATGCACCTTATTAGAATTCGAAATCAACTCGCTGTGCGGCGGTCGTAACCGCTAACGGGGGGTAAAATATATAAATAATCAAAAAAGAGGTGTTTTCTTATGCGTAGACGTTTCAAGAGGGGGATTAGCGTCTTCTTGGCTTTTGCGTTGGTTTTGATGACGTTTCCGGAATGGATCTCGCCATTGAAAGTCGCAAGGGCAGCAGGGAGTGATACTACATATGTAGTATCTACTGAAATTGAGGATGTGAACGATCTGATGAACTCGTTCGGATTGATCGCTCACGAGCATCTGAAACTCGAAGGACACCAGCACACCAACATTTTGACGGCTGTTTTGAACAGTGCCGGCAGTCCCCAGGACAGATATCAGAACGAATGCTCCATCCGGAAGGCCTATCTGGCGTCCGGGGAGACGATGGCAATCTATATCCGCGAGTTTGAAAACCTCAACCAACACCATACGACGGAACAAAATATGGGTGTCATCGTATTCGGCAACGGCAAGGATACGCTGGCGATCGGCTCCGGTGTCAATGTAGGAACCTTCCACGCGGGATCAGACGAGTACACGACACTGAACGGTCATTGCCTCAAGGGCAGCAAAAACGTCGTTCAGGATACTGCGACACGCAAGTATCTCGATATCGAGAACATGCAGGAGAGTTTCGGCTATTACAGCAGACAGCTTGCCGAGATCAATCCCACGCTCAAGGTGAACAGCAGTACGGCGAGCAACAATGATGTTGCCGTGACACTGCAGGATAACAACTGCAGGATCGAGGTCAAGGCGACTTCCGGACTCACGGTTGTGGATGTTCCCGCGTCGAGACTTTCCAGACTTTCGAGAACTCCGCTGAGAGTTCTGTTCCCGAGAAATGCGACCTCCGGCCTTCTGATCAATGTGGATATGGCAGGCGCGAAGAATTTTACGATGCAGGGCGATCTGCTTTACTACGGTTCCATCAACGAACGCAACAAAGTCGCTCTCGGTGAGAACCTGTACGGAACGGACAACAACCGCATCTACTGGAATATTTACGATTCCACGAGCGAGGACGGCTGCTATCACGGAAAGATCACGATCAGCGATACCTTCATCGGAACGATCATGGCTCCTTATGCAGAGGTGACGAGCAAGGGTATCAACGGTCTTGCGGTGGTTGCCAAGGGTGACATCACGAGTGAGTCCCACCGCATCAACCCTTACAACCTGCCTCAGGCAAAGTCTCTCGACAGGACGGCTTCGATCTCTCTGATTAAGACGTACGAGGGAGCGGACCTTGCTTCGATGTCCGCGGCTGAGAGAAATGCGCTCCTTGCTGCGACGCAGTTCACACTGTATGCGGCGGACGGCATCACGAAGATCGCTTCGAAATCGCTGAGTTGGGATGCGGAAAATGCGCGCGCCGTCGTTACATTTGACGTAACCCTCGCGTCCGGCGAGGATACGATGCAGTACAAGCTGAAGGAGACCGCCGCGCCTGCGGGCTACAAGACGGATACCAAGGTCGTCGACTGCAAGATCGAGCGCGACAAGAAGACCGGAACCGGCGAGCTGGTTTCCTATTATAAGAAGTCGACGGAATCGGACAGTAAGTACAGCAAGGATTTTCCTTCCTTTGTAAACGAGAAGAAGAAGGACATCGTCATCAACATTGATGCCGAGGACAGCGAGTATGACGGGACGGAGAAGCCGGCGACGGTGACCGTGACGGACGAGGACGGCAACGAGATCGAGCTGGATGCGGACGACGTCATCATCGAATACAAGAAGGCGGACGAGGAGGACGACGCTTACACGACGGAAGTACCGACGGAAGCGGGCGAGTACGAAGTACGCGTAATCATCAAGGAAACTGAAGAGTACAAGGGCGGTACCAATACCGAGAAGTTTGCGATCAAGGGAGCTACAAATCCGGATGATCCTAAGGATCCTGACGATCCTAAGGATCCTGAAGATCCCAAGGATCCCGAAGATCCCAAGGACCCCGAAGATCCCAAGGATCCTGAAGATCCTAAGGATCCGGACGATCCTAAGGATCCGGATGATCCTAAGGATCCGGACGATCCTAAGGACCCGGATGATCCTAAGGACCCGGATGATCCTAAGGACCCGGATGATCCTAAGGACCCCGACGATCCGCTGGACCCTGACGATCCGCAGAACCCCGACGATCCGCAGAACCCTGACGATCCGCAGAATCCCGACGATCCTCAGAATCAGGATGAACCGGATACTCCGGACGATCCGGATAACAAAGATCCCGACCAGCCTATTTCACCGAGAACCGGTGATCCCGGCTTGTTGATCTGGTGGCTCGTGCTGATCTGCGCTGCTACGGTCGTATTGATCGTTCGCAGACAGCAGGAGGAAGCGGCAGCTCGCAGAGTTGAGCGGTAATAGGAACCATAACAAAAGAAAGTTCAATAGATTTGGAAAATGGCATGGTCTTCGGATCATGCCATTTTTTATATTTCACGCTTAAGTCAAAACCTGTGTTATACTATGAGCGTGTCGAGGGTGGAAGACCTCGAAATATCGGAATTTATTTGCAGGCTTGTCACTCCGTTACAACCCCGGCGAAATAACAGAAACAGCCGGACAACTTTCAAGTTGACAAGTTGACCGTTACAGCCACCCCGGTTAATACGAAACGGCGAAAAACATACGGACAAAACAGCCAAAGTGTGAATTTACTTTCCTGTTTTTAAGTGATACAATTTTTTAAAGTCGGTTTGCGCGGGAACGCACACATAAGGCGCGGGCCGGATAACATGGAGGAAAAAGTATGAGCGACAGATTGGCAAAATTGAAGGAAACACTGGCGCAGCTCAATCGTCTGTATATGATCAGCGAGCTGCTGTACTGGGATATGCGTACCATAATGCCGGAGGGCGGCTTTGAGGGCCACGCGGAGGCGACGGAACACTATCAGACGGAGGCGTTCCGCATCAGCACCTCGGACGAGCTTTACGAGTTGCTGCAGGAGCTCTCGGCTCCCGAAGAGTGGGAGCAGTTGGATGACGACTGGCGTTTTATCGTAAAGACGATGCGCGAGGAGCAGGAGCGCGACCGCCGCATCCCGGAGGAATTGTTTTCCCGCATGGTAGCGGCGCAGACCGCCTCGGAGCGCGCGTGGGAGGAGGCCAAGAAGAACTCCGACTACTCGATCTTCGCACCGCATCTCGAGAAACTGATCGCCCTCACGCGCGAGGTGAAGTCCTACACGCACCCCGAGCTGGAGATCTACGATGCGCTGCTGGATGACTACGAGAAGGGAATGGATTCGGCGACGATCGACAGAGTGTTCGGAGAGCTGAAGGAGGGACTTGTGCCGCTTGTGCACAGCATCCTTGCGGCGGAGCAGCCGGACGATACGAAATTCCGTGTCACCTACGATCTCGACGCGCAGCGCAAGGTGCAGAAGCTTCTTCTCACCTATATCGGATTCGACTGGTCGAAGGGAACCGTCGGCGAATCGGAGCATCCGTTCACGCTTGATCTCTCGGCGACCGACGTGCGTGTTACCAACCATTTCCGCGAGGACAACGCGATCGATCCGATGTTCTCGGCCATCCACGAGGGCGGGCACGCGATCTTCGAGCAAAATGTCGCGCCGAAGCTGGCGGGCACGGTAGCAGGCGGTTGTCGTTACCTCGGAATTCACGAGAGCCAGTCGCGCTTCTTTGAAAACATCCTCGGCAGAAACATCAACTTCTGGCGCCCGATCTACGCGGATGTGCAGAAGCTTCAGCCGGAGCTTGCGGACATCTCACTCGAGGAGTTCGCGCGTGAGATCAACCACGTGCGCGCAAGCATGATCCGCACGGCGGCGGACGAGGTGACCTACTGCCTGCACGTCATCCTGCGCTACGAGGTGGAGAAGGCAATTTTCCGCGAAGGCGTCAGTGTGGCGGAGCTTCCGGCGCTTTGGAACCGGAAAATGGAGGAGTACCTCGGGGTGGTTCCCGCGAACGATGCGGAGGGCATCCTGCAGGATATGCACTGGAGCGACGGATCATTCGGGTATTTTCCGACGTATCTGCTCGGAAGCATCTACGACGGAATGTTCCTTGAGGCAATGGAGGCGGAGCTCGGGTCGGTTGATGAGCTTCTTGCGGCGGGCAGGATCGGCGAGATCCGCGGATGGCTCAACCGCAACATTCATCAGTACGGAAGCACCCGCCGGCCGAAAGAAGTGCTTCGCGAGGTGTGCGGCCGCGAGGCCACGGCGGAGCCGTTGCTTCGGTATTTCCGCGAGAAGTATAAAAAGTATTATAATCTGTAATAATCTGTAATTTTTTATGCGTTTGGGTTTACTTTTGCCGAAAAATAGACTATACTTGCTTACAAGTATGTTTGTGCGGAGATTGTCCGGGCCGGCGACGTACGAAAAGAAAGAGAAATCTAAACTATTCTACGATTTCAGGAGGATACGAATATGGCATTTTGCAATCAGTGCGGCGCTCAGATTCAGGACGGCGCAACATTCTGCCCCGCTTGCGGTGCTCAGCAGGGCGTAGCTCCTCAGCAGGCCCCTCAGGCTGCTCCCCAGGTTGCTCCTCAGGCAGCTCCTCAGCCTCAGTATCAGGCAGAGCCTCAGCAGCAGAGCGGCAACAGTTTTACCGATATGATTACAAACACGCCGGATTTCACGGCTGAGATGGATCCCGCGGACATCGCTGCGAACAAGTCGACGGCGCTGCTTTCCTATCTCTGGATCCTGTTCCTGATCCCGCTTTTCACTGCTCCGCAGTCGAAGTTCGCTAAGTTCCATGCGAACCAGGGTCTGGTACTGTTCATCTGCTGGATCATCGCTTCGATCCTGGTGGCTCTTCCGATCATCCGCTATCTGTCGTTCCTTCTGTATCTCTGTGGCCTCGGATATATGGTCATCGGTATTATGAATGCGAACAACGGTAAGGCGAAGGAACTTCCTTTCATCGGCAAGATCCGCATCCTGAAGTAATTACAGCATAACCGAAGAAATTGCGATCCCCGGGATCTGCGCTCGCAGACCCCGGGGGCTTTTATTTTCCGCGCAAATATGATACAATGGGCGTTGCGCGAATGACGCACGGCGGGACGTCGCAGCAGCAGTGCCCGCGCGCGGTACGCGGACGGAAGATAACGGGAGAACAATACCATGGGTTTGGATAATCAGAACATACAGCAACTGTACGGAGCGCTGGCGCGCACGGAGGCGGAGATTGCCAAGGCCGTTGTGGGCAAGCCACAGGTCATCCGGCACGTCCTCACGGCGATCCTTGCCGGCGGACACGTCCTGATGGAGGATGTGCCCGGCGTGGGCAAGACGACGCTGGCCGTAGCGATCTCGCGCGTGATGGGAATGGAGTACCACAGAACGCAGTTCACACCGGACGTAATGCCGTCCGATGTCGTCGGATTTTGCGTGTACAATCGTGAGACGGGCGCGAAGGAATACGTGCCCGGAAGCGTGATGTGCAACCTGTTCCTCGCGGACGAGATCAACCGTACCTCCTCGAAGACGCAGTCGGCGCTTCTGGAGGTGATGGAGGAGGGGACCGTCACGGTGGACGGTATCACCCGCAGGGTTCCGCAGCCGTTCATCGTCATCGCGACGCAAAATCCTGTCGGAGCCGCGGGAACGCAGATGCTTCCCGACTCGCAGCTGGACCGTTTTATGATCCGCGTGAGCATCGGATACCCTTCCGAGGACCAGGAGATCCGCATGATGAAAGACCGTCGCTCCGGCAACCCTCTGGACAGCGTCCAGACCGTTATGTCGGCGGTGGATCTTCTCATGCTTCGCCGTATGGCGGAGGAGGTTACGGTGGACGACCGTCTGTATAATTATGTCACGGAGCTCGTAAACGCGACGCGCAGCCACGATATGCTCTCGCTCGGGATCAGCCCGCGCGGTTCGCTGGCCGTGATCGCGATGGCGAAGGCGAACGCGCTGATCGAGGGACGCGGATACGTGATCCCCGAGGATATCGCCAAGATCTTCGCCGTGACGACCGCGCACCGCATGCTGCTCACGCCGGTGGCGCGCATGAACCGCGTCAGCGAGCAGACGATCGCGGGGCAGGTGCTCGCTAGCGTGGTGCCGCCGAGGTTGTTCGCATAGGAGACCGTCGTTGCGGGATGCAGGGGGGAGCGTATGCTCGTAAACTGGCTTTTGTATTTAGTGGTAATGGGAGTGCTGACAGTGTCCGCTTCGGTTTTCTCCGAGCGCGTATTTGTCGTGCTGCTTGTGTTCGGGCTGATGGTTCCGGTCGTCAGCCTTTTTTCTGTGTTTTTATTCCGCAGACGCTTCGTCGCCACGCTGCACGCGGATACGGAAGCCTGCCACTCCGGCGAGGAATTCCGCTTTCACATTCTTCTCACGAACCATGGCTTCCTTCCGTGCGGCAACGTCGGGATCACGGTGACCAATGAGGACGTGCTCTTCCGGCGGAAGGAGACGATGAAGAAAAATGTGGCGGTCTCCGGCAAATCCAAGAGCCGCAGCGATATGGCGATGTATGTGACACACTGCGGAAGACTGCAGCTGACGCTGCGCTCGGTGCGGCTGTTCGCGCCGTTCGGACTCTTCTCGACGCACGCGCGGATCGAAAATGCGGTCACGGTGTTCGATGTCTATCCGGACAATGTGGAGATCGCGACGCTGCCGGTGCGGGAAAATCCCTTCGCGTATATCGCGGAGGAGGAGTATTCCAAAACCCGACCCGGAGACGACCCCTCGGAGCTGTTCGGCGTCCGTGAATATCGGCCGGGCGACAAGCAGAACCGGATCCACTGGAACCTTACGGCGGTGCGTGACGAGCTGATCGTCAAGGAGCTCGGACTGCCGGTTGACACGGCGACGCTTCTTATGCTGGACTGCTATGAGCTTCCCCACAGAGACGGGGAGGAGCTGTACGATACATTGATGACGACCGTGTCGTCGCTGGCGAGGACGCTGATCGCCGGGCATAAGGTTTTCTACCTCGCCTGGATGAACGATTTCGACGGGGAGGAGTCGGGGCGGTGCGCGTGGCGCAACCGCATCGAGTCGGAGGAGGATTTTCTGCTCGCTCTGACACAGATTTTCGAGATGCGGCCGATCCCGAGGCAGGAGTCGGTCACGGCGCAGTACGCAAGCCGGTTCGCCGGGGAGCGGTACCGCAACATCCTGTACGTGACGACGGAGATCACACCGTGCGCCGACGAGGGGCTTCGGCAGGTGCGTTACGAGTCGCTTGTGACGATCTACGAGGTGACCGGCGACGCCGGGCACGGCGGGGTGCGGATGCGTGAGGACGGCACGAGAGTGCAGATCATTCGCACGGGCCGTGAGCAGGAGGACCTGAACGCCGCGGGGGATTTCTGACGCTGAGTATGATACACACCGCGGGCGTCTGAGGGCGCGGCTGCGGTTTATGATATCCCAAGGGATAGGAAAGGAGGAAGTCATGGCGGGTTATCAGAAGCGGACGAAACAATTTTCCGTCGCCGATTATCTGATGCGGACACTGATCGCGTGGGTAGCCGCCTGGCTTCCCGTATGGATCCTGTTCGACTCGTGCGGCGTGGATATTCCGCTCGCATTGCTGCCGGTCTCCGCGCTCCCGGCCATAGTGCTGAAAATGTTGTCCTACGGGTCTGCGAGGACAAGGAACATAGCGCGCATCGCCGTTGTCGCGGCGGTCGTTGCGGCGGCATTGATCGGGCGCGAGGTGACTCTGTCCGGCTTCCACAGGTGCTTTGACGCGCTTGCCGAAGCCATCAACAACTACTATCACACGGGGATCGAGCTTTACGAGGACGCTTCGGTGAGCGAAGTCGGACTGCTTCTGCTCCTTCTGCTTCCCACCGTCGCTTTGCTGATCATGAGCGACTCCGCGACCGAGGGACACACGTGGATCCCGTGGCTTGCGGTCTCGTTCCTCTTCCCCTGGGTGGCCATCCTCGTGGACGCGTTCTGCCCAATCATTTTCTTCTGCATATACGCAGGGCTGGTTGTTTACTTCCTGATGACAGGGGAGTCGTACGGGTTGCGCGTTACGGCGGGCGTGAGATTCCGCGTGATCACGGCGGGGCTGATCGCGGGGATGCTTCTTGTGTCGTGTCTGATCGTGACCGACGATCTCTACGACAGCAAGCTGCGTGACTGGAAGGGAAGACTGGTGATCGGAAACTATCTGTCGGAGCATTTTCCGATGCTGTTCGGTCACTCGGTAAATGGTCCCGACACGTCGGATGTCTTCGGACTGAGCGGCGGCAGGCTGCCGAAGTCGGGGCGCCTTCAATACAGCACGCAGGTGGTCGGAACCGTGACGCTCCCGAAGGACTACGGGATGCTTTACCTGCGTACCGGTGCGTACGGCGTGTACGCGGGCACGCAGTGGAATGCGGTCGACGGCTTCCACTATGAGGAGGGGGACCGGAGCTTCCTGACGATGGCGGAGCTTCCCACCAGGCTGGAGAAGTACTATACGGAGTATCAGGGTGCCCCGGCCGACCGGGTACATTTTGTGCTGAGCAGGGCGTCAATCGACGTTAATATGTACCGGCTGGACGGGTATGTGCCGCTCCCGTATCACTCGGTGTATCCGGAATTGAGCGAGGTAAAGCTGACGGCGGAGGGATATCCCGTGTTCCGCACGTCGAGGGAGCACCGCTATACGGTGATGTGTTACTACAACTGGACCCGGCTTCCCGCAAGCGCGGCATACGCGAAGAGTCAGTACGATCTTGGGATCACGGACCTCCCGATCGACAGAGACATCGCGCAGGTGCTTGGAGAGTACCGCAATTATGTGTACGCAAACTATCTGACCATCCCCGACTCGTGCAGCCGCGTGAAGGGCATGTTGCCGGCGAGAAGCGGTGAGTCGGTGACGGAGAGCGTGCTCCGCGTCCAGAACTTCCTGAACAACGGATACGCATACACGACGCGTCCCGGGGAACTTCCCGAGGGCGAGGACTTCATCGAGTACTTCCTTATGGAAAATAAAAAGGGCTACTGCGTGTATTTCGCGAGCGCGGCGGTTATGCTGTTCCGCTCGCTGGGAATCCCCGCGCGGTACGTCGAAGGCTACGCGATCGAGGGAGGTATTGTTGCCTCGTCGCCGAAAGTCGGAAGCAGAACCGTCATGGAACACAAAGTCGACGGAAGTGTCGGAATGAGTCCCGAAGACTACGTTATGGTTGAACTGACGGATCAGTTTGCGCACGCGTGGGTGGAGATCTTCCTCGACGGATACGGCTGGTACCCGGTCGAGGTGACCAACTCGTCGGCCGAGTACGAATTTGCTTCCGTGGTCGAGTATTTCAATAACAAGATCGGAGAGGGCAATCCGACTCCGAAGCCGACGCTGACGCCGGGCAAGCCCGATGTGACACCCACTCCGTCGGTCACGAAACCGCCGAAGGCAACGGTGACACCAGGCGGAGCGACGCCCACACCGAACCCGGACAACGGAAAGAAGTCGACACCGTCGCCCGGAGAAAACAGATCCGGGGATGACAGGGAGGATAATCCGCTCCGGCTTCTGCGGGTGCTTCTCGTGCTGGTGCTGATCGCGGCGCCTGTCGCGGTGATCGGGATCCGGTATACGCACAAACAGAGGATCCGCCGCAAATACGAGTACCGTTCGGATGTCAACAAGGCGTTCATCTATGTGTGCCGCGACATCGGACGCGCACTCCGGCTGCGGGGACTTGCGTACGTGCGGTGTGAGGCGGACTCCGCGTACATCGGCCGGGCGAAGGAAGCGTACGGGCACGCGGAGGAGCTTGACTGGCTGCTGTCCGCGGGCAACCGGGCAGCGTACTCCGGGGAGCAGCTGACGGAGGAGGACCGCAAGCGTGCGATCCGCCTGTACCGCTCGATCCGGAGGGAGGCGCTCGCGGAGGCGGGGCTGCTGCGGAGAGTGGTGCTTACGTACTTCAAAGTAATATGATGATGACACGGATACCGTGACCGCCGCGATGCGGTCACGGCGTCCGCAAATGTTACGGAAACCCCGTGACTATGCGCGGAAAACCGCCGTGAGAGGACTGAAATTTCCGCTTGACTTCCGCGAAAGACTTGTGCTATAGTAGTGAGGCTATGGAAGAGGTCTTTTTTTTATGCCTAATTTTATACGGAGGTGAGAGTTATGCGAGTAAAGATTACCTTGGCTTGCACCGAATGCAAGCAGCGTAATTACAACATGACAAAAGAAAAGAAAAACCATCCGGATAGGATGGAGACCCAGAAGTACTGCAGATTTTGCAAGAAGCACACGTTACACAAGGAAACCAAGTAATTGCTTGGAGAAAGGTTGAGTCATGAGCGATACTGCTAACGCGCCGGCTAAGACAAGCTGGTGGAAGGGTATGAAGGCGGAGTGGAAGAAAATTATCTGGCCGAGCCCCAATACTCTGGCTAAAGAGTCTGCAGCAGTTGTCATTATCACCGTGATTCTCGGACTTCTGATCAAGTTTGTTGATCTGGGAGTGGAGCAGATACTTAGTTGGATCCTCAAGTAAGGATAAGGGTGGCTATATGGCAGAAGCGCAGTGGTTCGTTGTTCATACCTATTCCGGGTATGAGAACAACGTCAAGACAAGCATCGAGAAGACGATCGTAAACCGCAAACTGCAGGATGTGATCCTCGATGTGCGTGTCCCTATGCAGGACACATTGGAGATGAAGAACGGTGAGCGCGTTCTGAAGAAGAAGATGATGTTCCCGGGCTACGTGCTCGTTCATATGGTAATGAACGATAACACCTGGTATGTCGTGCGCAACACGCGCGGTGTGACCGGTTTTGTAGGCCCCGGATCGAAGCCCGTTCCGTTGACGGATCAGGAGATCGTCAATCTCGGTCTTCTCGAGAGTGATACCGAGGTGATCCCGGAGTTCGTCGAGGGCGAGGAAGTCATCATTCAGAGCGGCAACTGGAGAAACTCCATTGGAGAGATCAAGGCTGTCAATAACAGCAAACGCAAGGTTATGGTGGAAGTTACCATGTTCAACCGCGCGACAATCGCCGAGTTCAGTTTTGACGAGGTGATCCTTAAAAAGTAATTTCGTGGTCCGTATAGGCAGCGGATCATGGCTATCGAAGCGCAAGTGCGCATCGGTACGTGGGAGGAATCTTCCGATAACACCACATTTTCAGGAGGTATGCTAACATGGCAAAGAAAGTTACAGGTTACATCAAGTTACAGATTCCGGCTGCGAAAGCGACCCCGGCTCCTCCGGTAGGTCCCGCTCTCGGTCAGCACGGTGTCAACATTGTTCAGTTTACGAAGGAATTCAATGCCCGTACCGCAGGTCAGGAGGGAATGATCATTCCCGTCGTGATCACGGTTTACCAGGACAAGAGCTTCAGCTTCATCACGAAGACGCCTCCGGCTGCAGTGCTTCTCAAGAAGGCCTGCAAGATTGAGTCGGCTTCCGGAACCCCGAACAAGGTGAAGGTTGCTTCCATCAAGAGATCCGAGGTTGCGAAGATTGCCGAGCTCAAGATGCCCGATCTGAACGCGGGTTCCCTTGAAGCAGCAACGAGCATGATCGCAGGTACCGCCCGTAGCATGGGCATCACTGTAGTTGATGACTGAGTATTGAATCAGTGGGAGGGATTAGCTCCCGACATTACCACTAGGAGGTTTGAATTATGAAACATGGAAAGAAATACATGGACGCTGCCAAGAATATTGACCGCACCGCGCTGTATGACACCGCTACGGCAGTTGATCTGGTAAAGTCGTCCGCTACCGCAAAATTTGACGAGACTGTAGAAGCTCATGTCCGTCTCGGTGTAGACGGCCGTCACGCTGACCAGCAGGTCCGTGGCGCTGTCGTTCTTCCTCACGGAACCGGCAAGACCGTTCGCGTACTCGTTTTCGCGAAGGGACCGAAGATCGATGAGGCACTCGCTGCAGGCGCTGATTACGCCGGTGGTGAGGAGCTTGTACCGCGCATCCAGAAGGATGGCTGGTTCGAGTTCGACGTAGTAGTTGCTACACCGGATATGATGGGCGTTGTCGGTAAGTTGGGTCGTGTGCTCGGACCTAAGGGCTTAATGCCGAACCCGAAGGCAGGCACCGTTACCATGGATGTAACCAAGGCTGTGAACGATATCAAAGCCGGTAAAGTGGAGTACCGTCTGGACAAGACGAACATCATCCACGTTCCGGTTGGCAAGGTTTCCTTCACCGCAGAGCAGTTGAAGGACAACTTCGAAACTCTCATGGGCGCGATTGTTAAGGCTAAGCCGGCTGCTGCCAAGGGCCAGTACTTAAGAAGCGTCACCATCAGTTCCACGATGGGCCCCGGAATCAAGTTGAACCCTGTTCAGTTCGGCTGATAGACAATACACCTCAATTCCATAGCAAATCGACGGCCCCGGATAACCGGGGCCGTTTTGAATTGCTATTTCTGTTGGAATGCGTTATGATATAAGGACAAAATCGTTCCGATAGGGGGTGAATGGAATTGATTGAAATAAAGAATCTGTCACATTCGTTCGGGAGTCACGTGGTCCTGAAGGACCTGAACCTGACCGTGCGTGACAATGAGATCCTCGGATTGATCGGCGTCAACGGCTCCGGCAAATCCACTTTTCTGCGCCTGATCTCCGGTGTGATGACGCCGGATTGCGGCGAGGTTCTGTACGACGGACAGAGCGTCGGCAAAGGAGCGACGAGGCGGAAGTTGTTTTTGCTCTCGGACGATCCGTTCTTCGCGGAGGGTACGACCGCCGATGATCTGTATGCGCTCTACAAGACATTCTATCCCGAGATCAGAAGAGATGTGTACGATCAGCTGATGGCATTGTCCGCGCTGCCGCACAAGAAGTCACTCTCCAAGTTCTCGAAGGGAATGCGGAGACAGACTTTCATCGCGCTTGCGTTTGCAATCGCACCGAAGTTTATCCTTCTCGACGAGGCGTTCGACGGGCTCGACCCGATCGCGCGCGCCCGTTTCAAGGAGTATGTGCGCAACGCTGCGAACAACGGCAGCACGATCATCATTTCGAGCCATGCGCTCCGGGAACTGGAAGGTTTCTGTGACAACTATCTGATCCTGTCCGACACTCGGTTCGCATCGCCGGAGATGGTGGAGAACAAGGTGAACTCGTTCGTCAAATACCAACTTGCTTTCGAGCAGACGCCGACGAAGGAGATGTTTGCCCGCCTGAACCTGCACAAGTGCGAGATTGTCGGCCGAATTGCCACGATCATCGCGGAGGGGAGCGAAGACAAGATCATCATGGAGATCGATGCTCTTAGGCCGCTTATGGTTGACCGGCTGGAGATCGAGCCCGGCGAGATCCTTCTCGACACAATGAAAGAACTTGTGGGAGGAGGTGTGGAACTGTGACGACGGAAGAGAGGTATTTTCGTTATCATTTTCGTGAGACTCTGCCGCGGTTGGCGATCACGATCGTACTTGCGCTGATCTTCTGCTCGGATCCGCTGTTGGATCTGGGCGTCGGCAAATACTTGTTTGACTTCAATTATATTCTGTATACGGCGTCGATGATGGCGCTTTGTATGCCGGTCTTCGAATTCCGGATGTTCAACAACCGACGCAATCTGGACACCTGGTTTTCGCTGCCGATCGACCGCTGGAAGCTTGCGCTCGTGCATCTGCTGACCGGTGTGATGCATATTGCGATCGTTCTCGCAATACTGTTCCTTTTCGCAGTCAGCTATGTGGGGAAGAACGGAGGCGGTGCCTGGGGATGGCTGTTACTTTATTACATCGTCATGGTGCTCCTTACGAGCCTGTCGTTCGGCTTCTTCAGCTTTGTGTTCCTGCAGGCCAACTCCACAGGGGACGGATGCCTGTTCATCATGGACTACGCGATGCTACCGACGGTGTTCGAGGCGTTCTTTGACCGTGTCTCTTTGAACGGCGGGCCGGTCATCCTCGGAATTAACGGCGTCATCTCTGATGTGACGCAACTGTTTGAAGACCGCATCCTGACATATTCGTCGGGCGGAAGCTGGATCTGGAACAGTGCGCTCACGAAGGCGGAGCCGGCTACGTTCTTCTTCTATCTGGTCCTCGATGTTCTGATCTGTGTCGGCGCGATCTACCTGCTCTTCCGGAGCTTCAACCGGAGACGCTCGGAGAAGGTCGAGGATGTTTCGGATTCGTGGTTCGGTTATCGCACGCTGATCCCGGTGATTGCGGTGGCTATGCTTCAGCCGGTGAGGAATCCGACACTCGTTTTGCTCCGGCTAATCATGATGTACGTCGCGTACATCATTTACCGAAGAGGCGTGC
Source organism: Lachnoclostridium sp. UBA1175 (assembly GCA_002311665.1). Lineage (GTDB taxonomy): Bacteria > Bacillota > Clostridia > Lachnospirales > Lachnospiraceae > ISDg. The sequence goes on along the minus strand of DBYX01000023.1, from coordinate 73,885 downwards.
GCCTGAAACACTCGGACTATATCATAATGATCATATACGGGATTTTGCTTTTGCTCATGCTGTAACGCGCGGGGAGCAGGGCGGTATTTTCGCAGAGAATGCGGAAAATAAATGCTTGACATAGGCAGTGGAATATGGTATAAGAGTATTCGACTGCCGAAGACAGCAGGTACCGATACGGTGTAAGAGGAACTCCGGTTCCGCGCCTGCCGAGGATATGTCAGCTCATTTGAAACGATTTCATGTGCTGAGATTCCGTTCGGATCTCAGCACTTTTTATTTCTTCAAGTGCGGCGGGCAATCGGCGTTAAACTGAAAAGGAGGTAATTCCCATGGCAAAGATTGAGTTGAAGCAGCCGATCATCGAGGAGATCACGAAGAACATGGAAGCCGCTAAGGCAGTGGTTCTCGTTGATTACCGCGGATTGACGGTGGAGCAGGATACCAAGCTTCGCAAGTCCTTGAGAGAGGGTGGAGTCGTATACAAGGTATACAAGAACACCTACCTCAAGAGAGTGTTTGCCGGTACGGTTTACGAGGAGCTTTCCAAGCACCTTGACGGACCTACCGCAGTTGCATTCGGCGTTGACGATGCGACCGCACCCGCAAGACTTCTTGCTGATGCAATGAAGACTGCGGACAAGCTCGAGTTCAAGGGCGGCGTTGTAGACGGAACGTACTATGACGCTCAGGGTTGCCAGGTCGTTGCGACGATTCCGTCGAGAGAGGTTCTCATTTCCAAGCTTCTTGGAAGTCTGCAGTCCCCGATCACGAATCTTGCGCGCGTCCTCAAGCAGATCGCGGAGAAGAACGGCGAGGTTGCCTAAGATTCCCGCAGGAATTAGCCGCGTAGCGGCGTAACGGACAAGAGTCCGGGGCAATCATGCCCGCACAACATTATTTTACGGAGGATTTGAATCATGACAAATCAGGAATTTATCGATGCAATCAAGGCCATGAGCGTTCTTGAGCTGAACGATCTCGTTAAGGCTTGCGAGGAGGAGTTCGGTGTTAGCGCAGCAGCAGGTGTTGTTGTAGCAGCAGCCGGCCCGGCAGCAGCAGTTGAAGAGGAGAAGACCGAGTTCAACGTAGAGCTTACCGAAGTTGGTGAGAACAAGGTTAAGGTTATCAAGGTTGTTCGTGAGATCACCGGTCTTGGCCTCAAGGAAGCTAAGGACCTTGTAGACGGCGCTCCTAAGATGATCAAGGAGAACGCTACCAAGGAAGAGGCTGAGGACATCAAGGCTAAGGTTGAGGCTGAGGGCGCTAAGGTTACGCTGAAGTAAGTAATTATAACCTATTATAGAGTGTTATAAATTGATGCGTCTTACCGCAGAACCCCTTAGGGTTTCAGTTCTATCAAACAGTACAGAGAATGGCCGGCAAGTGTTAAAACATTTGCCGGCCATTTTTTTTCTTAAGGAGCCGGAAAGACGAGGCCGCTTTTCCCACGGGCTCCGATTCGGTGAGCATAAAAACATAGCATTTGAAATAGTTTTCCTATCTTTGTTCATACTATGGTATAATCAGATTGAGGCGTGGCAGCGAGTCTTGCGATAGAAGAAATGCATGAGGACCTTTGATGGAAACAATGGGATGAAAAGAATGAAAGAAAAGATTACATCTGGAAAAATCCGCAATCTCATAATTGTGTTGATTGGGATAGTGGTTATCGCCTACATTGTATTGTTCATCTTTGTGTGGCATAAGGGAAAGGAAAAGCCGGTGAGGAGTGACAACACACCTACAGTTACCCCGACAGTCACTTTGAAACCGACGGAACCCGTGCAGGAAGATTACTTGCTTACCACGATTGCTTCGCCGAAAGCAGAGAGTGTGATCCTTCCCGATGAGGAAGGTGTGAAAGAAACAACCGGAAAGCAGGACTTATGGTTGAACGCAGTGCAGGAAAATGTGTATTGCTATGATCATATTGACGCATCTGCGTATCGAAGAAAACTCCGGGAAGCCGGCTATCGGTTTGTGGATGCAGAACAATCGAATTACATATCATGGGTTGCGTATACGGATGGGTGTGTGATCCTGGTCTATGAGCAATCAAACGGCTGTTATGTTTTTGCATATACGAAGGGTCAGACACCTGATGGAGGCTATACGCCGGATAAGGCGAGCGAGATCCTTTCAACCCATGGATTGCGACAGGATGCTCCGGTTCGGGGGATCCCGATGCGAAATGTAGAAGATCTATGGGGATTTTATACTCCGAATACCGACGTGAAACCGATGGATGTCACTCCGGAGGGAATGTATGAAGCAACCGGTGCGCAGGTTTTTGTGACGCTGCTGAACAAGTCGGATTCGCTAACAAGGCATTTTTATATCGTATATGACGGAGTTGCCGTGGAGTGGCAATGCGGGACTGCGGCCTTCACAGATGCTGATGGTGATGGGAAAAAGGAGATTCTAACCATTGGTAAAGGCGCTTCTTCAGGTCGGTTATCAGCGACCTTGGCGGCCTATTCACGAAAGGACAGCGGAGAGGTTCGTGTAGCTACGACGACATTAAGGGAAGAAATCTGTGATGCGAGTACGGGGGCATTTCCCAAACTGCAGTTTACAGAGGGAAACGTGGAGGCATTTGGAAAGGACGTGTCGTTTTCCATTTTCCTACGGGGAGATTACATCTGTACGTTAGGAGCTGAGGACAGATCGGTATTTCCGTTCCCGAAATACGGGACACAATTTGACCTGGATTCTGATGATGGCGTGACTGATTTCCTGCAGCTCGCAGTGAACCAGGGAGTGCTCGACTCCAATTGGTTAGACCAACAAGACAGCTACTACAGGTGCATTGCGGATACTGTGTCGGAAGAGATTGGGATTCAGTTGTTTGGCAGAACGGATGGCAGTTACTTTCTGACATATTCCAACAAGGTATATGAGATTGGTGGTTTTGGCGGTGGAATCCAAGACATTGTGATGGCGGATCTGAACGGAGACGGGGTTAAAGAAGCTTATATCGTGATAATGGAAGGCAGCGGAATTTCACGCGAGTGTCTAGTGTGTTTTGATCCGGTTGCGGGATTGATGTATCAGCCCTCAAGGGACACCGAGATCGAATCAGAAAACTATGACTCGGGTTACGGTTACGGCCTTCTGGTAGTCGAAGGCGATGAACACGATTGGCTGCTGCTCCTGAAACACAAGGCATATCTGAGTTCTCATCCTGTTCTGGTCGCAGAGGTTGTTTGGAAGGAGGGGGGACCGATAATGGATTTTGAGGTCCATTAAGTCTATTCACCTGAGATGTGGGAAGAATTGATATATTTGGAGGGTTATAAACAGTTTAGACTTTCAAAACGTATTAGCGATTATGTGCTATAATAAGGCTATTCGAGACATCCTCTCTCGGTGGTAAACGGAAAGGAATCAAGGAGATTATGATCACAGGGATGATTTGGATGTTGAATGAGAAGTCTGCCTTTAATGGTGCGTAGGGCTTTTAGATTTGGAATACGAGTCGCTGGCCTCGTGTTTTTAAGACGTTTAGCTTGATTTACTGTCCCTTAGTGTTTTACAGGGCTTTAACTAAGAAAAAGTGTAAAACAAAACCAGATATTTCCGCTGAAGTAATTTTGCCACTAACCTCACGTAGGGTCACATACCCTGGTATAACTTCACGCAAAGGCGCATGGTTACAGGGTTTGTGAAAATACAACAGATTGTTATAAGGTGCTGTATCCTAATGTAAACTTCTTGTGAGACTATTATATTTTTACAGACTTTTTTCACAGACTCGAAGAATATAAGAAGGGCCTGCGGGAAATCCGCAGGCCCTTTTTAACGTCATCCTTCGATGAGTATCTGTTTCTTTTCGGGAAGTTTCTCTTTGTCCTTCTTAGGAAGGGTGAGATTCAGAACACCGTGCTTGAAGCTTGCCTTGATATCTTCTTCGGTGATGTTCTCGCCTACATAGAAGCTTCTCTGCATTGATCCGGAATAACGCTCCTGTCTGATAAGTTTACCCTTCTTATCCTTTTCGTCCTTATCCAGACCTTTGTTTGCACTGACAATGAGATATCCATTGTTCAGCTCCAGACCGATCTCTTCTTTCTTGAAGCCGGGCAGGTCGATATCTACTTCGTAGTGATCGTCATGCTCATGAACATCGGTCTTCATCATCCTGTCGGCATGTCTGCCGTACAGCTTTCTTTCGGTTCTGTCCAGATCTCTGAAATCCGGGAATGCAAACCAGTCGTCAAATAAATCTTCTCCCAAAATACTAGGTCTTAACATAATGCTTACCTCCTTTTTACTCAATACTGTTAATAGCTACTGAGCAAGGGGAAGGAGGGATTAGATCATTGGAACATACCGTCCTTTTGGTCTTCTCTGTTCCTCTGTTCGATTATGTTATAGCACATAAATTAGCACTCGTCAAGTGGGAGTGCTAACAATATTCGTGAAGTATTTGTGAACTGTCTATGCCGCGTGAGCAGAATGCACAGATACATGGCTATAGGAAAATCATAAAACGGGGGAGGACAATTCTGAAATTATAGCGGGAAAGCCACTGCATCTTTGTACAGTTTCTGAAGCGTTTGTATAAATGCGGCAAGGCTCTCGCGTCTATCCGTCGCGTGGGTGCAGAGGACGCAGTGAAAACATTTCTCACTGTCATATGGAATCCAGGCAAACTGTCCGCTGTGGTCGTTTAAGAATCCGGGAGCAAGACAGATGCCTTTGCCGGATGCGACATTTACAAGAGTAGAGTCGTGGTCGGGGCTGTTGAAGTATTCCACCCTGCCGGACGCGATGACTCGCTGCTGGACGGCACGCAGGGCGGCCGGAGAGCCGCCGCCGACCATGAGAGTCCTGCCGTAGAGGTCTTCCTCAACGATGAGGTTTTTGGCGGCCAAAGGATCATCCTTCCCGGTGATGAGATAGACATGGGATTCGAAGAGCCTGTGAACGTTGATCCCCGGGATGTGCTTCGTCTGCTCAAGCAAGGCAAAGAGAATATCGGATTCGTCTTTGAGGAAGGATTCGATGCCGTTATCATACTGAAACAAAGGAGTAACCTGAACACCGGGTTGCTCCTTTTCAAATATGCGGATGGCTTCCGGAAGAAAGTAAAGCGCTTCACGAACCATCATGCTGACGGTGATGTTGTCGGTGTACCGTGTGCTGAAATTTTGTCCCTGCTCAATAGCCCGCTTCAGTTCCTCGCGCATGCCGGTCAGGTATGATACAAATTGCTGTCCTGCAGGAGTGAGTTCGGCACCCTTGCCATTCCGCTCAAAGATCCGAAACCCGATTTCTTCCTCGAGAAGCCGGATCTGGTAGGAAAAAGTCGGCTGGCTCACGAATGCATTTTCCGCAGCCCGGCTGAAATTCCGGGTTCTGGCGAGTTCTATGCAGTAATCGATTTGCTTTGTTGTCATAAGAGAGCTGTCCTCCTTTCGGAAAATGCTATTTAAATATTTAATCAATTATACAACATTTGAATTGGAAAGTTCAAGCTTTCCGTGAGATAATTCAGTTGAAAGAATGAGGTCGTCAGGGTGACCGTGATGAAAGCTGAGACAGTGAGAAGAACACAGGACAAGGAGCGTGATCGTATGGCAAAGACATTGATTGCTTTTTTTTCAAGAGCAGATGAGAACTATTTTGCGGGAGCAATGCGGTATGTAAAGGTCGGCAATACGGAGGTTGTAGCCGGAATCATAAAAGATTTGATTGATGCGGATTCCTTTAAGATTGAGATGAAGGATCCCTATTCGCCGGTTTACATGACCTGTATCGACGAGGCGAAGAAGGATAAGCAAAGCGGCGCGAGACCGGAGCTTGCGTGCTATCTTGACAGCATCGAAGCGTATGACACCATCATTCTTGGCTACCCGAACTACTGGGGAACGTTCCCGATGGCGGTTGCAACTTTCCTGGAAAGATATGATTTCACCGGAAAGACGATCCTCCCCCTTTGCACCAATGAGGGAAGCGGAATGGGGACGAGTGAGAGCGACATAAAGAAATGTGCCAAAGGAGCAACAGTAAAGAGAGGCCTTGCGATTACGGGCTCTAAAGCGGCTGGTTCCAAGGATGCGGTAAAGAAATGGCTTGAAGCAAACGGGCTGCTTTGAGCAGCGAGAACGGTTGACAGAAACGGATTACGAAAAACGAGATGGTTTGGTGCAATGGATATAGTAAGGAAACGGAGGATCATTCAATGGAATACGTAACACTTAATAACAAACTGGAATGTCCGGTAGTCGGGATCGGAACGTTTATGCTTTCGCCTGCCGATGCAGAGAGCATCGGTATCTCCAACTTTGAAGGAAAGTATATCGAGGAGCTTGAAACAAAATGGGAGATCGCACCGCAGTTTATCCAGGTAGAGGCGCATCCTTATTTTACGCAGAAGGAACTCAGAAAAACGCTCGATAAGTATGACATCAAGCTCATGAGTTGGTATCCCTTAGGCCACGGTGATAAGAGCCTGATCAGTGAGCCGATTTTTGCCGAATTCGGAAAGAAGTACGGAAAATCCCCCGCGCAGATCATCCTCCGCTGGCACACCCAGATGGGATTTGTGGTGATCCCCGGCAGCAAGAATGTGAATCATATCAAAGATAATCTCAACATCCTTGATTTTAAGCTTACGGACGAAGAGATGGCAAAGATCGCGGAGCTTGATAAAAATGAGAGATATTATCACAGGACAGATGCGCAACTGGTTCAGTTCGCAGGCTGGAGGCCGACCTTTGAAAAGGCGTCGCAATCATGATCCTGTTTATGATAACGGGCTGTCTAGTGACATACGTATTAAGCATGATATGTTAAATGCCGCGCTGCTTTTGCGATATAAAGATGGAGTTGCCTCTTGGCTTTGTCTGCGTCATTTGCCCATTGACTAAGTAGGCGAATGCAGGTATTATTATGCCCGAGGAGGATAGAAATATCTGCAATGAACGAGATTACATTTGACGAACTTAAGCTGTGGTCGAAGGATTCCTACGTGCTCATTGACATCCGGGACGAAGGCCTGGCGGCATACGGGATGATACCGGGGGCCGTGCATTTTCCGATTGATGAGTTCATGGAGAAGGCGGAATCCGGAAGCCTGCCGTTTGAGAAGACGAAGAAGATGGTGCTTTACTGCCAGATTGGGCGGAAATCCCGAGAGATTGATGAGGACCTTTTGGAAGGCCGGGAATGCTACAGCCTTGAGGGCGGTTATATCGGCTATGTCCGCTCTTGGGTTTCTTCGGAAAATGATCGAGAAGAGCGGCAGAAACGGGCAGAGGAGAGCATCAGGAAGAAGTTCCATAAACAGCTTCTGACGCCGTTTGCAAAGGCCTGTAGGGACTATCAGTTGATACAGGACGGAGACCGGATCGCGGTCTGCATTTCCGGGGGCAAGGATTCCATGCTGATGGCGAAGCTTTTCCAGGAGCTGCAGAGGCATCGGAAGGTAGACTTCAGCCTCACATTTCTTGTGATGGACCCGGGCTACAATGCTGAAAACCGTGCGCTCATCGAGAGCAACGCTAAAACGCTGGGAATTCCGATCACGATATTTGAAAGCAACATTTTCGACGCGGTGGACACCGTGGAGAAGAGCCCGTGTTACCTCTGCGCGAGGATGCGTCGCGGTTATCTGTACAGCAAAGCCAAGGAGCTCGGCTGCAACAAGATCGCGCTTGGGCATCATTATGACGATGTGATCGAAACCATCCTGATGGGGATGCTTCACGGAGCGCAGATCCAGACGATGATGCCGAAACTACACAGCACGAATTTTGAGGGGATGGAGTTGATCCGGCCGATGTATCTGATCCGTGAGAGCGATATCATTGCATGGCGGGACTACAATGAGCTGCATTTTCTGCAGTGCGCGTGCCATTTTACGGATACCTGCACGACGTGTCACGAGGACGGAACGACTTCGTCGAAACGGTTGGAGACGAAGAAACTGATTGCGGAGCTTAAGAAGACCAATCCTTTTGTTGAGACAAACATTTTCAACAGCATGGAAAATGTGAACCTGAGTACGGTGCTCGCCTATAAAAAGGACGGGATAAAGCACAGTTTTCTGGACGAGTATTAAGGGCGGAGTTGAAGCAGAAAAATGCGGACAAAAGAGCAGATGATGGACCTGTTTCAGGACTAATGGAAAAATGACAATCGGTTCTAATCAGTTTGCTAATACAGGTACATGGAAAGCATTTATACCACGTAGAGGAGGACACTAATAAGGTTTTAAAAAGAATCGGGTATTATAGTTTTACCTTGCGTACAGTGCCGTCTGCAACACCCCCCATGTGAGACGGCGCTGCTTTTTCCACAACTAACCTATTGACTTAGTAGGTAAATGCGGTTATCATGCAATTGAGAGTGTTAATTCCATTTCGGAGGGAGTGAAGTTTATGGCAATACGATTCGGTACTGATGACTTTGACAGAGAAGTTCTCGAAAGTGAGATTCCGGTGCTGGTTGATTTCTATGCGGATTGGTGCGGACCCTGTAAAGCTATGGCACCGGTTATTGATAAGCTGTCTGCAGAGTTTGAGGGAAAGGTTAAAGTTGGGAAATTCAATGTGGAGGATGATCTTGGAATTGCGCGTGAATACGGCGTTTCGAGCATCCCGAACCTGAAATTCTTTAAAAACGGCGAGGTCGTGGATACTGTTATCGGCAGAATCACAGAGGAAGAACTTCGCGAGAAGCTGGCGGGGCTGCAGAAATGTTAAACCAATTCTCCAGAACGCAGTTGCTGCTTGGACCGGAAGCGATGGGATCGCTTTCGCAAAAAAGGGTTGCAGTCTTCGGAATCGGCGGAGTCGGAGGGTATGTCTGTGAGGCGCTTGTTCGAAGCGGTGTCGGCGCATTTGACCTTGTTGATGATGATAAGGTATGTCTGACGAACCTGAACCGGCAGATTATATCATCGGTTCATAAAAGAATCCCACAGAAAAATGATGAATGATATGGCAGAGAAAAGGAAAAAACGATGATTTCACGAGAGGAAGCATTTGTATTGCTGAAAAAATACAATAAGGATCCGTTTCATATTCAGCACGCGCTGACGGTTGAGGCAGTGATGAAGTGGTATGCGCGGGAGCTCGGATACGAAGCCGAAGAGGACTATTGGGGTATTGTAGGACTTCTTCATGACATTGATTTTGAACTGTATCCTGAGGAGCATTGCCTGAAAGCCCCGGAACTCCTGCGGGACGGAGGCGTCAGCGAGGATATTATCCATGCGGTATGTTCCCACGGGTATGGGATTACGGTCGGCTGCGGCGCAACCATCGATGTGGAGCCGACTCGGGAGATGGAGAAGGTTTTATTTGCCGCGGATGAACTGACCGGATTGATTTGGGCTACGGCGCTGATGAGACCTTCGAAAAGCACGAAGGACATGGAAATGAAGTCTCTTAAGAAGAAGTACAAGAGCAAAGGATTTGCTGCCGGATGCAGCAGAGAAGTGATTGAGCGCGGGGCGGAGCAGCTGGGATGGGAACTGGACAAGCTCTTGGAGATGACGCTTCGTGCCGTGGCGGAAAATGAGGATGCAATCAACGCCGGGATGGCGGCGGAGCAGTGACCGGCAGGAAAGAAGGTTCGTATGAAATCCATTCTGATTAAGGACACCACTAAAGCAGAGCGGGAGCAGATTATCCGTGAATCCATGGATTGCGGAGGCGGCTGCGAGAATTGCTCCTCCTGTTGGATCGGGGGCGGTTCCCCCTGGGAGATGTATCAAGATTATATCGACGGGAAGAAAGAAATCGCGGAGATTAACCGGGAGTATAACGCAAGATTTGTCCGCGGATAAAATAGGAACGGGAGGTGGCACTATGCCGCATGTAGAGATCAAATGCTATCCGGGAAGAACGGAGGAGCAGAAGAAGGCGTGCGCAACGAAGATTGCGGAGGACATCGCGCAGACCCTCGGGTGCGGGCTTGAGAGCGTTTCCGTAGCAATCAAGGAAGTGCAGCAGGCAGACTGGAAGAAGGATGTCTGGGAAGCACAGATTGTCGCGGACAAGGAGCTCCTTTATAAGGAGCCGGGCTATACCTGCGAGTGACGGAAGCTACAGTTGCAGTTCTGTAAAAAACGAAATAGGAAATGAAGTGAGAGCTGATCTGAGTTGGTTGGCTCTTTTCATTTGTCCAAAAAACATCTTGACACGGTGTCAGAATTCGTTTATAATTCAAATTGACACGATGTCAGAATGAAATATATGGAGGAAGGAAATGCCTAAAGGATCACCGGAAAGAACGGCGGCAAGGAAAGAAGAGATCATAAGTGCCTGCGAGAAACTGTATCAGACAATGAGTTTCAAGGACATCACACTTAAGGAGATCGGAGGCGAGACATCCTTTTCGAGACCGACCATCTACAACTATTTTCAGACGAAGGAAGAGATCTTCCTGGCGCTTTATGAACGTGAGTATGACCGCTGGAACGGAGAACTGACAGACATACTGAGGAATAATGAGACTCTTACGAAGGAGCAGATTGCTAAGAAAATAGCGACTTCCATAGCAAACAGGGAAGAGCTTCTGAAGCTTCTTTCCATGAACAACTATGATATGGAAGCAAACAGCAGACCGGAACTCCTTACTTCTTTCAAGGTGGCTTATGGAGAGTCCATAAAGAATGTGTGCAGGATACTCATGAAATTCTGTCCGGAGAAATCAGCGCAGGAGATCCGGGGGTTCATATATGTTTTCTTCCCGTTTATGTTTGGAATATATCCTTACACTGCCGTAACGGATAAGCAGCGGAATGCAATGAAGCAGGCAAACGTGGACTATGTATATCAATCCATTTTTGAGATAACCAACAACTGCCTGTTGAAAATCTTATAGAGAAAGGGGCGCGGTGATGAAATATACAAGACTTGGAAATTCAGATTTGAATGTATCCCGTATCTGCATGGGCTGTATGGGATTTGGCGATGCGACAAGAGGACAGCACAGCTGGACGATCGACGAGGAACATTCCAGAGAGATCATAAAGAGAGGTCTTGACCTCGGGGTTAATTTCTATGATACGGCGATTGCTTATCAGAGCGGTACAAGCGAGCAGTATGTCGGGCGTGCATTAAGGGATTTTGCGAAGAGAGAGGATGTTGTTGTCGCAACAAAATTCCTTCCAAGGACATCGGAAGAGATAGAAAAGGGAATCACGGGTCAGCAGCATATCGAAAACATGATAAACACAAGCCTGCAAAATCTTGGAATGGACTATGTGGATCTATATATCTATCACATGTGGGACTGGAATACAGATCTTTATGACATCATGGAAGGCTTAAATCGCATCGTAAAAGCAGGCAAAGCGAGATATATCGGCATTTCAAACTGCTTTGCCTGGCAGATTGCAAAGGCAAATGACATTGCGGAAAGAGAAGGCTTTGCAAAGTTTGTTTCCATCCAAGGGCATTATAATCTGATCTTCCGTGAAGAAGAACGTGAGATGGTGCCGTATTGCGAAGAAGAGAATATCGCACTCACTCCTTACAGCGCACTGGCAAGCGGAAGACTTTCGCGAAAGCCGGGCGAAGGTGATACCAAGAGAGCTGCCGAGGATACTTATGCGAAGTTTAAGTATGATGCTACAGCGGAGCAGGACGCAGTGATTATCGGCCGTGTGGCAGAGCTGGCCGGGAAACACGGCGTGACCATGACGGAGGTATCTCTGGCGTGGCTCCTTAGCAAAGTGACATCTCCCGTGGTAGGGGCAACCAAACTGCATCATATCGAAGGAGCAGCGAAGGCTGTAGATCTGGAACTTACGGATGAAGAACTGAAGTATCTCGAAGAACCGTATGTACCCCATTCTCTTGCGGGGGTCATGGCACAGAACAAAAGAAGTGATGCTTCAAAGAAACATGTATGGAGCACGGGAACACAGAAAATCTTAGGAGGAAAATGATAAGATGGCAGAGAAGATCGTACAGAAAGCAGGAAGAAACCAGCTTGGAGAATTTGCCCCGATGTTTGCGCATCTGAATGACGATGTACTGTTCGGGGAAGTATGGAACGAAGAAACCATTGATGTGAAGATCAAATGCATTATCACAGTTGTGAGTCTTATGGCATCGGGCATCACGGATTCCTCCTTAACCTATCACCTTCAGAATGCGAAGGCGCATGGAGTCAGCAGGGAAGAGATTGCTGCAATCATTACACACGCAACCATGTATGTCGGGTGGCCGAAGGGCTGGGCGGTATTCCGCCTTGCGAAAGAAGTCTGGAATGAAGAAATACCGGAACTGACGGATAAGGACAGATGTACGCGGAACAGTGGAAGGAAGAAGACTTCTATGAATACGTAACAAGAGACCGGGTGAAAGAAGAGAAAAACAAAGAACCGGAGAAAGAAAAAGAAGAGAACGAGCTTGATAAGCCCTATCGAGGCGAATGGAATTATCCACCTGTACCTGCAGCAGCAAAACAGCAGCTCGCGGAGAAGGCTCTTTCCGAGGTGGAACAGCGTGTCCGCGGCGAGCTCACGAAGAAGGAACAGAAACGGGTACGGAAGTCGGAGAAAAAGGAACGGAAACGAAAGGAAACCATCCGGAAGGGAGCTGAGGCAAAGAAAGAGATTGACCGGAAGAAACGGGAAAAGGAACGCCGGAAGGAGGAGTATGAATTCTCCCTGTTCTGGAAACGGGTGATGCCGGGCGTTGTTTCCTTCCGTCTGCACGAAACCGCTTTTGTCTATCCCGTCACACCGGTTCCTTTTCTATCCGGGAAACGTGGAAGCCAACGAATACATGGATCTCCTGCAGCTCGAAGATTGTGAGTTTGAGGTCATCCGCACGGCATCCAAAGGCCGGTGCCTTTTCCAGTGTGGTAACGAGCGGTACAAGCTGCTTGTACAGGCTCCGGAGTATAAGGAGGAGTTGTTTGGAACGGAAGGAGGAAGGTAGAAAAGTAAAGTTACTCGCGGCGCCCGCTATACTACGCTTAGCGGTTATTGGCATCCTTGACAGGGATACTAATACCCGCTATACTACGCTTAGCGGGTATTGGCATCCCTTGACAGGGATACCAATGAAAAACTCTCGTGTAAGAAGGAGGAACTTCAATGTTTGAAAATGCCGGGGCAAAACTCAGATCAATTATTTATGTGTTCGTTGTTATTGAAATGATAGGTATGGTGATTATGGGAATAGCTCTTATGGCTTCGGATATGATTCTTCTCGGTCTCTTGGTTATGATTGGGGGATGTATTTCCATATGGCTGGCAAACCTTTTTATTATGGCAGTACTGGAGATGATAGAGGATGTGCATGCTATTCGAACATCATTGCAGAATAGCACAACAGCAAATATACCATCGTATACTGTAACGGCTTCTCCGATAGTATCAACACCTGTACCACAGAATCAACCCATAAACAATTATGCGTATGCGGCGAAACTCTCGGGAGAGGATTCTTCTAAAGTGTGGTTCTGCAGTAAATGTGGCACAAAGAATAAAAATAGCAATAGAACTTGTAGCGGCTGTGGTGCGGATAAGTAATCTGACAAACACTCAATCATAAAATGCGAAGCATACAGGAGGCACTCAAGAAAGAAATGACAGACAGATTCAGAGATCCATATGCTAATGAAAGAGAACACGTTTGGAAGTATCAGGAGGATTTGGTTTATTTATCATAAAGTGATGGTCATGTAATCATCAGCATAGATACTCGTGACGGCCAATTGACACGAGAAAGCTTCTCCATCCCAACGTTTAACCCAACAGCAGCAAGCTGGCACGATTCTCCAATCTCATATGACGATATGCATGAAAGGGTAAAGATTCTTTTACATGATCCAGATGCTAAGTTTTATGTTGAAAATCCTGCCTCGCTACTCGAATTAAACAAAGACAACTGGAAAGACTGGTTGGGAAAACACTTGAAAGAATGATTGTTTTAAAATTTCAATGTGAAATAGTTTCGTAAGTAAGAATAGAAAAACATGATGTAAGAGCTGATTTATGGAAGTAGTCAGCTCTTATTTTTGTTCATAGGAGGGATGCCTATTGAAACGAAGAATTATCCTGTTCATTCTCAATCTCATTGGCGGTAAGAAGAGGCAGGAAACGGAGGAGGAGACCCATGCAAAGCGTGCTAGCTGCGGATGTCTGTTGGCCATCGCATTCGCACCGTTTCTGCCGGTGCTGATCTTCATTATCCTGATTGTCTGGATTTCATCCTCGCTGACGTCCTGTGCGGCGCCTGTGGTACTGTAGGAGGTCTTCGGAGTGGAAGTTACGGCAGAGGATGAGAAGATGCTTCGGGGAGAGTACGAGGTTTGGAGACGCCTTTTATGAATTGCTTATAATTGTATTGAAAAGAGCTTCATGTATTGAAAAATCAAATTGCCTGTGCTATTTTGAAAACGTTACGGTGGTATTTGACGACAGCCGGTGAAGACGCAGTTAACAGTCGCAGAGGCTGTTAACCTCATAAAACCGGAATCACCGGCGACAGCAGCCATATGGTGCTTTGGGCCAGCCTGCTGTTTGTGTCCGGTGCTGCATCAGTCGCTTTGAACATCGTTGACAGAAAACATAAAGCAAGAAGGGTATGACCATATGAAAAAATACTTGGCATTGTTTATCCTGCTGTTATTGACTTTGTCCATTGCAGCATGCGGAAAGAATGATGAAGCCGCTCCGTCGGATAAGAAGAAAGACAATAACGCGATAAGCGAAACCACGCCTACGCAGGAAGCGTCAGTCACTTCAGCGGTATCACCTACGGAGAAGCCCGCACCAACGCCTACGGAAAAGCCCGTTCCTACTCCTACGGTAACGTCGAGTCCGTCACCTTCGCCGACAGAAGCACCTACACCGACGCCGACAGAGGCCGTGAAGGCTGTCTCGGGGTATGAGAACGGTAAGGTCATGATAGCTCTCAGCAGCGGCGGGGCATTGACTTGTGATATTGTCGGGGAATGGAGACTGGATGACGGAAGAGTTTTCGGAGGTCCCGAGGAAACGGACTGCCTGGGACTGATAAACGAAAGCATAAGGTTTGATATAATAGGTACGTTAGGACCGGATTATGAGTGGGGATCGTTGTTCTTTTTGTGTGCGGATAATTCCCCTGAAAATCTGGGTTATCAGAGTATTGATGATTGGCTTGATAAAAACTATAGGGATAAGGGCGAATACAAAGGATGGATCACTATGAATCAGAGTAATGATTCATATCCGAATTATTGTGCCGTGAAGGAGATAAACAATATTGCGGTGTTGGTAAGTTCGAGAGCCGGGACATATGAAGCTCTCGCATATGCGATTGACTGCATTTCCAACCTGAAGGTGGAGTGATCGATCAACGGAATATCCGAAAGAATAATGAAACGAGAAGATCTCATCACGAGTTCCTCTCGTTTCTTTTTCGTACTCCACGTCCGCGCTGTCCCGGTATGGGATTGACGAATTTTCGAAAAAAGTGAAATAATCTATGGAAATAATCCTTTATACAGTGTATCATGTATTGTGCAGTTACCTTGTAGGGGTGGAGTTGCGTGCTTCTTAATGAGGAAAATCATGGCTTTTTTGGTGACGGATTATCTTATCAATCTTCTCAGTTATTATATCGCTTACAGATGGATCATCTGTGTGCCGTTTCGAAAGAATCTCCTGTTGAACATCGGTGTAATGACCGCCCTGTGCCCGCTGGTTATCGTGCTGTGCCGGTACTATTCGTTCGGGTATGACAGGGCGTATATATCCCTTGTGGCCCTGCTGGCGCTGCTGATCCTCGTGGAAGGGAGGCGCCTTCTGGTGCTGCTGATCTTCCCGATCGCTTTTTTTGCGCTGGGCGTCATATCGATCCTCGTCACTTATTTTCTGTCGTTTGCGACCGGAATCACATATTCCGTATTTATGGCCTCCGGATGGCGCGGGCTTGCGGCGGAAGCGGTATTCCCCGCCTCGTATTTCCTGTTCTGCGCCGTCAGCAGGAGGTTGCGCGAGGATCGGGAGACGGTGGTGTTCAGCGTTCCGCAGTATCTGATCGCCCTTCTGGGTTCCGTGTGCCTGTTCCTCATCATTGCCGTCTCGCAGGGTATGATGGAGGAGAAGACGGACCTCGCGACGTGGATCCGCCCGTTGTCGTTCTGCCTGGGGATCGTCGGCCTTATGTTTGTGGCCCTTGTGCTGTGGCAGTCGAACATTGAGAAGAAGGCTCTGCAGTACAAGATGGAAAATGAGTACTATCAACTGTGCCTGAAGCGGCAGGAGACGCACATCCGCGAGATCGTCGAGAACGACCAGAAGATCCGCAGGTTCCGGCACGACGTGAACGCGCATCTTACGGCGCTTGAACAGTGCGTGCAGGAGAACGACCTGCAGCAGCTGAAATCCTATGTGGAGAGGATGCGCGCGGAGACGCGCAAGCTTGAGGTGCAGAAATTCACCGGGATCGGTGTCGTGGACGCCATCATCAGCGAGTGGTATCAGAAGGCGAACAACGAGCAGATCCTGTGGGAGTGGGAAGGCGGTCTTCTCGCGCAGGCGGGGATGGATGCCTATGACCTCTGCGTCATCTTCTCCAATCTGTTGAGCAACGCGGTGGAAGCGGCAGAGCAGGTCGAGGATGGGAGAGAGAGGAAGATCGGGATCTCCTGCGGCACGTTCCGCGACAAGATCTGCATCCGCGTCTCCAACACTTGCCGGAACAATCGCGGGACGAGAAAACGGCATGGGACAACAAAGAGCGACTATCAGAACCATGGCTTCGGGCTGATGAATATCCGGAATACAGTGGCAAAGGCAAACGGCGAGTTCCATATCATTGAGGAACCGGGCCTGTTTGTCGCGGAAATCCTTATGTGACACCCGGAAAACTGTCGTTCATCCAAAAAATACGTCGTTCATCCATAAAGGATTGCATTTTCCGACGATCATTCTCATAATGAAATCGGAAAGGGGGTGCAGCATCAATGAACGAAAGACTTTTCTTGGAGTACGACTTCTGGGGGTGGCTGTGCTTTATATTGGGGATTCCGAACGACTGAGTAGCCGTGAAACTTATGCATTAACGAATTGTCTTCTTGTGTCCGGATAAACGCAACGATGCTTGGGTCACACGACAGTAACATGTCTGTGGCCCTGGTATTGTTTTGTGTGGAAACAGTGCAGCGGACGGATAATGCTTGCTTCATTCGCGCCGTGCAGAACGATAGAAGGTATTTTTCTGAACTCGGAGGGGACGATGATTATCATTGGCATTTGCGATGACGAAGAGGTATACCGCGCGCAGATCAGAAAGCTCTGCAGCGCTTTTTTTGATGCTCAGAAGCAGGAGTACGGGTTTGTCGAGTTTGCGTCCGGGGAGGAAGTGCTCGCGTATCAGGGGGATAAGATCCATCTGCTGTTTCTGGATATCGAGATGCCCGGAAAGGACGGGTTGGAGGTTCTCTCGGAGGTTCGCAGGAACGAGCGCATCTGGCGTATCGTTTTCGTGACGAGCCACAGGGAGCTCAAGTGGGAGACCGTCGATCTGAAGACGCTGGCTTTCCTGGAGAAGCCGCTTGAGCGGATCGGCGTGGAAACCTGCATCAAGACCGTGATCCGCGAAAACCGGGAGAATGTCAACATCTCCTATAAGACGCTCAAGGGGACCGGCTACATCCGGCTGGACCGCGTCGTTTATGTCCAGGCCTGCGGGAACTACGTGAGCATCTGCACCGAGAAGGAGGAGATCCCGGGATATGACAGCATCAAAGTCATCGAGGGACAGACGAAGGGAACGACACTGATCCGGACGCACAAGTCCTATCTTGCAAACCTGCAATTTGTCGACAGGATGAACGGGGTTGCGCTGCATATGACGAACGGGAGCGCCGTGCCTGTCGGAAGAAAGTATTACCAGAGCGTGAAGGAGGCTTATTTTACGTTTATAAAGAATGTTACGATCGACAGAAACCGGTAACGGTGTCGTTCATCAAGAAAACCTGTCGTTCGTCCACGCGGAATTGATTTTTCAGCGGGGGGTGCCCATAATAAGAATCAGATCAGGGAGGAAATCGCTGATCTTTGTATAAATTGGTGTCGATCGACAATTAACCATTTTATAATATTCGAACTGTCAAGCGCAGGCAGAACGAAGAGCAAATCAAACTATATTTTTATTGGAGGTAGTTATTATGTTTAAGACAATGAATCTCGATGAGATGATGACCGTTAACGGTGGCTTCTACTATGTTGCAAAGTACGTTGGTTATACTCCCGTCGGTACGGTGCAGGTTGCAAGCGGCAGCGGCATCAAGTGCTATGTCTGGAACGGCAACAAGTTTGTTGCAAGATACAAGCTTCCTTGGGAGTAATGGTATCTTTTTGAATACTGCGATCTGAAAGTGAATAAGTAGGGCGAAAGCGGGCTGAGCATGCTTTGGCATGATTTGGCCCGCTTTTGACACCGGGGGTATCTCTTCCCAAAACAAACGAAAACGGAGAGGGTAGGATGAAGTACTATTGTGTAAAGCAGCATGACGTAGCGGACTGCGGCGCGGCGTGCCTGGCGACCATCTGCAAACAAAACGGATACAAGATCGGGATCACGAAGATCCGCGAGGTCGCGGGGACGGATACGCAGGGCACCAATGTGTTCGGCATGGTCAAGGCAGCAGAGCAGCTGGGATTTACCGCCAAAGGCGTGAAGGGCGACAAGGAGGATTTCTATTCGGATTTTCCGCTGCCCTGCATTGCGCATATGATCGTGAACGGGAGCCTTATGCACTATGTCGTAGTGCAGAGGATCACGAAAAAAGAGGTCGTGATCGCCGACCCCGCCAGGGGACTCGTCCGCCTTATGCCCGAGGAGTTCTTCGGCGAGGTGAATATGGAGGGGCAGCCGCCGGAGTACGAGTGGACCGGCGCATTGATCCTGTTGACGAAAAATGAGACCTTCAAAAAGGGTGTGGAGACCAAGGGGCTGTTCGGCAGGTTCTTCTGCCTTCTTCTGCCGCAGAAGAAGCTTGTCTTGCACATATTCCTGGCATCCCTGATCCATACGCTCTTCGGTCTGCTGGGCGCCTTCTATTTCAAGGCGTTGATCGATAAGGTGATGCCGTGCGGGCTGACGAAAATGCTGACGACACTGTCTATCGGAATGATCCTGCTGAGCCTGTTCAAGGTCGCACTCGGAATGATCCGGTCGCATATGCTGCTTTACCTGAGTCAGAAGCTCGATATTTCGCTGCTCCTGGGCTATTACCGTCACGTCATGGATCTCCCTATGAATTTCTTCGGGACACGTCGGGTCGGTGAGATCATCTCCCGTTTTTCGGATGCCGGCAAGGTTCGCGACGCAATCTCCGGGGCAACCCTGACGATCCTGATCGACACGCTGATGGCGATCGCCGGTGCGATCATCCTGTGTACGCAAAATCCTTCGCTATTCCTGGTCACGGTCGTCATGGTGGTTCTATATGCCGTCATCGTTTTGGTCTTTAACGAGCGGTATCGCAAGCTGAATGAGCACGTGATGGAGGACAACGCGCAGCTGACTTCCTATATGGTGGAATCCCTCAACGGTATTCAGACGGTGAAGGCCTACAATGCGGAGCGCAGAACGAAGCACGACACGGAGACGAGATTCGTAAGGCTGTTGAAGAGCATTTTCCGACTGTCCTGGGTGAGCAACGTACAGGAAGGACTGAAGATGACCGTGGAACTGATCGGAGCAGTGGTCATCCTGTGGATCGGCGCGATCAGCGTCATCAACGGCAGGATGACGGCCGGCGGACTGATCACGTTCAACGCGCTGCTCGTTTATTTCCTGGATCCGATCAAGAACCTGATCAACCTGCAGCCGCAGATACAGACGGCCGTGGTTGCGGCGGAGAGACTGGGGGAGATCCTTGATCTGGAGGCGGAGAAGACGGAGCGTGAACTGCACAAGGTTGTGCCGAAGGATCTCAAGGGGGACATCACCATACGCAATATGGATTTCCGGTACGGTACGAGACAGCTCGTGTTGGAAAATATCTCGCTGAAGATAACGAAGGGCAGCAATGTCGCGTTCGTCGGGGAGAGCGGATCCGGCAAGACGACGCTCTCCAGGCTGCTGTTGCATATGTATACTCCCGAGAAAGGCGAGATCCTGATCGGGGACCGCTGTATCGATGACATTCGGATTGAAGCCCTGCGCGAGAGGATTGCTTACATTCCCCAGGAGACTTTTTTGTTCAGCGGTACCATATATGACAACCTGACGCTGGGGATGGATGATGTGACGATGGATGATGTCGTGGAGGCGGCCAAGATGGCGCAGGCCCACGACTTCATCAACGAGCTTCCGCTCCGTTACGAAACGCTCCTGGAGGAGAACGGAGCCAACCTTTCGGGCGGTCAGAGACAGCGGCTGGCGATCGCGAGGGCGATGCTCAAGAAGCCGGATATTCTGATCCTCGATGAGGCAACCAGCAACCTGGATTCGATCACGGAGAGAGCGCTGGATGCTACGATTCACGAATATGCAAAGGATGTCACGACAATTTTCATCGCGCACCGCCTCAGCACGATCAAGAACTGCGACAAGATCTTTGTCCTGCACAAGGGCAGGATTGTGGAGGAGGGTACGCACAGAGAGTTGATCGCCCAGAACGGACGATACGCCGAACTGGTCAGACAGCAGTCGTTGGGCGAGGGCGGCATGGAGGTGGCAACGGTATGAAACCGATCATAATCGAAATGAAGGATCTGTCGGAGAGCACGGAGATCTACGAGAAGAAACCGAATCCGGCGATCGTGGGGTTTATATATATTTTGCTCGGTGTCATTGTGGTGTCCGTGCTGTGGATGGCAATGTCCGAGATCGACATTGTTACGGAAGCCGAAGGCATTCTTCTCTATTCGGAGGATGTCTCTGCGGTAACCTGCGATTACAACGCCAGGATCGTAAAATGCAATGTCACGGACGGACAGTACATCACGGAGGGGACCGTGTTGTACGAGTTGAAGTTTCTGATGGATGACGCGGAGGAGAAGGAGAAAGCCAAGGATCTCGTGGACGGTCAGCCGGTCATTCGCGCGCGGGAGAGCGGATATTTCTACGCTTCCGCCGAGGGCGAGGTCGGCACGGCGCTGGCTGCGGAGAGCTGCGTCGGGTACATTTTCCCGCAGCCGCAGAAGACATTTTACGCTATGATCATCGTCGAGGCCGCCGACATCGGAAAGATCAAGGAAGGCCAGGAGGTCAAGCTTGAGGTGGATGCGTATCCCGCCTCCGAATACGGTACCGTAACCGGGCACATCCGGAAGATCTCGAAGGAGGCACAGTGGAGTCAGGAGGACGGGACTCCGTATTTCCAGGTGTGGGTCACGTTGGATGCGAACGCGCTGGTCAACAAGGACAATGAGGAAGTGCCGCTTATGAACGGACTGCGCTGCCAGGCCAGGATCGTGACCGGCCGGAAGAGGGTGTTGCCGTATCTTTGGGAAAATGCGCGATGATCCGCGATATCAAGCTTTGCGCCTCACGAGGGCGGGAGGCAGGGGGAATCCGGGCAGGTGGAGTATACCGTGGAGGATCCGGAGGAGTGAAAACGGGCTGACGTTTATGACGGATGAGTTACAGGAGAGTCGAGAGGCTCTCCTGTTTTATTGCCGCGGTGCCAAAGCAGAAAGCGTTTGCACAGCGGTCTTGCTGCATGGTAAAATAATCAAAAGGCGGTAACGCGGAAAATGTAGCAGTTATATCGAAAAATTCTTTTCACAAAGCAAAGCTTAGAGAGGCAGGAAAAATATGTCCTGTGAACTGGTTCAAGCGGACGGGAAATGGTTGTTGACGGAGGAGGCATTTTCCATATATGCGCCCTGTATGTACCGTCCGACCTACGAGAAATATGTGGGCGAGATGGAGGGATACCTCGCAGACAAAGCGGTCAAGGTGTTTGAGTACAGAAGATGCGGGCGGGACGCGGGAATCCTCGTCCTGGATCTGGGCGGCCCGGCGCCGGAGATCCTGGGGATCGCGGTCGCGGAGAACTGCCGGAAACTCGGAATCGGAAGAGAGATGATCGCGCAGGTGATGCGGCGGGAGAAACTCGACCGGATCATTGCGCAGACGGATGACGACGCGGTCGGATTCTACCGCAGCTGCGGCTTCAACACGGTGCGGGAGGTTGTCCGCTACCCGGACGGGGAGGCCGTGAGATACTACTGTTCACTTGAGCGGCGAAATTGAATCGTCGGGTGCATGCAACCTGAGGTGACGCAGGAGGAGAGTGGTGTCGCTCTCCTTTTGTTATAGACGAGTTCCCGTGAATATGGTATTATATCATAAATAACCTGCTGTGGCGGGAGGCGCAGGCGGCGCGCCGGGAGAGTAATATGAGCGATACCATTCTGGAGATTAAAAACCTTACGAAATACTACGGCAGGGTGAAGGGCGTCGAGAACCTTTCCCTGTCCCTGAACCGCGGGGAGATCTTCGGCTTCATCGGTCCGAACGGAGCCGGCAAATCCACGACGATCCGTTCGGTCATGAATCTGATCAACAAGGACTCGGGCTCGGTCCTGTTCTGCGGCCGCGAGCTGGTGCGGGACGATGTGGAGGCGAAAAGCCGGATCGGTTACCTGCCGAGCGAGGTCTTCCTGTACGACGACCTCACGGTGAAGGGGATCTTCGATCACCACGAGAGCTTCTACCGGCAGTGCGTGCGCGCGGCCGGGATCCATGGGAGACGGGAGGAGCTGGTCTCGCGGTTGAAACTCGATGAGACGCGGAAAATAGAGGACCTCTCCCTCGGAAACCTGAAGAAAGTCGGGATCGTTCTGGCGCTGATGCACAATCCGGAGCTGATCATCATGGATGAGCCGACGAGCGGCCTGGACCCCATTATGCAGAATGTCTTCTATGAGCTGCTGAAGGAGGAACGGGAGAAGGGAAACACCGTATTTTACTCGACGCATATCCTGAGCGAGGTCGCGAAGATCTGCGACCGCGTGGGTATCATCCGGAACGGGGAACTGATCCGCGCCGGGCAGGTCGATGAGATCAGCGACAAACAGCTGAAGTTCGTGACGGTCAGCGCCGATGACGTCGATGCGCTGACGGCGGAGCTCGGCGTGAAAGCGCTCTCAAGAGAGGACGACACCGTGCGGTTTGCCAACACCGTGTCGGACGACGAGCTGATCAAAAAACTGTCGAATTTCCGCATCCGCAAAATCCTCATTGAGGAGGCGACGCTCGAGGAAATGTTTATGCATTACTACGAGGAGGGGCCGGTAGATGATAAAGCGTGAATTAAAAGTCAATCTGCGGGGATTTATCATTTGGACCGGAACCTTGCTGGTACTTCTCCTGCTGATCTATCTGGTATATCCGTCGATCATCAGCGACGGCAAGGGCAACAAGGTGAACGAGATGCTGGAGGCATTTCCGCCGGACCTTTTGAAGGCGTTCAATATGGACATCTCCTCCCTCGATTCCGCCTTCGGCTGGCTGAAGTCGGAGGGCTTTGTGTTCCTCTACCTGATCACAGGCATATACAGCTGCCTTCTCGGCTCAAACATCCTTCTGAAGGAGGAGAGTGAGAAGACGATCGAATACCTGGCGTCGCTGCCGATCACAAGGCGCAGGGTCGTCCTGGACAAGATCGTCGTCTCGATGATCTACATCATCTCGATGATCGTGGTGCTCGGGGTGTTCAACCTGGTCGCGCTGAATATCTCGGAGAACCCCGACAACAGGCAACTGCTGCTTCTGAGCATCACCCCGGTGTTTCCGGCCGTCGTGCTGTTCGCACTCGGTCTGTTCATCTCCACATTTACCCACAAGACGAAGAAAATGCTCGGCATCAGCATCGGCTTTGTCTTCGCGTCGTACATCCTGAGCGTGATCTCGGAGATGGGAGAGTCGGTGAGAGGGTTCCAGTACCTGTCCGTATTCACCCTGGCGGATTCGCGGAGGGTGATCGCGGACTCCGAACTGAATCCGGTGTGTGCGGTGATCAGCGTGGTTCTTTGTGCGGTGTTTATCGTTCTTTCCCTGGTGCGGTATCAGAGAAAAGAACTTGTGTAAAATGCGAATGTAAGAGGCGTAAGAAAGAATGCAACTTGAGGATATGATACCCGGTGTGTCGGGAAAATGGGGACTTGCGAACCCGCGCGCGGAGAAGCAGCTGAAGGACGGACCGGATAGACCGGTATTTCAGATCGTGACGGATTCGGGGAGATACATCCTGAAAGGATACTCCCTTGAAACACCCGAAGCGACCGTGGCGAGCAACATTTCGGCGCATCGCTTTCTGGGAAATGAAATGGGGCTTGCGCCCCGCGTCTTCCCGGCGAGGACGGGCGAGTATTTCATCTGTGACGGCGGATACCGGTTTTATCTGATGGAGTATATCGAGGGAAGGCAGATGGAGGAGACGCCGGAGGATGAACTCCTGCTCGGGCAGGCGGCGCGGAAACTGCACGCGCTGCAGGGTTATGGCATAAAGTCGCCTTTCACGCAGCGCAAGGAGCGCTATTACGAGTGGTTCCGGGACCGCGATTTTGTCGGGGAGTACGATGCGATACTGGACGGCATACCCGACTTCGAGCAGCTCGACCAATGCTTCGTCCACACGGATATGGGCCCGCACAACGCGATGCTCAGCCGGGACGGCAGGGTGGTGTTCGTCGATCTGGACGACGCCGGCATCGGAAGCCGGTTCCTGGATCTCGGATGGCCGTTCATCATGCAGTTTGTGGACTTCAACCACGACACCGAGGAGATGAACTATCGCTTCGATCTGGCTGTGAGCTTCCTGCTGGGATACTACGGTGAGGGCGGCGTCACGAGGGAGGAGTACGACCTCATTTTCCGCGGTGCGGAGCTGATGCACATATCGTATATGCAGTCCTACGGGCCGTATGCCGTGGATTCGTTGTGGAAAATCCTGAACTACGGGATCGCGCAGAAGGAAGCACTGTGGGATATGATCAGCCGGTGATCCGGCCGGGGGGAGAACAATATGAGATATAAGGCAATCTTTTTCGACCGGGACAATACGCTGACGTATTTCAACCCGGAGAAGAAGGAGTGGATGAACCGGGTCGTATCGTCGTGGAGCGGAAAGCCTCCGGAACTGCCCTACGAGAAGACGATGCAGCTGTTCGCGCAGGCGGCGGAGGGCAGAACGCCGTGGTATCGAAACCTGGAGGACGAGCGGGAGTTCTTCCGCCGTTACTATGAATATCTGCTCATCGGCGAGGGCGTGACGGAACGGATCGGGGAGAGGGCTGAGCTTCTCTTTCGGGAAATGTGGTGCAACAACGACCGTCTTCTCTTCCCGGAGACGGTTGAGGTGCTGGAGTACTTCGCCGGTCACGGATACAAGATGGGCGTGATCAGCGACACGTCGCCGTCGCTTGAGTACACGCTGCAGCAACTCGGTGTTGCGAGGTATTTTTCGTCGTTCACCGCGAGCTCGCTCGTGGGAGCCGGCAAACCGTCGCCTATCATATACAACGCGGCGCTTGATTCGCTCGGTGTGACGGCGGAGGAAAGCATCTACGTTGACGACTATGCCCCTGAGGCCGACGGCGCGAGGGAACTCGGGTTCACATCGTTTCTGATCGACAGAACGGGGGAGAGCGACGACCGATGGACGATCACATCCTTAAAGGATCTGATCCGGTTCGTCGAGAATGAAGAGCAGTTGAATCCCTACGGGAACGGTATGCTCGTATATGTGCGCGGAGGGGAACCATGTTTGTCAGAATGAAAAACGGTATGCTGTACGGAGTATTTTCCAACGGGGTCAGCGATTACATCTTCACGCACGACGTGAATAAGGCGGGCCCGGATTTTCAGCTGGTCAGGGATAAGTACCGAAAGAAGATCGACCCTGGCAGCGAGGAGATCGAGGAGTGCTTCGAGGTGGTCTTCAAGGTGAAGTTCGATGTGGGCGTTCCCGGGGTCGGGGACATGTGGGTCATCGACCGCGACAGCGACATCCCCGGCAACCGGCTTGTGCTCTGGGGCGGCAATATCGACGGCTGGGATTTTCACGAGAACGGCGTGAGCTCGAAGGAGTTTGATTTCCGGGATGCGCAGGCGCAGTTTATGGAGAAGGTCGTTCTGGCGGTTCACGGGAAGGAATCGGCCCGGCCGAGGAAGATCGTGACCAAACTGACGAAAGAGGAGTTCCGGAAGGCGATCGAACTGTACGACGAGAGGAATGTATAGAACGGACAACAGGGAGGTATGTTATGAACGGTGGCAATACGGAAGTCAGATATTCCAACGAGGCGATGCGGAAGCTGCAGGAGAAGCGGAATGCGGCGGGGAGAACGATTCTGCTTCTGTTGTTCGGGGCTTTTTTGTTGATCATCCCGCCGGTCGGTATCGTTGTCCTTCTGATCGGCTGCAACAGAGTTTCCAAACTCCGGAATGAGATGAAGGGCCTGTACAAGGATGCCTTCGTCAGGGAACCGTTGAACAATAACTTTGACAATGTGTTCTATGATCCGTCCGGAGGATTTTCCGAGGAAAATGTCAAAAACTTTCAGCTGTGCATGATGGGAAATCGCTTCCACTCCGAGGATTACATCCATGCCTCCTACGCGGGCGTTGAATTCGAGATCGCGGAAGTCAAGGTGCTGGAGGTTCGGGAGAGGGAGAACAGCTGTGATTCGGACACCTATTTCGAGGGACGGATGATGGTGTTTTATTTTCCGAACAAGCTGGTCAACTTCGTGTCGGCATTCAGCAAGAAGTTCGAGCACCGGGCGATCAGCCGAAACGATGCGAAGGAGTACCGGGTTGAGCTTGAGAACATCCGGTTCAACAACATATTCGACGTGTACTCGTCGGTGCAGCTGGATGCCTTCTACCTGATCACACCGCATATGATGGAGCGTCTGATGGTCCTGGCCGGCAAATACGAGAGTATCGCGATGAACGTGGTGGGAAACCGCGTGATCCTCGCGTTCAACGAGCCGGGCAAGAATGTGTTTGACCAGAATATCGATGTCGGTCAGCTGAACATCGAACAGGAGATGGCCAAGGTGCAGTCGGAGATCGATGATATCAAGACCCTCATCTCCGTGCTTCTCAGCCAGAGACCGGTGGTTTGAGTTCGACCGGACCCGGCGATGCCCGGCTTCGGATAGTATAATAAGGGGGATGGCCTTCGGAAGGCCGAGAGTATGATGAAACGAAAAACAGTGATTATCGGGGTTGTGCTGTGTGCGGTCGTTCTGGTCGCGCTGACCCTGATCAGAGAGCACAAGAGGAAGCTGAGAGAGAACCAGTGGGCGCGGGAAAACACGGTCAAGTCGACGGTGACGCCCACCCCGGAGCCCACAACGGGTCCTACGACGACTCCCGCAGCGGACCCCACAACGGCGCCTTCGATCACCGCGGGGCCGAAGGAAGGAGAGGGGAACGGGACATACCATATGATGTTCCTGCTGAACGGCGGTACGGGCAACATTGCCGACGGCGAAAAAACGCACGATGCTCCCTACATTTTCCCGGAAGCGCTGCCGGTTAAAAAAGGGTATAACTTCACCGGGTGGTACGTCGAGGACGATCCGGACACGCGGTACATGCCCGGGGATGCTTACAACGGGAACGGCAACACATTTTTCTACGCAGGCTGGAAGCTTATTGAGTCGACCGATGATCCGGACAGCGGACTGAACAGGATCACGCTCAGCGGAAAACGGGACGACCACGTTATAACCGATCGCTACAGTTATATCGAGTACGACAAATTCTTCCTGCTTCTCGACAAGGACATTGATCTTCCCGGCGATTTCGGCGACAATGTCGCGCTTATCATCGACACACTCGAAGAGGAGCTCGGCATTACCTACGACTGCACCAAAAAACTGTTGGGAGTTGATCCGAGTACCGATGAGTTCTTTAAACCGTGGAAGGACATTTCGTTCGGCCTCAAGATTCCCATCTATGTAGGCGTGGACCGCGAAGTCCAGTATCTGGTCCCCGGCGCGGACGCCTGCGGACGTTATGTGTTGCTGTACGAATACGAGCTGTACAGCGAGGAGTTCTGGAATTCCGTTCCCGAATACAGGGATCATCCGTTCGGGCGTTATGATTTTATCCCCTACAGCGACCTCGCGCATGAACTCACGCATTGTCTTGTCTCCCGGTATTATCAGTGCGTCACGTGGCTGATGTCGGAGGGACCGGCGGAGTATTTTGCCGAGTTGACGGTGAAGGCCCTGGCGGACGTCAATGAAGATTTCCGGAAGTCCTATGAAAGACTTCTCCCGGTTAAGAGCTATTATGTCACGGTGAAAGTGAATGCCGAAAGCGCCGAGAAGGTGATCGCAGAAGACTTCCAGAGTTCTGAGTTTGAAAACCGGGACGATGTCTACGTTCTCGGTAGAGCATTCTGCGAGTTTCTCGCGGAAAATTACGGCAACGGCTTTATGTTACGGTATCTCGACGGCGCGAAGGAGCGCGGGCTCCGCTCCATGTTCTCTTATACGGAACCGAGAAATGAGCCGGAGAAGCATGCCGAGCTTCTGAAGGAGTTGTTCGGCGCCGATCTCTATGTCAGATTCGGCAAGTGGTATGTGAAGAAAAAGGCACAATAAAAAAATCAAAAAAACTGAAAAACCTTTCTAACCTTTTTGTCCTTGACGCCACTATACGGGTGAAAGCTTTCAAAGACCGTGAGGGACATTGTTTATGACGAAGAATCAGATGGAGCAGATCGTGCTCGCCAATATGCGGAAAATTTACCTGTATTGCGTGCGCAGGCTCGGAAACGCTACGGATGCCGAAGATGTTGCGTCGGACATCACCGTGGAGCTGCTCAGCTCCTACGCGGCGGTGAAGGATGACAGAGCGGTGCTCGGGTATATCTGGTCGGTCGCGGACAACCTGTGCCGGAACTACTGGCGCAAGGCCGCGAGGTATGAGACCGTGGAGATACCGGAGGATTACGCGGGGACATACCAGATCACGCCCGAGGAGGAGATGATCCGCAGGGAGGACATAACACTCCTGCGGAGAGAACTGGCACTCCTGAGCGGGACATACCGCGAGGTCATGATCGGGCACTACATCCGGCAGGAGAGCTGCGAGCAGATCGCAGGCAGGCTGGGAATTTCCGTGACCAACGTGAAGCAATATCTGTTCGAAGGAAGAAAGAAGGTTAAAAAGGGTATGGATATGCAGAGAGAATACGGCGTCTACAGCTATGCACCGGAGAAATTTTCATTCAACTTCTGGGGAGATAACTCCTCGGGCTACTGGGAGCTTTTCGAGCGGAAACTCCCGGGAAGCATCATGCTGTCGGTGTGGGACAGCCCCAAGACGATCGAGGAACTGAGCACGGATGTCGGCGTCGCCGTTCCGTATCTGGAGGAGGAGATCGCAAAACTCGAGGAGTACAGGCTCCTGATCAAGAAGGGCAGCAGGTACCACAGCGGGCTCGTGATCTACGACGGGGAGTTTACGGACAGCGTGAACGAGTCGGCGTGTGCCGTGATCCGGGACAACAGCGACTTCCTCAGGGCGGCGATCGAGAAGGGCAAGAGCCTTCTGCCGGAGACCGATTATCAGTGCTACCCGGACGATGAGAATACGCGCGGATGGTTCATCCTGGTGCTCATCCTCTGGGAGGCAGTGCAGCAGTCGGAAGCAAAGATGAAGACACCGCTCACGTTCCCGTTGCTCGCGAACGGATACAAGGGTTACGTGATGGGCTTGCGTGGGGAAAATAAGCTCGCGATGTCGGGCATTTACGGAATGTATGCCCTGGACAAGGGATATATGCGTGTTCTGAATTACAACATTTTGACGGACAAGGTCGTGAATCCTTTTGAGCGCGGCGCGAGAGGCGTGTTCTGCGCCTGCGAGGATCGTCTCGGCGAGACGACGCAGCTCGAGAAGCTCACCGATATGCTCGAGAGAAAGATCGTTCACATCGAGGACGGCCGGATCTGTCCGAACTACGCGGAGATCTCCGCCAAGGACTACGAAGGCCTTATGAAACAGCTCGCGCCCGAGATTGATGCGATGGCAACGCTCGCGGCGCAGATCCGGGACAAGTCGGCAGACATTCTTGCGAGCCGTGTGCCCAAGGAATACATGGACGCCCGCGAGATCGGCGGCATCGTTTCGATGTGGTCTCTTCTGGAGAACGCGGCATCCATCGTTCTCGAGACCGGCATCCTCACCAAAGGCACCGACGAGCAGAATCTAACAACGTTCTACTTCAGAAACGAAGAATAATTCAGCCTGCAGGCGGATCGTCTGCGAAAGAGGGCGCCGATCGTAATGACCGGCGCCCTTGCTGTGTCCTTTTGATATGTTCCTATGATATTATGAAAAAACACTTCACAAAAAAATAATCCTTGACATTTGCCAAGGGAAGAGTTACTATGTATGGTGCACTATAATGGTGTTATATGCCCGTTCTTTGTAATCGTATCATATTTTTACGAAAAATGCAAGCGTTTTGTAAGTCCTGCGCTCGTGTTTTTCGGACAGAATTTTCCGAAACCTTTTTGGCGCTAGGGACTACGATTGTCGAATGAAAGGGACTAATCAATCGAGGGGTGACAACGTCAATGAATAAAAACAGAATTCATCCGGTGCAAGTCGGCAAGAACGTTCGCATGAGCTTCGCGAAGAAACAGGACATCCTTGAGATGCCGAACCTGATCGAAGTGCAGAAGGACTCTTACCGGTGGTTCCTTGAGAAAGGAATCTATGAGGTGTTTACCGACATCTCGCCGATAGCCGACCATGACGGGCGATTCAGCCTGGAGTTTGTGGATTATCAGCTCTGCAGGGACGATGCCAAGTATACGATCGACCAGTGCAAGGAGCGCGACGCGACCTACGCAGCGCCTTTGAAGGTCAAGGTTCGTCTTCACGACGCGGAGACGGGCGAGATCAAGGAACATATCATGTTCATGGGCGACTTCCCCTTGATGACGGACAACGGTACCTTCGTGATCAACGGTGCCGAGCGTGTTATCGTCAGCCAGTTGGTCCGTTCCCCCGGTATATATTATGCAATGACACATGATAAGCTCGGTAAGGAGCTGTACTCCGCGACGGTGATCCCGAACCGCGGCGCATGGCTTGAGTACGAGACCGACGCAAACGATGTGTTCTATGTTCGCGTTGACCGCAACCGCAAGGTTCCGATCACGGTATTTTTGCGTGCCCTCGGTGTGGGCACCAACGCCGAGATCAACGAGATGTTCGGCGATGAGGAGGTTCTTGAGGCTTCCCTTAAGAAGGATCCGACCGACAATTATCAGGACGGTCTCCTTGAATTGTATAAGAAGCTGCGTCCGGGCGAGCCGCTCTCGGTGGAGAGTGCGGAATCGCTCCTTCACGGCATGTTCTTCGACCCGAAGAGATACGATCTCGCAAAGGTCGGCCGTTATAAATTCAACAAGAAGCTGATGCTTCGCAACCGCGTTGTCGGCAAATACCTCGCCGAGGACGTGACGGATATGACCACCGGCGAGGTTCTCGCTACGGAGGGTACGCTGATCACGGAGACCCTCGCGGACGAGATCCAGAACGCGGCGATCCCGTACATCTATGTTGTCACGGAGAAGATCGTTGAGAAGCAGAGCAAGAAGCACAGCTGCAAGGTTCTCTCGAACCTTATGGTTGAGATCTCGAACTATGTCGACTGCGATAAGGAAGAGCTCGGCATCTCCGAACTCGTGTACTATCCGGCACTCCGCGAGATCCTCGACAACACTCCGGAGGAGGAGCTCGAGGCTGCGATCCGCAGAAACATCAACGAGCTGATCCCGAAGCACATCACGAAGGAGGATATCTTCGCCTCCGTCAACTACAATATGCACATCGCGTGGGGCGTAGGCAACACGGACGACATCGACCACCTCGGCAACCGTCGTATCCGTGCCGTCGGCGAGCTCCTGCAGAACCAGTACCGCATCGGTATGTCCCGTATGGAGCGTGTTGTGCGTGAGCGTATGAACACGCTCGAGCAGGCAGCCATCTCGCCGCAGTCCCTGATCAACATCAAGCCCGTTACGGCGGCGATCAAGGAGTTCTTCGGAAGCTCCCAGCTGTCACAGTTTATGGATCAGCACAACCCGCTCGGCGAGCTGACCCACAAGAGACGTCTTTCCGCTCTCGGTCCCGGCGGTCTGTCGCGTGACCGTGCAGGTTTCCAGGTTCGAGACGTCCACTATACGCACTACGGTCGTATGTGCCCGATCGAGACCCCCGAAGGTCCGAACATCGGTTTGATCAACTCCCTTGCATCCTATGCAAGGATCAACGAATACGGTTTTGTCGAGGCGCCTTACCGCAAGGTCGACAAGACCCAGCCCGACAATCCTGTCGTCCTTGACGAGGTCGTTTACCTGACCGCGGACGAGGAGGATAAGTACCATGTAGCACAGGCTAACGAGCCGCTGGACGAGGGCAACCACTTCATCAACAGCAAGGTTTCCGGACGTTTCCGTACGGAGATCGCGCAGTTTGACCGTCGTTCCATCGACCTGATGGACGTCTCCCCGAAGATGGTATTTTCCGTAGCAACCGCTATGATCCCGTTCCTCCAGCATGACGATGCAAACCGTGCCCTGATGGGTTCCAACATGCAGCGTCAGGCCGTGCCGCTTCTCTTCACTGAGGAGCCGGTCGTGGATACCAGCATGGCTCTCAAGGCTGCCGTGGACTCCGGTGTGTGCGTTGTCGCGAAGAGCGACGGCGTTGTGGAGCGCGCGGAGGCGAGCCGCATCATCGTTCGCACGGCGGACGGTGCCCGCGAGGAGTACAAGCTGCAGACATTTGCAAGAAGCAACCAGGGTACCAGCATCAACCAGCGCCCGATCGTGAAGAAGGGCGAGGCGGTTACGGCCGGTCAGGTTATCGCCGACGGTCCGTCCACCTCAGGCGGCGAGCTTGCTCTCGGCAAGAACCCGCTGATCGGTTTCATGACCTGGGAAGGTTACAACTACGAGGATGCCGTTCTGTTGAGCGAGCGCCTTGTACGTGATGATGTTTATACTTCCGTCCATATTGAGGAGTATGAGTCCGAAGCGAGAGACACGAAGCTCGGACCGGAGGAGATCACGAGAGATATCCCCGGTGTCGGCGACGACGCTCTCAAGAATCTCGACGAGCGCGGTATCATCCGCATCGGTGCCGAGGTCCGCGACGGTGATATCCTCGTCGGTAAGGTTACGCCGAAGGGTGAGACCGAGCTGACGGCGGAGGAGAGACTTCTCCGCGCGATCTTCGGTGAGAAGGCGAAGGAAGTCCGTGACACGTCCCTCAAGGTACCGCACGGTGAGTTCGGTGTCATCGTCAACGTCAAGGTATTTACCAGAGAGAACGGCGATGAGCTGAACCCGGGTGTCAACCAGAAGGTTCGCGTCTACATCGCACAGAAGAGAAAGATTCAGGTCGGTGATAAGATGGCCGGCCGCCACGGTAACAAGGGTGTCGTTTCCCGCGTTCTTCCCGTGGAGGATATGCCGTTCCTTCCGAACGGCCGTCCGCTCGATATCGTGCTGAACCCGCTGGGTGTGCCGAGCCGTATGAATATCGGTCAGATCATGGAGACGCACCTTTCGCTCGCGTCCCAGGTTCTCGGCTTCAAGGTTTCGACGCCTGTGTTCGACGGCGCGAACGAGAACGATATCACGGATATGTTCCAGCTCGCCAACGACTATGTCAACACCGATCTGGAAGACTTCAAGAAGAAATACAAAGATATACTCAACCCTGAGGTGATGGATTTCCTGATCAAGAATCAGGATCACCGCAAAGAGTGGGCGGGCGTGCCGATCAAGCCCGACGGAAAGGTACAGCTCCGCGACGGCCGCACCGGCGAACCGTTCGACAGCGAAGTTACCGTAGGCTTCATGCACTACCTGAAACTGCACCACCTGGTTGATGATAAGATTCACGCACGTTCGACCGGTCCTTACTCGCTCGTAACGCAGCAGCCTCTCGGCGGTAAAGCCCAGTTCGGTGGCCAGCGTTTCGGTGAGATGGAGGTTTGGGCTCTCGAGGCGTACGGCGCCGCACACATCCTGCAGGAGATCCTGACGGTGAAGTCCGACGATGTGGAAGGCCGTGACCGCACCTACAAGGCGATCACGAAGGGTGAGAACATTTCCGAGCCCGGTATTCCGGAGTCCTTCAAGGTATTGCTGAAGGAACTTCAGGCACTGGCTCTGGATGTCACCGTGCTCGATGAGAACGGCAACGAGATCCAGATGACGGAGAAGTTCACCAGCGGCGACGATGAGGATTTCTCGGATCTGTACAATGATACGGATGCTTACTACCCCGGCGCGAATGAGATGTCGATGGCAGGCTTCCAGGAGATCACTCCGGACGAAACGACCGGCGATCTGTACGGCTCCGCCGTGGAGATGGACGATGACGGTTTCGACGATTCCGAGTTCGAGGATCTGGAGCCGCTGACCGAGGATGACGAATTCTGATATCTTTCAAACTGAACAGGGAAGGAGTAGCTTACTGGCTATGGATAAGATCAACGAGGAAGTAAAAGAGATCACCTACGATGCCATCCGTATCGGACTGGCTTCCGACGATAAGATCCGTGAATGGGCGAGAGCAGGCAGACCCGGCGATGTCACCGACTACGAGGTCAAGAAGCCTGAGACGATCAACTACAGAACGCTGAAGCCGGAGGCCGGCGGATTGTTCTGCGAGAAGATCTTCGGACCCACCAAGAAGTTTGAGTGCCAGTGCGGCAAATACAAGAAGCAGAAGGTTCGCGCTAAGAACTTCATCTGCGACCGCTGCGGTGTCGAGGTTACCGACGCCAAGGTCCGTCGTGAGCGCATGGGTTACATCGAGCTCGCGGCACCGGTATCGCACATCTGGTATTTCAAGGGCATTCCCAGCCGTATGGGCCTTCTGCTTGACATGACGCCCAAGAATCTGGAGAAAGTTCTGTATTTTACGTGCTATGTAGTACTTGACGGCGGAAGCACGCCGCTGAAGAAGAAGGATATTCTGACCGAGCCGGAATACAACCGTTATATCGAGGAGTACGGCGAGGGCAGTTTCACGGCGCAGATGGGCGCTGAGGCGATCCGCAAGCTTCTTGAGGAGATTGACCTTGACGCACTTGCAGCGGAGCTTGAGGATGAGCTTGCGCACAGCAACGGCCAGAAGCGTGTGAAACCGCTCAAGCGCCTTGAGGTTGTGGATGCTTTCCGCGAGTCCGGCAACCGTCCGGAGTGGATGATCTTAAAGTGTATCCCGGTCATCCCGCCGGATCTTCGTCCTATGGTACAGCTCGACGGCGGCCGTTTTGCGACGTCCGACCTGAACGATCTGTATCGCCGTATCATCAACCGCAACAACCGTCTGCAGAGATTGATCAGTCTCGGTGCTCCCGAGATCATCATCCGCAACGAGAAGCGTATGCTCCAGGAAGCTGTTGACGCACTCAACGACAACGGCCGCCGCGGACGTCCGGTTACCGGCCCCGGCAACCGTGCGCTGAAGTCCCTGTCCGACCTCCTCAAGGGTAAGCAGGGTCGTTTCCGTCAGAACCTCCTCGGTAAGCGTGTCGACTATTCCGGTCGTTCCGTTATCGTCGTAGGTCCGGAGCTTAAGATTTACCAGTGCGGTCTCCCGAAGGAGATGGCGATCGAGCTCTTCAAGCCTTTCGTTATGAAGGAGCTGATGGAGCAGAAGAAGGCGAACAACATCCGCGCCGCCAAGAAGATGGTGGAGCGTCTGGAGCCCGGTGTGTGGGATGTCCTCGAGAAGGTCATTCAGGAGCACCCGGTAATGCTCAACCGTGCACCTACCCTTCACAGACTCGGTATCCAGGCTTTCGAGCCGATCCTTGTCGAGGGTAAGGCGATCAAGCTGCACCCGCTCGTATGTACGGCATTTAACGCCGACTTCGACGGTGACCAGATGGCCGTGCACCTTCCGCTTTCCGTGGAGGCGCAGGCAGAGTGCCGCTTCCTTCTGTTGTCCCCGAACAACCTCTTGAAGCCGTCCGACGGTGGTCCGGTTGCGGTTCCGTCGCAGGATATGGTCCTCGGTATCTACTATCTCACGATGGAGAAGCCGGGTGACAAGGGCGAGGGGATGCATTTCAAGAATGAGAATGAGGCAATTCTCGCATACGAGAACGGCTATGTGACCCTGCAGTCGATCATCTATGTCCGTCGTACCGGTATCAATAACGAGGGCAAGGAAGAGTCCCGCACGATCAAGACGACGGTCGGCCGTATCCTCTTCAACGAGATCATCAGCCAGGACCTCGGATTTGTGGATCGTACCCGTCCGGAGAACTTCCTCAAGTATGAGATCGATTTCCTGGTTAAGAAGGGCGAGCTGAAGACGATCCTCGAGCGCTGCATCAACACGCACGGTGCGATCAAGACCGCAGAGACGCTCGACGCCGTTAAGGCAATCGGTTACAAGTATTCCACAAGGGCTGCCATGACGGTTTCCCTTGCAGACGTTATCATTTCTCCCGACCGTGAGAACATCCTCCGCGAGACCGAGAAGCAGGTTGAGGCGATCGGCCTGGCTTACGAGGAAGGTCTTACCAGCGAGGCCGAGCGTTACAGCAAGGTTATCGAGGCCTGGAGAAAGACGGATGAGCGCTTCGAGAAGGAAGCACTCGACTCCCTTGACAAATACAACAACATCCTTATGATGGCTGACTCCGGTGCCCGTGGTAACAAGTCGCAGATCAAGCAGTTGATCGGTATGCGTGGTTTGTTCACCGACACGACCGGTAAGACCATCGAGTTGCCGATCAAGTCCAATCTGAGAAGCGGTCTCGACGTTCTGGAGTACTTCATCTCCGCACACGGCGCCCGCAAGGCTCTGTCCGATACGGCTCTCCGTACCGCAGACTCCGGTTACCTGACCAGACGTCTTGTCGATGTCTCCCAGGAGCTGATCATCCGCGAGGTTGACTGCTGCGCCGGTATGGAAGAGATCCCGGGCATGGATGTCAAGATGTTCCCGAGCTCGACCAAGAAGGTTGATCCGGACGATGTAGAGGGTGCACAGGAGAAGAAGGACAAGCCGATCGAGACGCTCGCTGAGCGTATCACGGGTCGGTTCTCCTGCGAGGATTACTATGATGACAACGGCGATCTGATCGTTCGCAAGAACCAGATGATCACGCCGAAGCGTGCCGAGAGACTCCTGGCGACCAAGGCGATCAAGGATGCCGGAGAAGAGGCAACGATCCGTATCCGTACGGCTCTTACCTGCCGTTCGCACTACGGAATCTGCGCAAAATGCTACGGTGCCAACATGGCTACCGGTGAGCCGGTTCAGGTCGGTGAGGCAGTCGGTATCATCGCCGCACAGTCCATCGGTGAGCCCGGTACACAGCTTACCATGAGAACGTTCCACACCGGTGGTGTCGCCGGAGACAACATCACACAGGGTCTTCCCCGTGTCGAGGAGTTGTTCGAGGCGCGTAAGCCGAAGGGTCTTGCCATCGTTACGGAGCTCTCCGGTAAGGTTACGATCCGCGAGACGAGCAAGAACAATATGACCAAGCGTGAGGCGGTTGTCACCAACGAGGAGACCGGCGAGAGCAAGGCATATCTGATCCCGTTCGGTTCCAAGGATCGTGTGAAGGACGGCAGCATCGTTCAGGCCGGCGAAGGCTTGACCGAAGGTCCGCTGGATCCTCACGACATTCTGAAGATCAACGGTCTTCGCGCCGTACAGGATTACATGCTGAGAGAAGTTCAGCAGGTATACCGTAAGCAGGGTGTGGAGATCAACGATAAGCATATCGAGATCATTCTTCATCAGATGCTCAAGAAGGTTCTGGTTGAGGAGTGCGGCGACACCGGATTCCTTCCGGGAACGCATGTCGATGTGCTCGACTTCGAGGAGACCAACGCTCGTATGCTTGAGGAGGGCAAGAAGCCCGCGGAAGGCAAGCGCATCATCCTCGGTATCACGAAGGCTTCGCTGGCGACGAACTCGTTCCTTTCCGCCGCATCCTTCCAGGAGACCACCAAGGTTCTCACGGATGCCGCGATCAAGGGCAAGATCGACCCGTTGGTCGGCCTGAAGGAAAATGTTATTCTCGGCAAGTTGATCCCTGCCGGAACCGGTATGAAAGAGTACCGCAATATCCGTCTGAACACAGACAACGAAGTGATCGAGCGTGCTGATTCGTTCGAGGATGAGTATCGCGAGAGCATCGCGGCATCCGACACGACTGAGGAAGTGGTAACCAACCTGACCGATGTCGACGAGTTCGATGATGACGGTTTCGATGACGGCTTCGGCGATGAGTTCGAGGATGAAATCTTTGATGAGGACCTCGAGTTCGAAGACAGTGCTGATTCCGACGACGAGCAGTAAATGATCTTAGTTCCGCGGGGCGGAGAATCCCTCCGCTCCGCGGTTATCTTTTTTTATCCCAGCTTTTTTATCGCAGTTTTTATATCGAAAATGCCGACCCTTCGGGGTGGCAGGATCCGTTTTATCATTCCCAACAACGAACAGACGAATAATGAATATACAGACCGGTGTTTCTGTTCTTTCTCCGGCGCAGTCCGCGACGGACGAGGGCGTCTTCTTTGTGTATCCGAGGCTTTGCGACGTGGCGGCCGCGGGAGAGCAGGACAATCGGTAATAGGAGAACTGTTATGGCAAACTATACGGAAATGTCGCTCGCCGAGCTTCGCGCGCTCCTTCGCGAGAAGCATGTCGCGGGCTACAGCTCGATGCGCAAGGCGGATATGGTGGCGCTGCTCGAGCAGATGAATTCCTCCGCCGAGGCGCCGAAGGAACCGCAGGTGCAGTCGGCGGAGAGCGCGCAGGAGCCGGTTGCGGAGACTGCACCGGCAACTCCGGCCGCACCTGCCGCAGCGACAGGCGAGGCCCGGCAGAACACGGAATCCGGGCAGGGAACGCAAACTCCGCAGCGGAGACTCGTGCGCCGCACGGTCGGCAGACCGCAGAACGCGGAAGCGCGCCCGGCGGGCAACGAGGGCGAGGAGACGAGAGCGGACAACCGTCCCGCGAGAAGCGAGAATGCCGAGGCAAGGACGGACGCCCGTCCGGCACGAAGCGAGAATGCGGACAACCGTCCCGCACAGCAGGGCGATCCGTCGGACTCGGGCGTGATCCGCAGAGGTATCTTCGAGATCTGCTCGGACAACTACGGCTTCCTTCGCAACGACAATTATCTGCCGAGCGAGCATGACGTGTACATCAATCCCTCGATGATCCGCAGATACAATCTTACGACCGGCGATGTGGTCGAGGGAACGCTCAAGAGAGTGAGCCCCGGTTCCGGGGAGAAGTTCGTTCCGCTGCACCACATCACGAAGATCAACGACAAGGCGCCGGAACTCGCGATGCGCAGACGCCGCTTCGACAGACTGACGCCGGTGTTCCCTCACGAGAGACTGCGGATGGAGTATCCCGGGTGCGGTGTTTCAACGCGCATCGTGGACCTCTTCTCACCGATCGGAAAGGGACAGCGCGGTATGATCGTGTCGCAGCCTAAGGCCGGCAAGACGACGCTCCTCAAGCAGATCGCGAAGTCCATCCTTGTCAACCACAAGAGCGTGCATCTGATCATATTGCTGATCGACGAACGTCCCGAGGAGGTTACCGACTTCAAGGATTTCGTGAAGGATTACAATGCGGAGGTCATATACTCCACCTTCGACGAGGAGCCGAATCGCCACCGCCGTGTGTCGGAGATGACGATGGAGCGCGCCAAGAGACTCGTGGAGTACGGCGAGGACGTGGTGATCCTGCTCGACAGTATCACGCGACTCGCGCGTGCGTACAACCTGACCTGCGTATCCAGCGGGCGCACGCTGTCCGGCGGTCTCGATCCGAACGCTCTCTATATGCCCAAGAAGTTCTTCGGCGCGGCGCGCTGTATGAAGGAGGGCGGAAGCCTGACGATCCTTGCGACGGCGCTGGTGGACACGGGAAGCCGTATGGACGATGTCATCTACGAGGAATTTAAGGGCACCGGCAACATGGAGCTCGTGCTGAACCGCGACCTGTCGGAGAGACGCATTTTCCCCGCGATCGACCTGCCGAAGTCGAGCACGCGCCGTGAGGATCTGCTGCTGACGGAGACCGAGCAGAGGGTCAACAATATGATGCGCAAGGCATTTAACGGCAAATCCGCGGAGGAATCGATCGAGAAGATCATCAACCTGCTTGTTCGCACGAAGAACAACCAGGAGTTCATGCAGATCATTATGAGATGAGTCATAACGGGCGGTGTAAACCGCCCGTAACTCTTGACTGTGCTATAGTAATCTGCTAAACTGAAAGTTACTGATACACTCATTGTGCAGGGAGGCGATGATGGGATCACCGCCTCCCCGGTTTTTGTTTCCGGAGGTGAATAATGAAGAGAGAAAAGAGAAATTCCGTGAGACGGATGATGTTGTCCGTAATGATCGCCCTTGTGTGCGCGATAGGGCTTCTTGCGGCAGGCGCTTCGGCCCGTCACGCGAACCGCGCGGGCCTGAATGAGGCTGGGACATCGGCCGCGATCGGAACCGTGAAGCTGCCGGTCAATCCGGCGGTCACGATCACGACGCAGCCCCAGAGCGCGACGGTAGCCGTGGATTCCACCGCGAAATTCACGGTTGTTGCGACCGGCTCGGGTAAGCTTTCCTATCAGTGGCAGACGAAGGCCCCGGGTTCAAGCACGTGGAAGAACTCCACAAACTCGACGGCGAAGAAGCAGACGCTGAGCATTACCGTACAGGCCGGTCATCACGGCTATAAGTTCCGCTGTATCGTGAAGGATTCGAAGGGCGCAGAGAAGACCTCCGGTGAAGCAACTCTGACGGTGAAACCGGGGATCGTAGGGCAGACCGGTGATATCGATCCCGTTGTCGGCGGGCATCTGAGCCTGCGTGTCATCGCCAAGGGCAAGGGCACGCTGAAGTATCAGTGGCAGATGAAGGCTCCGGGCTCAATCACGTGGAAGAATTCAACCAACGCGACCGCGAAGCAGTCGGTATTCAAGATCACGGCGCAGAGCGGTCACAACGGTTACCAGTTCCGCTGCGTCGTGACGGACGGTAACGGACAGAAGAACACGTCATCGCCCGAGACGATAACGATCCGTGACGGAAAGATCAACGTGAAGAATTTTCCGGACCCGTATCTCCGAGACATCGTTATGATGTTCGACAAGGACGGCAGTACGGTACTTACCTGGGATGAGATCGAACCGATCAAGAGCATCGGGTTGGATCATTCCGTGTGTGAGGATATGAGCGGTATTGAGATGTTCTATGAACTGTATTATCTGGAGTGCAACAACTCCGAGATAACGTCCGTGGAGCAGATCAAGAAACTGCCTAAGCTGAAGCTGTTCTACTGCGATTATAACTCGATCGGCACGATCGATGTGACGAAAAATCCCGAGCTGGACACGCTGAAATGCGAACTGTGTAATCTGAAGAAGCTGAATGTGACCAAGAATCCGAAGCTGGAGTATCTTCAGTGTGGCTCCAACTTCCTGGAGACGTTGAATCTGACCAGAAATCCTAAGATGAAATATGTTTTCTGCGATTGCAATCTTCTGAAAACGCTTAATCTCAGCAACAACCCGAAGATGGAATGGCTTTATGCGGGATCCAACGACCTGATCGCACTGGATGTCACGAAGGCCCCGAATCTGACGGAACTGCATCTGGATGACAACTATGTGGAGAAACTGGATATATCCAGGAATACGGAACTGAGGGAAATGAGCTGCACCCTCAACTGGATTAAGAAGCTTGACGTCAGCAAGAACACGAATCTCCATCACTGTGAGGTTGATGTCGGGGTTGAAGTGACGGGCGAGGACGAGGCCGGGATCAAAGTCATATACGTCATCGCATACTAATCGAGGTTTTAACACCGGCTTGTCCCGGTGAGATATCGTTCATAACGGTCATTGCGGCTTCTGCCGCGATGCCAGGGGAGGTAGCAGGAGATGATCCGGAAGCGAGCAATGCACAGACTCGGTGCTGTGCTGGCAATTCTGAGCGTTCTTTTCGCGGCAATGCTCACGGAGTCGTTCGCGGCTGCGGGGACGTCGGCGAAGAGTGCGCAGGCGCGGGACATCGGTCGCACGGGAATCGTGCTGCGCGAAGCGACGATCAATACGCAGCCGAGGAACACGACGGTGGTCGTGGGAGAAACTGCAAAGTTCACGGTCGGAGCGACCGGCAACGATAAGCTGGCTTATCAGTGGCAGACGCTGGCGCCGGGTGATACGGAGTGGAAGAATTCGACGAACGCGAGCGCGAAAACGGCGAAATTCACCATCACCGCGCAGATCGGCCACAACGGGTACAAGGTCCGCTGCAAGGTGAAGGACGGAAAGACGAGGACCGTTACGACGACAGTCGCGGTTCTGACGGTCAAGCCGAAGATCACGACGCAGCCGAAAAATCAGACCGTCGTTGTCGGCAAGGAGGCTTCGTTCACGGTTGCGGCGACCGGCAAGGCGACGCTGAAATATCAGTGGCAGACGCTGGCGCCGAACACTTCGA
Organism: Lachnoclostridium sp. UBA1175; assembly: GCA_002311665.1. Lineage (GTDB taxonomy): Bacteria > Bacillota > Clostridia > Lachnospirales > Lachnospiraceae > ISDg. Next base: position 31,392 of record DBYX01000023.1, on the reverse strand, counting down.
CGTGGAAGAACTCGACGAACGCGACCGCGAAAAAGGCTACCTTCAAGATCACGCCCAAGCTCAATCACAACGGTTTTAAGGTGCGCTGCATTGTCACGGACGGCAACGGAAATGAGTCCGTCTCGAGCGTGGCGACGCTGATGGTGAGAAACAACAACGGCCCGTCCGTCACGACGCTCCCGAAGAACACCGCCGCCAAGGTCGGCGACACGGCGAAGTTCTCGGTCGTCGCGTCAGGCAAGGCGACACTGAAGTATCAGTGGCAGACATTGGCACCCGGGACGACAGAGTGGAAGAACTCCACAGCGACGAGCGCGAAGTCGGCCGAGCTTGTGATTACCGCACAGGTCGCACACGGAGGCTATCAGTTCCGCTGTGTTGTGACGGACGGCGACGGGAAGCGCGCAATCTCGTGCGCGGCAACCCTGACGGTCAAGCCGGCGATCCTGGCGCAGTCGGACAATGTCAGAGCGCTCGTGGGAGCACCCGCGAAGTTTATGGTTTGCGCAGACGGCAAGGGCACGCTGAAATACCAGTGGCAGACGAAGGCTCCCGGCGCGACGGAATGGAAAGATTCGACGAACGCGACGGCGAAGAGCCCGATCTTCGTTCTCACCGCGCAGAACGGACACGACGGTTACCGGTTCCGCTGCGTTGTGACGGACGCCAACGGGCAGTCGTCCAGCTCGGCGGCGGCTACGCTGAAGATCAGCGACGGAAAGCTCAACGAGAAGAATTTTCCGGACGATATATTCCGCGAGTTCGTAAAATGGTACGATAAGGACGGGAGCAACGTGCTCACCTGGAGCGAGCTCGAGGGGATGCACTCGATCGATGTCGACTCGTACGGCATTGCGGACCTGACCGGCATTGAGTATTTTGCGGATCTTGAGTCACTCAACTGCGCGCAGAACAAGCTGACTTCGCTGGATGTCAGTCAGAATCTGTCGCTGCGCGAGCTCTGGTGCGGTCAGAATCGATTGAAGACGCTGGACGTGAGCACGCTCACCTCGCTGCGCAAGCTTATGTGCTACAACAATGATCTGACCGGTCTGAACACGAGTTGCAACCCGAACCTGAACTATCTGCTGTGCGGCCAGAACCGGCTGAAGGCTCTGGACGTCACGAAGAACAGGGAATTGGTGCAGTTATTTTGCGCTTACAACAAGCTGACCAAGCTGAATCTTACGAAAAATGTCAAGTTGCTGTACCTGGAGTGCGACGACAATTCGCTCACTTCGCTCGATGTGAGCAAGAACATAAGACTCCGGACGTTCAGCTGTTCGTTCAACAACCTGACCACGCTGGATGTCAGCAATTTGGCAGAGCTTGAGCGGTTTAACTGCGGCAACAACCGTCTGACAAGGCTCGATGTGCGGAACAACAAGGCGCTTGTGCAGCTCGACTGCTACAGTAACAGCCTGACTTCGCTCAATGTGGCCAAAAATACCGAGCTGGAAGAACTCTGGTGCGGCGACAACCAGCTGTCTTCGCTGAATCTGGCGAACAACACGAAGCTGCTCCGGCTGCTTGCCAGCAGCAACGACCTGACAAAGCTGGATATCAGCAAGAACAAGGAACTGGAATACTGTGAGGTATCCTACGGAGTGCAGGTGACGACCGGTTCGGGCAACAATCCCGGCATCGTACATTATATGTAACATTCCGGGCCCCGGGATGTACGGAGAAGGAGGAAAATGAGATGTTCAAAAACAAAACGGTAAGACGTATCCTGGCGGTGATGCTGGCGCTCGTATGCGCGATCGCACTGGCGCCGGCCCTCAATCTCGGCGGAGCGGCGTCCGCCATGGGCTCCACCATCGATATCAAGGCAGAGCCGAAGGATGTGACCGTGGCGGCGGGCAAGACCGCGAAGTTCACGGTATCGGCGACCGGCGAGGGCACGCTGAAGTATCAGTGGCAGACGAAGGCACCCGGCTCGACGCAGTGGATGAATTCCACCAACGCGAGCGCGAATAAGGCCGCATTTTCCATCACGGCGCAGGAAGGTCACAGCGGTTATCAGTTCCGCTGCCGCATAACGGACAACGGCTCCGGGGATGTGGAGTATACCAGGCCTGCGACACTCACCGTCACGATCGCAAGCGGCCTGAAGATCGTGAAGCAGCCGAAGAGCCTGAGCATCGTCATCGGTACGCAGGGAATCTTCGCAGTGACGGCAGTCGGCAGCACGCCTCTCACGTATCAGTGGCAGACGAAGGCTCCGGGTACGACGACCTGGAAGAGTTCCACCGCAGCGAGCGCGAAGACGCCGGAGTTCAAGCTCACCGCACAGGCGGCTCACGACAAATACAAAGTGCGCTGCATCATCAAGGACGCCAAGGGCAAGACCGTGGCAACGTCCGAGGTCAGTGTGGTGACGTATGTCCCCATCAACTCGACTTATTTTCCGGATGCGAACTTCCGGAAAGCGGTGAAGAAGTATGACACCAATAAGGACAGCAAGCTTCGCGGCACGGAGCTTCTGGCCGTTACGAAGATCAATGTCGTCGGTGAGGCGGAAGAGCCCGAAAACATGATCAAGAATATGGACGGCATTCAGTATTTCATGGCACTCAAGGTTCTGTGGTGCGGCAGAAACCAGATCGAATCACTGGATCTGAGCATGAACAAACAGCTTCTGGAACTGGATTGCCACTGGAACAATATCAAGGAACTGGATCTCCGCGCGAACACGAAACTCAAGCGGATCATCTGCAACGACTCGTACGTAGAGACGCTGATCGTGAGCGGCTGCAAGGAGCTCACATATCTCGACTGTTCGTGCAGCGACGTATCGTCGCTGTATCTGGCGGCCAACACGGAGCTGAAGGTGCTCCTGTGCTACGGCTGCAACCTCACCAAGCTGGATCTGAACAAGTGCAAGAAACTCACTCACCTGGAGTGCGACAGCAACAAGATCACAACGCTCGCGATCGGTTCCTGCACGCTGCTGAAAGACCTTGAATGCGGCAACAACTATCTTACCAGCCTGTACCTGAAGAATCTGAAGAAACTGGAGGGGCTCGTGTGCAGCGTGAACTATCTCGAAAAGCTGGATGTCACCAACAATCCGAACCTGGTTTGTCTGCAGTGCCAGTTCAACGACATCGAGGTTCTGGATCTCAGAAACAACCCGAATCTGGACTATGATACCTCGGTTTGGGACAGCAGCGTCACGGTCATTAAGAACTGATGAGATTGCGATTATTCGTGAAAAATGGTGTTGCATTTCCGAAAATGCTATGATATAATACAAAAGCTGTTCAAATGAGTGTTACGAAACGCTGATTGATTCAGCGCTTCCTAATGGGCACCCGGGACACCCGGACGGCCGAATACAGAATTACGAGGTGAATGACATGAAGGAAGGAATTCAGCCGAAATATTATCAGGCAAAGGTAACATGCAACTGTGGCAATGAGTTTGTGACCGGATCCACGAAGTCGGAGATCCATGTTGAAATCTGCTCCAAGTGCCATACATTCTATACCGGCCAGAAGAAGGCTGCTCAGGCGCGCGGTGCGATTGAGAAGTTCAACAAGAAGTACGGCTTCTGATAACTGAGCTCGGAAAGAAACATGACTATGCCTTGACAATTTTTTGTCAAGGCATATTTTATAGAAACACCGTGCCGGCCGGGGTGGCTGCGCGGGGGCAGCGGCGTCGCGCGGAGCGCGTCAGCCGGTAAGGAGTGAAGATATGGCAGAGCAGTTGAAACCGTCGGGGATCGGCGGACAGGCCGTGATGGAAGGCGTGATGATGCGCAACCGCACCAAATACGCCGTTTCCGTGCGCAAACCGGACGGTCAGACGGTCATCCTGGTGAAGGATTACCACAGCGCCGCCGAGAAGCATCCGTGGCTCGGATGGCCGTTTATCCGCGGAGCCGTCAACCTTGTGGAGTCCATGATCGTCGGTATGGGTACGCTGATGTACTCGGCCAATTTTGCCGACGAGGCGGACCCGAAGAAGGACGACGCGAAGAAGGCAAAATCCGGCGATGCGGATCCCGATAAGAAGAGCGACGCATCGAAAGCGGAGAGCGCCGGTGAGACGGAGAAGGCCGAAGGAGACAAGAAGGACGATTCCAAGCCGATGATGACACCGGCGATGATCGGTGCGACGGTCGCACTTTCACTCGTGTTGACGGTGGCTTTGTTCATCCTGCTGCCGTTCACGATCACCGCGTTTCTGGAAGGCGTTACCGGCGTAAAATCGCCTTTATTTTCCAGTGTGACGGAGGGTCTCCTCCGGATCGCGATCTTCGTCGGATACATTGTCCTGATCTCGCGGATGGAGGAGATCAAGAGAGTGTTCCGATATCACGGCGCAGAGCACAAGGCGATCAACTGTGTCGAGCACGGGCTGGAGCTGACGGTGGACAACGCGCGCGCGTCCTCGAAGGAGCACAAGCGCTGTGGCACGAGCTTTATGATCTTCGTCATGGTGATCAGTATTCTTATTTTTTCCATAGTCAACCTGTTCCCGATCTACACGGGCAGCTCGCGCATCCTGAAGTTTCTTGTGAGATTTGTCGTGCGCATCCTGCTGCTGCCGCTTGTGGCCGGGATCAGCTATGAGTTCCTGAAGCTTGCGGGCCGTACGAACAACTGCGTCGTCAACGCGCTGAGCCGTCCCGGTATGTGGATGCAGGCGCTTACGACGAAGGAGCCGGACGACACGATGCTCGCGGTGGCGATCACATCGGTCGAGGCCGTGTTTGACTGGAGAGCGTTCCTTGCGGGAACGGATGCGGACAACTGCGCGACTCCCACGGAACCGGGAGAGTACCTTCTCGAGGAGGACGGAAGTTACACTCCGACCGTGACGGGATTTGCGACGCCGTCGAAGCAGGGCGGCGAACAATCGGAGAAGTGAATGATGAACACAGACTGCCCAATCTCATATCGCGAGGCGGCACGCCGTTGCAGTGATGCGCTGCGGACGGCGGGCGTGCCCGAGGCGGAGCTCGACGCGGAGCGCCTGCTGTGGCATGTCTGTGATATGACGCCGGCAATGTGGCTGATGCGGCGGGAGGAGCCCATTCCCGAGGCGGAGTGGGAAGCGTACCTCGCGCTTGTTATGAGGAGACTCGAGAGAGTGCCTCTGCAGCAGCTTACGGGTGAACAGGAGTTTATGGGGCTGCCTTTCCGCGTAACGCCGGATGTGCTCATCCCGCGCCAGGACACGGAGCATCTTGTGGAGGAGGCTCTGGCCTGCTGTGAGGGGCGTCGCGTGCTCGATATGTGCACCGGATCCGGCTGTATCGCGATCAGCATCGCGCGTTTGGGGAAACCCGCGGCCGTGACGGGCGCGGACATCTCGGAGGCGGCTCTCGCGGTTGCGAGGGACAACGCCGAAAGACTCGGGGCGGATGTCGCCTGGCTTAAGAGTGATATGTTTGCGGAAGTGACGGGAGAGTACGATGTGATCGTCTCCAATCCGCCGTACATTCCGCCGGAGCAACTGGCCGGCCTGGAGCCGGAAGTGAGAGATCATGAGCCGCGCCTCGCGCTGTACGGCGGCGAGGACGGGCTTGCATTTTACCGCGTGTTGACGACGGAGGGCGCGAAGCATCTCCGGCCGGCACAGGACGGGAGAGAAGGAGGTATACTGATCGTGGAAATCGGATTTGACCAGGGCGTCAGCGTGCCTGCCCTGTTCCGCGAAGCGGGATTTTCCGAGGTACGTGTGAAGAAGGATTATGCCGGACTTGACCGGGTTGTCATCGGGCACTTATAGTGGCACGGGCTTTTTTTGTGTTGCACTTGTAAGGAAAATGATGATAAACGGAAAGTCGGGCGTTTCCACGCCCGTAGTGAGGGAATAACTATGTTTGATAAATTGGAAGATGTCTGCAAGCGGTACGAGGAGCTGCAGCTGGAGCTCGCGAGCCCGGATGTGACCTCGGATACGAACCGGTTCCGCAAACTGATGAAGGAACAGAGCGATTGCGAGCCGCTTGTCACGACGTATCTGGCATACAAAAAAGCAAAAGAGACGGTCGAAGAGAGCCTTGAGATGCTTGAGAAGGAGACCGACGAGGAGATGCGTGAGCTGCTGAAGGAGGAGATCTCCGACGCGAAGGCGCAGATCGAGGACAACGAAAAGAAACTGAAGATACTGCTGATCCCGAAGGATCCGTGCGACGACAAGAACGTCGTCGTGGAGATCCGCGCCGGCGCGGGCGGTGAGGAGGCGGCTTTGTTCGCCGCGGAGCTGTACCGCATGTATGTGCATTACATCGAGTCGCGCCGCTGGAAGATCGAGCTGGTCAACTACGACGAGACCGGCATCGGCGGTATGAAGGAAGTCGAGTTTATGGTCAAGGGGCAGGGAGCCTACTCCGTGCTCAAATACGAGAGCGGCGTGCACCGCGTGCAGCGCGTCCCGGAGACGGAATCCGGCGGGCGCATCCATACTTCGACAGCCTCCGTGGCGGTGATGCCCGAGGCGGAGGAAGTGGACGTCGTGATCGACGAGAAGGATATCCGCATCGATGTCATGCGCGCGTCCGGCAACGGCGGACAGTGCGTCAACACGACGGACTCGGCGGTACGCCTGACGCACTATCCGACAGGCATCGTGATCTACTCCCAGACTGAGAAATCGCAGCTGCAGAACCGCGACAAGGCATTTGCCCTGCTGCGCGCGAAGCTGTATGATCTCGAGCGGCAGAAGGCGCACGATGCGGTCGCTGCGGAGCGCAGAAGCCAGATCGGAACGGGAGACCGCTCCGAGAAGATCAGGACGTATAATTTTCCGCAGAGCCGCGTCACCGATCATCGCATCGGTCTGACGCTGTACAAGCTCGACAAGATTATGAACGGCGATATTCAGGAGATCATTGATGCTCTGACGGCAGCTGACCAGGCGGCGAAGCTGGCGAACCAGGAGGAGATCTGAAGGTCAGCCGGTCTGCCGGAGGAACTGATCGGGATCATCGGCTAATTGCCGGGACTGACGACGCGGAAGCGTCCGCGCGGGTGGCCGGCGACGTGAAAGAGCAACGGTGCAGAAGAGTCGGAGGGGGACAGTATGATCACTTCCAAATCCAATCCGCAACTGAAAATGATCACGGCGCTTCTCAGAAAACGGAGCACCCGTGAGGAGGAGCGCGCCTTCATCTGCGAGGGTCGGAAAATGTTCTTCGAGATCCTGGCGCAGCATCCGGAACATCTGGTGAAAACCTACTGGTCCGAGAGCGGACTTGCGGGACTTGACGACGGGGAGCGGGAGCTTCTCGCGGGCTGTGAGTACGAGACGGTCGCGGACGAGGTGTTCGACGCGATCGCGGAGACCGTGACGCCGCAGGGCGTGATCGCGGTCGTGCGCATGCCGGAGTACTCCGTCGAGGACATGATCGCGGGGGACACTACGCGGCTTCTTCTGCTGGAGAGCCTGCGCGACCCGGGCAACCTCGGGACGATCCTGCGGACCGCGGAGGCGGCCGGTATGAGCGGGATCATCCTTTCGGCGGACTCGGTCGATGTGTTCAACCCGAAGGTCGTGCGCTCGACGATGGGCGCGATCCTGAGAGTACCGTTTTATTATGCGGAGGATTTTCCGAAGCTGCTGACGGAGCTTCGGGAGCGCGGCGTGAAGCTGTATGCGGCGCACCTGCAGGGGTCGGTTCCGTACACGGAGGCGGCTTACGGCGACAGGGTCGGCATTCTGATCGGCAACGAGGCAAACGGCCTGTCTGACGGCGTTACAGAGCTCTCAGACGTGCGTATCCGCATCCCGATGGACGGGCAGGCGGAATCGCTCAATGCGGCGGTTGCTGCGGCGATCCTGATGTACCATCTGCGGATGAGAGCGTGACGGAGAAGAAGCGGCCGGACAGTAGCGGCGAGCAATGAAATAAACGAAAAAACATCCCCGGCACTTCGGTGTCGGGGATATTGTTTTTGATGGTTGATTTTGAAGTTGCGGAATCAATATCTCGGGAGCGTCGAGAAATCCTCGCCGTTTTTGTAGGCGATGTACTCCTCGAGGCAGTAGCCGAGGTCGAAGATCTCCTTGGCGGCTTCTGCGCCGACATAGCGGAAATGCCACTGCTCGTACGCGATCCCGGTGATATTCTTCTTGTCCGAAGGATAGCGGAGGATGAAGCCGTATTTGTAGCAGTTCTGGCGGAACCAGGTGGTGTCGTTCTCGCCGGTGTCGAGAACCCAGATGTCAAATCCGAGACCCGTGCGGTGCTCGCTGGCGTTGCCGGGGATCGTGCGCGGCGGGTTGAGGGACTTGTCTCGATTCTGCCAGAACCGATCCTGCGTCGCGTAGTTGCGGTATGCACCGGTCTGGGAAATCTTGATCCCGATTCCCGTGGCTTTGTTGAAGTCGGTGCACATCTCGTTGAGGTGCTCCACGGCGACCCGGTTGCCGCGGCCGTATTTGTCCTCCTCGGTCTCAATCACAAAATTGCGCTTGGATTCGGCGACGGTGTACGGTTCCTCTATGGTGTAGAAGTCTGCGGTGAGCACTTCGTTGAGACGGACCAGATTTTCCGGGTTGCCGGTGTACTTGAGACGGTGAGACCAGTTGACGAGCATCAGGTAGTCAATCTCCCAGTCTTCGCCTGCGGCCGGCTCGGAGTTCTCATCGAGCGTGATGCTCGAGCATACGCCGTACACATTTGCTCCCGGTGTCGGTGCCGTTGTCGGGGTCGGCGTAGGTGTTGCGGTCGGTGTCGGCGCCTCGGTCGGCGTCGGAGCCGTTGTCGGTGCTTCCGTCGGCGTCAGTGTCGGATCTGCGGTGTCGGTCGGTGTCGGTGTCGTGTCGTTCGTCCCGGTCGGCTTCGGTGTCGAGGTTGCCTCAACGACCCCGGAGGTCGGGGTGGTCGACGCATTCCTGCCGCGGTTGTCCGGCTCATCGCCGCCGTTGTTTGTTATGCTCCTCACGAACAGGTAGATCAGCAGCGCGAGCAGCGCCAACAGAACGGCTACGCAGAGCGCAAAATGCTTTCTCAGAAACCGTTTAAACGGATGTTTTTTCTTCTTTCTCCGCCGCGCCGCAGAGCCGCTTCGTTGTGCCGCGGAGCCGCTTCCTGTCGTCGCGGAACCGCTTCGCTGGGCGCCGGGCCTGCCCGTTCCCTGCGAGGAGCTTCGCGTCGTGTGCGGTTTTTTATTGTCAATAGCCATGACCGGTTCTCCCTCTTATATATTGCGGTGTTCTTCAAAACCTCAAGCACAGCACATTGTAGCATAGACCGTGGAAAATGAAAAGTCATTTTTCGCGTGCGCCGTATTGCATTGCGCGGGGCGGTTTGCTATAATGCTTGCGATACGGCGGACAGCGCGTGGTTCGCAAGATACGGTGACCGACAGCGACGCGCGGGTTCGGGAAAGGCTAGGTATATTTTTATGGGAAATGTTACATTTGACGCGGCACTGGCGTCGCGGTTTATGAGCGATCAGGAGGTCGCACTGATCAAGGGCCAGGCGGAGGCGGCACGCGCGGAGCTTCTCGGAAGACAGGGCGCGGGCAATGACTTCCTCGGATGGATCGATCTTCCGGTCGCTTACGATAAGGAAGAGTTCGCGCGCATCAAGAAAGCGGCGTCGAAGATCCAGTCGGATTCCGAGGTTCTGGTGGTGATCGGTATCGGCGGTTCCTACCTCGGAGCGCGCGCGGCGATCGAATTCCTGCGCCACAATTTCTACAACAACGCGCCGAAGTCGGTGCGCAAGACGCCCGAGATCTACTATGCGGGCAACAGCATCAGCTCGACCTACTTAAAGCATCTGATCGACGTGATCGGCGACCGTGATTTTTCGGTCAACATCATCAGCAAATCGGGCACGACCACGGAGCCGGCGATCGCGTTCCGCGTGTTCAAACAGCTTCTTGTGAAGAAGTACGGCCGCGAGGAGGCCAACAAGCGTATATACGCGACAACCGACAAGGCGAGAGGAGCTCTCAAGCAGGTTGCGACCGAGGAAGGCTACGAGAGCTTTGTTGTGCCGGACGATGTCGGTGGACGTTTCTCCGTGCTGACAGCGGTAGGCCTTCTGCCGATCGCGGTGAGCGGTGCGGACATCGATGCGCTGATGGCAGGTGCGGCAAGCATGCGCGAGATCTGCATCAGCAAGGATTTTGCGGACAATGACGCTCTTCGCTATGCGGCAGTGCGCAACATTCTCTATCGCAAGGGCAAGAGTGTGGAGGTGCTTGCAAACTACGAGCCGTCGCTTCACTATGTGAGCGAGTGGTGGAAGCAGCTCTACGGCGAGAGCGAGGGCAAGGATCAGAAGGGTATCTTCCCGGCGAGCGTCGATCTCACGACCGACCTGCACTCGATGGGACAGTTCATTCAGGACGGCGCACGCATTATGTATGAGACCGTGCTCTCCGTGGAGAAGAGCCGCGAGGAGATTGTTCTCGAGGCGGAGCCCGTTGACCTCGACGGTATGAACTACCTCGCAGGCAAGACGGTGGAGTTCGTAAACAAGAGCGCAATGAAGGGCACGCAGCTCGCGCATGTGGACGGCGGAGTGCCGAACCTTGTGGTGAGCATCCCCGAGCAGAACGAGTTCTGCCTCGGCCAGCTGTTCTACTTCTTTGAGTTCGCCTGCGGCGTGAGTGGTTATATGCTTGCGGTCAACCCGTTCAACCAGCCCGGCGTGGAGAGCTACAAGAAGAATATGTTCGCACTTCTCGGAAAGCCCGGTTACGAGGCGCTTCGCGCGGAGCTAATGGCAAGACTCGGCGAGTGATCGCCGGAAGCCTCCGACAGACAATGAAAAGAAAAAACGACGGTGGGAATGTTCGGTTCCCGCCGTCGTTTTTGTTTGCATACATTGTCAGTTGTGTGACTTGGCGGCGGTGCGCCTTGTCGGTTGTCTGCCTTACCCGCTCAGCTCTTAGCCTTGTCCCGGTAACCGCCGGTCGCGACGAGGAACAGTCCGAAGAAGCCACCGCACGTTCCGCCGATGATGTGGCCGAGCTGCGAGATGTTGTCCTTGTGGAAGGCGTTGACAAACTCGTTGCCGAGGTAGAGGATGCAGATCACGATGAAAGTGATCGGGATGCGTCCCTTCTCCGCGTTAGTGACCGATGCCAGGATGATGAACATGAAGACGATCCCGCTGGCGCCGAGCAGAGCGGAGCCGGGGAAGAGAATGTTGAATATGATGCCGGTGATGACAGCGGTGATCACCATCATCTCCAGGATCATTTTGCTTCCGTACTTCTCCTCAAGGATCGGTCCGAGCATCAGAATGTAGAGCATATTGTTCATATAGTGGGACCAGTCCGCGTGCCCGATCGCGTGCCCGATGAGACGGACATACATCAGCGGATCGGTGAGCGGCGCACGGTAGGTCATAAAGAGCCGTTCCTTGAGCCCTTCGCCGAACACTTCCGTAAGCAGCAGAGCCCCGAGACTGATCAGCGCGAACGTCAGTGTGACGGGCGCATTATAGTGAAATCTTTGAAGCAGTTTTTTCATCCCCGAAATCCTCCCCTAACGAAGACCGGCAGGCTGCTGTTCGGACCGATCAAACTTCTCGGTCGATCAAACTTAACGGCCGGTCGGATTACGCGTTCAACCTTCTCATTCGGCCAGTTTCAGATCACCGTCCTGGATCCAGCCGGCTTTGCGGAAAATGCGTCCCATGATAAAGCACAGGACTGCGGGCAGCACGAAACTGATCAGGATCAGGCCGAGCCAGTCAAACCAGCCGGCGTTGCCGTTCCAACCGGTGATGACACCGATCTGACCGACGAGACCGCAGGTGCCCATACCGGACGAGATCGCGGGACCGTTCATCTCCATCTTGAAGAGGCAGGTAGCGATGGGGCCGGTGATCGCCGAAGCAATGATCGGCGGAAGCCAGATGATCGGCTTCTTGGCGATGTTGCCCATCTGCAGCATACTGGTGCCGAGACCCTGCGATACAAGGCCGCCGACTTTATTTTCCTTATAACTTAAAACAGCGAAACCGACCATCTGTGCGCAGCAGCCCGCGACAGCGGCGCCGCCGGCAAGTCCGGTGAGACTGAATGCGGCACAGATCGCGGCACTTGAGATCGGAAGCGTGAGAGCGACACCGATGACGACGGAGACGATGATGCCCATGATGAACGGCTGCTGGATCGTTGCCCATTTGGTGAACTCACCGATCTTGGTTGCAACCCAGCCGATGTACGGTGCCCAGCCGAGAGCCAGGAACCCGCCGAGCGTGACGGTGACGAAAGGAGTGACCAGGATGTCGATCTTGGTCTCCTTGGAGACCGCCTTGCCGGCTTCCACGGCGATGATGGCGATCAACAGAACGGCCAGAGGACCGCCGGCGCCACCTTCCGCGTTAGCGGCATAGCCGACTGCGGCAGCGGAAAATACGACGAGCGGGGGTGCCTGCAGCGCGACGGCGATAGAGACTGCCATCGCGGGACCGGCAACGCTCTGCGCAAAGGTGCCGATGTCGACCAGTATGTCAAAAAACGGTTTTACGTACTCAATCCAGAATTTGTGGTTGCTCTGAATGTTGGCGACGGCTTGGCCGGCCTGCTCACCGAGTGTCTTGATGATCGTGCCGATCAGCAGCGAAGCAAACAGACCCTGCGCCATGGCACTCATGGCCTTGATCCCGTAACTCTGCCAGGAAATGTCGATATTCTTGCGTTTCAGAAAAGCTTTCATAGACCCCTCCAAAAGCGATTGCCGTAAAGGCGAATTTTCTACAAACTATCATAGTTAAACGAAAAATACAAGGGAGTCAGGGAAAAAAGTGAGTGCACGAAATAAGGAAACAATAAGCCGTACGATCGGGTATTTCGTGCATGTTATACAAATCATAAGCAGGACTTATGATTCGAATAAGTATAAAAAAGCCATTCGCCCCGTGTAAGCCCCTTGCAAGGGTTTTTCCGAAAGAGTACAATGTGTACGGCAAGCGGCGGGTCAGCCTTTTCGCCGCACAATATTCCGGTTACGGGAGGATATATCATGGGTGGTTTTTTCGGTGTTGCCACGAAGGAAGACTGCATATTTGACCTGTTCTTCGGCGTGGATTACCATTCCCATCTCGGCACGCGGAGAGCGGGCCTCGCAGTATACGGGGACAACGGTTTTGAGAAGTCAATCCACAAGATCGAGAACTCGCCGTTCCGCACCAAGTTCGAGAAGGAAGCCCACGAGATGCACGGCCATATGGGCATCGGCTGCATTTCCGACTTTGAGCCTCAGCCGATCCTGGTGCGCTCGCACCACGGCAAATTCGCCGTCACGACGGTCGGTAAGATCAACAACAAGGATGAGATCGTCGACACGATCCTCAAGAATAATTCCCACTTCTTTATTATGAGTAACGGTGAGGTCAACCCGACGGAGCTTGTCGCCGCGCTGATCAACCAGAAGCCCAACCTGATCGAGGGTATCCGCTACGCGCAGGAGCTCATCGACGGCTCGCTGTCGATGCTCGTGCTGACGGACAAGGGCATCTACGCCGCACGCGACCGTATGGGCCGCACGCCGATCGTGATCGGCCGCAAGGACGGTGCGTACTGCGCGGCGCTGGAGAGCTTCTCCTTCGCCAACCTCGGATACCAGCCGGAGCATGAGCTCGGCCCGGGCGAGATCGCGGTGTTCGACGCAGACAGTTATCACACGCTCGTCGCACCCGGCAAGAAGATGAAGATCTGCACATTCCTCTGGATCTACTACGGTTATCCGTCCTCGTCCTACGAGGGTGTCAGCGTTGAGGAAGCGAGATACCACTGCGGTGAGAGACTCGCGAAGCGCGACAATGTCAAGCCGGATGTCGTCGCGGGTGTTCCGGATTCCGGTACGGCACACGCCATCGGATATGCGAACGCGGCGGGAATCCCGTTCACGCGTCCGTTGATCAAGTACACACCTACGTGGCCCCGCTCGTTCATGCCCACGATGCAGGAGAAACGCGATCTGATCGCGAAGATGAAACTGATCGCGGTACCCGAGCTTGTGAAGGGCAAGAGCCTTCTCATCATCGACGACTCCATCGTGCGTGGCACGCAGCTGCGCGAGACCGCGGAGTTCCTGTTCGAGAGCGGTGCGAAGGAGGTACACGTTCGTCCCGCCTGCCCGCCGCTTCTGTACGGCTGCAAATACCTGAACTTCTCGCGCTCGAAGAGCGAGATGGAGCTGATCACCCGCCGCTGCATCGCGGAGCTCGAGGGAACAGAGGATGTTTCCGCGGAGGTTCTCGCGGAGTATGCGGATCCGGATTCGAAGCGCTACGAGAACATGCTCGATGCGATCTGCAAAAAACTGAAGTTCACATCTCTGCGGTATCACCGACTTGACGATATGCTCGCCTCGATCGGTATTCCTGCGGAAAATCTGTGCACCTACTGCTGGAACGGTGACGATTCGGCAGACAATGCGGAATAATTCAAAGATAATTCGACGGATCGAATCAGCGTTTTCTTGTCGGAAAACGCTGATTCTTTATTTTTGTACCGTGTTAGCACGCTAAATTAAGTCACAATCTGGTAAAATATTCCGTCATTTTCCGAAACGAATTACGCAAAGTTTGCGAAATAAGGAAGTACGAATTGTTAAAAGTCTGCGAACCGATTGACAATCCACAGACGTAAAGATACTATGGACACGTAGCAATAATCCGATATGCTACGGCGGTATGAAACGGTGCAAAATGCCGGCCGTCAGCGCGTTTATTTGGCACAATATAAGGAGGTATCACAGTATGGCGATTGCAAGAACCCCGGAAGAAGAACAAGCCGTAAAGGATTCGTTGATCGCAATCTGCGCGGAGGTGTTTCTGCGCGATGGTTATTCCAATGTAACAATGAAGTCTCTCTCGGAGGAGGCGGGATGCACGACAGGTAAGTTCTACAGCAACTTCACGGGGAAGCCGGAAATTCTTCGTATCCTGATCGGTAAGCTGGTCCGGATGAACTACAACGAAGCGGCAAAACTTATGGTGGCGGACGATGTTCCGATGATGCAGATGATCTATTTCTTCCTTCTGGAATATGAGATCTGCCATGTCAATGACAAGCTTTGCGAGCTGTTCTACTATGCTTACGAAGATTCCGACGGCATCCGCGAGGTTGCGGAGCAGATGAAGACGGAGCTCGGAAGATTGCTTGAGGCGTCCTACGGCAAGAAGGAGGAGGACGGAGTCCTCATGGCGAAGTCGGCTATGAACTTCAACATCCTTCGCAGTATTATCGTCGGTGAGAGAAGAGGCTACGGCTTCGGCGACGAGAAGCAGCAGATTATGACGCTCGCGGACACGATCATGGCATCCACCGGGATCGACGGAAAGAACGCGGAGAAGATCCGCAAGCAGATTGCGGCGCAGGAGCCGAAGTTCCGTGACGCGACGTACAATCTGATCATCCGTATTCTGCAGAACGGAATTGAGTGACCGTAAACGCCGGGCGTGACCGGTGAAAGAGGCGGTCTGGGAGAGGTAATAATGGGTGAATGTAAAATATGCGGACGCAGGAATCCGGTCGAAGGTGCGAACTTCTGCTACTATTGCGGCGCGTCCCTGAGGGACACGGACGAGGGTATCGTCGACGCGAGAGACCGGTATTCTGAGGAGGAAGACGCGGATGAGCGTGAGCGTGAGGCGAATGTCGGCAGGACGGACGCCGCGCCGGTGATCTCCCGCTGGAAGATCCTCGGTCTGATGATGTTATTGCTGTTGCCGGTGTATGGCTGGCTGTTTCTGATCGGATGGGCTGTCGTCAATGTTATCGGCAGTCGCACCCCGGAATCACAGAAGGAGATCGCGCACGGAATACTGATGTTCTTCGCGGTGGCGATCGTGCTCGTGGTTCTGCTCAGCGTGTATATGAACGCGCATCCCGAGCTGATGGAACAGTACAATCAGATGTACCGGGAGAGGATGAACTCCGGCGGTTGACGGAGTTCAATGCCGGTGGACCGAAGGTCCCCGGAGACAATGCAAACCAAGGCGGTTCCTGGTGAAGGGGCCGTCTTTTTGCATGGGCATTGCGCCGCGTCCCAGGCGGCGTCCGCGAAATTGCACGGGATCATTTCAGCGTCCGGTCCTCGCGGGGATCGTTCCACAGAAGCTTCCACTCCCGGCGTGTGGCATAGTACAGAAGATGAAAATGCACCCGCGCGCCGCAGTATTCCGCCTCGCACTCGTATTCGGTGGACGGGAGACCGCAGTAATTCTTGTCCTCGACCGTGATGACGCGGATGCCCGTGAGCATGCGAAGAAAGCCCTCCTCGTCTTTCCATTTGACAGAGAGGGGGATGAGCCGTCCGGTGCTGGTGAACCATACGCCGCAGGCGATCGGTACACGGCGGCTTCGCAGTTCGCCGGCGTCCGTGGCCGGACGACCGTAAAATCCCATCATTGGCATAAGGTTCTCCTTTCTGCCGTCCCCGGAACGGCGGATCGGCGGCGGTGTCAGCTGTCGCCGGGTGTGTTATCGGGCTCCTTCGGCCGCGGGATCAGCGATGCGCGCGTCACGGAGGAATCCCCGTAGCGCCTGCGGATCGCGTCGACGGCGCGGTCCATCTTTCCGAGTTTTTCGTAGTCCGTGGTGTCGAACAGGGACATCTGCCGCGAGGGATCGGCTTCGGAGACGCGGGATGTGTGCACGCCGAGGCTGCGGATCGGTGTGCCGTCCCAGGCGGCGTCGAAGAGCCGGCAGACATGTTCGTGCAGCTCTGTGGTGATGTTCGTGGGAGTGTCCAGAACAGCCTGGTGACTGTAGTAGCGTAGCTCATAGGTGCGGATCCCGACCGCGACGACGCCCGCGCGCACGTGGTCGGCGCGAAGCCTTGTCGTGACGGTGTCGCAGAGCCGCAGCAGCACCTGCTTGGCCACCGCGGCGTCGGTGATATCGTGGTTGATGGTCGTGGAGTTGCCGTAGCCCTTGTTCGGCGGCGGGGTGTCGATCACCGGCGACGGATCGATGCCGTTGGCAAAATTCCACACGGTCGTGCCGTGCTGCTTCAGTGCGCCGCGCAGCAGGGGCTCCGGCGTTCGCGCTACCTCCCCGATCGTGTGGATTCCCATATTCTTCAGGTGCCTCTCCGTGGCACGCCCGATGAAGAAGAGGTCGCGCACCGGCAGCGGCCACATCTTCTCCGCGATCTCCTCCGGCCACAGCGTGTGGACAAGGTTCGGCTTCTTAAAATCCGATGCCATCTTCGCGAGCAGCTTATTGACGGAGACACCGATGTTGACGGTGAAACCGAGCTCGCGGAAAACTCTCTTGCGCAGGTCGTTCGCGAATCCTACGGGATCCTCGAGCGCGGCCGCAACGCCCGTCATATCGCAAAATGCCTCGTCGATCGAGTATTGCTCCACGAGTGGGCAGACATCGTGGAGGATCGCGAGGAGCGCGTTCGAGCACTCGACATAGAGGCCGTAGCGCGGCGGAACAACCGTGAGTTCCGGGCAGAGACGCCTGGCCTCCACGACGGGCATAGCCGTCTTGATCCCGCACCGCTTCGCCGGGATCGAGGAGGCGAGCACGATCCCGTGGCGGGAGGCCTGGTTGCCACCGACGATCGCGGGGATCTCCCGCAGGTCGACGGTCTCCCCGAGATGGTGCAGGCGATACGTCGCCTCCCAGCTGAGAAAGGCGCTGTTGACGTCGCAATGGAAAATAAGGCGCTTCCGCGCGCCCGCAAACTCGCTTCGATTGTCGGTGTCATCCCTGCCCATGAATGCCTCCGAACGATTTTGTATCTGTATTATATACGAACATATGTTCGATTGCAAGAGGGAAAATAAAAAATTCCGGCGGGGTGCGGAGCATTTTCCGAAAAATATTATGTACATACGAAATGCCTTGTGTTACACTGTTGACGACTTCGCGCCCGCACCCGCGGACAATGCGCGAAGAGACGGAAAGGAATGATAACAATGGCGATATACGATTGTCATGCACATATTTATCCCGAGAAGATCGCGGCCAAGGCAGTGGAGGGCGTGGGACATTTCTACGGGATTCAGATGGACTGTCCGTCGGGGACGGCGGAGACGCTTCTTGCGATCGGCGACGAGGCCGGGATCGACCGTTTCCTCGTGCACTCCGTGGCGACGCAGGCGCGCCAGGTGGAGAGCATCAACAACTTCCTTGCGGAGACGGTTGCGAAGGAGCCGCGCTTCATCGGTTTCGGCACGATGCACGCCGACTACGAGCACAAGGCCGACGAGCTCGAGCGCATCGTCGGAATGGGCCTGCGCGGCATCAAGATCCATCCGGACTCGCAACTTTACGCGGTGGACGACCCGCGTATGTTTGAGCTCTACGACGCACTGCAGGGACGCTACCCGATCCTTGTGCACTGTGGCGACTACCGCTACGATTACGACAACCCCGAGCGTGTGAGGAGAGTGCTTGACATGTTCCCGCGGCTCACATTTATCGCGGCGCACTTCGGCGGCTGGAGCCTGGCGGATCTCGCGCTTGAGTATCTCAAGGACGCACATTGCTACTTCGACTGTAGCAGCTCGATGATGTATCTCGGGCAGAAGCGCTCGGCGGAACTGATCCGCGAGTACGGTGCTGAAAGGTTTTTGTTCGGCTCGGACTACCCGATGTGGAGCCCGAAGGACGAGCTCGAGAGATTCCGCGCGTTGGACATCACGGAGGAGGAGAAGGACATGATCCTTTCCCGGAACCCGGAGGTAGTTCTACAGCTGTAGTATCTATAAAAACGTTCGGAAGGAGATTATGGGGGATGAAGACGAAAATCCGAATTATACTGATTGTTGTTGCGGTTCTTTTCGTACTGTTTCTGCCGATCCCGCGCGGAACCGAGGACGGGGCCAGGGTGTATCAGGCGCTCACGTACAAGGTTGTGATCTGGGACCGCCCGAATGCGGTTCTCAAAAGCGGGAGTTTTGAAGCCACGGCATACCGGAATACGTCCGTGTACTGGATCCCGAACAACTTTTCGTCCGTCGATGAGTTGTGGCTGAAGGAATGCGAGAGCAAGAACCTTCTGAGCTACCGTCTGGATATCTGGCGGGTTACAAAGAAAACCGTGACGAACAAATCGAAAAATACGACCAAGTCGAGCATTTTCGAGTACGACCGATACGGACAGCAGACACTTTCCGTTGAGTATGATGAGAACGGGGAGGAGACGTCGAGGACCGAAAAACACTATAAGTATGACTCTGACGGACGGCTGATCGAGGTGGAGCTCGAAGTGGACGGGGAGTTCTATCCTATGTACAGCATGATCTACGACGAAACGGGAAAGCGTGTGAAGCTTGAGCGGACCGTCGAGGATTTCAACGCCTGGCCGGAAAAAAATCGTCAGGCGATATATGCGGAGTACAGAGAAGAGTATCTGTATCAGGGCAGCATTTTCACGAAAAAGACGTATGCCCCCTGGGAGTTCGGCAGTCCGGAGGCAGAAGTGAATCTTTCCTTCGAGGTGATCTACAACGCGGAGGAGCGAAGCAAAAAATACTATTCCGTTTCTTACGGCGGTGAGAGAAGCCTTGCGTATGAGGTGTATTACGACGCAAACGGCGAGGAACTCAAGAACATGAATTACGACAACGGCACGGTGATCTACGGATATGAGTACGTGCTGAATGAGAGCGGCGTGCGGACCGGCCGGAAGACCTTCGCAAGAGGCGGAGAAGGCGCGCTCGACGGCGGTCTGGTGTTTGATGAAAACGGCAGATTGTGGAAGGAACAGGAGTTCGGCGGTACATCCGCAAACCAATGGGTTTCGGGCTACACGGAATACCGTTACGACTCGAACGGCAGGATGACGGAGATGCTGGCTTACTCGGTTTCCGCCAAGGGCAAGGAGACGCTTAAGTCAAGAACCGAGTATCAGTATGACGATGCGGGCAATCTCCTTGTCAGGATTTCTTACGATAAGAACGGGAACGTCACGGCTTTGGAGGAAAATGAGTGGGAACTGTTCCATACGGATCTCCGGGCTCTTGACAGGGATGGTTTTGAGGAGCAGATCCTGAAGTATGCAATTCACTGACCGGTTTTTTTGACGAAACATTTTTCGGGGAATGAGACATCGGCGAAGAGTACGTGTATGACGAGAGCGGACACTGTATTGCTAAAAACGAGGTGACTACCGGGGAGCCTGTTGAAGACTACGAATACGATTCGAACGGGAGGCTGCTCAGAACACGGTACTACCTCAAATGGACAGACGACTATTTCTTTATTGACGAGAATCGGTATGATGAGAACGGGCTGCTTACAGAAGTAATCAATTCCCAATCGTATCACGGTATGTTGTCGCACGCAGATCTGGTCGTTGGACGAAAAAGAGTATGAAGAACATTTGAAAGAGATGGTGATCCGGGGAGAACGGATCGAATAAAAACGCAGCGCCGTGACGGGTGAACCGCCGCGGCGCTTTTTAGCGCTTGTTTGATTGCTTTAAGCCGATTATCTCAGGCTGATCTCCGCGCCGTTGACCGTAATCGCGACGATCTCATTCATGGGGATGAGTCTGGTGTCTGTCGACGGCGTCCGGAAAGATTGCCCGGGGAGAAGAGAATACTGCTTCCGGCAGGAAGAATCTTCCTCGCTGTAATACAGCCAACCGTCCCATTCGGGGGTCTCCTGAGCGGCGAATGTAAGCTCGCTGGGACGGGAAAAAGTATCATAGGTCATCGTGTTCAGAACAGTTCCGTCCGCAAGCCGGATGGATTCCAGCCGGCAGCTGTCGCGGCTGCCTTTGATGTCGAGGATCAGTTCGGCGGCAGACAGAATGACTTTTGAGACTGTGGCGTCGTCGACATCTTTTTTGACGCGAAATGTTTTCTCGTCGGATGTGTAATTGTTGCACCAGTTGAATTCAAACGGCCATTTGCCGTCCAGGGTGAACGTAAAATGAACAAATCCGCGGTTGACTTTGGCGTAGGTGGGATTGATCTCGATCAGATACCATAAGTAACCGTCCCGACAAAATGGGCATATGGTGCATGAACCTTCAGAGCCTTTCTGATCAATCAGTGTGTCATAATAGTACTCCGTACAATCAATGTCGGAAAATACCGTTGATCGCAGGGAACCGTCGTAATAGTTCAGATCAAAATCCATCAGGGCGATCGGTCTCGTGTAATCGGCAGGGAGAAGTGACTGTATCTCGCCATCTGCGGAATACGTGTAAAGCCAGCCGTCCGGGGTGCCGTCCGGAAGTTTGACACTGGTCTGCATTTCCACCCACTGCGTGTGGGTATCACCGATGGCGTCCACCATCGTGATCGTCAGGTCTCCGAGAGTCCGAGTAAGTCCGATTTCAAAATATCCGTTCTCAAGTTCCTGCATGGTGCCTTCCAGCCCAATCAACTGCGTAAAACGAACATCATAGATGATGCGGGCCGCTGCACCGAGCGCCACCAGGAGAAATACGGAGAGACCGGCGGCGATCAATATAACGCGCAATGACTTGCGAAGCTTGCGCCGTCCGGTACGCACGGTCGCTTCGGAAGACGTTGACGGTGTTTTGCCGGATGTGATATCAGCCTGCATTTTAGCGAGGGCCACTCCGATTACGGCTGACTCGTCAAACACAGCCGCAGCCTCATCGGCCTCAGCCAGCATCCGATCGGCCTCCTCGGCGGTCGGAAGATCACCGAACACGGTCGTATCATTGTCTATGGATGTAATGTCATTTTTCGAATTCTTCATATGATGTAACTCCTTTCTCTGCGAGGATTGATTGTAACTTTACCCGGTCGCGGTGAAGAATGTTTTCCACTTTTTTCTCGGGGAGCCCCAGGTGTGCCGCAATTTCCTTCACACTGCGTCTTTCGTAGTAGCGTTCGCGGAAAATGCTTCGCGCAGGTTCGTCGAGCTCGGCGACGGATGCCGCGACGGCATCTTTCAGCCAGCTATCGGCTGCTGCCTCCTCCGTGTTGTCGGGCGCTTCCGGCTCGATGCCGTCCTCGAGCGCCGCGTCCAGGGAGAGCGTGTCCGGCCGCGTGCGGTGAAGCCGGTCTTTTGAGACGTTGCGTGCGATTGCGAAGAGATAGCTGCGAAGCGGGTACGTCTTACTCAGCTGAATTCTCCTCCTGTACTTCCATATTCTCACAAAGACATCGGCCTCCGCTTCCTCCAGTTCCTCGCGAGGGCGCCCTGCGAGAAATGAGGCGCAGATTTTGTGCACGGCAGGGCCGTAGATGTGGATCATTTGCCGCATGCCCTGCTCGGCATCGGTCTGCAGCAGACACAGCAAAGTCTGATCGTCCATGGCGTCCCTCCCTTCTTCAGTGGTCCTTCACAACACTACACCTGCGCGGTCGCGGAAATCACTCACATTTTCGAAAAATGACAGTTTCATTTTCGGGGAAGGGGTGGGGAAAGTCAAGATGCATCTTAATCCTTGACACTTGTTGCGGATGTGACGAAATTTGTTTCTGTAGCAAACGGGATTGTTGAAGCTAATTCATTGGCGGGTTCCGTTGCGAAAAGTTTTTAAAAAAGTTGTTGACAATGCGTTCGAAAAGCGTTACAATGCGGACAATTCAACAGAATAAAGCGTAAAAGCGATGACGAAGACCGTCCGATGTCGAAGCTTTCAGAGAGCCGGTGATTGGTGTGAACCGGCAGCAGAACATCAAGTGACACATCCCTTCCGAGCTGAAGACCTGAAACCTGCAGTGCACTGCGGACAGTAAGGGATTCCGTGATGCCGCGTAAGAGCAACGGACTTGATGGAGTCCATGAGTGGCGCGCAAGCGCAATTTGAGTGGTACCGCGGGTTATAATGGCTCGTCTCAAAGGCAACTTTGAGGCGAGCTTTTCTGATGCAACAGTGAGGCGATATGCGCAGGCGAATGTGCCTGCACAATTCGCCTGCACACATCGCCGAGCGCAAGGACACGAGCAAGTAGCCAATTTGCCGCAGGCAAATTGAGCGGATTGCGAGTGTTCACAGGATTGCGGGAGTTGCGAAGCAACAAAGCAATCCGTGTTGCATCAGCTACACGGACATCGTCAGGAGGTTGCGTCCATCACAACAGGCACTACAAAACAACACAGCCAGGAGGCCAGGAGGACAATCCAATGAATGAGACAGTTGACAGCAAGTTGATGGAAGTTGCGGCCCGTATCCGCGAACTGCGCGAGATCTCCGGTATGAGCGTTGCCGAGGCAGCGGCTCTCACGGAAGTGAGCCAGGATCAGTACCGCTTGTATGAGGAAGGAAAGGAAGACCTTCCGTTCACCTTTATCCACAAATGCACGCAGGCATTTCACGTAGAGCTTTCGGCGATCACCGAAGGTCACACGGCCAAGCTTTCGTCCTACACGGTGACGAGAAACGGCAAGGGCCAGGTGACGGCGGAAGAGCAGGGCATCCTGATCAAGAACCTCGCGCCGATGTTCAAGAACAAGCTCGCCGAGCCCTACTGGGTTCGCTACGAGTACTCGGCGGAGCAGCAGAAGAAACCGATCCACACGACGACGCACTCCGGCCAGGAGTTCGACCTCGTGCTCAAGGGCTGCATGAAAGTTCAGGTCGGTGACCATATCGAGATCCTCCGCGAGGGTGACAGCATTTTCTACAAGAGTTCCACGCCTCACGGCATGATCGCCATCAACGAGCAGGATGTGACGTTCCTCGCCGTGGTCCTTCCGGATACGAACACCGCGGAAAAGGATGTGACGGACACGCTTGTGACCGGCCACACCGCAAAGCGCAGCTTCGTCAGCGACAAATTCGTCCGCTGCGACGAGGATGAGAAGGGCCGCCTCAAGAACATCGATTTCGTCGACACCGACAAATTCAACTTCGCGTTTGACATCGTCGACGGCATCGCCCGCAAGAACCCCGAGAAGCTTGCGATGATCCACCTCGATGTCAACAAGGTGGAGCGCCGCTTCACGTTCGAGGATCTGCGCCGCAAGAGTAACCAGTGCGCGAACTACTTCAAGTCCCTCGGTATTAAGAAGGGCGACCGCGTCATGCTTGTCCTTCGCCGCCATTATCAGTTCTGGATCTCGATGCTCGCGCTACACAAGCTCGGCGCGATCGCGATCCCCGCGACGAACCAGCTTCTCGCGCATGACTTTGAATATCGTTTCCAGTCTGCAGGCGTCAAGGCGATCCTTTGCACCACGACCGGCAACACCGCGGAGCAGGCGGACATCGCAGCTCTGACGAGCCCGACGGTCGAGATCAAGATCGCGGTCAACGGCACCCGCGAGGGCTGGAGAACATTTGACGACGAATACACGCTCTACAGCTCGCACTTCGACCGCACGGAAGACAGCGCGCAGGGACAGGATCCCATGGTCATGTTCTTCACATCCGGCACGACCGGCTACCCGAAGATCGCAAGTCACAGCTACCTCTACGCGCTCGGCCACTATGTAACTGCCAAGTATTGGCATCAGGTTGACCCCGACGGTCTGCACCTGACCATCTCCGACACCGGCTGGGGCAAGGCTCTGTGGGGCAAGCTCTACGGCCAGTGGCTGTGCGAGGCGCCGATCTTCGTGTACGACTTCGACCGCTTCCACGCTGAGGACATCCTTCCGATGTTCGCGCAGTACCACATCACGACATTTTGCGCGCCGCCCACCATGTACCGCATGCTGATCAAGGAGGACATCAGCAAATACGACCTGTCCTCAATCGTACATGCGACGACCGCAGGCGAGGCGCTCAACCCTGAGGTTTATAAAGTATTTAAGGAAAATACAGGCCTTCGCGTCATGGAGGGCTTCGGCCAGACCGAGACGACGCTCGTCATCGGCAACCTGTTCGGCGAGGAGCACAAGCTCGGCTCGATGGGCAAGCCCACGCCGCAGTACCATGTCGACATCCTCGGTGATGACGACAAGCCCGTGCCGATCGGTGAGAACGGCGAGATCTGCATCTACACCGAGCCCAACGTTCCGTGCGGTTTGTACCTCGGTTACTACCGCGGTGAGGACCTCACGAAGGAAGCATGGCACGACGGCATCTACCACACCGGCGACGTTGCGTGGAAGGATGAGGACGGCTTCTACTGGTATGTCGGCCGTAAGGACGACGTCATCAAATCCTCCGGCTACCGCATCGGACCGTTCGAGATCGAGAGCGTCATCATGGAGCTTCCGTATGTTCTTGAGTGCGGCGTAAGCGCTGCTCCGGACCCTGTCCGCGGACAGGTCGTCAAGGCCAGCATCGTGCTCACGAAGGGCACGGTCGGCACCGAAGAACTCAAGAAGGAGATCCAGGACTACGTCAAGACGCACACCGCGCCTTACAAGTACCCGCGTATCGTCGTCTTCATGGATGAGCTGCCGAAGACGATCAGCGGTAAGATTCAGCGTAATAAACTGTAAAGCAAGGTATACTGCGAGAGCCGGGCGTCGGAGAGATGATTCGATTGGAGTGCTTGCACTCCGAGATCGAATCAGCTCGACGAGGCAGGACTGCGGCGACGGAGTTGCCGCAGCCCACATGAGCAAAAAAACGGCTTCCTCGTATATTGGTTCAAAGACGTTTTTTTTGCGAATGTACGGCTTGAGCAGTTAATGCGCGGCTTAGAACCCCTGCAAGGAGACCCCATATGGCAGAGTCGGATTTTTTGGGATTCCCGATCTACATTCTCCCGGATATCCCCGAGGGACATGAACTGTTCTTTCACGTAACCGGCGTGTATGAATATTGCGGCCCGGAGGGTGAGAAACCGTTCGGCAAATGGGTGTATGACAAGGCAGCCAATGCCGTGAAGCAGACAGCCCCGAACGGGGACGTCTATATTTACAGGCTCGGCGGCGAGGGCAACTTCTGCGAGACGGAGCGTCATTTTACGAAGGATGGCGTGCGCTGCTGCGAAAAGGGAGCGGTGTATGTGCCGGAGATGCCTCCGGCGGAGCTTTGGCAGAAGAAGAGTTCATGGAAATACAACTCCCGAGGGCAGTACACGGAGCATATCCGCAAGGACACATCGGAAACCGTAGAGTATGATGCGGAGGGGAAAATCCTGGCGTATACGCATTATCTGGAACCCGGATATCTCGGCAGTGAGCGGAAATATATCTATAACGAAGACGGTAAACTTGCGGAGATCCGGAAAAATGAGCGCAACATCGGCCACGGCTACGGCGATTATCAGATGTATCAATACCGGACGATTCTGACCTACGACGATGCCGGACGGAAGATCGCGGAAACCGATTGCGATTCGGATGGCAATCCCCAGGGGGGACGCGAATACGGCGACGGGGAGCGGTTGCTCTTCGAGTGGCACGGAGATCGGAGGAATCCGAGCCAGTCTTCCGAATACGAGTATGACGAAGCCGGCCGGTTGAAACGTGACATTTTCCGGTTTGACGGTAAGACGATTCTTCAGGAGACCCGATATTCCTATCCTGCGGACGGAAGTACGTACAAACGATGGTATGCCAAGAGATATAACAGTGATGAGAAAATGTTCCTCCGCGAGGAAAAAACCACCGACAGTGCCGGGAGATTCACCCGCATAAAGAGTTATGACCACAAGCGCGGAGAACTGTATGAGGATCAGCAGTGGGAGTATGATAAAAACGGCGAGCTTGTGCGGATTGTGGTCGGTGAACGCAATAAAAACTATCCGGAACGCTGGACGACAAGTTCCACGGAGTACGGATATCTTCGCGATTGCAAAGTGAAGCAGCCGCTGCAGTCCCACGACCTGATCAACGGAAGGGCGGTCACGACAAAATATTCAAAATACTGCTGGATATCTCCAAACGTCGTGATGAATATTTCGTATCGCGAAAATGAAAGTGTCTACAGCGTTTCTTATGATGAGTACGACAATTACGGAAATCGGATCGGATATCTTCTGCTGTGGGAAGGCGGACGGTATCTTGCTCTTCGGAACACATATGAACCGTTTGTCGCCGAGAAAGGGTATTTTACGGAGGGGGACCGGAGGCAGGAGCGGTGCCGCAGGGACGAGCACTGATGAGGGAACGCCTGTAAAGAATGGTTGCATTTTTCGTATGGAAAGAGTATATTTAGTAGGTTAAGGTGGCATGATGAAGTTTAAACGCTTAACGCTTATGGCCGGGCATTACGGCAGCGGCAAGACGAACATCGCCGTGAATCTCGCGATGATGCTCAAGAGGGAAGGCGAGGATGTTGTGATCGCGGACCTCGATATCGTCAACCCGTACTACCGCACGAAGGACAGCGAGGAAGAGCTCAAGGCAGCGGGGATCCCGCTGATCAGCTCGGAGTACGCGAACTCGAACGTGGATGTGCCCGCGTTGCCGCAGGAGCTGTATTCCATCGTGGATGTCAAGTCGCGCTACGCGATCGTGGACATCGGCGGGGACGATCGCGGAGCTTTGGCTCTCGGGCGCTACACTCCGTTCATTTTGGAGGAGAATGATTATGACATGCTCCTCGTCATCAACAAGTATCGTCCGCTGACTCCGGATACCGCGAGTACCCTGGAGGTCATGCGTGAGATAGAAGCCGCGGGAGGGCTTCCTTTCACGGGCATCGTGAACAACTCAAACCTGGGACGTGAGACAACGCCCGAGGATGTGATCGCTTCCGATGCGTACGCGAAGGATATCGCCGCGGCGACAGGTCTGCCGATCCGGATGACCACCGTGAAAGCGGAGATCGCCGGGGCGGTAGCGGAGGTTCTGTCGGATGTGGTCCCGCTGCATCTGCAGGACAAACGGCTTTGGAACGACTAAGCACAGGGAGGTTTTTGTATGAACAAGGTAACATTCAACACGGATCTCTGCAAGGGCTGCGGACTCTGCGTTGCCGCCTGCCCGAAGAAGATTCTTCGGATGTCCGAGACGGTCATCAACGCGAAGGGTCATCATCCGGCAGAGATGGTCGACCAGTCCCAATGCATCGCATGTGCATTTTGCGCAACGATGTGCCCGGATTGCGTAATCACGGTAGAAAGGGGTTAAGGACATGGCAGACAAGGTTTTAATGAAGGGTAACGAAGCCATTGCGGAAGCCGCCATTATGGCCGGCTGCAAGTTCTACTTCGGCTATCCGATCACACCCCAGACCGAGGTGGCGGCATACATGGCGAAGCGCATGCCCAAAATCGGCGGAACATTCCTTCAGGCGGAGAGCGAGATCGCTGCCATCAACATGTGCATCGGCGTTGCTTCCACCGGCAAGAGAGTTATGACGAGCTCCTCGAGCCCCGGAATCTCTCTGAAGGAAGAGGGCATCAGCTATATGGCAGGTTGCGACCTTCCGGCACTCATCGTTAACGTGGAGCGCGGCGGCCCGGGCCTCGGCGGTATCCAGCCGTCCCAGTCCGACTATTTCCAGGCAACGCGCGGCGGCGGACACGGTGACTATCACCTCTTCGTTGTGGCTCCCGCAAGCGTACAGGAGATGGTAAGCCTCACGGCACACGCATTTAACGTAGCCGAAAAATATCGCGTTCCGGCGATGCTTCTTGCCGACGGTACACTCGGCCAGATGATGGAGCCCGTCTCCATCGAGGGCATCACGGTTGAGGATCACGACAAGTCGTGGGCTCTGACCGGCACGGAATGCAAGAGAAAGCATAACATCATCAACTCCCTTTCGCTGCTTCCGGAAGAGTTGGAGCAGTGGAACCTGGAGCGTTATAAGAGATACGCTACGATTGAGGAAAATGAGCCCATGTGGGAAGAGTACATGATGGACGACGCCGATGTGTGCGTTGTCGCATTCGGTATTGCATCCCGCGTTTCGCGTAACGCCATCAAGGCGGCTCGCGCGCAGGGCGTCAAGGTCGGTATGATCCGTCCGATCACGCTCTGGCCGTTCCCGAAGAAGCCTCTGCTCGCTGCTGCGGACAAGGTGAAGTCCTTTGTTACGGTTGAGCTTAACATGGGTCAGATGGTCGAGGACGTAGAACTTGCAACGCGTTGCAAGAGACCGATCCTTATGGCCAACCGCGTAGGCGGCTGCATCCCGACTCCCGAGCAGGTGCTCGAGCAGATCCTTGCGGCCAATAAGTTAGGAGGTGAGCAGTAATGGGTGAGATCGTATTCCAGAAACCGAAGTCGCTGTGCGACGTACCGCTTCATTATTGCCCCGGCTGCACGCACGGTATCGTGCATCGTCTCGTGGCGGAAGCCATCGACGAACTCGGCATTGAAGGCAAGACCATCGGCGTGGCCAGCGTAGGCTGCTCCGTATTTACCTACAACTATTTTGAGTGTGATATGGTTCAGGCCGCTCACGGACGTGCTCCGGCGGTTGCGACCGGCGTGAAGAGAAGCGATCCTTCGAAGATCGTCTTCACGTACCAGGGCGACGGCGACCTTGCTTCCATCGGTACCGCTGAGACCGTTCATTCGGCAGCGCGCAACGAGAACATCACCATCATTTTCATCAACAACGCGATCTACGGCATGACCGGCGGCCAGATGGCACCTACCTCCCTCCCGGGACAGGTGACGCAGACATCTCCTTACGGCCGCGACGTCAACACCGTAGGCTATCCGGTTCGCATCTGCGAGATGCTCTCGCAGCTTGAGGGACCGTCCTACCTGGAGCGTGTTGCGGTGAACAACGTGAAGAACGTCAAGGCTGCCAAGAAGGCTATCAAGAAGGCATTCCAGAACCAGGTTGAGGGCAAGGGCTTCTCGCTGATCGAGGTTGTTTCCACCTGCCCGACGAACTGGGGCAAGACGCCTGAGAAGGCGATGGAGTGGCTCGAGGAGAACATGCTTCCTTACTACCCGCTCGGTGTGTACAAGGACAAATACGCAGACAAGGAGGGCAAGTAATATGGCACAGACCGGTATGCTTTTTGCAGGCTTCGGCGGACAGGGTATTCTGTTCTCCGGCAAATTCTGCGCTTACGACGGCTTGATCTCCGATAAGCAGGTCAGCTGGCTTCCTTCCTACGGCCCTGAGATGCGCGGCGGTACCGCGAGCTGCAGCGTCGTGTTCAGTGACGAGATCATCGGTTCCCCGATCGTTACGAACCCCGACATCCTCGTGGTCATGAACCTTCCGTCCCTCGACAAGTACGAGGCTTCGGTAGTTCCGGGCGGCAAGATCTTCTATGATTCGACGCTCATCAGCCGCAAGGTTGAGAGAACCGACGTTACGGCTTACGGTGTTCCGGCGACCAAGCTCGCTGCGGACAACGGAATGCCCACGCTTGCGAACATGATCCTCGTCGGCAAGATGATCAAGGAGACCGGTGTCATCTCGACGGAAAATATCGACAAGATCATCGACAAGATCGTCAGCGCCCGTCACCAGGATCTCAAGGAGCTCAACGCGAAAGCAATCAAGATGGGCTTCGATTATCAGGACTGAGAGGCAATTTCTACTTGAGTAGTTCCGCTCGAAACGGGAAAAACCCGGATTTTGATTTTTGGGGAGCGGACACCTCGGAAACAGCATTCTAGTGCTGTCGAATAAAGCAAAAAAGAACGGCACGACGCCGGATTTCCGTAAAGGAAACGGTGTCGTGCTGTTTTTTTTGCTCATTTGTGCTGATTCTGAATGATTAATTGTCAGAAACGGAGAATCCCTCGAAACATTCCGGGTTTCGGAGAGAATGTTGACTTGCATTTTTATAGTTGATACACTGACTTTATAAACTTTATATAATTTGATCGTTCGGGCTGCCGTTTTGTTTCAGCAGCTCCGGTCAAGGGGTTTCATAAGGTCTTTTGTGCTTTCGTGAACGGATGAAAGGAGAAGCGTAATGTTATATGTTGTAATTGTAGTATTGGTGTTCGGATACAGCATTTTTTGGGGCTTTATGACAAGGTGGGTCGCTGTAAAAAAAGGACATTCGGGCACCCGCGGCTTTTTGGATGGGCTTAAGTATGGATTCATCGGCTTTATTTTTGCTTTGTGCAGTAAAAAAGCAAAGCCCGCCGACTCCGATGTAAGGGTATCCAGCTCGATGGAACCGATACTTAACACGGAAGCAGTATGGCGTTGCGCAAAATGCAGGCGATGGAACTCCGGGATCATTTGCGATTGCGGTATGTTTAAGGGGGACAGTGCTTTGCTCGAAAAAAAGAATAAAGAGGCTGAGAATTCAAATGCAGACGAAAAGACAGACGGGCAGGGAACGTTGAACTCGGAACAGACAAAGGAACCTTCGATAGATAACGAGAGTGAATCGGCCGGATTATGGAATTGTGTAAAATGCGGACGATGGAATGCAGGAATTCGGTGTGAGTGCGGTATGTATAAAGGTGACAACAGTAGAATGGCGGCACAGTCGATGAAATGAACGCAGCTTTTTCCAAACGACGAATAAGAGGAAAATTCTTTGTCAGGAATGACAAAAAAAGGTTGTTTTCGCAAGGAAAAAATGAGCTTTTTGCCAAATAATTGGTGCATTTTACGCGCGTGCATGATATAATATCCTATAATCCCGAACTATAATCGAGCGGAGGAAAAACGATTTTCATTAGTTGATCGCTTCGTTCCAAGACAAGGAGGTATCGCGA
>DBYX01000010.1 GCA_002311665.1 Lachnoclostridium sp. UBA1175 | reverse complement strand
ATGGCTCACATCGATGCCGGTAAGACGACTCTCACCGAGCGTATCCTGTATTACACAGGTGTCAACTACAAGATCGGTGACACGCACGAAGGCACCGCTACCATGGACTGGATGGAGCAGGAGCAGGAGCGTGGTATCACGATCACTTCTGCCGCTACCACCTGCCATTGGACTCTTGAGGAGAACAACAAGCCGAAGCCCGGCGAGTTGGAGCATCGAATCAATATCATTGACACCCCCGGCCACGTGGACTTCACGGTCGAGGTGGAGCGTTCGCTCCGCGTACTGGACAGTGCCGTCGGCGTGTTCTGCGCAAAGGGTGGTGTTGAGCCGCAGTCTGAGACAGTTTGGCGTCAGGCAGACAAATACAACGTACCGAGAATCGCGTTTGTCAACAAGATGGACATCTCGGGTGCGAATTTCTTCAACGTAATCTCCATGATCGAGTCCCGCCTCGGCAAGAACCCGGTAGCTCTGCAGCTGCCGATCGGCAAGGAGGACACCTTCAAGGGTATCATCGACCTGATGGAGATGAAGGCGTACTACTACACGGATGCGAAGGGTGATGCCGTGGAGATCACGGATATCCCGGATGATATGAAGGATCAGGCAGAGGAGTATCGCGAGAAGATGGTGGAAGCCATCTGCGAGACCGACGATGAGCTCCTTGAGCAGTACCTTGAGGGCAATGTTCCCGAGGTTCCGGCTCTGAAGAAGGCTCTTCGTGCCGCTACGATCACGACGGAGATCATCCCCGTTCTGTGCGGTTCCGCATACCGCAACAAGGGCGTTCAGAAGCTTCTGGATGCCGTTATCGAGTATCTTCCCGCTCCTACCGACATCCCGGACATCAAGGGTGTTGACGAGGACGGCAACGATGTTACGAGAAAGTCTTCGGACGAGGAGCCTTTCGCGGCTCTCGCGTTCAAGATCATGACCGACCCGTTCGTTGGTAAACTTGCTTATTTCCGCGTTTACTCGGGTACGATGAACTCCGGTTCCTACGTGCTCAACGCGACCAAGAACAAGAAAGAGCGTGTTGGTCGTATCCTTCAGATGCATGCGAACAAGCGCCAGGAGCTTGAGAAGGTTTACTCCGGCGATATCGCTGCAGCCGTAGGTTTCAAGATCACGACGACGGGTGATACCATCTGCGATGAGAATCATCCGGTTATCCTGGAGTCCATGGAGTTCCCGGAGCCCGTTATCGAGGTTGCTATCGAGCCTAAGACGAAGGCAGGTCAGGACAAGATGGGTGAGGCTCTCGCCAAGCTGGCTGAGGAGGATCCCACGTTCCGCGTGTCGACCAACGAGGAGACCGGTCAGACGCTTATCGCCGGTATGGGCGAGCTCCATCTGGAGATCATCGTAGACCGTCTTCTTCGCGAGTTCAAGGTGGAGGCTAACGTAGGTGCACCTCAGGTTGCCTACAAGGAGACCATCACGAAGGAAGTCGACATCGACAGCAAATACAAGAAGCAGTCCGGTGGTTCCGGTCAGTACGGTCACTGCAAGGTTATCTTCAGCCCGATGGATGCCAACGCGGAGCAGACTTACGAGTTTGTTAACTCCACGGTCGGCGGTTCCATCCCGAAGGAGTACATCCCCGCGGTTGACGCAGGTATCCAGGATGCTATGAAGGCCGGTGTACTCGGTGGTTATCCGGTACTCGGTATCAAGGCAAACTGCTACGACGGTTCCTACCACGAAGTAGACTCGAACGAAATGGCATTCAAGGTTGCCGGTTCCATGGCATTCAAGGAGGCTATGCGCAAGGGTGAGCCTGTGCTCCTCGAGCCCATCATGAGAGTCGAAGTTACCGTTCCCGAGGATTATATGGGCGACGTTATGGGCGATGTAAGCTCCCGCCGCGGCCAGATTGAGGGAACCGAGGATGTCAACGGAACCAAGCTGATCCGTTGCTCCGTACCGTTGTCCGAGATGTTCGGTTATGCTACCGCGCTCCGTTCGAGAACGCAGGGCCGTGGCGCTTACTCCATGTTCTTCCAGTCCTATCAGAAGGTGCCGAAGAGCGTGCAGGAGAAGGTGCTCAGCGACCGCGGTGGCGCTAACAAGCGATAATCCGGGCAGGGAAAAATAGTTCTTGAAATTATCGCCGTTATGCAATATAATGGGCGTATGTCGGGTCATCAGAGGCCCATCGATACTTAAAAATTGTAAAATAATCTTTCAGGAGGATTTTCAAGATGGCAAAGGCTAAATTTGAAAGAACCAAAGCGCATTGCAATATCGGTACCATCGGTCACGTTGACCATGGTAAAACCACTCTTACCGCAGCTATCACCAAGGTTTTGGCTGAGCGTGTTCCGGGCAACTCGAAAGTTGACTTCGAGAACATCGACAAGGCTCCCGAGGAGAGAGCACGTGGTATAACCATTTCCACCGCACACGTTGAGTATCAGACCGAGAAGCGTCACTACGCACACGTTGACTGCCCCGGTCATGCTGACTACGTTAAGAACATGATNNATGATCACCGGTGCTGCTCAGATGGATGGCGCTATCCTCGTAGTTGCTGCTACCGACGGTGTTATGGCTCAGACGAAGGAGCACATCCTTCTGTCCCGCCAGGTTGGCGTTCCTTACATCGTAGTTTTCATGAACAAGTGTGATATGGTTGATGATCCTGAGCTCCTTGAGCTCGTTGAGATGGAGATCACCGAGCAGCTTGAGGAGTATGACTTCACGGGTTGCCCGATCATCAAGGGTTCCGCTCTTAAGGCTCTTGAGGATCCGTCGAGCGAGTGGGGTGACAAGATCATGGAGCTCATGAACACTGTTGATGAGTACATTCCGGATCCTCAGCGTGAGACCGACAAGCCTTTCCTTATGCCTGTTGAGGACGTTTTCACCATCACCGGTCGTGGTACTGTTGCTACGGGTCGTGTTGAGCGTGGTACGCTTCACCTCAATGAGGAAGTTGAGATCATCGGTATCAAGGAAGAGTCCCGCAAGACCGTTGTTACCGGTATCGAGATGTTCCGTAAGCTCCTTGACGAGGCTCAGGCAGGTGACAACATCGGTGCTCTCCTCCGTGGTGTTCAGAGAACCGAGATCGAGCGTGGTCAGGTTCTTGCTAAGCCCGGCAGCGTAAAGTGCCACAAGAAGTTCACCGCTCAGGTGTACGTTCTTACCAAGGATGAGGGTGGCCGTCATACGCCTTTCTTCAACAACTATCGTCCTCAGTTCTACTTCCGTACAACGGACGTTACCGGTGTTTGCGAGCTCCCGGCTGGTACCGAGATGTGCATGCCTGGTGATAACGTAGAGATGACGATCGAGCTTATTCACCCGATCGCTATGGAGCAGGGTCTTACCTTCGCTATCCGTGAGGGTGGCCGTACCGTTGGTTCGGGCCGTGTTGCTACGATCATCGAGTAATCCATACAGACTGATCTTGATTTTTCAGAACTCCCCGGAGGATTCCTTCGGGGAGTTCTTTTTTCGTTGAAATCATTGCAAGCGTCGGAAAATGATAGTATAATAATCTCGGTATGGTCTCTGAAACGGAGACCGCCGCGGCAACAGCCGTAAGGCCGTAATTGCAGGAGGTGAGACATATGGAACGAATTGTGAACAGTTTGCTTGAGACCGATGCGTACAAGTTTTCCATGGGCCAGGGTATTTACCACCAGTTCAGTGATTACAAGACGACTTGGTCTTTCAAGTGCCGCAACCAGGACGTGTTCTTCACACCGGAGATGGTGGAGGAGATCAAGCGTCAGGTGCAAATGTACTGTGACCTGCGGTTCAACGAGGAAGAACTCGCATACTTGGAGAACATCCGTTGGATCAAGGGCTCCTATGTTGACTTCCTCCGTCTGTGGAAACCGCGCTACGCGGATTTCACGTTCGGTACGGACGATCCGTGCGGCCTGACGATCGAGACGAGAGGCACGTGGCTCAACACTTCGATGTATGAGATCCCGCTCCTTGCGATCGTCAACGAAGTGTATTTCCAGATGCGCTACGACCATGACGATCTCATGGCAAGCTACCGTGAGAGACTCGAGGATAAGATCGCGAAGCTGAAGAGCGGCGAGTATGAGCTCAATGTATTTTCCGAATTCGGATTGCGCAGAAGACTGTGCGCCGAGGCGGAGGATCTTGCGATCGAACTTCTCTCGAAGGAGGACATCCCCGGCTCCCACTTTGTCGGTACCTCCAATGTATATCTTGCGAAGAAGTACGGCGTGACGCCGGTCGGCACGATGGCACACGAGTGGATCATGTGCGTCGGACAGGGCAACCACAAGCACAACCCGGCATACTCCAACTGGTACGCGCTCGACGCGTGGGTGAAGGAGTACGGCGTGCTGAACGGAACCGCCCTCACGGACACGATCACGACCGACTGCTTCTTAAAGGATTTCCAGCTGACGTACTCGACGCTGTTCAGCGGCGTGCGCCACGACAGCGGTTCGCCGTACGAGTGGGGCGAAAAGATGCTCGCACACTATAAGGCGCTCGGCATCGACGCGACGCAGAAGACACTCCTCTTCAGCGACAGCCTTGATTTTGCGAGAGCGACCGACATTTACCATTACTTCAAGGGCAAGGCGAAGGTTGCGTTCGGAATCGGAACGTACATCTCGAACGACACATTTGCCGAGCCGCTCAACATTGTTATGAAGACGACGGCGTGCAACGGACAGGATGTCGCGAAACTGTCCGATGTGAAGGGCAAGGGCATGTGCAAGAATCCGGATTACGTACATTATCTGGAGCGTTGCATTGACTGGAGAATGACCCACTGATACAGAGTGTAAACCATCCCGCAAAGCATCAACAGGCGGAGAAAGAAGGTAGTATGGAAGACAACAATCAGTCCGGAAGACGGAAAAATGTCACCGGTTCAACCGATGGCGCACACCGCAGGGGCGAAGGCCTCGGCACCGGTCGCGTAGGTAAGAAGGACGGATACTCCGGAAGACGTCCCGGTTCGTCCGTGTCGCTCGGTGACAACAGCTCGAGCCAATCGGGCGGCGGCCACAGCGGCGTTACCCGTGCGAGCGGTATCAGTATCATTGCGATCATCGGTGTCATCCTGTATATGATCATAGGCGGCAAATTCGGCGGCACACCGGTGGAGGACCAGACGCCGCAGGACGGCGATCACACCGCTACGAACGAGCAACCGGTCAACAACAATGTTGCCAAGGGTTCCCGCGAAAAATACACGGTCATCAAGGGCGACAAACAGGATAAGGTTACGATCCTTGTGTACATGTGCGGTACCGACCTTGAGTCGAAGTACGGCATGGCTACGAACGACCTGCAGGAGATGGCGGCCGCGACGCTCAACAACAACCTGAACATCATCGTGTTCACCGGCGGATGCACGAAGTGGAAGACGAGCACGATCAGCAACTCCGTGAACCAGATCTACCAGGTGAAGAACGGCGGTATAAGCTGCCTCAATGCGGATGCCGGCAAGGGCGCGATGACGACGCCTTCGACGCTGTCAGGGTTCATCAAGTACGGCGTTCAGGCATTTCCCGCAAACCGCTACGAGCTGATCCTCTGGGATCACGGCGGCGGATCGGTCAGCGGCTACGGCTATGACGAGAAGAACACCTCGAGCGGCTCTATGACGCTCGCGGGTATCAACCAGGCGCTCAAGGACGGCGGCGTCAAATTCGACTTCGTCGGCTTCGATGCGTGCCTGATGGCGACGGCTGAGACAGCCCTGATGCTGGACAGCTACGCCGACTACCTGATCGCTTCGGAGGAGACGGAGCCCGGTATCGGCTGGTACTACACGAGATGGCTGAACTCCTTTGCCTCCAACACGTCCATGGCGACCGTGGATGTCGGCAAGATCATCGTCGACGATTTCGTGACGGAGTGCAAGAAGCGCTGCAACGGTCAGAAGACCACGCTCTCCGTGATCGACCTTGCGGAGTTCGCTCACACGATCCCGTCCAACCTCTCGAATTTTGCGAAGTCCATCAGCAAGGAGCTTTCGAACGACAATTATCAGAAGATCTCCGACGCCCGCGCGAACACGAGAGAGTTTGCAACCAATAACCGCATCGATCAGGTTGACCTGGTTGACCTTGCAAACCGCGTCGGAACGGATGAGGCGAAGAAACTCTCCACGGCGATCCAGAACGCGGTCAAGTACAACCGTACTTCGACCAATATGAGCAACTGCTTCGGCGTATCCATCTATTTCCCGTACAGAACCACGGGTAAGGTGGACAGCGCCTGCAAGACCTATGAGAAGATCGGTATGGACGACGAGTACTCGAAGTGTATTCGTCAGTTCGCACAGCAGGAGACCGGTGGCCAGGTAGCCTCCGGCGGTACGACAACGACAACCTCGCTGATCGGTACGCTCCTCGGCGGCGGCGGAACGGCCGGTTCCTCGGGCAGCAGCGAGCTTATCGGCGGCCTGCTCTCGACCTTCCTCGGCGGCGGTCGCAGCATCCGCGGCCTCGATGAGACAAACACCGGATTTATGGAGGGCTTCGACGTCAACAAGGCGGCCGAATACTATTCGAAGAACTACCTTGACGCTTCCAAACTCGTGTGGACCGAAAACAACGGCAAGTACACGATGACCTTTGCGAAGGACCAGTGGGCGATCATCCACAGCATCGACAAGAATATGTTCCTCGACGACGGCACGGGATACATCGATCTCGGCCTGGACGAGCTCTTTGAGTACAAGGACGGTGTGCTGACCGGCGATATGGAGAAGACCTGGGTCGGTATCAACGGACAGCTGGTTGCGTACTATCACACCGACACGCTCAAGGATGCGGAAACCGGTGCGAAGCTGTACTACGGTTACATCCCCGCGCTGCTCAATGAACAGCGTGTGAAGCTGCAGGTTGTCTTCGACGAGCAGGGTATCGGCACCGTGATCGGCGCTACCTCGGCATACATCAACCAGGAGACCGACACGATCGCGAAGAACCTGACCGAGCTGGTGAAGGGCGACAAGATTGACTTCATCTGCGATTACTACACCTATGAAGGCGATTATGAGGACACTTACCGACTCGGTTACCAGGTTACCTACTACGACACGCTCAAGGTGACGGACCTGGTGATCACCGGTCAGACGGCGAAGATCACATACCGTTTCACGGATATGTATGACAAAGAATACTGGACAAATCCGGTTGTAAAAGAATGATAATGATCCAAAGCAGGGAAAGTTGAAATGAGTTCAGATAACAAAGGAAAAAAGCATAAACACCACAGGAAGAACGGTCACTGGAAGTATCTTATCCTGGGACTGATCGTCGTTGCCGTCATTGTGACGATGGTTATCCGCTCGAAGACACGCGACATTACGCTGACGCTGAACGGGCCGACGATCCTGGAGGTGGATGCCAACACGCACTACAATGAACTTGGTGCGAAGGCAGTGTACGGAAACACCGGCTTCTCGCTGTACCGCAAGCTTCCGATCGCGGTCAGCGTGTCCGGCAATGTGGATATTACCATGCTCGGCGATTATGTGGTGACTTACACGGCGGCTTACGGCGGCCGTGTGAAGAAGCAGAACCGCATTGTCCGGGTGGTGGACCATATGCCTCCGGAGATCACTCTGGAGACGAAGGAAGGGTATTACACGCCGATCGGCGGAACATATGAGGAAGAAGGATTTTACGCATATGACGCCTGCGACGGCGATGTCACGGCGGATGTGGTGCGCGAGGACCTCGGTGACGGAACGATCCGCTACTCGGTGAAGGACAAGCACGGTAACGAGGGTGTCGTCGTGAGAACCATTCCTTACGATGACCGCACGAAACCGGTTGTTACGCTCAACGGCGGAGAGGAGATGCTCGTCGATGCCGACGTAGCGTTCTCGGATCCCGGCTGCACGGCGATCGACGATATCGACGGTGATATCACGGCGAGCGTCATCGTGACCACGGCTCCCGGCGAGGAGGAGAACCAGACGATCTACACGTACACGGCGACGGACTCCCACGGCAACTCGGGGACGGCGACACGGCTTGTGATCCGCCAGGATCCGAACCTGCCGATGCTGATCCTTGAGGGCGATGAGACGATCACTCTGATCGGCGGCAACTGGTATAAGGAACCCGGATACCACGCTTCGGACCGCAAGGACGGCGATCTTACAAGCTCCGTGAAGATTGACGGTGAGGTGACCTACTGGCACGTGGGAACGTACACGCTGACCTACACCGTGACGGACTCCGACGGCTATGAGGCAAGCGCACAGCGCACGGTCATCGTCAAGGCGAGAGAGCTTCCGGAACCGGTTGATCCCGGCGAGAAGACGATCTACCTGACCTTCGATGACGGTCCCAGCAAATACACGAAGAAGCTTCTGGAAGTGCTCGACAAGTACGATGTCAAGGCGACATTTTTCGTGACGCACAATCACAGCGAGGCGGATGAGATGATCGTCGCCGAGCACGAGGCGGGACACACCGTGGCGGTGCACACCTACACGCACGATTACGCCAAGATCTACAAGTCGGAGAAGGACTACTTCGATGATATGAACAAGATAAACGATATCATCGAGAAGCTGACCGGTGAGCGGGCGGCGATCATCCGATTCCCCGGCGGAAGTTCGAACCATGTGAGTATGAGCTACAGCTCCGGTATTATGACGAGGCTTGCGGCGGATATGGCGGAGCTGGGTATCCTGTACTACGACTGGAACGTCGACAGCGGTGACGCGGGCAGGAGCTCGCCGGGCACCAATGCGCAGGAGTACTGGGAGCCGTTGTTCGGCAATGTGAAGAGACAGGTTACGAATATGTCGAACGGCGGAAAATTCTCCATCGTCCTGCAGCACGACGTGAAGAACTTCTCGGTCAACGAGGTGGAAAATATTATCAAGTGGGGTCTCGAGAACGGGTATACGTTCAAGGCGATCGACCTGACTACACCGACGACGGGCGGTGTCCACCAGAGGATCGACAATTAAGACACTTAAGACCGGCAGAGATGATCTGCCGGTCTTTTTGTATGTGCTTCGTGTATGTTCTCGGAGCATGAAAAACGGCCGGATCCGTATGGACCCGGCCGTAATTGTCTTTGGTTACGTTTGATCAGAAGTTGCCGTGGATCGCCTTCACGAGGGACTGCGCATCCGGGGAAACCTTCTTCGCCTCGATGATGGAGACGAGGTCGCGGCGGACGAGATCGGCGAGGGCATCGTTCATGGTGCTCATACCCTGCGCGCGGCTCTGCTGCAGCATACTCGGGATCTGGATGGTCTTGTTCTCACGGATGAGGTTCGTGATCGCGGGTGTTGCCAGCATAACTTCCGAAGCGAGCACGCGGCCGTTGCCGTCCTTGAGAGGAAGGAGCTGCTGCGTGAAGACGCCGCGGATAACGTTGGCGAACTGTGCACGGATCTGCTCCTGAGCCTCCAGAGGGCTCGCGTCGATGATACGCTCGACGGTCTGCGCAGCCGAGGTGGTGTGCAGCGTCGAAAGGACGAGGTGACCGGTCTCGGCAGCGGTGATGGCTGCGGAGATGGTCTCGTAGTCACGCATCTCACCTACGAGGATAACGTCGGGGTCCTCGCGGAGAGCGGAGCGGAGAGCGAGCGAGAAGGACTCGACATCCTTGCCGACCTCACGCTGATGGATCATCGCCTTGTTGTGCGGATATACATACTCAATAGGATCCTCGATCGTCATAATGTGACGGGCCGAGTTCATATTGATGTAGTTAACGATGGAAGCAAGCGTAGTGGACTTACCGCTACCGGTAGGACCGGTTACGAGCACAAGACCGCGGGGGGTCTCAGCCATCTGACGGATTGCCGCCGGAAGACCGAGCTTCTCAAACGTCGGAATGGTCTGCTGCAGAATACGGACGCTGGCTGCGAGGTTGTTACGCTGGTGATATACGTTGGCACGGATGCGAAGTCCGTCGGGAAGCATAACACCGACATCCAGGTCTTTGCCGGAGTTCACCCAGTTCTTCTGATCCTCACTCAGGAACGAGTAGATCATCTGTCTCGATTCCTCAGCGGTAGGTGTGGGATCCAGAATGGTCAGAACACCGAAACGTCTTACGGCCAGAGCGGTTCCGACGGTGATATGAATATCGGAGCACTGCTGCTTTCTGGCATAGTTCATAATTTCTTCAAACGTCATGAAAGGAGCCCCCTTTGTATAGTTTTGCGCATATCTGAAAGCCCGACGATCTGTAATCGTATACCCTCTCTCTGGGCTCCCAACATACATATGTCAGTATATCACATTTGACGAATGATTTGCAGTTATTCCAAAAAAGTTTATTGAAAAGAAGTATAACAAATTCTAATGATTTTCATAAGCACAGATTTTGGTCGAGCAAGAAAAAAGATGAGATTATCCGTTGACAAATGTCTTATCCGGTGGTAAAGTTAACGCGTTAATTGTTAACGT
The DNA here is from genome assembly GCA_002311665.1 of Lachnoclostridium sp. UBA1175. Taxonomy (GTDB): domain Bacteria; phylum Bacillota; class Clostridia; order Lachnospirales; family Lachnospiraceae; genus ISDg. Next base: position 133,802 of record DBYX01000010.1, on the reverse strand, counting down.
GTTAACTTTGCTGCGAAAGGAGGAACCCGTGGACACCACAAAACCCAGCACGGATCGCTTCAACATCGTAATGTCCTTCCTGCGTACGGACCGTTTTCACCGTTGCGCTGCGGAGTCGCAGGTGAGCAAACTCGGCATACACCGGAGTCAGCATATGATGCTGATGCACCTTGCGCGCTGTAATGCACCGCAGACGCAGGCGGAGCTCGCCAAGGCGTTTGAGATCAGCCCGGCGGCGGTCACGGTCACGCTGCAGAAACTCGAGAAAGCCGGCTTTGTGACCCGAACGGCGGTGGAAGGCAACAATCGCGCGAAAAATATTGCGATCACGCCGGAAGGAATGGACATCGTTCGCCGGTCGTGGGAACTGTACAAGGCGCTCGATGAGGCGATGCTCGCGGGACTGACGGAGGAGGATCTGCAACATTTTGCGAACGTCCTCGCCCGCATGCAGGACAACCTGCGGAAGTACAGCCCTGAGGTCGCTACGCTCGAGTGATCGGGTCCCGGGATCGCAGAGGAAAGAAGAAAGGAAACATACCAAGATGCAACCAATGAAATGGTCCAAGTACATCAAGCCGTATGCGGCGTACTTCATTCTCGGACCGTTGTGTATGATCGTGGAGGTCGTCGGCGAGGTCGTTATGCCGAAGCTTCTCTCGGTCGTCATCAACAACGCGAATGAAGGAACGCTGAAGACGGCTACCAGCCTCGGTATCATGGGGCTGATGATTTTGACTGCTCTGATCATGATGGCAGGAGGTATCGGAGGCGCTTATTTTGCGTCGAAGGCCTCGGTCAGCTTCGCGGCGGATCTCCGCGAGGACGGCTATCGCCGGATCCAGCATTATTCGTTCGCGAATATCGACAAATTTTCCACAGGTTCGCTCGTGACACGACTCACGAACGACATCACGCAGGTTCAGAACTTTATCTCGATGGCGCTTCGCATGGCTCTCCGTGCGCCGGGTATGATGATCGCCGCACTGATCATGGCGATCCTGCTCAACCCGTCGCTGTCGGTCGTCTTTGCGGTTTCGGTGCCGGCGATGCTCATTGTGGTGGGCGGTATCATCCGCACCGGTTTCCCGCGTTTCGGGCGTGTGCAGAAGAAGGTTGACGACCTGAACTCGACGGTTCAGGAAAATGTCACCAACGTCCGCGTGGTCAAGAGCTTCGTCCGTGAGGACTATGAGATCGAGAAGTTCCGCGAGGCGAACGGAAACCTGAAGAAAGCGGGCATTTCCGCAGCGAAGGTTATGATCTTTATGTCCCCCGTCATGACGCTGTTTATGAACGGTACCGTCATCGCCGTCATCCTGATCGGCGGACCGATGGTTCTCGACGGCGGTATGAAGATCGGTGATCTCTCCGCGTTTCTCACGTACGTAACGCAGATCCTTTCGTCGCTTGTCATGGTGACGTTTTTGCTGATGTTCTCCTCACGTGCGCTTGCGTCCGCAAGACGTATCCGCGAGGTGATGGACGAGCCGCTGGATCTGACGGATGACAACGCGCAGTGCAAGGATCTGCAGGTTGAGCGCGGTGACATCACGTTCAAGAACGTTTCCTTCCGCTACTACAAGAACAGCGAGGAGAAGGTTCTAAACAATATCAATCTGGACATCAAGGCAGGTTCGACGGTCGGCATCATCGGCTCCACGGGCTGCGGCAAGACGACGCTCGTTTCGATGATCCCGAGACTGTACGACTGTGACGAGGGCGAGGTGCTCGTGGACGGCGTGAACGTGCGCGACTACTCGCTGTACAACCTCCGCGAGGGCGTTTCGATGGTTCTCCAGAAGAACACGCTTTTCTCCGGCACGGTTACCGAGAACCTCCAGTGGGGCGATGAGAACGCCTCCGCAGAGGAAATCCGCCGTATGGCGGAGTACGCGCAGGCCGACAAATTCGTGTCCTCGTTCAAGGACGGTTACGACACGATGATCGAGCAGGGCGGTACGAACGTCTCCGGCGGTCAGAAGCAGCGTCTGTGTATCGCACGCGCGCTTCTCAAGAAGCCGAAGATCCTGATCCTCGACGACTCTACGAGCGCCGTTGATACGGCGACCGAAGCGCAGATTCGGAAAGCATTTTCCGCGAAGGAAGCGCCTGTCGGCGAGGCGTACGATCCGTACACGGCCAATCTTCGCAAAGCCACGAAACTCATTATCGCGCAGCGCATCAGCTCCGTGCAGGACGCCGATACCATCATCGTTATGGATGACGGCGTGATCACGGGTATGGGCACGCACGACGAGCTCCTTGCGAACAACGTCGAGTACCGCGAGATCTACGAGTCTCAGACGGGAAAGGGGGCGTGAGCAGATGGCAAGATCATTGGAACAACTGCAGCAGCAGTACAACAGCATAGCTAAGAAAAATGCGTTCAAACAGCGTCCTCAGGGCGGTCCGAGAGGCCGTGGCATGATGGGCGGCAAGCCGAAGAGCGCGAAGAAGACGATCGGTCGACTCCTCACGTATATGAGAGGGTTCCGCCTCCGCTTTGCGCTGGTTCTCGCCTGCATGCTCCTGACTACGGTCACCAGCCTGGTCGGCGGTTACCTGCTTGCCCCGATCATCAACAAGCTGACCAAGGCGGTCAATCCGGACATGAACATCAAGAGCTCTCCGTTCGAGCGGATCGCCGACGGTTGGATCACAAAGCTGTCCGGTCATTTCTTCGACAATGACAAGGTGATGACTTACGTTCTGATGGCGTTGATCATGCTCGGCGCGATCTACTGCATCGGTGTTATCACGACATACACGCAGGCGCGCCTGATGCTCTCCATCTCCCAGGGTATGATCGAGCGCATCCGTAACGACCTGTTCGCAAAATTGCAGAAGCTTCCCGTGCGGTACTTCGACTCGCGCCAGACCGGCGAGATCATGTCCCGCTTCACGAACGATATCGACAACATCGATGTCATGATCAACAACTCGTTCACGCAGCTGGTTTCCGGCGCCGTGACGCTGATCGGTACGTTCATCTTTATGATCACGACGAGCTGGATCCTGACGCTGATCACGGTTGCGTTCATCCCGTTGCTTCTGTTCGGCGGCTTCACCATCGGCAAACTGAGCCGCAAATACTACGCCGCGCAGCAGAGCGCCCTCGGTGCCGTGAACGGCTACATCGAGGAGACCGTCACCGGCCAGAAGGTCGTCAAGGTCTTCAACCACGAGGAGTGCTGTGTGGAAGAATTTTCCGCACTCAACGACGATATGCGTGACAAGCAGTTTAAGGCACAGTTCTGGGGCGGCGTGACCGGCCCGATCATGGGCAACACCTCGCAGATCTCCTACGCTGCGACAGTCGGTATCGGCGGTGTGCTGATGATCTTCGGCAAGATCACGGCCGGAGGCCTCACGGTCTTCGCCAACTACTCGCGTCAGTTCGCGATGCCGATCAACATGCTTTCGCAGCAAATGGCCACCTTCTTCTCGGCTCTCGCGGGCGCTGAGCGCGTCTTCGAGGTGATGGACGAGGTGCCCGAGGCTCCGGATGCGGACAATGCCGATCCGATGCCCGATATGAAGGGCCACGTTGTGATGGAGCATGTCACCTTCGGTTACAACCCTGACAAGACCGTCCTCAAGGACATCAACCTTTACGCGAAACCCGGCCAGAAGATTGCCTTCGTCGGTTCCACCGGCGCCGGCAAGACGACGATCACGAACCTCCTGAACCGTTTCTACGACATCAACGAGGGTACGATCACGATCGACGGTGTCAATGTCAAGGACATCAAGCGCGACGTCCTCCGCAAGGATATCGCGATGGTGCTTCAGGACACGCACCTCTTCTCCGGCACCGTTATGGAAAATATCCGTTACGGCCGGCTTGATGCCACCGACGACGAAGTCATCGCGGCTGCCAAGACGGCTTCCGCCCACAGTTTTATCATGCGTCTCTCAGACGGCTACCAGACCAAGCTCGACGGCGACGGCGCGAACCTCTCGCAGGGGCAGCGCCAGCTTCTCAACATCGCGCGTGCCGCCCTCTCGAAGGCTCCGATCCTCGTCCTCGACGAGGCTACCAGTTCCGTCGACACCCGTACCGAGCGTCACATCGAGCACGGTATGGATCGCCTGATGAAAGACCGCACGACCTTCGTCATCGCTCACCGTCTCTCGACGGTTCGCAACGCGAACGCCATCATGGTGCTCGAGCACGGCGAGATCATCGAGCGCGGCGACCACGACGATCTGCTCGCGCAGAAAGGCCGTTACTACGAACTCTACACCGGTGTCAAAGAACTCGACTGACACCTCCCTGCGCCGCTCCTCCCGGAGCGGCGCTTTTCTTTTTTTCGGCCAAGCGCCAAATGGTACTCCGGTGCAGGCTTGCGGCTTGAGGTGGTGGTTGGTGAAGCTTTTCAGGGTGGATAAAAAGCATTTTTTTTGGGGGGGAAGATATGTGCCGGAATAGGAGCATTTTGCAGGTACTACACTTTTTTGCTTTTTTGGTGTATAATACATGAAACACCGGAAAATTCGCTTGCTTATTCCGGTGTTGTCAGTGGGGTTTTTCTGTGGAGGTAATTTTATGGATGATGATGTTAAGCAGGTTGAAATGAGTGAGAAGAAGAGAATCTCACGTGGTTTGCTTCGCGGTCTCATTATCGGCTGTATCCTCGCCGTTGTGTTTATCGTCAGTCTTCAGGTTTTCCTGGACAGATTGGACAAGCGCAATGATGAGAAAGCAAAGAACCTGAAAAAAGAGACGCTTGCTATCCGGAGTATGGATGACAACGTGACGCTCTCATTTTCCGAGTGCGCTTATGAAGGCATTGCGCGGTTTAAAGGTGATCCGCCTTATCGGGATCTTCGGAAAAATGTCGCCTGTTCTTCCATGAAGAAATTTTTCGAGGATGAAGTGTTTACCTCGCCTTATTTCCTGGGGACGATGGAAAAGTTGCTCCGCAGCAGCGATGATATCCTGCTGTTCAAAGCTGCTTCCGAAAAGGCGATTCCCTCGACCGGGGTTGCTTTCTTCGTTGTGGACGGCCACTTTTTTATGATGCAGTTCCGTGAGACCGGATACACCGGTTATGAGAAGTACAGGGTCGATCTGAGCGAGATGGTCCTGAATGTACGTACGGTGGTCGATGCAGTCAGTTATCTGGCGTTCCCTGTGCATTATGAGAGTGACAAATGTAATGTATCAGTTTGGGATTCGACTTCGTTTGGATACGGTTCCCTGCTTTGTTTCAACAGTTATGATGGGCTGGTGAAGTTCTACAGCGCGATGGACGAGTCCCTTCGCTTCTTTGATGATGCCAATAAAACCATTTACGTGAGACTCTTCGGACACGGGGATGAGGAGTGCAAGTACGCCGCAAAGCTCGTCGACAGATCTTCTTCGGTCGAGGTTTCGTTCTGTACCGTTGAGATGGTTCAGGTCCAGTTTGAAAACGCTTTCACTAAGGCAAATTGAGTGTTCGGCGCCGCTTCCACGTGAGGCGGCGCTTTTGCGTGCGCTACGGCAAATGCGGCTTCGCATGCGCCTGCGAGGTGTGAAATATTAAGGGTTTATTAAGGTTTCGTTAGTTTTTGCAAACTCCATTGACACACTTTGTGCGGTGTGATATTATGATTGAGACGTAAACATTATTTACCGACACGCGGCACGGATCGTGGGGGTTGTGTTGTGCCTCGCCGGGGTTAAGGAGGATTTTATGCAAAAGAGATTGTACAGAAGCAGAACCGATACCGTTCTGGCCGGCGTGTGCAGCGGCCTCGGCAAATACATCGGCATCGAGCCGAATCTGATGCGCCTGATCACGGTTGCCCTGTTCTTATTCGGCAGCGTGGGCTTCTGGATGTACATTGTTATGGCGATCATTGTTCCGAAGGAGCCGGAGCCCGGCTTTATGGAAAACTGCGGGCTGTACTACACCGGGAAGACTTCTTACAACGTAAATAACCGCAATATGAACGGTTACAACGGAAACGGTATGTACCAGAACAATGTGAACCGCAATATGAACGGTTTCAACAACGGTTATCCGAACGGTTTCAACAACGGAAATCCGAACGGCAACTTCGGCGGTATGCCTTACGGTGCGCCGGGCGGCTATCCGAACGGCAACGGTTTCCAGAACGGTTACGGTAATAACGGTTTCCAGAACGGTTACGGTAATAACGGTTTCCAGAATAACTACGGGAACAACGGCTTCCAGAACAACGGCTTTGGAAACAACGGTTTCCGGAACGGCTACGGCAACAACGGTTTTCCGAACGCCAACAACGGTTTTGCGGGCAACGTGTATCCGGATCCCAATATGAACCAGGGCTTCCCGAATGACAACTTCGGTCAGTACCGGAATTTCGGGAACGGTTATCCGAACGATATATACGGCGGCGCTTCCTTCGCCGGTTACCAGCCGGATCCCGGCTTCCCGGCTATGCCGTGCCCCATTGTGAACACGGATGAGACTGCGGATGCAGCTTCCGGATTTGCGGTCGATGCGGCTGATGCGGTTGACAAAGCGGCGGATATCGCGGTTGATGCAGTTGACGATGCGGCGGACATCGCTGTAGATGCGGCGGAAAATGTTTCCGACATCGCAGTAGAGGCAGCGAATGATGCAGCGGACATCGTGCCTGACATCGCGGAAGATGCAGCGGAGCCTGCCGGCGATATTCCCGAGGTGGGAGAGGAGCCTGACGTTGAGGTCGCTCCGGTCACGGAGGATGCTCCGGAGGTTGATCTGACACCGGATCACCGTGAGCTTCCGAAGCCGACGGAGTACTATATCGACGGTGATGACCGGTCCGGTAACATCTGATCCGGTCCGGTAAACCGGCATGTCGGTTGACTGACAACCGGTGTGTTCATACACGACAATAATGAGGCGGCGGTCCATGCGACCGCCGCTTTTTTGCGTACTTTGAGGAAGGATGAATATTGTAATTCGTGTATTATTTATCGAATTACGATAAATTTTTATTGACTTTTGCTTTTGGACAGTCTATACTGCACGCATAAAGCACAAGGAGATTTCAAATATGAGCAACAGGACTGAGGCACAGAGAAAACAATACCGTTTGTCCGTGGGGTTGCGCGCCATGACCGTGGCGCTCGCCGTTTTCGCCGGCGGGGTGATGGTTTTTGCCGCCGCTACACGCAGGGCGGTTCCGTACCTGACTTCGGACGAGGTGTGGGAGAATATCGCCTTCCGCTGTCCCTCAAATCCTCTGTCGCCCGAGCGCTGGGAGGAGATCCTGAGTGGGCACCGGATCTTCACGGTGATCGTTCTGTTGCTGTGTGTGGCTATCCTGTTCCGGTTCGAGCGCGTCTGCGCGCAGATTGGGGCGGACAATTCATTTTCCAGGGAGAACGCGAACGGATTCCGGACGATGGCGTGGCTGGCGCTGGTCACCGCCGTCGTGTATATCGTCAAGATTGTCCTGTATGCCGGCAGGTGCCTTTCGGGCGGTTTCGACCGGGCGGCGGTGGTCGTATCCGTGATCTACGGCTCGATGATCGTGCTGTTCCTGATCTTCGCGTTTCTGTGCAGGTCGCTTTCCAAACTCGTATTTAACGCCTACGAGGTCAAGCTTGAGAACGAACTGACCATTTAGGAGGTACGGGATGATCGTTGTGAATGTGGATGTTATGCTTGCGAAGCGGAAAATGAGCGTGACCGAGCTCGCCGACAAGGTCGGGATCACGATCGCGAACATGTCCGTGCTGAAGACGGGGAAAGCCAAGGCTGTCAAGCTGAGCACGCTCGACAAGATCTGCGAGGCGCTCGACTGTCAGCCGGGTGACATTTTGGAGTACAAGAAAGGGGAGATTTAACGATGGAAGGACCTAATTCGGAGAATTACTCGGATAATTATCCGACAAACAACCCGGTAATCAATCCGGCAAGCTTTCCGGCGAGAAATCCGGTGAACAATTTTGCTGTCAATCCGGAAGACAACCTGGTGGAGGGGCAATCGCGCTTTTCCATTTTATTCCGGCCGGCACTGCTTTACTCGGTGCTGTTCACTTTTTGCCTGTACGGCAATATCAAGGGCATTCTTATTTTTCTGCTGGGCATTGGCACGGTGGTTTTCTGCAACTGCATCGAGCGCAAACAGAAGCACACGCGCAAGCGTGACAGAATTTTCTACGAGGTTCTGTTTGTCCTGCTGTCGCTCTCGTGCGGCCTGACGGACAACACGTGGATCGTACTTGTCAACCTGGCGGCGATGCTCTTCGTGCTGGTGGTGATGCTGCTTCACGACCACCAGGACGACTCGAAATGGAGTCTGCCGAAGTATCTGTCCGAGATCGTGAGGACCGCGGAAAATGCGCTCGGCGGCATCTCGGGATTTGCCGCAGACATCCGCGCGGAGAACAGCCGCGGGAAGAGCGAAGCGCGCAAGAAGTTCGACTACATCCTCATCGGCCTGCTGATCGCGATCCCGATGCTGGTGATCGTCCTGTTGCTGCTGCGTTCGGCGGACATTGTGTTTGCGTCTGTGATCGACGGGATGTTCGATGAGGTCAAGGTGTCGTCCGTTGTGTTCATCGTTCTGATGACGGTGGTGGCATTTTTCACGGCATACGCGGGAATGCGGTATTTCATTCGCCAGGCGCCGGCGGAACCGGCGAAGGAAAGAGCACAGTACGAGCCGATGATCGCGATCTCGGCGCTGTCGGTGATCTCGGTTGTGTACCTCATTTTCTCGGGAATCCAGATCGCTTATCTGTTCATCGGCAATATGACGCTGCCGAACGACTATACTTATGCGGAGTACGCGAGAGAAGGCTTCTTCCAGCTGCTGGTCGTGTGCCTGCTGAACCTGCTGATTGTCCTTTTCGTGCTCGCGCGGTTCCGCGAACACAGTGTGCTCAAAACGCTGCTGGCCGTTATATGCTGCTGCACGTACATCATGATCGCATCCTCGGCGCTCCGCATGGTGATGTACATCCGTGAGTACCATTTGACGCGCAAGAGGATCCTCGTGCTGTGGGGTCTCGTGATGATCGGGCTCCTGCTGGCCGGCGTCATCGTGCAGATCTTCCGCAGGGATTTCCACCTGTTCCGGTACGGTTTTATCGTCTGTGCGCTGTGGTATCTGGTCCTTTCCTTCGGCAGGATGGATTACTGGATCGCGAAGTACAATGTGGAGCACTGCAGTCTCCCGGCCACGTACACCGAGAGAGTGAGCCTGTTTGACGACGATGATCCGAAGGTGACGTTGCGATACCTTACCGAGCTGTCGTGTGATGCGGCGCCCGTGGTGGTGCCGAACAAGGCTTCGTGGAGCGTTGAGTACCGCGACAAGATCAAGGAAGTGAAGAAGGATTCCCTGCGGCAGTGGAATCTCTCGAGATATATCGCGAAAAAAATGATCGAGTAGTTTGATCAGGGGAAAATAACGACGCGGGGGCGCCGCCGGTGCGACGCCTTCGCAGGCGGATGAGGCTTCGGTGCAGAAGGAGGTTGCGATGGGATCGATCCCTATGAATCGTGTGATGGAACGGTTTGACAGGCTGAACGCGGTCAACGATGCGGCCGGCGCGAGAAGGCTCCTTCTGTACTGGCTGGAGGAGGCGAAACTGGCGGGCGATGAGCGCGCGCAGCTGTCCCTCTGCAACGAGCTGATGGGGCTGTTCCGCCTTGCAGGGAACAAGGATGAGGCGATCCGTTACGCGGAGAGCGCACTCGCGCTCGTCGACCGGACGGGCATCGACGGCACTGTCGCCGCGGGCACCGTCTGCGTCAACTGCGGCACGGTGTACACCGCGTTCGGGCAGCCAAAGGATGCGATGGTCTACTATGAGCGTGCGGCGGCGATCTACGGGCAGCGGCTCGGCACAGCGGACGCGCGTGTCGGCAGCCTGTACAACAATATGGCGGCCTGCCTGACGGCTGCGGGGGAGTACGTGAAGGCGGAGGAGTCATACGGCAAGGCGCTCGCCGTGATGAGCGAGGTCCCCGGCTCCGAGCCGGAGCGGGCGATCACGCTTCTCAACCTCGCGGATCTGCTGCGCGTCGCATACGGCCTCGCGGACGCGTGCGAGCGGATCGACGACTGCGTACAGCGGGCGCACGACCTGATGGAGGGCGAAGGCGTCGCGAGGGGGACCGACTATGCGCAGGTGTGCGGAAAATGCGCCCCTATCTTCGAGTATTACGGCTGGTTCGCCTACGCCGAGGAGCTTCGGCGCAGGGAGGCGGCGATCTACGGGAAGGCGGGCAATGACAGTGCGACAGGAGAGCGTGTATGAAAGGTTTGGAGATCTCGAGGGCATTCTGGGAGGAGTGCGGAAAGCCGCTGTTTGAGGAGAGGTTCCCGGAACTTATGGGAATGATCGCGGTCGGGCTTGTCGGCTCCGGCTCGGAGTGCTACGGCTATGACGACGACGTCTCGCGCGACCACGATTTCGAGCACGGCTTCTGCGTATATCTTCCCGATGAGGAGCGCGTCACAAGGCGGCAGGAGTTCCTTCTCGGGCGGGCGTACGAGTCGTTGCCGAAGGAGTTTAAGGGACTTCGGAGAAGCCTCTTTAACCCGGCGGGCGGCAACCGGCACGGGGTGTTCCGCACGGAGGAGATCTACCGCGCGATGACGGGGTTTGCGGGTAAGCCGGAAGGCTGGCGCGACTACCTGCGCGTGCAGGACGAGGCGCTCGCGGAGGTGATCAACGGGGAAGTATTTTACGACGGACTCGGAGAGTTCACGGCGATCCGCGAGGCCTGGAGCAATCCGCCGCGCGACGTGCAGCTCAAGAAACTGTGCGGGTATCTGATCCGGATGAGTCAGACCGGCGAATACAACTACGGCAGGTGCCTGCAGCGGGGAGACGAGGCAGCGGCACAGCTTTCGGCGGCGGAGTTTGTCCGCGCGGCGGTCAGCGCGTGGGGGTGGATCCACAACCGCCCGTCGCCGTACTACAAATGGTGTCTGCGTTCGCTCGCGGATTACGCGGATGCGGCGACGTTGGAGTCGCTGCTTCGAAATATACTGACCGGCCCGTGCGGGGACGGTTCGAAGGAAGCTTTGGTGAAAGCAGCTTGTGGGGAGATCTTGGATAAGGTGCGCGTGACATTCCCGGAGTGCGGGGACGCGCAGGAACTGCAGAGGGCGGCACTTATGCTCAACGACCGCATCGCGGACGGTGTGCTTCGAAGTCTAAGCCCGCTTGCGGCAATCGGGTAAAGAGGAGATTACGGACCGTATGGATGGTTATCAATTCGAAAATGCATGCGCGGACTACCTCAGGCGTAACGGCTTCAAGGATGTCCGCGTGACGCAGGCGAGCCGTGACCAGGGAGCGGACATCATCGCCGTTCTCAAGAAGGAAAAATACGCGGTCCAGTGCAAGTATTACGCGAAGCCGGTCGGCAACAAGGCCGTGCAGGAGGTATATGCGGCGGCGACATTTTACGGGTGTGACCGCGCGGTCGTGATGACAAACAACACCTTCACGAAGGGCGCGAAGGAGCTGGCGGAGTCGCTCGGTGTGGAACTGATGCCGGGGATCGATCCCGTCAGGCGGCGGTTCGGCGCCGGGTCGGCGCTGATGCTTCTCGCGGGCTTGCTCGCGGCCGGACTGCTTGCCGTTTTGCTGTTCCGGCCGGACAGTCCGTATCTGCCGCGGTTTCTCAGTGAGGAATCCGTCGCGGATTACCGGGAGAAACTGTATCTTGTCTCGGGGATCGTTCTGGCCGTCAGTGTACTGTTTTTCCTGCGGCACAGGATCAAAGCGGTTCTGACACGCAGGGCCGTGGAAGAGGATGTCCCGGAGGATGAAACTGCGGAAGACAAAAGAGCCGACGAAATGGCCGACGAAGGGCTCGAAGATGAGCCGGAGACACTCGCCGTGCTGTACGACCTGGTCGGGATCGCGGAGAGGACCTACCACGGGACGGACGACCCCGATGAGAAACGGGAGATCTACGAGACGCTGGAGCGCGCCTACGGGTTTCTGATTGCGCGGGAGGAGGTCATCCCGGAAGGCTGGGAGTCGCCCGCGGTGCGAAGGGAGCAGCTCAGGGCAGCGGAGGAGGCAGCGGTCGATGCGGCGGACGATGCGTTCGCGGAAGCCGTGGCAGCGATGCCTGCGGAGGAAACCGCAGACGAATAGGGAATACGACGAAAAAACCGGGGCGAGCCTTTGCTCGCCCCGGTTTCATTAAGGGGGGTAAAAATGCTTTTGAAAGCACTGGGGTTAGCCTTCGATCGGAATGTATTTCTTCTGCTCCACCTTAGGCTGATCTTCCTTCTTCGGGATGGTCACGATCAGGATACCGTTCTCAAACTTAGCCTTGATATCCTCCTCGGTAACCTGTTTGCCCACGAAGAAGCTTCTGCTGCAGGAGCCGTAAAAACGCTCGCGGCGAAGGTACTTGCCGTTCTTGTCCTTCTCATCGTTCTCGGACTTCTTGGTCGCGTTGATGGTCAGGTAGCCGTCCTTCAACTCCGCGGATACATCTTCCTTGCCGTAGCCCGGGAGATCGATATCCAGCTCGAAGCCGGTATCATTTTCCTTCACATCGGTCTTCATCAGTCCGTTGTACGGACGTGCGCCGGCGTAACCGGGTTTCGCAGGTACGAAGAAATCATTGAAAAAGTCATCGAAAAGGTTTTCACCGAAAATACTGGGCATCAACATATGTCATTCCTCCTTTTTGCGTGATCGTTGATCACGATTGCGTTTGAATTAATTTCGGAAAATGCGTTCCTCGGCTCCCGCCGGTTGCGGTTCCGTCCGGAAGTTCTTTTCCTTTCGTTCTGACTGCATTATATCACCGTTGTTAGCACTCGTCAATAGTGAGTGCTAACAAAATTGTGAATTTTGTGTGTTTTCCGTAAAGGGCGCCGGTCGGGACACCGGGTTGCGGTTGTCGGGAGAGCTGTTTATGTGGTATAATGTGCTGATGGGTGACGGCGGCCCGGTCCGCGGTGTCGCCCGTGATATAAAGAAGAAACTTCGGAGGTTTACCATGGCACATTTTTCAGGCACATTTTTCTCGAAGACGCTGAGCCGGCCGGTGCATTTCACGGCGGTTCTGTGCAACGATATCGCGTACGGAGCGGAGAACAATCCTCATTTTCAGAGGGAGACGAAGAACGTTTACCTGCTGCATGGCTACAGCGGCTGTGACACGGACTGGTTTGTGAACGTTCCCCTCGGTGAGATCGCGAACCGCTTCAACGTGAACTTCTTCCTGCCGAACGGCGACAACAACTTCTACCTTGACCAGCCGCAGACGGGCTGCAAATACGAGAGCTACGTGGGCAAGGAGTTCGTCGAGTACACGCGCAGGACGTTCGGCCTCTCGGACAAGAAGGAGAACACGTACATCGGCGGTCTTTCGATGGGCGGTTTCGGCGCGCTTCACACCGCGTTCAGGTTCCCGGAGACGTTCGGCAAGGTGATCGCGCTCTCGTCGGCGCTGATCCAGAACGGCCTCGCGTTCTTCAGCCCCGATATGCCGAACGACATGGCGAACTACGACTACTATACTTGGGTGTTCGGCGATCTGAAGACGGCGGCGCAGACCGACATTAACCCCGAGGTTCTGGTGCGCAAGCTCAAGGAGAGCGGCGCGGAGATCCCGGATGTGTTTATGGCGTGCGGCACTGAGGATTTCCTGATCCAGCCGAACCGCGATTTCAAGGCGTTCCTCGACTCCGTCGGCGTTCCTGCGACTTTCGTCACGGCGCCCGGCGTTCACGACTTTGCGTTCTGGCGTCAGCACCTGGTGACCGGCCTCACCTGGGCGCTCGAGCCGGAGCAGTTTGCGAAGACGTTCGGCGAGGAAAAGTGATCCGGACACTGCACGGTGAAGGGAAGTAATATACCCCCGTACGGCGGATGTAACAAAAGAGAATGAGAAAACGGGCATTCCCGCGGTTGTGCGGGGATGCCCGTTCTTTGTTCGGTATGTGATCGTCCGGGGATTGTCCCGGGATCCGCAGTCAAAGCGGAAGGCTCAGAACCTGCCGATCGTCGCTCCGACCGTCGGCCGGGAGTGATTCCGCCGGGAACGGCTGCGCAGCCGGAGCCGGAGCTTCCTTCGGACCGAAAAGTTTACTGAAAAACCCCATAGTAAAATCCTCCTTATACGGCGGTTTGTACCCGCCGGGGAACCCGCCTTTATATTGTGAGTATATCAAATAAGACGGGGCTTCGGCAGTCGGAAAATGTGCCGCAGTTAACAAAGATGTAACATGGGATTTTATGGCTTGTTCTTGTATTTTTCGCTTTCATGAGTATAATATACTTGGTTTATTGTGCGGGTTTGCATGCGCGGGGAGACTCATTTTCATGCAGCTGTTTGCGCGAAGTGATATAAGGAGAGGTTGCGGTATGCCGCTTTTGAGTTTGGACGCTGACATTTTGCTGTACATACAGGATCATATCCGGTGCGCGTTTCTGGATTACATTTTCCCCAACATTACATCGCTGGGCAACGCCGGGATCTTCTGGATCATACTGACGGCAGTGCTGATGTGCTTCCGGAAGACGAGGCGGGCGGCCTTCTGCTCGGCGTTCGCGCTGCTCGGATCACTGCTTCTGAACAATCTCTGCCTGAAGCCCCTGGTGAACCGCACGAGACCGTACGAGGTGATCGAGGCGCTCCGCCTTTGGAAGGTATCGCCCGCGAAGGATGCCTCCTTCCCGTCGGGACACACGGCGGCGAGCGTGGCTTCGGCGGTGGCGCTGTGCGGGTATCTTAAGAAGCGGTGGTCGATTCCTCTGATCGTGCTCGCGCTGATGATCGGATTCTCACGGTTGTACATCGGGATCCACTATCCGAGCGATGTGCTCGCCGGCCTTCTGGACGGCATTATGCTCGGTCTGATCGCGTGGGCGATCGAGAGATGGATGTTCCGCAGATTCGAGTGGTACCGGAACGTCGCAGACGAGAAGAAGAGAGAGACTACAGTTGTAGAATAGGCGTTTTTACGCCGGGAGGTTCGGTTTGAATGTAACGATCGTTCTTCCGTCCCTGAACCCCGATGAGAAGATGATCCGGACCGTGGAAGGAATCCTCGCGGAAGGATTTACGGACATCGTGGTGGTGGATGACGGAAGCGCTGCGGAATATAAGAAGCCTTTTGAGACGGTGGCGTCGATGGACGGCGTGACCGTGCTTACGCATGAGGTCAACAAGGGCAAGGGCCGCGCGATGAAGACGGCGTTCGCATACGTGATGGAGAATCGCCCGGAATCCCGGGGAGTGGTGACGGTCGACGGGGACGGGCAGCATTTGCCGAAGGACATCCGCGCCTGTGCGGAGGCGATGATCGCGGAGGGCGACAAGATCGTGCTCGGCGTGCGCGACTTCAGCAAGCCCGACGTTCCGTTTAAGAGCCGCAACGGCAACAACATCACGAAGGCGGTGTTCCGCATCTTCTGCGGCATCAGGATCAGCGACACGCAGACGGGGCTTCGCGCGATACCCGCGCAGCATCTTCCGCTGATGTGTGAGATCGCGGGGGAGCGCTACGAGTACGAGACGAACCAGCTGCTGATCTTCAAGGACAAACATATCGCGCTGCACGAGGTCGTGATCGACACCGTGTACATCGATGACAACGCGTCCTCACATTTTCATCCGTTCCGCGATTCGTGGAGGATTTACAAGGTCATATTCAAGCACATCGGAACTACCGTGTTCGCGAAGTTCCTGGGGGCGTCGCTCCTGTGCTTCGTCGTCGACTCGCTGTTGTTCTTCCTGCTCAATG
Source organism: Lachnoclostridium sp. UBA1175 (assembly GCA_002311665.1). Taxonomy (GTDB): domain Bacteria; phylum Bacillota; class Clostridia; order Lachnospirales; family Lachnospiraceae; genus ISDg. Next base: position 118,094 of record DBYX01000010.1, on the reverse strand, counting down.
TCGGGCTGGAGGGCGCGGGAATGCGGGCGGCGGACAGCCGGCTTCGCATCGCGCTTGCGACGGTCGGCGCGCGCGTGGTCAGCTCCGTTCTGAATTTCTGCCTGAACCGGAAGGTGGTGTTCCGGAGCGACGGATCGGTCGCCGGGACGATGGTGCGGTATTACATACTGGCGATCCTGCAGATGACGGCATCCTTCCTGCTTGTCGACTATGTGGCGGAGCGGGTGTTCCACCTGACGGCGGGCCTGCTGGAATCGGTCGTCAAATTCTGCGTGGATATGTGCTTGTTTGCGATCAGCTTCTTCGTGCAGAAGAAGTGGGTGTTTGCGAAGAAAAAACAATGATGCGGGCGCGGCGGGATACGCTGCAGTGCATTGAAAGTTCCGCGGCTGTGTGGGAGCGCGGACACAGAGACAGGAGAACCCTATGAAGAGATTTTTAAGGTATTTGCTGAGATTTTTCATCACGATCATGGTGACATTGCTGCTTGTGGCGGGTGCGCTGTACGCGGTGCTGTACCGCTGCTGCAACGGACCGTCGAAGGCCGCGAAGGCCACGTTCGTCACGACATTCCTGGAGACCGGACAGCTTAAGTTTGTTCCGAACCTGGTGCTGTCGGAAGAGGAGATCAAGGAGATCGTCGACGCCAACAAGCTGAAGCCGATGGAGACCGAGATCGATGAGACGGGTATCGTGATCGAGCACGACGAGAACGGCGGCAAGGGCCAGACATCCGACCCGACGGCCAAGAAGGAAGTGTTCGACGAGAACGGTGTGCGGATCGAGGAGTATCCGGGTCGAACATTCTTCGGGAAAATGATGATCATCAAGGATCCGTCCCAGGTGATCGTAGGAACGACGTACCCGTGGAGCGAATACGGCAAGGACCTTGACAAGATCGTGACGTTGACCGGTGGTGTCGGCGGCGTGAACGGCGGTCTGTACCAGTCGGACAACAACAAGGGCGGAAGCCCCTACGGCGTAGTCGTTTCGAAGGGGCAGATCCAGTATAACAAGCCGAATCAGCGGGGACTCTACCTGATCGGTTTCACCGACAAGGACATCCTTGTGATCGAGAACCTCGAGGGGATGAAGGCCGACGATGTGAAGAAGCTCATCGAGGAGAAGCACATCCGCGATGCGGTCACCTTCCAGGAGGAGTTCAAGGACGAGAACAACCATTTTGTGCCGCTGGTGATCAACGGCAAGGGGCGTGAGATGCAGGGTCTCGGCAGCGGCAGCAACCCGCGTACCGCCATCGGACAGCGCAAGGACGGCGCGATCCTGCTCTTCGTGACGGACGGCCGCGGCGCGGGCGGACATCTCGGAGCGACGGCAGCCGACCTGATCAGCGTGATGCTCGAGTACGGCGCGTACACCGCGGCCAATCTCGACGGCGGCAGCTCCTCGTCGATGTACTACGGCGGAAAGTACGAGATGACGAGCGTGACATTCTATTACCAGCATTCCTCGTGGCGTCTTCCGGATGCCATGGTCGTTATGCCGAAGCAAAAATAATCGACAGGGGGAGAGTCACTCAGTGGCAACGGAAGAGAACAACAAGAAAAAGCCTGTGCGCGGCGAGCGCTACCGCAATCTGTACGATGCGTACCGCAACGAGACGGAGAGCGATGACGACGAGTTTTGGAGCTCGCTGAAGGCCGACAGAAGTTCCGCAGGGAAGAGTGCCGGCCGCGTATCGACAGGGAGCGTGAGACCGGAGAGATCGGAGACACCGACCCGCGAAAGGGAGATCCCGACACGCGAAAGGGCGATCACACGCTCCTCGACGGGCAAAGATATAAGCGGGCCGGACCGGCCGGGCGACCCGGACAACGGGGGAGCAACGCCTCCGCGCGGCGGCAGACCGAACCGCGGAAACTCGAAGAGAAAGAAGGATGCGGAGCGGAAGAAACTGATCCGCGGACGCCGTATCTTCATCGTATTTCTCGTATTGTGGTCGATCTTCCTGATCGGCGTGGGCATCTGGCTCTGGAGATACACCGGACGATGCCTCAAGGATTACGAGAAGTCGCAGCCGGAAAATAACGCAAACCGCCTGTTGGAGGAGTTCGTCACAAAAGTGCGCGACGGTTCCATCGAGGGTGAGTTCAAGGAGTTCAAAGAGTCGACCGATTGGAAGCTTCAGGGAGAGTTCCAGGATGAGGACCTGGTCAAGAATGAGTACCTCGACAGGCTGAAGGCGGTGCAGACATTTTCCTGTATAAAGAACGAGAACAGTTACAGCACGACCAACCCGGTGTACGACATCCTGGATGACCAGGGCAAGGCGATCGCGCGAATGACGATGACCTCGTACAATCCCCGCAAGATCCTTGCGATCCTCGAGGTGTGCGAATGGAAGATCTCGTCCGTCTCCGCGGTGATCAACAAGAACTACAGCACGAAGGACTACACCTACACCGTGCCCGAGAACTACACGATCACGGTCAACGGCAAGCCGCTCACGAGGGAGCACGTCATCGCCGAGTCCGAGTATCCGAAGGAACTCGAGTATGTCAGGGACTATGTTCCCATCCCGCTCGACCTCACGTACAAGGTGAGCAATCTCGTGTATCAGCCTGAGGTGGTTGTCACGGATGAGAACGGTGAGAATGTGGCTGTGACGCCGGATGAGAACGGCTGCTTCAGCATCACATACGCTCCGCAGAAGGGGCTGGAGGCTCCGCAGGATCGGTACAATCTGGCGCTGGAGACCGCAAAGAAGTGGATGGATTTCGTGACGAACGACCTCAAAGGCAGCAACCGCGGTCTCGCGGAGATCCGCACATATCTGCTCAAGCATTCGCTCTTCTACGACAAGGCGGAGGAGTACGCCAAGGGCCCGGATATCCGGTTCGTCAGCGATCACACGATCATGAACCCGGAGTACACGGAACTTGAGGTGAAGGACTACTGCGAGTTCACGGACAACTGCTTCTCCATCCACATTCATTTCGTCAAGAATATGAAGCTGGTCAAGGGCGGAAGCAAGGTTACCAGCGTTATGGATTCCACGCTCTACTTCGTCTACTGTGACGACACGGATGACGGCAAGGACAATCCGCGCTGGACGCTCGGTGATATGCTCGCGAGCGCAAAGCAGAATTACGGAGTCGACGAGGAGTAGAAGAACCTGACGGCAGGAAGCCTTCTGCCGGTTCAAACAGACAAAACAGCGAAACGGCGCACCTGTGCGGTGCGTCGTTTTTTTGCGTTCGCGGGCGGAAAATCGCTGCGCGAAATGGAAAGGATATGACAGGACATAACGGGTCTTAACCGTTGTGTAAAGCGGCGTCATATGGTAAACTGTTAGCATATGTGAAAATGTGCCCCGCCGCCGGTGCGACATCGTATCCGGAGGGATCGCGGGCGCGACAAAGGAGGTACTTATGAACCGCGAGAACAAGAGAAGATCCTACGAGAAAGGTTACTATAAAACGCATCCGTGCGACGAGACGTTCGTGTGCAAGGAATGCGGCAGAACGGTCGTGCCGGACGGTGCCGGCAGCGATCACAGAAACCATTGCCCGAACTGCCTGACGAGCCTGCATGTGGACATCGAGCCCGGGGATCGCGAGAGCGACTGCGGCGGCCACATGGACGCGATCGCGGTGTGGGTGCGCAAGAACGGCGAGTGGGCGATCATTCACCGCTGCCGCGTGTGCGGGGCGATGAGCTCGAACCGCGTCGCCGCGGACGACAATCCGATGAAGTTGATGTCGATCGCGCTTCGTCCGCTCACGAACCCTCCGTTCCCGATCGAGCGCATCGAGGAGATGACGCGGCTGATGGGCGGTGAGGGCCGGATCCAGTAACACGGATGTATACTGCGCCGCGCGGTTGCGGCGCTTTTGATCCCGGCGGGGACGCCGGCAGGGAGTACTATGATCACAGCGGTTGTTTTTGATATGGACGGCGTTCTGTTCGACACGGAGCGGCTGTGCCGGTTGTGCTGGCTGAAGCTGGCTGAGGAGGACGGCATCCCGAATATGCCGGAGGTGTACGCGCTGTGCATCGGCGTCAATGCGGAGACGACGGAGCGCATCGTGTACGAAAACTACGGGAAGGATTTTCCGTATAAGGAGTATTGCAAGCGCACGAGCGCGATGTATAACCAATGCATCGAGGAGAACGGCGTGCCCGTGAAGGACGGCGTTCGCGAGACGCTTGAGAAGCTTGCGGCCGCCGGCGTGAAGATCGCGGTGGCGTCATCGACGAGGCGCGAGAAGGTGCTGCGGCACCTGGAGTCGGCGGGGATCGATCGGTATTTCGGCGCGGTGGTCGGCGGTGACACGGTGACGCACTCGAAGCCGCACCCGGAGATCTTCCTCAACGCCTGTGAGGCGCTCGGCGTCTCGCCCGGGGAGGCGATCGCGGTGGAGGACTCGCACAACGGTATCCGCGCCGCGCACGCCGCGGGAATGCTGCCGGTGATGGTGCCGGATCTGCTGCCGGCCACGGAGGAGATGCGCGAGCTCTCGGCGTATGTCGCGGAGGATATGAACGACGCATGTGAGTGGATGCTCACGAAAATCAATTGAGGGGGAGTTTGAGGAACATGGACCCGAACAACAAGGAAGACATTACGAAGAACGTCGAAACCGAAGGGAAGGAGTCCGCGGGCGACGGCACGGCGATCCGCTCGCTGGCGGAGAGACGGCCCATTTTGCGAAAGAGGGTGTTTCTGTACCTGACCGAATTTTTTGCGGGAATGTCCGTGATGGCGGTGGAGCTCGGTGCGAGCCGTCTGCTGGCGCCGTATTTCAGCTCGTCGCAGATCGTGTGGACGATCATCATCGGAACCATCATGATCGCGATGGCGCTCGGCAACATATACGGCGGGCGCAGCGCGGACAAAAAGCCCGACCCGGACCGCCTCTACACGCGCGTGCTGATCGCGGCGGTGTGGATCGCGCTGATCCCGGTGGTCGGACGCTACATCATCATCGGAATCTCGGCGCTTCTGATCTTCACGGTGAGCAGCAATTTTCTGGTGATCGCGGGCTTCGCGGCTTGTATGGTGATCTTCGTGTTCCCGCTCTTTCTGCTCGGCACGGTCACCCCGTCCCTCGTCAAATTCGCGACGGACAACCTTGAGGACAACGGCCGCCTCGTCGGAAACCTGAATGCGGCCAACACGGTCGGAAGCATCATCGGTACGTTCGTGCCGACGTTCATCAGCATCCCGGCGGTCGGAACGGCGATCACGTTCCTGATCTTCGCGGGCATTCTGCTCGCGCTCGTCGCGGTGTATTTCATCACCTCGGGCGTTGCGGTGCGGAAGATCAAGAAGCTGCCGGCGGCGGGGATCATATTTATCGTATGCTGCATCTTCGGACACAGCAGCAGTTTCGCGTTCTGGCAGAAGGACCTCACCTACGAGGGTGAGTCGATCTACAACTACCTGCAGGTGTACGAGGACGACAAACAGGTCGTGCTGTCCACCAACGTGCTCTTCGGCGTGCAGTCAATCTTCCGCAAGGACGGCGCGCTGACCGGAATGTACTACGACTACGCGATGGCGGCTCCGTTTCTGGCGGGCGTGCACGATCGCGGGGAGCTGTCGATCCTCGTGCTCGGCAACGGGTCGGGGACATTTGCCACGCAGTGCAACCGGTACTTCGATAATGTGACGGTCGAGGGTGTCGAGATCGACGGGAAGATCACGGAGCTGGCGAAGGAGTATTTTGCGCTGTCGCCGGAGGTGAAGGTGACGACCTACGACGGGCGCGCGTTTCTGAATGCGGTCGACACCCGCTACGACATCATCATGGTCGACGCCTACCAGGACATCACGATCCCGTTTCAGATGTCCTCTGTCGAGTTCTTTGAACTGGTGCGCGACCACCTGACGGAAGGCGGCGTGATGGTCGTCAATATGAACATGAAAGGCAACCGCGAGGACGGGATCAACCGGTATCTCGCGGACACGATCGCGAGTGTGTTCCCCTGGGTGAGGACGGTTGATGTATCCGGCTCGACGAACCAGGAACTCTTCGCGTGTATGGGCGAGCCCGCGGATCTCGCGGGGCAGATCGCCAAGGAAAATAACACCGATCTCGCGGCGATGATGCGGCGCGTCTCGGACAATCTGCAGGTGTATGAGGCGGGCGACCGCGTTATGACGGACGACCGTGCGCCTGTAGAGCTTCTGGGAATGCGCGTCATTGACGACCTCATCCGCGAGGAGGTGGAGAGGTACCGCAAGATCTATGAGGAAAAAGGGCTGAAGGGGCTGCTCAACGAGCTGTGAGCAACGAGCGTATGAAAAATATCAATCCCATTACGAAAACCGACTATCCCGATCCGGATGTGATCCGCGTGGACGACACCTACTATATGGTCAGCACGACGATGTATTATTCGCCGGGCGGCGTCATCCTGCGCTCGTACGATCTGGCCAACTGGGAGATCGCGACATACCTGTTCGACGAGTTGGACGGAACACCCGCAAATCGTCTGGAGCAGGGCGAGAACAGCTACGGCAAGGGTATGTGGGCCGCATCGCTCCGGTATCACGAGAGCTGGTTCTATGTGGTTTTCGTGAGCCACGGGCAGAGCGACACGCACCTGTTCACGGCGACGGAGATCACGGGGCCGTGGGAGCACCGGAAGATCAAGGGGTATTACCACGACGCCTCGCTGTATTTTGCGGAGGACGGGCGCGCTTATCTGGTGTCCGGCAACACGGAGATCCGCCTGACGGAGCTTGCTGCCGATCTCTCGGGGCCGGCGGAGGGCGGCACGGACTGCGTGATCGTGCGAGACGACCGCGAGAAGGTGTTCCTCGGGTATGAGGGCGCGCATCTGTATAAGATCGGCGGACGATACGTCCTCACGCTGATCCACTGGCCGAAGGAGACGCAGCGCCGCACCGAGGCGGTGTTCATCAGCGACCGGCTCGATGGGGATTATGTCGGGCACGACCTGTTCTGGGACGACGGCGGATACTGTGGACAGGGTATCGCGCAGGGCGGCCTTGTCGACACACCGGACGGGCGATGGTTCGCCGTATTGTTCCGCGACTCCGGGGCGGTCGGAAGGATCCCGGTACTCGTGCCGGTGACGTGGAGAGACGGCTGGCCGGTGTACGGCGATGACGGAGTGCTCCCGGAGGACATCGATGTGGTGAGCACGAGACCGGGGTACGAATATGCACCGCTGTTCATTTCGGACCGGTTCGACGGCGGAACGATCGCGCCGCAGTGGCAGTGGAACCACGTGCCGGATGACGCGCACTGGGCGCTCCTGCCGGAAGGCGGGCTTGCCATCACGACGGGCGCGGTGTGCGCGAACCTGACACAGGCGAGAAATACGCTCACGCAGAGGATGCGTTTTCCGGAGTGCGAGGCGGAGGTCACGGTGGATGTGTCGAAGCTTGCGGACGGAGACTTCGCGGGGCTGTGCGCGCTGCAGGGATGCTACGCGGCAGTCGGGGTTTTGGTTGAGAACGGCAGGCGATACCTCACCGTGATCGAGCGGAAGGAACCCGTGAAGGGCTTCGGCATCGGCGCCAACGACACGGAGCCGGGCGAGATCACATTCCGCGAGGAGCTTGTCGGGGACACGGTCACCGTCGGCATCCGTGCGGAGTTTTGGGAGATGAAGGACACCGTGACGTTCTTCACACGCAGGGACGGTCGGGAGTCTGCGGTCGGAGAGCCGCACAAGCTGTATTTCCGGCTGGATCATTTTACGGGCGTAAGGTTCGGCCTGTGCGCGTTTTCGAGCGTCGCGGCAGGCGGCACAGCGGTGTTCACGGATTTCGTGTACCGCTGACAACAAAGGGCTTACGGAGGAAGGTATGGGGCATTACAACAATTTCAGGACAGTAGTTTATATTCCCGCGGAGGTCGCGGATAAGTTCACGCCGGAGAAGCTTGCGAGTGACTGGGAGTGGATCGAGAAGTACATCGGCCTTGACAAGGTGTATCTGGAGACACACAGAAACGGAACCGACGTTCCGGCAGAGCAGATCCGGATGATCAAGAGCTATCTGGAGAGCAAGGGAGTGACCGTGTCCGGCGGCATCACCACGACGATCAACGATTTCGAGGGCGCCGAGGGCGGCAAACAGCGTCTGTTCGGGACGTTCTGCTACACGGACCCGGCGATGCGCGCGCGGCTCAAGGAGATCTCCGAGTACACGGCGAGGCTGTTCGACGAGATCATCCTGGACGACTTTTATTTTACGAACTGCACCTGTGAGCGGTGCATCCGCGAGAAGGGAGACCGCGACTGGGTGACGTTCCGGCGTGAGCTGATGCGCGAGGTGTCCGAGGAACTCGTGGTGAAGCCCGCGAAAGCCGTGAACCCGAAGGTGCGCATGATCATCAAGTATCCGAACTGGCGTGAGTCGTATCATTTTACGGGTTATGTGCCCGAGGTACAGCGCGACATCTTCGACGCGACGTACACCGGCACGGAGACGAGAAGCCCGCAGTACACGGATCAGCATCTCCCGGAGTACCTGAGCTACGCGCTCGTGCGTTATATGGAAAATGCGTGGCCGGGGCGAAACGGAGGCGGATGGTTTGACACATACGCCTGCTGGTCGATCGACCGGTACCTCGAGCAGGCTTACCTGACCGCGTTCGCGCAGGCGAAGGAACTGATGCATTTCCAGTGGAGCGATCTGATCGAGAACCCGATGCTTTCGGCGATGGCGCTGCAGCTTGGCAAGATCGACAAGCTGATGGACGGGATCGGCAATGCGTGCGGTGTCCCGGTGTATATTCCGTTCGCGTCGAGCGGAGAAAATCACCTTGAGATGCGGTTCGGTATGCTCGGTCTGCCGATCGAGCCCACACCGTTCTTCCCGGAGAAAGCGGCGAGCGTGCTCCTCACGGAGAGCGCACTGGCGGACGGGGACATCGTGGATAAACTCGAGAAGTACATCCGCGAGGGCGGCAACGCGGTCATCACGACCGGGTTCTTCCGCGAGGCGGAGGAGAATCTCCGCGCGGCGGGGCTCACGGAGGCAAGACTCTCCGGGAGGAGCATCCCGGTGACGCGCTACCAGGTGACGGGCGATTTCGCGGGATTTATCGAGCATCGCAAGGAGATTTTCTTCCCGGAGATCGTGCACGGCAACAATGACTCGTGGTCGCTTCTGAACGGCGGTGACGGGGACACGCACAGTGCGCTTGTGCTGCGCAGAGCGTACGGGAAGGGACGGCTTTACATCGCCGCGATCCCGGACGGTGACAGCGGACTTTACGAGATGCCGAAGGCGGCCGTCGATGTCATCAAGAGGGTGCTCACGGGCGGCGAGTATGTGTCCGGAAGAAATGTTTCCACGTTTACATACGACAGCGGTAGAATGCTGCTATATCGCTATGTTAAGAGTGATCTGAGGCCTGAGCGTGTGACGCTGTACACCGAACGCAAGGGAGCCGTTTTGGTGGATGATCTGACCGGCATGCGCTACCCGTCCAACGAGGTAAGGCGCTTCGAGGACTTCCGCCCGAGCAGCGGAACGGCGGCGGAGGTTCTGCTGCAACCCGGCAAGTTTACAAAGGTGCACTGGGAGACGCAGGAGTGACGGAAAAGTATATTTGGAACAATGAAAACGGTAATCACGGGAGGAATTGAACAGTATGAATCTTGACCACAGAAAAGCAACGAGAAGAGTGAAGGTGACGGACGCACAGGGCAACGCGATCGCAAACGCGAAACTGAAGTTCCGCCAGACAAAGCATAAGTTTTTATTCGGGTGCGGCGCGTTTGATTTTATGCCGTATCTGCTGAGCATGAACGCGGACGAGGTGCCGTTGAACCGCCCGGAGCGGTTCCGCCTCGATCCGGAGCTTCTGAAGAAAAAGATCGACCAGTGGCTCGCGGTGTACAACTATGGCACGCTGCCGTTCTACTGGGGCATGTTCGAGCGCGAGGAGGGCAAGCCCAACACCGGGAATATGCTCAAGACCGCAAAGTTCATGCAGGAGAAGGGCATCACCGTCAAGGGACATCCGCTGTGCTGGCACACGGTGTGCGCGGAGTGGCTTCTCAAGTACGACATCGACACGATCTACGAGAAGCAGATGAACCGCATCACGCGCGAGGTCACGGACTTCAAGGGCGTCATCGACATCTGGGATGCGATCAACGAGGTCGTGATCATGCCGATCTTCGACAAATACGACAACGCCGTGACGCGCCTTTGCAACAAGTTCGGCCGCGTCGGTCTCATCAAAAGAGTGTTTGATCAAGCGAAGGCGGCGAACCCCGATTCGATGCTGCTGATCAACGACTTCAACACCTCGATCTCCTACGAGATCCTGATCGACGGCTGCCTCAACGCAGGAGTTCCGATCTCCGCGATCGGTATCCAGTCGCATCAGCACCAGGGCTACTGGGGCGCGAAGAAGGTCGAGGAGGTCCTGAAGCGCTACGAGCACTTCGGCCTGCCGATCCATTTTACGGAAAATACTCTGATCTCCGGCGATCTGATGCCCGCGCATATCGTGGACCTCAACGACTGGCAGGTACCGGAGTGGCCGTCCACGCCTGAGGGCGAGGAGCGCCAACGAAGAGAGATGGAGGAGATGTATCGCATTCTGTTCGACCATCCGCTCGTGGAGGCGATCACAGGCTGGGATTTCACGGACGGCGCATGGCTCGGCGCACCGAGCGGCGTGCTTCGCAGCGACGGCTCCGCGAAGCCTTCGTATGAGATGCTCAAGGATCTCATCAGGGGCGAGTGGTGGACCGACTGTGAGGTGACCACCGACGAGGCCGGCTGCGTGACACTGACGGGCTTCAAGGGCGATTACGAGCTCACGGACGGAACGAAGACGGCAGCGATCGATCTTCGCGAGACAAGCGAGACGACGGAGACAGTGATATTGTAGGGAGATTATTATGGTAAAATACACGATCGTTCCTTTTGAGGAGGACGATGACGACATCGAGGAACTCGTGGAAGAAAAACTCGAAGAGATTGATGAGGAGATCGCCGAGGAGGAGATCGATGAGGAAGAGGTCGTATACAAGATTGAGGACGAGGACGGAAACCTCATCGCGGGATGCATTCTGGACATTGACGGATGGAAGATCGCCGATCTCGACATCCTCTGGGTGAATGAAAACTACCGCAAGCAGGGCATCGGATCGGCTCTGATCCGGCTTGCCGAGAAGACGGCAAGGGAGAAGGGCTGCTATCTGATGACGCTGGGAACGTTTGATTTCCAGGCAAAGCCGCTCTACGAAAAACACGGATTTACCGTGTGCGGCGTCATTAAGGACTGGCCGGAAGGACATGAAAACTATTGCATGAGAAAGCGGCTGGACATACCGTGCGAGGAGTATTTTCCGACGAACGACAATTCCGCGCAGTATGAGGTGCTGGAGGGTACCGAGGAGGATTCGGAAACCATCGGAAGAAACCTCGGACAACACAACAGAAACTGTGTGCCGAGCATCAGCAAGACCGTCTATCTCAACAAGAAGGTGCTGGACGAGAACGGCGACGTGATCGGCGCGATCATTGCGTATGTCAATGACTGGGAAGACGCGTTTATCGATATGATGTGGATCGATGAGCCGTATCGCAATCAGGGCATCGGTTCCGAACTGATCGCGATGGTTGAGCGGGAAATGAAGGAGAACGGCGCGAAGCTGGTCCTTGTGGATCCTTCGGACTGGCAGGATGCGTTCTTCCGCAAGAACGGGTACGAGGTATACTCCACGCAGGAGGACTGCCCGAAGGGACACCTTGAATTTGTGTTGGGCAAGAGACTGTAGCGAGGGGAACGGGGTTTACTCAAATCAGGTAAGAGTCGGAGCGTGATCAGAGTGAAAAACGGCAAACTGAGAAATCTGAGTCTGGGGGTATGGGTGATCCTTCTCGGGGTCATCCTCCTGATCCCCGGATATGTGTATATCGTGACTGTCGGGGACGAGTATGTGGTCCGGCAGAATATCAACGCGGAGGGCACACTTCTCACTAAGTACGACGAGGAGAGACCCGGTGACGCGGAGCTGATCGATATCGTGAGCGCGGAGCTCACGGGCGGTGAGGCGGTCATTCGGGTTCGGTCGAAGTCCAAAAACGGCAAGGCATATGTCCTGTTCGGCACGGAGGATGAGGCGAAGGAAGACGTTTACCATGTCGCTTCGCTGTATGTTCATCGCAACGGTGTGATCACCAATGAGGACTTCTTCGGTGACTGTACCGGCATGATGACGGTGAAGGTCAGCTTCTGCCTGTATCTTGTCATTCTTCTCGTCATGCTGATCCGTAAGCTGCGAAGAAGCGTTAAGAGCAATCTGTACCGGTACCGTAACATTCTGTACTACGGCCTGGTGATCTTTCTGTCAGCCACGCTGCTGTTCCAGCTGCTATACCTGAAGTACAACAGCGGCGCGATCGGAATGCTTGAGTCGGCGAAAAATGTCGCGAGAACGATGGCTGTCGTTTCCTTCCCGCTGATCGCCGTCACGGCGATCATGGTCACCGTGAGCAACATTCTGCTGATCCGTAAAGAGGGACGCACATGGCGCAACATGCTCGGCTGCATTCTGGGCATTTTCCTTGGGATCCTTGCGCTGATGCCGGAGTTTCTCAATGAGTTTTTGCAGCGCTCAACGTGGATCGATGTTCACAACTATTCGGGAGTGGGGCGGTTTGTCGCCGAGTTCCTGGATTATACATGCGGAACGATGGCGGCGTACCTCGAGTGTATCCTGCTCGGAACGATCATCGTGAGCGTCAAGGCGGCGCGACGGATACCCGCGTTTGACAAGGACTATATCATTATTCACGGTTCACAGATCCGTAAGGACGGCACGCTCACGAAGCTTCTGCAGTCCCGCGCGGACCGCGCGATCGAGTTCGCTTCGATGCAGAAGGCGGCGGCCGGCAAGGACATCACGTTCATTCCGTCCGGCGGCAAGGGCAGCGACGAGGTGATCTCCGAGGGCGAGGCGATCCGGAAATACCTGCTTGAGCAGGGAATCCCGGAGGAGCAGGTCCTTGTGGAAGACAAGTCGGTTGATACAGCGGAAAATCTCAAGCTGTCCGCGGAGCTGATCCGCGCGCAGGAGAACGGGGAGCAGGCGAAGATCGCGTTTGCCACGACCAACTACCACGTGTTCCGCGCCGGCATGCTCGGAACCTCGCAGGGACTTGATATCGAAGGCATCGGAAGCCGTACGAAGCGGTATTTCTGGGTGAACGCGTTTGTGCGCGAGTTCATCGCGACGATCTACGAGGAGCGCAAGCGCCACGCGTTTGTTATGGGTATGCTGATCCTGATCGGACTGGCGCTGGTTGTGATGCTGTACATCTCCAATGTGGTGCTGGCATGATCAGTTAACGGAGGACTTTATGATCCATGCGATCCTTACGATCGACGACATCGCTTCGGCCAACACGCCGGCGATCGTCGATTATCTGAACGATAAAGGAATCACGGCACCGCTTTTGGTCGATCCGTGCAGCCACATCCTGCTGCTGCACGCACACGATGAGACTGAGGAGATGGTGCCGGGATACTACCGATTGTTCATCGACCTTCTTCTGGAGAACGGTGTGTTCTTCGATGTTCCGGAATTCATTATGCTGTAAAGCCGCAGGGCGTCGGACGGTCGGATAACGGATTTCGAAAAAAGCAGTAAGAAGTGATCTGTAGTTCTCATTGACTTTGTACATCTTATAGCGTAACATATTATTTGTATACTGATGGGTCTTCTATCAGATATTGTATAACCCGCCCAAATACATTATCTGAGACGATATGCATTTCAGTATGCTTGTAACGAATACGGAGTTTTTGGGAAAGTGAGAAGGAGGTCAACAATGAAAAAGAAATTTGTTATGCTGCTGGCATTGCTGATGGGCATGCTTCTTGCAGGGTGTGGATCCGGGAATACAAAAATTGATACCGGAGATGCTGAGTTGAAAGTGTCCGAAATAAATCAGTTAAAAAACACGCTGGATGGGAAAAAGTGGGTGTGTGATTGGCTTTCGCTTTATTACAGTTCGGACGGAAGAGAGCATTCGTGGATAAAATGTGCCAAGGGATCGGATGGGACGATTACTGTCCAAACCAATGATTTGTGGATGAACGGAAAACTTCAAACAATTTCTTCGGATATGGGTTGGATAAGTGAAATTGATTATTTAGATGCGGACAAAGACGGAATAGTTGACAAAGATGCCAGCATTTTTTGGTCAATTAAAATTGCTTGGTATCCGTCTGCGACATATAAAACACTAGGTGCTTATCGTGAAATGGGTGCATCCAGCGATTATGAAGCTTATAGGCTGAACATTGCTGCGCAAGATTATAAAAGGTGAATTGAATGATTGTTAAAAGGAAGACGTTGGTGAGTGCTTTTTTGTTGCTTTTTCTCTTCTTTTCTTTCGTAGGTTGCGGAAATGAAAACGAGAGTGATTCAGGCGAGTGGGAAGAAGGGACTATTCTTTCCGGAAAGTATTATGAGGATGGAGATGTCGAAAAAGATTTCTATGTTATCGGAGAAGATGAAACCATCGTTTTCCCCAAGAAAATGCAAGAGGCTTTGGCAGCATTGATCGAAGAAGAACTCGAAGGAGAACCGGGGCAGGACAAAGAGACATATATGCAGAAAATCCGGGCGAGATTGTCAGAGAGTTTTCCTTATCAGGCCGTGTCGGTATCCGAAGGAGAAGAGATCAGAGTGAAAGGAATTGACGGGGATAATTTATCTGTCAAATTTCTTTATAGTATTGAAAAACGCATGATATTCTGGAATGATACGGAGTATTTCTGGGTTTCTGCGACGAAGTAAGCAGAGAGTATGCGGAACCAAAGAACTTGGTTCCGCATACTTGTTTGAAAGGGTGTTTGGTTATGATTCAGTTGACCCACATAACAAAAGAATATCGGTTCGGAGAGAAATCACAAACAGTTTTGAACGATATCTCGATCACAATAAGTGAAGGAGAGTGCGTCGGCTGCTTTGGTGCATCTGGAAGCGGAAAATCGACTCTTCTGAATATAATCGGTCTTTTGGATTCACCCTCGGGAGGAGTGGTTTCAATAGCAGGCAGGGATTGTTGTCGACTGACGGACAGAGAGAGAGCAGAAATCCGTGGTGAGCGGATTGGTTTTGTGTTCCAATCGTTCCACCTGGAGCCAAGGTATACCGTATGGCAAAATGTTGAGGTTCCACTATTACTGACAAACTTGAAATCAACGGAGAGAGCTGAACGTATCAGTCAAGTGCTGGCAAAAGTCGGCTTGGAGGTAATGGCGAAAAAGAAAGCATCACTTCTCTCCGGAGGGGAGCAGCAGCGAGTCGCTATTGCGCGGGCGATCGTAAGAAACCCGGATATCATATTAGCAGATGAACCCTGTGGAAATCTGGATGCAGAAAACAAAGAAACAGTAATGAGAATTCTGAAATCCCTTTCAAATGAGGGAAAGACAGTGCTGATTGTAACACACGATCGTGAAGCTGTGAAGTTCTGTACCCGCATTCTCTTATTGAAGAACGGAAAGATAATCGATGAAAAATAGAGTACATCTTTTATTCATGGAATTGCGTTTGTGTGGACTGCGTATGCTTGTGATGGCATTGGTTGCCTCTTGCTTAATGGGGTTGTCTATGACATTGATGGATTATGCAACCAGTATTCCCAAAGCGTTACAGACATACATTGTATTTAAAGCTGAATTTGAAGAGTACGAAGTAACCTGCGATTGGATGAATTCTGATGAGCTTGCTTTTGTTGAGCGCGAAGTTCAAGAAGAAGGTTTGAGTTTAGAAGAAATAAAAGGGGAAAAAAACCATATACACGCTAAATTCAAAGCAAATAATTACGAACAGTGTATCCGGATTGTTGATAAAATAAATACAGGAGATTTTGCCATATCCAGTGAAGCATACACGGCTATCAAGAGGTTGCTTGATGATATCCGTTTCTTTCGTGAATTGTTTTGGGGATTAGCGATTGTTTCGTCAGTTGCTTATTTGGTGTTCATTATTTGCGGTGAAGCAATGATACTTTTGCGTGAAAAGACTAGGTTGAGGATTTTGTACTATCTTGGGTGGTCTCGTTATCGTATATGGGGGGACCAAATGATCCGTTTTTCTTTGTATATGATCCCGGCATCGTTGTTCGCCAAGCTGTTAGGGAAAATGTATGAAGAACATGCATCGGCAATTCTGAGGCAGTTGTTTAGTGATGAAGCAGCATTGTTCATTCCGACTGAAGGTTCATGGATTATGCTTGGTTGGATGTTACTGATGACAGTATTCGGTGTTGGATTATTGTTGCTCTGGTATTTGAGGCGGGTTTTGTTCAGTAATGTGGAGAGGGTTGCGTGAGAGTGTTCAGTCTGGTTCGGATGGCTTTAAGAAATCTGAAGAAATATTGTTTTCGTTGTATGGTAGTGATGATCGGACTTGTGATATTACAGACATCGCTTATAATGACGAAAGCATACGTCGGTATGCTTGAAAGTCGACTGGAGCAGACAGAGCGAGCTTATGCATCGGCAAGTCGATTGTCCTTTTCGACATCAAATCAAAGAGACCGATTAGCAGATTTTTTAAAAGCTCAGGAAGATGTTGAGGAAATCCAAATATTTGATTCAGAAGTTGTATGTTATCATAATCCGAATAATCATGAAGAATATCCACTGAGTTTCGGCGAAGTTATCGCGTGTATCGGGGAGAAATACTATGGATTGGCTAAGTACAGTGTAGCGTATTCTTTGGATGGAACGGACTTCATAAGGTATAATCGTTACACAAAGGGTATAGCTGTTTTTAGCGCGAGAGAGTTGCAGGAATATCAATACCATACAGGGAACAAGGAAGTCCTCAGGTGTGGCAGATTGCCGGAATCGGATGGTGAAATGGTCTTGCCGGCAGATATCTTGAGGCTGTATGGAATTGACGAAGATCAATGGGAAGGCTTACTTGGGTATGAGTTTTCATTGATCAGGAAACAAGGCTTTAATGGTTTGGATACTATCAAAGACGACAGCATTGTGTTTGAGGGAATGATTGTGGGAGTGCTGAAAGATGAAGTGTCTTCGGTGCTTTCCAAACGTGAACTGACAGTTTTTCAGATGTGTGATGAGGACACGCAAGATACTTCATTTACGGTTCATGCATATTTGAAGGATTATGACAGGATAAGCGAGATTCTCCAAGGGGTGGAAAAAGAGTTTGGTATTAAGGGAAATAAAAACGGATATTGTACCTTTTGTGAATTCATAAAGAAACAAATCTTTTTCCTGACACATATAGTGACAATAGCAGTTATTGCATTTGGTATTGCGGTGTTTGTCGGTTTGATCTGTATGTTGGCCTTTGTAACAGAGCAGAAGAAGCATTATTTGGGAATGCTGCAAGCAATAGGATATCGACCGAAGGAAATCCTCTTTGTTTTTGCTTTCGAGATCGGAGTGGTTGTTTTGATGTCGTTTATGTGTTCTGTTGCCTTGGGATTATTGGGGACAAACTGGTTCCGTGAGTCAATGAGTCAGTTTCTGGAAATGACAATCTCATGGAACAGGAGAGAATTTATAAATGCCTGTATAGAGACATTTGTTGTTTTGTTTGGAATCAGTATCATTTCAGACTTATATGTTTATTATCGTATTCACAAAGATCGCAGTATAGAATTGCTTCGCGAAGAGTAGTTGTTTGAACAATGATCCCCCTTTGCATTATGCAAAATCCGCGTGCTGAAAAACAGGGGTTGACATTTTCCAAATGCCCCTGTATAATCCCAAACAGTGAGCGTCATCAGACGACAATAACAAATACGCGTGAGCGAGAAAGGGAGGTATACAAATGATAGTCACAAAACGTAATAAAAGAACACATTTGTATATTGAAGTTGCCTCCCGGAGAAGCGCGGAATAAGCGATAGTACTATGCCTGTACTTTGACTTTGCATAGGATTATTATGCCGATATTTTGCCCCGACACCGGAAGGTGCCGGGGCTTTTTTGCGCGCCAAGCGAGAGTAATCTCACCGGCAGGAGCCGGCGTACGGTTACTCGGCACCGCATGAAATGAGGTTTGCGAAGCGTTTCTCAGAGGCAACTTTCCATTGGAAAGTCGAGGTGATAATCTTTATGTTTCAGATAAAAAATGTTACAATAACTCATAATAAGGATCTGCATACGATCCTTCAGAATTTCTCCCTCGTCCTGAACGACGGCGACCGTGCCGTGATGATCGGCGAGGAGGGAAACGGAAAGTCCACATTGATGAAGTGGATCTATGATCCGGAGCTCGTTGACGACTATGTCGACTACAAGGGTGAGAGGGTCATGAGCGGCGAAAAGCTCGGATACCTGCCGCAGGAGCTTCCGGAGGATGCGAAGCACAAGACGGTCTGCGAGTACTTCTGCGAGAGCGCGGAATTCCTCGACAAGACGCCGAAGGAGCTCTCGAAGCTGGCGTCGGACTGCCACGTCGAAGCGGAGTTTTTCTACCGCGAGCAGGAGATGTGCACGCTGTCCGGCGGTGAGCGCGTGAAGGCGCAGATGATGAGGATACTTGCGGAGAATCCGACGATCCTGCTGCTGGACGAGCCGTCGAACGACATCGACATCGAGACGCTCGAGTGGATGGAGGAGTTGATCAACAGCTGGCCGCACGCGGTGCTGTTCATCTCACACGACGAGACGCTGATTGAGCATACGGCAAACCGGGTGGTGCATTTTGAGCAGATCCGAAGAAAGACAATGTGCCGCCATACGGTGGCGAACGTGCCGTACCGGCAGTATGTCGAGGAGCGGCAGAATGCATTCGAGAAGCAGGAGCAGGTCGCGCAGTGCGAACGCCGCGAAAAGCGCATCCGCGACGAGAAGATCCGAAAGCAGGAGCAGGCGGTGAACGCGCAGCTGAGCAACGCACACTACTCGTTCCACGACGCGGTCGGGCGGATTCTCAAGAAGAAAATGAAGAACGTCAAGTCGCTCGAGCACCGCTTCGAGCGCGAGGACGAGGATATGACCGAGATGCCGGAGCAGGAGGAGGCGATCTTCTTCAAGCTCGGCGACGAGAACAGTGTGATCCCGTCCGGCAAGTGGGTGATCCAATGCGACATCCCGGCGCTTACGACGGTGGACTGCAGCCGCGTCTTAGCGGAAAATGTAACCCTCAAGGTTCGCGGTTCCGAGAAGATCGGTATCATCGGCTACAACGGCTGCGGCAAGACGACGCTGATCACGAAGATCGCGGAGGAACTGCTCTCAAGACCGGATTTGCGGGCACAGTACATGCCGCAGAACTACGAGGAACTTCTGGACCTCGAAGAGACGCCCGTTGACTATCTGGATACGACCGGTGACAAGGAGGAGCGGACACGGATCCGCACGTATCTTGGTTCACTCAAGTACACGGCGGACGAGATGGATCATCCGATCCGCGAACTCTCGGGCGGACAGAAGGCGAAGGTTTTGCTTCTGAAGCTCAGCATGTCGGGAGCGAACGTGCTCATCCTCGACGAGCCGACGCGGAATTTTTCGCCGCTGTCGGGACCGGTGATTCGAAGGATGCTCAAGGATTTTCCGGGGGCGATCATCAGCGTTTCACACGACCGCAAATACCTGACGGAAGTATGCGACACGATCTACCGGCTCGGTCCGGAAGGGCTCGTGAAGGAAGAAGATTGGAGTGATTATGATCAAACGGTTTGACACTGTTGAAGGACGGTACATCGAGAAGATTTACGGGCAGGACCGCCTTGCGTACGCGCACACGGACACCTCGGATCTGTACGATCTGGTCGAGTGGGCGGAGCGCGGCGGTTACCCCGGCTCGGTGATCATGTTCTACGATTTTTCAAACGGAAAGGTGTATAAGCCGTTCCGCAAGAGGAAGAATACGGCGTACACAAACCCGGTGTACGCAAACGGACAATATTGGTTTCTGCAGGGCGATTACGGAAAAGGGAAGGTGACGCTGTTTCGCTATCTTCCCGAGGAAAAGCCCGAGGCGGTCACGGCCTTCGGAACGGACGAGGTGAAGCTTTACAACCTGCGGATCCTCGGAAGCGAAGTGCACGTGCTCAGCCAGAACGGCGAGACGGCGGAATGCTTTTATCCGGAGCATTTTACGATGACGCTCACACCGCATCAGACCGTCGCGCTGATCGAGGACGGAAAGGTTTACCTCGAGGAATGGGTTGAGGAAGGCTGGGACGAGGAAAATGACCGCGCGACCGACCAATACAAGTACTACCACAGGGTGATCGTCAAGGACATGGACGGCAACACGATCTCGGAGGAGGTCGGGGCGCTGTATCAGTCGCCGGACGGAACCTACTGGCTGGCATAGGAGAAAGAGCATGGATACGATCGGAACCAGGACAATCGAGACGGAGCGTCTGATCCTTCGGAGATACCGGGTTGAGGACGCGGAGGATATGTTCAACAACTGGACGTCTGACCCGGAGGTCACGAAGTTTCTCTCGTGGCCGACGCACACGAGCGTTGATTTTACGAGAAGTCTCCTGACAAAGTGGGTATCGTTCTACGAGGACGGGAAGACCTACAACTGGGGCATCACCGTCAAGGGGGATGACCGTGTCATCGGCAACATCGCGGTTGTCGAGCGCGACGAGCGGACATGCTCCTATGAGGTTGGCTATTGCCTGGGCAAGGCTTACTGGGGACGGGGCTACATGCCGGAGGCGCTGCGGGCCGTGATCAACTACCTCTTTGAGGGCGAGAGCGACCTGATGCGGATCTACGCGACGCACGACCTTCGCAACCCGAAGTCGGGGCGCGTGATGCAGAAGGCCGGCATGCATTTTGACGGTATTTTGCGCGGGTCGAAGAAAAACATCCGCGGGATCCACGACACGGCGTACTACTCGGTGCTTCGCGGCGACCGCGTGACGCAGGAGCAGTACGAGAAGCTTTTCCTGGATATTCATCCGGGGTTCTTCGATCGAGACTATGTGAAGCGCGTGCCGGATGATGAAGCCGCTTCGGAGCAGTTTCTGAGGCTTCAGGAGTTTGACCCGGAATGTTATGTAAAGGTTTTTCCGGAAAATGTGACCTTCGGTTACTACGAGGGTGATTTCGAGGAACTGAAGGAGGCTGTCGCGAAGGTCATTCCGCACTGGGTGCCGCTTTTTTCGAAAGAGTCGCGCGTTTACTGTGGATTTGTGGACGGCAAGATCGCGAGTTTCTGTATGATCGAGGATTTCGGTGAGCATGTCGTGAACGGTATGACATGGAAGATCGGCGGGCCGGGCTGTGTCGGGACGCTTCCGGAATACCGCGACCGCGGTATCGGGCTCACGATGGTCCGGAACGTCACGCAGATCCTGCGGGACGAATTTTTCGACTACAGCTATATCCACTACACGTACGAGACGCAGTGGTATGCGAAGCTTGGCTACAAAACGGTGCTGCAGTGGAACGGGAAAGGATTCAAAAATGCAGAAATTGTTTGAGGTGCAGCAGGTACTTGCGGGCTGGATGACATTCATTATCCGCGATGATACAGAGGAGTACTTTTTTGATGTGAGTTATCTCACGAATTTTCCGGATGATTTCATGCTGGCGCTGACAGCGGCCATCGAGCGGTGGCCGAAGGACGAACGCGCGGACAGCTTCACAACGGATGAGGAACCACGGTTTTCCGAGTGGGAGGTAACAGCGGACGGAGACAATCTGATCTTCCGCGTGACTACGTATGAATCGTCTTCCCGGGGGAAAATGACGGGCGCAAGCGTCATCACTGTGGATCGGGATCGTTTCCTGAGAGATTTCGTGAGCGAAATGTCCGATGTGTTGCAGCGGTTCGGACTGTTCGGTTATCGCAGGGAATGGAACTATGAGTTTCCGTTGAGTCTGTTTCTGCAGTTGAAGAGTTACGTTTCGGATCGTGAAATCCTCGAAATAGAGAAAGACGGCTCGGATAATTGCGGCAGGGACTATTGGAGTACGGACTTCGACCGGGAGAGGGAAGAGTTGAAGGACATCTAAGGAAATGCTGATTAAATCAGCGTTCCCCCAAGAGCGCAAAGATGCGGTTTCACACGGAGAACAGAGTACACGTGCTGAGCGTGAAGCATACGTTCTATGAGTGACCGGATAGTAAGAGATATCGTCCGGATTTTGGAAGGATCCGGGATGAATTTTTTGAAAATGCGAGGGAAATGCGATGAGACTGATTTTGGTACGTCACGGGGATCCGAACTACGAGTTGGACTGCCTGACGGAGCTCGGGCACGAGCAGGCGAAAGTGGTTGCGCAGCGACTGATGGAGGAGGGGATTGAGGAGATCTACTGTTCGCCGCAGGGACGCGCGCAGCAGACCGCCAAGCCGTTCTCGGAGCTGTCGGGGATCAAGGAGATCCACACGCTTGATTTCATGCGGGAACTTCGGTTCGGAAGTCTGGAGAACCTGTATCGTGAGGGAAATCCATGGATGTGCTCTTTCGGATTGATGCACAAGGGAGTGAATCTGCAGGACCCGAACTGGCAGGCATTTTCCGACTTCGCGAACAACACCGCGACGGTCGACGTGAACTCGGTGCAGGTCGGGGTAGACGGGTGGCTGGCGACGCTCGGCTACAAGCGCGAAGGACTGTACTACCGCTGCACGAACGAGAACGACGATAAGAAGACGATCGTACTGTTCAGCCACGGCGGTTCTTCAACGGCGCTTCTGTCGCGATTGTTCAACATTCCGTTCCCTCACATGTGCGTTATGTTCGGGCATGTTCCGCACACATGCATCACATCGGTCCGGTTCGATCGCAAACCGGGCATCCTCTCAATGCCGATCCTCGAGTACTCGGTGGACGCAAGGCATCTGAATGTTTTCAAAGAAGGAGTGACCGGCTCGGTGGAGCGGGCCCAAAGCTGAGAAAGGGTGATTTCCATGGTAATGTTTTTAAGACTCCGGAATATCTGATCGCGTGAGACCGTTGATCGATGGTTTCACGTTTGGAAAAAAGACGAGACAATGAAACTATTGATTCAAAAGGAGAAACAAAAATGATATTCCAGGACAATATAATCAAACAGTATTTGAAAAATGTATACTTCATCGCGGGCACGCCCTGCGGCGGCAAGACGACCGTATCGCGGGCGCTCGCAAAAAAATACGGGATTCCGGTCTACGACATCGACGAGCGTTTTCCGGAGCACCAGGCAATGTCTGATCCGGAGTCGCAGCCGGCGATGAACAAAGAGTTCCGCAATGCGGACGAGTTCTTCGGGCGGAGCGTCGAGGAGTACAAGGCGTGGCTTCTTAAGAACACGAGAGAGCAGCTTGATTTTGTGCTGCTCGATCTCATGAGGATGTCGAAGGATCAGATCGTGCTGTGCGACTGCCATCTGACACTGGAGCAGGCGGCGCAGATCACGGATCCCGGTCACGTGGCGTTCATGCTGAAGAAGCCGGAAAACCTTGTGGACGAGTATTGCAACCGCCCCGATCATCAGGGCTTCAGCGATTTCATCCACAGCGCGACCGATTTCGAGAAGGCCAAGGCGACCTGCAACGAAACGCTTCTTTCGCTCAATGCGAAATATTATGAGGACGTGAGGGCGAGCGAGTATTTCTGGCTCGACCGCGCGGACGGCCGGAGTGTCGAGGAAAATGCGGCACTGACGGCGAAGCATTTCGGGTTTGATGAGGTTTTCAAGAATGCGGACGCGGCAGCGGAGGATGTGGCGATCGTCAAGGTTGACAGGGATACACCGTTCGCGGCGGAGTTCCTTCATTTCGTGGAAAATTGCTCGTGGACGGAGGTTCGCGACCACATCGCAGGCTTGATCCGCAATTGGGAGTTCACGGACTGGGAGACGATGTTTGCGGCGGTGCGGGACGGTAGGATTGTCGGAATGGCATCGCTTCTGAAGACGGACTACTATCCGCTCCCGGAAATCTATCCGTGGGTGTCGTGCGTGTTCGTGGAGCAAGAGTTCCGCGGCAATCACATAAGCGGCAGGCTGATCGACGCGGCCAACCGGTACGCGAAGGAGCAGGGCTTTACGAAGACCTACATTCCGACCGAGTACACGGGGCTGTATGAGCGGTACGGATACACCTATGTGAAGGATATCGTCAACTACGGCGGCGGGACGGATCGCCTTTACGCAAAGGAATTGCAGTAGAAGTATACGACAGCGCAGGGGTTGCGCAAGGCAGACATTACAATGATTCTACTACAGTAGAACAACAGGACCGCCGAAACCTCTGCGGAAGGAAATCGGAAGTGAGGTGATCCATGCATGAATTATTTCGTGGAAGGCGTTCAGGGCGCGGGTAAGAGTACGCTGGTCGGACGTCTTGCGGAGCATTTTCCGAATTACCGGGTTTATCGCGAGGGCGATTACAACCCGGTGGAACTCGCCTGGTGCGCGTATATGACAGAGGCGCAATACGAGTCGGTGCTTGCAAAATATGACAGACTTCGAGAGGAGATCATTGCAAACACGCATGCGGAACTTGACCGACGGATCATCACTTATACAAGGATCATCACGGATGTTCCGGGGTTCCACAAGGACCTGGAGCAGTATGAGATCTATAACAATCGCCTGAGCCGTGCGGAGTTCGAGGAGATCATCCTCGGCCGCTACGCGCGGTGGAACGGCGACCAATCTATCTTTGAGTGTTCTGTTTTCCAAAACATCGTGGAGAATCAGATCCTATTTTACGAGATGAATGACGGGGAGATCGTGGATTTTTTCCTGCGGCTTAAGGCCGTTCTCGCGGGGCGGGACTTCCGGATCCTGTATCTGGAGGCAGATGACATCGCCGGGTCTCTTCAGATCATCCGTAAAGAGCGGGTCGACGAGCACGGTGTCGAGATGTGGTTCCCGCTGATGGTCGGATTTCTCGAGGAGAGTCCGCACGGCGCACGCCGCGGATTGAAAGGGTTTGACGGATTGGTGAAGCATATGGAACATCGCCTCGCTGTGGAGAAACGGATCCTTCGGGAAGTTTTTCCGGAGCAGGCGGTGATCCTCAAGTCGAAAAATTATGATTTGGATGCGGTGTTGGCCGGAATGTGAGCCGGCCGCAGGAATTGGAGGACAACAAAACGAATATTCTTAATCAAGCAAAAGATCTTTATGAACTGAGCGGTTATGAACTACAGGCGGTTTCCGGTCATGAGGGCGGCCGCAACGAAATTTACATCTGCACTGCGGACGACGGGAGAAAGTGCGTGCTTCGTATCTCGGCGACAGGCGACCGCACGGAGGAGGAATACCTCGCGGAGACCGAGTTTGTGCATTATCTTGCAGCAAACGGGGCGCCGGTTGCGGACGTGATCCCGTCGAAGAACGGGCGGCTTGTGGAGCGTATCGTCTCGGAAAATGAGCCCGTTTTCGTAAGCCTTTTTGAGTACGCCAAGGGCATGCTTCTCTCGGACAACGGTTACCGTTACCGCGAGGGAGCGCCGTTGACAGAGCTGTTTTACAACATGGGCAGGACGATCGGCGCGATCCACCGGCTCTCGAAAGGTTACCGGCCGGAGCACCGCAGGACGGAGTATTTTGACAAGTACAATATGGACTATATCAGTGCGGTGATCCCCGAGGAGTATGCGGAGCTGAAGGGCGCGATCGCGGAGAGGCTTACGGAGTTTGCCGGGCTTCCGAAGGATTCGGAAAGCTACGGTCTCGTGCATTTTGATTTCAGCGACGGGAATTATCACGTTGATATGGATAACGGGGACATCGTCACATTTGACTTCGATAACTGCATCAACTGCTGGTACATGTTCGACCTCGCGCACCTTTGGACGCACGGCGTCGGCTGGTGTCAGTGGATGCCTAACGGTGAGGATCGGCTAAGGTACATGAAGGATGTGTATTTTGCGACGATCCTGCAGGGCTATCGGAGCGAGACGTCAGTTTCAGAGGAGCTGCTTGCCAAACTGCCGCTCTTCATCGATATGGTGCTGATCGAGGGCGTTGTGGATGAGTTTGAATGCGCCGCAAGAGAAGGGGAGGACGTGGATCCGGAGGACATTGAGGATTATGTGACATGTCTTGCCGAGCACATTCCCTACGCGGGCATAGGAGTGGATTTATAAGAAGAGACCGCCTGATCCGGGCGGAGGAGGATTACAATGAAGGATAATAAGGCAGCGGATGAACCGCTGCGTTTAGAGAAGATTAACTGGGACAATTTTGAAGCAGTCCAGAATCTTCACGTATTCAAGGAACAGAGCAATTATGTTGCGAAGAACAAGGACAGCCTTGTGCATGCCTGCATAACCATGTCATTCGAAGGCAAGAAGGTGTATCCTTTCGCCATCTGTAAGGGCAAGAAGCCGGTCGGATTCATCATGATCGGTTATGATCTCGGTGAGGATGACGGCGAGGAGCCGAGCGCGGAATGGTTCCTGCGTAACACCTATTGCATCTGGCGATTTATGATCGACCGGAGATACCAGAGAAACGGCTACGGCAGGGAAGCGATGAAGCTCGCACTCGATTTCATCCGGACTTTCCCGGCAGGACCGGCAAAGCTTTGCTGGCTTTCCTACGAGCCCGAGAACGAAGTGGCGAAGAAGCTTTACGCCTCGTTCGGCTTTAAGGAAATTCCCGAACACTTTGAAGAAGGCGGCGAGATGCCCGCAATACTGGAACTGTAGAGAAATGTAACGGAGGGACGGCAAATGATAACGCTCACGCGGGAGAAAACAGAGGCTGCGTTCATCGCATTTTGCGAGGCGATTTTCGGCCGTCCCGAGGTTGAAAATATTAAGGTGCGCGGCGTTGTTATTCAACGCGCGAATCTTGTTGAGGCTGCGAAGAAAGCCGTGGCGCTCAGTTATCACGATTGCTGCAGCGACGTCGATCTTGGGATTTGCGTGCGGCTGCCCGCGGACGGTTCCGTTACACCGGAAGAGTATATGCGGCGGATTGACCGCTTCGGCGTGACGGACAAGACGGCGCTCGGATGGATGTTTGTGCCGGAAAATGCGATGTATCGGATCATTTTCCGAAGCGGCATGCGCTATGATTTCGGGTTTGAGTTCTGCTTCGAGGACGGCGTGACCGTAGACTTGGGAACGGCGCCGGCGTATGCGGAAAATGCAAACTGGCCGCTTGAGAATATCCGGCGGTTCTGGTTTGTACAGATACAGGCGCTTGCCAAGCTGTACCGCAGGGACTACCTGATCGGTGCGCACCTTGCGAACATGAACTGTAACGAGACGCTGGTGATGCAGATGGTGCTTAGGGACATTAAGTACGGGACCAACCACCATCGCTACGGGTATGCGGAGGAGTCGGAGTACGTGAAGGACCTGGGGCGGATACCGTACGATTGCAGTGATGCGACATTTGGCAGGATTGCGGACCAGCTGTACGCGGCGGCGCTTACGTACGACCGCCTGGTGAAGGAATTCTACCCGGACTATCGTGATAACAGCGGTGATCTCTTCGCGCTCTGGGATTGGTATGACAGGAATCGGTAAAAGAAATATGGACGATATTATAAACAATCTGCCGGAGGCAATCCGGCAATTAATTGAAGGCAAGCCATACGAGACAGATGACATGGGACGGTCCGGCTCGCAGGTGCGGATCTATGATGATGCGGTCCTGAAGATTGAAAAGGAACAGCCAAAGCTTGCGCAGATGGTGGAGATCATGCGGTGGCTTGACGGAAAACTGCCGGCGCCGAAGGTCCTCGCGACCGAGGTGAAGGACGGTTACCGGTATCTGCTGATGAGCAAGGTGAAGGGGCGCATGGCCGTCGACGAATACTACTTAAACCGCCCGGAGGAGCTGACAACACTGCTTGCGGAGGCGCTCAAGATGCTCTGGAGCATCGACATCTCCGACTGCCCGAAAACGCTGGACCTGTCGGCGGAGCTTGAGGCGGCAAAGGACCTTGTCGAGCATGGTCAGGTTAACATGAACAATGCGGAACCGGAGACGTTCGGCGAAGGCGGCTTCAAGGATCCGGCGGAACTTCTGCAGTGGCTGTATGACAATCGGCCGGAGACGGATCCCGTGTTTGCGCACGGCGATTTCTGCCTGCCAAACATCTTCTTTGAGGATGGGAAGGTGAGTGGATTTATCGACCTTGGGGACGCGGGGATTGCGGATCGGTGGTATGACGTCGCGCTAGGCTACCGAAGCCTCAAACGCAATGTCAACGGAACCTTCGGCAAGGTCTACGAGGGCGTCGACCCGGACGAGCTGTTCCGCAAGCTGGGAATCGAGCCGGATTGGGGAAAAATCCGGTATTACATTTTGCTTGACGAGTTGTTCTGCTGAACGATCAATCGCAATCGGCGGCAGATTATTGAAGGGGGCACAACACATGGAAATCACGTACAAAAAAATGACGGAGGCGGAGCTCGGAACGTTTATCAATATGCGGATCACGCAGCTTCGCGAGGAATACACCTCGGAAGGAAACGTGCCGCCGGAGGTCGACCTTGAGGCTGCGCTTTGGGATTTTTATCACCGCCATATGGCGGACGGGACGTTCGTGTCGTGGCTCGCTCTGGACGGCGAGAAGATTGTAGGCACGAGCGGCATGTCATTTGTCGAAAAACCGCCGTACTTCAGCTGCCCGACAGGGCGGTTAGGGCTTTTGTCAAGCATGTATACGGACCCCGATTACCGTCGCATGGGCATTGCGAAGGAGCTTCTTCACCGCGTGGTGGAGGAGGCGAGGGCGTACGGCTGCGGCGCGGTGCAGATCACGGCGTCGAACATGGGTGTGAAGCTTTACACCGCGTACGGATTTACGCACAACGGAAACTTCATGCAGTACAAGTTGTAACCGAATCAGGGGGATTTTGTGAATTTTGCGAAATAAGGAGAGACTATGGAAGTTCGAAAGTTAGCAGGCGAGGAGCGTTTTGCCGCATACCTGACTGCAGTATACTGCTTCCACATGCGTGTGGAGGACGTCGAGGAACGGCGTGAGAAAAATGTCAACGCCACGATCGAGGACTGGGGGGCATTTGACGACAATAACACGCTGATGGCCCGCGTCATCAACAACAAATATGATTTCTATGTGGACGGGACGGCTGTGAAGGCCGGCGGGATCGGTGCGGTGGCGACGCTGCCGGAGTACCGCAACTCGGGAGCGATCCGCGCGATCTTCAAGGACCTGCTGCCCGAGGCGTACGCCAACGGCGAGGTGATCTCGGCGCTCTATCCGTTCAAGCACGAGTTTTACCGCAAGTTCGGCTACGAGACCGTGATCGGCTGGAGCCGGTACAGCCTCACGCCGGAACTGCTGTGCCGCTACCGTTTTGACGGCGAGGTCGTAAAATGGAACCCGGGTGACCCGGTCACCGACTTCATGACCGTCTACAACGTGTTCGCGACGCAGTTCAACCTGGCGCACGCGCGCACGGAAGAGCAGATGGAGGAGCATGTGCACGTCGACAAGCCCTACATCGACCGGCGCTTTTCGTACGTTCTGAAGGCAGACGGAGAGCCCATCGCTTATGTGATCTTCAAGGACATCAAGAACGATCCGGCGGCGATCCTCAAGGTGGAGGAGTGCGCGTGGACGTGCCGCGACGGTTTCCGCGCGGTGCTCGGTTTCCTGGCGAGATTCGAGGCGGATTACGGCACGATCGAGATGCGGCTTCCCGCGGGGATCGACCTTCTTCGGATCATCGTGACGCCGAACGCATACGCGGTGAAGGAGACGGTGTTCCCGAACTTTATGCTCCGCGTCATCAACGCGAAGAAGCTTCTCGAGACGATCAAAAAGCCTGCGGACTGCGATTTTACGATCAAGATCACGGACGAGATGATCTCGGAAAACAATCGCACCTACCGCGTGCTTTCCGACCGCGTCGAGGTGGTCGGTGAGCGGTTTGCGGCGGATGACGGGAGTGCCGCGGATGCGGCACCGAAGGCGGATATCGAACTCAATGTGCGTGCTCTCGGACAGCTTGCGATCGGCGCGCTGAATATGGATGAGGCGCTGCTTCGGACGGACGTGACAGTCAACGCGAAGGAGGAGATGCTCCGGCGCGTGTTCATCCCGAAGAACATCTTCGTGGGAGAAGAATTTTAGACAGAGTGTAACCGCTTTGTCGGGGAATACTCCCGGATAGACCCGGGATGATCCGGAGGAGTACCACGGACTTCTTCGGGATGCACTATCGGAATATCACGGCGAAATGCCGGGGTATGATATATGCGTGGCGAAGGACTACGCAAATTACTGTCTGCGACTGATCGGAAATAATATGCAACCGCAGAACGAGTAGGAGAGCAAGACTCCCGCGTGTAACGAGCACGCGATGCGGATTTCGGAGGACGGGCAGATGGCCCTTATGGGCAATGCGGATAACCCGCAGAAAAACAAAAAAAGAAGGTGTAACAATGAAGAAGATCGGACTTGTCGGAGGAACCGGGCCGGAATCTACGGCGATGTATTATAAGGCTCTGAATACGGAGATCGATCGCCTTACGAACGGTCGGAGTATGCCGGATATAGCCATCGAGAGCGTGAACTTTCGCAGAGCCTGGGATTACGTCGTGAAGAAGCAGTATGACCTGCTGGCGGATTACCTTGCGGAGAAGGCGAACGCTTTGATCGCGGGCGGTGCGGAAGTGGTTTCACTGACCGCGGTCACCATGCATGTTGTGTCGGAAGAACTGAAGGAAAAGGTGACGGCTCCGCTCGTCAGTATTCCGAAAGCCGTATGTGACGAAGCGATATCTCTGGGGCTGCGGAAAGTGGGTCTTCTCGGAACCGCGTTCACGATGGAGCAGGAGTACATGAAGCAGGATCTGAAGGCGGCAGGCATACAGGTTTTCGTTCCGAACGAACAGGAAAGAGAACTGGTGGCAAGAAGGATCTTTGAAGAGCTTGAGAACGGAATTGTGAAGGAGGAAACACTCAGGGAGTTTCAGACAATCATGGACAGAATGAAGGAGCAGGACGGCATCGAAGGCGTCATTCTCGGCTGTACGGAACTGCCGCTTCTGCTGAACTCCGAAAACTGTCCTGTGCACTGCCTGGATGCGGTACAGATTCACATCCGAAAACTCATCGGTTTGGCGATGTCCGAACCATCGGTATACGGAGAATCCAAATGAATGCAAATCTTATAGTGCTGTTCAGTGGCTTCCCGGAGCATCATTTTAACGATGCGCACGAGGCCGTTCTTCGGGAGAATCTTCCGAAGAGGGACAGCATTGTGTTTATCAGCGCGGATCCTGAGAATTACGCGCAAAATGATGATGATCGCGACGGCATGCACGAGATGTTCGCCGAGCGCGGATTGGCATTTGCCGAAAAACACGTGATCGACCGGCGCAGCGGTGCGGCGGAGGCAGTGAAACTCGTTCGCGAGGCAGACTGCATCTGGCTTATGGGAGGCGAGTCGACGTGGCAGCTTCAGTTGATCCGCGATCTCGGGCTCGATACGGAGCTTTGTGAGAGCAAGGCGGTGATCCTCGGCGTGAGCGCCGGTTCGATGAATCTCGGACGCACGGTAGCTTATGTCTGGGACGATCCGCATTTTTACGAGGCGATCGGGCTTACGAATATCACGATCAAGGCGCACTACGAGGAGGGGGAATGGTTCGTTCCGAGACTTCTCGAAATGTCCAAGACGCATCCGATCGTTGCGATGGAGGATATGAGCGCGATCTGCGTGAAGAGCGGAGATGTGTGGAAGATCGGTGGGATGCACCTGATCGACAAGGGTGTGATCGGACCGGTCACCGACGATATGCTCAGGAAGATGCTGTAGCAGGCAAACACGATCAGAGAATTGAATTGACAAAAAGATTAGGAGAAACCAATGGATAAGGGTAAAATTATATTCCTCAACGGGGTAACCAGTTCGGGGAAGACTTCGATCGTCGAGGCGCTTCAGGAGCGCCGTGACGTATTTTTCTATGTTGTGGCCAACGATCTGTTTCAGGAGATGGTCGGCGAGCAGTATCTGGAGGAGAACTACTGGAAGTATCTTTCGGAAGTGATCGTCCTGATGTACCACACGGCGAAGCTGTACTCGGATCTCGGGAAAAATGTGCTGATCGACGGTATCCTCGTCGAGCGCGACGAGATCAAACCGCATTACGAGAAGCTTATGGAGATCATGAAGGACAGCCCGCTCGACATCGTGGAGGTGTACTGCCCGCTTGATGTGTGCAGACAGCGTAACATCGAGCGCGGCGACCGCTTCGAGAGCCAGTCGGACGAGCAGGCGGAGCTGATGAGTAAAGACATCAGGTACACGATGCGCGTCGATACGAGCGTGAACTCCCCTGCGGAGTGCGCGGAGCAGATCGTGAAAGCATTGTTTGAGTAAACGGCAGCGTAGCTGCCCGCAGAGACGGAAACGCGGAACACCCGCGTTTCCGCCGGATGGAAAACATAACGGGAGGAACCGAATTATGGTATTACTGGCAATCGATCTTCAGAAAGGGTTGGTTGTAGAAGATCTGTATAACTTTGAAGGTTTTGTGGCCAATATGAAGAAGCTTCTCGCGGAGGCGAGAGCGCGCGGTGTCGAGGTCATCTACGTGAGGCACGACGCAGGCGAGGGAAGCGGCATGAGCGAGGGCGACGAGGATTTTGAATTTTTCGAAGAGCTCGCGCCGTTGCCCGGCGAGAGAGTGTTCGTGAAGACCGTAAACAGCTGTTTCAGCAACAAGGAACTCTGCAAATACCTCGAGGAGAAGGGCGAGGAGACGGTGATCATTGCCGGACTTCAGACCAACTACTGCATCGACGCGTCGATCAAGTCCGCGTTTGACCGCGACTTCGGCGTGATCGTGCCCGAGGGCTGCAATTCCACATTTGACAACGACTACATGACCGGGGAGATTACGTACCGTTACTACAACGAGGACGTTTGGGACACTTTCGCGGATGTAGTCAGCATAGAAGAAGCATTTGAGGTGGAATGCTGAGAGCCGTGCGCCGGATTGGCTGCACAGCTTGCGAAAGGAAAGGTATTGAACAATGAATCATTTAATTGTGCCGCTTCCGAAGGCGGAATGGAAGGGAACTCCGATTATGATGAGGTACACCACGGAGGAGTATTTCGACGTGGAGATCACGGAGACGCCGGACGCTTATGAGGCGAAGCTGGTCAAGAAGAAGTTTGAGACGCCGGTGACGCACACGCCGGAGGAGTATGATTATCCGGATGGGCTGTATCAGGACCACTGGGAGAAGGCCGAGGCGTACGGCATGTACTCCGAGGAGAACGGCGAGCGGAAGCTCTTGGCGTGCATCGAGGTATGCCCCGAGGAATGGAGCAACCGTCTGATGGTGACGGAGCTGTGGGTGGACGATTCCCTGCATCGTCAGGGTATCGGTACGGCTCTGATGAACAAGGCGAAGGAGATCGCGAAGGCGCAGGGGCGTCGGGCGGTCATTCTGGAGACGCAGTCCTGCAACGTGAGAGCGATCGCGTTTTACAAGAGCCAGGGCTTTCAGCTGATGGGCTTTGACACCTGCTGCTACACAAACCGTGATATCGAACGGCGCGAAGTGCGCTTTAACCTTGTGTACTTCATGGACAACCGCGAAGGTCGCTTCTAAGAAAACGTTGAATTAATCAGCGTTTCTTAGAGCCTCCGGCGGATCGCACGAATGCGCAGCGGAATGCCCGCTTCGCGGGCGCGCATTCGGCGGCGATTGACGCAAAGCGTCAATCGATTCAAGTTCCGACGGAAAATGGGAAACGGAGGCAGTATGATCACGACAAAACAATTTCAGATATTGACCGACATCGACCTGGTGTGGAAGTTGATGACGCAGGTTTATGATCACGAAGAGAGCAACGGACCTGCGGCTCCTTTCTTCGAGTATGCGATCACGTCGCCGTGGCACGACCGCGATTACGACCGTCTGGACCGGTTCTGGATGGACGGGGATGTGCCGGTAGGCTTTGTCTTCTACGAGACGTCGGCGGACGAGCTCTATTTCGTGCTGCGGCCCGGTTACGAGTCGCTTGCGGACGAGATGATCGAGTACGCGGACACGGCGTTTCCGAAGTTTGAGGACCCGACGGAGTTCGTGCTCGGAAGCCGCCAGACGGCGTTGATCGAGGCTGCGAAGCGGCGCGGATATCAGCTTGCGTACGAGAGTTCGGACCTGTACTTTGATTTCCGCACAGGGACGCTCGACTATCCGCTCCCGGAGGGGTATCATTTTACGAACCCGAAGGACAACGACCCTCTCAAGGTCGCCAAATGCCTGTGGGACGCCTTTAACAAGGCGGAGCACGGCGAGTTCACGGACTGGGAGACGCCGGTGAAGAACGGCGGGATCAGCCCGCACGAGCTCTACCAGAACGTGCTCGGCGCCACGATCGCGCCCGCACCGCATGCAACTTACGACTATACCACCGTCATTGCGGATGAGAACGACAACTACGTCTGCTTCTCCGGGATGTGGTGGGTTCCGGATAATAAACTTGCCTACATGGAGCCTCTCTGCACGGTTCCGGAGCATCAGCACAAGGGACTCGCGGCGGCTGCACTTGCACACCACGAGAAGATTCTTAGGCCGCTCGGCGCCGAGGTGATCACCGGAGGCGGCAACGATTTCTATCGCAGAATCGGATACAAGGGCGTCCATGTGCAAGGGCACTATCGGAAGCAATGAACCGTGGGACGGGGTTAGTGGTCCATTACCGGGTATCATCAAAAGAAATGAGGAGCGATATGGATTACCTGAAAGAAAACAGTAAAATATGGGATGACCGGTCTGCCAACGCGGACCGGTGGTCCGTCCCGGTCTCGAGCGAGGAAGTTGCGCTGGCGAGACAGGGCGAATGGAGCATTTTGCTGACGCCGACGAAGCCGGTCCCGCGCGACTGGTTTCCGCAGGAGTTGGCCGGAAAGCAGGTTTTGTGCCTCGCGAGCGGAGGCGGCCAGCAGGGCCCGATTCTCGCCGCAACGGGCGCAAACGTGACAGTATTCGACAACAGTAGAACGCAGTTGGATAAGGACTTGTACGTTGCAAATAGGGACGGATTGACGATCGCGACTGCGCAGGGAAATATGCAGGATCTGTCCGAGTTTGCCGACGAGAGTTTTGATCTTGTGATCAATCCCTGGTCGAACAGTTACATCGACAACGTGCTTCCGGTGTGGAAGGAGTGCGCAAGAATTCTTAAGAAGGGCGGCATTCTCATCGCGGGTTTCAGCAACGGGGTCGAAAGTATCTTTGACCCGGTGAAGATTGAGCATGGTGAACTCAGCGTGGCGTACAAGCTTCCGTATGCGGATGTCGATCACCTGGACAACCCGGGGATCAAGCGCATCGCGGAGGCGGAAGGCTACATCTGGGGACACACGCTCACGGACCAGATCGGCGGGCAGATTGACGCCGGCTTTGCAATCGTCGGTTTCTACGAGGACCGCGGCGGTACCCCGCTTGACAACTTTATGAGCGGCTCGATTGCGACGAAAGCGGTGAAGATGTGATGCTAAAACGTCAACAAAGACGACCGGCAACCTCTTAAAAATGACAAAAGCAAGTGGTGTTATCCCTTGAAAAATGACAAACAAGCATCATAAGGAGAATCCGAAATATGAATAAGGACTGGTCGGAAAAGAACAAAAAGATGCAATCGCTCATCGGCAGGGAAGCGACCTTCGCCGAGGGAATCGAAGCGCTGATTGATTTACGGAATGATCTGTTCGTGCAGATTTCGTATATCGTGAATCCGTATCCGGAGGAAGCCTTTTATCAGATGCCGTTTGCCGGAGCGGACGGGTATCACAGCAAGACACTTGCGTATTCGATGTGGCACATTTTCCGCATTGAGGATATCGTGGCGCATACGCTGATCGGCGGGGATGAGCAGGTGCTTTTCGCAGGTGATTGGCAGATGAAAACGGGTAGTCCCATCATCACCACAGGCAATGAACTCAGGGGTGAGGAAATCGCGGAGTTCTCGAAGAAACTGAATGTCAAGGTCCTGTTTGAGTACTGCAAAGCGGTGAAGGATTCCACCGAAGAGCTGCTGCGAAGCCTCGCCTATAAGGATTTGAAGCGCAAGTTCTCCGACGAGGATAAGAAGCGGGTGATCGACAGCCAATGCGTAAGTACGGACGAGGCTGCTGTATGGCTGGTCGATTATTGGTGTGACAAGGATGTCCGCGGACTTCTGAAAATGCCGTTTTCCAGACATTGGATCATGCATATCGAAGCTATGTGCCGGATCAGCAATAAGCTCTGTCAGAATGCGAGAAAAGGAGCGGACCCCATTGCCCGCTGTGGTTTGTCGTGCAACCATTGTTTTTTGAAGAGTTGGTGCGGAGGGTGCAGAACCGCTTACAACACCTGCTCCGACGCAATGAACCATCCGGACAGAGTATGTCCCAACACATCCTGCTGCAAGGGAAAGGGCATCGACGGCTGCTACGAGTGCGACGCACTTGTGTCTTGCCGGAAAGGCTTCTACGAATACGATGATGTGAACGCCATCAAGGCGATGGCTTTGTTCATCCGTAAGTACGGAAAAGCGGAACTTTTGAAGACGATGGACAGGCTCCACAAAGAGCATGATTTTGAAAAGATTCAGGAGGTTCTCGGAAACGACCTGGAGGAGGGCCTCGCGATACTCGAGAAAACCCGGCTCGGACGGAATTGACATGGAGTGATTCGGAAAATAAAACCGGAAATCTTTACATTTTCCACTGATATAGCTCTAAAACCTTTACTTTTCGTACCCGATTTGATGAAATAAGTAAAGATGAAAAAACGAACGTGAAGGAGAAGGTTCTATGGCAGATGAAAAATCGTGCGGCGCAATCGTATTCACATATGTGAACGGTGTCCGAAAATACGTGATCATCCGGGGGACGGGAAACTATAAAGAATACTACGGATTTCCCAAAGGTCATGTGGAGTCCGGCGAGACGGAAGTCGAAACGGCTCTTCGGGAAGTGAAGGAAGAGACCGGTTTGGATGTCACTCTGATCGAGGGTTTCCGAACGGTGGACGAGCATTTTCTGGCGCGTGAGGGACGACCGAACGACAGGAAGACGAATGTCCATTTTCTGGCGGAGTATCAGGGGCAGGAACTTGTGGCGCAGGAATCGGAGGTCTCCGAAATTGTTCTTATGGACTATGACGAAGCGATGGAATGCATAAAGTATGAGGAGTCGCGTCGGGAACTGACGGAAGCCGAGAACTATCTGAATGCGCGGGAAACTACAGGAGAGAAATAAGTGATCAGAAAAGCAAATAGGGAAGATGCCGAAATTTATACGATTCGAAAGAAAGGATAATGCCATGTGTACCAGTCTTATTACAAACAAGAGGAAGACAATTATCGGGTGGAACCTGGATTTGCTCGATATGGAGTGGCGAGTGAATCCGTGTGATGCCGGTGTTTTTATTGAGGTGTATGACTACAAGGAGGGCTGGATGCCGCTGTTCGGAGCCACGCGGAACGGCGATTTCGTCGGCATGCCGACATGTCATCCGGCTGATAACAGAAGCGACCCGAGGGGGAACGAACCCAATATTATTCTGTTGGATATCGATCTGCTTACCGGAAAGAAAACCATGCAGGAGATTCGGGAGATTGCGGAAAATGGGCGCGTCTGCAGCGTGCCCGGACATACGTTTATGGGTGTTTTGTCCGACCGGAACGGCAACTGCCTTCAGATCGTTCCGGGACAGGGATGCCGGTATTATGAAAAACCGGAGTATCTGGTGACGACCAATTTTTCGCCGTTTAAGATGGACAGCGAAACCCATCCGTGGATGGGGTGGGACCGCTACCAAAAGGCATGCGAACTGCTGTCCGAAAGCAACGACGATTTTGATGTTAATGACTGTTTTTCGGTCCTCCGTGCGGTATCCCAGACGGTCTGCCCGACGGTTGTCTCGATGGTTTTCGATGTGACGGAAGGTGTCGTATACTGGTGTGAAAAGCAGCAATGGGGCGATGTGAACAGTCGGAAGATTATGTGAAAGAATATTGAATGAGAAGGCAGAAACCATGATCGTAAGGGAAGAGATCAACGGAACCGAGATCGTATGCGAGACCGGGGAGTATTATTTTTCGCCGAAGGGCGTGGACCGCGGCACGCGGCTGATGCTTGAGACCGTTCCGGTCCGCGAGGGCGACAAAGTGCTCGACCTCGGGTGCGGGTACGGCGTTGTCGGGATCTACGCAGCAAAACAGCTGGGCGGCGAACGCGTCGTGATGTGCGACATCCTTGAGGACGCGGTGGCGCTCTCGAAGGACAATCTTGCGAAAAATGGGATCGAAGGAGTGAGAGTCCTGAAGAGCGACGGCCTGAAGGATGTGGAGGACAGGGATTTTACGCTGATCTATTCAAACCCGCCATACCACACGGACTTTTCGGTAGCGAAGGAGTTCATCGAGGACGGCTTTCGCAAGCTGTCGGTCGGCGGCCGGATGGTCATGGTGACCAAGCGGCTTGATTGGTACAGAAACAAGCTGAAGACGGTGTTCGGCGGCGTGAAGGTGTTCGAGGCGGAGGACTATTTCATTTTCCTCAGCGAGAAACGTGCGGCGCGCGTGGAGAAGCCGAAGAAGAACACGCAGACGATGTCGAAGAAGCTGCAGCGAAAGTACGGAAAGAAGTAAGGAGCGAAGATGATTATTCATCCGATATCACCTGTGTTTGACAGGGATTCCCGAGTGCTGATCCTCGGAAGCTTTCCGTCGGTCAAGTCGCGGGAGGAGGGCTTCTTCTACGGACATCCGCAGAACCGTTTCTGGAAGGTGACGGCAGCGGTGTTCGGGGAGGACGTTCCACGGACGATCGAGGAAAAGCGGGCGTTTTTGCTCAGAAACCGTGTTGCGGTCTGGGACGTGATCCACTCGTGTGAGATCGAGGGCTCCTCGGACGCGAGCATACGTAATGTCGTGGCGAACGATCTTCGGATGATCCTCGACGAAGCAACGATCGAGGCGATCTATGTCAACGGCAAAACGGCGCTTCGTTATTACGAGCGATACATACAACCGACAATCCACCGGCCGGCGACCTGCCTTCCGTCCACGAGCCCCGCAAATGCGGCGTGGAGCATGGAGCGGCTCGCAGCGGAATGGAAGTGCATAAAGGAGCGGAAAATGGAACTCTGGGATGCTTATGACAGCGACTTTAACATCATACCGGGCGTGACGCTCGTGCGCGGCGAGGAGGCGACATTTGCCGACGGCGTGTACCACCTTGTGTGCGAGATCATCGTGAAGCACGCGGATGGAACTTATCTGATCATGCAGCGCGACCCGCGCAAAGCCTACGGCAGCATGTGGGAGGCGTCGGCCGGCGGCTCGGCGCTTCGCGGCGAGAGCCCCATGGACGGTGCGATCCGCGAACTTCGGGAGGAGACCGGGATTACCGCAGACCGGATGACTGAGGTCGGAAGGGTGGTCAACCCGCCGACGCATTCGGTGTACGCGGAATACCTGGCGGAGACGTCCTGCGCCAAGGACAGTGTGGTGCTGCAGGAGGGCGAGACCGTTGCGTACCGCTGGATCGACCGTGAGACGTTGATCGCGACGAAGGGCGAGTTATTGACGCACCGGATGTGGCAGTTCGTGCCGGAGTTGAACGATTGAGAAATATTGTTAGGAGATAACAAACGTGATCACATTTCGTATTGCGAAGGTGGAGGACGCCGGCATTTTGAAAGACTTCCTGTACGAGGCGATCTTTATTCCGGATGGCGTGGAGCCGCCGGATCGGTCGATCGTCGAGCTGCCGGAACTTCGGATGTATTACGAGGACTTCGGCAGCGGTCGCGCGGACTGTTGTATGGTTGTGGAAGATAACGGACGGGTGGTCGGCGCCGCGTGGACGCGCATCATGAACGACTACGGGCATGTGGACGACGAGACGCCGTCATTTGCCATCTCGCTGTACAGGGAATATCGCGGCAGAGGGGCCGGAACGCGGCTTATGAAAGGAATGATCGGGCTATTGAGAACCAAGGGCTTCCGGCGAGCGTCGCTCGCGGTGCAGAAGGCCAACAAAGCAGCGATACGAGTGTATGAGAAGGTCGGCTTTTCAATAGTGGACGAGAACGCCGAGGAATATATCATGGTCTGTGACCTGTGAGGAGCAAAATGGACAGAACGGAACGAGTGGAACTGGCGGTGCTCTGCCTGATCAAGGACGGTGACCGCGTGCTGTTGCAAAACCGCGTGAAGAAGGACTGGCAGGGGTACACGCTGCCGGGCGGTCACGTGGAGCGCGGGGAATCCTTCGTCGACGCGGTTGTGCGCGAGATGAAGGAGGAGACGGGGCTTACGATCGAGAAGCCGCGCATGGTCGGGATCAAGCATTTTCCGATTGAAGGCGGGCGCTACATCGTGCTGCTGTTCGAGGCGACGCAGTTCACGGGCGAGGTTGTTTCGTCCGAGGAGGGCGAGATGACGTGGATCGACCGCGCGGAGCTTGCGAACATTTCCGCGGTGGACGATCTGCAGGAGCTTCTCAAGGTGTTCGACGATCCGGAGCTCACGGAGTTTCAGTATATTGTGGAAGGCGACGAATGGCTGATCAATCTGCGATGATCGATCGCCGGAAAGGGTGATGCGCACAATGAAGAAACCGAAAATGATCCTGTTTGACTACGGGCAGACGCTCATCACGGAGGGGCCGTTCTGTGGCCTTAACGGCACAGCAGCGGTGATGCAGCATGCGACGAGAAACCGCTACAACCTTACGCCCGAGCAGGTACAGGCGGAGGCGGTCGCGGTCATCAAAGAAATGAAGCGCGCGGATCCGAATACGCCGGGCACCAAGAGCGTTGAAATCCCGAATCACATGTTCACATCGTATCTCTACGAGTCGCTCGGAATTACGATTGACCTGACTTCGGCGGAGATCGACCGCGTGTTCTGGGATGCGGCGTCGCCCGGAAGACCGACGGAGGGCATGACAGCGTTTTTGCAGTTTTTGTGGGAGCAGGGCATCCGCACGGCGGTTCTCAGCAACATCAGCTACGACGGAAACATCGTGCGCGAGCGTATCAACAAGGTGCTTCCGGACAATCATTTTGAATTCATCATCCCGACCAGCGAGTATCTGTTCCGCAAGCCGAATCCGAGGATTTTCCGGCTGGCGCTCGAGAAGGCGGACCTCGCGCCCGAGGACGTGTGGTACATCGGCGACAACTATCGGTGGGACGTCGAGGGTTCGCGCAGCGTGGGGCTGTTCCCGGTCTGGTACAAGGGGGATGTCGACTACGAGCAGGACGACCACGACGACGTGTTGACGATCTTCAGGTGGGACGAACTGCGAAAGATTATCGAGGAGAATTTTTCGATGAACGAATTACAATACAAGACGCTTCGGGAGATCCCGGAGCGCAAGGACGACGCGGCTCAGTGGTTTCACGAAAAATGGGGCGTGCCCGCGGAGGCGTACCTCGAGTGCATGGACGCGTATTTAAGCGGTGAGACCGAGTACGGCTGGTATGTGTGCCTCGACGGCGATACGATCGTCG
The DNA here is from genome assembly GCA_002311665.1 of Lachnoclostridium sp. UBA1175. GTDB lineage: Bacteria > Bacillota > Clostridia > Lachnospirales > Lachnospiraceae > ISDg. The sequence continues at coordinate 76,682 of DBYX01000010.1, read as the reverse complement.
GCGGGCTCGGCGTGATCGAGAATGACTTCCACGACCGCAAGGACCTGACACCCAACGTGTGCGCGGTGTACACCGAGGAAGGCTATCGCGGCCGTGGCATCGCGGGCAAGCTCCTGGACCTCGTTGTGGAGGACCAGCGTGCGCACGGCATCTCGCCGGTGTATCTCGTGACGGACCACACCGGCTTCTATGAGCGGTACGGCTGGGAGTTCCACTGCATGGCGCAGGGCGACGACGAGCCGGAGATGACGAGACTGTACATCCATCGGTAAAGTAAGCGGAGAGCGTCCGTAAAAGGACGTTCGAGAAACGGAGGTATGAAACATGCAGGTTCGTGAGTACACGAAACAGGATCTGCCGGACATGATCCGGATCTGGAACGAGGTTGTCGAGGACGGCATCGCGTTCCCGCAGGAGGAACTGCTTGACGCGGAGAGCGGGGATGCATTTTTCGCATCACAGAGCTACTGCGGCGTCGCGGAGGAGGACGGCAAAGTCTACGGGCTTTACATCCTGCATCCGAACAATGTGGGACGGTGCGGGCACATCTGCAACGCGAGCTACGCGGTATCTTCGGACGCGCGCGGCCGCCACATCGGCGAGATGCTGGTGAAGGACTGCCTGCGGATGGGCCGGGAGCTTGGTTTCCGCGTGCTTCAGTTCAACGCGGTCGTTGAGAGCAACGTGCACGCAAGGCACCTGTACGAGCGGCTCGGGTTCGTGCAGCTCGGGACGATCCCGGGCGGTTTCCGCATGAAGGACGGGCACTACGAGAACATCTGCCCGTATTATCACGAGTTGTAGAAATCGCTGCTTTTGCGCAAGCATCTGAAAGACTGAAGGATAAAAAGAGTACCGCAAGAAAAAAGACTAGGAGAATTGACTATGACAGTATATTATGATGATGGGACCGTTAAGATCCGCAGCATGACCGAGGCGGATGCTAAGGTTCTGTTCGATACGTACAACTCGTACGGCTGGCATCCGCAGATGGAGACGTACGAGGGATACCTTCGGGAGCAGGAGGCCGGTGAGCGGCTGGTGTTTATCCCGGAATACAACGGTGAGGTCGTCGGTATCTGCACGCTTGTGCTGCATCCGACGGAGGGACCTTACGCCGGCAAAGGATGGCCGGAGATTGTGGACCTGTGCGTGTTCTTCCATATCCACAACGTCGGCATCGGCAACAAGCTTCTGGACGTAGCGGAGGCCGAGGCGGCGAAGATCACGGACCATGTGTTCCTCGCAGTCGGCGTGCACTCCGGGTACGGCCCGGCGCAGCGCATCTACGTGAAGCGCGGCTACGTGCCGGACGGCAGCGGCGTGTGGTACCAGGGCAAGCAGCTCGGGCAGTACGAGCCGTGCGTCAACGACGACGATCTGCTGTTGTTTATGGCGAAGGAACTGTAAGGCTGGGAACGATATCCGGCGCGGTTCTTTAGGAAAATGAAAATGAACAGGGGGTATACAGCGATGGAACTTTGGGACTTGTTTGACAGTGAGAGAAAGCCGCTCGGGCGCACGCACGTGCGCGGCGAGGCATTCGGCGAGGGCGAGTACTATGTGTGCGTTGAGGTGTGGGTCCGGAATTCGAAGGGCGAGTTTTTGATCCAGAAGCGCCATCCGGCCAAGAAGGCGGGCAACCAGTGGGAGTTCGTGGGCGGCGGTACGCTCGCGGGCGAGACCACGCTGCAGTCGGCCGTGCGCGAGATCGCGGAGGAGACCGGCATTGCAGCGAAAGAGCATGAGTTTACGCTCTTTACGACGTATCAGCGCAAGAACTACTTCCAGGACATCTATCTGCTGCGCAGGGATGTTGACATCAAGGACATCGTGCTTCAGCCGGATGAGGCGGTTGACGCGCGCTGGGCGACGGAGGAGGACATTCTGCAGCTGATCGCAAACCAGGAGTTTGTGTACTCCCTGGGACAGCGGTTTGAGATGTTCCGGGATACGGTACGGCAGCTTCCGGAGCAGTCTTCATTTTACGACGTGAGTGACCTTCGGTCGGACGAGATCTTCCTGCGGCTGGTGCGCACGTGCGAGGCGCAGCCGGAGAAACAGTGGGTGCCTGCGTATCATTTTGAGATCTGCCTTTCGGACGGTACGAAGATCGGAAAATGCGACCTGCGCATCGGTCACAACGACAAGCTTTATATCGGCGGCAACATCGGTTACGAAATCGACGAGCCGTACCGCGGGCATCGCTATGCGGCGAAGGCGTGCGAGCTTTTGTTTACGCAGGCGCGCAAGCACGACCTCGGGTACGTGATCATCACCTGCATCCCATCGAACGATGCGTCGGCGCGCACCTGTGAGCTGGCCGGCGGGACGTACCTGGAGACTGTGGACATCCCCGAGGACAATGAGATGTACGCCGAGGGCAAGCGGCAGGTGAAGGTGTATCGGTTTGAAATGTGATTTGCGGGAGGGACAGGCGATGAAGTACGACTGGGTCGACAGCTATCTGATGGAGAAGACCGGCGTGACGAAGGATTTTCAGGAGGAGTGGAACTGGATCCGTTACCATATCGGCGGGAAAATGTTCGCCGCCGTGTGCCGCGACGATGACAACAATCCCTACTACATCACGCTCAAGCTGGAGCCGCTGGAGGGCGAGTTCCTGCGCAGGAAGTACGAGGACATCATCCCCGGGTACTATATGAACAAGGTGCACTGGAACTCAGTGAAGGTGAGCGGGAGCGTGCCGGATGACGTCGTAAAAGACTGCCTTGACCACGCGTATGACGTCGTGCTCGGCAGCTTCAGCAAGAAGAAGCAAAAAGAAATTCTGGAGGGAATTACAAACGGATGATCTGATCCGTTGCCGCGGCTTTGACTGCAGCACGTACTGCTGAGGCGAGTTGATCAGGGGCTGAGCAGACCAATCATCCAAAATGCGTGCTTCGCAGTGGAATATCCGTTGATTTTAGCTGTCTTTCTCGGTATAATAAAGCATACGGGGGAAAGAGAATATGGCAAAGGCTAAGGTTTACGAGCGATACTATGAAGACGGTGTTTTACGGCTGACAAAGAAACGAAAGAAAGGCCTGCTTTCGTTCTTTTTCAGCCGTTTTTGGATACTGCTCTTTTTGATGCTGCTGCAGATCGTCGTTTTCATAGCGGTCGTGAGCTGGCTGGGAGATTTCAAGCCGGCTTTCCGCGTGATCAACGGACTGTTCACGATTGTGATGCTGGTATACCTGTTCGCAAGTGACATCGATGCATCGAGCAAGCTGACGTGGCTGTTTTTCATAGCGATATTTCCGATTCCGGCATCGATCTTTCTGTATTATACGCGGATGGGTTTCGGGCATCGACATCTAAAGGAGAGCATGGAGCTGTTGACCGAGGAGACGCGCACGAAGATCCCGCAGGATCCCACGGTGATGGAGCGCCTCGGGGCGGCGGACGGCGGCGTGGACGCGCTGGTGCGCTGCATCGGGAGAAGCGGCTGTTTTCCGGCGTACGAGGGGGCCGAGACGAGGTATTTTCCGTCGGGAGAGCATTTCTTTGAAACGGCTTTGGAGGAGATCGCAAAGGCCGAGAAATTCATCTTTATCGAGAGTTTCATCATCGGCGAAGGCTATATGTGGGGCAGGATACTCGAGATCCTTATGGAGAAGGCGGCAGCCGGCGTTGATGTGCGCGTGATGTACGACGGCATGTGCGGTGTTACGCACCTTCCGCTGGACTACGACAAAAGACTGCGGTCGTTCGGCATCCGCGCCAAGGAGTTTGCGCCGATCTACCCGCTCGTGTCCTCGAGGTACAACTTCCGCGATCATCGGAAAATCCTCATCGTGGACGGGAATACGGCCTTCACCGGAGGCGTTAATTATGCGGACGAATACATCAACCGCTATGAGCGCTTCGGCGTGTGGAAGGATGCCGGATTGATGGTGCGCGGCGACGCGGTTCAAAGCTTCACGCTGATGTTCCTGCAGATGTGGAACATCGATGAGGAGACGCATGTATGGGAGCCGTTTGTAAGTGCGCCGGTGATCGGAGGCAAAAGTTCGGGCGGTTTTGTCATTCCTTACGGCGACTGCCCGATGGACGATTATAAAGTCGGTGAGACGGTGTATATGGACATCTTAAACCGCGCAAAGAGCTATGTTTACATTATGACGCCGTACCTTGTGCTGGACGGCGGGACCGAGGGGGCGCTGAAGTACGCGGCGCAGCGCGGTGTGGATGTGAGGCTGATCCTGCCGGGGATCCCGGACAAGAAGTATGCCTATGCCCTTGCCAAATCCTACTACCGGGTGCTCCTTGACGCCGGTGTGAAGATTTATGAGTACACGCCGGGTTTCGTCCACTCGAAGGTGTTCCTGTGTGATGATGAGAGGGCGGTGGTAGGCTCCATCAATCTCGATTTCCGGAGCCTCTATCACAACTATGAGTGCGCTGCGTACCTGTACCGGGTGACGAGCGCGATCGCCGATGTGCGAGAGGATTTTGCGAAGACGTTTCCGCAGTGCCGAGAGGTTACCTACGAGACGATCCGAAAGGAGAAACCGGGGTATGTGTTCCTTGGCTTTTTGATGCGGTTTATCGCGCCGCTTCTGTAACTTTGAGACGGTACGGAACAGGTGCTGACAGGCGACGGGTGGTGACTGTATGGAAGACACATTCATCTGCAGAATTGCAACGCTCGGGGATATGGAGCGTAAATGGGAGTACGAGATCGCGAGGCACGCCGACGATCCGGGCAACTGGATCGTGTGGAAGGAAGGGGCGCTTGCGAACCGACGCGAGGGAAGAACGCTGCCGTACTACGGCATCCTGAATGGGGAGATTATCTGCGAGGCGACCGCTTTTATCAAGCCCGACCCGGACGAGGATTCCGAGGGGCTGATCGATGAGACGACCGCCTATCTGTGTGCGTTCCGGACGAATCCGCCTTACCGCGGGCAGGGATATTTTTCGAAGTTGTTCGTGTATATGATCGAGGACCTGCGGTCACGGGGATACGAGAGGGTGACTGTCGGCGTCGAGCCGGAGGAAGTTGTCAACAAGCAGATTTATGTGCACTACGGCTTTACGGAGTTTCTGAAGACCGACACCGAGACGTATCCCGACGGCACGGTGATCGACGTGGAGTACTACGCAAAAGAGCTGTGAAAGAAGGCATGTCATTTGCGTTCCGGGGAGTTTTGCGGGAACGAACGGGCCGGTCAGATTTACAAGAAAAAATTTAAGGGGGAGAATATGGCATCCAGTACAGTACATTTGGCAATTACGGAGGAGTTGATTCGCAGACGGAAATTCAGTAATCCGGAGAGGCTTCGGTTCGGAGCGGTTCTCCCGGATTTTCGCAAGAGCGGAAACAGTCACCTGTTTATTTTTCCGTGCGGCGGATACAAGAAAGCATATGATATGGCGGGCTTTCGGGCCCGGTTCGGCGAGCGGATGCGGGAGGACGATTTGTATCTCGGATACTACCTGCATCTCGTGCAGGACATCGGATACCGGCATTACGTGTACGACCGGTATAAGTGGAATCCGATGCTCGAGGGCAACGTTGAGCGGCTGCACAGGGACTATGCCCTTGTGAATCCGCACATCGTCGCGCGCTATGGATTGCAAAACAACATTGTCGTCCCGGAGGGCTTTGCGGCCGAGCCGCTCACGGAGCTGGCAGAATTCGACACAGATGGGCTTCTTCGCTCAATGCAGGAGTACCTCACGCAGCAGCCGGAGGGGGACATCTTTTTCTTCACGAGAGAGATGAGCGACGAGTTTATCGAGGAATCGGTGGAAGAGTGTCTTAAAGAGCTTGACCGCATAGAGCGCGGGGAGCCGCTTGCGGACGGCTACGACAACGCCTGGGAGCGTACCGCCAATCCGAAATCCATGCTGGAGTCCACGAGCAACACGCGCGACCTTGCGATGTTCCGCATCGAGGGGACCGATGAGTACACGAAGAGCGGCAGAATCGTGCGAAGCGATATGCCGAAGGAGCTTTCGGAAAATGACCTCGCCTATCTCCGCAAAAACGACATCACCACGGTGATCGATCTGCGCGGCTCGTGGGAGGTCGAGCACATGCCCCACGGGCTCAAGGATGCGGAGGGCTTTTCCTATCATAACATGCCGATCGAGGCGGGCAGCTGGGTTCCGGAGAGTGTGGAAGCGGTGCCCGGAAGCTACATGACCATCGCGGAGTCGGAAGCCATGGCGGAAGCTTTGAGGCTGATCGCGACGACGGAGCACGGGGTCTGGTTCAACTGCTCCGCAGGCAAAGATCGAACCGGCGTTTTGACAGCGATCCTGCTGCGGCTGTGCGGAGTGAGCAAGTCGGACATCGTGTTTGATTACTTGATCACCAAGAAGTGCAATTACGAGCGATTGATGCAGTTCCACGAAAAGTTCCCGGACATCGACATCAACATCGTGATTCCGTGCGAAGCGTTTATGGAAGGATTTTTCGAATTGATGAGCGCGAAGTACGGCACGGTACAAAACTACTGCGAGTCGATGGGAATCGGGGAGGAGTTGCAGCGCGCGATCGTTCGGAAAATGACCGCATAATAACGGGGGGCGGAAATGTACGAAAAGATTGACTTCAGCAGATTGTTTGATGATGAATCCGAATCCGGAAGGGGATACAAACTCGGAACATTCTACGAGAGTAGAATCAAGGAAGCAGAGGACTTTATGGGTTATCGACTGCCGAAGTCCTTCGTCGAGTTTCTGAAGATCAGAAACGGCGGGCTTCTGGGCGGGGACTACTCGGAATGCTGGCTGACCGCGATCCGCGGACTCGGAGAGAGCAGGCATTCGGCCAACAGCATTCAGGATTTGTTCGATGTATGCAAAAATGATCTTCAGTGCCCGGATATCGGCATTCCGTTCGGAGAAACACAATCCGCCGGCCATGAGATGTATTATATGGATTATACCGTGGTTGACGAGGACGGCGAGCCGAGGATCGTGCTGATTGACAATGAGTTCGGCAATGAGATTTGTTTTGTCGCGAACAATTTCAGGGAATTTATCGAAAAAGTATACCGCGGCGAGGATGTTCAGGGATATCCTCTGTATGCCGAAAGCAACGAAGAGCAGGAGAAAATATCAAAAAAGCTTGATGATATCAACGGGAATCTGTCTCTCTGCAGAGGAGGGATCTTCGTCGCCATCGTCGGGCTGCTGATCTGTCTGCTTCTCAAAAAGTACGTGCCGGTTGCGGTTTGCGCCGTGATCATAATTGCTTTGATTCCGCTTGAGCGGAAGTTCAGTAAAGAATATGACCGCGTGAAGAGTGAAATGACCGACGCGGATTAAGTGCGGAAAGCGAGGAGACGTTCATGTCGGAACGGTTTTCGAGGACACAATTACTGTACGGCGAGGATGCAATGAAACACCTTGCCGCCTGTCGTATTGCGGTGTTCGGCGTCGGCGGTGTCGGCGGCTATGTGGTTGAGGCGCTGGCGCGCACCGGGGTAGGGGCACTCGATCTGATCGACAATGACAAGGTGTGCCTCTCGAACATCAACCGGCAGATCATCGCCACGACAAAGACCGTGGGACAGTACAAGGTCGATGTCGCGGAAGAGCGCGTGAAGGATATCAACCCCGATTGTGTGGTGCGGACGTACAAGACTTTCGTCCTTCCCGAGACGGCGGATCAGTTCGATTTTCGGCAGTACGACTATGTGGTCGATGCGATCGACACCGTGGCGGGCAAACTCGTCATCGTGGAGAAAGCCAACGAGGCGGGGATTCCCGTGATCTCGGCGATGGGCGCCGGCAACAAGACGGACCCGACCCGCTTCGAGGTCGCGGACATATACTGCACGACCGGCTGTCCGCTGGCGAAGGTGATGCGGAAGGAGTGCAGAAAGCGAAACATCCCTTCCCTGAAGGTTGTCTATTCGCGGGAGGAGCCGATCAAGCCGCTCACGCCGGCGGAGGACGGGGAGCTGCAGGACAGCGGGGAGCCGCAGGGAGGATCGTCCCGCAGGAGTACACCGGGGTCCACGGCGTTCGTTCCCTCGGTCGCAGGGCTTATCATCGCCGGTGAGATCATCAATGAGCTGGTGCGCGGTGCAATGAACAAAGAGCGTGAGTAAAAGGTTTACAGAGGAGAAAGAGAGTGTGCATATGAACAAACCGGAAGTTTATCTGTTCGGACAGATACTGGGTACGCATTCGTTTCTGCTGAAGGGAGGATTTCTTCAGCCGGACGAGTACTCCGAGATCGCGGAGCAGTATTTTCTGCCGGGCGGCGAGACCGGGACGGCGGCGACCGTTCTCAGTTCACTCGGGGTGTCCGTGCGGATGGACGGAACATGGATCGGGACGGAGGTCGCCCCGATTCTCAAGGCATTTTACGCGGACAAGAGCGTGGATCTTTCCGCGTTGCAGTATATGGATGAGGATCCCGGTGTGATGGATTACGTCGTGATCGCCGGGCTTGTACGCTCGCCGATGGGGCGGTTCCAGACGCTGTTTTCGAGCGGAAGAAGGTGGTGGAGCGTCCCGAAGGAGAGTGACATTGCGGGCTGCTCGGTGGTTGCGATCGATCCGTTCTTCGGGGAGGATTCCCTGCTCGCGGCGCAGATATGCGTGCGGCTCGGGATCCCGTATGTGACGATCGATGCGCCGCACGACTCGTATCTCCACAAGCACGCTGCGGTCAATGTGGTCTCGAAGGAATGCACATCCGGACACTATGCCGGGATGGCGCCGGAAGCCGTCATGGAGCTGATGATGCGCGAGGCGGAGGGGCTTACGATCCTGACGCAGGGCGGCGGCGAGATGCTCTACGGGCGAAACGGCGGGGAACTGCGGCGACTGCGCCCGTATGACGTGGAGGTGCGTAGCACGCTCGGCGCCGGCGACACCTACAAGGCAGGATGCGTCTACGCGGTGCTCAAGGGGATGTCGGACGAGGAGACGGTGCGGTTTGCGAGCGCGTGTTCGGCCGTCGCGATCTCCCGTTTTCCGCTTCCGCTGAACCCGCCGAAACTCGAGGAAGTCACCGCGTTGATCGAGGGTAGAAAAGACTGAATGGACTGAATGCGGCGCGCATTATGCGCGGGTGAAGGAGATGTGATATGTCGTACGACAGGAAAGAACGGAGCGGCGATGAGGCGCTTCGGTGGGAGACGACGGAAACCCGTATGATCCTACACCACAAGATCATGGATATCATCGAGAAGGATGAGCAGGCCCCGGACGGACTGAAGGGCAAATACGTAGCCATACAGACGCGCAACTGGGTGATCGCGATCCCGGTGATCGACGGGCGTTTTGTGATGGTGAGGCAGTGGAGACACGGCCTGAACGGCATTACGGTGGAGTTTCCGGGCGGCGTCCAGGAGGATGACGAGACGCCTGAGAACGGCGCGGCGCGCGAGCTTTTGGAGGAGACCGGCTACCGCGCGGGGCGCGTCACGGTGCTTGGGAGGTGCAACCCGAACCCCGCGATCTACGGCAACACGATCACGTTCGTGCTGGCGGAGGACCTGACGGCGACGAACGTGCTGCACACGGACGAGGATGAGTTTGTCGAGCCCGTCGAGCTGCCCGTGCAGGAGGCCATCGAGCGGTTCGGCGACGGGGAGTTCTGTAACGTGTTCGTCGGCACGGGAATTGCGCTGTATATGAAACATATCGGTTTAGGAGGAAAATGAAAGATGACTGACGCAGACAAGACCGGATCCGTGACGGATTTCAGGGAGAGACCGCACTACACGGAGGACAACGTGGTGACGCTGTACGACGCGCGCTATGTGAGACTGTACGACCTTCAGTACCGCGAGGGGGCGCACTACTGCGACGCTTCGCGCAGGACGAAGGAGGAGCTCGTGGCGCTCAAGTCGGACGGGGAATTCCGCTCGATGCTGCCCGACGCGGTGACGATTGCCGTGGTGGTGATCCTGCCCGGGGAGGAGCCGAAGCTGCTGCTCAACTACGAGTACCGCTACCCGATCGGGCAGTATCTTCTGAGCCCCATTGCGGGCCTGATCGACTCGGCCGACCGCGACGGTGACAACCCGCTCGTGACGGCGGCGATCCGGGAGATCCACGAGGAGTGCGGACTCGTCGTCAAGCCGACGGACAAGGTCACGGTGCTCAATCCGTGCGCACTCTCCTCGCCGGGAATGACCGACGAGAGCAATGCTTTTCTGTGCGCGGAGATCAAGGTCGAGGATGCCTCGAAAGTGTCGCAGGACGGCGCGGAGGGAACCGAGCTGTTCGCAGGCTTTGAACTTGCGGATATTGCGGAGGCGACTCGCCTCTTCGAGACGGGGCGAGACCGCTACGGAAACTTCTTCTCGCTCGCGACATGGGCGGTGCTTGGGTATTTTCTGCGCGAGTACCGCTGAGCGGTGAGGAACGGGTAATAAACAGACCGGGGAATATAAAGATCGGATAATATGAAAATCGAGTAATATCGGAGGAGTTATGGGAACTGCGGCAGGAAAGATCAGGGCAATCAACGGGCGCGACTGCAAACTCAGGGACGGACTGTTCCTCGAGAAGGAGCAGTGCAACCGGGAATATCTGACGGAGCTCACGAATGCGGGGCTTCTGCAAAACTATTATCAGGAGGCGGGTCTCGCGCAGAACTTCGGCGCGAAGGCGATGCCGCACCACGGGTGGGAGGATCCCTCCTGCCAGCTGCGGGGGCATTTTCTGGGGCATTTTCTGAGCGCGTGCGCGATGCGCGAGTGGGCGGAAGGTGATCCGGAACTGAAGGCCAAGGCTGACGCGATCGTGAGCGAACTGGCGGTGTGCCAGAGGGAGAACGGCGGACAGTGGGCCGCCTCGATCCCGGAGAAGTATTTTTCGTGGATCGCGCGCGGCAAACAGGTTTGGGCGCCGCATTACACGGTGCACAAGACGTTCATGGGACTTGCGGATCTGTACCGTCTGACCGGGAACCGGGAGGCACTCGCGGTGGCGGACCGTTTCGCGGATTGGTTCCTCGCGTACACGGACGGGCGTTCCCGCGAGGAACTCGACGACATTCTCGACTTTGAGACCGGCGGTATGCTTGAGGTGTGGGCGGATCTTCTCGAGGCGACCGGTGACGCCAAATACCGCACGCTCATCGAGCGCTATTACCGCGGACGGCTCTTTGAGCCGCTGCTCGCAGGCGTCGATGTGCTCACGAACATGCACGCGAACACGACGATCCCCGAGGTGCTCGGGTGCGCCCGCGTCTACGAGGTGACGGGCGAGGAGAAGTACCGCGATATCGCGCTCGCTTACTGGAGATCGGCGGTGACGACGCGCGGCGCATTTGCGACCGGCGGTCAGACGCTCGGCGAGATCTGGACGCCGCCGCACAGCATGGCGGGGCGTCTCGGTGACCGGAACCAGGAGCACTGCACGGTCTACAATATGATGCGGCTGGCGGATTTTGTGTTCCGTCAGACCGGCGACAAAGCCTGCCTGGACTATATCGAGAGAAACCTGTACAACGGAATCTTCGCGCAGGGACATTACCGCGGCGGACATCTGGACGGCGATCTGGCTCCGGGCGAAGGCCTGATCACATATTATCTTCCGCTGCGCGCCGGAGCGCGCAAAAACTGGGCGAGCAAGTTCAACGATTTCTTCTGCTGCCACGGCACGCTCGTGCAGGCCAACGCGGTGCACAACCGCTACCTGTGGTATGCGGACGGAGACAAACTGTACACAGGCGTCTTCGCGGACTCCGACGTTAGCTTCCCGGTCGGGAATATGACCGTCACTGTGGAGGAGCGGCGCGATCCGCTGAGCGGGAGCATCCAGGCCGCGGGCGACGCGGCGTCGAGCCAGGCGCTTTCCGAGGACACACGCCGCTTCCCGCACCATCCCGACCTCCGCGTGCTGACATTCACCGTTCGCACCGGGGCTCCCGCGGAATTCTCGCTGTGCCTCCGCGTTCCGGACTGGGCGCGCGGAGACGTGAGCGCGGTTGTGATCGGAGCGGACGGACAGCTCGAACCGGTCAGTGATACGGCAAAGGCCGGGGACGGTTTCCTCACCGTGCGCCGCGTGTGGAAGGACGGGGACCGTGTGCGTCTCGCTGTTCCGCTTGCGGTTTACACAACCCTTCTGGAGGGCGAGGAGCAGACGGTCGCGTTCTCGTACGGCCCGTGTGTTCTGGCGGGGCTGAGTGACGCGGAGAGAACGCTTACGCTTGAGGGCAATCTTCGGGCGGAGGAGCTTCTGACGCACGACAATGAGCGCGAGTGGGGATCCTGGAACGATGTCTTCAAGACGCGGTACCAGGAGATCGGGATCCGGTTCGTGCCGCTGTACCGGATCGGATATGAGCGGTACCAGGTTTATTTTCCGCTTCGAAGAGAACCGAAAAACGGCGGGATCCGCCTGCTGTAAGGGGCGCCGGATGCCGGAGATTTCGTCATTCCGCACTATCTGCGAGGTGACAATTCGGCGAAATGACCATTGACTTTCTTCTCGTATAATGCTATATTTTGTGGTAAGTGGTATTTACTAACAGAATGCGGTGATTCGTGACCGAGAGAGGAGAGTGCTTATGATATACAACGATGAACCGATCATTATCAAAGATGTGCATGTCCCAAGACGAGAGTACACCGGCGAACTCGGAGTGCCGATGACGATCGGGGGACTGGCGGGAATCGTGATTTCCGTGTTCCTGCCGTATGTTACCACGAGGCTTTCCACAGATGCCGCGAGCAGGCACACCTTCACTTCCTGGGAAGTGTCGGAGGTGTCGCAGATCGGATTCCTGACCAAGTATTTCTTTCTTGTGTTCTCGCTTCTTGCGGTGGCTGCCGTATGGAAGCAGAGCGGTCGGCTTCTGATCGCGTGCTGCCTGTACTGGATCATCAATTTCTTCTACTGTGTGGCCAGCGCGCACGGCTCGGAGGTCCTGTTCGCAGGTTCCCGGCCGGCGATGACCGAGAACACGGGAGTTTTTGAGTATTCCATGGGCGTCGGATTTTACATCTACATACTGGGAGCCGTAGTGTTCGTCGTCGGGACGGTGCTGTTCTGTATGGAGCAGAGCCGGAACGAATGAAAGTGAAAGTGTTAGGATAACCTGACAACAACGAGTCGGGCCGGTGAGAGATCCTCACCGGCCCGGTTTTTGTTATTGGGAAAAAGAGATCGTATTGTGTCAGCGCATGTCCGCCTTCATCAGACGCTTGTTGTCGTACATCCGGGTGTCCGCTCTGCGGAAAATGGCGCTGTAGTCGTCGCCGACGTGCTCGAAGCAGTCTGCCATGCCGGAGGCCACGGAGATGCGGTCGATCGGTGAGATGGTCGTGTCGTTCCGAAGCTCCTCCATCTTCTCGCGCATCGCGTTGAGATACTCGTAGCGGTGCAGGTAGTCGTCGTGCACCGCGATCGCGACAAACTCGTCGCCGCCGATCCGGAAGACGGGGCTGTGCTTGAACGTGTTACAGATCAGCTTACAGCATTTCTTGATGTATTCGTCGCCGGCCTCGTGACCGAGCGCGTCGTTGACCGGCTTGAGGTTGTTGATGTCGAAGCATACGACGGCGAAAGGCTCGAAGTCGCCGCTGAGCATCTGCGTCTCCATCTTCTTGATATAGCGGTCGTATGCGGTACGGTTCTTGACGAAGGTGAGCGAATCCTTCTCCATCAGCATCGAAAGCTTCGTGTTGAGCGAGGTCAGCTGCATATTGCGGCGGTACGATATCAGCGCGCGGTTGAAGCGGCTCTCGCACATATGGAAGTATTTATCGGGCAGCCAGCTTGTGCAGTCCGTTAGGACGATGTAGCCGCACACATAGCTCTCGTAGTAGGTGGGAACGAAGTAATATATATGGTTCGGTCCCTCCGGCGCCGAATCCGGTAGCAACTGCGAGGTCGGGATCACGCCCGCGGAGATCGGCTTGCCGTCCCGCTTGGCGACGAACGTGTCCATCACATCCGCATAATGATACTGCGGATAGTTCTCGATGTCCGACAGCGAGAAATCGACGATGTGCGGATCAAGCATGATGTAGAATGTATCGCCTTCCAAAGCCATACCGGTCTGCAGACAGAAGAGCCGGTGAAGTTTTTCCTTGAGATCCTCGTAGTCGACGGACTGGATGATCTCCTTCTCCATCGCGTGGAACCGTCCCTCCACGATGTCCGTCATCATATATTTGCGGGGAACACCGCGCACGACGGTACGGCGTCTTATGTCATCGTTGCGGCAGTTCATACAGCCGCAGCTTTCGCCGGGGAAGAACTCGCAGTCGACGAGCTGCTCCTCGGGGGCATCCTCGCCGTTGAGGATACGCTGCAGAAGATTGACCGAGTACTCGGCCACGGTGTCATAGTGCTGGTCCACGGAGGCGATGGAAGGATAGAAGTTCTGACCCTCCTCCATATAGTCGAAGCCGGTGACAATCGCGCTGTCAGCCGGAAGTCCGTTGTCCGTGAGCGTGTAACTCATGGTCTCGGCGATCAGGTCGTTTGCGCAGACGAAAGCATCGGGAAGCTTCTCCCCGTTGCGGATCCGGGCGCCGAACTCGAACATGACCGTTCCGACTTCCCAGTTGGAGTAGAAGATATTGGATTCGTTGAAGGGAAGTCCGTGCGCGCTCATCGAATCGCGAAGCGCGATCAGGCGGTTGTTGGAGTCCTCATTTTCCCTCGAACCTGCGATAAACATGACATCGCGTACGTTGTGCTCCTCAATCAGATGGTCGCACAGATGCCGCATGCCGTTGTAATTGTTGACTCCGATGTAGTAAAAGCCGGGGTGCTGAAGACCGATGCTGAGCACCGGGATGCCGGATTTCTCCAGTTTGACGATCAGCTGGTTGATGATGTCCGTGAAATTCAGTCCGGGCGTGAACATGATCGCCGCGTCGAAGTTCCGGAGATCCGGAAGATCGAATATGGTGGCCATGCTCTTGATCTCGGTCTCCGCCATCGAATAAACCGAGTGACACAGGAAGACGTAGTAGTCGATCGCACAGTCCGGCGTGTATCTCGACAGGCCGGTAAGATAGCGGTACAGATTCTCGGAGTTCCATCCGTTTGCGAACACCGCAATTTTCTTTTTGGTTCTTTTTTCCTCTCCCATAGCGGCTACCCCCTTTCCGTATATTGAATTATAAGACCTGCGGCCGAAAAAAGCCATAAGTTATGTGAAAAATACACATTCGGCCCGGAAACACCGTACCACGCCGATGCGACTTGTGCGAAAATGCCGTAATAACTGACATAATCGGCGGATTTTTGCGTGATTGTGCGGCGGCTGCGCGATGCCCCTCGACACGCCCGGTACAACGAAAGAGCGGATCCATCCGGAAAATGTGTTCCCGGCGGGATCCGCTCTTATCATCCGCTACAGCAGTTTATGCTTCTCGTCCCTGTTCCGCGGTGCTCTCCGCGGGGTTTAACCCATTATCGCTCGAACTCGTAAGGGTAGATCGTGTCGATCGTGCCGTCCTCGTGGATGTTGAGCTTCGTGTACTTGACGCAGCGCTCATGCGTGACACCGCCCGAGAGCTCGCAGTCGTGGTAGAAGAGATACCAGTCGTCACCGATCTTCACTACGGAGTGGTGCGTCGTCCAGCCGAGCACCGGCTCCATGATGCGTCCCTTGTAGGTGAAGGGGCCGTCCGGCTTCTCGCCCTCGGCGTAGCACAGATAGTGCGTGGTGCCGGTCGAGTAGGAAAGGTAGTACTTGCCGTTGAACTTGTGCATCCAGGGACCCTCGAAGTATCTGCGGTCCTCGTCTCCTGCCTTGAGAGGCTCGCCGTTCTCGTCGAGGATCACAAGGTGCTTCGGCTCGGTGATAAATGCGGTGAGGTCGTCGTTGAACTCGGCGAACATCGGTCCGAGTGCGGGCTCGTCACCCTCCGGACGATGAGCGTCGGGATCGTAGGAACCGGACTGCCACATCTCGAGTTGTCCGCCCCACAGGCCGCCGTAGTAGCAGTAGGTGCGATCATCATCGTCCACTAAAACGGCGGGGTCGATGCTGTAGCTGCCCTCGATGCACTTCTCCTGCGGCTTGAACGGTCCGACCGGCGAGTCCGAAACGGCAACGCCGATGTGGAACTGGCCCTCGTAGTCCTTGGCCGGGAACACGAGATAGTACTTGCCGTTCTTGCAAACGCAGTCCGGAGCCCACATCTGGTTCTTCACCCACGGCACGTCGTCCTGCGAAAGCGCGAGACCGTTATCCACACACTCGGAGTCGAGGCTGTCCATGGAAAGAACGTGGTAGTCCTGCATGATGTACTGATCGCCGTTGTCGTCATCCGGGCAGTCATGCTCGAAATCGTGCGACGGGTAGATGTAAATCTTGCCGTCGAACACGTGCGCGGACGGATCCGCCGTGTAGATGGTCTTTACAAGGGGCGTTCTCTCGTTGGGACGCTCCAGCTTGATCTTCTTCATAAGTTTGAAGTCCTCCTCTGCGGTTTATTTCGAACCCGAAGTTCATTTTTATATCTGCATCAATATTATTATACAATAGACGGAAAATGAGTGCAATAAAAGTTTTCAGCGATCCTCAACCTGCATCCGGCGGCTTCGAAGGAACAGAAATACCGTTGCGGCGGCGGGAAGAAGCAGCAGGATGACAAGGTAAACGGCGGAGCCTCCTGTCGCGGCACAACCGGGATTCCCGGCGGTTGCGGACATCTCCGCATCGCGGGACATCGCCGAACGATTGATCGTCAGGTCGGCGGCCTCCCCGGTGGACGGATCGGCGTCATAGCCGAATGTCTGTCGGTACTCGGCGACGCTTTCCTTCTCCCAGTCGGGGGAGGAGTAAGTGAAGACGGCGATCTTCCCACCGTACGGGAGATAGCCGTCCGGAGCGTCAAGCTCCGCGAGATAGTACACAAAGCCGACCGGCAGCAGGCCGAACATATCGTCAGCTGCGGAGGCGGAGACGGTCGTCGGGTCCGCGTCGCGGTTGCCTCCCGGTGCCGCAAACCGTATGATGCCGTCCGCACCCGCGGTACCGACGGCAATGGGCGTGTCGCCCGCGATCAGCAGCGTGTTTCCGTAGACATCGTATATGTCGCTCTCACAGTACAGGCCGTAGCGCCCGCCGGAGACGGGACGGTATTCGCGATCGGTGACCGAAAAACGCAACCGGAGTTTGCATTTGTCGCATGAGAGAATGCGGGTGGCCGCAGGGTGCTCCGCGGTCAGCGACGCAGTGACGGTGCTAACGGAGGAGAGGCGGGACCATCCGGTTGGGATGCTCCCGAGCACAACGGTGTAGTCGCCGAGCGGAAGACCGTCCGCCGTGACGGTACCGAGCGCGCTGCCGCAGACGGTCCGCACAACCTCACCGGAGGTATACAGGGTCTGCCCGTTGTGAACGATGTCGCCGTCGGCGAGGATCCGGCAGGTGAAGGTGGCGCTGTCGGTGTAAGGTGTCCCGGTGGCGCGAAGCGTAAGCCCCCGCAGGGTGTAAGAACCGACGGAGGCCCCGTCCCAGGAGCCGATGTCGGCTTCGGTCAGGCAGTCGGACCGGTCGAGCTGAATGGAGATGCTGCCCGTGAGGCAGGCGCTCGTAACACGCCCGCCTTCCGGGATCTCCGCGTCACCGTCCCGGGTCACCGTGATCATGCGGACGGTGCGGTCCGGCTCGCAGCCGTCGGGCGGCGAGAGTTCGATGACGCAGTACTCTTCGGAATGCGTAACGCCGTTGACCGGCAGCCCGCCGAAGCGGATCTCACCGTTCTCATCCGCGGTCGTCACGGCGATCGGCCGCAGCTTCGCGAGCGCCTCGTAGGAGTCGCTCGTGTCGTAGATTGCGTAGACCCCGCCCGCGACCGGCCGGTCCTCCCCGCCGAACGAGGAGGCGTTGTCGTAAGCGGTCATATGGCAGGCGCCGTACTCCTCCCACTCGAGGACCATCGCGATGGAGTTGTCTTCGGTGGCGGCCAGCGTCGAATTGTTCACGGAAACGCCCATGCGGGGGTTGAGAGCGTCGATCTGCCAGATCGGGGAGTACTTGCGCTCGGAAGTGATCCTCCGCTGGCGCAGGTCCCACATTGCAGGATAGACGTCGTCCTCGCGGTCGATGTCGTTGAACGAGGAGTTCGAGGATTTGCCGTTGATCTTCTCGGCGGTCGGTTTTCCTTCCGCGAGGCCCTGGTGGACTTTGTTGAGCACGGAGGAAGCGAGTCCGTATGCGGAAAACTCGCTCACGAGATCCTTGCGGATGATCGACTTCACGGACGAGATCGAGGCGGTCGCCGGGTTGATGTCGTGGCCGTTTTCGAGGAACCACTCCTCATCGTAGTAGCCGACGACCGTGGTGATGTGCCATTTCGTCTGGTCAACATGGTTCTTGACGAGGATCGTGCCGCGCTGCGAGACCGCACCGCGGAAGTCGTCGGACCATTTTGCGGTGTTGGAGATGTCGGACGCGTAGTCCGACTTCTTGGCGGATTTGCGGACCGTGAAGGCGAGGACCGGATTTTTCGAGCTGTCCGGCAGGAGATAGATCGTCTGGCCGTCCTTCACATTTTCCAGAAGGCCGCTTGAACCTCGCCACGAGAAATCCTTCCAGTCGGATGAGGGAAGCCCGTGGCCGTCATATGCCTGAAAACCGCCGGCGTTCCAGCGGGTGTCGCTGATCGAAAAATAACGGCTGTAGCCGATGGAGATGAACGCGTGCGCGACGAGACCGGAGCAGTCGAACATCTTCGCGGAGCTGTAGTGTCCGCGGCCCTTCTCGTAAGGGCAGCCGATGTGGGTGAGCATCTCCCCGAGGAAACGGTACCGAAGCTTGTTGACCGCGGCGGCGCGTTCCTCCGGCGTGTCGTAGGTGGCGTAAGCGAGAGAGAAGGACGGTTCCGGGGAGGCAGCCGTGGACGACGGAACGTCTGCGTATGCGCGCGCCGTCCCCGCGGAAAGAAGCCCTGCGGTGAGAACCGCGCAGAGCAGCAGGGAGCAGAGACGTGTACGCATCAGCCTCATGGAGCGACCTCCGTGACGATTTGTGAGACGCGGCAGATGTACCGCATGGGAAAATTGTAGCACAGTTTAAGCGAAAAATCCACTTTACTCGGGAATCGCGGATGATGTATATTGAGATATCGAAAACGGTTCGAGGAGAGGATTGCCATGGCGGGAAAGAAACCGATCGTGATTGCATTGAGTGCGGATTATGCGGGGGAGGCCGAAGCGCTTGCACAGCGTCTCGGGCTGCTCTGGAAAGGTGTTGCCGAAGGGCCGGGATCCGCGGATGACGCGGCGCTACGGCTCGGCGCGGACGGGCTCGTGCTGTGTGCGGCGGAGGGGGAGCTGCGCGTGGATCTGACGCATATGCTGCCGAGGCTGACACAGCGGAATCTCGCCACGGAGCTTCTCGTGAAGGCCGCGAAGGTGAAGGGGGACCGGTCGCAGATGTTCGCGGTGGATGCGACGGCCGGCTTCGGTGAGGACGCGCTTCTGCTGGCAGCGGCGGGCTTCCGTGTGCGGCTGTACGAGCGCAACCCTTACATTGCGGAACTCCTGGCGGACGCTCTGCGCCGCGCGGCGGAGGATCCCGCGCTCGGCCCGATCGTCGCGAGGACGGAGCTTGTGTGCGGTGACAGCATCCCCGCGCTGAACGGGATGACGCCCGCGCCCGATGTGATCCTGCTCGACCCGATGTTCCCCGAGCGCACGAAGAGTGCGGCGGTGCGCAAGAAATTCCAGTTGCTGCACCATCTCGAGGAGCCGTGCGCAGACGGTGAGGAGCTGCTTGCGGCCGCGATGTCGGCACAGCCGCGGAGGATCGTTATCAAGCGTCCGTTGAAGGGCGAATTTCTCGCCGGAGTGAAGCCTTCCTACTCGCTGAGCGGCAAAGCGGTGCGCGTCGATGTGCTGATTTCACCGTTTTCGACAATTCGTAGAAAATAATTTTACTGTTTTATATGAATCGGGCCTTTTCTTTTGTCGCCGGATGAAGTACAATGTCGACAATGGGACGGGCTACCTTGAGCCGGTCCCGACACTGAATTCGGATCGGGAGGCTTTTATGAAGAGCAAACTTGCGGACAATATACGCCGCTATCGCAAGGAAAACCATATGACACAGGACGCGCTGGCAGAGCGGCTGGGGATCACCCTCGGCACGATCTCGAAGTGGGAGCGGGGTACTTCGGAGCCGGACCTGGATTACCTGATGAAACTGGCGGAGATTTTCCGCATCTCGGTAGACTCTCTGCTCGGATTTGCTCTGCAGGGCAATGACGAGGAGGATACGATCAAAAGGATCAAAGCTTGTGTGGGACAGAGGGAGTTTGACGGAGCGCTGCGCGAGTGCGAGGACGCGCTCCTGCGATTCCCGAATCGTTTTCGCGTCGTGTACGGGGTGGCGCACGCGTATGACCTGATAGGAATGGTACTCAATGACAAGGAGCTGCTTCAGAAGGCGGTGGATACCTATCGCCTTGCGCTGGAGCTGATCTCCCAGAACACCGACCCCGAGCTCAACGAGATCCAACTCAAGAACAACATCTCGGAGTGCTACATCCAGATGGAGGAGTACGAGAAAGGTGTGGAGGAGCTGAAGCGCAACAACATATGCGGCATCAACAACACCGAGATCGGAGTTCAGTTGATCTCCGCGCTGAAGCGCGATGAGGAGGGCAAGCGCTACGTCGGACTCGCGATGGTGGAAAATTTCGCGAAGATGATCGTGCTGTCCGGCGCGTTTATGTCGTACTGGCTGCACCAGAGGAATCCTCTCCGTTGCATCCAGGCGAGCGCATGGTTTATGATGTACCTTCGCTCTCTGAAGGTGCGCCAGGACAAGCCGGCTTTCGTCGACAAATACATCGCCACCTACGAGCTGTTCATGGCGTACGGCCACTACATCGACGGCAGAAAGAAGGAGGCCGACAGGGAGATCGAAGAGGCGATCCGCATCGCGAAGGAGTACGACGCCAACCCGGTGTACAGCTTCGAGAATATCGTGTTCCTCGAGTACGAAATCAAGAAGAAGGTGTTCGATGACCTCGGAAACGCGGTCGACGGTCTGTATCATCTGATCAAAGAGGTGGAGGAGTACGACAACGACGGTTTCTGCGACCGTTTCCGCGAGCTGATCGGCAACTCCGAAACGTCGGAGAAGGCCGAGTGAACAAGGCCCGAAGAGGGGCTGCCCGCTAAGGAAAACCGGATTGTCCGGGACAATTGACAAAGACTGTAATCCTTGACTGCACCGCACCTATCGGTTATACTGAAAGAACCGACGGGTGCGGTTTTATGTATGTACCGGCAATGCCGTCGGAGGGCGTTTGTCACGGCAGGAGGAAGAAGAGATATGAAAAGACTGACCGGCATTTTCCTGACAATTGTCGCATGCCTGTTCGTGCTGGTGATCTGCCATCCGGCAGCAGCAACGGGGGACGGCACATTTTACTTGACCGAGAAGGAGAACGAGGGTGACGGCAAGCCGTTCTTCGAGTGGGAAGCGGCGAACGGAGCGAGTGCGTACGAGGTGTACCGCATTCCCGCAAGCAAGAATCCGGAGCTTGAATCCTCCTGGGGCAACCCGATCAAGACGGTCTCCTCGTCCGTCACCGAGTACAAGGACACCACGGCCGATCCGCTGAGCCGTTATTACTACCGTGTCAAGGCGGTCCTGTCCCAGGGTAAGCGGATCTCCAACACCCTGCAGATCAACTGTCGTCTGGAGAAGCCGGAGATCATTCACGCCTCGCAGGAGCCGGCTACCGGGTCTCCTTCGATCTCCTGGAAAAAGGTGGAGAATGCCGACAGATACAAGGTCCTCATCTCGGTGTGGGGATCGTTTTCCGAGATCGCGGAAGTCGCGGCATCGGAAAATGACCCGAACCAGAACACGTACACGGCGTCGTTCAACGGATCGATCGGCTTTATATATGATGTCAAGGTCATTGCCTGCTCGGATCTCTCCGAGGATTTCAACTCGCCGGATTCGGACATTGTGGCGATCAAGTGCAAGATGCCGAGGCCCAAAAACGTTACCGTGAAGGACAGTGACGACGGAATGCCGGTGCTGGATTGGGACGATGTGGAGAGGGCAGAGGTATACCGTGTGCAGTACCGAAAGAGCGGCGACACCTCAGCAGAGTGGATTACCGTGCAGGTTCTTAAATCCACCGTGACACTCAACGCGGAGCCCGGTGTGACATACGATTACAGGATCATCGCCGCGCTGGACGGTTCGAATACGAGCTTCGATTCGAGGGCGGCGACCGGCGAGGTCACCTGCGCACCGCTTCCGAAGTTCACCAAACAACCGCAGGATTACCTGGCATTTGACGGTCGCAAGCTTGTGCAGCCGGTCGTGAGCGCCACGGGCAAAGGGGTTCAATACGACTGGTATGTGTACCGTCCGTCCGCGGACGAGTACAAGTATGTGAAGGAGTACACGGGCCCGGATTACTCCGTCAAGCCCACGGCCGAAGATGACGGAATGCTCTATTACGTGATCGCCAGGGATAAGTTCGGCAGGACCGTGCGCTCCAACACCGGGATCATCGCGGTGCCGAACAATCCGGTGTCCCGGACAGTCACTCTCGGGGAGACGGTATCATTTACCGTGAACAGCCTGATGGAGGAAAATATCATTGACTACCAGTGGCAGACACTGGCTCCCGGCGCGACGGAGTGGAAGGATTCCCAGAGCCCGAGTGCACGGACGAAGAAGTTCGGCATCAAGACGCAGGCAGGCCACGACGGCTACCGTGTGCGCTGCGTTGCGACGTACAAAAACGGCGATACGTCGACGTCCGCATCCGCGACGCTGAGGGTCAAGCCGAAGATCACGACGCAGCCCGCGAGCAAGACGGTGACGCTGGGCGACGAGGCGTCGTTCACGGTCGCAGCGGAGGGCAAGGCGCCGTTCACGTACCGGTGGCAGACGCTTGCACCGGGCGCGACGGAGTGGAAGGATTCGACGAACGCGACGGCGAAGAAGGCGACGTTCAAGATCACGGCGCAGGAGGGTCACCACGGCTACCGGTTCCGCTGCATCGTCACGGATGCGAACGGAAGACCGGCCACCTCGACCTCGGCAGTGCTCAAGGTGAATCCGAAGATCACCGCACAGCCGGCAAACCGGAGTGTGCAGGTCGGAAGCGAGGTGTCGTTCACGGTCGCAGCCAAGGGCAAGGCGACTCTGAAGTATCAGTGGCAGACGCTGGCGCCGGGCGCGACGGAGTGGAAGGATTCGACGAACGCGACGGCGAAGAAAGCGACGTTCAAGATCACCGCGAAGGCGGGACATAACGGCTACAAGGTCCGCTGTATCGTGACGGACGGCAACGGTCAGAAGGCGACCAGCAGCCAGGCGAAACTGACTGTGAAATAATAACGGATGTAAACGGGGGCATTGTCCGGCGGGGAATGCCTTCCGCGTGCGTATAGACAGGGGGGGAGTGCGTATGCCACCTACCGCAGCGATCGTGTTGATCGCCGTGTTTACGGTGTTGTTTGTCCTCTGCGTGATCGCAGACCGGAACAACGGCAGCAAATTCACAGACAAGTTTGAGATGGAGCACCCTTACCGGGAGAGCCTTGCGGGCATGCACATTTCGAAAAATGATGAGCTGATCTGGGAGGTGCACTCCGGAAGCGAGATCGGGTATAAGGTCTGGAGCCTGAAGGACGTGGGCTTCGTGCTGATCCGCACGGGCGAGGAGAAGAACACCCGGTATTACGCGTTCCGCATCCTCGGACGCGATCGCAGGCTTCTGCGCGGAAAGTACTACACCTCCTCCAAGCGGCCGGTGATCCAGCACGCGAAGCGCTCGTTCGATATGCCGGACGAAAGGAGCCTCGAGGAGCTGGCGGATTTTGTGATCCGGCACGGCGACAACGTGGAGAGGATGTACGAGGGCGGTCAGCCGGATGAGGCGAAGAAGGCGGAATGACAGGGCAGGGAGCGGTGCCACCGCACCTGAGAGGAAATCTGATAGTGAGGTTGTGAGTAGCGATGGACAGAATACTGATCGTCGATGACGACAACAGCATCAACGTGATGCTCAAGGAGGCGCTGGAGAGGGAAGGCTTTGCATGCGGGCAGGCATTTTCCGGATCCGAGGCAACGCTGCGGCTCTCGATGGAGCACTACGACCTGGTGCTTCTGGATCTCGCGCTTCCCGGGATGAGCGGCGAGGACGTGCTGCGTGAGGTGCGCGAGAAGGGCGGTCTCCCGGTGATCGTCGTGAGTGCGAAGGACGACCTCGACTCGAAGGTCGACGTGCTCAGCATCGGCGCGGACGACTATGTCACGAAGCCGTTCGAGATCAAGGAGATCGTGGCGCGCATCCGCGTTCAGCTGCGAAAGCGCGGCGGGGAGCAGACGGATGTTCTCACGTGCGGTGAGCTCACGGTCAACCGTAGCGACCACACGGTGACGGCGGAGGGCAACGAGGTGCCCACGCTGACGCGGCAGGAGTACCGCATCCTGGAGCTGCTCGTGCAGCATCCGACGCGCGTGTTCTCCAAGGATGCCATATACGAGTACGCGTGGCAGGAGCCGTACATCGGTGAGACGAAGACGCTCGATGTGCATATGAGCAACCTTCGGAAGAAGCTGAAGCAGGCGAGCGATCGCGAGTACATCGAGACCATCTGGGGCATCGGGTACCGGATGAAGAAATGATCGCCGCAGGGTGTGCCCCGGCGCAAGGTTTACAATCAAACAGATCGACCGGGCTGTCCGAAACGGCGGTGATCCGCCGGGCGGGCAGCTTTTTTGCATGGATCTGCGGTCTTATTGACACAAATTCATACTGACGGTATAATAATTCATATCCTGACTATACGGATTGTGAGTTGTAATCCGCCCGCCCCGAAGGTATCCTTTAAGTGTAAAATGACATTTTCTCCGGGGAGGATACCTTAATGAAGAAAGAGAAGACTCTGTACGAGCGCTTGTGCGGGCGGTTTTATCACAAAAACAGGCTGACGTTCGGCCTGGCGGTTTTCGCGGCCTTGTTCTCCGGGTTCGGCGGACTGATCGTCTCGTGGATCATCAAGGAGCTGATCGACACGGCGGACCGGGCGGACGGAGCCCTGTCGTTCCGGACGGATATGATCATCGTCGGCGTGTTTATGGCGCTGATGCTCTTATCGTACCTGCTGGATTATTTTACGCATCCGCTGTTTATCAAGAGAGCGATGACGCAGTATAAGGATTATGCGTTTGAGCGGCTGACGGAGAAGGGCATCGCGTCGTTCCGCGACGAGAGCACCGCGACCTACCTCTCGGCGCTGACCAACGATGCGACGGCCATCGAGGCCGATTACCTCTCAAAGCTGCTGACGATGCTCACGATGACGGTGATGTTCTTCGGCTCGATCGCGCTGATGCTCTGGTACTCACCGCTGCTGACCGCGGTGGCCGTCGGCGTCACGATCCTGCCGCTGACCGCGTCGCTCCTGACCGGAAACCGGATGGTCGGGGCGGAGAAGAGAGTGTCGGACCGGAACAGCGCGTTCACGGCGGTGCTCACCGACTGCCTGAGCGGCTTCTCTGTGATCAAGAGCTTTCAGGCAGAGCGGGAGATCCGCAAACTCTTCACGGGGCACAACCGCGAGCTGGAGGACTCGAAGTTTTCCAGGGAGAGGATCCGCACCGTGGTCGGTATGATCGGCGAGACGGCAGGCGTCATTGCACAGCTCGGCGTGTTCATCATCGGTACCTGCCTGATCCTTAAGGGGCACGGTATCACGACCGGTACGGTTATGATGTTCGTGAACCTGATGAATTTTATGATACAGCCGATCGCCCAGCTGCCCGGCCTCCTCGCGGGGCGTAAGGCTGCAAAGGGCCTGATCCGCAAGCTTGCGGATGCGCTGGAGCAGAACAGCGAAGCGGGTGGCACTGCGGAGCTCGGCGCTGTGGAGAGCGCGATCGAACTTCGCGACGTGAGCTTCGGCTACGATGAGGAGAAGGAGATCCTGCACTCGGTCTCGGCAAAGTTTGATGCCGGCAGGGCATACGCGATCGTCGGCGCGAGCGGCAGCGGAAAATCCACCCTGCTGAACCTTCTGATGTCCTCGAGCGACAATTACAACGGACAGATCCTGATGGACGGCACGGAGATCCGCGACATCCGGCCCGAGTCGCTGTACGAGTGCATTTCCGTGATCCAGCAGAATGTATTCGTATTTAATGCGTCGATCCGTGACAACGTGACGATGTTCCGGGATTTTCCGAAGGAGGAGCTGGATATCGCGATCGAGCACGCGCACCTGGACGAGCTCATCGGGAAGAGGGGCGAGGACACGCTCTGCGGGGAGAACGGAAACGGGCTCTCGGGCGGTGAGAAGCAGCGCATCTCGATCGCGCGGAGCCTTCTGCGAAAGTCCTCGGTGCTGCTCGCCGATGAGGCGACGGCGGCGCTTGACCCGCAGACGGCGTGGCAGGTGTCCAACGATATCCTGGACCTCGAGGGCATCACGCGGATCGTCGTGACGCACTCGCTCGAGGCCGGCCTGCTGGAGAGGTACGACGGGATCCTGGTGCTCAGGGACGGCCGGGCGGAGGAGTTCGGCACCTTCGGCGAGCTGATGGAGAGAAAGGGCTATTTCCACGCCCTCTACACGGTTTCACAGTAGTATTTTTTTTATTGAGAAGGGAGGAACGCGGGCAGCGGCGAACCGACGGCCTGCGGGAAGGCGATGAAGATCGATCTGGCGGAAAATGTGCGCAGATTCCGGAAGGAGCGCAGACTCACCCAGGAGCAGCTCGCGGAGGTACTGGGTGTCACAACCGGCGCGGTGTACAAGTGGGAGTCCGGGCTATCGGTGCCGGACATCTCGCTGATCGTGGAGATGGCGGATTTCTTCGACACCTCCGTGGATGTGCTGCTCGGTTACCGGGTGAAGGACAACCGCATCCAATCTGTGATGCAGCGGTTCGATGAACTGTGTCGCACGAGAGATAAGGAGGCGCTGACGGAGGCGGAGAAGGTGCTTAAGAAGTACCCGCATTCGTTTGACGCGGTCCACGGGTGTGCGGCGGTGTACAGTTTCTTCGGCGTCGGCGAGGGCAACGAGGCATATTCCCGCAGGGCGATGGAGCTGTATGAGCAGTCGCGGCTTCTGATCGGGCAGAATACCGACCCGAAGATCAGCGACGAGACGATCCTCGCGGAGATCGCTTTGATCCACGTACTTTTGAAGGAGCCCGAGAGGGCGCTGGAGATCATCAAGGCGCACAATCCCGATGGGATTTTCTGCGATTCCGTCGGGCTGATCCTGACGCTTCTGCTCAACCGCCCGGACGAGGCGGAACCGTATCTTCTCGAGGGGATGCTCCGCAGTATGTCCGCGCTTCTGAACTCGCTGCTCGGATATGCGTCCGTTCTCAGCGCGAGGGGGGAGTTTGACGCCGCGCAGAAGCTGTTGGAAATCGGGCTGGATCTGCTCAACAAGCTTCATGGGGAGGATGTCTCCGATTTTTCGGACAAGATGTACGCGATGTTATACATCGGTATCGCGTATGCGCGCCTGAAGAAGGGGGAGAGGGACGCCGCACTGGCGCTGCTGCGAAAGTCGGCGGAGTATGTCCGGCGGTTTGATGAGGCTCCGGATTTTTCGCTGAAAATGTTTGTTGTTGAGATCACGGATCTGACGTTGCTCCACGACAGTTTCGGCGATTCCGCGCGCGAGAGCGCGGAGACGCTGATCGGATATCTGAAGGATCCCGAGCTCGGGAAACTGTGGAGGGAAGCGCAGGAGAAATAGTAAAGAAACCGGGGCAATCAGATTTACTTTTTCTTTACTTTTCGTTAGCGATGTCTTGAAAAGTGACGATTATGATAAAGCCATAGAACCGAAACGGGGGATTCGATGAGGCCGCAAGGCGGCTTTCGGGGATGTGAAATCCACAGGTTCATAAGCCAATATAGGGAGGTAATACTTATGAGTGAGTACATTCTGCAAACGCATGATTTGCGGAAGGTTTACGGACAGCAGGCTGCGGTGGCCGGGATCGACATCAAGGTCGAGCGCGGAGCGATCTACGGTTTGATCGGAAAGAACGGTGCAGGTAAGACGACCACGCTGAAGATGATCGGCGGGCTGGCGGCACCGACTTCGGGAAGTGTGGAGATCTTCGGCAAGACCGGAGCGGCGGCCGGAGCGGTGCGCAACCGTGTCAGCTGCCTGATCGAGGATCCGGGTCTGTACGGAAATATGACCGCATACCAGAATATGCGCGCAAAATGCCTGATCTTCGGGATCAAGGACAAGAAATACATCGATGATCTTCTGCAGCTTGTGGGTCTGGGGGATGTAGGCAAGAAAAAGACGAAGCAGTTCTCACTCGGTATGAGACAGAGACTCGGTATTGCGCTGGCGATGGTCGGCGAGCCGGACATTCTGGTTCTCGACGAGCCGATCAACGGACTGGATCCCGAGGGTATCGTGGAGATCCGCGACACGCTCACCGCGATCTCACGCGATAAGGGCATCACGATCGTCATCTCCAGCCACATTCTGGAGGAGCTCTCCAAGGTGGCCACACATTACGGAATTATGCATCACGGACGCCTCGTCGAGCAGATGACGGCGGAAGAGTTGCAGGAGCGCTGCAGCATGAGGATCGAGGTTGTCACGGATCGCCCGGACAAGGCAAGCACGGTGCTCGAGGATATGGGGATCACGAACTACAAGGTTGTGGACCGCGAGACGATCAACATTATGGAGCGCCTGGACGATGTCGCGTACATCAACCGGGAACTCAATGCAGCCGGCCTTCTGGTCAGCAAGATCGCAGTCAACAACGAGAGCCTTGAATCTTTCTTCCTGAATGTAACGGAAGATTGACAGATGTGTGGAAAGGAATGGTATAATATATATGTTTAATCTGATTCGCAGTGACTTCTACCGCATGGTCCGGTTGAAGAGTTTTATCATCATTCTGGCGATCATCGCTTTTATGAACGTCGCATCGCTGCTGGCATCCAAGATGATGCAGCAGGACGAGGCATATCAGGAGTACCTCCAGAAAGTGATGGAGGAGGAGAAAGCCAAAAAGGAAGATGACCCCGGCGCCCAGGACGTCGGTATGAGCATTCTCGTGAAGGCCGATGACGACGGAAAATACGAGCTCGTCGAAGTATGCAAGTCCTTCCTGAGCGGCTATATGGCGCTGCTGTTCCTCGGAATCTTCACCGTGATCTTCGTGACGGCGGATTTCAACAACGGCTACATCAAGAACTACGGCGGGCAGCTTCGCTTCCGGACGCGGCTGATGTGCTCCAAGAGCATCTGCCTGGTTGTGTACACGGCGATCCTCTTCGCGGTGACCGTGCTCTCCACCTGTGTCGGCATCTGGCTCGGCGGAGAAGTGATCAAGGTCACGAGTGTCGGAACGCTCTTCCACTACCTGTCGATCCAGTTCCTGCTCCACGTGGTATTTGCCATAGTGATCACGGCGGCTTGCGTGATCGTGCGCAACAACCTTGTGACCATGGCTCTGTGCTGCTGCATCTCGATGAACATTATCAACATTCTCTACAGACTGGGTGACAAGGGACTCAAGAAGCTCGGTTGGAAGAATGCGGACATCACCCGGTACACTGTGAGCGGACGTATCGCGCAGTACGCGACCGACGGGAAAATGCTTTGCTCGACGATCATTATAGCGCTCGCATTTTTCGCAGTCGCGATGCTGGCGGGCGGCACCTGGCTTCACAAGAAGGATCTTGTATGAAAATTGCTTGTATAATTCTTTGTTTGATAGCGGTATCCGAGGCGATCAGCCTCGTGCTGATACGGCGGCAGAATCGTGAGATCTGCCGCCAGTTGGCGTTTATCCGGGAGTACGAATCCCGCAAGCGCGTGGAGGTAAATGTGGAACGGTTCGGCGAGCGGGCTCTGGCGGAGGAGGTCAACCTGACGCTCGATAAAGTCCGTGAGCAGCAGAGGGCGCTCCACGAGCGCGAGAAACTGGTAGCCGACGCGTACGCGAACCTCTCGCACGACATCCGCACGCCGCTCACCTCGCTGGACGGCTATGTCCAGCTGTTGCACGACGCGAAGACCGAGGCGGAGCGCGAGCGCTACACCGCCGTGATCGGGGAGCGCATCAGCACGATGAAGGAGCTTCTGGAGGACCTTTTCACGTACACCAAGCTCAAGAACGACGCGTATGAGCTGGAGCTTCAGCCGATCTCCTTAAGAAGCGTCGTCGCCGAGACTGTGCTTTCCTACTACGATACCTGGAAGGATATGGGCGTGGATCCCGAGATCATACTGACGGACGAGGTCCTGCAGATCGAGGGCAACGAGCTTGCGGTCAAGCGCATTCTGCACAATATTACGAAAAATGCCGTTCTCCACGGGAGAAAGGCGCTGTCCGTGTATCTGCACCGCGTGGACGGCGAGGCGGAGATCAAGATATCCAACCCCGTGGAACATCCGGAGGAGATCGAGATCGAGCGCGTCTTCGAGCAGTTCTACACGGCAGACCGCTTCCACCGTCAGGCCTCGAGCGGCCTCGGCCTTGCGATCGCGAAGGAATTTACGGAGCGCATGGGAGGGACGATCTGCGCGACACTGGAGAAGAGCACATTTTCCGTGATCATCCGGCTTCCGCTGGTTTCCGCATAGAAACAATACTGCCCGCACCGATGATCCGGCGCGGGCAGTTTTTTCATTCGTACTGTCTCTTGAGGTTTACTTTCAGCAGTTTGTAGCCGCCCACATTGATCGCGATGAGCACGGCGAAGATGAAAATCCACTGTATGCTCTTCGGGACCCCGTCCGCGTATCCTTCCCAGCTCAGTTGACCCGGGCTGAACCAGCCGACGGTGTAGGCGAGAAGCAGGGAGCCGATACCGCCTTCGAGCGAAATGGCGATGGCGTTTTTCCTGTCATAGCGAAGGATCCACCGGGTGACGAAAGCGTCGACCAGCATGTCGCAGCTCTCGACGAGCAGCGAGGTGAGCAGTGCGGCAAAAAGCACCTTGAGAGCAAATCCCCTGCCGATCGTAATCCAGGCGATCGCCGTTGACACGGCCGAGACACCCAGTGTGCAGAACAGGAAGATGATGCTGCGGGACCAAAGCATTGCTTTGGCGCGCATATCGACAGTGACCGGCAATGTGCGAAGGTAACGGTTCCAACCGCTGAATTTTCCCTGCGAGACCACCGTGGAGTAGTACATACAGATCCCTGCGAGCATCGTGACGCACGGAAGCGTGATACCGAGAGCAGTGAATATGTCGTCCAGACGGAGATTCATATCAAACACGGCAAAAAACGCGAAACCGCTCTCCACATCGGGAGAATCGCCCAGATATGCCGAATAATTCGCATAATCCCGGATGTTTTCGATGAGACCCGGAAGGAACCAGAGGCAAAAGAGCAGCACACCGATGCATATCCGCGTCTTGTAGCTGTTATCCAGTCTGTCGCGATAGCCAAGCGAGCGAATGTATTGTTTCATAATGTCACCTCCGAATCTCTCAGAGAATAAAAGATCAGAAGGGTGTCGAGCGTTACGGGATCCGGAACAAGCGAAGGGTACTGCGCGATGAAATCGGCGCGGTTTTTCACCAGAACTTCCGATCCGTACCGGTTGCGCCGAAGCGCGACAATGTACGACTTATCGATCTTCGAGGCATCCTCGTCGGAACAGTGCAGAAGTCCGTGGCGCTCCATGATCCGGTCTCTTTCCCCGGTGAGAACGACCGAGCCGGACATAAGCATGGTGACACAGTCCACATAGCTTTCGATGTCCGCCGGCGTGTTGGTCGTGATCAGCACCGAGCGGTCCCCCGGCTGCATGTACTGCATAATGCAGTTCATAATGTCCTCCTTCGACGCCGGGTCGAGGTTGGACAGCGGCTCGTCGAGAACCAGAAGCTTCGCGTCGTGCGACAGTGCGCAGGCGAGCTGCAGCTTCTGCGTCATACCCTTGGAATACTCCTTGATCTTCTGTGTCGGGATCAGGTGAAAGTGCTGCAGATACTGCTGAAACCGTTCCCCGTCCCAGGAGGAGTAAAGCCCTGACAGAATATAACCGATCTGCGCCGCATTGTAGGAATCCCCGTAGGGAATCTCGTCCAGCACGACACTGAGTCTTTCCTTGACCTCGGTATCGTTTTCGCGGACATCGCGGTCGAACATCGTGAGTTCGCCGCCGTCGAAATCCGCGATCTCTACGAGAGTCCGGATCGCAGTCGTCTTGCCGGCGCCGTTCGGGCCGACCAAAGCCATGATGGTTCCCGTCGGGAGGGCAAAACTGACATCCCGCAGAAACCCGTGATGGCGCTTGTTCACATTGCGGAAACAAAACGCGTAATCACTCATTCATAATCACCCCCATTGATGTAGTCGAGCATCTCGTGAAGCTCTTGTATAGAAACCCCCGTTTTGCGAGCCGCCTCGCACACTTCCGCGAGCGACTGCTCCATTTTTCGCAGCTGCTCCTCCCGAAACAACTGCATATTCTGTGCCTTGACGAAGGAACCCTTGCCGGTGTACGACTCGATAAAGCCCCCGCGCTCCAGCTCCTCGTATGCACGCTTTGTGGTCATAAAACTGATCCGCAGATCCGTCGCGAGATTGCGCATCGACGGGAGAGGCTCCCCTGCGGCCAGTGTGCCGTCGAGGATCTGTGACCGGATCTGCTCAACGATCTGCAGATAGATCGGATCCCCGCTTGAACTGCTGATTGTGATAGTCATACTTCTCCCTCCATTCGGAAAATTCTTTCTTGTGTCGGCGGCAGAATAATTGAACGTTCAAAATTGTATAACTCTGATGTATACAATTTTAACGATTGTAACATTCGTTGTCAAGAGGAAAATGAAAAATTTTCCGAGGGCCCTGCTCACT
Organism: Lachnoclostridium sp. UBA1175; assembly: GCA_002311665.1. GTDB lineage: Bacteria > Bacillota > Clostridia > Lachnospirales > Lachnospiraceae > ISDg. The sequence continues at coordinate 43,907 of DBYX01000010.1, read as the reverse complement.
CTACCGAAAAGTGCGGTTTTGTGGTATACTGCTCATAATAAAGATCCCGCGTGCGGGAGCCTTTGCGCGACGGTAAGGAGGTAGTTTGTATGGAGATCAGAGTTACGAAATATCAGCACACATCCGGGACGGACGGCCTGGCGCTGTCGGTCGTCCGGACGGAGCCCGCGGACGGCGGTGACGTGTGCGGCGCGGTCATTCTGCTGCACGGTATGTGCGAGCACAAGGGGCGCTATGAGGCGTTTGTCAATTTCCTGGCGGAGCAGGGCTACATTGTGACGATCTACGATCACCGCGGACACGGGGAGAGCGTGCGCGACCTTGGGGACCTCGGCTACCTTTACGAGGGTGGTTACGAGGCGATGCTTGCGGACATCCACGAGATGGTGCTCGAGGCGAAGGAGTACGCGGCGGACCGCACCGGGCGAACCGACCTGCCGTTCTATATGATCGCGCACAGTATGGGCACTCTGTGCGCGCGCTGCTACATTCGCATGCACGACGCCGAGCTCGACAAGCTTGTGCTGCTCGGCTGTCCGTCGAAACTGAGCGGTATGAAGCCGGGGCTGCAGCTTGTGAAGGGACTGATCGCCGCGAAGGGCGGGCGCGCCCGCTCGAAGATCGTGGACTACATCGTCGGCAACGGGTATGACAAGCGATTTGCCGCGGAACACACGCCGCACGCGTGGACGAACTCCGACCCGGAGGAGGTGCGGATTTTCAACGAGGATCCGCTGTGCGGTTACACGTTCACGCTGAACGGCTACGAGAACCTGATCCGGCTCGCGATGCTCACGTACACTGACGGCGGCTACGCGATGAACAACCCGGAACTGCCCATCCGGTTCTACTCGGGTGAGGAGGATCCGTGTGCGGTATCGCGGGAGAAGCTGGGAGAGGCGATCAAGTTGCTGCGGAAGCAGGGCTATAAGAATTCGAAGGGGAAAATGTACCCCGGCATGCGCCACGAGATCCTGCGTGAGCCGGAGAAGGCGAAGGTCTGGGCGGACATTCTCGAGTTCCTGCGGAGCTGACGTAGGCTGGAATGCGGGACCGCACGCGGCGGGAAGAGCCGTTAATGAATAGTAATTGATAAGGGGCTTACTTTATATGGAACGATACATCCTTTCCTTCGATGCGGGAACGACATCGGAGAGAGCGATCATTTTCAACCACGACAGCGAGATCGTGAGTGTGGCGCAGAAGGAGATCACGCAGCACTACCCGCAGGCAGGCTGGGTGGAGCACGACGCGATGGAGTTGTGGTCGACGCAGCTCGGCGTGGCGGTCGAGGCGATGAGCAAGGCCGGCATAACGGCGGCGGAGATTGATGCGATCGGCATCACGAACCAGCGCGAAACCACGATCGTGTGGGACCGCGAGACGGGGCGGCCGGTGTACCGCGCCATCGTGTGGCAGTGCCGCCGGACCGCGGACTACTGCGAGCGGCTGGCGCCGTACGCGGAGCGGATCCGGGAGAAGACGGGACTCGTGCTTGATCCTTATTTTTCGGCGACGAAGCTCGCGTGGATTCTCGACAATGTCGAGGGTGCGAGGGAGCGCGCCGAGCGCGGGGAACTTCTCTTCGGTACGGTGGAGACCTGGCTTGTGTGGAAACTCACGAAGGGCCGGTGCCACGTGACGGATCTGAGCAACGCGTCGCGCACGATGCTCTTCAACATTCACACACTCGCGTGGGACGAGGAGATATGCGGGTGGCTCGGGATCCCGATGGGGATGCTGCCGAAGCCGGTCGGGAACAGCGAGATCTACGGCGAATCCGCGCCGGAATTCCTGGGCGGACCCATCCGCATCGCGGGTGCGGCGGGCGACCAGCAGGCGGCGCTGTTCGGGCAGAAGGCTTGGACCGTCGGCGATATCAAGAACACGTACGGCACGGGTTGTTTCCTGCTTATGAACACCGGCGAGACGCCGATCCGCTCGGAGCACGGCCTCGTCACGACGATCGCGTGGGGCCGGGGCGGCCGGGTGACCTATGCGCTCGAGGGCTCGGTCTTTATGGGCGGAGCGGTCGTGCAATGGCTGCGCGACGAGCTCGGGCTTGTCGCGACGGCGGCGGAGACGGAGGAGCTGGCACAGAAGGTGCCGGACACGAACGGTTGCTACATCGTACCCGCGTTCACCGGGCTCGGGGCTCCGTACTGGAAGCCGGAGGCCAAGGGAGTCATCACGGGCCTGACGCGCGGCGTCGGGCGTTATCATATCATTCGCGCGGCGCTTGATGCGATCGTGTACCAGGTCAACGACATTGTCGCGGCGATGCAGAACGATGCCGGAAGTCCGGTCGGTACACTGCGCGTGGACGGCGGCGCGAGCGTGAACAATTTCCTGATACAGACGCAGTCGGACATCAGCAACACGTATGTGATCCGTCCGGCCTGCGTGGAGACGACGGCGATGGGCGCCGCGTACCTGGCGGGCCTGGCGACGGGCTTCTGGACGGACGAGGAGCTGTCCCACGGCGGAGAGGGCGAGAGCATTTTCCGACCGGCGATGAGCGATGAGGAGCGCGCGGAGCGGATCCGCGGCTGGCAGGACGCCGTGGGGATGCTGCTGTGATGAGTGGTTATAAATAATATTATTCGGAGGTGTAAAATGGTAAAGCATGTGATCGTATGGACGCTGAAGGCGGAGTACAGTGACGCGGAGAAGGCGCAGATCAAGAAGGACATCAAGGAAGGCCTCGAGGGCCTGAAGGACAAGGTGCCGGGGATCGTCGAGATCAAGGTGTACACGGACGGGCTTGCGAGCTCCAACGCCGACCTGATCCTCGATTCCTCGTTCACGGACGAGGCTGCCCTGGCAGGCTACGCCGTGCATCCCGCGCATGTGGAGGTCGCGACGACCAAGGTGCGTCCGTACACGGCTGTGCGCAGCTGTTTTGATTACGAAGTGTAACGCAGTGCATACTGCGGAAAAGGGGAGATTACAATGGACAGATTTGAACAACTTCGGGCTGAGTATCAGTGATATAAGAGCAGGGGTCTGTTACTGACGATCGCGTTTTTCGTGTGACTCGGGATGCTGTGCTTCATGGTGAGTCTGGTATCGCGGCTTAAGGATGCCGGGACACCGGCGGCGAAGCATACGATCGTGATGATCATGGTAGTCATCGGGATTGCCCTGATCGCAACGGCCATCGTGCAATACAAGCTGTCACAGAAGAATCTGAAAGAGATCAATAATTGTTTGCGGAAGCTGAAGATAATGATCGTTTCGGACGCTGCCGACAAGCTGTTCTCACAGTACAAATATGACCCTGAGAGGGGTTTCACCCGTGATGACATCGAAGAGGACGACCTCGTTGCCTGTACGCTCACCGCCGGCGACGACTACCTGGAGGGCGTGTGTCCGAACGGCATCCGGTTTCGCAGGGCGGACATTCACCGGGGCGACGATCACCACGATGCGTGGATCATCTACGATTCGCCGAAGTGTCTGCAGAAGCCTCTGCTGATCCGGCCGAGGTCGGTGCTCACATTCAAGACCGTCCCGGAGATCGAGACGGAGTACGGTGAGCCGTCGGGTGCGCAGTCGACGGATGAGTGAAAAGCGAAATATAAGGAGGGATCATTATGCTTGTGATCCGTGATCTGGAGAAAATATACAAGGGGACGACCAAGGGCGTCTCGGACATTTCACTCCACGTGGAGAAGGGCGACATATACGCCTTCATCGGGCACAACGGCGCGGGCAAGACGACGCTTTTGAAGGCGATCACCGGGATCCACGAGTTTGACAAAGGAACGGTGCTGATCGACGGGCTCGACATCACGAAGGAGCCCGAGGAGGTCAAGCGACGCATCGCGTACGTGCCGGACAATCCTGATATCTATGAGTATATGACGGGCATCCAGTACCTGAATTTCATCGCGGATGTCTTCGGTATCTCCAAGGCGGACCGCGAGGCGCGCATCGCCGAGTATGCCGGCCGTTTCGAGATCACCGACTCGCTCGGCGACCTCGTGTCGGGCTACTCGCACGGAATGAAACAGAAGCTTGTGCTGATCTCAGCGCTGCTGCACGAGCCGAAGCTTCTGATCATGGACGAGCCTTTCGTGGGCCTTGATCCGAAGGCGGCGTTCCTCCTCAAGGAAATCATGCGGAGCATGACCGACGCCGGCTGCGCGATCTTCTTCTCGACGCACGTCCTCGACGTGGCGGAGAAACTGTGCAACAAGGTGGCCATCATCAAGGAGGGGCATCTTGTCACCTCCGGCCTGATGAGCGAGGTCGTCAAGGATCAGTCGTCGCTCGAGTCGATCTTTATGGAGACCGTGGACAATAAGGAATGAGCCGCGGAAGAGAGCGTGTCTCAGGGCGGACAGAGGAAAAGGAACTATATGAATTCGTTTTTGACAATCTGGAAATCGGAAATGGTGAACTACGCCGGGCTCAACGTCTACCGACACACGAAGGATCCTTCGGACAGAAAGCGGCGGACGGCTTTGCTGTGCGTGTTTGTGTTTCTTTTCGTCGTTGCGGTAGGGTACATCGCCGGCGCATCCTTCGCTTTCGAAGAGTTCGGGATCGGGCGTGTGATCCCGATGCTGTATCCGGCGCTTGCGATGATGATCGCGTTTATGATCGGCGTGCTGAAGGCCCGCGGCAATCTGTACCGCGTGCGTGACCGTGAACTTCTGTCATCGTTGCCGATCCGCAGTATGCCGGTTGCGGCGGCGAGACTTATGAAAATGTATGTCGACGGCCTGATCGCCGCGGTCATCGTTATCGTGCCGAGTTTTCTCGTATACGGGATCGCGGAGCACGCGGGCGCGACGTTCTGGCTTATGATCGTGCCGGCGATCCTGATCCTGCCGATCCTGCCGGTGGCGCTTGCCGCGTGGGTAGGGATCGCATTTGCCGCATTGATCGCGAGAGTCCGCCACAAGGTGCTGGCGGAGGTGCTGCTGGCGGTCATCGTCGTGGTCGGAATGATGGCGCTGTCCTTTGCGGTTACGGGCAGTTCGACTGTCAATATGAATCTCGGCGCGATTACGCAGGATCAGGGCGGCGACAAGCTCTCGCAGAAGGAGATGAACGACCGCGTCGCGAAGCAGGCTGCGGAGACGCTCGAGAAACTCGAGGCGAAGACGCCGTTTGTAAAGACCTGGGGTTCCTGGTTCTCCGGGAAGAAACCCGCAGGGCTTCTCATCCTCGCGACCGTCTCGCTGGCTGCTCTGCTGATCACGGCCTTCGTGATCGGCCGGAATCTGTTCGCGATCTCCGGAAGGCTTGCGCCCGTAACGATGCACAGGGATTACAAGATGACCGCGCTGCAGTCGCACTCCGTGCTGGAGGCGCTCGTACGCAAGGAGGCCGGGAGGTATTTTTCGTCCGGGCTCTATGTGTCCAACACGATAATCGGGCCGGTTCTCGCGGTTGTTCTCGCTGTGGTGATGGCAGTGTTCGGCCCCGAGGAACTGATCCGGAAGATAGGCAATCTGCCGGTTGCGATGCACCCGACCGCAGCGCTGCCGTTTTTGCTCAGCGTTCCGTTTTGTATGATGACGGTCACATCGTCGTCGATCTCCGCGGAGGGCAAGAACTGGTGGATCACCAAGAGTCTGCCGATCGCAACCGGGGACATACTGAATGCGAAACTGTTGTTCAACCTGCTTTTGTTTGCACCGTTCTATCTTGTCGCGGAGCTTGTTCTGCTGTTCACGGTGCGGGTCGGCGTGATGCAGCGTCTGTGGCTGTTGGTTGTGCCGCTTGTGTACATTGTTTTCGCCGTTGTGCTCGGGCTCTTTTTGAACCTGCGGTTTCCTAAGTTCAAATGGGAAAATGAGGCCGAGGTCGTGAAGCAGAGTGCTGCCGTTGCGCTCGGGATACTCAGCGTATTCACCGCGCTGATCCCGACGGCCGGACTGCTGATGCTGCCCGACGGGCCGGCCGATCTTGTCACGGCTGTTGTTGTCGCAGTTGTTGCGGCGGCGACGGTTTTGCTGTATCATAGGATTATGAACACGGATCTGTTGCGGCTGGGCGACTGAACGGTCGCAGGGAGACAATCAGACAGAAAGTTTCAGTGACGGAGAGAGTAAGGGGTTTACATATCAAAAGCACTGTGAGGTTATCGGATGTATCACTATGTTTTCTTTGATCTGGACGGCACGTTGACGCAGTCGGAGTTCGGTATCGTCGAGGCGGCGGGCAGGGCGCTCGCGCACTTCGGGATCGAGACACCGAACCGGGACCTTCTGAAGCGCTTCATCGGGCCGCCTTTGTATGTTTCATTTCACGAATTTTACGGATTGTCGGACGAGGACAGCTTTGAGGCGATCCGCGTGTACCGCGAGTATTACGAGAGCGAAGGTGTCTACCTGGCGCCGCTGTTCGCGGGCGTGAAGGACACGCTGCAGGCGCTCCGTGACGCGGGCTGCAGGCTGATGATCGTCACTTCCAAACCGCAGAATATGGCGGAGGTTGTGGCGAAGCACGAGGGCGTGCGGGACTTCTTCGAAGGCATCATCGGACCGTCGCTGGAAGGACGCGATCCGAACAAGGCCGTGTTCATCCGCACGGCGATGGAACAGTTGGGACTGACGGACGCGGACCGCGGGGAGATCCTGATGGTCGGCGACCGGTTTTACGATATCAAGGCCGCGTGTGAGGTCGGGATCGACTCCGTCGGCGTTCTCTACGGCTACGGTAATGAGGAGGAACTTCGTGAGTCGGGTGCAACTTTCATTGTGAAAACTCCCGCGGAGATTGCCGGGGTGGCTTTGGGTGACACGGGATCGGTTTGAGAAAGGGTGATCGTGATGGACGAAAAGAAAGAGAAAAAGCGCGGCAGGCGAAGCCTTCTGCGGAAAATTTTACTCATCGTCGGGATCGTGCTCGGCGCGGTCGTGCTTTTTGCCGTAGGGGTCATCCTGTGGCTGACGATCACGGAGTACCGCCCCGCGGACCGCGAGTCGCTTGAGGTCGTACAGCCCGAAGGCAAGCCCGACGGCGGCAACCTGCAGGCGTGGGCGCCTCTCGGAGAGGAGATCAAACTGATGACGTGGAATGTCGGCTACGGCGCGCTCGGCGACAACGCGGACTTCTTCATGGACGGCGGCTCCGGCGTGTACACTGCGGATGAGGCGAGGGTGCGCGAGAACCTCGACGGGATGTTCTCGAAGATGACAGAGGTTGCACCGGACATCCTGCTTGTGCAGGAGATCGATATCGACTGCTCGCGGTCATACGGAATCGACGAGACGAGGCAGCTGCACAATGTGATGTGTGACAAGACGGGGAAAGATTATCAGTCGGTCTTCGCGTATAATTTCAAAGTAAAATACGTGCCGTACCCGATCCCGCCGATCGGGCGCGTCAACAGCGGTATCCAAATGCTCTCGGCGTACCGCATACTTTCGGCGGAACGCGTGAAACTGCCGTGCCCGTTCTCGTGGCCGGTCAGCGTGGGCAACCTGAAGAGGTGCCTGACGATCCAGCGCATCGCGGTGGAGGGCACCGGCAGGGAGCTTGTGATCATCAACCTGCATCTGGAGGCATACGACTCGGGTGAGGGCAAGATCGAGCAGACCAAGCTGCTCCGCTCGGTGCTCGACGAGGAGATCGGAAGGGGCAACTATGTGATCGCGGGAGGTGACTTCAACCAGACATTTTCCAACGTCGACATCAGCAAGTACCCGATCGATCCCGACAAATGGCAGTGCGGAACGATCGATGTGAAGGAGTTCGGGGAGCATTGCACGTTCGTGACCGATGCGGGCAAGCCGACCTGCAGGAGCCTCGACACCGTGTACGCCGGCTCCGACAAGGACACCTTCCAGTACTATGTGATCGATGGCTACATCGTCTCCGACAACATCGAGGTGGTCAGCTGCGAGACGCTCGACTGCGGCTTCGTGTGCTCGGACCACAACCCCGTGACGATGACCGTGCGACTGAAAGCCGTGGATTGACGGCGCAGCGCAGTTTTCCGGGAACTGCCGCAAGTTGACAGGATTGTCTATCGACTTGCAGGATAAAACGTTTATAATGATATCATTGGCAGGCAAAATATAGGTTCTACAATGGTAGAATGAAAGGAGAAAAACTATGCCGCCCGGAGGAAGAATGGGAGGCCCGTTCGCGCGGGGCTTCATGACGGAGGAGGAGAAGGCGAACCAGCCGAAGATCACGAAAGAACTCCTGAAGAGAGTCTTTTCCTACCTCAAACCGTACTGGAAACAACTGTTGCTCGTCCTCATCTGCATCGCTGTTTCGTCGACTTTGTCGCTGTATCCGTCGGTGCTGACCGGTAGGATCCTCGACGACGGTATCATCGCCGGCAATCTGGACCTGCTGATCATTCTGGTCGTTGCGTCGTTCGGACTGACACTGTTGTCGAACCTGATCGGCGTGGTCGAGGGCTACATCAACACGTGGATCGCGCAGCACATCACGTACGATATGCGTAACCAGATGTTCTCGCATCTGCAGAAAATGTCGCAGCGGTTCTTTACGACGAACAATCAGGGCGATATCATCACGCGAATGACGAGTGATATCTCCGGCGTGGAGTCCGTGATCACAAACACGTTCCGCAATATCCTCTCGAACACGATCACGCTTGTCGTGGCGCTCGTGATGATGTTCCAGAAGAACTGGATCCTCGCGGTGCTCGGCGTGTGCATCATCCCGCTCTTCGTCATCCCGACGCGGAAAGCCGGCAAGACGAGATGGAAACTGACCGGCGAAGCGCAGGCGTGCAACGATGAGATCAACGGTATCCTCAACGAGACGATGTCGGTGAGCGGCCAGCTTCTCGTGAAGCTCTTCGGCAAGGAGAAGCAGGAGTACGGGCGCTACAAGGACGCAAACGGACGTATGATCCGCCTCAACATCCGTGAGCGCATGGCAGGCCGCTGGTTCTTCGTGGTGCTCAACACCGTGACGAACATCGGCCCGATGCTTCTCTACCTGGTGGGCGGTATCCTGATCATAAATTATAAAAGTTCTCTGACGCCCGGTGACATCACCGTGATGGTGGCGCTCCTGGGACGCACCTATATGCCGGTCAACAACCTCCTCAACATCCAGGTCGACTGGATGCGCTCGATGGCGTTGTTCACCCGTATATTCGAGTATTTTGACATGCCGATCGAGATCGAGAACGCTCCCGATGCGATCACTCCCGAGACGGCGCACGGCGAGATCACGTTCGACCATGTCGATTTTTCGTACGATCCGGAGCGGCAAATCCTGCACGACGTGAGTTTCAAGCTCGAGAGCGGGCGAAGTATCGCGATCGTCGGTCCTTCGGGCTCGGGCAAGAGTACGATCATCAACCTGATCCCGCGACTGTATGACGTGCAGAACGGACAGGTTCTGTTCGACGGCGTCGACGTGAAGAAACTCGACCTCGGCTTCCTTCGCAGGAATGTCGGCGTTGTCTCGCAGGAGACCTATCTCTTCAACGGCACCATCCGCGAGAACCTGCTTTACGCGAAGGAGGACGCGACCGAGGAGGAGATGATCGAAGCCTGCAGGAAGGCCAACATTTACGACTTTATCGAGTCGCAGGAGACCGGCCTTGACACGATGGTCGGCAACCGCGGACTGAAACTCTCCGGCGGCGAGAAACAGCGAATCTCCATCGCGCGTGTGTTGCTCAAGAATCCTGCGCTGCTGATCTTCGACGAGGCGACCTCGGCGCTTGACTCCATCTCGGAGAGCAAGATCCAGGAAGCCATCGACCCGATCATCGAGGAGCGCACGAGCATCCTGATCGCACACCGTCTCTCGACCATCCTCGCAGCCGACGAGATCCTCGTCGTCAAGGACGGAGCGATTGTCGAGCGAGGTCAGCACCGCGATCTCGTCAAGCTCGGCGGCGTATACACCGAACTGTACAACACGCAGTTCAAGAAGGTGGACGAGGAGGGTCGGACCGAGGACCGTTCCGAGGAAAGTTCCGATGCGGAGCTCGCAGAGATCAAGGAAGCGATCACGACGTAAGATCCTTACGAATATGAAACAGGGCGAAAGCATTCCGTTGCTCTCGCCCTGTATTTGTTTGGCTTTTATTCAACAGTGTGACCGGGGATATGTTTTAATCCTTGTCACGCATTTGTTCCAACTGGTTGATGAAATCGTCGTTTCGGTACCGTGCTTCCAGATTGGCAGATAATTCCTCCCGCTCGTTCGGCACCGGAGCCTTTCCGTTGAAAAGACGTATCAGGCGAATGAGGGCCACGAAGAGGAAGATAAATCCGAGCAGAAAGCCGGAGCACACGAATCCGACTACGATATACAGAAGCACTTTGAACCGGTCGCGAAGGCGCCATTTTTCATTCTTTCGGAGAAACAGAAGCGCCCAGGCCACGAGCAAGACGATACACACCGGGATCACGTACGGGTAGATCTTCATTGCGTAATCATACATGGTAGGTGTGTATATGGGATTGGCCAGACAGACCCCGGTCATCAGATGCAGCAGTACCGACGCCGTTAGGACGAGATATGTTCCGCGTTTCCTGATCCGTGACATGATGAATCCCCCTTCTGATCGTGATATAGTTTTAACCCCACTAGCAACAGAACTGCCGATACAACGACAGCCGACACGAGGATCGGCGTTTGGGACAACGTGTCGGCGAGGTCGGAAAATGCGGGTACCAGACCGCAGAACAGCATCGCCGAGATTAACCCGAAGGCAGCCCCCTTGCGTTTCGGGAACATGTTGACCGTCACACTCAGCGTGATCGGCATAGACATATTGAAAAGCAACATGGCGGCCACCCCGCAAGCCATGCTCCTGTCCGCAAATGCGAACAAAACGGAGGCCGTGAACAGCGATGTCACGGAGGTGCGCATCCACCCGAGACGGTCTCCGATGATGCCGCCGAGCATTTTCCCGAGAGTCACTGCGATGACAGCGATCAGGCCGTGCGTAAAACCGGTTCTCCAGGGAAACTTCATCAGCATGCCGAAGCAGCTTCGCAGGCATACCGTGAGCATCATACAGTAGATGATCCACAGCTGCGGTTCCGTCATCCGAACCGGTTCGACGATGCGCTTGCACGGCTCGTTGTCGATCCGGTATCGGTATCGGATAAGCAGATAGAGGCCGATCAACAGCACACCGCTGACGATCAGCAACGCGACCGTTACCGACGAGCCGAAGGGCATGTGATCTCCGTTCATGCCGAGGTACAGGCCGACGGAGCCGGTCGCCACGTAGATCCCCGGGAAGGAGGCCTTTCGGTCGGAAATGTTCAGCACATCCACGCCGCCGCCGACGTGGTAGAGCGCGTTGCCGATGCCTGCGATCGCGCAGGCGATAACGGCGTGGGGACGGAACGCAAATCCCGCGGCGACGAGGAAACATCCGATCGCCGCCATCAGCGAATTCCGGTTCCACGGGTCCGCAAGGATACCGACCGGATACTGCAGCGCGAACGCACAGAAATCATAGACCCAGATTACCAGCGTGGCCATTGTAAGGCTGAGTCCCGCATCCAGCGCGATCCCCATCACGAGCATGGCGCAGCCGAAATCGACCACCGCATGCATCACACTGTGCGTTCCGACAATAATCGTGTTACGCTTCATTCTGTTACTCCGAAATAATCATAGGTTCAGAAGATCCAGGAGGATCCCGATGCCGAAGGAGGCAGCGTTCAGTATGAGAGAGAGGACGAACGTGTTCATCTTCCCGCCCGAGAGAAAATGTCGGTAGACAGCCCCCTCGCAGAGGACCACACATACCTCCATCACAATTATTGTAAAGTTCATTATCGCATAGGAGACACCGAAATGCAACATGAGAAAAGCGATCGTCACAACAATGGGGTTGGACACGCTGTTGGCGATAAAAACGGTCTCGATGTCCCTGCGTTTCCTCGCGCCGAACACAAAGGCGAGCGTGATCTCAACGAGGTAAACCAGCACCAGGCTTCCGGCGATCATGGCAATATACGATTGAAACACTTCGCTGTCAAACAGATGATCCGGCAAAGATCCCGCCCCCTTTCTTATGTTCGTGATCAGTACAATTTTAGCGAAGTTGAGACGGAAAAACAACCGAAAGATGAAGACAAGTGTGATCGGATGTCATTGAAGGAGTACTTCGACCCGTTCACAACGGAGCGCTTTCGAAGCAGCAAAAAAATGTGTTATGTGACGCATGACACGACACGCCGGAAGTCGCTGTGCGACGAGGACAAAGAAAGCCTTATTTGCTGCAGAAATCTCTTGAAATTGAGGTGCCGTTTGCCGTTTATTATAGTTAGTGGAACTGTTTTATTTTCCGGAAAAATGATCCGGCTGACGGTTCGGAATAAACGGAGGCGACGCAGCATATGAGTAAGGCTAAGAGAATCTTCATCTGCATACTGAGCGGTTTGCTCGCGACGGCAATAGCGGCAGTCGTCATTGTTCTTGTGGTCAACCGAAGCGATTCCAACGTTTCGAAGCGCAGGAGCTCGAGACAGGGCGGCAAGAACGAGTCCGTAACGCCGGAGCAGGAGCCGAAGAATCCCACGCCGACGGGCAACGCGATGCAGGGCGTCGCGGAGGCCGGACAGGGCCGCTTTGCAGGAATGATGCAGTTGATGCTCGAGAGCGAGCAGTATGCGGTGACCGCACACTACACGTATGACATCGGCGAGGGCGAGCAGGTCACCGTCACGCAGGAGTGCGGCCAATCCGGGAAGGAGTGGTACTGCAGGAACACCGGCAGTCTGTCCACCGGGGAGACGCTTGCCGACGAGTCCTACCTGTACGACGTGGCGGACAATGTACTGTACCTGATCGAAGACAAACTTGCCGTGACGATGGGTGACAACAAGGTCGAGACCGGCGGCGTTTTCGCGGACATCCTGAGTTTCCTGCGGTCGGGCGAGGGCACGCTTGAGCTTGTGAAGACGTATGCCGAAACGCTGGACGGGCAGGAAGTGACGGCGGAGGCCTACCGGTATAATCTCAAAGATTCCGACAGTTCATACGCGGAAAATGACACAGCGAACGGGCATTCCGGATCCGGTTCGGCGGACGAAGAGGAGTTGCCGTTGGTGGCGTACTTTTCCCGGGATGGTTATTTTATTGCATTTCAGGTAGGCTCGATTGTGTGCTATTCGAAGGTGGAGTTTGAGGGTGATATTCTGAGAGATCGCAAGACAAATGTGCAGATCGGTGAGTTCGGCAAAATGTCGTACGAAGATGCGAAGTATCTCGCAAATCAACTTGCGAATTCCGACGGTCCCGTAGTTTCTCATCAGCGGAAGCGCGACGGGAACGGCCCGTCCGAGGCGGAGATCGTTTCCGAATTATGGGAAGCACAGAAGAGATTTGTGGAAGTGTGCTATGACAAAGTTTCCGTGCCGAACGGTTCACGGAGCTATCTGAGTGAGTATTATACGTCGGCAACAGTGGACAAACTTCTCAGTAAGGCGGATAAGGATCCCTTCTACACGGAATTCATATATGATCCTTACTCGCTGTATTATCTGCGGGGGACAGCAGCTTATTATCGGATCCGCAGGAATTCCGATTCCGACTATTCGATATATGTCGAGGGCGTGATGACGGATGGATATGAATGGAAGACGGGCACCTATGTGATGGAGATTCACTACCGAAAGGAAGGAGGAGCTTGGCGCTTTGACGGATATCTTCCGATGGAACTGTGCAGGGAAAACTTCCGGAGCGGAGACGCGAATTCAATGGTGTATCGCATCGCGCACGGAGGTGCGGCGGAACAGGTGATCAAAAAAGGAGACTATGCGGAGTATGAGAGCGAGTATATAGACGGCAAGCAGACGAAACTCTGGATTGACGGGATCCTGGTGGAAGGCGATGAGATCAAGATCAAGTTTGTGAATAATGAGCAGCGTGAGTGGGGAGTCTGTGACGAAAAGCATGGGTATAATTATGATTGTTATGTTGTGGACGGCTTTAAGATTTTGAAAAATACGATCGGTGAGTACAGTCAGTTGAAAGATACGGTATATCAGATCAGCTTCCGTCAGTCGTGGGAGAATGCCAGAGAGGACGATTTTGAGTATGTTTATACATTCTCGGATGGTTCGTGTTGTACCGCGCTTGTGCGGAATCAGTGGCGTGAGGCAGAGATCCCGAAACAGTCGAATATGGTTTTGATTTTGGCCGGAACCGACAGAGCGACGATCAATGAAGTGATGAGTCAATATGGGTATGAATGTCCCGAGGAATTCAATTTCTGGAGAGGATATGACCTGATCAGCGGAAAGAACGTGTTACCGGTTGATCTTGTGTTCCTTATCTTTGACGGGAAAATCGTGAATGAATGCTTCAACTTCAACAGAACGGATTGGAATAATCTGAGATGCGGCGGTATAGTCAATCAGGGAGAAAAAGATACTCCGAATGGCTATAAGAAGGTTAAACCCGAAGGAAACGAGACGGAGGTGCGTTTTTCCGATATATCCTTCATAGGCAATCCTGATGCCTATGATGCCGACCTGGCGTTGTTGGGCAGTCTTCTTTCCTCAGCGGCATATCAGGGAGACGGCGGTAAAGGCCAGCGCATATATGATGCCTATATCAGTCTCGGGTTTGAGTCGGAACGGATCTCTCTGTTCAGCTACCCCGGACACAAGAACAATGAGAAAAATGTGCCCGGCATAAACTCGGAGGACGAGGATGTCGGTTTTTCCATCGCAAGCAGGAAACAGGCTAACGGCAGGTATCTTGTGATGATCACAATTCGCGGAAGCGAGGGACTGAAAACAGAAGGGATGGGGTCGGGTTGGAATAAGATATTGGACAGCTACAAATACTTGTCCTGGTCGACTCCGTTCCCGGTTATGGTAGCTTGGCAGATGGTCGGCTTGGGAGAGGCATTGGGAAACCTGTTCACAAGCAGAGTGGGGGATTATCTTTTGGATATAAGAATAGCCACTGAATTCACTGTTCAAGGTGTTCCCACGCATAAGGGGTTTGCAATTGCAACAGCGGATGTGGCTATGGGACTGAAATACTATGTCGATAAGCACCCGGAGCTTAATGATGCCGCAGCCGAAGGAATGATCGATTTCTTCGTCACCGGACACAGTCTCGGTGGTTCGGTTACAAATCTGTTGTGTGCTACCGTTCTCAACGGATTACAGGCAAATGGAAATAAAGTTTACGGATATTGTATGGCTCCGCCCAAAACAATTCATTTCTTTGAGGGGTATGCGATTGACGGATGTGACAACATTTGGAACATTGTGATTTCCGATGATTTTTGGGGGTCAACATATCCCGGAGATGCCACAGGTGATTTTCCGACGGTGTGGAGTCGCTACGGAAATGACAGGTATATCCCTTACACGGGGAACCTGGATGCACATCATTCGTACAGTTACATCGAGGGGCTTCTGATGGAGATGAAGCAATAGTTGCAGAAGAATGGCCTGAGTCCCGAGGAGTGGTTGCTTCGCTGTGTTCCGGATGTTTGGAGGAAGAAGATGAGAATTCGAAGAATCATATCAATTCTTTTATGTTTTGGGTTGTTGCTGATGTCGGCCGGACCGTTTACCGGTGCGGCGTATGGCAAGCAGCTGCCTGAGGATGAACAACCGGCTCACAGGGACAATAATGCGTTCAGTTACTGGGCGGATAAAGATTACGCCGAAATAACGATAGACCGTTTCGGTTCCGCGAAGATCGTTGTCTATCCCGGGTTTAATTTTATCGAGCAGGCCTCGTCCGAACTGAACTGGGAGCTGGCGATCAATACGGCGGTGCTTTCAAAGCAGATTTACGATCGCAGAGAGAAAGAGACCTTTTTAATGCTTGGGTATGATGAGGTCCGGGTGTTGTGTGAGACCCCTGCGATGGCCTGCCCCGGCGCCACGATGGCATACAAAAGGATCGTCGATGAAAGCGGAAATGTGAAAAATGTTTTCGCGGTGGTTGTCAAGGGGACATCGACCGGCCCGGATAATGAAACCGATTTTTTCGACAGTTGGATGGGAGAAATGTTCGGCCACAGCAGGGATGCGGTTATCTCTGAGATGAAAGGCGCGATCATTGCCTTTACGGGAAAATCGTTGGAACAGTTGGAGGGGGAGGACAATTATTTCGTTCTCACCGGCCACAGTCTCGGCGCGGCGGTAGCCAACATAATGTCGGTAGATGATGTGTTGCTGGGGCTGGTGCACAACGACAAAAACAAAATTTACACCTACACCTTCGAGGCTCCTCCCGCCTGTATCAATCTCCCCGGGATTGATGTGGAGGGAATGTCCAATGCGTACAACTTCAAGGATGAGGACGATTTTATCACCTATGCAACCCCGTACTTTTTTACTGCGGCGACATACGGTCATGATAAGAAGTTTAACGTGAAGGACCTCAGCAACCGCATATTCCACACGTTGTATCCGTCCTATCGGGGGTGTGATTACAGTACCGAGCAGGGAAAATCGTGGGACGGGCACCATTATATGCTGGGCGATTTTATATATATCCTACAGATGGGCGGATTGTACGATCGGGATTATATAGCGCACAGTAAGAAGGACGAGGATCCCGGCGGGGAAGGGGACGGTGCAGCGCACTATACCGTGCTTCTGCTCGATGTGTCCGGGCAGGCTAAATTCATACAACCGCCGAGCTGGCTGAATATGTTAGGTTATGAGTATACATCGGACAGTTCGATCGAACTGGTGAAAGCGGCGGCGCAGAAGCTTCTCAGCGATGCCTCCCGGTCGGTCGGAAGGAACTATATCGCCGTTGTTGCTTACAGTGAAGAGGGATACGTCGTCTCAGATTTTACGCGGGATTTTGAGGCACTGAAGAGAGCGATCAGCGACATCGAGTACGATGCGGAAGCTGACAGAAGTATTCATGCGGGCCTGGAGTGTGCGTACGGACTTCTCAGTAAGATCAACGATGAAAATGCGATCAAAAACCTTCTGATGTGTACGACCGGTCTGACCAACTGCGGCGAACACAACTACGAGGGAGAATACGACGAGAGCACTACCGGCTCCAACTGGGAAAATGAGGCGACCAAGATCAGAATATATGCTTATGCGAACTCCGCGATCGAGAGTGTGAACAAGATTAAAGCGCTCGGAACCAATGTGTATGTGATCGGCCTGTTTGATCCCATCGAGGCGAAGATACCAAGAGGCAGCAGTATCGGAGACATCGCCAAGTTTTTCAGAATACTGGCAGGAGATCTGGCGTCCTCGGCAGAGACATTTTTCCCGGTGACGGATGTCAATCAGTTGGAGTTCTACTTCGGGGAATTGCAGGAGGACATCACCGGCAGTTCCAAGGTTAAAGTGTTCTTCTATGAGGACACGGAGAAGGAGTACAAAACCCCGGACAATGTGGACCTAAGCGGCGGAAGTCTCGGAAAGGGCGGCCGTTATGAGGAAGTCCTGTGGGGACCCGCGTTGTTTGAGATCCCGTCGACGGAATTGTTCCGCTCGGATATTGTGGACAAGGAGTCCGCGAACTACAATCTTGCGATGCTCTGCGGCGCACTGAGTGCGGCGGCTTACGACCCGGTCTATCTCAGGCAGGCTTATTTGGACCTGGGGGTCGCGGAGGAAGATATTCTTCTGAAAAACTATGACGGCGACCTGGCATACTCCATTGCGGGTAGGAAGATGAAGATCAACGACGAGGATACTTTCGTCATGATGGTCACAATGCGAGGGCTGCAGACATATATCGAGAAAAGAAAACTGCTCGTTGAGCCGCTCGAGTTTATGGAGAGCGCAAAGGCATTGAATCTCGTGACGGAGTTTTACACGGAGATTTTGCGCGGGATGATGGAGTACAACGAGGCACACGGGGAATACGCCGAGTTGCCGATGAAAATCCTCATCACCGGACACGATCTGGGCGGCGCAGCAGCCAATCTGCTGGCGGCCAACCTCACGATGAACCTGCAGAAGGTGGACACAGCTCTCGGCGACGGTCTGAGTGTGGATGACATATATGCGTATACATTCGGTGCGTTCAACTACCTTGACACCGAGAAACTCGCACAGGCCGGTGCCACATTCCCGTTGTCGAACGGATGCGAGAACATCATTAACATTTACAACCTTATGGACACGTACAGCCCGCTGGTTCCCGAGAGCATCATGTGGGATGTTGCCGAGTTGCAGAGAGGCCTGAAGATGAAGACCGGATTGTACGGTCTGTTCGGACAGTACTACTTCTTCCGGAGTGCGCTGAGCATGTATGTTCCGGAACCCTGCAAGACTCCGACGCATGTGATGGGAGGATATCTGCAGGCGATCAAAAACTACCTGCTTGGGGATCTGATGAGCAACGGAAACAAGGTCCGAGTGGTGATCTGCTGCCCGGTTGACGTGGAGATATACCGCGACGGCGAGTGTATATGCAGGATCGTTGACGACAGAGTTGTCTCGGCGAGCGGAGACGTGACCGCGTGCGTGAACAACGATGAGAAAACGATTGTACTTCCTGCGGATATTGAGTATGACGTTGTCATCAAGGCCACGGGCAGTGGGAAAATGGAGTACCTGGTGCAGAATCTGGATGCTGACAGAACGGACGATGTGATGTATGTCAACGTCACGCTGGAGAACGGAAAGGTTATGGAGACTTCGATCCCCGCGGACCTTTCGTCGGAAAATGTGAAATTCCGCTCCGTTACCAGCGACGGAGAGCAGGCGGAGATCCTTGCGGACGGCAGGGAGGAAGTAATCCCGAAGGAGCCGGAGCCGACGGTTATCCCGGTGACTCCGCAGGTGACGCCGACAGTAGCTCCCGAGGAGCCTTCTGCGACTCTGACAGCTGCACCCTCCGGTGAAGGACAGGGCTCCGGGGAGGATCCGGAGAATCGTGATGTGATCGGTGAGGAAGAGGACGACGGGGATGCCGTCGCCAGAGAAACAGCCTCGAATACAACGTGGTGGCAGCTTGCGCTGATGATCCTTCTCGGCGCGGGGTTCGTTGCACTTGTTGTTTATGTAACAGCGCGGGTGACGCGCGGTAAGGTCGCGGGCGACGCGCAACAGGTTGATGCCTGATCCGGAAGCGGTCGCAGGCGTTGTTCATTTGTATGGTTTTACATATTTCGGCGGTCTTTTGGCCGCCGACTTATTTATTTCGAAGAAAATTCTTTTTCGGGTCAGTTTTTTGTTGTAATCTCACGGGAAAATTTGTATATTATATCGTGGGTTTTTATTCCAACCAAAGAGAGGTTGATTTTATGAGTAATTGCGCGATTGTAGGTATCAACTGGGGCGATGAAGGCAAGGGCCGTATGGTCGACCTTCTGACCGAGCGCTTTGACTACGTGATCCGCTATCAGGGCGGCGGCAATGCCGGTCACACCGTGGTCAACGAGTACGGCAAATTCGCTCTTCATCTGCTTCCCTCGGGCATTTTCCGCAAGGGTGTCGTGAACATCCTCGGAAACGGTGTGGCGCTGGATCTCGAGAATCTGTATTCGGAGATGCAGACGGTGATCGGGCAGGGCGTTTCGATCAGTCCCGAGAATCTGAAGATCAGTGAGCGTGCCTCACTGGTTCTGCCGTGGCATCGCCTTCTCGACGGACTTGAGGAAGCGCGTCTTGCCGACAAGAAGTACGGCTCGACGAAACAGGGCATCGCGCCTTTCTATTCGGATAAATATCAGAAGAAGACGATTCTTGCGGGTGAGTTGTTCTACCCCGAGAAGCTCGACGAGCACATCAGGGATCTGCTGACCTGGAAGAATCTGACGCTCACCGGCGTGTACGGTGCGGAGCCGGTCAGCTATGAGTCGCTGAAGGCCTGGTTCGAGGATTACGGCGCCAAATTCCGTCCGTTCATCTGCGACACGGGCAAGGTGCTGAAGAAGGCCGTGAAGGAAGGCAAGAGCATCCTCTTTGAGGCACAGCTCGGTTCGCTTCGCGATCTTGACTACGGCATCTATCCGTACACGACATCCTCGAACGCGATCGCCGCGTATGCGCCGGTCGGTTCCGGACTTCCGTCGGCGAAAATCGATGAGGTTGTCGGTGTCGTGAAGGCATATTCCACCTGCGTCGGTGAGGGACCGTTCGTGTGCGAGTGGTTCGGCGAGGAAGCGGAGAAGCTTCGCGAGGCAGGCGGCGAGTACGGTGCGAAGACCGGCCGTCCGAGAAGAGTCGGACCGATCGATATCGTAGCGACGCGCTACGGTGTGGAGTGCCAGGGCGCAACGGCCATCGCACTCACCAAGATGGATGTTATGAGCTATATGGAGCGCATCCCGATCTGTGCGCACTACGAGCTAAACGGCGAGATCATCGACGATTTTCCGTTCCCGGCAGCGCTTGAGTCCTGCAAGCCGGTCATCGAGTATATGGACGGCTGGCAGTGCGACATCAGCGGTGTTCGCCGCTGGGAGGACCTTCCGGTCAACGCGCAGAAGTACGTTGAGTACATCGAGAAGGAGATCGGTTGCTTCATTCAGTACGTTTCGGTCGGACCGGAGCGTGACGCATATATCGAGAGAGATCCGAAAGGAGCCAAGACTGTGAAAGAGTATCGTCCCGTTAAGGAAGGCAAGGTCAGAGAGATTTATGACATCGGCGAGAACATGATCCTCGTCGCTACGGACCGCATCAGCTGCTTCGATGTCATCCTGAACAATATCGTAACGAAGAAGGGCACCGTGCTGACGCAGATGTCGAAGTTCTGGTTTGATTTTACGAAGGATGTAGTGAAGAACCATATGATCTCGGTCGACGTGAACGATATGCCCGAGTATTTCCGCCAGGACCGCTTCAACGGCAACAGTATGCTTGTGAAGAAACTTGAGATGCTGCCCGTGGAGTGCATCGTTCGCGGCTACATCACCGGCTCCGGCTGGAAGAGCTATCAGGAAAACGGTACCGTGTGCGGTATCAAGCTTCCCGAGGGTCTGCAGGAGTCCCAGAAGCTGCCTGAGCCTATCTACACGCCTTCCACGAAGGCGGAGATCGGCGACCACGACGAGAACATCTCGTTCGAGCAGTCGATCGAGTACCTTGAGAAACGCTTCCCCGGCAAGGGCGAGGAGTACGCGACGAAGCTTCGCGACTACACGATCGCGATCTACAAGAAGTGCGCCGATTACGCGCTGACGAAGGGTATTATCATTGCGGACACCAAGTTCGAGTTCGGTCTTGACGAGAACGGCGAGATCGTTGTCGGCGACGAGATGCTGACGCCCGATTCGTCCCGCTTCTGGCCGCTCGCTTCCTACGAGGTAGGCCACGCAGAGCCTTCGTTTGACAAGCAGTTCGCACGCGACTGGCTCAAGGCGAACCCGCACGACGACTGGACGCTTCCGCAGGAGGTGGTTGACAAGACCATCGCGATCTATCTGGAAGGCTACGAGAAGCTGACAGGACAGAAATTGATCTAGAAATATAGCATCGAATGAGGGTTCCCTGCGGAGTCCTCATTCGCATTTTCTCACAGCGGGACAGACGATTGTCCCGATGATAACATTTGCGTTAAGGAGACATACTATGAGCGACACCAGCAGATACACAAGCCCCTTCTCGGAGCGCTATGCTTCCGCGGAGATGCAGTACATTTTCAGCCAGGACAAGAAGTTTTCCACTTGGAGAAAACTCTGGATCGCGCTTGCGGAGACCGAGATGGAGCTCGGGCTTTCGCAGGACGGCAAGCCCGTTATCACGCAGGAAATGATCGACGAGATGAAGGCGCACATCGACGACATTGATTACGCGGTGGCGAAGGAGCGTGAGAAACTGGTGCGCCACGATGTGATGAGTCACGTGTATGCGTACGGGCTTCAGTGCCCGAAGGCGGCAGGCATCATCCACCTCGGCGCGACGAGCTGCTATGTGGGCGACAATACCGACATCATCGTGATGCGCGACGCCCTCAAGCTGGTGCGCGGCAAACTCATCAACGTGATCGACAAGCTCGCAAAGTTTGCCGACAAATACAAGAGCCTTCCGACGCTCGCGTTCACTCATTTTCAGCCGGCACAGCCGACCACGGTCGGTAAACGTGCGACGCTGTGGCTCCAGGAGTTCTGCATGGACCTTGCGGATGTCGACTATGTAATCTCGACTTTGCGCCTTCTTGGCTGCAAGGGTACGACCGGTACGCAGGCGTCCTTCAAGGAGCTGTTCAACAACGATCAGCAGAAACTCGATGCGCTCGATCCGATGATCGCGCGGAAAATGGGCTTCGAGGGTTGCTATCCGGTGTCCGGCCAGACCTACTCCCGCAAGGTTGACACGCGAGTGATGAATGTCATCGCAGGCATCGCCGCTTCAGCGCACAAGATGAGCAACGACATTCGCCTTCTGCAGCACCTCAAGGAGGTGGAGGAGCCTTTCGAGAAGAACCAGATCGGTTCCTCGGCGATGGCTTACAAGAGAAACCCGATGCGTTCCGAGCGTATCGCTTCGCTGTCCCGTTACGTGATCATCGACGCGCTCAACCCGGCGATCACCTCCGCGACGCAGTGGTTCGAGCGCACGCTCGACGACTCCGCGAACAAGCGTGTTGCGATCTCCGAGGGCTTCCTCGCGATCGACGGCATCCTCGACCTTTGCCTCAACGTTTCGGACGGCCTTGTTGTGAACGAGAAGGTCATCGAGAAGCGTCTTCGCAGCGAGCTTCCGTTCATGGCTACGGAAAATATTATGATGGATGCCGTGAAGCAGGGCGGCAACCGTCAGGAGCTTCATGAGGAGATCCGCAAGCTCTCGATGGAAGCCGGTGCTACCGTGAAGCAGAAGGGCCTTGAGAACAACCTGCTCGAGCTGATCGCGGCTTCCGACGCGTTTGACGTAACGCTCGAGGAGCTTGAGGAGTACATGGTGCCGGCCAACTATGTCGGACGCTCCGTGGAGCAGACCGAGGCGTTCCTTGCGAACGTGGTGGCTCCGATCCTTGATGCAAATAAAGAGAGCCTGGGTCTTACGGCTCAGATAAACGTCTGATCAAACTCTGCTTTCCGGATGACCGGTGAGGCCGGACGGTGACGCAGTTCATTGATATATTTTTCATAAAGGACAAAAACTATGGACAAAATTCTTGTTCTTGACTTCGGAGGGCAGTACAACCAGCTGGTCGCGCGGCGTGTGCGTGAGTGCAACGTCTACTGCGAGATCACATCGTACCGCACCGATATCGAGACCATCAAGGCGATGAACCTCAAGGGCATCATCCTGACGGGCGGACCGAACAGTTGCTATGTGCACGGAGCTCCGACGTATCAGAAGGAGCTGTTCGAGCTCGGGATCCCGGTGCTCGGACTGTGCTACGGAGCGCAGCTGATGAACCAGGTGCTCGGCGGAAAGGTCGAGCGAGCGACGGTGCAGGAGTACGGACGCACCGAGGTTGCGGTCAACACGGCTTCGCCTCTTTTTGCTGGCGTTTCGGAGCAGACCGTATGCTGGATGAGCCACTTCGACTACATCAGTAGAATAGCGCCGGGCTTTGTTTCCATCGGAAAAACGAAGGACTGCCCGGTGGCTGCATGCGAGTGCACCGAGAAAAAGCTTTACGGCATCCAGTTCCACCCCGAAGTGCTCCACACGCCCGAGGGAACGAAGATGATCTACAACTTCGTGCGCGGGATCTGCGGTTGCGACGGTTCGTGGCGGATGGACGCCTTCGTCGAGACGGCGATCCGCGAGATCCGTGAGAAGGTTGGCAACGGCCGCGTGCTTCTCGGCCTCTCCGGCGGTGTCGATTCGTCGGTGGCAGCGGGACTTCTTGCCCGCGCGATCGGCAAGCAGCTTACGTGCGTCTTCGTTGACCACGGCTTGCTCCGCAAGAACGAGGGCGACGAGGTTGAGGCAGTCTTCGGTGAGAACGGAATCTTTGATCTGAATTTTGTGCGCGTGAACGCGCAACACCGCTTCTACGTGAAGCTGGCGGGAGTGACCGACCCCGAGACGAAGAGAAAGATCATCGGCGAGGAGTTCATCCGCGTCTTCGAGGAAGAGGCGAACAAGATCGGTGAGGTTGATTTCCTCGCGCAGGGCACCATCTACCCGGATGTTGTGGAGTCCGGCCTCGGCGGCGAGTCGGCCGTCATCAAATCGCATCATAACGTAGGCGGTCTGCCGTCCTACGTGAAATTCAAGGAGATCGTGGAGCCGCTTCGCTACCTGTTCAAGGACGAGGTCCGCAAGGCAGGCCTTGAGCTCGGTATTCCGGAGAAGCTTGTAATGCGCCAGCCGTTCCCGGGCCCGGGCCTCGGCATCCGCATCATCGGCGACATCACCGAGGATAAGATCCGCATTGTACAGGACGCGGACTACATTTTCCGCGAGGAAGTCGGCAAAGCGCTAGACGAGTATAAGCAGCAGACCGGCGAGGTTGCTTCGTGGAAGCCCGACCAGTATTATGCAGCGCTCACGAACGTCCGTTCCGTCGGTGTTATGGGCGACGAGCGAACCTACGATTACGCGGTCGCGCTCCGTGCGGTACGCACGACGGACTTCATGACCGCGGATTCCGCTCACATCCCGTATGAGGTTCTCGACATCGTCATGAACCGCATCATCAAGGAGGTCCGCGGCGTCAACCGCGTCTTCTACGACCTGACGAGCAAGCCGCCGGGAACGATCGAGTTTGAATAAAGTGCATATCAAAGTCACATAACAGTGAGAGTAGACGTCCCCGATCCTCGTGACCGGGGACTTTTTGCTGTTCAATATGATTGTGATATGGTACAATTAGAAAAATACCAAGTCAGAGATTATGCGAGGGGGGATCGTATGATGGATATGAATGATCTCATAGCAATTCAGCAAAGGTGTGCGCAAGCCACAGCGGGCCCGTGGATCTCGTATGTCGAAGACAGAGACTTCACCTCCGGCAACAGTTTCATTGAAACATCGGGCGAGGACATAGAATTGAGAGGTGCCACGATCGCCGATCAGGATTTTATCGCTTCCTGCAGGCAGGATGTGCCGCTGCTGATCGATGAAATCATGAGGCTTAGGAATGGATGAACGCAGATGCTGTGGAGTGCGCGAACGATTTTGCTGTTGATTGGGAGAATCGGACATTTATCTTTGCTGCTAAGAAAGCCGGAGTTTAAGAATACGATCAACCAGAATGAAGGCTTATGGCAAAGACTGAATTTGGTCTTCATGTATTTGCCGCTGATCATTGTCGCGATAAAGCATTTGACGGTGAGAGCAAAATAAAAAATATCGTGCTAACATTTGGAGATTAGTGAAATGAACAGGAATGTGTTCTTTATATTGGGATGCCCTTGTGCAGGAAAGACAACAGTCGCAAAGATATTAACTCAGAGATACAATATGTTCCTGCTAAGTGGTGATGAAAGACGATTTGATTACTATAAGCATGCTGACAAAGAAAAACACAAATATATGACAATGGATGCCTCGTCCTTTTGGGACTGGTCATTAGATGAGATGGTGGATTGGGAAAGAGGTGTAATATCGGAGCAGACACCGATGATAATAGAAGAACTGAACAGACTTTCTAAAGAACGTGATATTGTGCTGTTTGAGGGGATGATGGACATAAAATATCTATTGTCAGTGGCTGATCGTAATCATATAGTGTATCTTACCGTAGACAGAGAAATATGTGAGAAGGATTTCTTTGGGAGAGGCGATCATAATGGAATGCTAACGGCTATCATGAATACGGAAGGCATTTCTGATGAAGAAAAGAATCGAAGGATAGAAATAAGAAGAGCCTCTGCCATTGCTGCATTTTATGAGGATGCTCAGAGTTATGGCCTTCAGAGTTTTTCAAGAAAAGACATAAGCTCTCCTATAGAGATGACAAACAAGATAGCACATTATTTCAATATGGCTTAGAATGATAACTTTCGGTATTACGCACTAATTTAAGACAGAATCGTATTTCCCCAGATGAACATTGGGACAAAATAAAAAGAATGAGAGAGCGTACTTAACGATACTGCATGTTGCGGAAAGATTGCGGGACAGATCGGAGACGGGGGATGGAAATGCAGATACAGAGGATAGAATTTGACGATGAACTCGGCAACTTCATAGATAAAGAGTTCAACAGATATGCCAAGAAGTTCGACATAAGTGTCGGTTACAGCGATTTCTGCTTCATCGCAGAGAATAATGACGCTGTGATGGGGGTCATTGTCGGTCATTCGTACTACAAAGAGGTGCACATCACGGACTTGATCGTGAAGGAAGAGTATCGAGGAGAAGGCGTTGGTTCCGAGCTGATCAGAAGAGTAGAGGAGGAGTTCGGAAACCGGGGGTATGAAAACATTAACCTGACAACATACGCGTTTCAGGCCCCGGAGTTTTACAAAAGATTGGGCTTTGAGGTGGAATTTGCACGGAAGAGCACCGATGATAGACTTACGAAGTTTTTTCTAATCAAGCATTTGCAGGGAAAGGAACAGAATGGATAGTTTTATAGATGCGCTGTTGTCGCAGAAGACGGATAAGATTCCTGATGAATATGATTGGTTCGCACCTCTTCTCGGTGATTGGGACTGTGACTATTATGATGAACTGAACGGGCAGAAAGGGAAGCGGAGTACTTTCGAAAAAAAATTGTGTGCAAGCACATATTACGCAAAGAAAAACCGATTCTGTTCGCTTCGCATGATGAAGATGGCATGTGGCAGTTTATGTGCGGATGTGAGCATGCATTTCCGGAGGACGCATGCGTAATCGGATTGGCTGAAGCGTTGGAACCGGATTCTACAATCTCCTCAATAGCAAACATCCCATGTGGGTATATGGCAGAGAGAGAATCTGCGACGTCTGATTGGACAATAATCAAAGAATAGGTAGCAATATTTCGGTAAGTCGGGCTAGTTGCCGGCCGTGGCAAAGAATTCTATCGGAGGTATATGTGGCAAAAGAGAAGATTAAAATTGTTCCTTTTGAGATGAAGTTCTTGAAAGACTATTATTGGGGGTTCAACACGGAGATAACGAAGTATCAGTGGCCCGATCCTTTTGGGACGGTTGACGATGCGAGGAAACTACTCCTTGAGTTTTTAAGGGAAATGGAAAGAGGTGACACCTTAATCTATGCGATTCTCACAAATGATGACAGATTTGTCGGTAGTGTTGAAATGCATGGTCTTTCTGATGATATCCCTGAGATAGGAGTATGGATTATAGAATCCGAACAGAGAAAGGGATATGCTTTTGAAGCCCTTAATAAGTTGATAGACTTGGCTCGTGAGAAGTTTGAAAAGAATGAGTTTTATTATGAGGCAGATATCCGTAATGAAGGAAGCATGAAGCTACTTAACAGACTTGCAGACGATTACGGTATTGCCGAACAGCAGCTGGAGGAGGTCGTAACAGATTCCGGTAAAGAATTGAGACTCCAGGGATATGTTCTCCGAGCAAAATAAATGAAAGTGTTTAGTTGCAATCTTTTGGAATTCCAGGCGATAGGAGACTATCTTTTAAAGGTATTGCGCTAGCAAATCGGAGTTTGTGGAGAGTGATTATGAAAATAAAGGAAGTACTAGAGCCAAAAGGAAAACAGGAAATAACTCGTGCTGTTTTGGAAGCCTTGCCGGACTGGTTCGGAGTAGAAGAATCCAGGGAAGAGTATATAAAGATAAGTGCCGATCTAATATTTTATGCTGCATTTGATAAAGAAAAGCCTGTGGGCTTTATTTGTTTAAAAGAAACCGGAAAAGATACGGCGGAAATATGTGTAATGGGTGTTCTCAAGGAATATCACCATATGGGTATAGGTAAAGCTTTGTTTGAGGAATTGAAGAATGCCGCCATACGAGGAGGTTATTCCTTTTTACAGGTAAAAACTGTCCAAATGGGAAAATATGATGATTATGATGCTACTAACAGATTCTATCTTTCACTGGGCTTTAAGGAATTCGAAGTGTTTCCGACTTTGTGGGACGAATGGAATCCCTGCCAGGTATATGTAATAGCACTTAAATAATTCGGTTATTATATATATTTCGGAATGTCGGGCCAGCTGTTTAGGGAGATTGTAGATGTCAAAAAAAGATATGCTTCGCAGCACCTGGACTCGTGTGACTTCGAAGAAACAGATCATTCGTGATTACACTTGCGGCGAGTGTCGGGGTAAGGTATCGTTGCTGAAGATCCTTGAGATCAACGGCGCACTGAAGAGAACTTATGATAATCGGGGGATTGTTCTCGCGGATGTCGGGTATTATTGGTTACAGCTTGCATTTGACGGATCACATGCCTGGTATACGGTAATGTTTGATCCACGGAAAAGACTTGTCCAGATATACATCGACGTGACGGATGGGAATCATACTTCCTGTGATAATCCTTTTTTCGAGGATATGTATCTCGATTATGTTGTGTGCGGGGACAAAGTGTATGAATTTGACCGCGACGAGTTGGAAGAAGCGTTTTCGGGGAAAATGATAACGAAGGAGCAGTACGAGGCGGCGCTATCAGAAGGCACCCGGATTGAGACAGAGTTAAGGTCCAATTTGGATCGAATCACAACGCTTTTCAATGAATTGTTCGAGCAATTGTTGGCAGAGTTGCCGTATAAATAGCTTAAGGAAAATGCAGAAGAAATGATATTTTGAGTTGGGAGAATAAAGATTATGCAAGAGATTTACAAAAGCGTATTGGAGGCAGATCGGGCTGCAATTGTCATTTGTGATCTTAACCATACAATCATATATATGAATCCGGTTGCGATCAGCAGATATGAAAAATGGGGCGGCAAGAGTCTGGTCGGAAAATGCCTGCTTGATTGTCATAATGAGAAGTCGAGAGAGAAGATACACAGAGTGGTAGACTGGTTTAAGGCTTCAAAGGATAACAATCTAGTATACACCTTTTTCAACGAAAAAGAAAACAAAGATGTCTATATGGTTGCCCTGCGCAATGATGAAGGGGATCTGATCGCATACTACGAGAAGCATGAGTATCGCAACAGGGAAACTATGAAGATGTATGATATGAATTGATGTTTCGGAATTACGATTCAGAGCGAGAGACAAATCTGAATTTGCAGAGAATATTGTCTTTTCATTTTAGTGAGGATCATTTATGGATAATTGGCTTGAAAACAAAGAACTTCCATATCATTTAGTGTCTGCATGCGGTCTTGTGCATAGGGATGGTCTTGTTTTACTGATCCTGAATCCGAAACGGGGTTGGGAGCTTCCTGGAGGGACGGTGGAACAGGGGGAGAGGATTACAGAAGCACTGAAACGGGAAGTATATGAAGAATCCGGGGTGATATGTGAGCCTGAAAGTCTGACTGGAATATATCAGAATCTGGTAGTAAAGGAAGGGTACGGCCCGCTGGAGGGAATGAAAATTCCTCCAATCATCAATTTCGCATTTGACTGTAAGTACATTGGAGGTGAAGCTTCTGTTTCAGATGAAGCCGAAATTGTACGCTGGGTCACACTGGAAGAAGCGGTCAAAATGGTAACACATCCCCTGTACGCAAAACGGCTTGCTGATATCATAAAAAAGGAAGAGGCTGTTGTTCTCTCATCATATGAATATGATAATAAAACGGCAGTATTCAGGTCCGATGAGTATTTGTAATATAAGTTATAAAACAAATCGGTGCATTTGCGGAGGAGCGCAGTATTGGAAATCTGGGATCTGTATACTGAACGACGAGAATTGACTGAAAAAGAACATATTCGTGGAGAGACAAATTCCAGTTTGTCGGGATGAGGGCATAGCCTTTTATCTCGCAATATATTTCGGCATTACGAGCAAGAATAATAGACGGAGGGGACAAACATGGACGGAAAGTATGAAGAACTGGAAAAACGAGTAAAGAATCTTGAAGAAATGTTAAAAGGATTCCTGCAATCAGAGGGAAATGAGATTCATATTCAATTAGATCACTGCCAAGGGGATTTAATTGTTGGTGATAACTGTGAAATAAAGCTATCGCATTGTCCTGTCGGAACAATGATTCCGGGGAGTATCGAAGATGCAGACTCCATGCTTGATGAAATTGAGGATAGGATTGATGATCTGGATAGTGAAGTGGACCGGCTTGATAGCAGGATAGATGATGCAGAGAGCCGAGCAGAGCAGTTAAAATCGTCATTAGATCAATAAAACGGCAGGATAATTTTGGTTGAAGAGGAATAAATGCTTACAGAAAAACTATTCTTACATACTGTAACCGATGAAGATGCAGATGAAGTTGCTAAGACCTGGCCATCCAATCATTCACCATTATCGGAAGGTGAAGCCAAGGGTGTAATAGCCAATATGCAGGGGAATTATGCCAAGAATAAAAAGAGGAGCATTTATCATTTGTGTCTTGCCGTGTGCAGAGAGTCCGATCCCGGAACTATAATAGGATGGTGTGGTCTGGACGGAACAAGAAACCGGGAGGAACCGGAGCTGTTTATAATTCTGCTTAAAGAATACCGGAGTAAAGGATATGGTACCTGGTGCGCAAAGGAACTATTGAGGATGGCAACGGAAGAGTACGAACTGAAAAGTGTTCATGGCGGATGTGCCAGGGATAATGTTGCCTCACGAAAAGCGATGGAAAAGGCAGGTATGATTCAATACGGTACGGAAGACAACGGGGACCCTTTATTTAGGTATTATATTATAACCAATTCATCAAGAAATGAGATATAGCTTTCGGTATTGCATTCTGATAGTAATCCTTGATTTCCAAGTTGATTCGGAAGGCGGACAGGAGTCATTGAGAAGCGAAACGAAAACGGAAGAACAGGAAGATGCAATATTGGATTTGATGGATCTGCTATTCGGGTACTGTCATCCGGCTTGGAAGATTTTCTGATTTTGGTTTGTGGAGGTAAAACATTATGGAACACCGGGGAACAAAAGAGATAGAAACCGAAAGATTGATTCTTCGACAATTTACCAGATCCGACGCAGAAGCTATGTTTAAAAACTGGGAAAGTGATCCAAGAGTTACGGAGTTTTTACGTTGGCCGACAGCAAAAGATGTCAGTGACGCGGAACAGGTTCTTGATGAATGGATCCGGGGGTATGATGATCCAGATTTTTATCAGTGGGCAATCGTTTTAAAAGAGATCGGAGAGCCTATCGGTTCTATTAGTGTTGTGGGGAAAAACGAAAAACTGGATATTGTTCATATAGGATATTGTATAGGCAGCAAATGGTGGCATAAAGGATTTACCACAGAGGCATTTAAAGCGATTATCCCTTTTTTCTTTAAAGAGGTCGGTGTAAACCGAATTGAATCACAGCATGATCCCAACAATCCGAATTCAGGAAAAGTAATGCAAAAATGCGGATTAAAGTACGAGGGAACACTTCGCCAAGCGGATTGGAGTAACAAAGGTGTTGTAGATGCTTGTATGTATAGTTTATTGAAATCTGAATGGGAGACCAGCTATGAAAAGGGTTGTCGGCTGAGACTGTAGCAGACAGGATCATCGAAGAAGCCACTTCAAAGCAACACTGAAAATTTTAAGTGTAACTGTAATCAAAACTTAGCACTGCTGTCTTTTCATTTTACGGAAAATGCCCTATAGTAAGGTCTAGGCGCCGGACTATAGAAAATGGAGGACAGAAGAATGGAAGCATTACAGAATCTCGGAAAGAAAATAACACAATTCAGAAAGAAAGCGGGAATCACCCAGGAACAACTGGCGGAACAGCTCAATGTCTCGGTTTCCGCCGTATCGCAGTGGGAGACGGGGAAGACATTTCCCGATATATCGGCCATCCCGATCTTGTGCCGGGTACTGGACGTCACCTCCGATGAGCTTTTGGACATCAATCGCGAGAAAGATGAGGCGGAGATCAGGCGCATCAAAGAGGAGGCTGAGGGAGCTTCATCGCGCGGGCATCTGGTGAAGGCGGAGAAAATCCTTTCGGATGCGCTGAAACAGTTTCCGAACAATTATGACCTGATGGTATCGCTGTTGAATGTTGAATACGCAATGGCGATGAACCTCAACGCGGAAGATGAGTCGAAATCCCGACAGGTGCTTCAGAAATGCGTATCTACGGCGCAGAAGATCCTGGAGGGATGTAAGGACGCCGAAAGCCTTTCGTGCGCGAGACAGATCCTGTGTTATTCCTATGACTGCCTCGGCGAGGACGAGAAGGCAGCGGCAATCGCCAACGAGATGCCGTCCCTGCCGGTGTGCCGGGAGAGCCTTCTGGCTATGATCGGCAGGGGGCAGAAACAGCTGGAAAACAAGCGCACAGAAGTGAATATGCTTCTGACTTGGCTCTGCACGCGGCTCAATTTCTTCAATGTGGAAAATGAGGATGGGAGCCGGGAATACACCGCATCCGAGGAGGCCGCAATAGTAGAAAAAGTCATCGACCTGTTGGGGATAATTTTCGAAAATGGGGATTACGGCTTCTTCCACGACCGGCTGATGTGTGCCCACCTTCAGATCGCAAGGCTGGCAGCCCGAGGCGAGCAGGATAAGGAGAAAACCCTTCGGCATCTGAGCGAAGCTGTGGCGCATGCCGAGGCATTCATGCAGAACTGCGGTGAGGAAGGTGCAGAGAAGCATGTTCACACATCCCTGATCCTGCGGGGAACGGAGTTCGGAGATTTCGAAGCATACACCGACCAAAACAACACCGCCGAGGTGCTTGAGGAAATGCAGAACGATTATTACGACTTCGTAAGGAACAATTCTGAATTTCAGGCACTTTCGGAACGACTGAAGAAGACCGCCGGAAAATGGAGCTGACTGCTCCATTTTCCGACACTAACCTGTGAAGGAGACCAGCTATGAAAAGTCAAGAATAAATTCCTAAGATTTTATTCTGGCTGTATGTCGAAAAAGGCTCAACTTTAATAAGACCTCGGGCAGAGGCCTTCAAAAACAGTTGTGATTGGCCTCCTGCTTATTCCAGGTTAAATGTAACGTTAGCAATATTTTGGACTTCTGGATGAAGACGGAAGATATTTCGGGATTGATGTCAAAGGTGTATTCGAGTTGTTGGAGGCGTAAATGGAATGTGAGATTGTTGATTTGCTGATTCATCCGGAACTGAAACAGCGGTTCGTTGAATATGCAATTGATTGTCCGGGAATCGGATCTTTTGCAACGCTGGCAGATTGGATTAGGGATGATCTGCTGGAGGATTCCGAAAGTGTACTAATTGCCGTAAATGATGGAAAGATTATTGGCTTTGTTTCTCTTTTAAATGAATGTGTGTGTCTGGATAATGATTTCAGAAAACCCTGGATTGATTTTCTGTTCGTTAATGAAGAATGTAGGAATCAACACGTAGGAATTAAGTTGCTGGATGCTATCACTCGGCACGCAGCGGGATTAGGTGTCAATGAGGTATTTCTAGTGACACAATTACATAAAGATTATTATGAAAAACAAGGCTTTTCTATTACTGAAGAAACATATGATTATAATGGAGGCGTGAATAATGTCCCGATGTACGTGATGGTTAAAACTTTGGTTAATCATTAACTTTGAATTTTGTGGACCTACATGCTAGAAAACTGGGCGTTTGACAAGATAAGTATATACCACAAGGAGTAATGAAGATGAACAGACTGGTGAAGAAGCTGATTGGATGGATTCTGTGTGCTGTGATGGTAGTAGGGATGCTGCCGGTTGCGGCGCGGGAGGCGAAAGCGGCTGATACCGACGCCGGAGCGCCTGAGGGAATCGTGTTGAAAGAAGGTTGCTATGAGATTTCAAGCTATGAGGGGCTTTTGGAATTCTCGAGGATCGTTAACGGGACATCTGCGCAATTTGAACCGAATTCTGCAGCAAATGCTAAGATTGTCGTAGAAGAGATTGATGCGTCAGCAAGTAATCCATCGAGTTCGGGCTATAACACTCAGACAACAGCATGGACACCGATTGGGAACTATGATAACCCTTATACTGGTACATTCGATGGAAATGGTTTCACGATAACGGGGCTTACTATTGAGTCTACGAATGATTACATCGGTCTGTTCGGATATGTGGGGAGTGACGGAATAGTCCAAAATGTTTACTTGGAAGGCGGAAGTATAAAAGGAGGCTTTTATGTCGGCAGCATGGTAGGAGGTAATTATGGCACAGTAACGAACTGCTATAACACCGGTGATGTGGAAGGAAGTTACAACTCTGTCGGCGGCGTGGTAGGAGGTAATTATGGCATAGTAACGAACTGCTATAACACCGGTGATGTGGAAGGAAGCTGCAACTCTGTCGGCGGCGTGGTAGGAGATAATTATGGCAAAGTATCGGGTTGCCATAACACCGGTAAAGTGACCGGAAGCGGCTATATCGGCGGCGTGGTAGGATATAATCATGGTGGCGTGGTATCGAACTGCTATAACGCCGGTGTTGTGATCGGAAGCGGCTATGTCGGCGGCGTGGCAGGATGGAATGAACGCATAGTATCGAACTGTTATAACACCGGTGATGTGGAAGGAAACATCGACGTCGGCGGCGTGGTAGGAGATAATTATGATAGCGGCGAGGTATCGAACTGCTATAACGCCAGTGATGTGATCAGACACAGCTGGGACGCCGTCGGCGGCGTGGCAGGAGATAATGATGGCACAGTATCGAACTGTTATTATAATAAATCCATATGCCAGACAGGCGCTATTAATGGTTCCGACGATGGTGAAAACAATGTCAGGGGTCTCACCACAGCCGAAATGACCGGAATCAATGCGATGGATGCCCTTACAGGCTTCAAGGATGAAAATGGTAAATCCGAATGGATTGTACGGGAGAATTCTCTGGACACTTACTATTATCCTCATTTGAAGGGATTTGCATACGACACAACCGAAGATGTCAAAGACTGGACGGCAACAATCAGCTCAGGCTATACCTATGAATTGGATTCCGATGCTTTCGTTTATGATGGCAAAGACCATAAGCCGGTAGTGACTGTCAAAAAGAACGGCGATGAGGTAGAAGGAAAGCCATATAGTTTTACATTTGTGGAATCGGTCAATGCCGGGGAGTATACAATCAAGTTTGAGAATACGGAAACCGGTGTAAAAGGAGTTATCCCATACTCGATTAAAAAACGGGAGCTTAAGATTACCGCACGTAATCAAACCTTCACTTACAACGGGCAAATTCAAGGCCCTGGGGATATGGTATATGAGGAGAAAAAGGAAATCGAAGAGCTCTTTGATATCGGAGGCGATGGGCTGGCAGATACGCATTCGATTAGTAGCATTACGCTTGACGGACAGGGGAATGAGGCGGAAACCCATGAGAAGGTATTAATTCCGAGTAATGCGGTAATCGTGAACATCGATGGAGATGTAGTGACCACCAACTACGAAATCGAATACATCCCTGGAGACCTTATCATCTCTCCTATTCCGGTTACATTGACGGCTAACAGTGGCACAACGGTCACCTACGACGGCACCGAGAAGACCGTCAGCGGGTATACATGCAGCGTCGAAGGTCTCACATTTGACGGCGTTACGGCGGGAGTCAGCGCGACCAAGGCGGGAACCTATGAGGTGACTTTTTCCGGTGTTAAAGTGAATGAAACGAAAGACTCTACCGGACATTACATGGTAAGTAAAACGGAAAATGGCACACTGACCATTAACAGAAAGCCCCTGACAATCACTGCTGACAGCGCTTCCGCGGAGTGTGACGGAACCATCTTGATAAAGAATTCTTATAAATGTTCCGAACTTGCCGCCGGTGATACCATTAAGAGCATTACCATCACCGGAAAACAGGACGGCCCGGGGAGCAGCGATAACGTTCCGAGCGCGGCGAAGATAGTTAATGTCGATGGTGAGGATGTAACCGACTGCTATGATATCACCTACGTAAATGGGAAACTGATCGTTTCGGAGCACTCCTTTGACCAGGAAGTTGCTGATACGAAGTACCTGAAGAGCGAAGCAGGCTGCATCCATGCAGCAGTGTATTATGAATCCTGCAAGTGTGGGGAGAAGGGCACGGAGACCTTTGAATCCGGTGAACCTCTTGGGCATGACTATAAGGCGGTGGAAGGCACTGCCGTGGCACCCACATGTGAAAAGCCCGGTAAGGAAGCCGATCAGAAGTGCGAGAGATGCGGTGATGTTATCACCGGTAAGGAGATCCCCGCAACCGGCCATACATGGAAGGCCGCAACCGGTTATGCCCCGAAGACCTGTGAGATCTGCGGTGCGACCGAGGGCGATGTGATCAAGTATACGGTCGAAGGCGGAAACACCATAGAGTTTACGCAGGGAGACCAGAAGAATATCATAAAGACCTATCACCGCAGCGAAGATGACAAGCATGCCATCGACCATCACAAAGGTGTTCAGATAGACGGAAAGGACGTTCAAGTTGATGCGAAATCCGGAAGCGTTATCCTCACATTTGACGCAGCCACCCTTAACGCTCTGGGCGTTGGCGACCATGTCATAAAAGTGATTTTCGATGACTGGGTTGACGAGCTGAAACTTGTCATCAAGGCGCCGGTGGCACCAATCGCAGACGCCACCCCGACCACGGGCGATTCAAGCCTTCCGGTTTTGTGGGTAACCCTGCTTCTCCTGTCCATGGCAGGGGCATCGGCAGTTGTGATGAGAAGACGGAAGCGGGCGTAAGTTGCGTGTTAGGCGTTCTTGGTTTGTACAAGAAAATCGCAATTTAGCGGATAATCAGTGTCATCGTGTCATCATAAATTAAGAGAAAAGGCCGGCGAGAGACATCTTGCCGACCTTTTTATTGT
Source organism: Lachnoclostridium sp. UBA1175 (assembly GCA_002311665.1). Classification (GTDB taxonomy): domain Bacteria; phylum Bacillota; class Clostridia; order Lachnospirales; family Lachnospiraceae; genus ISDg. Next base: position 7,285 of record DBYX01000010.1, on the reverse strand, counting down.
TAATGGTTATTTGTAAACGATACATATAATTGCTCGAGAAATTTTTCCGCTATGGGTGTAAAAGTCTGGTAGCGGTTCCATGCGATATAAAGCTTTGTCTCCGCTTTCGGAGCGAGTGGTCGGAATACCAGTCCGCTACTTTCCGAAGTATTAATCAGGTGATCGAAGGTCAGAAGGTATCCGAGACCTTCTTTGGCAAAGATGGAACCGTTGTAGGAAAGACGGAAGGAACCTTCCAACTTCATTTCGGAAAATGAAGACCCGGCCCACTCCTTTATCTCATTATTCCATGCCTGCTCAGAACAGAAAAGAGGCAGTCCGATCAGGTTTTTTGCATGGATAGTCTTTTTCCTTGCCAGCGGATCATCCGCCGGTATAACAAGACCCCATGTATCACCTTCCGGGAATTCGATGTATTCGTATTTGCGGCTGTCCGGGTACTCTGCAAGGACAAGAAAGTCCAACAGCCCTTTATCGAGTTTGTCTGCGATTTGTTCTGTATCGCCGCTTGTGATGTGATAATGCAGGTTGGGATAACGTGACTTAAACTCTTTTATTACTCTCGCAAGGTATTTGATCCGGTAGGATTCCGCAAGACCCAGATAAAGTTCACCGCCGGTGATGTCATCGAGGGATACGAATTCCTGCTCTATCTTATCCGCCATGCTGATCAGGTCTTCCGCACGGTTCCTTAAGAGGATGCCTTCGTCCGTCAGACGGATACTGAAGCTGTGACGGGTAAAGAGTTTCTTTCCCAGTTCGTCCTCAAGGGATTTTAATTGCTTGGAAAGCGTGGGCTGTGTGACATGCAGAAGTTCCGCAGCGCGGGTCATGTTTTCTTCCCTTGCAACAGCAAGGAAGTATCTGAGTGTTCGGATTTCCATGAGCATTTTCCTTTCATATTCGCTGTGATATGCATAATTGGAATATCACGATATTCATTATAACCATTAGCGAAGAATCTTTCAAGCGTTTATGATAGGAACTGTAAAGAAAAGAATTGATGCAGGAAGCGAGGAATGCTATGGATCTGAAACGCTTGAAGCAGAATTTGTCTGATGCGGGGTGCTGCAAAAATACATCTGACGACATCATAAGGATGTGTGAAGCCGGAAACATGGAAGGTGCCCTGCACATGATGAGAAAAGACCGGTGCAGGCTGATGGATGAGCTGCACGAGAGCGGAAGGAAGGTCGATTGCCTGGACTATCTGATCCGTACCACGGAAAATGCACTCAAAATGAGCCAAGTACATACGTGAAATATGTCATGAGAATGCGAAGCATTTGAGTGGCATGGCGAAAACAAAAAACGGAGGAAATCATGATGATGAAGACAGAAGAACTGAAACTGACACAGGAATGGGATAAGACTTTTCCGATAAATGACAAAGTCAATCACAGTAAGGTGACATTTATCAATCACTTTGGGATTACACTTGCCGCAGATATGTATGTACCGAAGAGTTGTGAAGGAAAGCTTCCGGCAATCGCGGTTTCCGGACCGTTTGGAGCGATCAAGGAACAGTCCTCCGGGCTGTATGCGCAGGAGATGGCTTCGAGAGGATTTCTTACAATCGCGTTTGATCCTTCCTTCACCGGCGAGTCCGGCGGATTTCCGAGGGACATGCACAGTCCGGATATCGACGTGGAAGACTTTCAGGCCGCAGTGGATTATCTTGTGAACCGGGACGATGTAGACCCGGAGCGGATCGGGATCATCGGCATCTGCGGATGGGGCGGCATGGCGCTTCAGACGGCCTGCCTGGACACGCGGATCAAGGCAACCGTTACCTCCACCATGTATGATATGTCCCGCGTGGCCGGGAATGGGTATTTCGACTCCGCAGACGACGAGGAATCGAGATATCAGATGCGCATGGCAATCAATCAGCAGCGGACGGTCGATTATAAAAACGGCGGGTACGCCCATGCGGGCGGCGTTGTGGATCCGCTTCCGGAGGATGCGCCTTACTTTGTGAAAGATTACTATGCATACTATAAGACACCTCGGGGATACCATGCGCGCAGCCTCAATTCCAACAACGGTTGGAACGTGACGGCAGGGACATCCTTGATGAACACACGCCTGTTCACGTACGCGAAGGAGATCCGCAGCGCCGTATTGATGATCCATGGGGAGAAAGCGCACTCCTGCTACATGTCCAAAGACGCATACGCGGACATGGTAAAGGACAGTAAGTACACAGCGAACAAGGAACTGCTTATCATCCCCGGAGCAAGCCATACAGATCTTTATGACCGGATGGACATCATTCCTTTTGATCGGATCCAGGCATTTTTCGAAGAAAATCTGTAGGAAAAGAGGACAGGATAATGCAAAAGAGAAAAATGAGAAAGGGAGTGAAGGTCTTGCTGATCGTTCTCGGAAGCATCGTTGGTCTGTGCCTTTTGGTTGCAATAGCCGGGCTTTTGTTTCTTTCGCTCTGGCCCTCGGTCGGGAAGATGCCGGGAAAGAAGGAACAGGAGGCATATGCGAAGAAGAGCGAGTTGTACTACGACAAGAAATTTCATAATGAGATTGATTTTACGGTAATGACCGGAAAGCAGGACACCACGAGTGATCGTAAAGTTCCCAAGGAACAGTTGAAGGCGGTAAATCCGACATATGCCGAGCACGGGCAGGAGGGCGGACTGGTGATCACCTGGATTGGTCATTCCTCGGTTTTACTGCAGCTAGGGACAACCAACATCCTGATTGATCCGGTGCTTGGAAACCGTTCCTCGCCTGTGTCATTTGTCGGACCGAAGCGTTTCTCAGAGTGCCCGGTGACCGCGGAGAGTCTCCCGGAAATAGATGTACTGTTCGTCTCCCATGATCACTATGACCATCTGGAGTACAGCACGATCAAAGACATCGATGCCACGGTGAAGCGGTATGTCGTGCCGCTTGGTGTGGATGTAATATTGAAAGGCTGGGGCGTATCCGAAGATAAGATTACTGCGCTTAACTGGTGGGAGGAAGTGACATGGGACGGCGTTACGTACGCGCTGACACCGTCGCTGCACTATACGGGACGGAATCCGCTTAAAGGAAACAGTACCCTCTGGGGCGGTTTGTTTGTAAATGACGGCGCCCACAAGGTATACTACACCGGAGACGGCGGATACTACGATGTGTTCTCCCGCGTCTACGAAAAATACGGTGAAGTTGACTTGATGTTAGGGGATTCGGGACAGTATGACACCGCATGGGCGACTACGCACATGTTCCCGGAACAGACAGTGCAGGCGGCTATTGATGCACACGCAAAATGGCTCATTCCGGTGCATTGGGGAACATTCTCCCTTGCCAACCACGCCTGGGATGATCCGATTATCCGCGTTGCCTCCGCAGCGGAAACCAAAGGGGTTAATCTGGCTACGCCGAGGCACGGACAGACGATTGATTTTGCCGAGATATCGGTAAGCACGGAGCATTGGTGGGAGGACAGTCGCAGAACAATGGAAGGAAAAACCTTAAAACTCAGGATCGGAGAAACTGAAGTTTCCGTCGAATGGGAGGACAACGAATCAGTCAAGGCGCTTCAGGCGCTTGTCGCCGACAAACCGCTTACCATATCCATGTCGATGTACGGCGGATTTGAACAGGTCGGCTCTCTCGGGACCGTACTTCCGAGACAGGACAAGGAAATCACCACCGAAGCCGGAGACATCGTGTTGTATTCGGGAAATCAGATCGTTGTGTTTTACGGATCGAACTCATGGGCATACACAAGGCTTGGAAAGATCACGGACAGGACCGCTTCTGAGATGAAAGATCTGCTCGGAAACGGAAATGTGTCTATTACTATTAGCACAGAATAAAGTCATCGTCATTGAGCACAGGAATTGAAGACAATTGATGTTTTCGGAACGCGCAGAAGGAGGACTGAGGTCCTCCTTTTGCTATAGACGGTTGTTTACGGATGTGTTAGAATAATTCGAAAGAACATCGTAGTATTTCGGTATAGTGCTCAATGGGGGGAACATGGGGAAGATAGAGATCAACAATTATGAGGATCTGTTTCAGGTTCTTGACCGGTTAAACGAAAGCATTGATTGGAATACCTTTTATGCGGACAGAGTAATGAAGGCACCGTTTCTTGTGAACAATACGTTGCCGGACAAGATGATAACGGAATTCGTGAAAACGCACGGCGTTAAGGATGCCGTGGAATTCGGATGCGGAGAAGGCAGAAACGCAATCTATCTGGCAAAAAGAGGAATCGACGTGCTTGCAGTAGACTCTTCCGAAGTCGCAATCCGTAATGCAAAGGACAAGGCGCAAGGGCTTGAAAACGCAAGGTTTATCTGCAGTAATTTTCTGACGGTTGACTTTGAGGGCCGAAAGTACGACCTCGTAATCGACAGCGGAATGTTTCATCATCTGCCGCCGCACAGAAGGCTGCAGTACAGAGAGCTTCTCAAGGCAATTCTGAAAGAGAACGGATACTTTGTCCTACTGTGTTTTTCGGCCGATGAAGACGGAGCCGAGGAGCTTGATGACCTGGAGTTTTACACGAAAAGGAACACGGGCGTGTCATTTTCGGAACAAAGACTACGGGACTTTTTCGGTTCCGATTTTGAGATTGTCAGCATCAAAAAACGAGGTCAGGAAATGACGGAAGAATACATAGACATTCCGTTGTTGTATGGTTGTGTCATGAAACTTGCGGAGGGGCACGTAAAGTGAAAGATCTCATCATACCGAAGAAGTTGAATGCGGGCGACAAAGTAGCGTTTATTTCCATATCGGGAGGGCGCGCCGGAGATAAGGACATGGTTCCCAGGTACATGCTCGGGAAGAGAAGATTCGAGAAAATCTTCAACGTGGAAGTGGTTGAAACGCCGAATGCGCTCAAGGGCAGCGAGTACCTTTACGAGCATCCGGAGAAGCGTGCGGAGGACCTGATGTGTGCGTTGAAGGACGACTCCATCAAGGGCATCATCTGCAACCAGGGCGGAGACGATTCTTACCGGGTTCTTCCGTACATTGATCCGCAGGTCATTCACGATAATCCGAAGGTATTTATGGGCTTCTCCGATATCGCGACGTGGACGGCTGTCTTTTCGTATGCCGGAGTCCGCTCCTATTACGGTCCGACCGTTCTGACGCCGATCGCGCAGCCAGGAAAGCAAAATGAAAAAGATTTATGCATGGGAACCGTGGTTCTTTATATTTTTTGGAATATTTCATCTGCACAGAATATGGGCCTTGTTTGACAGACAAGGTTATGCGTCGTTCTGGCTTGGAATAATGAACAATAAGGGCGCGGCATATTTTATTCTGATGGGAATTCTTGCGGCATTGTGTGTTCTTGGAATTATCACTTTCTTTCGTGAACTAAAAAATAATTACTGGTGGCGGATAATCTATCTTGGCGGCGGCTGTTATGTTTTGTTTGATTTATTTGCCATTGCAACAGGCATGAAATTCTGGCAGAAAATCCTTGCCACAATGTTTGATACTCAGTCTTCAAGCTGGAATCTTATCTGGGGCTTTTTCATCCTGCTGGGAGGCCTTGTTTTTGCGCTTGGTATTTATTTGTTTCATAAAGCGAAAAGAACAGGGATGCGAATTTGAAGAAGGCGTATGAGATTGGAAAGAATCTTTTTTAGGAGAAGATAATATGACATATTGTGGAATCGATTGTTGCAAAGAATGCAGTAGATTGGCTGAGTGTGGTGGATGCGAAAAATGCGGAGGACATCCTTTTGGAGGCAGTTGTGTAGCCGAAAGGAATAAAGATTTTTCACAGCTTAAACAACAATTGATTGATGAGATAAATGCATTAGGCATTTGTGGCTTGATTGTAGAAAATCTGAATTTGCTTACCGGGGCATTTGTGAATCTTGAATATCCTCTTTCCAATGGAACAACAGTAAAATTTCTGAACGACAAAGATATCTATTTGGGAAATCAAATTGAGATTCCGAATTCTGAACGTTGTTATGGCGTTGTGGCAAATGAAGATTTCATTCTTGTTTGCGAATACGGCTGCAATGGTGCCAATCCGGAGATTGTGCTGTACAAACACAGATAAAACGGATTTGATAACATCGACTGGACTGAATGAATGGCAAATATAATTACCAGCAGTAGAATTGTATTCAGCGTCGCGCTTCTTTTCTTTCCGACTTTCTCGCCTGCGTTTTATGCACTGTATCTGGCAGCTGGGATTACAGATATGATTGATGGAACCGTTGCACGGAAGACAGGAAAAGCAAGTGAGTTTGGAGCACGACTAGATTCTATCGCCGATATTGTATTTGTTGTTGTATGCCTTATAAAACTGATTACGGTTATAAGCATTCCGGTCTGGCTTTATGTCTGGATTGGAATTATTGCACTACTCAAAATTATCAATATTGTTTCTGGCTTTATTATGCAGAAACGATTTATAATGCTTCATACAATCATGAATAAGGTAACAGGTCTGCTGCTCTTTGTATTGCCGCTGACTGTGCCTTTTGTGGATTTAAAATATACTGCCATTCTTGTTTGTGTAGTTGCAACCTTTGCGGCCATTCAGGAAGGGCATTTTATAAGAACGAATAGATTTTGAGTTTTAGGAGAAGTTAAAAAATGGAAAATAAAACTATAAAAAGGAGAATCTTATGATTATCAGTAAAACAAAATACAATGCTACAGAAGTAGAGATAAAGGAATTGTTTTCATTTCACAAAATAGGAAATGTGATTGATATAACTGCTTTAGGGGCTGGAGAATTTAATTCGGCTTACAAAGTCATCTGTGATAACGGTAATAGCTACGCCTTAAAGATAGCTCCACCTGAGTCTGCAAAAGTTCTTACTTATGAAAACAACATGATGAAATCAGAAGTTTTCTGGTATTCACAGATGCATGAAAAAACAGACATTCTCTGTCCGAAAGTTTATGTATCAGATTTTTCTAAACAAATAATTAAAAGCAACTGTTTCATTATGGAGCTGATGGAAGGAAAGCTTATATGGGAAGCAGGGATTACAGAAAAGGATTACGAAGATATTCAAAAACAGAAAATCTCCATGCTCACAAAAATCCATAGAATATCAAACGATGGATTCGGCTACATTCAGACTGGGCTTGAATCTTCATGGTATGAAGCCTTGAAAAAAATGGCACTAAACCTTGTAAATGATTGTAAAGCCCTTGGGTATGACACTCCTGATGGAGAGAAGTTTGTAAGCTTGATAGATAAACATGAAAAGATTCTCCGCGCAGTCCCTTGCAGAATGGTAAACTTTGATTTCTGGGACAGTAATATTCTTTATAATACTGC
>DBYX01000007.1 GCA_002311665.1 Lachnoclostridium sp. UBA1175 | reverse complement strand
ATCGCCCGGAAACTCGGCATATAGATTTTTACGCAGTCCTCATCGTAAACGGCCTCCCAATGGTCGAACGCATACGTGTAATCCTCGTCCTCCTCCATCGTCGGCACAATGTCCGTGACAGCCTCGGGTTCACCCAGGAAGTATTCCGCGGAATCCAGTTCCTCACCCTCACTGTCCGTCCAGACGACAGAGCAGAGCCTGCCGTTTATCTTTACGGTGATAGTCTCCCCGATAAAATCGGCATGGATAGGTCCGACATATCGTACATACACCATGTATTCAGCTGCTTCCGTACCGGTGGGGATCGATTCCGACCAGTCGGTACCGTTCAGGCTGTACTCGATCTTCCCGTACTCGTCGGGAAGCGTCTTCGGTGCCGTGAGCAGTTCCTGTGCTGTACCGTCGTACACAAGGCCGACTTTCGCGACAGGCTTTGCATCATTGTTTATGCTCTCAAGAGCAGGACATTTCTCAACCGTCAGCGTACCGTTCACATATATGATCGAGTAGTTACTGCTGACATCCTTCCCCGCCGCATTGACGATTACGGCATCGCTCGGAACATTCTCGCAGGTTCCCGGATCTGTCTGACTGCCCGTGATCGTAACGCTTTCAATCTGTTGTCCTTCGACCAGCCCGTCCGCGATATAAGATTCCGCTGTCAGTTCAGTTCCGTCATACACCTTGGACGCATCGTCTGCAGTGATCGTCAGCTCACGGGGGGTTACCGTTATTGCACCGAGATCAAATACAATGTCATAGAAAAAAGTTACATCTATATGATTCTTGCGATTGCATATACCGACCTGCTCCATCGTCATCACGTGGACTCCTGCCTCTGCTGAATTCCCATAGAGCGCATATCCAACCAAAATATCTCCATCAGCCAGTCCGGTAACAGAAACATGACTTAAAACATCTTTCATGCCAGTCCCGTCATATGTTTTCTCCAGACTGTCGAGCTTGATTATCGCGCGTCTGATTTTTACAGGCCAGTCGGAAATATCTTCGGATGTATCGTAAGAAAACCCTTTCAGATGCGGAAGGAAAGCAATATTCTCCTCTTTTTCACGGAAAATCCATTCCTCCGAGACATATGTACCATCCGACAGGTTCTCCAAACAGTCCGACATCCCGAACCCGACCATTTTCTCTTTGGGCAAACCTTTCACATTATCGCCTTCATTGTCGTTATTCAGAATCGCCCGGTAAGACACACCGTCGTTGTTATAGAAGCAATCTTTCAGTACGGCATTGCCGGAAGAGAATGTCGTGATTCCGCCGACATAAAGGTAATAAATCCTGTAGCCTTCTTCTTCGGCCGGATTTGTTGCTATGTACCCGAAAAAATAACACTTCTCGGCAGTCTTATAATTCAGTCCCGCAACCCCCCCGATATTCACCGTGTTTGCGAATTTATTGGAAACAAGTATATTACCGGCTGAATAACAATTTCTCAATTCACCGAAGTTTTCGCCAAGCACACCGGAGAAGGATAACGTTCCGGAATGTGTTGAAATGTATGAATCCACATCCCAACAAATATCCCCTATATTATAACTGTTCTTCGTCACGCCGAAACTAGTTGCCACCACTCCTCCGACAGTAGCGTCGGCCGAATTTCTGCCATCTCCTCCGAATTCGAAAAAACCTGAATTGTAACAGTTCTCCGTCACACCGTTTTTATATTGGTACATGGCAATTCCACCTATTGTGGCCGAAACGGAATCATCACGGAATCGGATCCTGATATCCCCGGTATTAAACGATCCTTTAACCGTGCCTCTGTTTTCCGCAGTGACCCCGCCTACCTTGGCACTATCGCAATCGGCACTGATCTCACCGGTATTGGAGCATTCTTCGATCATACCGTCGTTATAGAAAGCTACACCGCCTATATTGATATACTGGGAATTGCCGTATAATTCACCGGTATTGCAGCAGTACTGAATCTTATTTGGGTTTTTTGACGCTATACCGGCTACATAAAAATTCTGGCCTAATGCGCGCAGTCTTCCTCCGTTTTTACAGTTGCTGATCTCACCATTATTTTGGCCCGCGATACCCCCGAGAAAATACGTCTTCCCGGTGTTACATTCTCCGGAGACGTTGCAGGAAGTATTGCAGTCTTTGATCGTTCCCTCATTCTTCCCGGCAATGCAGCCCACATAATAGGCGCCTATGGACTCGTCGCTCACCGCACTGACGAACTCCAGAAAACCGCTTTCCAATGTCAGTCCTTTAACAACACCGGATTCACCGATATACCCGAACAGTCCCGAATCGCAATAATCTATCTTGATCCTCAGATTGATAAGTTTATGACCGTTACCATCGAAGATTCCCATATATTTATTCTGGGATTCTCCGATCGGCACCCATTCCGCATCATCGTCAAACTCGATGTCCGACACCAAACGTGCGCACAGCGTGGTTTCACCGTTGTTGACCCTTTCCGCAAACGCGAGAAGATCTTCTGCGCTGTCGATCTCTATCACCTCAGGATCGGCCTTCGTCGTCCTCGTCAGCAACGGTAACAAAGCAACCGCCAGCACAACACCAAGCACCATTATGAATACTTTTTTACCAAGGTTTTTCATAGTTTTTTCTCCGTAAGCCTCATCAATACATTGCCCGCAGGCAACACAGTGTGCATTTTAGGATATTATAATACATAATCTTGCCAAGGGCGGAATTATTGCAAAATTGTAAGGTTAAAAAATACGGCGAATCGGATTCGCCGTATCTGACGGTTCTATTATCGAAATGCAAACAGCCCGATACCGACCGCGATCGTGAGATTCAACGAATCCACCTCGTCGGACTGCGGTATCTTAATTGCCGTTCCTACCTCCGAGTACTCCGAGGGAAGTCCGGTTGCCTCATTGCCGAACACGAGCGTGTACAGTTTCGGCTTCGGGCAGTTCTCAAGCGACAGTTCCGTGCCTCCCGTCAGCATAAACGGAAAATACTCTCTTCCGACGCCGGATGCGAAACACACATACTCCTCGAAAGAGTTGTACATCGCAACGCGCATCGAGAACAACGCTCCCATCGATGCTCGCACCACCTTCGGGTTCAGCCAGTCCGTGCCGGGGGCGATGATCGCAACATCGTGGATACCGAATGCCAGACACGTCCGGAGGATCGTCCCGAGGTTTCCCATATTCGAAGGGTTCACGAGCATCAGATGCGGCACTTCCGGATCCAGCTTGTCCTCGTACGTGCGGAACACTCCGATAACGAACACGTTTTCCTTGTCACTCAGGCGAGCGATCGCTTTGTCGTTGTCCCATACCGGGATGTTGTGCTCCTCGCACAGCGCCGCAACCTTCTCCCGCTCCGGGAACGAGCTGTGTACAAACACGCCGATCGCGCACTCCGGGCGCTTCCGCAACAACTCGAACGTCGGGAAAGCACCGAGCGCGTAGGAATACCCGCATCCTCTTTTGTACGGTTTTATAACATCCATATTGACCTCTTTCAGATTGCCGTAAAATGCATCGTTCTGCTTGCAAAATCGCCGAACGCCCCGACGATCACGCCTCCGGTCATCCAGGTGGCACCGAGTCGCACCTCGCCGGTGTCAACGTTTCGGTAGGAGCGCTTCGGATCAAGGCCGCGCAGGAGGATCCTGCGGGACGGTGTCGAAGGACGGTTCAGTATCTGCACGAAGGTAAACACCGCTTCGGACTTGTCCTTCGCGACGAACATCCACGCGTCGTACGAATCATCCTCAAAGAGATTGCCGAGACGGTACTGATCGCCGGTGCGGACAAGCGGATTGAACTTCTTGAACTTCTCGATCTGTCCCGGGATGGCCTCGCGGTCCGCCTCGGGAATGCGCGTCACATCGAGCTCATAACCGAAGGTGCCGACCATGGCGACATCGCCTCTGGTCGCAAAAGGCGTCGTGCGGCCGATCGCATGGTTCGGGCAGTCGGACACGTGCGCGCCCATCGTGGACGCCGGGTAACAGATGCTCGTACCGTGCTGGATCTTCAGTCTCTCGATCGCGTCGGTGTCGTCCGAAGCCCAGATCTGCGGCGCAAAATAAAGCATGCCGGGATCGAAACGGGCTCCGCCGCTCGAGCAGCCCTCGAGGAGCAGGTACGGATAGTCCGTCGTCAGGCGGTCCATCACCTCGTACACGCCGAGCACATAGCGGTGCCAGAGCTCTCTCTGGCGCTTGCGCGGAAGCGTCGTGGAGCCGACCTCGGAGAGCGCGCGGTTCATATCCCATTTGATGTACTCGACGTTGGCATTGTCCAGGATCGCACGAATCTGTCCGTAGACGCACTCGCGTACCTCCGGGTTGGAGTAGTCAAGCACATATTGCTCTCTCGCCTGCGTCATATCGCGCCCGATGATCTGGATCGCCCAGTCGGGATGCGCGCGGAACAGATCGCTGTCCGGGCTCACCATCTCCGGCTCGAACCACAGGCCGAACTTCATGCCGAGCGCGTTGATGCGGTCCACGAGCGGCTTGAGGCCGCCCTTCAGTTTTTCCTCGTTGACATACCAGTCGCCGAGCGAGCAGTCGTCATAGTTTCTCTTGCCGAACCAGCCGTCGTCCAGGACGAGCATCTCGATTCCCAGTTTTGAAGCCGATTCCGCGATCGCGTATATCTTCTCCTCGTCGAAGTTGAAGTATGTGCCCTCCCAGTTGTTGATCAGCACGGGGCGCATTCGGTCCTTCCACTGTCCGCGGATCAGATGACCGCGGTACAGGTCATGGAACGTGCGCGACATCGCGCCGATACCGCTGTCGGAGTACACCATCACAAGCTCCGGCGCCGCGAGGTCCTCCTCCGGGCGCAGAAGCCACGAAAAATCAAACGGGTTGATCCCCATCACAACGCGCGTGAAGCCGCTTGTGGCGACCTCCGACTGCGCTAAGAAATTGCCGCTGTATACGAGGTTGAAGCCGTACGCCTCGCCCGACTCCTCGGTCGCATGCGGATCCACCAGAGCGATGAACGGATTGTGCTGGTGTGACGAGATGCCGCGTCTGCTGTCGACCGACTGCTTTCCGCTGTGAAGCGAAACACGGGAGATCGCGCGCTCGCGCGCCCAGCTGCCGTTCAGGGTGATCATCTCAAAATCACTGTGGTCAAACTCCACGCATCCCGACATAAACTGCTGGATGCGAATGTCGTTGTAACCGCGGTTGATGACTCTCGCACTTCTCGTCACGACGGGCATGTCGCTGAACAACGTGTACGTGAGCTCCACGATGATGTCACAGTGCGTGTCCTCCATCGTCACAATAAGTGTCTCCGCCTCGCCGGTCTTCGCGTACGTCGCGGGGATGCAGCGCACGCCCTTCTGGCGCAGCTGCGGCTTGCCCTTCTCCGTCCGGTATTCCTTGAACCGCAGATCGCAGGTGGACATACCGTCCTCGTCAAGCACCGTCAGACACGGCTCTCGATAGTCGCCCGTGCCGTGGCACGGAAACTCGAACAGTCTCGAGTCCATAAAAATAAGGCGGTCACGGTTGTTGCCGTTCGGCGTGAAAGGATGATCCGAAAGACGCATCAGATAGCTGATGTCGTCCTCCCCGATCGACTTGCCGTAATAGCAATGCAGAAGGTACCCCTCCTCCGTGATGCCCATCGCATACGTGATCTGACCGTTGTCCATGCGGAGCACGGTGACTTCCTCGGAGAACTCGCGGTTCGCACCGCGGTCCCATTTTACGTAGGAGATCGTGCTCTTCTTCTCTGAAACCATACCCATAGTTAAAACCTCTCCTTTTCTTCCTCAATACGCGTTATCCTCAAAACCGCCTGCGCGGCTACTCGTTCGTTTTCATCTCCGACAAAGGCAACTGCAGCTGACCCTCACTCGCGCCGACGGCCTCCGCCTGAGCGCTTTCCTGTGCCTTTGTGAGCTTATCAAAATACATGTCGTGCGCTGCATGATACGCCTTGTTGTACTCTCGGTCATGTCCCATGTGCAACTGTGTGACATAGTTGTGTGCGCGGTTCGAGATCTCGGGATTGACTCGCGTGAGAACCGAGACACCGACATTCGAACAGGTATCGGCGATGCGCGAAAAATGAGTCAGTACATCGAGAAGCCCGGTTCCCGCGTTGACCGAGCATTTGCCCTCGCGAAGACGGGCCATATGGTTGTCGCTCAGGGCATTGATCATGTCGTCCATGACCTCCTCAAGCGGCTCGATCTCCTGTGCCGCCTTGACATCCCTCTTCTCAAATGCATCTCTCGTCGCCCGCAACAGACGGTCCAAAACCTCGCGGGAAACCTTCAACTCCGCCTGCGCGGCCGACGAAAAATGAACATCCTCGCCGTGCAGTCTCGTCGCAGTCTCCGAGATGTTGAACGCGTGGTCTCCCATGTGCTCAAACTCACCGACCAGCTTGTAGTATTGTTCCAGGATGCGGATGTGCATATCCTCGCTGATATGCGGGGACAATTGCACAAGATAATTACTGACACCGTCCGCCAAAGCATCGATGACGTCTTCATCCGCGTCGATCGCTGCCTTGACATTGCGGTCATAATTCTTCAGCAGCCCGAAAGCGCGGTTGATATTTTCCACCGACTTGTTGAACATCAGCTTGAGTGCATTGAAACAGCTTCCGAAGGCAAGTGCGGGAGTCGCATAGAAAATCGGGTTGAGTGCCGCAAACTCGGGGATCTCCACCTTCTCTTCCACGTCATCCTTCACGATCCGCTTCGACAGTTTAGCGTATGCGCCGGTCAACGGCAACAGAAGGATCGCGCATCCGAGATTAAAGATGGAGTTTGCATTGGCGATACCGCCGGCCGTCAGAGAATGATCCCAGAGGTTTTCAAAAACTCTGAATGCCCGCAACACATTGACGACGACAATCACGATCACCGTCTTGCTCAGATTATAAATAATGTTGACGACACCGACTCTCTTCGCGTCTGCCTTCGCGCCGATGGAGCACACGATGCCGGTCGTGAGACAGTCGCCGAGGTAGATGCCGACAATGATAATGTACGAGACACCGAAGGTGACCACGGTGTTGGTCGCCATCGTCTGAAGAATGGCGATCGTCGACGAGGAGCTCTGCAGTGCAAACGCGACGCCGGCTCCGCACAGGTAGCCCAGGATCGGATTCTTGCCGATGCTTCCGAACAGCTTGTCAATGATACCGGTCTCCGTCAGCACGCTGACCGAGTTGGACATATTCATAAGTCCGGTGAATAGGATACCGAATCCCATCGCAACATTTCCGATGGAGTCGGACCGCTTCACGCGGATGAACATCAACAGAAGGATACCCGCGACCAGCGCGATCGGCGCCAGCGTGGAAGGTTTCAGGAAGGTGAGCCAGGAGGTGGAATCGGAATTCAGGTCCATCAAACGCACAATCTGACCGGTGACGGTCGTACCGACGTTCGCTCCGATGATGATGCCGAGCGACTGGTTGAGCGTAATAATCCCGCCGGCCACAAGACCGGAGGTGATGACGATCGTCGCCGTTGAGGACTGGATGACCGCCGTAACACCAAGACCGAGAAGGAACGCCTTGAACGGATTGCCCGTCACCTTCTCCATCATCGTTTTTAATTTGCCGGAGGAACTCTCCTTCAGACTGCTGCTCATCAGGCGCATGCCGTAGAGGAAAAGCGCCAGTCCGCCGAGCATCTGGATTACAATCAATGGATACTTCATCCCATTACCTCACCTTAGTCAACTTCCGTCTCTGTACGACCGGTCATCGCTCCCGGCCGACCTCCTACCTGCGCGCGGGACTCATCAGAAGGTCCAGTCGTACGGTGTCAGCTGATAGCAATAGTAATTCAACCAGTTCGTGTACAGCGTGTTCGCGTGACCGCGCCACAGCAACAGCGGTCTCTGTGTGCAGTCATCGTCCGGATAATAATTTTTCGGCAGGTCGATCGGGAGTCCCTTGTCGAGATCCCTCTTGTATTCCTTGTCAAGCGTGATGCGGTCGTACTCGGGGTGCCCGAGCACGAAGATCTGCCTGCCCTCCTGCGCCATGATCAGGAGGATGCCGGCCTCGTCCGACTCCGCCATCACCGTGAGTTCGGGATGCCTGTACACATCCTCGTTCGCGATGGTCGTGTGCCTGGAGTGCGGCATATAAAACTCATCGTCGAAACCCCGCACAAGCGGTTCCCTGCGGTTCATCACGCGGTGGCGGAACAGCCCGAACAGCTTTCGCTCCAGCGGGATCTTCGGGATCCCGTAATGATAATACAGGGCTGCCTGCGCGCCCCAGCAGATGTGCAGAGTGCTCGTGACGTGCGTCTTGCTCCATTCCATAATCTGCACGAGCTCGTCCCAGTACGCGACCTCGGTGAACTCCATCTGCTCCACCGGCGCGCCCGTGATGATCAGGCCGTCAAACTTGCGGTTCTTCACATCCTCGAACGTCAGGTAGAACTGGTCGAGATGGCTCTTTGCCGTGTTCTTGCCGGTGTACGACGCCGTCGTGAGGAACGTGAGGTCGATCTGCAGCGGCGTGTTCGATAGGCTTCGCATCAGCTGGACCTCCGTGTCCTCCTTGAGCGGCATCAGATTTAAGATCGCGATGGAGAGCGGTCGGATGTCCTGCGTCGTCGCGCGGTTCTCGTCCATCACGAATATGTTTTCATCGATCAACACCTGCCGTGCCGGCAGATCGTTGGCCACTTTGATCGGCATGTCAATTTCCTCCTGCCATCGCCAGGAAATCCTCCTCCGAAAGGATCGGAATCCCGAGTTCCTTGGCTTTTTTATTTTTCGACGAATTGCTCGTCGTATCGTTGTTGATCAGATAGTCCGTCTTCGCGGATACCGAGCCGGAGACCTTGCCGCCTCTCGCCTCGATGAAATCCTTCACCGCGTCGCGATTCGGAAAATGTTCCACGCTGCCGGTGATAACGAACGTCTTGCCGGTGATCGGCGTCGTCTGTACCTGCTCGGGCGCCTCGAACGTGACGACCTCGAGGAGGTTTGCGATCCTCCTGCGGTTCTCCTCGTCCGCCATGTACTCCGTGAAATTGCCCGCGAGCACATCACCGAGTCTCGAGATCGAGCTGATCTCCTCCGCCGTCGCGCTGACGATCCGCTCCCAGTCGTAGTTCATCTCACGACAAATGAGCTTTGCGTTCGCAAGCCCGATGCCCGGGATACCGAGCGCATACAGGAATTTCGGCATCGCTGCCGTGCTCGCCTTCTCGCATGCCGCGAGGAGGTTGTCAAACGACTTATCACCGAAGCCCTCGGCCTGCGTGAGCACCTCGCGGTGCGCGGACAGCTTGAACAGATCGGCCGGCTCATGCACGAGCCCGAGCCCGATCAGCTTCTCCAGCGTCGCCTCCGAGAGACCCTCGATATTCATCGCATCGCGCTGCACAAAATGCTCGTACGAGCGCACCTTCTTCGCCGTACACGCGGGGTTCGTGCAGTACAAAGCCTTTGCCTCGTTCAACATGCGGACCTCGGTCGCACCGCCGCACACGGGACAGGTCTTCGTTACAAAGACGTTGCTGCTGCGCATCGCCTGCTCCCCGTCCGCAACTGCCACGGTGTTGCCGCTTCTCGTGTGGTTCTGCGCGATCTGCGGGATGATCATGTTCGCCTTATACACGTCGATCCGATCCCCCGGTCCGAGCGCAAGCTCCTCGAGGATGCTCACGTTGTGCACGCTCGCGCGCTTCACGGTCGTCCCCTCGAGCTCCACGGGATCAAAGATCGCCACGGGGTTCAGCAGACCGGTCCGCGACGGACTCCACTCGATCTCCCGAAGCGTCGTCGTTCTCGTCTCATCCTTCCACTTGAACGCGATCGCATCGCGCGGGAATTTCGCTGTGCGCCCGAGGCTGTTGCCGTACGCGATGTCGTTGTAGCACAGCACAAGACCGTCCGACGGAAAATCGTTCGTCTCGATCTTTGCGGCAAACTGCTTCACGACATCCGCGATGTTGCCCGCGGTGACTACCTTGTATTCCACCGGCGTGAACCCGAGCTCACGCAGGTATTCCATCTGCTCCACTCTCGTCGCAAACCCGGGCTGACCGTCCATGGAGATCAGCGTGAACGGGAAGCAATACACGCTCCGCTGTGCCGTGATCTCGTTGTTGAGCTGCCGAACGGTGCCGCTGCACAGGTTGCGCGGGTTCTTGTAGCGATCCTCGTCCTTCTCGATGCGGGCGTTGATCTCCTCAAAATCACTGTATCGGATCACCGCCTCGCCGCGCAGTACCATCTCGCCGGTGTACGCGATCCGAAGCGGAATGTTCTTGAACACTTTTGCGTTGTTCGTGATGACCTCGCCGATCTCGCCGTTGCCGCGCGTGACCGCCTTCACCAGCTCGCCGCCGCGGTATGTGAGAACGATCGTGAGACCGTCCATTTTCCACGAGAGCATACCCTCATGCTCCCCGAGAAAATCCGCGAGCGCGCTGACTTCCTTCGTCTTGTCGAGCGAGAGCATCGGCGACTCGTGGCGCTCCTTCGGAAGCTCCGAGAGCACCTCGTAACCGGCGCGCTGCGTCGGGCTGTTTGCGAGCACAAACCCGGTCTCCTTCTCGAGCGCGACAAGCTCATCATAGAGCGCGTCGTACTCGAAGTTGCTCATGATCTCGCGGTCTTCCTGCTCATACACGCGCGCCGCGCGGTCGAGGATGCCGACCAGCTCCCGGATGCGTGCGATCTTATCCGTATTCGAATCCATATGGCCATTGTCTCCCTGTCCGGCAGCCCTGTTAACTGCCGATGATCCCGGTGCCGCAAGCTACAGCAGTCGGTACAATTCCTTCCGCTCCTCCGCGGAAACCTCGCGGTACTGTCCCTTCTCAAGCGTGCCGAGCGCGATGTTCATCACGCGGATGCGTTTTAAGTAGGTCACGCGGTATCCGAAGTACTCGCACATCCTTCGGATCTGCCGGTTCATACCCTGGATCAGCACGATGGAAAATGTCTTCTCCCCGGTCCGTCGGATCTTCGCCGGCGCCGTCATCTTGCCGAGGATCGGAACCCCCTTCGTCATCCCTTCGAGGAAATCCTCCGTGAGCGGCTTGTCGACCGCGACCACGTACTCCTTCTCATGGCGGTCGCCCGCCTTCGCGATGCGGTACGCGAGGTCCCCGTTGTTCGTGAGCAGGATCAGTCCGCTCGAGTTTTTGTCAAGACGCCCTACCGTGTAGATGCGCTTCGGATATTTCAAAAAGTCAATAATGTTGTCCGGGTTGCTGCGGTCTGACGTGCACTCAATGCCCTTCGGCTTGTAGCACGCGAGGAGGATGTCCTCTTCCTCCTTCTTCGCCTCCGCGCCGGCCACGACGACCTTCTGACCCGGAAGGACGCGGTCGCCTGCCTTGGCCGTCACGCCGTCGACCGTCACCTGGCCAGCCTCCACCAGCCGGTCTGCCTCGCGGCGCGAGCAGATCCCCGCCTCACTCAGATACTTGTTGATGCGAACGCCCGTTTCGTTTGTGTTGTTATCTGCCATTCGTCTGTCTCCCGACCGTCTCACGAACGTTTTCGTCACGTAATAATACGTCCGTTGACCTTTTTGACTTTCTTAGCATCCTCGCGTCTTTGAGCCATAACACTTTTTATTCTCTGCACTTTCGGAGTTTCCTTCTTGTTCTTCTCATATGACGACTCTCCGACGACCTCGAATTCGCGGCAATAATCGTAGAATTTTCCGGTGTAATCCCCGACATTATTGGATTTTGTAATACAGTGTTCCGTGATACGCAGTGCAATCCCGATTCCAATCAGCACAGCCAGAACAACCGTAACAACCCAGTAAGACTCACCCATATCGCATCACCCCTGCCTTCCCTTTAATAAATGTTCATTACTGCTCGATGAGGCTACTTCGACACCTCTTCGTATCCGGAACAATCTCGAAACGGCAGGAATTCCGGACAACAGCAGCCAGATGGCTACGACAGCAATCGGAATGTAAACCATTTTGAATATGGACGACTTCGCCGAGTCCACCGCATCAATGCTGAAGATCTTGCTGTTGATTATCGTAAACAGAAACATCAGCAATGCACTGAATCCTGCGGCAAGGGCTCCAAACAAACCGTACGCTTTCCCCTTGTTGACCGGCATGGAACAAACCGTCTTTCCCGTCTGCCCGTTCACCAGAACCGTGTACGGTTTGTTGCGGTATCTCATGGTCATGAACCAGACCGGCAGCAATGCATATTTTGCCCGAATGACATCTGTTACCGGGTTTGAGGAGATTTTTCGCTCATGAGCAGCTTTCCGCATCTCCGTAAATTTCTTCTGGAACATCTGTTGCGTTCTGACACATACCTTATGCTCGGCGATCACCCGGTCCACATCGAAGCGGTCGGAATAGAAGCCGGAAAGATACGTCTCGTCGAACTTGATCGCATATTCCATTCGGTACGGTTCCAGTTTCTCCGAAAAATGATCGTTGAACCTTCGGGACGCCTCCGATGTCACACGATGAAACAGGCTGTCTGCCGCGTGAAATGTATAGTAAGAGTTATCGTCATCCGTGTACAGCCAAACCTGCATATCGGAATTATAGACATCAAATATCCAGTACGGTATATAGATGCCTAAGAGGCGTTCCGGTTCAAACTTGCGGATCTCGTTCGGAATAAAAGTGCCGTTTGTGATTTTATCTTTTATGAGTTGTTCTGCCCGTTTCCTGGAAACCTTGAACGGTATGATATAATCCGGACGGCGGCAGTCCTGCAGTCGTTCCGTCGCGATCGTCGGCTGCCCGCAGTATGCACAGTATGAGGATGTTTCCTCTTTTTGGAAGGCAAGTTCAGCACCGCAGGAACTGCAGCGAAGGATCTTCATGGTGATCGTCCCGGACGCTTCCGTATCGTCCTCTCCGGAATCGGCTTTCGCATTCATCCGTTCGATCAGCTCCTTCAGATCATATTTCGACTCTTTTATCTGCTCCACTGTAAACGAGGAATTGCAGTATTCGCAGTGCAACTCCTGCGTCTGCGGGTTAAACACCAATGCCACGCCGCAGCTCGGGCACGAATAGTTCATAGCCATTGTTTATCCCCCCAGGTCATTTTCCGAATGTCACGATCATTCGATTTCTGACACAAAATGGTTGTAAAGCAGTTTTGATTAAAGCTGCAATTTTTCTTGCCCATAGTCGATTTATTTTACCATGATTTCGGATTTTGCACAAGCACAAAAAAGGAGCTGACGTGAGCTCCTTTGCACCCCTGAAAAGCCGGATGATTGCTCTAAAAAACAGCGCCCGGTCAAGCCGAGCGCTTTGTGTCCCTATGGACCTGAGGGGAGTCGAACCCCTGTCCGAATGCCAATCCATTACGGTTTCTCCCATTACAGATTACCTATCCGGCTTGCGCCCGTTCCCTCCTCCGTGCGCCGATAATCGGGCTCACGAACTCAGTAGCTTCATCATACGCCCGCGCGGGCAAAGCTTACCGCGTGTCGTTTCCCACGTAGATGATGCCGGTTGACCGCTGCGTGGGTGCCGCGGGCCGACAGCTGCCTAATTAGGCAGCAAATGCGATATTTCTATCTGCGTTTATATTTAGGTTTTCCGGCTTTTGACATGGTCCGGTACATGAATGGCTTCCATAATCTCAAAACACCCGTCGAAACCGGTACAAGCCCGGATAAAAGCGGGCAATCTCTCGATTGCCCGCTCATCATATCGCAACGCACGGAAAATGTCAAGTGCTTCCTCCGTGCGCTGCAATCTGTGTTATATTCTGTTGTCTGTCTGTCGAAGTTTGTCCTCGTCCGCTCTTCGGATCGCGGCACGGTTGATCTTGCCGCTCGAAGTCCGCGGCAGGTCATCCACATACACAACCATGCGCGGGTACTTGTACAGAGCACCGTTTTTCTTCACATAGTCCTGCAGCTCCGTCGTGAGTCTCTGATCCCCATCGAAGCCTTCTTTGAGAACGATACTGGCCTTCACGACGGTCCCGCGCGTGCGGCTCGGGTAACCGGTCACGGCGCAGAACTTCACCGCCGGGTTGTGCATCAGAAGGTCCTCCACCTCCGAGGGCCCGATGCGGTAACCGCTCGATTTGATGACGTCATCGTTTCGCCCGACGAAGAAGAAATTGCCTTCCGCGTCTCTTCTCGCGCGGTCGCCCGTGTGATACACACCGCCCTTCCACACCTCGCGGTATCGCTCTTCGTCCCCGAGGTATCCGCAGAAGATGCCGATCGGTCTCCCGCCTCCCTCGGGCATGATCACAAGCTCGCCCTCCTCGCCGTCCGGCAGAAGGTTCCCCTGCTCATCCGCGATCCCCATATGATACAGCGGCGAAGCCTTGCCGATCGAACCGGGCACCGGTCTGCATCCTACCGGTGTGCAGATCTGAAGCGCCGTCTCCGTCTGCCCGAAGCCGTCGCGCACCGTGACTCCCGTCATCTCCGCAAAGTTTCCGGCGACCGCGGTCGGCATCGGTTCTCCGGCCGTTGCGGCACATCGGAGCGCCGACCAGTCATATCGCGACAGATCCTCCATCACCATGTACTTGTATATCGTCGGAGGCGCGCAAAATGTGTTCACCTTAAGTTCGGTCAGCAGCGAAAGAAACTCACCCGCGTAAAACCGGTCGTAGTCATACACGAGGATCCTCGCGCCGAGGAACCACTGCCCGTACAATTTGCCCCACGCGGTCTTCGCCCAACCCGAATCCGCCACGGTCAGATGCAAGTCACCGTCCGTGATGCCGTGCCAGTTTTTTGCGGTATATATGTGAGCGATCGGGTACGACCAGTCGTGTATGACCGCCTTCGGCGCGCCGTTCGTCCCCGACGTAAAATAATACAGCATCGCGTCGTCCGCGTCGGTCGTGACGCGCTCCGACAGGCCGGCGCCGCGTGCCCCTTCCGTCAGCTCATCCCAGTACGCAAACCCCTCGAAGCGGCTGCCGACGGCCACGGCGGACACCGTCCGCTTCTCCGTCCTCACCTCCGTCAGGGCTTTCGCGACCTTCTCGCATATATGCTCCGAATTGACGCACAGGATCACCCTGACGTCTGCGATCCGCACTCTCTGCGCGATGTCCTCCGCACTCACCATATGCGAGGTCGGCACCGCGATCGCACCGAGCTTGTGGAGCGCGAGCATCGCGATCCAGAACTCATACCGGCGCTTCAGAAGGAGCATGACCGCCGTCCCGCGGTTCACACCCACCCTTCGCAGCGCAGTCGCCGCCTCGTCCGAAAGGCGCTTCAGCTCGCCGAACGAAAACTCCGTGAGCGTTCCGTCGATCGCCTTGTGTACAAGTGCCGGTTTTGTCGGATCGTCCGCGGCAAACCGATCAACGACATCGTAAGCAAAATTAAAATGCGGCGGGACTGTCGTCTCGATCCCCGTGATCTCGCCGTCCTCCGAGCGGATTTCCCGATAGTAATCCTCGTAAATGTGCATTCTGCTTCACTCCTAGTATCCCGCGTTTCGAAAGCGACGGTATCTCGCCTCCAGAAGGTCCTCCGTGCGCATATCCGCGAGTATCGCAAGTTCCTTCGCGATCTCCTCCGCAAGGCCCTTCGGATCGCCGGTTGTGCAGATCCGGTCGATCAGACCCATGCGCTTCAGCTTCGGCGCCGTGAGCGCAAGCGCCTCCGCGACCTCCCCTGCGCGCCCCGTGTCCTTCCAAAGGATGTTTGCACAGCTCTCCGGCGATACGACGCTGAAGTAGGCGTCCTCGATCATCCATATCCGGTCCGCGTGGCACAGCGCGAGCGCTCCACCGCTTCCTCCCTCGCCGAGTATCACCGACAGGATCGGCGTCCTCAGCGCGGACATCTGCGCGAGGTTGTCCGCGATCGCCCTTCCCTGTCCGTGCTCCTCCGCGTCGACTCCGCAAAATGCGCCCGCCGTGTCCACGAGGCACACAACCGGGCGATGAAACTTCTCCGCCTGGCGCATCAGCCGAAGCGCCTTGCGGTACCCCTCGGGATGAGCGCTTCCGAAATTGTGAAGAATGCGCTCCTCCGTAGTCTTCCCTTTCTCCAGCGCGATCACCGTCACGGGGATATTCCCCACGGTTCCGATGCCGCCGATCACCGCGGGATCATCCCCGCACAGGCGGTCGCCGTGCAGTTCCATAAAATCCGGCACGAGCTTGGCAAGGTAATCCCCCGCCGTGAGCCTGCGGTCACTGCGCGCACCGATCACGATATCATAATCCGACATTTTCCGATTCCTTTCGCTGTGAAAGCATTCCCACGCTACGGCGTCCCGTGCCAAGCGAGCAGCTTCGCGATCACCGTCTTCTGCTCCTTGCGCGGCACGATCGCATCGATGAAGCCGCAGCGAAGCACCTGCTCCGCCCGCTGAAAACCTTTCGGCAACGCCTGGTTCAGGCTCTTCTCGATGACTCTCGGCCCTGCAAAACCGACCCGTGCCCCGGGCTCCGCGAGTGTGACATCCCCGAGCATCGCAAAGCTCGCGTCCACGCCGCCGGTCGTCGGATCCGTCAACAGCACGATGTACAGATTGCCCGCGGCGGAATGTCTCTCGACCGCGGCGGAAACCTTCGACATCTGCAGCAGCGAAAGCATTCCCTCCTGCATTCTCGCGCCGCCGGACACCGTCACGCCGATCACCGGCAGATGCTTTCCTGCAGCGTACTCAAACAGCCTCGTGATCTTCTCGCCGACGACCGTTCCCATCGATCCCATCATAAAGTTCGCGTCCATCGCGAAGATACACACCGGGTGTCCCTCCACGGTCGCCGTGCCGCACACGACACCCTCATTTTCCCGGCTGTTGGCGCGCGCCGCCTCCAGTTTCTCGTCGTACTGCGGGAACGCCAGCACGTTGCGCGACGTCAGATCCCGGTCGTGCTCGACAAAGCTTCTCTTGTCCGTGAGCATCAGGATGCGTCGCCTCGCTCGCACCGTCATATAGCGCCCGCACGACGGGCAGATGAAGAACTCTCGCCGCACCCGCGCGACCGCGATCCTTCGGTTGCAGCCCTTGCATACAATGTACCGTCCGAGGCGGAAACCGCTGCCCTCCGGCGCATTGTTCGCTTTCATAAACAGCGATTTCAGATTCATAACATTCCCCCCGGACAGTCGGTCTCCCGTCTGACCTTCCAAATACGCAAACCTCTGCGGATCTATCCTACTCTGTTACCGTAACACCCGGTCAACGATCCCGGTGTCGTAAAGTCCCAGACGGAAACTTCCGTTTTCCATAAACTTCATATGCATCTCTCGGTTGTTGTCCACCCCCACGAGGATGAACTCCGAAAGCGCGCATTTCATCTTGCGGATCGCCGCCTCTCGCGTGTCCGCACACACGACAAGTTTTCCGAGAAGCGAATCGTAGAAGGGCGTCACCTCACACCCCGCGTACAATGCCGTGTCGAACCGCACATCCACGCCGCCCGGCACATGCAGCATCGATACATTGCCCGTCGCGGGCATACAGTCCGACCCGTGCTCCGCGCAGATCCGGCATTCGATGGCATGGCGCCCGTGCCCCACCTGCTCCTGCGTGTACGGGATCGCGATCCCGGCCGCCGTTCGGATCTGCCACTCGACAATGTCGATGCCCGTGACCATCTCCGTCACGGAATGCTCCACCTGGAGCCTCGTGTTCATCTCGAGGAACCAGAACTGTTCGCCCTTCACGAGGAATTCCACCGTTCCCACGGTGACGTAGCCGACTTCCTTAGCCAGCGCCTTCGCCGCGCCGTACAGCTTCTCCCGGAGTTCCTCCGGAAGCTCCGGCGCCGGACACTCCTCGATCAGCTTCTGATTTCTTCTCTGCACCGAGCAGTCACGGTCGCCGAGAGCGAGCACCTTACCGTCCCGGTCGGCAAGCAGCTGCACCTCCACGTGCCTCACATTTTCAATGTATTGTTCGAGGAAAATGCCGTCATCGCCGAACGCGCCGGCCGCCTCCTTCTGCACCTCTCCGTACGCAGCCGCGATCCTCTCCGCCTCCCTCACGATGCGGATGCCCTTGCCTCCGCCCCCCGAACGCGCCTTCAGGATCACGGGGTAGCCGATCTCGCCCGCGATGCGTTCGGCCTCCGCGGCGTCCTTAAGGATCCCGCTTCCGGCCGCGACAGGCACTCCCGCTCGCTTCGCGATCTCCCGCGCGATCTCCTTCTGTCCCATCTCCTCGGTGACACGAGCCCCGGGGCCGATCAGTGTGACGCCATGCTCCTCACATCGCCTTGCAAACTCTGCATTTTCCGCGAGCATACCGTAACCGGGATGGATCGCGTCCGCCCCCACCTTGAGCGCAAGCGTCAGGATCGCGTCCATATTGAGGTAGCTGTCGCGCGCGAGCGGCCCACCGATGCAGTACGCCTCGTCCGCCATGCTCACGTGCAAACCTTCCGCGTCCGCCTCGGAATACACCGCGACGGTCTCGATCCCCATCTCCTTGCAGGCACGTATGACACGAACCGCAACTTCCCCGCGGTTCGCGATCAGCATTTTTGAAAACATCTCGTCCTCCTACCCTCGCGTGATCGCAAACGACAGATCCCCGCTGGTGCAAAGTGCGTCCCCGACCCGAAGCTCCGCGTGAACGGTATATAACGGCGGGCACTCCCGCAGCGGTTTCACGTCGATCCGTGCCTTGTCACCCGGCTTCACCATGCGGCGGAACCGAACCTTGTCGATCCCCGTGTACACGGCGAGTACGCCGCCTTCCCGCATCGCCTCCGCGAAGAGCACACAGGCGGACTGTGCCATGATCTCGCACTGGATCACCCCCGGCATGATCGGATTGCCCGGAAAATGCCCCTGCAGGAAGAACTCGTCCCCGCGCACCGTGTAGTACGCCGTCGCCGTCCCGTCCTCATTGCTCACCGCCTCGTCGATCAGAAGCATCGGTTCCCGATGCGGCAGGATCTTCTTAAGCTCGTCACGATTCATACTCATCTCCCCCGACAAACGTTCATTCCAGCACAAAGAGCTCCTGGTGATACTCCACGAGCGCCCCTTCCGTGACGAGGATCTCCGCAACGACACCGTCGCGCGGCGCCGTCACCTCGTTCATCATCTTCATCGCCTCGATGGTGCAGAGCGCCTCGCCCTTCTTCACGAGGTCGCCTACCGCAAGCTTGCGCTCCCCGCCTCTTTCGTGGAAAATGCCGAGAAGCGGCGCCTTAACCGCCTCGCCCTTCCGGGTCTGTGCGGCGCCCGCCGTAGAGTCCGCCGTGTTGCCGACCGCCGCGTTGTCCGCCGAAGCGGTATTCCCGACAGCTGCATTACCGGCTGCTGCAGTTCCGCCTGCTAAAGCCGCGCTTCCCGTGCACACCGTGCCGGCCGTCGCGGGTACCGCCTGTATATATGCCGGAGTGCTGACCGCAGGCTCCTTCCGAAGCGTCAGTTTGCAGTCGCCCTCCTCCGCATGGAGCTCCGTGAGCCCGAGTCTCTCGAAGATCTCCGCGTATTCCTTCAAAGTGTTCATATTACCGTCCTCTGTCATTTTCCGCTTCTTAGATCCTGCGGAACGCGATGCACGCGTTGTGTCCGCCGAAGCCGAGCGATGTGCTGATCGCGCACGTGAGATCCGCCTTCACGGCCTCGTTCGGCGTGTAATCCAGGTCGCACTCCTCGTCCTTCTCGCGATAGTTGATCGTCGGAGGAACCGTGCCCTCCGTGAGTGCCAGCACCGAAGCGATCGCCTCCACGGCGCCCGTCGCGCCCATCATATGACCGGTCATCGATTTGGTGGAGCTGACATGCAGCTTGTACGCCCGCTCGCCGAACACGGTCTTGAGCGCCTTCGTCTCCATCGCGTCGTTGAGATGCGTACCGGTTCCGTGCGCGTTAACGTAAACCTCGTCGCTGTCGTTGATACCCGCCTCGCCGATCGCCATGCGGATCGCGCGGACCGCGCCGTCGCCCTCCGGATCGGGAGCCGTTATGTGGTATGCATCCGACGAATTGCCGTAACCGACAACCTCCGCCAGGATCTTCGCGCCGCGCTCCTTCGCGTGACGGTACTCCTCAAGGACAAGCATTCCCGCGCCCTCGCCCATCACGAACCCCGCGCGCCGCTTGTCAAACGGAAGGCTTCCGGCGTTCGGATCATCCGAGAGATTCAGTGCCTGACAGTTGATGAAGCCTGCCATCGCAAGCTCGTTGATCGATGCCTCGCTTCCCCCTGCGATGATCGCATCCGCGTAGCCATGTTTGATCGCGCGGTACGCCTCACCGATCGTGTGCGTCGAAGTCGCGCATGCCGTGACCACCGGAAGTGTCGGTCCCTTGGCCCCGAAGCGGATGGAGATTGCCCCCGCCGCCATATTGCTGATCATCATCGGAACGAAGAACGGCGAGATCATCTCAGGCCCCTTCTCCGTGAGTTTTGCCGCCTCGCGCAGCGTCGTGTTGATCCCTCCGATGCCGGAGCCGACATACACGCCGAACCGCTCGCGGTTGAGCGAATTCGTCAGGATGCCGCTCTGCTCCACGGCCTGTTTTGCCGCGCCCATCGCGTACTGCATGTAGAGGTCCGATTTGCGGATCTCCTGCATCGTCGCGTAATATTCCTTCGGCTCGAAGGATTTCACCTCGGCATCGAGCGACACCGCAAGTCTCGATGCGTCAAATCTCCGGATGCGGTCAACGCCGCACACACCGGATGAGATACTGCTCCAGAAATCATCGATCGTGTTACCTACGGGCGAGATCACGCCCATACCCGTCACTACTACTCTACACATACATTCCTCCGTCCACCGCGATCACCTCGCCGGTGATGTACGATGCCAAGTCGCTTGCGAGAAATAAGGCGAGTGCCGCCACATCCTCCGGTTTGCCGAGCCGCCCGAGCGGCAGTTGCTTGGCGATCTGCTCCGTCGCCTCCTCGCTCAGAGCCGCCGTCATATCGGTCGCGATATACCCCGGCGCGATCGCGTTGCATCGGACGTTCCTCCGTCCGTACTCCTTCGCCACCGACTTTGTGAATCCGATGACGCCCGCCTTGGACGCCGCATAGTTTGTCTGCCCGCTGTTGCCCATCAGTCCGACGACCGAACTCAGGTTGATGATCACGCCCGCGCGCTGCTTCACAAAGCCGCGAAGAAACGCCTTGGTCACCCAGATGGTGCCCTTCAGATTCACATCAATGACATCGTTGATGTCCGCTTCACCGAGCCCCGGCAGCAGACCGTCCCGTGTGATCCCGGCGTTGTTGACCAGTATGTCGATCCGCCCGAAATCCTCTGCGATCTCCGCCGTCGTGCGCTCCACGGCCGCATTGTCCCTCACGTCGCAGACGTACAGTTTCACCCTGCGCCCTGTCGACGCGAGCTCCGTGACATTGGCCTCCGCGCTCTCGCTCCGCCTCGTCGCGATCAGCGCGACATCCGCCCCGTTCTCCGCAAAGCATCTCGCGATCGCAAGACCGATCCCACGGGTTCCTCCCGTGATCACGGCTGTTTTTCCCCGCAGCATAACACTCCTTTCTCCCGAAGAGAACTCACATCCCCCACCGGGAACGCGCTCACGTCGGGCGCTGTCTTCTTCACAAGTCCGGTGAGCGTCTTGCCCGGCCCGCACTCGATGAACTCCGTGACACCGTCCGCGAGCATATTCCGTATCGTATCTTCCCAGAGCACGCTTCCCGACACCTGCGCTGTGATCAGCGACACCGCCTCCGCAGTGTCAGCGGGATACGGCAACGCCGTACGGTTCGCGTACAGCGGGATCTTCGGCCCTTGCAGCGTTAACCCCGCGAGTACTGCCTTCAAGCCTTCCGAGGCGCTTTGCATATACGGGGTGTGAAACGCTCCCCCGACCGCAAGCTCGACGAAACGGATTCCCGCTCCGGCGAGCGCCTCCTTCATCTCCGCGATCCGCGCAGCCTCGCCGGCCGCCACGATCTGTCCCGGGCAGTTGTAATTGACGGGATACACGCCGTGCTCCGCACACAGACGCTCCACCGTCTCCCTGTCCTGCCGTAATATCGCAAGCATTCCGCCCGGCGTTCTCTCCGCCGCCGCCTGCATCAATTCACCTCTTCGGCACACCAACCGGAACGCGTCCTCCGCTGTGAGTACTCCGGCCACCGCAAGCGCCGCGATCTCCCCGAGGGAAAATCCTGCCACCGCATCCGGTCGTACACCGTACGCCGTAAGCGCCGTCGCCGCCGCAAGGTCTGCCAAGAACATACACGGCTGCGTGACATCCGTCCGCTTCAGCTCCTCCGCACTGCCGTTGAACATAATGTCAATCGTACCCGGTCGAAGCAGTTCCGCGCGGTCAAAAAGCTCCCTCACGGATGACTCTGTCTCATAGAGATCCTTCGCCATCCCGGGATACTGGCTACTCTGTCCGGCCATGAGAAATGCGATCTTCCCCACGTTACACCTCCGCATCGGGAGCGATCCTGCCGCCCGCCGTGCAGCGGCTTCCCTCAAGAAGAAGCATCGCCTCCCCGCATATGTCATGCACGATTTCCGCACAGGTTCCCTCACTCTTCACGAGTCCCGCGATCTGGCCGCACATGCAGGAGCCGTTCTTCACATCTCCCTCGACGGCAGCCCTGCGCAGCGCACCTGCGCCCATCGCCTCGAGCTCCTCCTGCGTCGTCGCGGGGTCATTTTCCTTGCGCTGGAACTCCCGTGTCATCGCATTCTTGAGAGCGCGCACCGGATGCCCGAGCGTGCGCCCCGTGACGATCGTGTCGTGGTCCTTCGCCGCGAGCACCTTCGCCTTATAATTCTCGTGCACATTGCACTCCTTCGCCGTCAGAAAACGCGTTCCCATCTGCACCGCGCATGCGCCGAGCATAAACGCCGCGGCCATCCCCCTGCCGTCCGCGATGCCTCCCGCCGCGATCACCGGAATGTTCACGGCATCGACAACCTGCGGAACAAGAGCCATCGTCGTGGTCTCTCCGACGTGTCCGCCGGACTCACACCCTTCTGCGACCACCGCGCAGGCGCCCATGCGCTCCGCCATCACTGCGAGCGCCACGCTCGCCACCACACAGATGACCTTCACGCCCGCCGCGTTCAGCTTGTCCATAAACTTTGCCGGGTTGCCCGCACCGGTCGTTACGATACCGACCCGCTCCTCGCACACGACCTCGACGGCCTCCTCGATAAACGGGCTCATCAACATAAGATTGACGCCGAACGGACGGTCCGTCAGCTCCTTCGCACGGCGGATCTGCGCGCGAAGCTGCTCGCCGTTCGAGTTCATCGCCGCGATCAGTCCGAGTCCGCCGGCATTGGAAACCGCAGCCGCGAGTTCCGCGTCGGCGATCCACGCCATTCCTCCCTGCAACACCGGATAGTCAACGCCAAGCGCCGCACACACCGGGTTGTCCTTCCACACCGTATTTGTCATAGTTTCCTCCGAATATGCGTCCGCTGCGACCGGCGCAACACCGCCGATGCGCAGCGAACGGCGCATTTTCCTACTGCTGCGAAGCGATCAGTTCCGCAAGCTTACCGATCGTCGTGATCTCCTGCGAGAGTTCGATCTTGCAGTCAAACTCCTCCTGCATCTGCATCACAAGCTCCATGATGTCGAGCGAATCCAGGCCGATGTCCGTGAAACGGTCGTCCGCCGTGAGCTCCGACTCGTCCTTTCCGAGGTACTCCGCAATAATGTGAATGATGCCGTTCGTGATGTCTTTCATATGATTCTCCTTTGGTGTATACCGCATATTGCGGTTGCATTTTCTGTGATCGCTGCTATAATAATCTTGGGGGCAACCCCCAGGTCAAGAAGTTTTATTGAAATTTAATAAATCGTTATTTTTGATTTTTTTTGCATACGGAGGTGTTTCCATGACACGCAGGATCCCCGGTCTTCACTCCTTGCCCGAGCCCAACGGCGAGTACTCCCTCACGGTAGGTGAGTTCGCCAAACTGTGCGGCACCACGCGCGATACACTGCGCCACTACTACGAGCAGAACGTTCTCACGCCCTGGCTGAACCCGGCGAATGGCTACCATTACTATGCGACCTCGCAGATCAGTTCCTTCTACTTCATCGTGACGATGCAGCAGTCCGGCTGCTCGCTCGCCGAGATCCGCGATGTGATCCATAACCCCTCCAAGAGCGGTCTCGTGAATCTGATCAACTCGCGCATCCTCGAGTTGCAGCGTGAACTGTACGGCATCACGAAAAAAATAAGTGCCCTTCATCTGGGCACATGGCTTCTGGAACAGTTCGGCACGCACCGTCCCAGCACGCCGTTTCTCGCGGAGATCCCGGAGATGAGCTACCGCGAGACGCGCGTCCGCAACAAGGAAGCCTCGTACCACGCCGCGGACATCGCAAGCGACATCGGCGCGCACCTGAACAAAGCGACCGAGGAGACGTATCTCACATCCTTTCCCTCCGGCGTAACCATTGCCTATGAGGACTTCGTGAAGGGCAACTATGTCTACAACCGCGTCGTCACACTCTCCCTGCTCGCCGCGGACGGCGTCGACACGCTTCCCCTTCCGGGACACCGCGCCATATTATGCTCACACGACCACAACGAGCCCGACATCGAGCGCACCTACCGCCGCATTGCCCATTACGCAAAAAGGAACAGGCTCAAGGCCTGTTCCGATCTGTTCTCGATCAGTCTCATAAACCTCTACGAGGTCGGGACCGATCATAAATATTATAAATACCTTCTTCTCTGTGTGGAATAACACCACGTCCTACGTGTTGAAATCGTCCGGGTGGATCCGCTTCGCGCCGCTTAAGCGTGCCATCGCACGCGCCATCGCCGCGTTGGAGATGTTGTACTCCACCATGCTCTGCTTTCTCTGCAGCTCCTCGCGCGCCATATCGAGCGCCACCTGTGCGCGGTGCGCGTCGATCTCCTCGGGTCGCTCCGCGGAAAATGCGAGCAGCGTCACCTCGTTGTCCCCCGTCTTGATCATACCGTCCGACACGATCACCGCCTGCGTGTTCCCTTCCGCGTCGCGGAAGCGCACCTCGCCGACAGCCACGGTCGTCGCCATCGGGGCGTGGTTCGCCTGGATCTCCATCTGGCCGTCGAAGCCCGGGAAAATGATGGACTCGCACTCGCCGTCGTAGAAGATCCGGTCACAGGTAATGATTTTCAGGTGAAATGTGTTCATACTGCTTCCTTACATCTGACATTTACTGTCCCGGCAATCAAAGCGTCTCCGCCTTCTTGCGCACCTCGTCGATCGTACCGACGTTGAAGAACGCATTTTCCGGGCAATCATCGAGCTCGCCGTTGAGGATCGCCTTGAAACCGCGGATGGTCTCCGCGATCGGCACATACACGCCGGACACGCCCGTGAAATTCTCGGCCACGTGGAACGGTTGCGAGAGGAAACGCTGCACCTTGCGTGCACGGTAGACGATCACCTTGTCCTCCTCGGAAAGCTCGTCCATACCGAGGATCGCGATGATGTCCTGAAGCTCCTTGTATCGCTGCAGTATCTCCTGCACGCGGCGCGCAGTCTCATAATGCTCCTCGCCGACCACGGACGCCTCGAGGATCCGGGAGCCGGACGCGAGCGGGTCGACCGCCGGGTAGATACCCTGCTCCACGATCTTACGCGAGAGAACGGTCGTTGCGTCGAGGTGCGAGAAGGTCGTCGCCGGTGCGGGGTCGGTCAGGTCGTCCGCAGGCACGTACACAGCCTGCACACTCGTGACGGAACCGTCCCTCGTGGACGCGATGCGCTCCTGCAGCTCGCCGAGGTCGGTCGCGAGCGTCGGCTGGTAACCGACGGCCGAGGGCATGCGCCCCAGAAGGGCCGAAACCTCGGAGCCCGCCTGTATGAATCGGAAAATGTTATCGATGAACAGAAGCACGTTCTGATGCTTCTCATCGCGGAAATATTCGGCCATCGTGAGACCCGTCTCGGCGACTCGCATACGGACACCGGGCGACTCGTTCATCTGTCCGAAGACAAGCGCAGTCTTCGAGAGAACACCCGACTCCTTCATCTCGCGCCACAGATCGTTGCCCTCGCGGGAACGCTCGCCGACGCCGGTGAAGATCGAATATCCGCCGTGCTCCGTCGCGATGTTGTGGATGAGCTCCTGGATCAGCACGGTCTTGCCCACGCCGGCACCGCCGAAGAGACCGATTTTGCCGCCCTTCGCGTACGGTTCCAGCAGGTCGATGACCTTGATGCCGGTCTCGAGAACTTCTACAACAGGGCTCTGGTTCTCAAACGTCGGCGCCTCTCTGTGAATACACCGAAACTCCGCCGTCTTGTTATTGTCAAGGGAGGGACCGCCGTCCAGCGGCTCGCCGAGCGCGTTGAACACACGCCCGAGCACGTGCTCGCCGACAGGCACCAGAATGCCGTCGCCGGTCGACACAACCGGCATGTCCTTCGCAAGCCCCTCGCTCGGTGCGAGCATGATGCAGCGAACGACACCGCCGCCGATGTGCTGCGCGACTTCCATCTTGAGCGCCTTCTCCTCGAGGTTGACGATCAACGCCTCCTTGATCGACGGCAGCTCACCGCGCTCGAACTCCACATCCACGACAGGACCGGATATCTGAACTATTTTCCCGATATGATTCATATGAACCTCCGTGCAGGCCTTCCTTCCGGCGACCCGCATAACTTTCGCCGGACATCCCCGACGGAAGTGTTATTGCG
Organism: Lachnoclostridium sp. UBA1175; assembly: GCA_002311665.1. Classification (GTDB taxonomy): domain Bacteria; phylum Bacillota; class Clostridia; order Lachnospirales; family Lachnospiraceae; genus ISDg. Next base: position 155,916 of record DBYX01000007.1, on the reverse strand, counting down.
CTGCGGCCGCTTTCTGCCGCCGCTTCAGTTTCTTCTTCTGCAGCGCTTTCGCGCCGCCCACAACCTCGGTGATCTCCTGCGTGATCGCCGCCTGCCGGAACTGGTTGTACTGCCTCGAGAGCTCCGCAAGCATCGCGTCCGCATTGTCCGTCGCGGTCTTCATCGACATCATTCGCGCGCTCTCCTCCGACGCCTGGCTCTCGACCATCGCGCCGTACAGAAAGCCCGTGACCGTGTTGCGCACAAGCGTCTCCAGCACCTCCGCCGCGGACGGGAAGATCTCCATCTCATCGACGTTGTACACGCCCTCTTTCATCTGTCCCTTCAGGTAGCGGCTCGTGCGGAACGGCAGCAGCTGCTCCACCCGCACCTCCGAGGAGATGCTGTTTCTCATTCTCGTATATATGACATAGATCTCGTCGACTTCCTCGTTGCGGTACTTCTCGATCAAAATCTCCGCCATCAACCGCGCGCGGTGCACGGAAGGATTGTTCGACGACATCCGAAAGTCCCGTTCCACGGGCAGTTTCTCCGCGAGAAACACGTGCCGTCCCGTCTCGCCGACCGCATAGATCTTATAGTCCTGCGACGCCGCAAACTGCGACCTGGCTTCCTTGATGACATTGAGGTTGTACGGCCCTGCCATTCCCTTGTCGCCCGTGATCACCACGTAGATGCGCCGCTTCACGACCTCGAGCGCGTCCTCCGGACGGTTGTCGAAGAACAGGTGCGTCATCTCCGGAAAATGCAGCAGCACATCCGCGATCTGGTCCTGCAACGCCGTAAAATAAGGCAGCGTCTCCGCAAGTTTGCGCTTGGCCTTCTGCACTTTCATCGACGAGACCATATACATGGCCTTCGTGATCTTCATCGTGTCACGGATACTCCGGATGCGGCCGAGGATCTCATGTGCGTTCGCCATCTCCGCTCTCCTGTCCGCGCTGCGCAAGCCACTTGGCGCCGGCCGCGTCCAAACGCTCCAGCTGGGACTTGCGAAGCTTCTCGCCGTTGCCGATCTCCGCGAGAAGATCGGGATAATTAACCTTCATAAACTTCAAAAACTCGTATTTGCACGCCGCGAGCTCACGCACGCTCAGATTCTCGAACAGTCTGCGGTTGGCCGCCTGAAGCAGGACGACCTGCTCCGGCATGGACAGGGAATGTCCGAGCGGCTGCTTCAGAAGCTCCATCAATGCACGACCGTGCGCCAGCTGGCGCTTCGTGCTGTCGTCAAGCTCCGAGGAGAACTGCGTGAACACCTCCATCTCGCGGTACTGTGCGAGATCGATGCGGACCGTTCCCGACGCCTGCTTCATCACGGACGCCTGTGCGGCGCCGCCGACGCGGGACACCGAGAGACCGACGTTGACAGCCGGCCGCTGGCCCTCGAAGAAAAGCTCGCTCTCAAGATAGATCTGACCGTCCGTGATGGAGATCACGTTGGTCGGAATGTACGCGGACACATCGCCGTTCTGCGTCTCGATGATCGGGAGTGCCGTGATGGATCCGCCGCCGAGCTCATCGCTTAAGCGGCTCGCGCGCTCGAGCAGACGTGAATGCAGATAGAACACGTCGCCCGGATACGCCTCACGGCCCGGGGAGCGCTCGAGAAGGAGCGAGATCGCGCGGTAGGCAACCGCGTGCTTGGAGAGATCGTCGTACACGATGAGAACATCGCGGCCGCTGTACATAAAATACTCCGCGAGCGCGGTGCCCGAGTACGGCGCAATATACTGTAACGGCGCGGGCTCCGACGCGGTGGAGGTCACCACAACGGTGTACTCCATAGCGCCCGCCTCGCGCAGCGTGGTCACCATCTTCGCGATCGTCGATGCCTTCTGTCCGATCGCCACGTAGATGCACACGACATTTTTCCCTTTTTGATTGAGTATCGTGTCGATCGCGATGCTCGTCTTGCCGGTCTGGCGGTCGCCGATGATCAGCTCACGCTGTCCGCGTCCGATCGGGAACATCGAGTCGATCGCAAGGATTCCGGTCTCCATCGAGGTCGTGACCGGCTGGCGGTCCATGATGCCGGGCGCGGGGTTTTCGAGCGGACGGAAGTCCGAGGAAACGATCTCGCCCTGCCCGTCCACGGGGTTGCCGAGCGCGTCCACGATGCGGCCGATGAAGCTGTCGCCGACCGGCATTCCCGCCATACGGCATGTTCTCGTGACCTGGCTGCCCTCGAGGATCTCGGTGTCGCGCCCGAAGAGGATCACACCGATCTCATCGCGGCGGATGTCCATGACCATACCCTTCACTCCGCAGGAAAATGTCACGATCTCCCCGTAACACGCGTGATCGAGTCCCGTCACAACGGCTATCCCGTCGCCGACGAAGACTACCGTTCCGTACTCCTTCTCACCGGCGGCAAGCTTGAACTCCTCGATGCACTTCTTGAGGTTGGCAACCGTCTTCTTCGGCCGTCTTCCGTGCACCACGCCAAGAGCGCCGCGCAGTTGTTCCACGCGGCCGTACATACTCCAGTCGTAGATCTTGCTCTCCGTGCGCAGGATGAAACCGCTCACGAGCGACAGCTCGACCTCGACCTTGATCTCGATGTTGGGATCGCCCTCCTCACGGGCGAGGAAGGCTTTCATACGCGCAAGCTGAGCCTCCGACGGAGGCGTCACGCAATACAACGTTGCATGCTTCATTTCTCGTCCTCCATCGTGTTCAGGAACGCGTCGTAAAGTTTGGATTCATCGACATTGCCGAGGATCTTCGTCGTCGCGGATGCGATCATATCGCCGATCTCCTTGCCGGCCTCGGAGATGATGCGCTGCTTGCGCTTCTCACCCTCCGTGCTCGCATCCTTCTTGATGATCTCCGCCTCGGAACGGGCCTCGGCAAGCATTTTCCGATACTCGTCATCCGCCTGCTTGCGCGCCTCCGCAAGGATCTGCTCGCGCTCCGCCTCCGTCTTCGCAACGGCCTTGTCGTACTCGGCCTTGCGTCGGTCTGCCTCTGCTGCGCGCTCCTCCGCTTCCTTCGCGGCGGCGTCCGCCTCCTCCTGCCGCTTCGCAATGATGTTGCGCACGGGCTTGAAGAGGAAGAACCGAAGCGCGACGAAAAGGATCGCCAGGTTGATGACGGTAAAAAGAATACTCCAGATGTTGATGTCGATCATATCAACATCCAGCACAATGATACCCTGCATACAAAAACCCCTTAGTCATCACAGGAATGATGCCGTCCGCCGTCCGGAAGGACCTTGCGGATGACACGTGTAAGCAACCGTTGCGCGGTTTACTTTAACATAATTATGATCAACAGTGCGATAACGAAGCCATAGATAGCCGTTGCCTCGGCAAGCGCACAACCGAGGATCAGGTTCTTGCTGATCTTGCTCTCCGCCTCGGGCTGACGCGCGATGGCATCCATAGCCTTGCCTGTCGCGATACCGATACCGATGCCGGCACCGATTGCCGCGAGAACGGCGATTCCTGCTCCGATTGCGATCAATGTCGTGTTCATAAATGTTCCCTCATTTCTCTTGTTCTGAATATGGTTGAAGACGCTCATCGCGTCTTTGTGATCTGTGTCTTGCTTCGCGTGCCTCTCACTCGACCGCCTCGCTCAGGTACAGGCCGGTCAGGAAGACGAAAACATATGCCTGCAGAAAACCGTCGAAGAAGTCAAAATATACACTGAGCACCATGGGAATACCGATCGGAACCACAATCTCGACCAGCGCCATAATGACAAATGCTCCGATCACGTTGCCGAAGAGTCGCATGCACAGCGACAAAGGCTTCGTGACGATCTCCATCAGGTTGATCGGCAGGATTACCGGCGTCGGCTCGATAAACTTGTGCAGACGTCTCTTGATCCCGAGGAAAATGATCCCGGCCGCCTCCACGAGCACGATGCTCATCAAGGCGAGTGCGATCGTTATGTTCATATCCTTCGTGGGAGATTTCAATCCGAAGATGCCGACGATGTTCGCAAGTCCGATATAGAGAAGCACGGTGATCAGGTATTCCTTGAACACGGTTGCCCTGCCATGGACCATGCCGCCGACGATACCGTCAAGCTTGGTGACGACCCACTCGATGAACGCCTGACGCTTGGAGATATTTCTCGTGCGAAGCCCCCGCGTCATCACGATCGCCAGTATTATGAACACCGCCATGATGATCCAGGTGACGACGATGGATTCCGTCACGGGGATCCCGCCGAACAGAGGGATGGTAAAGACCTTTTTCACGCCCAGTTTTTCCATCAGTTCTTCTGTCATGGTAAGATCGTTCACCCCCTTTCGTCATTCCGCGCCGCCGTTCGTGATCGATGAAACAGGCCTCAAATGACTTTGTAAAATCAAACTATATCATACCGCAAACCTCGGAAAATATCAATAATCCGAGGCAATCTTTTCGCCGCTTACGACAGTATAAAAAGAAAAGAAGCCTCTCTCGAAGCTTCTTAAAATCGGCAACACTGTAAGCCGGGTTCTGTCTTGGGTGATCATCTATCTTGACTGCGCGTCACCGCGCAGCTCCTCCGCGCCCTTCCGAGCGCGGAACGCAACCTACCCGAAAGCACGACGGGCCGCCGTATCGCTCTCTGTCTGGTCTTGCTATGAGTGGGGTTTACACAGCCCTTCGCGTTACCGTGAAGGCGGTAGTCTCTTACACTGCCATTCCACCCTTACCTCCGAAGAGGCGGTTTCTTTTCTGTTGCACTTTCCTTAGAGTTTCCTCCACCGGACGTTATCCGGCACCCTGCCCTGTATAGCCCGGACTTTCCTCGCCGTGAAGCGCGATCACCCGTGTTACCGATTGTGGATTGTATCACATTTTCCGAAGTGTGGCAAGCGTTTCCTTCCCGCCCCGGGCGGCGCTATCCGAGCAGTGGAAACTTGCGGATCGCGTAGTAGATCAACAGCAGAACGAAACCCGCAACCGCACTCACGACGTTCGCGGTAATACCATAGGTAAAACTCTCCTCCGGGCACTGATCGCCGTGATCGTCCCGCAGCGCAAAAATATAGAAGATTGCCTCCGTCAGCGCGATCCCGACCTCAAAGAGGAAGTAGTGAAGGACACCGGCTCCCGGCTTGCCCCATACCGAAAACCACGTGTAAGTCAGGTTGGTGATCACATTGATCGTGAAAAATGAGATCAGGTTTCTTTTCGTGTACGGTAAACGGAACCCCTTGAGGAGCGCAAACTCGATGACAAGAGTAAACAGCAGGCAGAACAAAACATACCAGATGCTCACCTTCGTAATATTTCCCCGGGACTCATCTCCTTCATGATGCAGTTCCTTGAGTCCCCCCGTGGCGTAATCGTATGCACATGTTGTGTTATATTCCACCTGGTTCAGCACTTCACTAACGCGGTAGGACAGGTCCGGGCAGACTACAAGCACACGGAACGGATCCGGCACCGTGTATGTGAAGAAGAAGGTGGTCGTCCCTCCGGTCACGTGAAACACAAAGTCCCCGACCGGCGATTCATGCACGGTCCACCCGTCCTCCGAATATGTCTCCAGAAACTGCTTCACGTCCTCGTTGTTTATTTTGCTGGGCCAGAACATAAACGACCCGGCACCACCATCGTTCTCAAGAAGCGCGATATAACAGTCCTCCGGCATATTGTAGGTGACAAGCGTGATCGACGGTTTCGGACCCATGTCGGCCTCCGCCCCTTGAACGCCGAAGAACAGCACCGACAGGATCACCGCCAGCAGCGCCGGCAGGAATACGGTAATTTTCACTCTTCGTTCTCTCATAGGAAATCCTCCCGACAGCACCCGGCCGACGGCGTTTACACGCGGAATACGCTGCCGCCGATAAACTCGCGAAGGATCGCGTTGTGCGGCACGCTCTCGGACGGCATCGCCAGGAAATACGAGAGCATCTTGAGAAGGCGGTTGGCCTCGAGATACTCCGGCGAGCCTTCGGGTACGCCGTACAGAAGCGGCTCAATGTATGTCTTGAGCACCGCCAGCTCGTACACCGCCGCCGAGTTGTACATCACGTCCGCCGACTCCTGGTGCGGGAAAATGTGCATCTCCTCGCCGCGGCGCACCGAGTACCACATCGCGATCGTCTCCGTCGCGGAGGAGCCTCTCGTCCTTGCGTCGCGCACGATGCGGCGGATCAGTCGCACATCCGTCGTCGGAATGCGGTTGTGACGGTCGATGTTGATCTCCGTCAGGGCACTGATGTAGATGCGGAATTTGCTCTCCGCGGGCAGCGAGTAAGACAGGCGGTCGTTGAGGCCGTGGATTCCCTCGATAACGAGGATGTCATCAGGTCCGAGCTGCAGGAAATTGCCCTTGTACTCGGGCTTGCCGGTCTTGAAATTGAACTCCGGCATCTCGACGCGCTCGCCGTTTAAAAGCTGTGTCATCTGCTTGTTGAACAGTTCGATGTCGAGCGCCTCCAGGCATTCGAAATCGTAGTTTCCGTACTCGTCGCGCGGGCAGAACTCGCGGTCGAGGTAATAGTTGTCCAGCGCGATCGGATGCGGCTTGAAACCGATGGTTCGCAGCTGGATGGACAGTCTGTGGGAAAATGAGGTCTTGCCCGACGAGGAAGGTCCGGCAATCATAACGAACTTCTTGCCGCCGGCCTCGCGGATCATCTCGGCGATCTCCGCGACGCGCTTCTCCAGAAGCGCCTCCTGCACCAGGATCAGGTCCTCCGCACCGCCGTTCGCGATGCAGTCGTTGAGGTCGCCGACGAGCTCGATGCCCACGGCGCTGCCCCAGGTGTTGGCCTTCTGCAGCGTCTCAAAGAATTTGTCGGAGCTCTTCGCCGGCGGAACGGTCGTGCCGTCCGCGCTGTCCGGCATCAACACCATTATGCCGTCCTCGTAGGGGACGATGTCCCACGCCTTGAGGACGCCCGTGGACGCAGGCATATAGCCGTAGAAATAATCGGTGTAACCGCTCATGCAGTACACGTTGATCTTCGAGGTGCAGCGGTACCGCATCAAACGGACCTTGTCATCCATGCCGTTGTCGCGGAACAGACGCACCGCATTGGCCTTGTTCATGCTCTTCTTCTCGATCGCGCGGTTGGCTGCCACATACTCCTTCATCTTCGCCTTCACGGTGTCGATGAACTCCTGCGTAACGGGCTCACCGTCCTTCTTGCAGTAGATGCCCGTGCCGAGCGAGTGCTCCACCGAGATCTCGTTGCTCACCTGCATACCGTAGCACGCGTTGACTGCCGCGAGCATGACGAACAGGACGCCGCGGATGTATGTGCGTCTCGCGTCGCTGTTCGTGATATCAAGGAATTCGATGGTGCTGTCCCAGTAGCAGTTCTTGAACATCTCCTGCAGTTTGCCGTTCACCTTCGCGAGGATGATGCGGTCTCTTCCGCTCGTCACAAAAGCATCCGCGATCTTCGAGAGGGAGGTTCCCTCCGCGATCTCGCGCGTCTCGTTACCGACTGTTATCTTCATAAAACTCTCCCCGTGCAAAATGCTGCACTGTATCCTCTGTAATTATCTTTGCGGAGTATCACACCCCGAAGCGCCGGATCACACCGACCAGCTCCCTGAGTTCCTCCGCCGCCGACTCCGCTCTCTCCGCGGCTGCCGGCGTATCAGCCTCCGCCAGGCGGAGAAGCATCGCCGTCTTCTTGTCGCACTCCTCCGTGAGCCACGCCAGGTAAGTCATATCCCCACGGTCGGGAAGAATGCGTCCGTAGCTGAATTCCGCTCCGCTGTACGCGGGCTCCTTTGTACCCTTCCGCTCCGCCCGCAAGCAGAGGTAGTATTTTCCGTCCTCATACACGCACTGCTCGTCGGCGATGGCATACCCCATAGCGTACACGCGCTTTCTGACAAGCTCCCAGTCGGACTGCGGCTGCAGTATGAGCGTGTCCGCCGCCGTAGCGACCTCCTCGCCGTCGGTGAGGATCCGGGTCGTCAGTTCGCCGCCCATTCCGGCCATCACGATGACCTGCGCGTCGCCGGGCCGAAGTCCCGCGAGACCGTCGCACAGCACCGTCTCCGCGCGCTCCTGCATATGAAAGAATCGGATGGTCTCCGCCGCCTTCGCGAGAGGTCCCTTGCGCACATCGCAGGCGTACGCGTAACGCGCCGTCCCCTCGCGCAGCAACCATACGCTCAGATACGCGTGGTCACAGCCGACATCGGCGACCGCGTTACAGCACGGCACCATCCCGGCCACCATCCGCAACCGGTTTGACAACCTCATATCGCGGGTTCCTCCGTGTATTACTCTTGTTTCCTATCCCGCAGACACATTTTCGGTGACGGAATATCGTTCGATCAGTCGTTGAGATAGTCCCGAAGCTTCTTGCTGCGGTTCGGATGATGCAGCTTGCGGATTGCCTTCGCCTCGATCTGGCGGATGCGCTCACGCGTCACTTTAAACCTCTTGCCGACCTCCTCGAGCGTCTTGGGCGCCTCGCCGTTCAGGCCGTAGCGCAGTATCAGCACCTTGCGCTCGCGCTCGGTGAGTGCCTGCTGCATCGACTCCATCAGCTGCTCGTGAAGGAACGAGCTCGCCACCGCCTCCTCGGGCTGCAGCGTCTTGTCATCCTCCAGGAAATCTCCGAGGTGGCTGTCCTCCTCCTCGCCGATCGGCGTCTCCATCGAGACGGGTTCCTGCGCGATGCGCATGATCTCCTCAACGCGGCGGGGCGACATCTTCATGCGCGCCGCGATCTCATCGATGCTCGGCTCGCGTCCCAGCTCCTGCAGAAGCTGACGGTCCGTGCGGTTGACGCGGTTGATCGTCTCGACCATATGCACCGGAATGCGGATCGTGCGTGCCTGATCGGCGATCGCACGCGTGATCGACTGGCGGATCCACCAGGTCGCATATGTGGAAAATTTGTATCCCTTGTGGTAGTCGAATTTCTCGACGGCCTTGAGCAGGCCCAGATTGCCCTCCTGGATCAGGTCCTGAAGATGCATTCCGCGCCCGATATATTTCTTGGCGATGCTCACGACAAGTCGCAGGTTAGCCTCCGCGAGACGGCTTCTTGCGTGCTCGTCACCCTGCTCCTTGCGCTCGGCAAGACTCATCTCCTCGTCGGCGGAAAGCAGCGGGATCGTACCGATCTCCTTCAGGTACATCCGCACGGAGTCCTCGGTCGCGATGTCCTCGCCGGTGCCGCTCTCGAGCGAGTGCTCGATCGCGGAGGCGTCATCGTTTATGATGTTGATGCCCTTGCCCGCGCAGTACTCGTAGATGTCCGCGAGTGTCTCGGGGTTGATGGCACTTCCCTTCACCGCCTCCTCGAGTTCCTGCCAGTCGAGATCGTTGCCCTTCTCCTGCGCGGCGGCGATCAGCTCGTCGAGCTTGCCCTGCACGCGCTCAAAGCGCTCCCGGCGTTTCTCCGGGGATTCCGCATCGGGCGCTTCCGCCTCGTCGAGAAGCATCGCATCCTCCTCGGAGAGGCCGAGGTCCATATCCAGTTCCTCAAATCCTTCGTCCCCGTAGGAAAGATCGTCGTTGCTCATGAATTCGGGCTCGAACTCTTCCTCCTCCGTGTACTCCGGATCCCCATCCTCGCGCAGTTCTTCCTCCTGCTCGTTGTACACTTCGGAAACCTTCTTCTTCGCCATGGTAATCCCCTTTCCGTGTCAATACACTTCCGCCCGGAGTCGCATCCGGAGCGTCTCCGTCTCCTTGCGGCTCTCCCGAATCAGACGGGAAGCCTCCTTCACATCGTTCTCCTCTTTCGCTTTCGCGATCCGGTCCTCCGTCCTTCTCTTGTGAATCTTCATCACGGCATCCTCAACCGCCTTGGACACATCGCCCGTGCGGATGGCCATCTCGTCGGACAGCATATCCGCCGCAAGCCGCTGCTCCGCCGCCGTCTCGAAACGGCTCACGAGCGTCGCGACATCGACGGGCTCGTTGTCCGGCAGCGCGTAACAGCGCCGCACGACCTCCTGATAAACGCTCCCCGTGAAATCGTCCACGGTCAGGTATTTGCGGATGACTCTTCGCGCCCGCGGCAGGTTTCCGAGGATCGTCACGAGGTAATCCTGCGTGTTCAGGATGTCGTCGCGCTTCGTGTTCCGTCCGTTCGGCGTCTCATACACCTCGCCGTCGCCGTCCAGAACCTCCGCGCTTCTCGCTGCCTCCTGCTCCGCCCTCGCGGCCTCCGCCGCCCTGCGCCCGGACTCCTCCGCACCGAGCTGGTTCACCCGCTTTACGAAGGCCTGGTAGCTGACGCCGTAGTCCTTGCAGAATGCCTTCATGTACGTCTCGCGCTCCAGCTCATCCTCGTAGCGGATCATCCACCTCGCGGCCGCATCGTGAAATGCCTTCGCGCCGTCCGTGTTGTCCGTGCTCGTGATATCGCCGAACTGCGACTTCAGATACTCCATCTCGAAGCGGTAGCTCGACCGCGCCTCGCGGATCCGTTTCTCATACTCCTCCGCACCGAGATTCTTGATGAACTCGTCGGGGTCCTTGTACGGTGACATATCGACCACACGCGCGCGGATGCCCGCCTGATAGAGGATCGGGATCGCACGGTTGATGGCTGTCTGTCCCGCACCGTCCGAGTCGTATGTGAGCACGATATCCTTCGTGTAGCGCGCGAGTATCTGCGCCTGCTGCTCCGTGAGCGCGGTTCCGAGCGTCGCCACGGCGTTGTCGAAACCGGCCTGTGTGAGCGAGATCACATCCATATATCCCTCGCAGAGGATCAGATAGCCTCTGCGGGTGCGCCGCGCCTGGTTGAGATGGTACAGGTTGCGGCTTTTGTTGAAGATCAGCGACTCCGGCGAGTTCAGGTACTTCGGTTTCGCGTCCCCCATCACGCGCCCTCCGAATGCGATAACCTTTCCGCTGTTATCGAAGATCGGGAACATCACCCGGTTGAAAAATTTGTCGCCCGCGCCGCCGTTCTCGCGGAAGGTGAACAGTCCGCTCTCGCGAAGAAACGTGTCGTCGTAGCGCCCCTTGAGCTCCGCATACAACTTGCCGTCGCTGTATCCGAGCCCGAACTGCCGCATCGTCTCCGCGGTCAGTTTTCTTTCGGTCAGGTACTCCTTGCCGTATTTCCCGGCGTCCGACCTTAATTTTCGGTAGTAGTACTCCGCCGCCTCCTTGTACAGCGCGAGCATCCGCTCCTTCTTCGTGCGAAGCTCCGCCCCGTAGGAGGACTCCTCCTGCTTCGGCAACTCATATCCGACGCGGTCCGCGAGGATGCGCAGCGCCTCCGGGAAGGAGACATTCTCATATTCCATCACGAAGGTGAAGACGTTTCCGCCCTTCTGGCAGCCGAAGCATTTGTATATCTGGCGTGAAGGCGTGACATGAAAGGACGGCGTCTTCTCACTGTGAAACGGACACAGCCCCTGGTAGCCGGAGCCGGCGCGCTTGAGCGCCACATACTGTCCGATCACGGAGACGATGTCGTTCCTGCTCCGCACTTCATCAATGACTGAATCCGGATAATACATCAATACACTCCCCAAGCCTTCGGTATCATCAGTTCCTCATAGGTCATGACGGCAAATTTGTCCGTCATCCCGGCGACATAGTCCGCCACAACGCGCTCCATACGCTCACCCTTCTCCATCAGCAGGCGGTACTCCTCCGGCAGACGACCGGTGTCCTCCGCGTAGTACGCGTAAAGCTGCTCCACAAGCCGCTCCGCCTTGTACTCCTGCCCCTTCGCGACAGGGTTCGTGTAGACGCTCGCGAACATATACTCCCTGAGCTTCCGGAACGCCTCGTGGATTCTGTCTGACATCACGATCTCGTCCCTGTCCGCACTGTGGATGACGACGTCGTGCACAAGCGTGTTGAGTCTCTCCTTCAGAGAGTGTCCGAGGATGTCGGTCAGCTCGCTCGGAATGTCCTCCTCGCGGATAATGTGTCCGCGGATCGCATCGTCGATGTCATGGTTGACGTACGCCATCTTGTCCGCCAGCTGCACAACGCGCCCCTCGAGCGTGCAGGGGCTGCTTTCGGTCTGGTGGTTGAGGATGCCGTCGAGCACCTCCCTTGTCAGATTGAGGCCGCGCCCGTCCTTCTCCAGGATGGATACGACGCGGATGCTCTGCTCATTGTGCCGAAACCCGAGCGGGCATGCGCGGTCGAGCGCGCGCTCCCCGGCGTGTCCGAACGGCGTGTGTCCGAGGTCGTGTCCCAGGGCGATCGCCTCGGTCAGGTCCTCGTTCAGAAGAAGTGCCTTGGAGATCGAGCGCGCGATCTGCGCAACCTCCAGCGTGTGCGTCATGCGCGTGCGATAGTGATCCCCGTCCGGCGTGAGAAAGACCTGCGTCTTATCCTTGAGCCGGCGGAACGATTTCGAGTGGATGATCCGGTCGCGGTCGCGCTGGAACACCGTGCGGATATCGCACTGCTCCTCATCGCGGATCCGACCGAGCGACGCGTCCGAGTGCGCAGCGCAAGGCCGGAGCATCAGATGCTCCCGCTCTTCCAGCATGATCCGAATGTTCGTCGCCATAAGCACCCCTTCCCGGGCAGCGCTTCTCGCGCGTGCGCGCGATACCCGCATTTCCCTAAAATAGTATCGTTCATTATAACACACATGCCGCAAAATTACCGCATTTTTCTCAATATTTATTCGGAAAATACCCGATTTTCCGCGTTATCCGCTCAAAACAACGCTTTTTCCTCCGTTTGCGGCGCGTTCCGCACGGAAAATGTCTCCTCCCCGCACGGCGCCTTTCCGGCCGCACGCGCCCGCTTTCTTGCCACAAAGCCTTTCGTGTGGTATACTGTGCGCTAAGGGGAGGGGTCATATGAACGCTTTGGCCGAATCTGTAAAATCTTTTCTGGACAGCTCGCCGCATTTTGCGGAGGGCTTCACTCTGATGGTCCGCTACGCCCTTCCCATTCTCTCGCTTCTGATCCTCTCGGGGGCGTTTCTGTCCCTGTTCACACTGCCGCGCGGCAAGGAGGTGTTCGCTCTCTTGACGCTGTCCGACGGCTCCGAAACTTTCCGTATCAACCATCTCGAGTCGCTTGTCGGACGTTCCGGCACGGCGGACATCGTGATCCGCGACGCATCGGTCAACCGCATCCACGCGACGATCTCCGGCAACGGAAACGGCGACTGGACGGTCTATGACATCGATTCCCGGCAGGGCACCTTCGTTAACGGCGAGGAGGTCGTCACCTCGCTTCCGCTGCACTACGGCGACACCGTCACATTCGGAGGCGTCGACGCGGTATTTCATGAGGTGGAGGCCGAGGAGGAGACCGAAGTGCTCCTCGAGCGGCGCATCGTGCGGCCGCTTCCCCCGTGGACATTGCTGCTTCTTCTGACCGTGATGCAGGTCATGCTCTGCGTCTCTTTGTGCATCGCAAAGAATGCCGAAGCGACCCCCGTGATCCTCCGCGTGTTTGTGCTGTACACCCTGCTGATGTGGACTTATTTTACGGTGATGCGCCTGTGCGGCGTCACCGGTTTTGAGCTCGAGATCATCGCCTTCTACCTGACCTCAATCTGTCTCTCCGTGACGACCTCATCCAAGTGGAATCTGCTCGAGAAGCAATTGCTCGCCGTCCCGCTCGGCATTCTTCTGATGCTCGTGATCGGACGCATGCTCAGCAATCTTGATAAGATACGCCGCTACTACCGCTGGATCATGGCGGCCGGCGCGCTCGGCCTGATGGCCTGCACGCTCCTGCTCGGAAGCTTCAAATACGGTGCTTCCAACTGGATCCGCATCGGCGGCTTCAGCATCCAGCCCTCCGAGCCGGCCAAGCTGTGCTATGTCTTCGCGGGCGCCGCGACGCTCGACCGTCTGTTCCGCCGAAGGAACCTCGGTCTGTTCCTGCTGCTCTCGTTCGTGTTGATCTTAAGTCTTGCGAAGATGAACGATTTCGGAACGGCGGCCGTCTTCTTTGTGACCTTCCTCGTGATCGCGTTCCTCCGCTCCGGAGATTTCGCGACTCTTCTTCTGATGCTCGGCGGCGCGGTCTCCGCGGGCGCCCTCGTTTTAGTCGCCAAGCCCTACATATGGGCCAGATTTTCCACGTGGCGCCACGCGACCGAGTACGCCTCCTCGGGCGGTTACCAGCAGGCCCGCACGCTCACGGCGATCTCGTCCGGCGGACTTCTCGGCACCGGTCCCGGCGGCGGCTTTCTTAAGCGTGTCGCGGCCTCGGACACGGACCTCGTGTTCGGCATTATGTGCGAGGAACTCGGTCTGATCACGGCCGTTTTTGCAGTGCTGTGCATCATTGCGCTGTCCGCATTTGCGATCCGCTCCGCGATGTCCTGCCGCTCCTCGTTCTATATGATCGCCGCGTGCTCCGCGACAACGATGCTGATCTTCCAGACCGCGCTCAATGTGTTCGGCTGCACGGACCTTCTGCCGCTCACGGGCGTAACCTTCCCGTTCGTCTCCAACGGCGGATCCTCGATGCTGCTCTCGTGGGGTCTTCTCGCCTTTCTGAAGGCCGCGGACACCCGCCCCGGCGCGAGTTTCGTGTACCGCAGATCCTACCGCGACCAGCGGATGCGCCTTGGCGTGCCGGCGAAGGACCCGATTGAGGAGGATTTCGAAGATACGGAGTACTCCGAGGAACAGGAGGAGGAAGAAGTATGAAGAAGATCCGCTCCCGAATCGGCCTGTGCTCCGTCGTTCTCGCGATATTTCTCGCGGGGATCCTCGTGCTGCTCAACACCTATCGCAAAAACGCGTCAGAGTGGTTTCTGACCCCGTACAACCGTCATCTCTATTCGTCGGAAAATGTGCTCCTCACCGGAACGATCGCGGACCGCAACGGTGTCGTCCTCTCCTACGTGAAGAACGGCGAGCGGCGCTACCATGCCAATGCCGACGTGCGCATGTCAACGCTTCATGTCGTCGGTGACCCGTACGGAAAGATCGGCGCCTCCGCCCTCGCGACGATGCGCGACGACCTCGTGTCCTTCAGTGCCGCGAAGGGAATCTCCTCCGTGGATGAGGCCGGCAACACGGTTGTCCTCACGATCGACGCGAAACTGAACGCCGCGGCGCTTGAGGCGCTCGACGGGCGCAACGGCACCGTGTGCGTATATAACTACAAAACGGGCGAGATCCTCGCTCTCGTCTCGACGCCGACCTTCGATCCCTCGGACATCCCCGAGGATATCGAGGAAAATCCTTCCTACGCCGGCGTCTATATGAACCGTTTTCTCTCCACCACGGCAACGCCGGGCTCCGTGTTGAAGCCCGTTATCCTGCAGGCGGCTCTCGAGTCCGGGCTGCAGGCTTCCGACCTCGATCCGGCGCAGTCCGGCCCGCTCATTGACTGGAACTTCACCTGCAAAGGCGTCAACCGTTTTCCGGACGGTTACGTCAACTGTCCGAAGGTTCACGGGAAACAGTCGCTGATCGAGACGCTCGCGGACTCCTGCAACTGTGCGTACGCGACGCTCGCAGTCGCGCTCGGCCCCGACACCGTCTCCGAGGGGATCCGTAAGAGCGGCCTCACGGACTCCTACAAGGTCGGTACCGTCAACACGGCGCACGGAGCCTTCCGCTTCACCGGGATTTACGACTATCAGCTGGGTTACGCCGGCGTAGGGCTCTACCTCGACCAGGTGAACCCCTGCAGCCTTCTCGTATACTATGCCGCCATCGCGGGCGGCGGGCGCGCGGCCGTGCCGAACACGGTCCTGGAGATCCGCGACGAGAACGGCAAACTCCTGCGCCGTCCCGAGACCGAGTTGACGAGGGAGCTACTCGACGCCTCCACCGCGGAGTACCTGCGCAAGGCGCTCTCCGAGGACGTCCGTCTCTCCTACGGAACGGACCGCTTCCCCTGCGCGATCGCTGCCAAATCCGGCACGGTGTCGCAGTCCAAGGGTGCATCCAACTGCTGGTTCGCCGGCTTCACGACCGACGAGGACAAGCCTTACGCGTTCGTCGTGTATCTCGAGCACGGCGGCACGGGAAGCCGCGCGGCGGGCGATGTCGCAGCCGCAGTGCTCTCGCATCTCGTGCCGTGAAGCATTTTCCGCAGACAGTGCTTGTACTGCGTAACCCGGGGATTTACTTACATACAACAAGGACCAAAACGGGCGTTACCTTCTGAGATAACGCCCGTTATTTTCGTATTGCATACTATATTGCCGATGCTTCGCCGGATCGTTTCGCTCCGCAAGCCTCTCAGCCCTGTGTTCTCCGGTAAATGTCGCGGTCGACCAGAAGTCCGGTGATCACGTTGACAATGATCTCCATATCCTGGCGAAGGTCCGCGATCTGCAGATCGAAGTTGCCGTTCTTCGGTGACGACGGCTCCATCGAATCACGGTGCGTGTCCACCAGAACGTGCAGCGTGTTGTTCACAAAAGCGATCATCATCTTGTACGGCAGGATCTCCGAGAGCCGCATGATCGCCTGCATCAGCGAGGGCGTCAGCAGGTAAAATGCCTCCGCGTCGTTCTGGCACAGGCACTGGAAGCGCTTGTTGAACTCGACATCCTCGGTCTCAAGCACGTGGCGGCGCTCCGCCTTCTTCGTGAAGATGCCCTTCTTGCGGTTCGTGAAACTGAAACCGCTCTGAATGATCTGCAGGTCCGTGTTGAACGCCTTGTTCGGCACGATCTCCAGCCACTGCCCCCGGAAGTACACCGTCGTCGAGCTGTTGCCCTCCGAGTCGGTCGTTGTGTCCGCGATATACACATCCGCACGCGTGAACGGAACACCGTTGTACACGCCCTTGAGCGTGTCCTCGCTGCGATAATCGCTTCCGAACGACATAATCCCGAGACTTCTCAGGTAATCCTTGGCAAAGCCCGTCTCCGGCTTGTATTCGTACTCCGAAAAATACTCCTTCGCGACGCGGTCGATCATCGTCGTCTTGTAGAGTTCACGGTACTTGTTGCCGAGCCGCGTGTTCGTGATGAGGATCGAGATCAGTGCCCCCACACATATGATCAGTCCGATCGGGAAAAACGCCGTCCCGAAACAACATATTGTCGCGATCACACCCACGACTGCCACGATCCCGCTGATCGTGTTTCTTTTTTTGATCCGTTTGCCCAGTTCGAGCAATTCATCAAGCGAACCGTCCATCGCCTTTTCCTCCGTCAATCCGCCCGCGGACGCACTCCGCGGTCCCCCATAGTGGAACTATTCCACGAAAAGCTTCCGATCGATCGCAAGCGAGTCCACGATGTTGGTAATGATCTTCAGTTCCCTGCGGACCATCTCCGTCTCGTACTCAAAGCTTGTGCTCCGAAACACCGGCGGCTCCATATTATTTTTACCCGAATTGATCGCAAAATGCAACCGATTATGCACAAATCCCACCATAAAATCACACCGGAACTCGTCCCTCAGCAGCAGGAGCATTTCCATCACGCGGGGCGTCAGCAGGTAAAATGCCTCCGTATCGTCCTGGCAGGTGCACTCGAACGCTTTGTTGAACTCCGTGCTCTCCGTCTCGAACTCGTGGCGGCGCACATCGGCTGACGTGAACAGTCTGCTCGTCTTCGTGTTCGCATAGCGGAAGCCCTTCGTCCGGATCTGCAGGTCCGACACAAAATTCTTGTTGTACGTGAACGTAAGCCATTCTCCGCGGAGATACTCGATCGTGTAACTGCTCTTGCCGGACTGCACATGCTGCGCGATGTACATATCCGCACGGCGGAAATCCACGCCCTTATATACCCCCTCGATCATATCCTCACTGTTGTACCGGTTTCCCATAGCCATGATACCGGTAGCGCGGATCTCCTCGCTCTGGAAACCGTGCTGCGGATAGTATTCGTAGCGGTCGAACATTCCCTCCGCCGCCTTGTGGACCACGTAGTCCTTGTACGACGCCTTGTACGCCTTCAGTCTTCTGTAAAACCGCCACCAGAAGATACCGGCGATCACAAGTCCCCCGAGAAGGATCCACGGTGTCTGCGTATTCGCAAGGCCTATGAATCCGAAGAACAGTGCACCTGCGCTCAATATGATACCGACGATCGCGAGAAACCGGACACCGTCTTGCAACTGCTCGATTTTCTCCCAGTCTGTCCTCATTTATGAAACCGTCCTTTCGGGCGAAATTACGCCCTTTCCTACAATGCGTGCCGGAGATCACTCCCCGGCACGCCCCTCATTTTCCGTCAAATTACACACAAACCACACAAGCCGTTATGTAACGTTAAGCGATTCTCAGATCGTGATGTTTACGTTCACGTCCTCACGCTTGTTCGACTCCGCCTCGAAGAACTCCTCCGAAGTGATGCCGCTCAAACCTGCCACGATGCTGGTCGGGAATGTCACGATCTTGCGGTTCAGCAGAGATACATTGCTGTTGTACGCTCTGCGCGCGCCCTGAAGGTGCTCCTCCACGTCCATGATCGCGACCTGCAGCTGGCGGAAGTTCTCGTTGGAATGCAGCTGCGGATAATTTTCCGCAAGGAAATTCAACTCTCTCGCAGCCTGCTCCATAGCGTTAGCCGCCTGATTTCTCTCGGTCATGCTCATGCCTCTGCGAAGCTTGATCGCCTCGAGGATCGTTGCTCTCTCAAACGTCGCGTAAGACTTTGCGACATCAACCATCTTGGTAAGAACATCATAGCGCTTGGTAAGCGCAACGTCGATGCCGGACACCGCTTCCTGGATCTTCACCTTTGTCTGGCGAAGTCCGTTCAGTGTGCCGATGTACCAGATGATGATCAGCAGCACAACTACAGCGATAATAATACCGACTGTACCGATTAAGTTCGTCGTAGCACCAAAGCTCAATGCCTTTGCCATAATTCTTTCCGTGCACAGCCACGCGCTGCACACGTTCCTCCTTTCGATTTGCGCCATTATACCATAGGTAAGTTTCATTTACCATATGTTTGAATCATATTTAACAAATTGTTTACAATTGAACGCTCCGTCCACTCACTCCGCCGATACTTCCGCACGCGCCTGCTCGCGCGCGAGCGCGTCTCGCTTAGAGTAGACACAGCCGCAGTAGTTCTGGCGGTACAGCCCGTACACCTCCGAGAGCCGCACCGACTCCGCGTAACCGCCCTTCTTCTTGAAATCGGACGCAAGATACACCGGCCGGCCGTTTGCGGGCTCCGCACAATCCTCCGCATACTCCGCTGCGATCAGCGCCTCCGCCTCCTCGCCGAGCCGGTTGAGAAGCGCTGCGTCCTTCTGCGGGCTGATGGTGAGCGTCGTCGCAAAATACTCCGCGCCCGTGTCGGCGGCCATCCTCGCCGCATAGTTCAGCCGCAGCCGGAAACACTCCTCGCACCGTCTCCCGCGCTCGGGCTCCCGCTCGAGCCCTTTCGCGACTGCGTAAAATTCCTCCGGCCTGTACTCCGGCACGACCACCTCCACGGGATACTTCACGGGAAGTTCGCGCACCAGTCTCCGCAGCTCTTCCGCGCGTTTTGCAAACTCCGCCGCGTCGGTGATGTTCGGATTGTAATAGCAGATCGTCACGTGGAAATGCTCCGCCAGCACCGTGAGCACGTAGCTCGAGCACGGCGCACAGCAGGCGTGCAGAAGAAGCGTCGGCACATGATCTCCTGCGTCGACGCGCGCAAGCGTCTCCTCGAGTCTCTTTTGATAGTTGACTGCGTTCAACGTTTATCTCCTAACAAAAGGCCTCCCGCATCAGCCGAAAGCCGCCAGGATCTCCTTGAGTGCCGCGACAAGCGCATCCATCTCCGCGTCGGTTCCGATCGTGATCCGAAGATGATTGTTGATCCGCGGCTTGTTCCAGAAGCGAACGAAGATGTCGCGCTTCTTAAGCTCCGTGAAGATCGTCTCCGCCGGCACCGACTTGTGCGTTGCGAAGTAAAAGTTCGTCGAAGACGGCAGCACCGTGAAGCCGAGCTCCTCGAGCTTCGGGCGGTACGCCTCCCTCGTCGCGACAATCTTCGCGCAGGTTTTCTTCCAGTAGTCGGTATCGCGCATGGAAGCCGCGCCGATGCGGATCGTGAGGCTGTCCATAGTGTACGAGTTGTATGAATATTTGATGTCCGAGAGCGCCTTGATCATCTCCTTGCTGCCGATCGCAAAACCGATCCGGGAGCCGGCCAGCGAGCGCGACTTCGAGTACGTCTGCACAACCAGAAGGTTGTCGTACTCCTCCAGAAGCGGCAGTGCACTCTCGCCGCCGAAGTCAACATATGCCTCGTCGACGATCACCGCCACGTCGCGGTTTGCGTCGAGGATCGCACGCACCTCCGAGAGAGGCAGCGCTACGGACGTCGGCGCATTCGGGTTCGCGATGATGATACCGCCGATTGAACCGCTCTTGTCGGTGTAATCCTTCGCGCGGATGCGGAAGTTCTCGTCGAGCGGGATCCGCTCGTAAGGGATCCGGTACAACTCCGCCCAAACATCGTAGAAGGAGTACGTCACATCCGGGAAAAGGATCGGCTTGTCGCCGCTGAAGAAGGTCAGAAACACCATGCCGAGCACGTCGTCCGAGCCGACGCCGACAAAGATCCGGTCCGGGTCGAAGCCGTACACATCGGATATGGCATTCACCAGCTCCGTGACCTCGGCGTCCGGATATTTGCGGAGGTTGGCCGCCTCACAGCGGTCCCCGACCTCGGGCTTTCCGGACATTTCACGAAGGATCGCGAGCACCGCCGGCGACGGCGGGTACGGATTCTCGTTTGTATTCAGTTTTATCACAGGGCGCTGCGGCTGTTCCCCCGGAACATAGGGGGTCACGCGGCGCACATTATCACGCCAGGTTCCCATATACAGTCCTTTCGTTCGTATCCCCAACCGTTCACGGCCGGGTGCTGACCGCGCTTACCGCAGCCCGTACTCCTTGGCAAGCGCCTCGAAGCCCGGCAGTGACCGCTCGATCATATCGTAGGATACGCAATATGCAAGTCTCACATAGCCCGGGCCACCGAAGCCCGTGCCGGCCACCATGAGAATGCGATGCTTCTTCGCCGCTGCGACAAACGCCTTGTCGTCCCCGTCCGGCGCCTTCACGAAGAGGTAGAACGCGCCCTGCGGCTTGATGCAGGAGAAGCCGTACTCGGTGAGTTTTCCGTACAGAAGTTCACGGTTTCTGTTGTAGATCTCCACGTCAACCTTCGCATCCTGGCAGCGTCCCACCGTCTTCTGGATCAGCGACGGCGCGTTCACGAAGCCGAGCACGCGGTTTGCAGCCGTTGCGCCGGGAATGATCTCATCGGCGTCGTCAAGCTCGTCCGGGAGCACCAGATAACCGATGCGCTCGCCCGGAAGGGACAGCGATTTGCTGTAGGAATAACCGACCACGGTGTTGTGGTAATACTTCGTCAGATACGGTACCGTCACCCCGTCGTACACGAGCTCGCGGTACGGCTCGTCCGCGATCATATAGATGCTCGTGCCGAACTCCGCCTCCTTCGCGCGCAGTACATCGGCGATCTTCACGATCAGCTCCTCGGGGTACACGACGCCCGTGGGGTTGTTCGGTGTGTTGACGATAAGCGCCTTCGTCTTCGGCGTGATCACGGAGGCAAGCACCTCCGGCACCGGCATGAACGTGTCGGGGTCGGTTGCCGCGGTCACCAATACGCCCGCCGCGTTGCGCACGTAATTGCGGTACTCGCCGAAGAACGGCGCGAACGTGATGACCTCGTCGCCGGGGTTGAGAAGCGTCTTCAGGATGACGTTGAGACCGCCTGCGGCGCCTACCGTCATCAGAATATTTTTCGCGGAAAATGCGGTCCCGAAATTGTCGTTGAGATGCTTCGCGATCGCCGTGCGGACGTCCTCAAAGCCCGCATTGTTCATATATCCGTGCAATACATTCTCGTCCTCGTGGGCGATGATGTCGAGAAGCGTCTCGCGGATCTCCGCGGGCGGAACTACGCTCGGGTTGCCGAGGCTGTAGTCGTAGACGTTCTCGCGTCCGAACTCCTTCGCCATCTTCGCGCCTTCCTCGAACATCGCGCGGATCGCGGAACCGTTTCTGTTGAGATCGAGAATCATGGAATTGATCATAGTTGTTACCCCTCTTTCTGTCGTGCCCGGCCATCCGGCGCAAGCCCGGTTCCGGACACAGATACACGGTAATTTTACCACGGTAACGCAGGGAAGTAAAGCACTGATTGACAGTTGTCTTCCACCCGTTTCTATGGTATAATGGGTCGAATTGATTCGTTCGGAGGTACATCGATCATGCTCGATGGAAAGATTGAATTTGACCAGAACTGGGTTCTGAGCAAAAGAGACAGTGAAAAACTTCCCGTGGACACCGTCAAGGACAAGCTGTACGGCCTGTACGGCGAGAGTCTCAAGGTGGAGCACGAGGACTACGCGATACTTACATTTTCCCTGGAATCGGGCGCCGTCGAGCAGACCGCGCAGCAGATCAACTCCGTGCTCCAACAGGAGTTTGAACTGGAGAACGGACGGCAGATCCACGAGTCCGCCAACTCCGTGTACTATGTCTACCCGGAGCTGATGCTCGCGATGACGACCGCCGGCAAGAACGTCGATCTCCCTCCCATCTCCTATTTTGATTCTCTGGTCGGCTGGGATGATTTCAAGAAACTCTGCCGCGAGATCTCGAGCGTCGCGCCGCAGATCCGCAGCCACAACACGCAGATCAGTTTTCAGCATCAGAACTATCTCTTCTCCGTCAACGACGGCGCGGGACTGACCACGATGCTGAACACTTTCGTCGACTTTATCTCGGCTCTCGATCTCTTCCCGTTCTGCAAGGACGAGCCTCTTCAGGAGATCCGTCTCGGCGTTCGCTCCGAGGACGGTTTCACCTCCACCTTCGACGCGATCACGTCCCTCAGCAAACTCGAGAACCGCAACCGCCTTGTATGTTTCGACATCCGCGCGCTGACGGAGCGCGCCCGTCTGGGTGATCTGAAGAGTTTCCTTCGTCAGCTTCTTCCGCTGGAGAGCGATTACATCTTCGCTTTCCGCGTTTCCTACATCGAGCCGAACGCGCTGCGCTCTCTCGCCGACACCATCAGCGACATTCTCTATCTCCGCACGGTATCGGTGCCTCCGTACACCAACGAGCAGCTGAAGCAGGGTGCGATCCTCGCACTCGCCGACTACTCTTTCACCGTCGCCGATGACGCCTGGGACGTGTTCTTCTCCCGCATCGCCGAGGAGAAAAGCGACGGCCGCTTCTACGGAATGCAGTCCGTCCGGAAGATCGTCTGTGAAATGCTTTGGCTGAAACACCTCGCCGAGGCCGCCGAAGCAACGGCTTCCGCAAACACGGCCGACGCTGCGGACGCAGCCGCCGTTGAAGGCACCGCTTCTGCTGCAGATGCTTCCGCCACTGCGGCCAACTCCGAAACCGCTGACAACAAGGCAGTCAACGAAGCCGGTTTGACCGTGATCCGCAAGGAGGACATTCTCTCACTCTCCACCACCTACAGTGAAAGCAAGCGCTCCGGCTTTGACGAGCTCGCCGAACTGATCGGCATGGAAGCCATCACCGAGCGCATCCGCGAGATCGTCTCGCAGGTAAAATACGCGCTCAAGGACCGCTCCGTGGATCGCCCGACGCTGCACATGCGCTTCACCGGCGCCCCCGGCACCGGCAAGACCACCGTCGCCCGCATCCTCGGCCGCATTTTCGCGGAGAACGGCATTCTGCGCAACGGTTATTTCTTTGAATATATGTCACGCGACCTCTGCGGCGAATACGTCGGTCAGACGGCTCCGAAGACGGCCGCCATCTGCCGCGATGCTTACGGCTCCGTGCTTTTCATCGACGAGGCATACGCGCTCTACAGCGGCGAGAGCAACTCCGACTACGGCAAGGAAGCGCTCGCCACGCTGATCTCCGAGATGGAAAATCACCGCGACGATATGGTCGTGATCATGGCCGGTTACCGCGACGATATGGACAAGCTGATGGAGGGCAACGCAGGACTCCGCTCCCGCATGCCGTACCAGATTGATTTCCCGGGATACACCAAGCAGCAGTTGACGGACATCTTCATGCTGATGGTGCGCAAGCATTTTGCGTATGAGCCCGAGCTTGAGCAGACCGCGTCGAACTTCTTTAACTCGCTTGACCAGGCCTATATGGACTCCTCGGATTTCGCCAACGCGCGCTTTGTCCGCAACCTCTATGAGCGCACCTGGTCGAAAGCTGCCATCCGCTCGCAGATCGACGGGCTTGACAGCATCCGCATCTCCTCCGAGGACTTCCGCGCGGCTGCGTCGGAGAAAGAATTTTCCGAACGGCTGATGACGAAGCACACGCTCGGATTTATCTGATCAACACGAAAGAAGGAACAATACCATGGCTACATCCCAGGAAGAACTGGATTCCAAGCGGATCTTCGCTTCGCTGAAGCAGGTTGTCGGCAACCTTGTGGAAAATTACTCCTGCGACGAGGAGGCGATGAAGATCGATTTTTCGGTGGAATCCGAACCGTTCGAGGTGCACTTCCGCTTCAGTCTGCACCCGAGTTCGCAGCTTCTCACGCTGTATTCCAAGCTGAATTTCACGGTGGATGAGGAGCATCGAAGCGCTTACGCTATGAAGATCTGCGAACTCAACTACGACCGCATGTTCGGCGCGACCTTTGATTTCTCGCCCTCTAAGGGCTTCACCGTGTATCGCGCGGCAATCCCTTACGAGAAGAGCCTGATCTCCCGCGAACTGCTGGAGTCCTTCACAAGGGAGACATTCTCGACCGTCAACAAATACAACTGCTACTTGTACGACCTCTCCCACGGTGTGGAGGCCGAGCTTCCCGCCGAGTGATCCGGGGACTTACAACAAAAAGCAAAAACAATGGCTGTGCCCGGTTCGTCCGGTGCACAGCCATTTTGTTGATATTCGTATGAAATTGTCAGTTTCTGTAAAAGCCCTGCGTTCACTCGTCCGTACGATCCGGATCCTTGATGCGGTATCGCTCGATATATTCGGTCGGATCCAGCATTCCGATGTATGCTTCCCAGCGAAGCGGATACGGACTTTCACCGACACTCGGGAACGCTGCCCTTATCATCGCGCACAGATTTTCCGCCTTGGCGCGCAGATGCTTGCTGCTCGTAAAATAATAGTTCGAGCCGGAGTAGAGATTTTCCAGAACGCGCGCGCGATCCTCGTGCATCGTTGTCCTGGAGTAGGAATCGATGAACCAGGCATTCTTGTAGTCGGCCCAGTAGGTTCCCTTGTTGTCCTGAAGATCCTTGCCGCTCGCATCCGTGTAAGCGTCAAAATAAGGGTATTTGCTCGAATTCAGTTCGTTTCTCCAGTAGTTGTCGAAATCCAGATGGTTCTCCCTGCAGTACTGCTCGATCCGCACCTCCATCATATGCATGGATTCGTGCACGAAGGTGGTCTCGAACTGGTACAAATACTGCGCCCCGTAGGCCATACTGATGTCGTCGCCGGAAGTGCTCGTGAGAGCCGCCGCCTCCGCGATCGCCGACAGGCCTTTCCGCTCGAAGCCGTCGCACAGGAAAATGCGAACCTTCTCCATCTCCCCTTCCGCCTTGATCTCCGTCCAGAAGCCCTCGGGGTATTCGCGGATGATCTCGTACATATCATCTATCAACTGTCTCAGGCGGGTGGTGTCCTTACAGGGGACCAGATAATAGTTGCTGAACACTTCGCCGTTCAGATCGAACTCCTCAAAATACACCCGGATCCCGAATTCTCTCTCGAACCGCTCCGTCAGCTCGCGCAGTTCTAACGTATCCTGCGTCGCCTTGATCTCGCGTCCGCCCTCGACGGGTATCGCCTGTCCCGCCGACGTGTCCCAAAGAATCAGATGGTACGCGCCGTCCGCCGTGTCGTGGACATCCAAAAGCACATAGCCGCGCTTCGTCAGCCTCGACGTGCCGAAATAATCGTATGCCCTCATCTCCTCGGAGTGAAGCTCGCCGAGCAGCGACATATTTTCGATATCGTAGGCGCGATACACTACGGTGTATTCGTAGGAATCGTCGTCGTAATCCCAGCGCGCGGTGGTTAATCTCCCGTTGCCGACCGCCTCCGCATACTCGCCGGAGATTTCCTTCGGGAACGAGTAAATCGTCCCGCTCTGGTCATACCCGCCGAAATACCACGTCCTGTCGTCGGCATACTCGATATAATCGTCGTAGCACTCGGTTTCATAGTGAATCCCGTCCACCGGCCGGAACTCTCCCGTCTCGGTGTTGAGCGCTGCAAGCCGCTCTGTGTAATTTGCGCGGAAGCATATGAAGATCTCGTACTTTCCGTCCCTGCGCAGATACCGCTTCGGCTTGATACTTCCGATCTCATACGAACCGAGAAGCTCACCCTCGAAGGAATACTCCGAGATCGTCTTCTCTTTCTCCGTCTTTTCGTTGAGGAACCACAGATGCCGCTCCTCCGTCACGCCGATCAGCGAACCGCTTTCCGGCGAAAAAATCCGGATCTCCTGCAGGTCGATATCATACTCATAGATCTTCCCGTCTTCGCACTGAACGACGAGCTGTCCGTCATCCAGAAGTTCGGGAGTGCTCTTCATCTCGCCCGGCAACGGACAGGTTTTGATGATATCGGGCACACCGAGATGAAACGTGATGAACACTCCGTCGTTTTTCCACGTGTCATAATCGATATCCCCGTCATCGCGAACGTTTGCCGTCACCGCGACGAAATCGTTGTTCGTCCGCACATCGGTGATGAAATACCCGTCCAGATACTCATCGATCGGCACCCGGTAAACCGAAGCCTTCGCCTCCTCGGAATACAGTTCCGCGAGCTCATAGTCGTCGCGCATACGGATCGGTGTCGGCGACGGACTCGGCGTCGGCGTGTTGGTAGGCGTAGCCGTCGGCGTCAGTGCCTCGGGTGTCACCGAGGATGTTACCGTTCCGGGCGCAGACGTCGGACGCGACGGGCGCGCAACAGGCCGTTCCGCCCCGCACCCCATCAGGAGCACGGCGCAGAGCAGCGCGACGACCGTCGCGACGATCATTCGATTTTTATTTTTTTCAAATACCGACATACTCGTTATTCTCGAAGCGTCCCTTGCGGACTCTTCCGTTGGCGTACTTCATAACGCCCTCTCCGTGGCGCTTGTCGTTCTTCCAGCCGCCTTCATAGCTGTCGCCGGTCGCCCAACGGAAAATGCCGTATCCGTTGCGCACGCCGTGCTCAAACTCGCCCTCATAGCTGCTGCCGTTCGTGTAGGTAAACACACCGTTGCCGTGCGGCATATTTTTCTCGTCAACCTCACCTTCGTAACGGTTGCCGCTCTTGTAGTTAATGCTCTTCGTCTCGCGGACCGGCATAAGCTCCGGGATCACCACTGCTGCGGCCTCTGCCGCGGTCTCGGCAGCATTCTCAACGGCTGCCTGTGCAGTCTCGGCTGTGTTCTCAGCCGCATTCTCCGCAACATTCTCAACTGCCGCCTGTGCAGTCTCTGCTGCGTTCTCCGCAGCGTTCTCGACTGCCGCCTGTGCGGTCTCCGCTGCGTTCTCTGCAGCATTCTCAACGGCTGCCTGTGCGGTCTCTGCTGCGTTCTCGACTGTGGCCTGAACATTTTCCGCAGCATTCTCAACTGCCGCCTGTGCGGTCTCCGCAACATTTTCCTCGGTGGTATCCGTAAATGCACGTGCGCCCTCAACTACGGTCTCTGCCGCGGTCTCCGCAGCATTGTCCGCGGATGCCTGCTCCTCTGCGGGAGCCGGGTCATCGACGATCTCCGCAAATACCTTCTTGCCGCCTTCCCATACCTGGGCCTCCTTCGCGCCGTTCGCGTAGATCAGCACGCCGGTGCCGTCACGTTTGCCGCCCTTCCAGCTGCCGATGTAGGTGTTGCCGTTGCTGAACATATACGAGCCGGTGCCCTCGAAAGTACCGCCCTCGAAACTGCCCTCGTACACCTCGCCGTTTGCCTGCACAAAACGTCCCTGGCCGGACTTGATACTGTTCTCCCAGTTGCCCTCGTAACGGCTTCCCGCCGCGTAGGTCATGATGCCCTGGCCGTGGCGCTTGCCCATATTGTAGCTGCCCTCGTACACATCGCCGTTCAGGTACTCCATGCGGCCGATGCCGTGGCGCTTGCCGTTCACAAAATCGCCGACGTAGTGCTCACCGTTCGCGTACGTCTCCTCGTGATAACCGGTCTTCGTGACAGGGTCGTACGGCTTCTTCTCGACCTCCTGCACCGCCTCAGCGACAGCTTCCGCCGCGGATGCCGCTTCCTCTGCCGATGCGGCAGCATTGTCCTCAACCGCGTTAACCGCCTCTGCAGCAGTCTCTGCAACAGTCTCAACTGCGGCAGCCGCCGTTGTCTCCGCGGCTTTGGCAACTTCCGCAACCGCCGTTTCAACGCTCGCGGCAGCCTCATTTACAGCCGCCTCCGCGTTACCTGCTGCTTCCTCCGCGGGAGCCGCAACCATTCCCATCTTGGCAAACAGACTTTGCATTGCGCGGTCTTCCAGCGTCTTCTCGGAAACCTTCGGCTCTACGACCTTCTTCTCGCGAAGCTCCTCCGGGATCGGCTTGCCGATACTCTCATACATGCCGCTCAAAATCTTTGAGTTGGCATTGTCTTTTCTGTCATCCGATGTGTCTACAAAACTGGACTCGATCATCTCTGCGTTCCCCTCGTTATCCTGCTTCTCCGTACCGTT
Organism: Lachnoclostridium sp. UBA1175; assembly: GCA_002311665.1. Classification (GTDB taxonomy): domain Bacteria; phylum Bacillota; class Clostridia; order Lachnospirales; family Lachnospiraceae; genus ISDg. Next base: position 127,426 of record DBYX01000007.1, on the reverse strand, counting down.
CGCTTCCGCGACATTCCCCAATACACCCGCATCGTCCGAAGGTTCCCCGCCCTCCGCACTCGCGGTGCCTTCCGCCGCTTCCGCAGCGGTATCGTTGTTCTCATTCGTCTCCCCGGCTTCCTCCGTATCGTCATAGTACGGAAAATCCGGTTCCTTCACGCCTCCGCTCAGGTCGATATCCGAAACGCTGTCGTCGAGCACTACGAGCGTCTGCGCCGCGGCCTCCGCCATACGCTTCGCCAGAGCGCCCGCCTCATCCTCGAGATCCCCGTTGGCGTTCGTGCCGTCAAATCCGTTGCCGCGGAATACCGGCCGTGCCACCGACTTCTTCGTCGGCTCCGCACGCTGGGATGTCTTCTTGAGAATGTTCGGCGAATCCTCCATACCGTCAAACAGAAGCGGTGCCGACTCATCCTCCTCAACCGCGGCGAGCTCCTCGCGCACGAGAGGATTCCATATATTGTCGGCGGTCTCATCCGGCGGAAGCTCCGTGTTCTGCTGGCGCCAGGCCTGGTCCGCCTCGTCCTCCAGAGGATTTTCCTCCAGGGAGCGTTGCTCCTGCTCCGCCAGGAACTGAGCGATCTGTTCCTCCGTCGGAGTCTCGCGGAACGCGCAGATACCGTTCACCCAGTAACCTTCCTCAGCGTGTCCGTCCCGCCAGTACATCTTACCGTTACCATTGGGCATATCATCGCTCCACTCGCCCTCGTACTCACGGCCGTCACCGAAATACACATGGCCGCTCGTGAGGCGTCCCGCAGTGTAATACCCCTCGAGATTGTTGCCGCCGGGAAGCGACTCCTCGCCGTAGCCCTCATACTTGTCGTTCGCCCACTCGCCGTCATAGTAAGCGTCATTGCGGAACACGAGCTTGCCCTTGCCATGCCGCATTCCGTCCTTGAAATCACCCTTGTAATACTTGCGGGAGTCGTGCTCATTGTAGGTGAGCTCGCCCTTGCCGTTCGGAATTCCGTTTCTGGCCTTGCCGACATAGCGGCCCTCCGGAAGCAGTATTTCCAGGTCGCTGGCGACATCCTTGTTCTGCGTGTTCATCTTGAAACGGCATTTGACACACAATCCGTCTCCGCCGGCCCTGTTTTCCTTGCAGATCATACAATACATATATCTCCACTCACCTTTCTCCGAAAACTTTCCCCTTTTTCGCCCGCGCTGCGAACGGCTCGTCGTATGTAAACCCTCAGGCCTATTTCGGGGATTACTTTATATTACCAAATTTCACGGAAAATTTCTACCTTTTCTATGAAGTTTTCGACAGTACTTAGGGAGCTTTGAAACGAAAAAAATCCCCTGCGAAGAAATCGCAGGGGATTTTATGTCTCAGAGCTGCCTAGCGGATTTGAACCGCCGACCTCCGCCTTACCAAGGCGACGCTCTACCAGCTGAGCCAAGGCAGCATCACACAACGGCTACTATACCACAAGCCTGCCGCATTTGCAAGAACTATTTTCATCGATTTTACAAATCATGAAAAGCCAAAAACAGGACCGGGAATGAACTCCCCGGTCCTGTCGTTTCATCTTGATTATCTGTCTTCCGACTTACGACGTCTCACGACGATGATGCCGGCCAATGCTCCTGCGGAAGCAAGTGCGAGAACGATCCAGAGGATCATCTTGCCGGTGTCGCCGGTCTTCACGGAAGGCTCCTCGTCTGCTGCGAGGATCTTCATCGTTGCGGTAGCCTCACCGTCATCGAAGATGATCGAGATCGGATACTCGCCGACATTAAGCTTGTCAAGAGCAGCTGCCTTCAGCGTAACAACCGTACTGCCGGAAACCGCATCGAAATCCTGTCCGGAGACAAAGATCACATCACCGATCTTTACGCCGGTGAAGTGGCCGAAGCAGGTCTCATCGTCGATCGCGCGCTTTACGGTAATAACGATCGAGTTGTTCGAACCCTTCTTCCACTCGAAGACGCCGCCTTCAACGAAGTAGTAAAGTTCCTTCGGAACAGCCACAAACAAAGGCTTGTAGGTCTTCGTCAGACCTTCCTCGGAAGCAAGTTCCCACTCGGCAAAGGTATAAACATTCTCATCCTCTGCCTTGGTCGGGATCTTGTCCGTCGTAGGCTCTTCCTCGCCCTCGTAATAGTTCTTGCTGTCGAGTTCGGTTCCGTCGCCGTTCAACCAGATCACGGTGTAAGCGCTCTTCGCCTTAGCGGTGAACTCAGGCTTGTAGGTCGTCGTATTGCCGCTCTTCACGCCTTCGTCCCAACCGGAGAACTCATAGGTGAAATTCTCATCCTCTGCCTTGGCGGGAACCTTATCGGTCGTAGGCTCCTCCTCGCCCTCCGTGTATGTCTGACGATCGATCTCAGTGCCTTCGCTGTCAAGCCATACTACGGTGAACAGAGCCTTGATCTTAACCGTGATGGGCTCTCCGTTAAATGTCTCGTGGTTCTTGTCGCCCACATACTGAACGTCTACGATATACTCGCCGGCATCCTTGCCCGTCGGGATCGTATCCGACCAGGTCTTTCCGCCGTCATCACTGTACTTGATCTCTTCGTATCCGTTCGGAAGAATCTTCGGAGGATCCAGAAGAGTCTGGTCTTCGCCGTTCTCCGTGAGATCCTTCGGCTTCGGCTTCATATCATCGGTAAGTTCGGGAGCGGGAGCCTTCTTAATGATAAACTCGCCGTTGGTCACGGATACCGTATAGTTGCCCTGATCGGCTTCCGCCTTCACGACGATCTCATAGGTACCTGCGTCCTCACCCTCTTCGCGCTCAACCGTGTACTCAACCTGATCTTTACCGATCAATCCGTCGACAGTAGCTGTCAGTTCCGGATCTTCCTCGCCGTACACTTTTTCGTTGTCGTCCGCAACGATCGAGACTTCTGCGCTCGTGACCGTCACATCAACATCCACCGTAACCGATGCGTAGTTGCCGTCATCCGGGTTGAAAATGGCAGGGAAAGCCTTCGTTCCGACATCACCGACATCGGTCGAATCATCATCCCAGATCCACTCTCCGTCAGACACTTCGGGAAGTTCAACATCCGCAAGCGTCTGTCCGTATACCGCAGTAAGGTCGCTCGGAGCCTCAACTTCGAAAGGAGCCTTCTCGATCGTGAACTCTACGATCGCAGTAGCATCTTCCACTGTAACTTCTGCGGAGTAATCTCCGGCAGCCACAACCTCGGAAACCTCAGCGCCGTCCTGCTTGTAAAAGATCGTGTACTCACCAGGGAATGCCGTAGTGTTGTAATCATCGTTCAGAGTAGCTTCCTTAGGCTGACCATCGTAGTCCGTATTCTCCGGAGCGCTGATCGTCAGCTCGAGACCGGTCTGGATATCGCAGTCATCATCCGCGCACTTCGCGGTGATCGTATCTCCATCGGCCGTGTATGTGAACTTATGCGTGTGGAATCTCACTCTCTCATAGTCGTAGAACATACCGTCCTCGTTGACGGCGATCGCCTCGGAATCCTCAGCCTCGTCCTTATCGGCCCAGCCGAGACCCGTGATCTCATTCCGGATCGGCAGGTTGGAAGCCAATGCTCCGATGAGATCCACGGTGGTGACATCCTTGCCGACCACGATGATAGGACCTTCGTAGCCCTCATCCACTTCTTCCGTTTCAACATCGATGTCAAGCTGAACGGTCGCAACACCCATGATAATGCACTTACCGTTGTTCGTGTTAACACCGCGCGTCTGCAGTTCCACTTTGAGAGCAGCGTCGTACGCTCCGCCCTCCGCCTTCAGGATACCGCTCTCAACCTCGATGCCGTTACATACTTCAACACCGATGGAGACACCGCGCGGGATATTACCGGCCTTGGCAACAAGCTCACCGCTGTCGATCAAAAGACGGTCATCGCAGTACACACCTTCCGTCCAGGGCTCAGCGTATCCGGAGCCCGCCTTGATATTGCCGCCGACAGCCGTAACCTTGGCACCCTCGATGATCAGCGAACCGCTGTTCGCGGCGATCGCAATGCTTTCAAACATCGACTTGCCGTGTGCGGCGGGGCGGTAATTATCGTAATCGTAGAAGTACGCGTCCTCATACTCGTAGCCATAGCCGTAAGCATACCCGTGCCAGTACTTCAAAAACTCTTCCGTATCTGCAAAGCCCGCAGTTACATCCAGACTTCCGGTTCCCTTGATCACAACATCGAGCCGTGCCGGTTCCGGATCGGAAATATTATCACTGTCCGTATAAACCCAGCTGCGTGTCGTGATTCCATATGTGGAGATGGCGTTCTTGGCCTGCGTGACAGAGTTCTCGCCGTTGACAATGATCGTCAATGTCTCTTGCGTATTGCCCTTCCCCTCATAGTGAATGCAGGATGCGGCGGAATCGCCATGGAAATAATGGCCGGGACCTTCATACTGATAGTTTGTCAGGGTAAGTGTTTTCGTATCGGGATCATAACTTGCCTTACCGGAATACACTACCTTGTCGTCTCTCTTATCGTTGTTCGCCGGAATGGAAGCCTTGATATTGGCCGCGTTCTTAGACGTTACCAGCGTTCCGCCGACCCAGAGACCGTATGTCGTAACCGTACCGCAGATCTCTTCTTCGAAATCGATGTCCTCATAATAATCGAACATGATCATTCCGGCAAGCCAGTCATCACCGTTGTTCTCATATGTCCTGACGTAACCTACATCGTAAAGATTCTTCGTCGTAGGAGTAACTTTCTTGCCTCTCTTGGCATTTTTTTCTTCATAGTCGGTGCCGTATCCGATTGCCGCCGCGAGGCTTGCGTCTTCATAGCAATATCCCGGAGCAACACAAACCTTCGCATTGCCGGAAACAACGATTCCGGAAACCACAACATCGGTATCATCCTCGGTAAGCACACCGCTACCGATACCTGCAGCACCGTAACCGCCCACTGCGATCACAACACCGCTGTCTACCGTAATGTTCTTCACACCCTGTCCGGGAGCACCGCCGATAGCCGCCGATCCGAAACCGCCCTTTGCGGTGATCGAACCGTTCTGATCGTAATCGGTGAAGATCAGTTTACCGTCGTCCAGTTTCTCGATCGCAGGATAGCACCACTCGCTCTGCTGATTTATCGTGAAGATATTGTTCATATCCATCTCGATCGTGGTAGTTCCCGCACCGGACACGGAGACTGCCGGCGACATAGTACCGTACTCATAGAATGTCGCATACCCGGCCTCGATGACCAGATCTCTGAACGTCACGTACGCTTCGGCGTCTTCATCCGAGATGATGGTGACTTTGTACCAGTCATAGTACGAATCGCCGTAGAGGACCGGATTTGCATCCTCCACGGGATCTGCTCCGTCCTGAGACACCGTCTGCGTTCCGTCTGCATACGCATGAATGACAATATCGCCGTCTGCGATATCATATTCATCCGCTGACGCAACATTGTTTTTTCCCATGATCAGCACGGCGGTAAGCATAAGCACGCTCATGATGATCATACGGAATCTACGTCTCGTCATTTTCTTCCAAACCTCCCATTTTATAGTTTTTGACCTATGCTTTCAGCACACTGACACACTAAAGCATTATCAGTGACATTGTAACACACGACACAACAAAAAAGCAACCGGAAATATCATGTAATCCGATATTTTCAGTCGCTCATTTTCCGTATCCGCAATGCGGGCACTCCGCTCCTCCGGACAATGCCCCGCCCAGGCCGTCCGATGCGGAAAATCGCCTGTGTTTACAGGGTTTGCGCATCCTCCGGCACAACGTTTGCGATCTCCGTCACGGTCAGTTCCCCGCCGTTCACGACGAACGCCACCTCCGCATCACCGTAACGCATTCCGTATCTTCTCTGCGGATCATCCTGGTAAGCCGGCCGCGGGTCTGCCGACAGGACCTTTGCAAGAGCCGCAAGCCATTCCTCTCCGTGCCCGGCAGACGCTGCGGCGGCTCGCACCTCCTCCGGGACGGTTACCCGAAGCCTCTCACCCGCGTGTTCGTCGGCAAATCCTCCGACGGCTCCCGCGACACAGTCCGCGTACGGCACATACGGCTTGATATCGTAGATCGGGGTGCCGTTCATCAGATCCGCCCCCTCTACGACCAGCACCGGTCCCTCTGCTGTCTGTTCCGTACCCACGAGCCGCACGACCGTCAGCCCGAGCGGGTTCGGACGGTACGGCGAGCGTGTCGCCCATACGCCGACGCGTGTGTTGCCCCCGAGTTTCGGCGGGCGCACCATCGGCCGGTAGCTCCCGTCTCTCTCGATGCGGTCGAACTCCCAGATCAGCCAAAGGTGTGAAAACCCTTCGATCCCGCGCAGTGCATCCGGGTTGCGGTATTCCTTCTCAAAAACAATACGGCTGCGCACCTCCGGCGCCAGGCCGCTCTGTCTGGGAACCCCGAAGCGCTCCGTGTAATCGTTGTGAATTGTCGCGATCTTCCGTATCTCCATAGTCAATCAAACGCCTCTTGATCAGCCGTTTTTGCCCGCGCGCTGTCTCACGATCTCGTACGCGAGTATCCCCGCCGCAACCGACGCATTGAGCGAATCCACGTCGCCCTTCATCGGGATGGACGCCGTGAGATCGCACGTCTCCTTCACGAGACGGCTCACGCCGTTTCCCTCGTTGCCGATGACGAGTCCGATCGGCCCGGTCATATTCACGCGGTACATCACGTCGCCGTCCATATCCGCGCACACGAACCAGATGCCGCGCTTCTTCAGGTCCTCCATCGTCCGCACGATGTTCGTCACCTTTGCCACCGGCGTGTAGTTGATCGCGCCCGCGCTGGTCCTCGCCACCACGGCCGTCAGACCCGCGGCGCGCCTCTTCGGTATGATGATGCCATGTGCTCCGGCCTGGTTGGCAGTACGGATGATCGCGCCGAGATTGTGCGGATCCTCGATGCCGTCCAGCACAAGAATGAACGGGTCCTCGCCCTTCGCCGATGCGGCCGCGAGGATGTCCTCCACCTCCGCGTACTCGTACGCCGCGGCCTGTGCGATCACGCCCTGGTGTTTGCCGCTCGTGCTCATCTGGTCGAGGCGCTCTTTCTCCACGAAATTGATGATCGTGTCACCCTTCCTGGCCTCGCGCAAAATGGACTGGATCGGCCCGTCCTTACAGCCGTTCTGCACGAAAATCTTATCTATGGTCTTGCCTGCGCGAAATGCCTCAAGCACCGCGTTCCGGCCTTCGATCGTGAATTCCTCGTACCGCATAGTCCCTCCTGTTCTACTCCGTCCTGTCCCCGTCAAACTCCCGCATCGCGCCCGTGATCAGCTCGAGCATCCGGCTGTTTTGCCCGGTCAGAAACCAGTACCCGCACAGCGCCTCGAAGCCGGTCGCGTGGCGGTAATCCGCCACCGAGGCGTGCTTCGCCACGGAGTGGGATTTGGCGTTGCGGCCGCGCCGCATCACGGACAGCTCGGTCTCCGTCAGCTTCGGTGTGATCGTCTCGGCGATCTCCCTCTGCGAGGTCGCGTTGACATAACGGCACGTGTGTTTATGCATCGTGTTGACGGTGCGCTCCGCCGTGCCGACCACGATCGTGCGCACGATCAATTCGTACACGCAGTCTCCGATGTAAGCCAAAGTGAGCGGGGAAAGCACCGCCGCATCACAATCGGCGACTCCCGCTTTCGCGAGAATCGCCGACGCAATGTTCTTGTCACAAAATTCATTGTCCATACAAGTCCTCAATCGCTTCAGTTCTGCGATACCAACTCCCATACGACGCCCTCGCGCGTGTCCTTGATCTGCACACCGCGCGCAAGCAGCTCGGCACGGATCGCATCCGCCGTCGCAAAATCCTTCGCCTTCTTCGCCTCGGCACGCTTCGTGATCATCTCCTCGACCCACGCGGTGAGCTCATCGTCCGCACCGCCCGCAGTCTCGGGAAGCGGCTCCGTCAGGCTCAGTCCGAGCACCTCGTCGAAGCTTGCCGCAAGAGCGCGCTTCGTCGCCTCGGAGATGTCCGCCTTGAGCATATCGTAAAGCACCGTGATCGCGGATGCCGTGTTCAGGTCGCTGCACAGAGCGTCCTCGAACTCCCCGCGGTAACGCGCGAACGCCTCCGCGTCCACCTCGCCCTCCGCGGACAGACCGGAGATCCTGCGGCGCAGTTTCTCGTAGGCACTCTTCACCTGGTCCATCACCTCGTACGAGAACTCGAGCGGTTTGCGGTAGTGCGACTGCTCGCAGAAGAGGCGGTACACGAGCGGATCGTAACCGTTCTCCTCAAGCACGGAAACCGTGAGGAACGCGCCCTTGCTCTTGCTCATTTTCCCCGACTTGTCGTTCAGATGATGCACATGGAACCAGTAGTTGCACCACTTGTGTCCGAGATACGATTCCGACTGCGCGATCTCGTTCGTGTGGTGCGGGAAAATGTTGTCCACGCCGCCGCAGTGAATGTCCATATACTCGCCGAGATGCTTCATGCTGATGCAGGAGCACTCAATGTGCCAGCCGGGATAACCGACTCCCCACGGGCTGTCCCACTTGAGCGCCTGGTCCTCGAACTTCGACTTCGTAAACCAGAGCACGAAATCGTTCTTGTTTTTCTTGTTCAGGTCGACGTCGACGTCATCGCGCACACCCTCTAAAAGCGACTCCTCACTGTGGTTCGTGAGCACGTAGTACTCCTTCAATTTGGACGTGTCGAAGTAGACGTTCTCGCCCGCGCGGTACGCGTAGCCCTTCTCGAGAAGCACCTCGATCATGTGGATGAACTCGTCGATGCAGTTCGTCGCCGGTTCCACCACGTCGGGCGTCTTGATGTTCAGCTTTCTGCAGTCCTCGAAAAATGCGTCCGTGTAAAACTTGGCGATCTCCATGACGGTTTTGTGCTCGCGCTTTGCGCCCGCGATCATCTTGTCCTCGCCGGTGTCCGCATCACTCGAGAGATGTCCCACATCCGTGATGTTCATCACGCGCTTCACATCGTAACCGATGTAGCGAAGCGTCTTCTCGAGGATATCCTCCATCAGGTAGCTGCGCAGGTTGCCGATGTGCGCAAAATGGTACACCGTCGGTCCGCACGTGTACATCGCCACCTTGCCCGGCTCGTTCGGTACGAACTTCTCCACGCGCCGTGTCAGTGTATTGTAAATCTGCAACTTATCTTCCATAGTATCTCCGTTCCGCGGCCGCCTCGTTTGCGCCGCGCGATATTCTTATTGTTTTACAGTCCGAGCATGCGGATGTACTCCGGCAGCGCCAGTTCGAATTTGACGCCGTACCAGTGCTTCGGATCATCCACGGTCTTCTCGATACAGAGCAGCGTGTAATCCGCCGCGATCCGCGCCGCCTCCTGCTCGTTAAATCCCTGCATCACAGCGCCGACGAACGCCGACGCATACACATCGCCTGTGCCGTGACAGCCGCCGGCGATCTTCTTGTGCTCGTAGTAGGTCGACACACCGTTCTTGTTGACGACCACGCCCGTGCGCCCCTCCCGGTAGGTGACACCCGTGAGGATGATGGTCTGCGCGCCGAGCTCACACATCTTCGCCAGCAGCGCGTCGATGTAGGCACGATCGTACGACTCCCGGTACTCAAAGCCGGTCATCATACATGCCTCGGTGATGTTCGGCAGCGTGATGTCCGCCTCGAAGCACAGTTTTGCCATCTCCGCAGCATATGCCTCGTCGAAACCGACGTACAGTTTGCCGTTGTCGGCCATCGCCGGGTCGACGATCCGCAGACCATTACAGTGCTCGCGGAAAATGCTGCGCACGTAATCAATCTGCTTGATGCTGCCGAGATATCCGGTGTAGATCGCATCGAAAGCGATCTTATCCTTCTTCCACTGTGCGCTGATCGCCGGCATATCGTCCGACAGATCGCGGAAAGTAAAACCCGAGAAACCCGCCGTGTGGTTCGAGAGAACCGCCGACGGGAGAATACAGGTCTCCGTTCCCGACGCCGAAAGGATCGGCAGAGCAACCGTGAGGGAGCACTGTCCCACGCACGATATATCCTGGATAGTCAAAACTCTCTTGTAAGGCATAAACACCTCCCCGCCGCCCTTCGTCGGGCCGCTTATCATAATCCGGTTGCCGCTCTGCATAAGAGGAGCCGCATTACCCGGTATTTTTCTATAACGATAAAGAATACCGCGTTTTACCTACTTCGTCAATAGGTTATCGACGGTTTTCTCCGCGGTTGTCTCGATTGCGGTCGTTGCGATTTCGGTAGTCGCGGTTGTCGCGCTCGCGTCGCTGTGCACCGTTGGCTCCCGCCGTCGCCTTCGCCGCCGCGGCATCCTCCGAGAGCATCGAGAGCTGGATCCTGCCGCGCTTCTCATCGACGCTCAGGACGCGCACCTCAACGATATCGCCGAGTTTCACGACGTCGAGCGGATGCTTCACGTAACGGTCCGACATCTCGCTGATGTGAACCAGTCCGTCCTGGTGAACGCCGATGTCGACGAACGCTCCGAAATCGATGACGTTGCGCACCGTCCCCTTCAGCACCATGCCGGGCTTGAGGTCCTTAAGCTCCAGCACATCGCTTCGCAAAATGGGCTTCGGCATATCCTCGCGGGGATCTCTCGAGGGCTTCTCCAGCTCCCCGATGATGTCCATCAGCGTGATCTCGCCGACGCCGAGCTCCTTCGCAAGCGCCGCCGTGTCCTTCACGCGCGAACGCATTCCCTTCGCGCCGCCGGCCGCAATGTCCGCCGCGGTGTATCCGAGTTTTTCGAGAAGCCGGTACGCCGCCTCGTAGCTCTCCGGGTGAACGCCGGTGTTGTCCAGAGCCTCCTTGCCCTCGCGGATCCGCAGGAAGCCAGCGCACTGCTCGTACGCCTTCGGCCCGAGTTTCGCGACCTTGAGAAGCTCCTTGCGGCTTCGGAAGCTGCCGTTCTCCTCGCGGTAGGTGACGATATTTTTCGCGAGCGTCTTGTTGATGCCGGAAACGTACTCCAACAGCGACACGCTCGCTGTGTTCACATCCACGCCGACGCGGTTCACGCAGTCCTCGACAACGCCCGTGAGGCTCTCCGCCAGTTTCTTCTGGTTCATATCGTGCTGGTACTGCCCCACGCCGATGGCCTGCGGCTCGATCTTCACAAGCTCCGCGAGAGGATCCTGCAGACGTCTCGCGATGGATGCCGCGCTTCTCGCGCCGACGTCGAGCTTCGGAAACTCCTCGGTCGCCAGTTTGCTCGCGGAGTACACACTCGCGCCCGCCTCGTTGACGATCGCGTACGAGACCTTCTTCGGGATTTCCGAGAGAAGCTCGACGATGACCTTCTCCGACTCTCTCGAAGCCGTTCCGTTGCCGAGTGAGATCAGTTCCACGCCGAAGTGCGCGATGATCTTCTTGAGCATCGATTTCGACTCTTCGATCTTGTTCTGCGGCTCCGTCGGATAGATGACGTGTGTGTACAAAACCTTGCCTGTCGCGTCCACGACCGCCAACTTGCAGCCCGTGCGGAACGCCGGGTCCCAACCGAGCACAACCTTGCCGGTGATCGGCGGCTGCATCAGAAGCATCGTGAGGTTTTTGTCGAACACCTTGATGGCGCCGTCCTCCGCATTTTCCGTGAGCTCGTTGCGGATCTCGCGCTCGATGGACGGCGCGATCAGTCTGCGGTACGCGTCGGCCACGGCCAGTTTCAGGTAAGGCGTCGTGTTCGGATTGTCGCGCACGATCACCTGCTTCTCAAGGTAGCGGAGAATGTCCTCCTCGGGCGCCTCGATGCGCACCGTGAGCACCTTCTCGTTCTCGCCGCGGTTGACCGCAAGCACGCGGTAGCCGCTCATCTTCTCGATCGGCGAGGAAAATGCCTTGTACATATCGTAGACCGAAGGCTCCTCGCTCTTCGTCTTCGCCTCGGAGTACAGCATACCCTTCTTGAAGGTGATGCCGCGGATGTAATTGCGGTAGTCGGCGGAATCGCTCACCGACTCGGCGACGATGTCCATCGCGCCCTGCAGCGCCTGCTGTACGTCGGTCACGCCCTTCTCCTCCGAGAGGTAGGCCTGCGCCTCCACCTCCATCGGCTTGTCGGTGTACTGCATCGTCAGGATCGTGGCAAGGCCCTCGAGGCCCTTCTCCTTCGCGTCCGTCGCCCTGGTGCGGCGCTTCGGACGATACGGGCGGTACAGATCCTCCACCGCCACCATCGTCGTCGCGTCCTCGATCGCCTTGCGAAGCTCGTCCGTGAGTTTGCCCTGCTCCTCGATCGTTGCAAGAACCTGTTTTTTCTTATCCTCAAGATTGCGGAGGTACGTGAGGCGCTCGTTGAGGTCGCGGAGCTGCTCGTCGTTGAGCTGGCCCGTCGCCTCCTTGCGGTACCGCGCGATGAACGGGATCGTGTTGCCCTCATCGATCAGCGAGACCGCCGCCTCGACCTGTGACACTTTGATATTCAGTTCCTTCGCAATGGTTTGTGTGATCGTCATACCGTAAAATCTCTCCCGTTACAATGTTGCTTTTCGGTTTTGCCTACTGCCGGCAGCCGGTGCAGCCCTCGCAGCCCGCGCATCCGCCGCCGTAGGCGATCTCCGAGACGGAGACCATGGACTCCAGCAGGCACACCGCCTGCGCCGCGATGCCCTCGCCCGCTCCGGTGAAACCGAGTCCCTCCTCGGTCGTCGCCTTCACGCTCACCTGCGCGATATCGAGGCCCAGATCCTCCGCGATATTGCCGCGCATCTCGTTGATGTAATCCCGAAGTTTCGGCCGCTGCGCGATCACGGTCGCGTCGATGTTGGAGATCACATAGCACTGCTCCGCGATCAGCCCGCCGACACGGCGCAAGAGCGCCCGCGAATCCGCCCCTTTGTACGCAGGATCCGTGTCCGGAAAATGAAGCCCGATGTCGCCGAGCGCAGCCGCCCCGAGCAGCGCGTCCATGATCGCGTGAAGCAGAACATCCGCGTCCGAATGTCCCGCAAGTCCTTTCTCGAAAGGCACCGTCACACCGCCCAGGATCAGAGGTCTCCCCTCCGTGAGCCGGTGCACGTCATAACCTGTCCCTATCCTCATAAGCATTCTCCGTCGGTCCCGCGCCGGTTCCCCGGTGCAGAATGATCAATAACCGTAGTAATTTTCCGGATAATATACATTCACGTCCGAATCCGCAGCCGCGTAATACAACAGGGTGCACTTGCGCAGATCCAGATTCGTCAGATTGTTTTCCATACAGTCGAGCCATAACAGCGCCGTGTTGTTCTTGAGATTCAGCGATGTCAGTTTGTTGCTGTCGCAGATCAGGTACTCAAGCTTCGTGTTGTTGCTCACGTCGAGCTTCGTGAGGTTGTTGTATGCGCACCAAAGGTCGGTGAGCTTCGTCAGTTTGCTCACGTTCAGCTGCGTCAGGTTGCAGCCGTTGCAGTTGAGTTTCGTGAGTTTCACATGGTTGCTGATGTCCGGCATCTTCCCGATGTACGCACATTCAAACTCGGTGAGGTTCGTGTTCTTGCTGATATCGATCGTGTTCAGCAAATTGACAGAGCAGTCGAGCACCTGGAGTGCCGTGCACTTCGAGACGTTCAGCGCCGCAAGGCTGTTATAACCGCACCGGAGCGTCTTCAGCGCCGTGTTCTTGCTCAGGTTGAGCGACGTCAGCCGGTTGAAACTGCAGATGAGCACCGTGAGGTTCGGATTGTTCGCGATGTCGAGCTGGCTGATGTACTTGTTGCGGCTGCAGTCCAGATACATCAGTTTGGTGTTCTTGGAGAGGTTCAGCGTCCGCAACTCATTGTCCGAGCAGATCAGTTTCTTCAGGTTCGGAAGCGCGGTGACCTTCAGGGCCGTCAGTCTGTAGCTCTGCTGCGCGTCGGAGGCATCGAACGACATCGTGTTGTAATATCTCTCCGGATCCATTCCGCTGCACCGGAGAGTCTCCAGTTTCGTGTTCTTGCTCACATCGAGCTGTGTCAGACAGTTCGCGCTGCAGTCGAGATACCGCAGCTCGCGGTTGCAGCTCAGATCCAGCGAACTTATATAGTTTCTTTTGATGATCAGATACTCGATATAGTCGTCGACCACACTCTGGCAGTACAGCGACTCAAGCTTCGTAAAATACTTGATCCCCTCGAGGCTCTCCAGATCCGTCGTGCTTCCGCCGGGCAGATCATAAATGCCGTCGTACCAGACGCCGTCTATATCATCCCCCTCTGCGGCAACATAGATCGTCTTGACCGCCGCGATCTCCGAGATGCTCAGTTTGCCGTTGTGATCCCCGTCGATCTTCTCCGATACATACTCGCGGAACAGTCTGTCCGGAAAATGATCCGTGTCGATCGGAATGTTTCCGAGCGAGATGCCCGCATCCGCGGAATTGACCGAGTTTTCGTTGCCGTCCGTCACGACGCAGCGGAACCGGTATCCCTGGTGTCCTTCCTTCGTGGTGACGGTCAGCGTCGCGGTCTTCGAACCCGCGGCGGTGGAATTATTCCACTCCGTGGAGTTCGGTGCTTGCGACTGCCATTGATATTTCAGCGTTCCCGCTCCGCTCGCGCGGACCGTGAACACTGCGTTCTGTCCTACATTGACTGCTGCTTCCTGCGGCTGCGCATTCACAACCGGCAGCACCGTGAGCTTCGCCGCGGACGACTTCGTACTCTTGCCGGTGCCGTCCGTCACGACGCAGCGCACCCGGTAGCCGTCGTGCGCGACCTTCGTGGTGATGCTGAGCGTGGACGTGGTCGCACTCGTGGAGGAGGAGTCGCTCCACTTGCCCGTCGCGGGATTCATCACCTGCCACTGATACTTCATAGGGCCGACGCCGATCGCTTTCACGGTGAATCTCGCCGTACTGCCGATCTTCACGCTCGCATCCTGCGGCTGTGACGTCAGACCGATCGTGATCGTCACCGTTTCGGAGCCCGACTTCTGTCCGTTTTCGTCCGTCACGACGCAGCGGAACTTATATCCGTTGTGCGCCGCCTTCGAGGTGAGTTCAAACGTGGGTCGCTTCGCACTCGCCGTGGTCGAGTTCTTCCAAGCGGTCGAATCGGGAGCCTGCGTCTGCCACTGATACTTCAGCTCGCCCTTTCCCTCCGCGGCAACCGTAAACTTGACGGTTGCTCCGGCAAGGACGACTGCGCTCTTCGGCTGCTTCGTGATCGCCGGTTTCACCGTCAGCGTTGCGGCATCCGAGGTTGTCTTGCTACCGTTTCCGTCCGTGACGACACAGCGGAATTGATACCCGTGATGACCCGTCTGCGCGACGATCTCAAAGGTGTCTTTCTTCGCACTTGCAGAGGAGGAGTTTTTCCAGGTCTGCGAACCCGGAGCCAATGTCTGCCACTGGTACTTCAATGTCCCCGAACCTTTCGCGACGACCTTGAACGTCGCGGTCGCTCCGACTCTCGCACTGATGCTCTTCGGCTGGGTCGATACCGCGACAGCCGCGCTGATCCTCACTGCCGTTCCCGACACGGCGGCATTGGCGATCCCCGCCTGTGAAAGAAGCATTGCAAACGCTGCGATCACAGCGATCATCGCGGAAATTACTCTCCTTACCCGGGACTGTTTCGAACCGTATCCGAACTTCATCTTCCCTGCCCTCCAATACATCATCTTTCGACAAAATGCGACGTGCGTACATGAAACCCATATTAGCATTTATTATAGGCAAACAGGGATATCAAGTCAACTTTTTCTTTGGTTGATTTACTCCCCGAAAAATGCTATTCTTGTTATGTTCCAACCCTACGGAGGTGCGTATGAACACGATTCTGAACATTTTGAAAAACTATAAAAAGCACCCGGTCCTCGCAACGATCATCGTCCTCGCGATCATCGGGCTTCTGATCTACGGTCTCATCACCGCCAACAACGCGGATCCCGGTCAGTCCGGTGATCTTACGGTCACACCCGCTCTGTCCGTATTCCCGTCCGCGACCGACACTCCGACGCCAACCGTAAAGCCGGACACGCCTACGCCGACGAAGGCGCAGGAAGTCACGCCGACGAAGGCACCCGCGACGCCGACTCCTACGACGGCTCCGGCGACACCGACACCGACCGAGACGCCGGCGACACCGACTCCGACGAAATCGCTCGCTCCGGCGACGCCGACACCTTCCGTGCAGATTGACGAAGACGGCTGGTACTACGACAAGGACAACGTCGCACTTTACATCCACACATACGGACATCTGCCGGGCAACTACATCAAGAAGAAGGACGCTGAGGCGCTCGGCTGGAGCGGCGGCAGCATTGAGAAGTACGCCAAGGGCAAGGCCATCGGCGGCGACTATTTCGGCAATTACGAGGGTTTGCTCCCGAAGAAGAACGGCCGCAGCTACTACGAGTGCGATATCGATACCAAGGGCGCGAAGAGCCGCGGCGCGAAGCGGATCATCTTCTCCAACGACGGTCTGATCTTCTACACCGACGACCACTACGAATCGTTTAAGCAGTTGTATTGAGAGGTTTCCTATGAGAACGATCCTTCTTGACGGTCTGTATATGAACACCAAACCGGCGACCCACGACTACCTGGCTCTCCGCCTCGGCGCGCCGGAGTACTACGGGCGCAATCTGGATGCCCTTCACGACATTCTGACCGACCCCTGCGAGCCGACGCGCATCGTGCTCTACCGCAGGGCGCGGATGCTGAGCGCACTCGGCGACTACGGCGAGGCACTGCTCTCCGTGCTGCGGGATTCCGCCTCGGACAATACGAACCTCACGTTCGAAGAATATGATTCCTGAAGCAAAAAAACGGCGATCCGATCGGATCGCCGTTTTTGATAGCGAAGGGGGGATTCGAACCCTCGACACTACGGGTATGAACCGTATGCTCTAGCCAACTGAGCTACTTCGCCGTAAAAAGTACCGTCTTCTCAAACGGTACTTCGCTATTATACCATGAACGCATGGTTTGTCAAGCACTTGAATAAAAAAAGTTTGCGCTTCCGACAACGCCCGATCTACAGGGCAAATCCGCCCGGCAACAGTTCCGCAAGCGTATGCACCTCGCATGGAACCTCGCCGCTCTCCCCGTCGGGTTCTCCCGTCGCCCACAGCACAAAGAGTTCCTCCGGATCCGCGAACTCACTCAGCACCTGGCGGCAGATCCCGCACGGCGGACAGGCGCGAAGTTCTCCGTCCTTCGGTCCTCCCGCAACTGCGATCGCGGCAAACTCGCCTCTGCGCCTGCCGTCGGCAACCGCGGTGAACAAAGCCGTCCGTTCGGCACAGTTCGTGGCGCCGTAGGACGCATTTTCCACATTGCAGCCGCGATAGACCGCGCCGTCCTTCATAAGGATCGCCGCGCCGACCGCAAAGCCCGAGTAGGGACAATAACTGTTCTCTCTCGCGCGCATCGCTTCCGCGAGCAATTGTGCATATTCCGTCATAGTCTTCTCCGTTTCTTCCGCAAACCCTTCCGGAGCCTTTCGTCACTCCGCCGCATCCGCGCTGCAGGTGAGCGTCTGTCCGTCCGTTTTGAACACGATGGTGCCCGTCACGTCCGTCCGCAGCGTCTTCACGTGAAAGTCCTCTAGAAGCTCCAGCACCTTCGACGAAGGCTCGCCGGCCTCGTCACCCTCCTCCGACTCACCGCAGCAGATGACCGCGTAGGAAGGCTGCACAGCCTTCAGAAACTTCTTGTTGGTCGCGTCGCTCTTGCCGTGGTGTCCGGTCTTGAGCACGTCCGCGCGGATGGAGAGCGTGGAGTCCATCAGTTCTTTCTCGGTCGTCGAGAGCGCATCGCCCATCAGCAGAAAACTCTTCGCGCCGTACACAAAGCGGATCGCGATCGAGGCGTCGTTGTCCGAGCCCTCCTTCAGCGCCTTCTCGCCGGGTGCGAGCGTCTGGAATGTCGCCGTGCCGAGGCTGTAGGTCGTGCCCACCTCAGGCGATACGCATGAGATGCTCTTCTGCCGGATCACCGAGATCATATCCTCATAGTACTCCGACTTCTCCTTTTTCGGGGAGATCAGCACCGTGCCGACCTCAAAATTCCGCAGCACATCCGCCATACCGCCCACGTGGTCCTTGTCGCCATGCGTCAGAACAACGTACTCCAGGCGGCTCACACCGCGCGACTTCAGGTAGTTGACCACCTCGTCCGCATTGTGCTTGTACCCCGCATCGATCAGCATCGCCTTGCCGTCCGCGAGGAGCAGCAACGCATCCGCCTTGCCGATGGCAAGCACGTGAAGCTCGCAGCCGGTCGCCGGGATCGCCGTAGGTTCCGGCGTCGGTGTCTGGTTGTTTTTGCCGCCGCGCGTGCAGGCGGCAAGCGATATCATGCAGGTGACAAGCAACACGCATGCCGCCCACAAACGCATCTTCGAAACAAACTTCATTCTTCCGTAAATCTCCTCACTGTATTTTGCGCCGGACTCCCGGTCACTTCAGGAATCCGCTGATGATCTGCTGCTCGGCTTCCTCCTCGGTCAGTCCGAGCGTCATCAGTTTGATGATCTGGTCGCCGGCGATCTTGCCGATGGCCGCCTCGTGGATCAGCGAAGCATCGAGATGATTGGCCGTCAGCTTCGGCGCCGCCGCCACCGCGCCGTGGTCCATCAGGATCGCGTCGCACTCGGAATGGCCCTTGCAGCGGTTGTTACCGTCGATGTTCGAGTAGAACTCCTGGCGGGAGTTGTCCTTAGCAACCGAGCGGGACACCAGGTCAACCGCGCTGTCCTCACCGTTCATCTCCACCGAGAAATCGGTCTTCGCGAACTGGCGGTCGTGCGTCATGATCTTCTCTCGGATCACGAGGGAAGCTCTGTCGCCCACCGTGGCGCGCGTCGTGCGCACCGTCGAATCCACGCCCTCGATCTGCACCGTGTCCATCTCGAGCGTGCTGCCCTCATCGAGGTACACCACCGTCTCGGGGTTCAGGATCCTCTCACCGGTACCCTCGCCGGAGCCGTAGTGCTTCTCGACGTACTTGACATGCGCGTTCTTGCCGACATGGAACGTGTGAATGCCGTCGTGCTCGGAGGTCTTGTCGCCCGCATTGTGAATGCCGCAGCCCGCGACGATCGTCACGTTCGCGTCCTCACCGATATAGAAGTCGTTGTACACGCACTCCTGCAAGCCCGTCTGCGAGATGACAACCGGGATATGCACGCTCTCGTTCTTTGTTCCCGCCTTGATGATGATATCGATGCCGGGCTTGTCCGACTTCGTCACGATATTGATATTTTCCGTTGTATTGCGCCCCGCGCCCTCACCGTTCACGCGGAAATTATAGGCTCCCTGCGGCACCTCGTGAAGGTCCGCGATCTGCTCAAACAGCTGTTTCTGTATCGCATCCATGATCACTTACCTCCTTCCGCCGCTCTCCTGCCGGCATCCATCGTATCGTGGTGCGTCAGGCACGCAAGCGAATCGCTCAGGATCTTCGGCAGCAGTTCCTCACTGGCCGCCTGCTCCAAAACCTCGCCGCCCGCGATCACGACGATGCGGTCCGCGATGTTCAGGATGCGCTCCTGGTGACTGATGACCACGACGGAGCCTTCCATCTCCTTGTGAAGACGGTCGAAGATGCGGATCAGGTTTTGGAAACTCCACAGATCGATGCCCGCCTCCGGCTCGTCAAACACGGAAAATTTCGGTTTCCTCGCGAGTATCGTCGCGATCTCAATACGCTTCAGCTCGCCGCCCGAGAGGCTCGCATTGACCTCGCGGTTGACATAGTCGCGCGCGCACAGACCGACCTCCGAGAGGTACTGGCACGCCTCCGAGGTGCTAAGCTTGCCGCCGTATGCCAGCGCAAGAAGGTCCTTGACCGTGATGCCCTTGAAGCGCACCGGCATCTGGAACGCGAACCCGAGTCCGAGCTTCGCGCGCTCCGTGATACTGAGGTCCGTGATGTCCTCGCCGTTGTAGAGGATGCACCCCGAGGTGGGCTTCTCGATGCCCATGATCAGGCGCGCCATAGTGGATTTGCCGCCGCCGTTCGGACCGGTGATCGCGACAAACTCGCGCTCGCCGATCGTCAGGTTGACGTTCTTTATGATCTCTTTCGTCTGCTCCCCGTTGTCATCCGCGACGGAGAAGCTGACGTTACGCAACTCTAACATATCGTCCTTTCCCGTGCCCGTCCCGCGACAGCCTCCCTGCCGCGCCGCACTACCCTCGGGCACCGCCTGCATTATACCATAGTTTCCACAGTAGGGAAAGACCGAGAACTGTGAAAAAAGGGTTAAAACGCGGGGAACGGGAATCCCGTGCGTTCCCCGGAACCCCGGGTTATTGCTTTTTTATCCCTTCTCCTGTATAATGTGGGAAAACCGCCGCACATAAAGCGCGGCGCGCAACAGCGCAACTTAGGCATTTTCCGAATACAAGGAGTGTGATTTTTTCTTGGACCCTGCCTCACGACTACAACTGGCAATCATCATCGTACTGTTACTTCTCTCCGCTTTCTTCTCGTCCGCGGAGACGGCTTTGATGTCCGTCAACCGGATGAAGATGCGCAGTCTCTCGGAAACCCGCAGAGCCGCGCGGCGCGTGCTTGCCCTTCTGGACAACCAGCCCAAGCTGCTCTCCGCAATCCTCATAGGAAACAATATCGTGAACCTCACGGCTTCCGCGCTCACGTCCGTGTTCGTGCGGGGCATCGGAGGCAACATTCCTCTCTCCGTGGCTACCGGTGTGCTCACCTTCCTGGTCATCATTTTCGGCGAGATCGTGCCCAAGACGATCGCCGCGATCTACAGTGACCGCA
This sequence comes from Lachnoclostridium sp. UBA1175, assembly GCA_002311665.1. Lineage (GTDB taxonomy): Bacteria > Bacillota > Clostridia > Lachnospirales > Lachnospiraceae > ISDg. Next base: position 106,817 of record DBYX01000007.1, on the reverse strand, counting down.
TCGCAATGGCCTACTCCGCGGTCATCCGTGCCTACACGGCCTTTATGACGCCTTTTATCATTCTCATCAACGTGTTCGCCGGCGGTCTGCTCCGCGTGCTCGGTATCGACCCCCGCAAGCGACAGACGATCACCGAGGACGAGCTTCTCACGGTTGTGGAAGCCAGCCACGAGGACGGTGTTCTGGAAAATGAGGAGAAGGAAATGATCACGAACGTGGTCGACTTCGGCGATTCCGTCGCCAAGGACGTCATGGTGCCGCGCATCGATGTCGACTTTGTCTCGACCGACATGTCCTACGACGACGTGGTCGAAGCGTTCCGCGCCAACAATTACTCGAGACTTCCGGTGTACGAGTCCACGCAGGACAACGTCATCGGCATCCTGTTCCTGAAGGACCTCTTCCACTACGACGGGCCGCGCGAGGCATTCGATGTCCGGAGCCTTATGCGGAAGCCTTTCTACACGTACGAGTTCAAGAAAACCGCGGATCTCCTCGCGGAGATGCGCAAGGACTCCTTCACGATCGCCGTTGTGCTTGACGAGTACGGCGCGACCGCCGGCATCATCACTCTCGAGGATCTTCTCGAGGAGATCGTCGGCGAGATCCGCGACGAGTACGACGAGGATGAGCGGGATCCCATCACGCGGATCTCCGACACGGAATTCCTTTTGGACGGCACGGCCAAACTAGACGACGTCAACGACGCCACGGGTCTCTCGCTCGAGTCCGACGACTACGATTCCATCGCCGGCCACCTCTACCAGCTTCTCGAGCACATCCCCGCGCAGGGAGAGACGGCGACAGACGACAACGGTGTCACTTACGAGGTTGTAGAGGTGGACAAGAACCGGATTGACCGCGTCCGCCTGATCCTTCCGGAAGCACCCGAAGGAATACCTGCGGAGCGTTCCGTTCCGACAGAGGAAGACTGATCGATCAATCAACCGCAAGAACAGCGCAATGCAAACACAAAGCCCCCGGGTTAACCCCCCGGGGGCTTTTTTCGGTTACTACAGTTTCTTCATCGGATCCGCTATATTACGCTTTGCGCTTACTTCATTCCGGCTTCCTTGAGAGTCGGGTCATAGGTTGATCCCAGCTTCGCGGTCTGCTCACGGTTGATCTTGATCAGGTAAGCGTCCTTCTTGGTTGTCTTGTCTGTCGTCTTGTACTCCACCGTTCCGAGTCCCATCAGAAGATCCGTGTTGACATCGATCTTCCGGAATTTCCTGCTCTGGACATTGACCGTCGCGACATCGCCGCCGGGGTTCTCCGCATAGCCGTCCACCTGCTCGCAGGTGCTGATGCAGATGTAGTCGATGTCGAATTTTTCGATGAAGTAGCAGACCTTCTTCACATCCGTGGATGTGTAAATGTCAAGCACGGCCTGGTGTCTCCGCGAGACGAGCTCCGGATACGTCTTGGCACCGCTGCTCCGCCACAGCCACTCGTGTGACTGCCATCCGAGAACGGTCGGCATTCCGGTGAACGCGGATATGCGGTTGAAGTACGAATAGCTCAGACCGTTCATCTCCAGCACGTTGACCTGCTCGTCGAAATTCTCATTGATGTAATCGACGATATCCGCGTCCGCGCTGCTGCAGCCACGGATAAATGCCGTCGCGTCAAGTCCCTCGTAATATCCGTTGAACCACGTGGTGTACGCTTCGTTGAAATATCCCACCGTGGAGAGCATCAGCCCGAGGAACACGATGCCGGCGCCCTTCATAAAGCGGCTCGACGGCATAGTGACAAACCGGGTGATGATGTATCCCATACACAGGCCGTACATAATGAACGCCTGATACGTCAGCTTGAACATTGTGTTGGCGCGCTGATAAGCCTCGCCGTAGATGTCCCTCACGTAGACGATCTCCGGCAGGAGCACCAGACCGAATGCGCAAAGACCGATCGTGATCACGAACAGATCCGCGATGCCCAGGCTATCCAGAAGCTTCGAGAACCAGTTGGACTGCCCTGCCCCGTAGCGCTCGGGATACTCCCTGACATCATTCTCGGGGATCGCAAACTCCTCGAGTTCCTTCGGCAGCGGCTTGAGAGCCTGTTTTACGTTGGCCCTCTTCTCATCCACATACTCGCATATCCTCAGCACAAGGAACGTGACCATGCAGAGGAACGGAAGTCCCCACAGGATCATCAGCTGGAACTGCGACGTATGATGATTCATATCGTTTAAGCCGATCCCGGAGGAAATGCTGTCGAACGTCAGCTTGTACGGCAGTGACGACAGCGTGCTGATCACAATAAACATGATCGCCTGGTAGCCGGTCAGCAGCCAGGCCTCCTTGCGGAACCGGTACAGTACCAGGTTCGAGAACAGGATGATCGCGCCGCACACGACAAAATAAATCGGAAAATCCCAGTAGTTGGTCATCGAGAACACGCCGAGCAGGAATGCGCACAGCACGATCTCCGGACGGAAGACCTCCTTCACGAACGACGGCCGACGCGGCGTGCGATCGTAATCCTTGACGATGTCCATCGCCTGACGGCGATGAGTGAGCCAGGCGATCAGAAGCGCGAGCACCGTCAGCACGAACAACGAGTTGATCACATGCGCGTGCAGGTCACCGATCGAGTACGAGTAGATCGGGAACTCGTGGATCGTCTTATCATCCACATCCGGCATATACCCGACATAGCGGGTCGCGTCCGGGAACCAGTATCTCGAGTAGATATCCGCCTCCTCAACACCCCACAGGTGCTGCAGCTTCGGATAGATGTACTTGTAGAACGGATAATGCATATTGCCGGCGACGGCGACCGCCAGGCCGGACAGCGTACCCGCCATCAGCGGGCGGAAGAACGGTCGGTCGGACTCCGTCGTCACGCAGCCGAGCTCTCCCATATCCTTCAGCTCCGCAGGCGTATAATTGCGCTTGCGGCGGTAGGAAAGATAGATGTTCATCAGGTTGTTGCCGATGGAATACGAGAGCGAAAAACCGAACGCCGCAAGCATCATCATCGAGATGTTGTAACCGTGCGTCACGGGTACGGCGGCGAGCTTCGTAAGGTACGTCATCAGGAACTGACCGACATAGTAATAGTTGATGGCGTAGCCGGACAGCCACATATCCTTCGGCGGCATATAGTCGGATTTGGACATGGACATCATAAAACCGTAGTCCATGTACCGCTCCGTGCCGTAGGCGTCAGGCGAAATGCCCTTCAGGTAGCACCAGAACACGAACGCACAGAAGAAGATCGTCTCGACACAGATGATCGCGCATATTCTCTCATCGGTGTAGAACTTGCGCAGGTCCGTTTTCCGCGATTTGCGAAGGTCCATCATATAGTAGACGAACACGTTGACCGCGAAGACCAGAACGACGATCACCGCGCTGCTAAAGCGGGTGAACTTCAGTATCTTCAAAGAAGACATCAGCCACATAAACCAGCCCGCGCAGGCGATGCCGAGTGTCTTGGCGAAAAGCCATCCGCCGTCGCGGAAGTTTCGGAAAATGAGCATCGTCAACGGCTGGAACGCGATGCCCAGGATAAGAAGGGTGATCCACCAGCGGAGCACATAGGAAAAATCCGTTGATCCGAGGTAGTTCATCCCCAACGCAAAAAACATAAAGAAGAATGCTGCGGCCACTACCGCTGCGTACAGGTAAGTTACCCGTTTGCCTTTTCTCATACTGCTTCCCTCCACACTACTTTACAGCGCCGTCTCCGGCGGGATCGCGCTCCGCCTTCTCTTTCGCCGCCTGTTCTTTCTCCGCCTTCATACTCCTCTTGATGCAGCGGTTGATCTCGCGGAAATCCTTCCAGGCCTGCTTGCCGATCTTGAAGATCTTCTTCATATTGATCGAGTTCACGCCGCCCTGGCGCGGACGGAAGGTGATCGGTATGTACAGCACAGGCTCCTTCTTCTTCGCGTACAGCACGGACAGCACGACGTTCGGCAGGTTGTAGTTCTCCGGAATGACCTCGAGATTCTTCTTCAGGTACTCCGCCTGCATGATACGGAACGGCGTGTTTGCGTCCTTCACGCGCACGTGGAAGCACAGCAGACATACCAGTTTGAGCGTCTTCGTGACGATCACGCGCGAGAAACCGTCCTGGCGTCCCTTGCGGTGGCCGATGACCATGTGGTACTCCTCGCGCTTCTCCCAGAACTGCGCGAACTCATCGGGTCTCGTCTGTCCGTCCGAGTCGGTCTGGAACACGTAGTCCGCACCCGCCTCGAGCGCGTAACGGTACCCGAACAGAACCGTGGCGCCGTGGCCGCCGTTCGGCTTCGTGAGCGGGATGAACTTCGGCATCTCCTCCGAAAGTTTCTGCATGATCTGGTAGGTCGAGTCCTTGGAGCCGTCATCGATGACGACCAGGCGGCTGTCGTCGCTCCTCTGCTCTATGATGGGATACCACTCCCGGATCACGGTCTCAATGTTCGCCTCTTCATTGTACGCCGGGATCACGATGTATAACTTGTCCATATCTTATCCTACTCCTCTTTATCAGTTTTTCATCTCCGCATCGTCATCCTCTGCGGTGTCATCCTCTTCGGTATCGTCCTCTTCCTCACTCGGAAAATAAGGGGTTTTCGTCACCTTGGTCGTATCGTAGATCGCCGTCTCCCCGGATTCGAACACCTTCTCGAAGGTCCGCGTGATAACGATCTCGTTGATGTCGAACTCCTTGGATTCCCGCGCATCCCTGTCCACAACGATATAGCGGATATCGTTCTTGATACACAGTTCCAGAAGCTCTGCCGAGGACTCCGCCTCGTACATCTCCTTCACGTTCTTCTGGCGCGTCTCCGTGTCGTAGCCTGCGGACCACGCATAGTACGGCCAGCCGTAGTAAAGCATCGCGCCGCCCATCACGAAGTTGTTCAGCGAGTAGTACGACGAGAGAAATATATCCTGTGACGTCGTGTTGTCCGCCACCCAGTTCGTGATCGGATCGTCCACGCGCATCGAGAGGAAGCGTCCCTGCTTGATGTCATTCTTGCGGATCACCGTGCGCAGGTCGTACAGACCGGTCGCAGTCATCACAAAGATCAGGAATACGGCAACCAGCTTCGGCCACGCACCTACTCTCTCGTACAGCCATACGATGAAATACGCTGCGGGGATCGTGAGAAGCATCAGGCTCATCATGATGTATTTGTGGTTGACCGTGATGTCGACGGTCAGCGATGTCGTAAATGCAAGGATGAACGGCGCCGTGAACGACACCCAGATCCATTTGCGCGTTCCGTCCGAGAGAAGGAATGCCGCGAGCAGAACGATCGGCAGGATACCGCACAGCGTCATAATGTATTCCCACGCGCCGGGACCTGTCCGAATCTCCGAGAGGAAACCGAAGTAGTACTTCGGCGACACGACGGACCCGTTGATGAAGAAATTCGTCGCGAACAGCGTGAACGCGATCGTGATCGCCGCCGTCAGCGCGTACTCGATCCGGTGATCCGAGACGATCGCGAGCAGGAACAGCACACACAGGCACCCGATCACACAGGCTCCGTTGAAGAAGCTGCACATTCCCAGAATGCACCCCAAAAGGATCGGCTGCGCCCACTTGCGCGGAAGCCACCCTTCGAGCGAGCAAAGCGAATAACGGATCGCATATGCCACGCGCTCCATATACAGGAGCCGGAACTCCGGATCATCCCTCTCAAACTTCGCCTCGGTCTCCGCGATACACGCGCGAACCCTCTTCACTGCGGAGAACAGCGTCGGAAGCAGGAACAGGATCATACATAAGAGCGCACACAGTCCGATCGCGAGATGACGCTGGTTGCAGTACACGTTGAGGTTCCAGAGTCCCCAGTCCTCGTGCGTCGTCGTGCCGACGAAATTCTCATTTTCCAAAAGCGCCTTCCAGGCCGCGTCCCCGAGTTTCTCCGGCTCGATCGTGTTGACCAGCTTGCTCGCGGGCTTCGACAGAAAATCGAACACCGCGTCACTGCTTCGGAATGCGAAGAACGCAGCGGAGATCCATGCGACCGACTTGCGGCCCGTCAGCTTGACGGCGAGCACGTACAGCAGGCAGAACGCGCCGGCGAACGTGATCACGCTCGGCAGGTTGAACGCCCAGTCCAGACGCATGCCGAGCAGCTCCAGGTTGCCGACCATGAACTGGAACAGGAAGTGATACTTGATATCCTCACCCGCAAAATGCGAGTACGATGTCGGAAAATTGTTGCCCTTCGAGAACGAGCGGATCATGCCGAGATGCGGCGCAAAATCGCTGAACACCGAGACGCCCACGCGGTACACGCCGTTGTTGTACGAGAACGTCCACCACATCAGGAATGCGGCGAACAGAAACGTCAGGACCGCGAACACGATGTCACCGGTCGGCGGATTGCTCCAGAGAAGCCTCGTCCAGCGAAGCTTCTTCCTGCGCTTCAGCAGGAATGCGCCTCCCATATCCAGCAACGCAAACAACGGCATCACGACAATGTTCGCGTCGACCAGCGGATTGCCGGAGCCGCAGAGCATCGCCAGATATGCCGTAAAATAAGTCACCCAGGTCATGAGAAACGCGCCCGTGATGTACCACAAAGGCAGCGAAACAAGAGCCGGACTCAGCGAGATTTTCTCGCCGGAGTACGTCTTTCGCGTGAAAGAATCAAGCCTCGGGATACACAGGGAACAGATCACGAAGCCCGTAAAGAAATTCAGAAGTATGTACAGAATACCAAGCATGTTTCCTCCACCCCACACACCGATATTATAACATAATTAGTATACCACATTCTCCGCGGAATCTGCAAGACAAAGCTTCACGGCTTTGCGGTACTGTTCCCGTGTGAGACCGTCCACCGTGCGCTTCGCGAGCGCCAGCACCTCCGCGTCGCGGATCGGGTCTGCGAGCCGGAACACGTTGTCCCCGCTCTGGCGGATCCCGAAGAAGTCTCCGGGTCCTCGCATCGTGAGGTCCTTCTCCGCGATGGCGAAGCCGTCCGTCGCCGTCTGCATGACCTCAAGCCGCTCTCTTGCCTCGTCGGAATCGCTTCCCTGCACGAGGATACAGTACGACTGCAGGCTGCCGCGCCCGACGCGCCCGCGCAGCTGGTGAAGCGTCGCGAGACCGAAACGCTCCGCATCCTCGATCAGGATCACCGTCGCGTTGGCGACATCGATACCGACCTCGATGACCGTCGTGCTGACTAGAACATCATACTCGTGGGCTGCGAACGCCTCCATGGTCTCATTTTTCGCGGAAGCGCTCATGCGGCCGTGCAAAAGCCCGACGCGCACACCGGGCAGCTCCTCCGCGAGCGTCGCCGCATAATCGGTCACGTTGGCGGCCTCCAGGCCGTCGCTCTCCTCGATGAGCGGGCAGATCACATAACACTGCTCTCCCGCCTTGACATGGTCCGAAATGAACTTCCACGCCTTCGGGCGGTAGGAACCGTCCACGACCGCCGTGCGGATCCGAAGCCGGTCTCCGGGCATCTCGTCGAGAAGCGATATATCGAGGTCCGCGTACAGCATCATCGCAAGCGTTCGCGGGATCGGTGTCGCGCTCATCAACAGAACGTGCGGCATCACGCCCTTGTCCGTCAGGCGACCGCGCTGCTCCACGCCGAAGCGGTGCTGCTCGTCGACGACGACCAGCCCGAGTTCCGGGATTTCCACCGACTGCTGAAACAGAGCGTGCGTTCCGACCAAAACATTGATCTTTCCAAGCGCCACCGCTTCGCGGACGATCCGCTTCTCGGGCGCGCTCATCGAACCCGTGAGCAGCCCCACCGTGATCCCGAGCGGCTCAAATCTCCGCATCAGCTCCGCAAAATGCTGCTTCGCAAGCACCTCGGTCGGCACCATCAGGCACCCCTGATACCCCGCCTCGACGATCGTCGCGAGCGCCATCTCCGCGATCACGGTCTTGCCCGAACCGACGTCGCCCTGCAGAAGCCGCTGCATCGGACTCGCGCCGCGAAGATCCTCCGCGATCTCCCGAAAGCACCTCTCCTGCGCACCCGTGAGCGGGTACGGGAGCGATTCCCTTATCTTCTCCGCATAAGTAAGCGAATCCGCCGGATACCGGTTGGGGATTGCCTCCGTCTGCTCCTTGACACTTCTTATCCCTACCAGAAAGCGGAAGAACTCATCGAAGGCAAGCCTCTTGATGGCCTCCTTCGTCGTCTCCTCACACTTTGGAAAATGAACCTCCTCATATGCGTCTCGCAGGCTCCAAAGCCCGAGTTCCCGACGCATTCCCGCGGGCATCGGATCGGCGATCTCGCACTGCAGCAGTGCTTCTCTTACCGCCTTGGCGACCGCGGTCTTCGAAAGCCCCGCCGTCAGGCCGTACACCGGGCGCAGTGTCTTCATCAGCTCCCGGTACCGCTCCGGGGAGTAGATCTCCGGCTGCACAAGGCACAGGGAACTCCGGTCGCGCGTGACTTTCCCTCGCAGCAGGACATACTTCGCCTGCGTGAGCTGCTTGCGAAGGAACGGCGCGTTAAACCATTTGGCGACAATGGTGCCGGTCGCGTCGCGGAAACCGCATGTGAGAATGGTCTTGCCCTTCCCCGTCGTGATCATCCGCGGCACCCCGGTGAACGATCCCATCACTGTGACAAGTCTTCCCTCCCGGACCGAATCGATTGGCCGATCGGCCTCGAACGTGTCATACTTCTTCGGAAACCACGACAACAGATCGCCCACGGTCTCGATCCGCAGACGATGGTACGCTTCCGCGCTCTTCGGGCCGATGCCCTTCAGTTTTGTTATCGGGTCACTCCACCTCATAGCTGCTCCCACAATGCAGAAAAGCCGGCCGCGTGATAAGCGCAGCCGGCTCATTATCTTACTCCACCGAAACTACATAGTAATAGATCGGCTGCCCGCCGCTGTGGATCTCCACATCGACCAGCGGGAACTTCTCGGAGAACCGGTCCGCCAACTCCTGCGCATCCTTCTCCTCAACGTCGCTTCCGTAGTAGATGCTCAACAAACCGGAATCCTCATCGACCATCGTCTCGATCATCTCGAGCGTCGTATCCTCGATGTTCTTGCCGACCGCAACAATACCCGCGTCCGAGATACCCATGATATCGGACTCGTGGATCTCGTGGCCGTCGATGCTCGTGTCGCGTACCGCGTACGTCACCTGGCCGCTCTTGACATAGCCGAGAGCCTCCTTCATCGCCTCGAGGTTCTCCTCCGCGGAGACCTCCGGGTTGAACGCGATCACGGCGCTCACGCCCTGCGGCACGGTCTTGGTCGGGATCACGATGATCTCCTTGCCCTCTACCATATGCTTCGCCTGCTCAGCGGCAAGAATGATATTCTTGTTGTTCGGAAGGATGAACACGTGGTCCGCGTTGACCTTGTCAACCGCCTTGAGCATATCCTCCGTGCTCGGGTTCATCGTCTGGCCGCCCTCGATCAGGCAGTCGACGCCGAGCTCGCGGAAAATGGCGTTCATTCCCTCGCCGACCGAAACCGCAACAAATCCGTACGGCTTGCGGGGCTCGTCCTTCGCGGCGGCTTCCGCCTCCTTCTCCGCATTCATGATCACGCGCTCGTTGTGCTCCTCGCGCATGTTGTCGATCTTCATATTGGTCAGCTGACCGAACGTCAGAGCCTTCTGAATGGCAAGACCGGGATCGTTCGTGTGAACGTGAACCTTCACGACATCGTCGTCCGAAACGCATACGAGCGAATCACCGATGGAGGAAAGGTACGCCTTGAACGCGGCCTCATCCGCCATGGAGAACGTTCTCTCCAGCTTGATGATGAACTCGGTGCAGTAGCCGAACTTGATGTCCGCCGTGGAGATGTTGTCCGCAGCAGCGCCGCGAGCGCTCTTGCCGGCCGAAGCCGTCGCGCTCTCCTCAAACTCGGTATCCACTTCCTTGCCGAGCATGCAGTCCAGGCCGCCGCGCATCACCTCAAGAAGGCCCTGTCCGCCGGAATCCACCACGCCGGCTTCCTTGAGCACCGGCAGCAGCTCCGGGGTATAATCGAGCGCTTCCTGCATGCGCTGAACAACCTGCGTCGTAAAATCTTCGAAATCCTGGCTCACGCCGACAAGCTCCGCAGCGCGCTCCGCGCCTGCGCGTGCCACCGTGAGGATCGTGCCCTCCTTCGGCTTCATTACGGCATTGTACGCCGTGTCAACCGCCTTGGCGAAACTCTCCGCAGCGATCGGGATCGTGATCTGCTCATAGTTCCCGACTACCTTGGAAAATCCGCGGAGCAGCTGGGAAAGGATGACACCCGAGTTACCTCTCGCGCCCTTCAGCGAGCCCGAGGACATCGCCTTGGACAGCGCCTTCATAGACTTGTCCTGCGCCTGATTGACCTCGCGGACCGCCGACAGGATCGTCAGCGTCATATTGGTTCCGGTATCGCCGTCCGGCACCGGGAACACATTCAACTCGTTAATGATCTCTTTCTTGGATTCCAGATTCTTCGCACCCGCAAGAAACATCTTGCGCAGAAGTGCGGCATCCACCGTCAACAACGCCACTTTATGTTCCTCCTTCTGCCTCGCCGCACGCGGCAACGCCGGACATGGTTCTCCCGGCGCAAGGCAAGTCATCAGTCGATCACACGTACTCCGTCGACATAGACATTGATTTTCTCAACAACCAGACCGGAGAATTCCTCCACGCGGTACTTGACTGTCTCGCACAGGTTCTGACATACTGTCGCCACGCTGATCCCGTAGGAAACGATGATGTGCAGATCGATCGTGAGCCTGTTGCCGTCAATCTGTACCTGCACTCCGTGGCTCAAGCTCTCCCTGCGAAGAAGCTTTGCCAAACCGTCCTTCATACTCACGGCCGACATGCCGACCACACCGAAATTCTCAACTGCCGCAGACCCCGCATACTGCGCGATCACGTCCAGATCAATATAAACTTCCCCATACTTGGTTTCCAGATTACCGTCCATGATACACCTCTTTCCCGCCTGCGGCGGCGTTCCCCTTCGCCCGCGCAGACGATTCGTAGGATTGCTCGCGCAAATCCCCGCTCATTATAGTACAGTCCCGTGAAAAATGCAACCCGCAACGCAAAAGAGTCCGATAAGACGGTTCTTCTCAGAATCGCTTTATCGGACTCTTCTCTGATCTACGGTTTGTTATGCACGCTCAACAAGACCTGCTCTGAGGCAAGCGGTGCAAACATGCATCTTCTTGGATCCGCCGTTCACCTTTACATGAACCGACTTCACATTCGACTTCCACATTCTGTTGGCACGTCCGGAAACCTGACTTCTCGTAATGCTGATCTGTCTTCCGAACAGAGCGCCTTTATCACAAATATCACACTTAGCCATGATATCGCACCTCCTTTTGAAATGAGTCTTCAAAAACCGAACAGTAGTATACTATCAAACTTGTTTCGAAAATGCAAGCACTATTTTTCGTCTTTGAAAGATTTTTTTGTTTTTCTTCCGGAGGTTACGAACAGGCTCTTACCGCTTCCGGCCGCAATTTCCAAAACACCGGAGTGTCAGGCTTCCTCGCCCTCCTTCAGAAGCTCGTCGGCAAGCTGGTTGATCGTCTCCTCAGGCACTTCGTTGTCCTTTTTCTTCTTGCCGAACATATCCTTCACGCGCTCTGCGACATCCGGCAACATCTCGAAGATGCGGGACATCGTGTCCTGATCCTTGATGGTAACAAGGCGCGTGTTGCCGTCGCGGATGATCAGCACCGCACAGGGGGACATTTTCCCGCCCATCGCGCCCGTCGCGCGGTTCTTCGCCTCCTTGTTGAACGCGCCTGCGCCGACCGCGAAAGCGACATCCACAAGCGGGATGATCACCGTGCCGTCCTCGAGCGTGCGCGCATCACCGACCACACTCTTCGTGGAGACAAATCCCTCCATACCGCTCAAAAGGTTCTGTACCGTCTCCTTAAAATTCACATCTGCCATATTTCTCTCCTTTTCCGCGGTGCTCTCCGCCGTCTCAGGGCCGCGCCGCTGTTGTTGTCCCGTATATGCCGTCCGCGGACTACGCCGCGTCTTCCTTCTTGATGATCTTCTTGATGTCGGAAGGCGTGTTCATCATCGTCTCCTTCACCTTCGTAAACTCCTTGCGAACCTTCTTGATGTTCTTGTCGAACAGGATGCTCAGCGCCCGGATGGCGACGCCCCACAGCCTTATCCTTCCCTTCACATCTCCGTGCCCGTTGATCGTCTCGCCCGAGAACTCGGGGTACAGGTCGATGTGCTTTCCGTACCAGGGATACAGCATCGCCGCCGCGGCAAATGCCTTTCCGGTCAGTTCGGGATCCTTCAGCCCGAAGGTCACCTCCGCGTGTCCCTTCCTCGGAGCGATCGTCTTGAGAAGCCACACGACGGTCTTCCACAGCTTGCCGATCGCCGCCTTGGTGGACTTCTTGGTCAGATAGTTCTTGAGAAGTTCCTTGCGCTTTGAGAACAGTTCGAGCACGCACGACACCGTGTCCTTCAGATCGTCGATGCGGTCCCCGAGGGAGCGCTTCTTCTTACCCTCCGTCGCGGCTCCGTCCCCGGAGTCCTCCGCGTGGTCCGCGTCTGTCATGCCGTCGTCCTTGTCCTTATCTTTATCCTTGTCCTTATCTTTCTTCTTTCCTTTTTCCTTCTTCCGGTCTTTCTTCCCCTTCTTACCGTCCTTCCGGTTCTCTTCCTTCTCTTTATTATCCTTCTCCCGGTCTTTCTCTTTGTCCTTCTCTTTGTCCTTGCCTTCCGCCGTGCTCAGGGCAGCGACCTCCGTCCCGTCCGCGGGTTCCCCGTCGGACTCCTCTTCTTCCTCCTTCGCCTTCGGGAAGATCACTGCATCGCCTTTCTTCCCGAACAATCCGAGGATGCGCAACCGCTTCGTGACCGTCCCGGTCTCGGGATCGTCGATGATCCGGATGTCGATCGCGTGCAACAGCCAGTGTACGCACACGACCCCGCTGTGGTGCTCCTTCGATTCTATGTTGCCCTTGACCCGGTACCGGATCGGCACAAACAGAACGAGCGCCAGTATCAGGAGCACGAGTCCGAGAACGCACAGGATCGTGATCCCGAGAATTTTCAGAATTAATAGAACAACTCCCATTGCGCGCCTCCGCAAGAATCCTCTGAACACGGCCGAAAGCCGTCATTCGCCCGTCCGAAAATCTCCGTTCTTCGCCATCTTATCCACGATCAGCCGCACAAGCTCGATCGCGTGAGCCTTGCCCTTCGCAAGCCCGAACACCGATATATCATGCTGCTTCGCCTCGATCCTCGCGTAAGCCAGCGGGGCGATCTCCATCAGCCCCTGCGTCGCTTCCGACCGCATCACGCAAAATATCCCCTCGTCGCCCTTGTTCCTGCGCACCGCGCGGACCATGGCGCCGAGCTCCTGCGTCTCCTCGGGGATCGTGTGAATTGTCTTCTCAAGCTTCAGCATGTTCACTCCTCGCCGGCCAACGCGGCGAAACGATCTTCTGTCTTCGCGGAATACCCTTCACGGGCTCGTTCCGTCAGCGTCACAACGCCGCGCGCAGAAGCCGGATCGCGAACCGGCGCTCGCCGTCCGTGCGGCATCCCTGCAGCGACTGCAGCATATACTCCATCACCTCGGTCCGGCTCTCAAACCAGACCGGCAACTCCGCGAGCACCGCGGCCATGATCTCACGGACCATTGCCTTCGGCTGGCCTTCGAAACGGCCATCCAGCTCTCGCGCAAGCGCGTCCCGGCACTCCTCCACCTTCTCCGGCGTCACCGCTCCGTAAACTTCACTCTCAAGCGATGCGAACGCTGACGTGGACATCAGTCGCGCTGCCTTCATCACGGGGATGTAAGCCTCCGCCGCGGCGTCGTCCATCTTGTCGATCTCCGCCTGAAGCCGCCCCGTCTCCGTCTCCATCAACACCGACAGCGGCTCAAAATATTCCTCCATCGCGGCGTGGGCACGTGCCGTCGCGTCCGCGTATTCCGTCTCATCCACCGTGATTCCTCTCGCCTCGCGAAGCTGCAGGCCGACCGCCGGCTGCAGATCGTCCGCCACGGAAGAATTCTCCCGGATCGCCCCGTCCATTCCGGACAGAAGTCCGATCGCGGCGAGCGCGTTGACGCATCTCGTGATGCTCTCGATATCGCCGATTGCCGTGTCCATCTTCGCGTTGGTCGCGCCGAGCGCATCGCACACACCCACGGCGTCCGCGCCTTCCGCGCCCACGGCCTCCCTCGCGGGAGCCAACAGTCCGTCGATGAACGCAAGCGTCTGTTTCACACTGTCCGTCCCTTCGCCGCTCTCACCGCCGTTACGGATCGCCGCAGCACCGCGGAGCCGGTAGCAAAACGCGTCAAGGCCCTCGCCGTCCTCCTGCCCGTTATACAGGGAGAGATATCCGGCAATCCTGTCGTAAAATCTGTTCCGCGTCATTCTCGCGGGAAATGCGGCCACCATCGAGCGGATCCGCAGGTTCGTGATCATCGGGTCGTCGCTCTGGAACATTTTCCCCAAAAGCTCGCACACCTCGTCGTCCGTGTTGACCGCCGCCTGCGACTGCTCCGAGGCCTCCCTGCGAAGCAGCACATTGCGGAGAAGCCGTCCCTCCGCGCGGTACACGGTCAGTTCTTCAGCGAGGTCCGAAAGGGTCTCCCGGAGCGAGAGCAGGATCGTCGTGCACTCCGCGATCTCCTTCTCATCGCCGCCCTTAAGCGCGTCCGTGAGAAGCTGTCCGTTTGTCAGGAGAAGCTTCCGGTACACCTCCGTGAGGAGACCGAATCCGTCTCCGTCCTCCTTCGCGCGCTCCGGCAGGTTCTCAATGCCCGCCGAAAGGTTCAGCCAGGCCATATCGTAAAATGAGCTGCACAGCCGCCGCTCAATGCTTTTCACACTCATAACTCACTCGTCCTTCTCGGAAGAATTCAGCTCCGAGGCGTCGATCTGAACGCCCGCCCCGGCCTTCTCGCGCACCACGTGCGTGTGCGTGTAAAGATGGTCCATACAATACTCGTAGTTGCCTTCGCACTTGGAGCAGAAACGGAACTCGAGCATATCGTCGTCCAGCTCCGTACGCCCGCACACCGCACAGCGATGTCTCGTGATGACCTTGTGTCCGCCCGCGTTGTTGACCACGCTTCCCTCGCGCTCGCCGGTCCGGACGCCCTGCGCGAAAGCATACTGCCTGCGCAGATCGTTGAGTGTCCGCCGCCGCGCGTTGCGGGATTTTCTCGTCGCGATCCAGTAGATCAGAAAATGCAGGATCCCGATGATGAACGGAACGAGATAAAGCAGGAATGTCTGCCAGTTGGTCTTCACCAGAATGCTGACAAACTCATATCCGTACATTGCCACGGAGAAGAAGGCGATGTATTTGACCTTGACCGGTATCACGAAGAACAGCAGGAACTGCACCTCGCCGAACTCCACCGCGAAGGCAAGGAACATTGCGAAGTTGATGTAGTCCAGGCTGACCATGACCGACTCGCCGTGCCCGAGCACGATCAGCGTGAAGAGATAGATCAGCACGCACGAGACGATGTTGAAGAGCACTCCCGCAAAATAAAACAGGTTGAACCGGAAGCTTCCCCACTTCAACTCCAGCATATTGCCGATGAAATAGTACAGATACATCGCGATCAGCACGAAAATGAGGTTGTTCTGCTCGATCGGCTGGATCAGGAAAGTTATCAGTCTCCACAGCTGCAGATGCGCAAACGTCTTCTCGACATCGAGCGCGAGCCAGTTATAGTAAAATTCCGGACTCACGAAGAACATAATGAGACCGAGTCCGTACAGAAGCATCACATACTTCATCAGTCCCCTGATCGCGTAGCGTCCGAATTTGCGTTCTAATTTGTTGATCATTGCCTTCCGTTCTCCTTCGGCGCTCCCCCCGCCGACAGCCCGTTTTGTACGTGCCCGACAGCGCCGTTTTCCATAAATTCAATCATTTTCATTATATGTTTTTCCCGTGGCAATGTCAAACAAATTGTGGTATACTTCGGGGGAAGACCCTACAGAAAGTGTTTTTGACCGCGCCGCACCGACACGCGGACGCACCGCCGGTTCACCGGCTTCGTTAACCAAAATTCAGGAAGGACACCTTACCCATATGGCTCTCGACGGAATCACCGTTTCCTGCCTCGTGCACGAATGGCAACAGACGCTGGTCGGCGGGCGGATCACCAAGATCTCGCAGCCCGAGCCCGACGAGCTTCTTCTCGCGATAAAAAACTACGACACGTACCGTCTGCATCTCTCCGCGAGCGCATCTCTGCCGCTCGCGTGCCTGATCACCGACAACCGCCCCTCTCCGCTCACAGCGCCGAACTTCTGTATGCTTTTGCGAAAGCACCTGAACAGCGCGCGGATCCTCTCCGTGGAGCAGCCCGACCTCGAGCGCATCATCCGCATCCGGATCGAGCACCTCGACGAGATGGGTGACACGCGCGTCAAATGGCTCATCATCGAGCTGATGGGCAAGCATTCGAACATCATATTCTGCGATGAGAACGAAACGATCATCGACAGCATCAAGCGCGTCTCCGCGATGGTAAGCTCCGTCCGTGAGGTACTTCCCGGGCGCACGTACTTCATCCCGAAGACCGCCGACAAGCTGTCGCTTCTCTCCGACCCGGTTCCGGCGCTGATCGACGCCGTGCGCAGTTGCACGGGCGATCTTCGCAGAGCGATCTACACGACGATCACCGGCATCAGCCCCGTGATCGCCAACGAGCTTGCGCACCGCGCGGTGCTTGACACCGCAGGCGATGTCGCGGAGTGCGACGAAGCAGCTTTCACGCGCCTTGCGGATGCCCTCACGTGGCTTCATACCGCCGTCGCGAACGGCGACTTCGCACCGATGTGCGTGCTCTCCGACGGCATCCCCGCGGAGTTTGCGGCGGTTCCCCTGACGGTGTACACCGATTTTCCGAAGTACGAGGCGAGAACGTTCGATTCGATGAGCGCGCTCCTGCTCTACTACTACGAGACAAAGGAGGCCACGACGCGCATCCGCCAGAAATCCGCGGAGCTGCGGCGCACGGTGCAGACCGCCGTGGAGCGCGTCGCGAAGAAGCTCGACCTGCAGGAGAAACAGTTCGCCGACACCGAGAAGAAGGACCGCTTCCGCATATGCGGCGAGCTCCTCACCACCTACGGCTACAGCGCCGTGTCCGGCTCGGAGTCCTTCACCTGCACAAATTACTACGACAATTCCGAGATCACGATCGCGCTCGATCCGACGCTCTCGATCATGGACAATGCCAAGCGCTATTACGAGCGCTACAGCAAGCTGAAGAGGACCGGCGAGGCGCTCGCTTCGCACATCGCCGAGAGCCGTGACGAGCTCGCGCACCTCGAGTCCGTGCGCGAATCTCTCGAGTTCGCTGCCGACGAGGCTGACCTCGCGGACATCCGCAAGGAGCTGACGGACTGCGGTTACCTCAAGTTCCACCGCGGTTCCTCCGACAAGCGCGCTTCGCGGAAAATGACGAGCCGCCCCTACCACTACCGCACCGCGGAAGGGTTTGACATCTACGTCGGGCGGAACAACTACCAGAACGAGGAGCTCACGCACCGTTTCGCCGCCAACAGCGACTGGTGGTTCCACGCGAAGGGTGTGCCCGGCTCCCACGTGATCCTGCACTCCGGCGGCGCCGATGTGCCGGATGCGGTGTTCGAGATCGCCGGCTCCATCGCCGCTTTCTACTCGAAGAACCGGGACGGGCACAAGGTGGAGATCGATTACATCCAGAAGAAGCACGTGAAGAAGCCCGCCGGCGCCAAGCCCGGGTTTGTCGTGTACTATACGAACTACTCTCTCGTCGCCGAGCCCGCGGAGCACGCGGAGCTTCTGGTGAAGGAGTGACACCGCCGCGGGTTTTGCCTTGAAGTACCCGCGGCTGAAAGGATTTTCCGACTATGATACTTGCCGACACACACACGCACACCACATTTTCCACGGACGGGCACGGCGAGCCGGAGGCGATGCTTCAAAGCGCCGTCGCACGCGGTCTTTCGATGTACTGCATCACCGACCATATGGACTGGCTGTTCCCGATGGATCCGACGAGTTTCCTCTTCGATGCGAAGAAGTATTTTGCGAAGCTTGCAAAACTGCGCGAGGCGTGGCGCGACCGCATCGACCTGCGGATCGGCGTCGAGATCGGCCTCCGCGACGAGGAGGATGTCCGGGATGAGGTGCGGCAGTACTACGATGAGCTGCTTCGCAACTTTCCCTTCGACTATGTGATCGGTTCGACGCACTGCCTGTGCCACACCGACCCGTACTATCCCGAATACTGGCAGACGCGCACCGGCACCGAGGGCGTGCTGCGCTACCTCGAGGCCGAGCTGTGGAACCTGGAGAATTACGACGGCTTCCAGGTGTGCGGCCATCTGGATTACATCCTGCGATATGTCCCGAAAAACCGCCGCGTGCAAAAAACGAAGCTTGCGGAGGTGACCGACGCGATCCTGCGCACGCTCATCCGCCGTGATATCGGGTTGGAGATCAACACCGGCGCCCTGCGCCGGAACTACCCGGAGACCAACCCTTCCGAGGCGATCGCCGCGCGGTACTACGAGCTCGGCGGACGCCTGATCACCGTCGGCTCCGACGCGCACTACCCGGAGCACGTCGCCGCGAATTTCGACCGCACGGAAGAGATGCTCCGCGGGATTGGCTTCAAGGAGTACGCAGTATTTGCCGGAAGAACGCCCGGGTTATACAAATTCTGAACGGACGTCAGAGTAATCCCTAAATAATCAAAGCGGCAGGCGGGAAATAATCCCTCGCCTGCCGCTTTTTTACGTTCATTTCTTCGGTTTCTCCGCCACGATGATGCAGTTGGACGGCGGATACTCAACCTCCGTGCCCGACGCATCGGTGAGCGTCAGTAGTTTGCCGAGATGGTCCGGGTAGCCCGGTTCCAGGAACTCCTCCGCGACCAGAAGCTCCGCCCCGAGTTCCCCGAAGAAGCTCTTAAACTCCGTAAGCGTCCAGTATCCGAACTGCTCCTGCACCTCGTGCGCATAGCTGTCGCTGCCCCACGTGTAGGTGTACATAAACTCGCGGATGAAGTTGATATCGCCGGTCACCTCGAGCTTATCCTCATCCAGTGCCGTGATCTTCTTCTCCTCCGGGATGTCCGTAAGCCCCTTGAAATCGTTCCGGTAGTTCCGCAGAAAATCCATCCCCGACGCATCCGCGAACCTGACAGTCCGCAGCTCCTTACTGTCCGTCCTGATCCCGTCGCGGATGATGATCCTTCCGCCCGGCCGCAGGCTGTCGTACGCGTTGCGAAGCGCCAGCCGCACGCTCGCAAGGTCAAATCTCCCGTTCTCCCCCTCCGTGTAGGAGAAGATCTCGTGCAGGATCGACGAGAAGATGATGCTGTCCACGGGCTCCCCGAAGCAACCGTCGACAAAATTGTGGACCCGCACCTCCCAACGGTGCCCTTCCTTCGCCTTCTTGCGGTTCAGCACCTCGATCACATTAGCCGAGATGTCCGTGCCGATGACGCGCTTGTCCGGGTATTTCTGCTCCAGTCTGTCCAGAAGGATCCCGCCGCCCGAGCCGACATCGACGACCGTCTGTCCCGTCACGTACGAGATGATGCTCTCCTTCGTGCTGTTTGCCGCGCGGTTCATCGTCGCGAGATACTTGTTTTCGTTGTTGAGCCGGTCGAACGCGTCCCTTCGGAAGCCGAACATATCGTACAGCACGATGATGCTCTTCTCAAACGTCAGCAGTCCGCACCGCTCCGCCTCGACGCAGAAATCGATCAGTTTTTCGCACACCGCGGAAAATGCGAAATCCACATAGGCGGTCCCGTTCTCCGTTGTGACAACAAGGTTCACGTTCTGCACGGACGCATCGCGCAGATATTTTTCGATGATGCGCTTCTTGTATATGTTGATCCGTTTCCTGCCCCGGTAATCGTACCACAGCGAGTCCGCGAGCGGCTTGAAGTTGAGACGCCGCACCCTCTTCACGCCGTTGCCTACGTTGGAAAGCACCGCCCTGAGGATCGTGCGGATCTGTCCGATCTCGAACGCACAAAGCGCCGACGTGAAATACCACAGTTCAAAGTGCGGTAACACCTCCCGCTCGAAAAATGCGGCGTCCTCCTCGTAGATATCGTACTCCGAGGGGCACAGCCGCTCGAGGCGGTACTGCGTTGAAAACTCCGACCAGTCGCCGTCGAGGATTCGCCGCACAAGCGTCGCAACATCGTACCGAACGCTGTACCAGATCTCCTCGCCCGCCGCGCGGATGATGCACTCGTTGAGCGTGTACAACAGCTGATACCAGTCGAGGCTGTCCCTTCCCGCCATCACGTACAGGGACGCGTTGTGGCTTACCGGGATCTCCCCGCGGATGCTCTGTCCGATGAGGCCGTGCGTGCGGATCAGGCCGAAAATGCGCTCGTCGTAAGCGACCTCACCGCGCTCCGCATACTCCCGGTAGATCATCGCGGAACCCTCGTTGTGGATGTCGAGGGAATACCCCTTCTCCGTCCACTCCGTCCGCTGTGCGCGGTTCCCGCCCTTGGCGGTCTCCGACCACTGCAGCACGGTCTCGAGAATACGGCGCATCTCGCCGTTTCGATCATCGTCAAGCCGCCCCGACTCCTCGATCTCCCTCAGGATATCAAGGCTTCTCATCACATAGTCAAGCGTCTCCCGACCGGAGATCGTTCCGACGCTCTCGATCCGCTCCGCGTTGACATAGACGTGCTCGGTCTCCGTCAGCAGCGCAAGCCACGGATTGCTCCGCATAAGCTCCGGCTTCGCGGTCTTGTCCGGTTGCAGATAGATTTCCGCACTCGTCATACATTTTCCCTCTCTGTGCGATGTTTCACTTTCGTCCGGCCCGAAGCTTCACGATGATCCCCGCGAGCGCCGTCACGGCGGCGTCAATCTCCGCCTTCGTCGTCGCCGGTGAGATCGTGAAACGGACGGTTCCGTTCTCATACTCCGCCGGGATCCGCAGCGCCTCGATCACGTGGGATACCGTGCCCGATGCGGATGTGCAGGCGGAGCCTCCCGAGCAGGCGATCCCCGCCATATCCATCATCACGAGCACCGAAGCCGCCTCCACCCCCGCAAAGGATACGCTCACATTGCCGGGAAGACGGTTCTCCCTGCTTCCGTTTACGCGCGAGTCGGGGATCTCCGATAATATGCGGTCGATCATCGCGTTGCGAAGCGCTCTCACACGCCGCGAGCTCTCCCGCAGCTCCCTGCAGGATACCACGAGCGCAGCCGCCATTCCGACGATGCCCGCAACGTGCTCCGTTCCAGCGCGCAGGCGCATTTCCTGCGGTCCGCCGTGCAGCTGCGGCGCGAGCTTCGTCCCCTCGCGCACAAAGAGAAAGCCCGTTCCTTTCGGCCCGCCGAACTTGTGCGCGGAGCCGGAAAGCATTGTGATCCCAAGATAGTTGTAAGGTGTGTCACCCTGCGGCAGTTTGCCCGCACCCTCGGCGCTTCCGAGGGCGAAAGGAATGTGCCCCACGGCCTGTACCGCGTCGGTGAACAGCGCGATATCGTGCTTCTTTGCGACCGCCGCGATCTCCGTGATCGGCTGCACGGTCCCGATCTCATTGTTCGCGAACTGGATCGCGATCAGTATCGTGTCCGGCCGTATCGCCGCCTCAACCTGCGCCGCCGTGACAAGCCCGTCGCCGTCCACCGGCAACACGGTCACGTCCGCACCGAAACCGCGAAGCCACCCGATGCTCCCGCTGACCGCGTGATGCTCGATGTTCGTCGTGATAATATGCTTTCCTCTCTCGCAGTTGGCCTCGAAATAGCCCTTGATCGCCAGGTTGTCGCTCTCCGTTCCGCCCGAGGTGAACACGATCTCACTCGGTTTGCACCACAGACATGTCGCCAGGTCCTCCCTCGCCTTCTGGATCGCCTTCTTCGCCGTAAGTCCCGGCGAGTGAAGCGAGGACGGATTTCCGTACTCCTCCGCCAGATAGGGCATCGCCGCCGCAAGCGCCTCCGCGCGCGTCTTCATAGAAGCTGCATTGTCGAGATAGATAGCCATAGTTCGCCTCGCTGCCTTTATTGTTTCAAGTTTTCCGGGTTATTCCATTGTCCGATTTATTCCCGTCTTTCGGTTATCTCAGTCTTCCGATTTAATGACCCACTCAAGCGAGCTGATGACCACCGGTATCGCCAGGATCACCAACGTCACAATGACGGCGCCCCAGCCCCATTCAAACATAAACATGATCAGAAGCGGGAGCATCGCCATGAGGAAGAACAGACCCCAGCGGAATCTCTTCTCTCAGAAGCCGAGAATCCGCTCGGTTTGCGGATATACAGCAGTATTTTACAACATTTTCCGTGTTGCGTAAAGACAATTGCTCGTGCCTCCCGTCGCGGGCTGGCTCGCCGGCACGAGAAAGCGGGCCGCGGAATCTCTCCGCAGCCCGCCTTACTTTGCCTTATGACTTTGTCACGGTTTCTCCACGACTCCCGCGAAAAGCGGTGTTTCCCCAAGCCCGGTCACCAGGAAAAGGAATGGCCGGTCGAGCGTGATGTACAGCTCCCCGTCAGGTGTCGGGACGATGCCTCTCGACAGCTGTACCTCTGCGAAAGCCGCCGCCTTGACTCCCTTCTCGTCAATCTGCACCCTCGCCGAATGCTTGGCCTCGGAGACAAAGCTCCCGCTTCCGTTGAGGAGCGGCGAAAAATCGGCATTCAAGTTGAAGATGTCGGTCACTCCGAGTTTCGGAAGCGTCTCCAGCAGATCCGTGTCACCGACAACATCAAACTTCGGCACCCCGAGATGGATCATCGCCTCTGTCATATTATCCTTACGGTAATCCAGCAGTTTTTCCAGCTCGGGATCGTCCAGTATCTCATCGACGCTGACTCCCTCATCCGGAAGGATCATCCACATACGGGAATTTCTCAGGTACTTGTATACCGCGGTAAATCGCTCCCCCCGGCAGTAAAGCCCGACCGCAGTCTCATGCATGAACTCGGCCTTCACATCTCCCGTTGCCGCGTGGAACACTTCCTCTGTCGTATCACTCTCATCGAAAGGATTCGCCCACTGATTGATGAAACAGATCGTCGTTGCAAGCGCAATGATCGTATCATCATTCAGTTCCAGTTCCTCCACCCGGTCCTTGAGCATCCCGTCGGTCATCTTGTTGAACCATCCGCGGAACTCCTTGTTGTATTCCGCGCTGCCCATCTCCCCGGCGAAGGATGATGCATAGTAATCGGATGCCAGCCTTGCAAGCGTCTCCTCGTTGTACACATTTTTCGCTTTCGCATCGAGCCATACGGAGGCTCCGAGAACAAGTTTTTCATCGTCGGAATTGAAATACAGGGCATTCCACAGTGCCTTCGATCTCGCCCGGATATCCTCGATACTCTCCGCGCCGGCCAGCGAAAGGATCTGTTCCCTCGATGCGCCGTCCGTCGACTCCGCAAGCATTCCCAGCAGAAGGTAAATGTTGATCGGCGAGTACGCACTGTTCTCTCCGTTTCGACCGGAGAGCATGGTCTTTAGGCTCCGCAGGGTGAACTGCTCCACGGCCCCGTAAGCCTTGTCCTCCCCATACTCCTCGATGGCTGTCATCAGCGCCTCTTTCTCCTCTTTCCACTGCTTATGCGCTTCCCGGAACTGCAGCATACCTTTCTCGGTGTCCGGGTAGTTCTCCATCCGCGGTTCCTTGCCGAGTTTCGGCAGCACGGCCCCCGCCAGCAGAAACTGCCCCTGCTTTTTTCCGTTCTCCTCATCCGCCGGATCGTTCGACCGGTTGTGCAGAACGCCGTACGTCATCAGTGCGATGCCTCCCACAAGCAGTAAGGCGGCCGCCGCGATCAGCGCGGCCATACGCGGTCTGATCCTCCTCACCTTCTTTTTCTTCTCCGCATTCCGTTCACTCCGCTCCAGCAGATCCTCATCCATCGTTCCGATGCCGTCATACAGGTCTTCCGCTTTCATACATAACTCCTTTCTCCTTCCGGGTATTCCTCCCCTACATAAGCTGTTCCCTAAGAAGGTACTCCCGCAGTTTCTTTCTCGTATGATTCAGGGTAACACTCACATTGTTTTGTGAAATGCCGTATCGCTCCGCGATCTCCTTCACATTTTCCGTAAAGAAGTAGCGTCTGAGGAAAATGTCGCCCTCACGCTGGGGAAGTTCCCGCACAAACCTGCGGATCGCCGCCGAGAGCTCCTCGGACATCGCCGAGCGCTCGGGATCGGAGCCACCGGCGATACACTCACCGAGCTCCTCGATCGCCAGAGCCGTCTCACCGCCGCCCCGCTTGGCTGCGTGCGCCGCCTTGTATCGGTTGATCGCGCAGTTGCGGGCGAATTTTGCGAGGAACATCCGAAGCACCGTCGGGCGCTCCGGCGGGATTCGGTTCCACACCAGATGAAACGTATCGTTGACACACTCCTCGGCGTCCTCACGACTGCCGAGGATCCGATACGCTATGGCCTGCAGATAGTTTCCGTACTTCCGTTGCGTCTCCGCAATCCCCTGCTGTTCCCGTTGAAAGAACAGTTCGACGATCTGATCATCTTCCATGAACATTCCCCCGTGTTATCCTGTCTCTACCCTATATGACAACTTTCGCCGGAAAATCTTAATTTTTTTTTTTGCAAAAACCGCCCGACATGATTCTGCCGGGCGGTTTTGAATAGCGATCGTATTATACCGGATAGGACTTCGTAGCGGCGTCTGCCTTCGCGACATCGACACCGGTCTGCTGTGCCTGACGATACTTGAAGAACTCGGTCGCAACCTGCGGGAACAGTGCGTAGGACAGAACGTCCTCCTCCTGCTGAACCCACTGCTTGCACTCTTCCTTGAACTTCGGAAGCTGCGGCTCGATCAGGTCTGCCGGGCGGCAGGTGATCGGTTTCACATCGCCGATGCACTTCTTCTGAACCTCGGGATTGAACGGCTTGATGGTCTGGCCGAACTCGCCGGAGAGGATCTTCTTCGACTCCTTCGTAACCATCTTGTAACGCTCGCCCTGAAGCACGTTGAGAACAGCCTGCGTACCGACGATCTGGGACGAAGGCGTAACCAACGGCGGCTCACCGAAGTCTTTACGAACTCTCGGAACTTCCTCGAGCACTGCCTCGAACTTGTCCTCGGCACCGGCTTCCTTAAGCTGGGACACGAGGTTCGAAAGCATACCACCGGGAACCTGATACATCAGCGTCTTAATGTTGACGCCGAGCACCTTCGGGTTCAGGAGGCCGCTCTTGAGGCACTCCTCACGGTAAGGACGGAAGTACTCCGCAATCTCCGCAAGCAGGTTCTGATCAAGGCCGGAATCGTAAGGCGTTCCGCGGAACGTCTCAACCATAACCTCGGTCGCCGGCTGACTGGTACCCAGAGCAAGAGGAGACATTGCGCAGTCGATGATGTCGCAGCCTGCCTCAACCGCCTTGAGGTACGTCATGGAAGCCACACCGGAGGTGTAGTGCGTATGCAGCTGGATCGGAAGCGAGCTACCGTTCTTGAGAGCGGTAACGAGCTCCGTTGCCTTGTACGGAACAAGAAGGCCCGCCATATCCTTGATACAGATGGAATCCGCTCCCATCTCCTCAATCTGCTTTGCGGTCTTCTCCCAGTACTCAAGCGTGTAAGCGTCGCCGAGGGTGTAGGACAGAGCGATCTGTGCGTGACCGCCCTCCTTCTTCGTCGCCTTCACAGCGGTCTCGAGGTTGCGGAGATCGTTGAGGCAGTCGAAGATACGGATGATGTCGATACCGTTGGCGATCGACTTCTGTACAAAATACTCAACTACGTCGTCAGCGTAGTGGTTGTAACCGAGAATGTTCTGTCCGCGGAAGAGCATCTGCAGTTTCGACTTCTTGAAACCTGCGCGAAGCTTGCGGAGACGATCCCACGGATCTTCCTTCAGGAAGCGGAGGCAGGAGTCAAATGTAGCGCCGCCCCAGCACTCCACGGAATGGTAGCCTACCTGGTCCATCTTCTCCACGATCGGGAGCATCAGTTCCGTAGGCATTCTTGTTGCAATCAGAGACTGATGCGCGTCGCGCAGAATGGTCTCTGTAATCTTAACCGGCTTCTTCACCTGTTCAGCCATAGAATGATTCCTCCATTTCCGCACCCGCCGCGCGGATGCGTGAATAATATACCCGGTGCGGTCCTGTCGAAGCGATGAGCACTCTCACCTTCCGAGGCAGTTAAGCACCGCCGTCAAGCAGTCACCCGCTGTTCCTTATGAGAAACAGCGACGCCGTTCATCAAACTCCGAACACTGCCATAAACACACCGGCAGCAACTGCGGTACCGATAACACCGGCCACGTTCGGTCCCATCGCGTGCATAAGAAGGAAGTTCGTAGGATCTTCCTCCGCGCCGACCTTCTGGGAAACGCGCGCCGCCATCGGAACTGCGGAAACACCTGCGGAACCGATCAACGGATTGATCTTGCCGTGTGTCGCCTTACACATAAGCTTGCCGAACAACACACCGCCCGCGGTACCTACCGCGAAAGCGATCAGACCGAGTGCAACGATCTTGAGCGTATCGAGCTTCAGGAAAGCCTCCGCACTCGTCGTGGCACCTACGGACGTACCGAGGATGATGACCACGATGTACATCATCGCGTTCGAAGCGGTCTCCTGCAGCTGGCGGACAACGCCGGACTCGCGGAAGATGTTACCGAGCATCAGGCAGCCAACCAACGGAGCCGTATCCGGAAGAAGAGCGACAACCACGAGCGTAACGACGATCGGGAAGAGGATCTTCTCCAGTTTGGAAACCGGGCGAAGCTGCTCCATCTTGATCTTGCGCTCCTTCTCCGTCGTGAGAAGTCGCATGATCGGGGGCTGGATGATCGGCACGAGCGACATATAGGAGTACGCCGCAACGGCGATCGCACCCATATACTCCGTCTGGCCGAGCTTACCCGCTAAGAATATTGACGTCGGGCCGTCAGCGCCGCCGATGATGGAGATCGCTGCCGCCGCTTTGTCATTGAAACCGAGGAATATAGCTGACAGGTACGCGAAGAAGATACCGAGCTGAGCCGCCGCACCGAGCAGGAAGCTCTTCGGATTCGCGATCAGAGGACCGAAGTCGGTCATCGCGCCGACGCCCATGAAGATCAGGCAAGGCAGGACAGCCCACTCATCCAGCTGGAAGAAGTAGTACAACAGACCGCCGGCCTGCTTGGTATCTTCCATCCTGGTGCTGCCCGGGCACTCATACTTGCCGGCGACACCCTGTTCAACCTGATAGAACAAAACCTCTTTGCCCTCTTTGGTCATATAGATGACACAGACCGTTCCCAGCCGCAGTTCATCCTCCGACTTGTTCGAGGCATCATAGTACTTGTAGATTTCCTCCGCCGATTTGAAACCGAGGATACGCTGATACCCTTCCGAGGTATTCGCGTCCTCATTGTACGCGTTCACATCGAACACATACTTGACCAGGTTATCCTCATCGACCTTGAAAAACTCAACCTCTTCGTTCTTGATGCAAACGACCTTCTCGTTGTTCGAGTCGTAAAATGTGTACACATGGTCGACAGGCTCAGCCATGATCGACGGGTACATGTTCACGAGGAGCATACCGAAGGAGATCGGAACCAGAAGCAGAGGTTCATAATCTTTGGCAATTGCCAAATACATGAAAAACAAGGCGACGCAGATCATCAGCAGATTGCCCCATGTGAGGGAAGCAAACGCCGTGGACTTCGCCAGGTTTCCCAATGTATCCAGTATATACTGCATATAGGTTATCCTCCCGATAATAGTTGTAACACAACAGAATTCTCAAAACGCCGTTCCGCGTTTTATCAGTTCATTGTTGCAAGCACTTCACCGGGTTCAACGCTCTGTCCGACGGTAACATTGATGCTCGCTACGGTACCGTCCTGAGGAGCAACGATATCATTTTCCATCTTCATAGCCTCAAGAACCACGAGGACATCGCCCTTCTTGACAGCCGCACCGACATTGGCAACAACCTTAAGGATCTTGCCGATCATAGGAGCCGCAACCGTAACGCTGCCTGCCGCACCAGCAGGAGCTGCCTTCTTGGGAGCCGCCTTCGGAGCCGCCTTCGGTGCTGCTGCAGCAACCGGTGCGCCCTCTGCGCCGCTCTCTTCCACGCTTACTTCGTAAACATTGCCGTTAACCGTGATTGTATAGTTTTTCATAATGTCCTCCTGATTCAGGCATTCTGCCATTTTGATTTATTGACCTTGCGAATGGAGCGAACCACCAGCCCGTCGGCCGGCACATCGTTGCCCATCGCCTGCTCGTACGCATAAATTGCCGCGGTGATGACCGCCACAAGTTCCGTGTCGTCCGTCTCCTCGTCAGCCTGGGCAACAGCGGGTGCTTCCGGAGCCTTGACTTCCGGCTTCTTCTGATCCACTTTGTTGACCAGTTTCAGAAGGCTGATGATGAAGGAAATGAGAAGGAGCATACAGAACACAATGCTGATTCCCATAACCGTGTTCTCCAGCGCTCTGACCAGCACATCGGACGAAACCGCGAATAGTAATCCCTTCATAGAGTCCTCCTTCGCTTATATCGTGCCGTGCTTCTTCGCCGGACGAAGTTCCTTCTTGGTGCAGAGCATCTCGAACGCGTACACGATCTGTGCGCGCATCTCGTCTGCCGCGATGATGGCGTCAACGTAACCGCGCTTAGCCGCGTTCTCGCAGCTGTTATAGTTCGAGCGGTACTCTGCCGCCTTCTCCTTCAGCGCCGCATCCTTGTCGGAAGCAGCGGCAAGCTCATCGGCGTATACGATCTGTGCCGCGAGCGTTGCATCCATCGTGCCGATCTCGGAACCTTCAACTGCAAATTCCAGATCCGCGCCGAGGGACTTCGAGTTCATCGTGATGTAAGCGCTGCCGTATGCCTTGCCGACGATCACGTTCACCTTCGGAACGGTCGCGTTGGCGAAAGCGTAAGCAAGCTTTCCGGCTGCGATTGCGATGCCCTTCGTCTCGGAAGCGCTGTTCGCGTAGCCGGTCACATTCGTAAAAGTCAGAACCGGAATGCCGAAAGCGTCGCAGAACTTCACGAAGCTCTCCGCCTTGTAGCATCCCTTCGTCGAGAGAACCGCCTCAAAGGAGGTCTCCTTCTTGCCGTCCTCACCGAACTTCGCCGTGCGGTTGGCAACCACACCGATCGTAGCACCGTTCAGACGTACGAAACCGGTCACCATCTCGGGAGCGTAAGCCGCCTTGATCTCAACGAAAAGTCCGTTGTCGGACAGATCGCGGAGAGCAACTGCGGGATCCGCGCACTCGCCGGCAAAATCATTCATCGCGCGGTTGAGGTCATCCGTGCACTCCTCAAGCGCGTCATCCTCATTGTTGGAGGGCAATACCGCGATCAGCTCGCGAACCTTCGCGAGAACATCCTCCTCGGACTCACCGACCGCATCCACCATACCGGACTCCGCCATATACGCTGCGGAAGCCGTATCGCACTTACCTTCATTGTTGCCTGCGATCGTATTCGGAGCGTTGACGAACAACTTCGCGTCGTTCTTCTCCATCACCGTAAAATCGCTCATCGCTGCGAGAACCGCAAGTCCGCCGCCGCAGTTGCCGAACACGGCCGTGATCTGCGGAACCAAACCGGATGCCATCGTCTGCGCCTTGTAGAGACGACCGAAACCGGTCAGCGCATCGGAAGCTTCCTGAAGACGCATACCCGCGCAATCGACAAGGCCGATCACCGGAGCTCCCGTCTTCATCGCAAGGCGATACAGGTTGGCAATCTTCTTCGCGTGCATCTCGCCGAGGGTTCCGCTCAAAACAGCGGCATCCTGGCTGTAAACATACACAAGACGGTCATCGATCACGCCGTAGCCGGTGATGACGCCGTCGCCCGGAGCATCTGCCTGCTGCATATTGAAATCCGTGCTGCGCTTCGTAACAAGGGCACCGATCTCAACAAAACTGTTGTTGTCCAGCAGGGTCGCAACGCGTTCCCGAGCGGACAATTTCGCTGTACTACTCATGTTCAGCCCTCCGTTGATATAATTATAACTGTGTGCCGGCGTCCGTCGGAAAATGCCTGAAAACAACGAGTCAGACCGCTCTTTCGGACAGGAACACAGATATCTTTGGTATGGCAATAAACCAAATTGCACCGAATAGCATTATAGCGAAAACCCCTGCAAAAAGCAACACAAAAAATGCCCGTTCCGACCTTTTCGTCGAAACGGACATAATGATATACGATATCTCAAATAATACTGTAAAAAACGCTGTCAGTCGGCTTCAGACGCCGTCTTCACGACCGTACTCCGTGCCGTCCTCTTCGCCGGATCCCGCACCGTCTTCCCCGCCGGTTTCCTCTGTGGAATACTCCGCCAAAACCCTGCGAACCGCGTCATAGGAAAATCCCTTGCGCATAAGCCCCGCATAGACCTTCCTCCGCTCGTCCGAAGTCATCGAGGCGCCCCGGACCCTGCGGGATACAAACCGTCTCACAGCCGCCTCCTCCGCGGATCCGACATCGGTATCTTCATACCCTGTCTGCCGCGTGGACTGCCGCGCGGAGTTCACATCCGTTGAAACGCCCGTCTTACCGTCTTTCCCTGCTCCGGCGACGCCACTGCACTCTTTCACGAACTGTGCATATGCAGCTTCGATCGTGTCCGGATCGACGCCCCGCGAGAGCAGCACCTGCTGCATCTCCCGGAAGCTCTTCGACTTCGCATGAGCGTAGATGTAATGATACGCGTACCGGTGCTCATCGATATAGCGGAACGACGCCACATAGGCGATGATCTCCCGGGTCTGATCCTCCGTGTAATCGCCGCCGATCAGTTTGTCATGCAGTTCTTTGGTCGTCCGGTCCTGCAGCTGAAGAAGCTCCAGCGCCTTGCGCTTGCCTCTGGGAAGAATGGTCTCCGCAACGATCTTCTGCCAAATCTCAGCAGAGATGTCCTCGCCGGCTTCCAACCGGTATGCCGAGATGTCGCGGTTGTCCAGAAATCCGGCCGGCTCCCCGTCGATCCACACGACGGACTGCCGCTTTCCTTTCGGCTTCAGATCCGTGATCAGCATAGCGGTTTCCTTTCCTCTCAATCAAGGCTGCTTCCGTGGAGACAACGCCGCGAAACGTCCGGTCACTCCTCCGGATCTTCCGCCTTCGTCTTCGCGAGATACTTGTCGCGAACCTTCGTCTCGATCTCCTGCATTACATCGGGATGCTCACGGAGGTACAGCTTCGCGTTCTCACGTCCCTGGCCGATCTTCTCCCCGAGGTATGCGAACCACGCGCCGCTCTTCGCGACAACATCGCAGGAGCAAGCCAGGTCAAGGATATCGCCCTCCTTGGAGATGCCTTCGCCGAACATAATATCAAACTCCGCCTCCTTGAACGGCGGTGAAACCTTGTTCTTGACCACCTTCACGCGGGTACGGTTCCCGATCGCCTCTCCGCCGGACTTGATCGTCTCGATACGACGCACATCCAGACGTACGGAGGAATAAAACTTCAGCGCGCGACCGCCGGTCGTCGTCTCGGGATTGCCGAACATAACACCGACCTTCTCACGAAGCTGGTTGATAAAGATCACAATACAATTCGTCTTGCTGATCACAGAGGTCAGCTTGCGAAGGGCCTGGGACATCAGTCTTGCCTGAAGACCCACATGGGAATCGCCCATCTCACCCTCGATCTCAGCCTTCGGAACAAGCGCCGCAACGGAGTCCACGATCACAATGTCCACGGCTCCGGAACGAACAAGCGTCTCCGTGATCTCCAGTGCCTGCTCGCCGTCGTCCGGCTGCGAGATGTAAAGGTTGTCCACATCGACACCGATCGCCGCCGCGTAAGTCGGGTCGAGCGCATGCTCCGCGTCAATGAAACCGGCGATACCGCCTCTCTTCTGCACTTCGGCCACCGCGTGCAGCGCAACCGTCGTCTTACCGCTGGACTCCGGTCCGTAGATCTCGATCACACGGCCCTTGGGAAAACCTCCGATCCCGAGCGCGATATCCAGACTCAGCGAACCCGTGGGTACCGCCTCGATACTCATCGCCGCGCTGGGCTCTCCGAGCTTCATGATCGCTCCCTTGCCGTAACTCTTCTCCAACTTGGAGATCGCTGCCTCCAATGCACGCATCTTATCTTCCGTTGCCATCCCGCTAACCGCCTTTCCGAACATATGTTCTGTTTGTATACTATACTTTTTTTCCGTTGTTGTCAACCCATAAAAGCGAAAAAAAGCAAAAAAGTGTGTTTCTTCGGTCCGCTGTTATGTTAACCGAAAAATGCGGCAAAATCCATTCGCAGAGTATCCAAAGAAACGGCTTCATTTTCCGCTCTACGGGCATCCGGACCGGGCGTATTCCCCCCGTCCGGTGTCATTATGACAAAACCGTAGTCCGTTTTTTGGTACTTCTGCCGATCGGGATCAAAAAAATGAGAGGCTGCCTTGCGGGACAGCCCCTCGTTTGTTTCATATGCTTACTTCAATCTTTTTGCCGTGAAATCGTCAAGGCACTGCTGAATTTTCGGACTGACCTCACCGAGCGTCTGCCCCGGCCGTTTCTCCGCACTGTCAATACGGTACAGCAGCTGCGCCTGGACGACGCCTGTGTTGTTGTCCCAGAGCCCGGGTACGATATACCCCAGGTCGATCACTTTCCGCCCGTTGAGCAGGATGTCGAGGGTCTCGTTCACGGCTCTCGAATCGCGGAAACAGTAGCGGTAGTACTCATCGTTTGTACCGGGCCATCCGGGATCGTCACCATACGGGACCGGATCCGTGAAGATGTTGTACGCGAAAGCGATATCCGCGAGTCTCTCTTTGTTCTGATCGCTCACGGGGATCACCATGATGTTCTCGCGCACTATCGATATGTACTCAGATGCTTCGGGGCCCTTCGGGAAGCACACGAAACCGAAGTCAAAATCGTAGACACGTTCCCCGTTGTATACAGCGGCAAACTCCGAGACCTTGTACTCATCGTATGCGATCATGACCGCCTCCTGTCTCTGGAACATATACTCGAAATAATTCCACTCTCCCCTGGATGCCTCCGCGTCGTTCTGACGGCGCATGATACCCTCGTCGTAGAAAGAGTATGCCCACTCCATGTCAGCCACGATCTCTTTGCTGGTCGCGTTGTTTATGTAACGGCCTGTCTCGTTGTTTCTCGAGACGATCGCATGGCCGTTGGACACCCAGGCCATCTCGAAGAATACCGACTGCTGCGCGGTAAATCCGTACTGGATCCGCCTTCCGCTCGCGTCATCCCTGCAGAGGGCTTTTGCGAGATCCTTGAACTCATCCCAGGTCCACATTCCGCTCGCCTGAAGGTCATAAGGCTTAGAGGAAGCACCGTCGCCGAGCGTCGCATCCATCAGATCCTTGTTGAAGAAGATTCCCGTCCTCGGCTCGTTGCCGACGCTCCAGCCGTAGATGTGCCCCTGTATTGTCATAAGCTCGCGCACCGACTGGTTCCACTTCTTGTCGTCAAAATTAAACTCCGAAACCTTGGAGAGGTCACAGAAAAGCATTTTCTCCGAATCCATCAGGGCTCCGATAAACCGGTAGTCGAACGTGACGATATTGCCGAGCGGCCTTCCGTCGGTGATCGCCAGAAGATTTTGCTCCGCCTGATCCCCCCAGCCGTAACCGCTGGACATCGAAGAATCTATGTAATCATCATACAACTGCATGGAGGATCTGCCGCTTCCATGCCGTACGATGTGGTAGTTGTACTTCTCTTCCATCGAATGATGCCATTGCCAGAACCGTTCCTCAGCTTCGTTCTTCGGTGTGTCGAAATCGGTATACGACCACCAGTCGGAGATGACAATCTCCATTCCGCGGAGATCCCTCTGCCCGTAGTTTCCGCCCTGCTTGCCGTATATATCCAGGCTGCCGTTGGAGAACTCCGCCCTGTCAAGCCTCTTCACGAACTGCTCACCGTCAAAACCACTTACATTGTTGTGAAGGATTGACAGTGTTCCGTAATACTTCTCAAGGTCACTCTGGCTCATGATCGTGTCGCCGAACAGCACCATGGAATCGCTTTCCGCAACCATCTTCGCTATTTCGCGCGATATCGGGTCGACTGCGGAATCATCATAGTCGATCTTCCACGCCGGCGAACCGCAGTTGCTGAGATACTGATACTTCGAGAGCAGCTGCCCGAGTTCGAAAGCAAATTTTGCGGCAAACTCGGCATTTTCCGAGGATGCCGACACCGACAGCGCGCCCGACACTCCGCCGATCAGCTGGCCGAGTCGTCCCTTCTCCACATTGATGACCGGGAACTCGCCCGCACGGATATTGTACTCATTCTTTGAAAAATCAGCCGCATTCCACGATCCGTTCATGTAAAACGCGTAGCGACCCAGCAAAAAATCGCCCCGGATCGTGTCATTGTTTACGTACTGCGAATCACTGCTGAAATACTTTCCGTACATATCGCGGAAAATGTCAATCGCGCCCGCAACGTCCCCGTTGTACCAGTCGGCATTTCCGCGGAAGATCGCGTCCAGCGTCTCCGCTCCGCAGACCTTCAGCATGATCGGTTCTACGACTTCCGACAGGCACCACATCTCATTGGCCGCCACACCGAACGGCGTGTAGCCGGCCGCCACCAGCTTGTTGCAGCAATCGATCAGTTCCGCGTATGTCGACGGGATCTCGACATAACCGACCTTGCGGAGGATATCCATATTTGCAAATAAGTTCGCCGTGTACATCGCGGTCGGAACTCCGTACTTCTTGCCGTCGAAAGTGACATTTCGACACATCTTCTCCGGAAGGCTGTTCGCCGCATATTTGGTGTATGCGTCATCCAGACAGTAGAGTTTGCCGTCCCTTACGAGCTCGGGAAGCACATCCTCCTTCACCTTGGTGTAGAAAATATCCGGCAGCTGGTTGCCCTCAGACGCAGCCTTCAGCCTCAGATCATAAACCTGACTGTCAAAGGCTTCCCATACGAACTTGACATTCGGATATTTCTCCAACATATCGGCAACCGCCTGCTCATATGCCCAACGGTTGCTGTCGTAATCCGTTGCGACGCACCACATAGTCAGGTTGATCTTCTCGTCCTTGGACTCACCGGAATGCCTGTGCTCCTCAGCCTCTTTCTTTAGTTTAGCCGCCTCACTGTCCTCAGCGGAGACCGCATTGATGCTGCTAAAACGGACCACGGCTTCCGCCGTTGTGCGTCCCACCTCAACCTCCGCGGTGATCTTGGTGACATAGCCGTCGTCAAGCGTAAACTTCAGCGTCGCCTGCCCGATACTGTATGTGTGAAGTTCATCCATCGCATCGTTGTAAATCTCGCTGTCGACATCAACCCCGTAATCGTTCTTGAGCGCCTTGGCGAGCTTCTGCGAATCGAGTTCGACCGTAAAGTTTTCTTCCTTCGCCTTGACCGACTTCACAAAATCCAGATCGTCGCCGGAATCGATGCACTCCTTCAGAACCTTGTACAGGATCGTCGGGATCTCGTCGTAGTTTTTACAGTATTCTTTGATTTCTTTCTCAAGTTCCGGCGACGCTTTCACCGCGCCGACGAGATCTCTTTCGAATATTTTTTCGAGGACGTCTTTCGATGTCTGATCGATATCGAGATCGGTATACAATACATCTCCGCGACTGTTACCGGACATCACGTAGATCTTTTCGTCGAAGACTGCGTAACTGTCGGTGTAGTTGTCGGAATTTGTGATGGAGAAAAACAGGGATCTCTTGTCCGTGTTTCCGATGATCTCACCCGAGAACTTCACGCCTTCCGCCCCGATCGTCGCCGAACCCTCGCACGAGAAGCTCTTCGCCGTCAGCGTACTGTGGATCGCCGCCTTGAGCCGCTCTCCGTCGCTCTTCTCGTCCTCTTCGTTATCCTTCCGCAGCGCAAAATAAAGCACCGTTCCGAGGATCGCGAGAACGACCACGATGCCCGCAATGATGAACGGCAGCTTTATCTTACTCTTCTCCTGCACGGGCGGAACCTCCGCGCCCGCCGGAACGCCTTCCGCAGGTACAACCTGGGGCTGCACTTCCGCAGCGGCTGCGGTTTCCGTCAATGTGCCGCAGGCGTCGCAGAACCGCGCGTCGTCCGGCAGCATTTTCCCGCACTTTTTACAGTAGCTCATGTTTGTGTCCTCCTTGACCGGTTTTCTTTGTTCGGACAAGGGGTTGTCCCGACGGAACAACCCCTCTGTTTTCTCTGTGTTGAGGCAAGCTTATTTCAATCGCTTCGCAGCGAATTCGTCGATATACTGCTGAATCTCCGGGCTTACCGAACCAAGCAGCTTACCCGGGGTGACCCCTTCTTCATCGAACTTGTAGAGGAGAGCACTCTGAACGACGCCGGTATTGTTGTCCCAGAGCCCGTCGACGACATAACTCCTCTCCGCCACCACCCTGTTCCTGTTGAGCATGAGATCGAGCGTTTCATTGACCGCGCGGCTGTCTCTGAACAGTGATTCGTACTGCAGTTTCCATGCACCCGGATCATCCGAAGTGACATTCGGCACTGGATCCGTAAAAATGTTGTACGCGAATGCGATGTCCGCACGAATCGACCACGTTTCATAGCAGTTCGGGATCACATAGATGATATCCCTGGAAACGCTCACGTAATCGCTCGCGTTGGGTCCCTTCGGGAAGCATACGAACCCGGAGTCAAAATCGAGTTTCAGAAGCTCCGAAGCCTTATACTCATCGTAAATGAGCATGACCGCTTCCTTCTTCGCATACATATTGTCAAAATAGTTCCAGACGCCGTCTTCCTTCTCCTTCTTGGTCTGTCTGCGCGTGATCCCTTCTTCGTAGAAGGAGAACGCCCATTCCGCATCCGACAAGATCTCCTTGCTCGTCGCATTGTTGATGAACCTGCCTGTCGCGTCATCTTTTGAGATCAGCTCGTGCCCGTTGGAAAGCCATGCCATCTCGAAGAATACCGACTGCTGTCCTGCCACGCCGTACTGGATCTGCTTGCCGTTCGCGTCCTTCTTGCAGAGGGACTTGGCGAGCGACTTGAACTCGTCCCAGGTCCATTTTCCGCTTGCCTGAAGATCGTAAGGCTTGTCGGAAGCGCCTGCGCCGAGAGTTGCATCCATCAACTGCCTGTTGAAGAAGATGCCCGTCGACGGCTCCATTCCGATGCTCCACCCGTAGACACCTTGCTTGATGGTCATGAGGTCGAGCGTCGTCTGATTCCACTTTTTGTCGCTGAAATCAAACTCATCAAGATCGGCAACATTGCAGAAAAGCATCTCCTCAGTGGCCATCAGCGCGCCGATGAAACGGTAATCGAACGCAAGAATGCTGCCGAGCGGCATATTGTTCACGATCGCAAGGAGATTCACCTCCGCCTGATTGCCCCAATTGTAGCCGCTGCTCATATCCGGATCCGGATATCCGGACCCATGGCGCACGATCCTGTAATTGTACTTCTTCTCCTGAGCGTGCTGCCATTCCCAGAACAGCTCGTCCTGGTAGCTGATCGGCGTATCATAGTCGGAATGCGTCCACCAGTCGGATATGACGACCTCCAGTCCCTTGAGATCTCTCTTCCCGTAGTCGCCCTGTTTTTCGCCCACACGGTAGACCTCAAGCGGTTCGTCGGCAAATTCCGAACGGTTGAGCTGTGTTACAAACTCCTTTCCGTCATAAAAATCAAGGTTGTATTTCAGATTGTCATATGCGCTGTAATATGCCTCGACATCCTCTTCCTCGAGCATCGTGTCGCCGTACATAACGAGATAATCGCTGTCCAGGATTTTACGCGCCATATTGCGCGACAGAGGATTGAGGTTCGAGTCGTCGTAGTCGATCGACCACGACGGGAAACCGCATCCCGTGAGGTATTCGTACTTCGTGACCAGCTGTGCCAGTTCGAACGCATACTTCGCCGCAAAGCCCGCATATTTGGACGATGCGGATACGGCAAGCGAATCCAAAGGTCCGCCGATCATCTGTCCTTCCCTTGCCTTATCGGAGTTGATGACCGGGAATTCCGCCGTAACAATATCGTAACCCACCTCCGAGAAATTCGGGCAGTTCCAGCTTCCGTTCATGTAGAACGCGTACCGACCTTCCGTGAACTCGTATCTCACCTGGTCGTTATTGTTGTTCCAGGCCTTCGTATCAAAATAGCCCTTCGAGACCATCTCGCGGAAAATGTCGACCGCACCCGCGATCTCACCGTCGTACCAGTCTGCGTTTCCGTGGAAGATCGCATCCAGTTTCTCGGCGCCGCAGACGCTCTTCATGATGGGCTCCAGATACTCCGAAATGCACCAGTCTTCCTTGATGGAAAGCCCGAACGGTACATAGCCCGCTGCGACCAGCACGTCACAACATTTCATCAGCTCATCGTACGTGTTCGGCACTGCGGTATAGCCCACCTGCTTGAGGATGTCCATATTGGCAAAGAGGGTTACCACATTCATCGCCGTCGGAATGGCGTACTTCCGGCCGTTCACGGTGGCGTTTCTGCACATTTTCTCCTGGAGAGAGCCCTTCGCATATTGTTCGTACGCGTCATCCAGGCAGTACAGCTTGCCCATCTCCGCAAACTCCTTCAGCGTGCTGTTGCGCGCCCATGTGAAGAGGATGTCCGGCAGTTCTCCGCCGTACATTGCGGAGCGCAGTTTGATCCTGTACGACTGGTTTTCAACGGCTTCCCATTTCAGTTCCACATCCGGATATTTCAACTGCATATCGCGGATCGCCATCTCGTAGGCCTGACGCGTAGAATCACTCTTCGTGGAAATGCACCACATCGTCAGCTCATCCGGGATCTCCCCGTCGTAACCGTACTGCTTCTTGCGCTCGTCAATCAGTCTCTGCTGCTCTTCCTCGTATTCCTTCACCTCTTTGGCAAGTTTGTCCGCGGCAGTCTTGCCGGCCTCGATGCCGGTGATGTCCGTGAACTTAAAGTCGGCCTTCAGTGATACTTCCCCGTCCTCGGCCTTCGCCGAGATGCCGGTGACAAATTCGCCGTCGAGCACGAAATCCAACTTCACCTCGCTGATCTCGTTCTTCTCCACCGCTTCCGCCAGCTCGTCGTATAAATTCTTGTTAAGCTTGACGCCGTAGTCGTTGTCAAGCGCCTTGAGAAGCTTCGCGGGATCGATCACGATCGTATAACCGTTATCTTCCTTGCTGAGTTTCTTCACAAACGACAGATCGCTTCCGCTATTGACGCTGTCCTCCAAAGCCTTGAGGAGAGCGTTCGGAAGTTCCTCATAGTTTTCACAGTAGTTCTTCAGCTCGCTGTCGGCCGACACCTTGACACCGTCGACCATGAACGAGGCTTTCGCCGCCTCGAGGAGATTCCTCTCACAAAGCTTGTTGACGGCATCGCGCGCATCCTCGGGAATGTCGTACTCGTAATAATGCAGCGTGTCGATGAGAGAATACGACCTCTTGAGCAACAGCTTGTCTCCGATGAAAGCATACGCCTGAATGTTATCGCCGAACGTCGTCTCTGTGTCGCTTTCCAGATAGAGCGTATGCGTATCCTTGCTGCCGACAAACTCTCCGCTGACCTTGTACACTGTCTTTCCTACGGTTACCGTTCCCTCGCAGAGCAGACTCTCTGTCTTCAGAGTCTTCTGGATCGCCGTCTTCAGCTTCTCGCCTTCCTTACTCTTCTCCTCCTCGTTGCCCTTGCGCAGCACAAAATAAAGCACGGTTCCGATGACTGCAAGCGCCAATACAACACCGATGATGATCAGCGGAAGCTTGCTCTTGCCGCTCTTCGTCTCGGTTACCGGCGCCGCAGGTGCTGCCGCGGGTTCAGCGGGAGCCGCGTACATCGCTGCCGGAGCAGCGGGTTCCGCCGCTACCGGTGCAGGCGCCGCAGGTGCTGCCGGGGCCGGTTCCACCGATGCAACCGGCACAGGTGCCACAGGCGCGGCCGGAGCCGGTGCCGCTGCGTCCGTCATCGTCCCGCAGACGTCGCAGAATCTCGCGTCATCCGCGAGCATTTTCCCGCACTTCTTACAGTAAATCATCTCCATCCCCTCCTATCAATACTGTTTCCGGATCACCAGTCATATCTGCGGCGATCTTCAAAATATTCGTCGGCATCGCGCTCCAACTTCGCGGCGCGGCTCTTCTTTCCGTCAAGCTCGTTGAAACCGGAGAACTCCACGTAACCTTCCATCGTGTTTCCGTCGTACTCAAACTCCACCGAAATCCTCGTGACATACTTGTCCTCGATCTCAAAAGTCACTTCGGCGTCCCCGATCTCATATCTGTCCAGCTCATCCATAATATCGTCGTAAAGATCGGAGTCGACCTTCAGGCCGTAATCCTTCTTCAACGCGCGGACAAGTTTGACGACATTGATCACGAAGGTGTACTCGTTGCCCTTCTTCGACGCATCCTTGAGGAACCCTGCATCGTCCTTGTTCTTCACGCAATCCTCGAGGAGCCTGTACAGGATCTCCGGGGCTTCATCAAGGTTCTTGCAGTATTTGTCGAGGTCTTCCTCCTCATCGAACTTGTCCAGGAAACCTCGCCAGTCACGCATGCAGATCATATCCAGAATCTCGATATCATCCTCGTTGATGTTATCTTCACGGAAGCGGATCTCATCGCCGTAGTAATAGTCTTCGTAACTGTATTTCTCAAGGACACGCTCGTTGACATACGAG
This sequence comes from Lachnoclostridium sp. UBA1175, assembly GCA_002311665.1. Taxonomy (GTDB): domain Bacteria; phylum Bacillota; class Clostridia; order Lachnospirales; family Lachnospiraceae; genus ISDg. The sequence goes on along the minus strand of DBYX01000007.1, from coordinate 66,247 downwards.
AAGCAGTCCGTGTATTCGCCGTCCTTCATCACAAAATAAAACTGTTTGTACTTCTTGCTGCCGATGATCTCGCCGCTGAATTTGATGTCGTCCCTGCGGTATCTGAGACGACCGTCGACAGTGAAGCTCTCCGCGAACAGAGTGTTCTGGAACGCTTCGGCGATCTTCTCCGTCTCGCTCTTGCGGAACACGAAGAACAGCACGATCCCGAGCACCGCAAGTCCGAGAACCGCGATGAGTGTGATGATCGGCGCCTTGCTCTTCTTCCGCTCGCCCGCCGGCACAATGTTCGGCGCGCTCATAATCGGCAGGGCTCCCTGGGGTGTCCCCATCGGAGCCGGGTTTACGGGATTGGGATACACCGGCGCATAGTTCTGAGTCGGCATCGTCGGTGCGGCATACACAGGTGCACTGTCCGGAGCCGGCGCAGCATACACCGGAGCACTGTCAGGAATTACCGGCGCTGCGTACACGGGTGTGCTGTCCGGCATCGCCGGAGTTGCATACATGGGTGCGCTGTCCGGCATCACCGGCGCTTCATACACGGGTGCGCTTTCCGGCATCGGTGCCGCGGGCGTCACCGGTGTCGTCACCGCCTCCGCAACCGCCCCAACCGGCGCGGGATCAACCGCAGCAGGCTGCATCGGAACGGGATTTACCGGAACGGGATTTACCGGCGCAGGATCCGCCGCAGGCTGTGCCGGAACGGGATTCGCCGGAGCCGCATACGGATTCGCCGCGGGAACAGGATTTACAGGGGTTCCGCAAGCCGTACAAAAAGCCGCGTCATCCGCCAACAACTTGCCACATTTTACGCAAAATGCCATGATGTATACCTCCTGGTCGGTTTTTTCTCGCTAAACTGTCGTTCTTCGATCTCCTCTTCCGCAACCGAAATTACGGGATAAATTCAGTGTAGCAACTATCGGATTACAAGTCAATAATCTGTTCTTTCGGAATTGAAAAAACTATCGCAAACATTGGAAAATATCGGCATATTGCCAAAAATCCCGCTGTTTTTTCGCATAAAAAAACACAGCCGCGAATTCCCTCCGCGGCTGCGATGAAATCATTCTTCTCCGACCGGCTCGAACAGCGCCTCGACAAACGCGTCCGGATCGAATTTCTGCATGTCGTCGATCTTCTCGCCGACACCGATGTATTTGACCGGGATACCCAGTTCCTTCTGGATTGCGATCGCGATACCGCCCTTGGCCGTACCGTCGAGTTTTGTGATGACGATCCCGGTGATGTCTGCGATCTCGTTGAACTCCCTCGCCTGCACAAGCGCGTTCTGTCCGGTCGTGCCGTCCAGCACGACGAAGGTCTCGCGGTGCGCGTCGGGGTACTCGCGGTCGATCACGCGGTTGATCTTGCCGAGCTCGTCCATCAGGTTCTTCTTGTTGTGAAGCCGGCCCGCCGTGTCGCAGATCAGCACGTCCGCCTTGCGCGCCTTGGCCGCCGTCACTGCGTCAAATACAACTGCCGCGGGGTCAGCGCCCTCCTTCGCCGCGATGATCTCGCAGCCGGCGCGGTGCGACCACTCCACAAGCTGCTCTGTCGCCGCCGCGCGGAACGTGTCCGCGGCCGCCAGGAGCACTCTCTTGCCGTCCGCCTTGAGCGATCCCGCGATCTTGCCGGCTGTCGTCGTCTTACCAACGCCGTTCACACCGACCATCAGGATCACCGAAGGCTTGTTCTCGAATTCGTATGCGTCCTCCGGAACTGCCATCTGCTCACGGATCGTATCCATCAACAGCTGCCGGCATTCCGCAGGCTCCTTGATATGCTGTTCCTTCACCTTCGCGCGGAGTCCCTCGAGGATCCCCTCCGTCGTGGTGACACCGAGATCGGCCATGATCAGGATCTCCTCGAGCTCCTCGTAGAAATCATCGTCGATCCTGCTGCCTCCGAAGAGCGAGCGGAGACCGTCCGCAAGGCTGCTTCTCGTCTTGCTCATCCCCGCGAAGAGTCGCTTGAAGAAGCCTTTCTTCTTGACCGGCTCCTCCTCGTCCTGCGCATTGTCCGCATCATCCGCGACTTCCGCATCGTCATCGCCTCCCGCGTCATATGCGTCCTCCGCGTTGTCCGCGTTGTCCGCGGCTTCCGCGTCATATGCAGCTTCCGCGTCTGCGCTTTCGTCCGGAGTCGCCTCCGCCGACGCTTCGCTCTTGAAGCCTTCGAACGCGCTCACCGCGTCACCGGCCGTTTCCTCGTCATACGCCTCCGATACGGCGTCCCCGGATCCTACCTCCGCATCCTGCAATTCCTCCGGAAGTTCCTCCTCCGGTTTCTTTTTCTTTCTCCAAAAAAACATCCTCGTTCCTCCGAACCACTTAATCCGTTATCTTTTTGCGAGCGTAACGGTCGCTCCGGTCTCACTGATCCAGCTCGCTCTCGATCAGGTTGACCGAGACAAGCGTCGAGATACCCTTCTCCTGCATCGTGATGCCGTACAGAGCCTCTGCGGCGGCCATCGTACCGCGTCGGTGCGTGATCACGATGAACTGCGTCTCACCGGAAAGCTTGCGCAGATACTGCGCAAAACGGCCGACGTTGGAGTCGTCGAGCGCCGCCTCGATCTCGTCGAGAAGGCAGAACGGCGACGGCTTCAGATCCAGGATCGCGAAGAGAAGCGCGATTGCCGTGAGCGCTTTCTCACCGCCGGAAAGCTGCATCATATTCTGCAGTTTCTTGCCCGGCGGCTGCACGTTGATCAGCACACCGGCCTCAAGCACATCCTCGCCCTCACTGAGCGAAAGCGTCGTCTTGCCGCCTCCGAACAGCTCACGGAACACGCGGTCGAAGCGCGTCTTCAACTGCTCGAACGTCTCCGTGAACTGCTTGCGCATCTCCTCGTCCAATGCGGAGATGATGCCCGACAGCGTCGTCTCGGCGTCGATGATATCCTTCCGCTGGCCGGTCAGGAACTCGTAGCGCTCCTTGGCGTCACGGTATTCCTCGATCGCGTCGACATTGACATTGCCGAGTCCGCGGATCTTGTTCTTCAATTCGTAAACCGCCTTGCGGTTGAGCGTCGCGTTGTCGTACTCCTCGCTGCGATGCTCGCATGCCTGCGTGTAAGTCAGACCGTACTCATCCCACATATAGCGCGTAAGAGAGTCGAGCTGGTCCTCCATTTTTTCCTTCTGGTTCTGCAGACGGTACTGCTCCTTGTCGAGCGAGGACATCTGGCGGGACAGGCTCTCTCTCCGCTCGAAGAAGTCGCGGTTCTGCTTCGTGATATCCTCCGCAAGCGCCGTGAGTTCCGCGATCTGCGTCTCCGTGTTCTGGATGTCACGCTGCAGCTCGCACTGCCGCTCCTCAATCTCACGGATCGATGCCTCGCGCTCACCGATCTCGCGCTTGGCCTCGGCGTTGTTTTGCTCCGCTTCCTTCAGCTCCTTCGCGAGCTGCGCGCTCTCACGCTCGATCCGCTCGCCCGTGTCGCGCTGGTACTCCACGCTCTGAAGAAGTCCGTTGTACTCCGTCAGCGTGCGCACCGCCTCCGCGCTCGCCTCGTCCTGACGCCCGCGGATCTCCTCCATCTCGGCGTGCAGACGGTCTGCAGTCTCGCGGTCCTTCTCGCTCTGCTGCTCATTGATCTCGATCTGTTCCTGCAGTTTACGGTTGTTCTCGCGGATGGTCTCCATCTGTGCCTCCGCGTTCGCAACCTCCTTCTTGAGCTGGTCGCGGGTGTCCAGAAGTCCGCCGTTCTGCTCGCGCACATGCTGCAGATTCATCTCCGCGGTGTTGTGCGCCACGATCTTCTCCTGCAGCGCGCCGCGCGCGATCTCCTGCTCATTGCGGAGCGCCTCGCGCTCCTTGCGGTATCTCGTGACCGTTCTCTCGCAGGCGTCGGCTTCCTTCCTGCGCTCGTAAAATTCTTTCTCCGACTCCTCGGCCTCACGCCGGCGTCCGAGAAGGTTGCCGGAATTGCGGAACGCACCGCCGGACACAGCGCCGCCGGGTGCGAACAACTCACCCTCGAGCGTCACGACACGCAGCTTCTGGCGATACTTCTTCTCCAGAGCGATCGCGTGATCGATCGTGTCGACGACAAGGAACCTGCCGAGAAGATACGCGGCTGCCTCCTTGTACTGCTCCTCCGTGCTCACCAGCTCCGAGGCGATCCCGAGAACGCCCGTCTCCTTGAACACATCGTCCTCGAACTCATCTTTCTTCGCGCGGATCTCACGCAGCGGAAGGAAGGTCGCACGGCCGAGACGTTCGCGCTTCAATTGTTCGATCAGCGATTTCGCCGTGTCGGTATTGTCCACGACGATGTTCTGGATATTGCCGCCGAGCGCGGTCTCGATCGCCGTCTCGTAGCGCTCCTCCGTCTGGATGATATCTGCCACGACACCGTGTATGCCTTTTCTCGAATCCTTCAGCTCCATCACCTTGCGAACGGTGCCTGCATAGCCCTCGTACCGCTCCGCGAGATTCCGGAGTGTCTCAAACCTCGTCTCCGCAAGCGTCGCTTTCTTGCGCACATCCTCGAGTCTCGCGTTCGCGTCCGCGATGGACTCGCTCAGGGAGCGGATGCGCTCGTCGCGGGAATCCGACTCCTTCTTCATCCGGTCGACCGTCTCCGCGATCGTCTGCAACTCGCGCGACGCCTCCTCGATCTTCCGGTTGGCCTCATCGGCCTCGGCCTTGAACCGGAGTAACTTTGCGTTGGTCTCGGCCCTGCTGATATTGTATTGCTCAAGGAGCGTGTTGTTGCGCTCCAGCTCCGTCTTCAGTTCCGTGTTGTTCTGCAGGTTGGCGATCTGCAACGCGCGGAGCTCCTGCTCGCGCACGATGCGGTCGTCGATCTCCGCCTTCATCTCACCGAGTTTCGCCTCGGCTGCCTCCTTCGCATCGGCGAGCTCGGCCAGCTGCTTCGCATACTCCTCCTGCTTTGCGCGGTAGCGCTTCTGCTCCTCTGCGCGCTCCTCAATCTGTCCGTGCAGATAAGCAATCCGCTCCTCGGTATTCTCGACCTGCTTGGCGAGCGCGGCAACCTGCTCCGTCAGCACGTTGCGCTCACCGCTTCCCTTCTCCGCCTCGACCTTGCGCTGTGCGTTGGTCTCCTTGGCCTGCGACAGCACCTCCCGATGCTGCTCGAGCTCGTTCAGGAGCCGGTCGTACTCGTCCTTGGCGTTCTCGTAGTCCGCGGTCGTGCGGGCCAGGTCCTCGGTCACACTGTTCAGGTGCTCGTCATTTTCCTTCTTGAGGACCTCATTTTTCTCGTACTCCATCAGGAACTGATTGACCTCGCGGTCACGCAGCTCCTCACGCAGTTTCAGGTATTCTCTTGCCTTCTCGTCCTGTTTCGCGAGCGGCTCCAGCCGGCCCTCGATCTCGGCGATGATATCGTTGACGCGGGCGAGATTCTGACGCTCCTCCGCGAGGTTTTTCTCCGTCTGCAGCTTGCGCTTCTTGACTCTCGTGATGCCGGCCGCCTCGTCGAAGATCTCACGGCGCTCCTCCGGCTTACCGCTCAGGACCTTGTCGATCTGGCCCTGTCCGATGATCGAGTAGCCCTCCTTGCCGATACCGGTGTCGAAGAAGAGTTCCTGCACGTCCCTCAGGCGGCATTCCGACCCGTTGATGAGGTACTCGCTCTCGCCGGAGCGGTACACGCGTCTCGCCACCGTCACCTCGTCGTAGGAGATCGGCAGCTGGTGATCGCTGTTGTCGAGAGTGAGCGAAACGTACGCGAAGCTCATCGGCTTGCGCGTCTCCGTGCCGGAGAAAATGACGTCCTGCATGCTGCTGCCTCGCAGCTGCTTCGCGCTCTGCTCGCCGAGCACCCAGCGCACCGCGTCCGCGACATTGCTCTTTCCGCTTCCGTTCGGTCCGACAATGCCCGTGATCCCGCCGTCGAACTCAAAGCGGATCTTGTTGGCAAATGCCTTAAAACCATGCACTTCTATGCTTTTCAGATACATGCTCTCTCTCCTTTGGGAATGCTGTCACTGTTCCTTTCGAAGCGCCGCCAGCACGCGCAGCATCTGCCCTGCGCACTCCTGCTCCGCCTGTTTCTTTGAATGCCCCGTCGCGACTTCGCAGTACTGCTCGACGCTGCAGGACATCGTGAACATTTTCAGATGCGCGGGCCCTTCCTCCTTCACGAGCGCGTACACCGGCTCGCAGCGGAACATCTGCTGCGAAAGCTCCTGCAGCCTCGTCTTCGCGTCCTTGAACAGCTGGCTCTCCTTGAGGTTGGCCAGCACGAACCGGTTCACGAACTCCCGCGCCGGCTCAAGCCCGCCGTCGAGGAAAATGGCCCCGATCACGGACTCGAACGCGTCGGAAAGGATGGAATCCCTCTCCCTTCCTCCGGTCATATCCTCACCGTGACCGAGCCGAAGGCACTCGCCGAGCTGAATGTCCCTCGCACATATCCCGAGGGACGGCTCGCACACGATGCTCGCCCGCAGCTTGGACATGCTGCCCTCGTTCATATCCTTTCTCGTCTCGTAGAGATACTCGCTCGTCACTAATTCCAGCACGGCGTCCCCGAGGAATTCCAGGCGCTCGTTGCACTCGACCGTCCTCAGACCGTGGCTGTTCTCATTGGCATAGGAACTGTGCGTCAGCGCAAGCGTCAGATACTCCGGGTTTTGAAACCGGTACCCGATCGTCTGCTGCAAACGCTCTCTTACGGATTCACTCATGAATTCTCCTTCACCCCTTCACACATTCACGCCCGTGCGTCAGAACGACGCCAGCGTCTTCTTCACGCGGTCGCACAGTTCCCCGACCGTGCGGACCTTCCAATCCGACGTCGTCGGCTGAAGCTGCGCGTCAAACACATCCTCCAGCGCGAGCAGGATCCGGTACATCACAAGCGAGTCCACGCCGAGATCCTCGATCAACAGCGTGTCCTTCGTAATGGAATCCCGACTGACATGCGTCACTTCGGCGATCACGCCGACCACCTGATCAAACATTGTCAATTACCCCCGTTGCCTGTTTCCGTCTTGTTGCCCGCGGCCGCCGTCCCGAGGTTGTCGCGGATCTTGCCGCTGATATCCTCGCGGACGAACGCAATGCACTGTGCGAGCGCGTTGCGGATCTCCATCGATGTCGAGTTGCCGTGCGTCTTCACGACAAGCCCGTTCAGTCCGAGCATCGGCGCACCGCCGTACTCCGCCGTATCGAACGCCTTGAGTGTCTTCTTCAGTGCCGGCTTCGCAAGCGCGGCACCGACTTTGCTCCTCGCAGTGGACATCAGACCCTCCTTGATCTTCGAGAGAAGCGTCCCCGCAAGTCCCTCGTAGAGCTTGAGGATCACGTTGCCGACGAAAGCCTCGCACACGATGACGTCCGCGACTCCCTTGGGAATGTCGCGCGCCTCCACGCTGCCGACAAAATTGATATCGTCCCTCGCCTTGAGAAGCGGGTACGTCTCCTTCACGAGCGCGTTGCCCTTCTCCTCCTCAACGCCGATATTGACAATTCCCACGCGGGGATTCTCAATACCGACCACATGCTTCATATAGATCGATCCCATCACCGCGAACTGCACAAGCTGTGACGAGCGGGCATCCACATTGGCGCCGCAGTCGATCAGCAGCGACACGCCGGTTTCCGTGGGGATCAACGGTGCCAGAGGCGTGCGCTCCACACCGCGGATGCGTCCTACGAGGATCGTTCCGCCGACCAGCACGGCTCCGGTGCTTCCCGCCGACACGAACGCGTCGCAGTCGCCGTGGCGGACCAGGTTCATCGCGACCGTGATGGAGGAATCGCGCTTCTTGCGCACAGCCTCCACAGGCGCTTCGTCACAGGTGATCTCCTCCGTCGCGTTGACGATGGTGATCTGCTCCTCGGGATACGTGTATTTTGCGAGCTCCCCGCGGATCACTTCCTCGCGTCCGACCAGCGTTACCGCAAGTTCGGGGTGGGCATTGACCGCCTCCGTCGCCCCCTTGATGATCTCGGAAGGCGCGTTGTCCCCGCCCATCGCATCCAGCGCCACACGCACTCTCTGTTCCATTCGAACCTCCCCGCGGCATCGCCGCTCCCGTAAAGTGAAAAGAGCACAATGGGGATACCCCAATGTGCTCCTGTTCCCACATGTCTTCTTAGAAAAATTATGCTTCCGTATCCGCCTTCGGCTCCTCTGCAACGGTCTCCTCGGCAACTGCCTCAACAGCCTCCGCAACAACCTCTGCAGCCTCATCCTCAAGCTCAGGCTCGTTCGCCTCAAGCACCTTCATGCTCAGGCTGATCTTCTTATCCTCGGGATTGAACTCCACGATCTTGGCCTCGATCTCCTGGCCGACCGTAAGAACATCCGAAGGCTTCTCCACGCGCTTGCGGGAAATCTGGGATACGTGCAACAGCGCGTCAACGCCGGGCGCGATCTCAACAAACGCGCCGAAGGCAGCCATACGTGCTACGCGACCGGTAACGATCGTTCCGGGTGCGAAGCGCTCCTCGGCATCCTTCCAGGGATTCTGATCCGCGAACTTCATGCTGAGGGAAATCTTCTCGCCGTTGATCGCCTTGACAAATACGGTCACGGTATCGCCGGTCTTGAAAAGCTTCTTGGGATTGTCGTTGCGACCCCAGGATACTTCGGATACGTGAAGAAGTCCGTCCACGCCGCCGATGTCGATGAATGCGCCGAAATCCGTCACATTGCGGACAACACCCTCGATCACGTCGCCGACCTGAAGCTTCGAAAGAAGCGCCTCGGTTCTCTCCTTCTTGCGCTCGACAAGCAGGTCTCTGCGGTTACCGATGATGCGTCTCTTCTTCGGGTTGTACTCCGTGATACGGAACTCGATGTCCTGATCCTGGAACTTCGCCAGATCCTTCTCATAAATATCGGACACAAGGCTTGCCGGAATGAACACGCGGCAGTCATCCACCACAACGTTCAGACCGCCGTTCACCACGTTCGTAACCTTCGCGGTGAGTACGGTGCCCTGCTCAAATGCTTCCTGCAACACGGCGCTCGCGCGCTCGCTGTTCAGCTTCTTGCGGCTGAGGAGCACCTGGCCCTCGCCGTCGTTAACCTTCACCACCTTCGCGGTGAGTACATCGCCTTCCTTCACTACGGTGCGGAGGTCCGCTACCGGCTGCGAAGAATATTCATACTTCGTGATGATGCCGTCTGCCTTGTAACCGATGTTCAGTGCAATCTCGTCTTCCTTAACACCAATGACAGTGCCCTCGACTACCTCTCCGTTTCGTATTGTTTTGAAGGATTCCTCCAACAACTGTTCAAAAATCTCATTGTCCATGATTGCATGAACCTCCTCGATAATGTTTCTCGGGGTGGACGCCCCTGCAGTAATACCTACGTAACGAAAAGATGGTAAGGGTTCCTTCTCCAAATCCGCCGCCGACTGTATATACCTCGTGTTCGCGCATTCCTGCGCTGCGATCTCGTACAGCTTTCGGGTGTTGGAACTGTTTGCGCTTCCGATCACGAGCATGGCATCACATTGCCTTGCCAGCGACCGCGCCTCCGTTTGTCTCTCCTCTGTGGCATTGCAGATAGTGTTAACCGCACTATCCTCTGCATTGTAACCCATTCTTTGGAAAATATCAACAAAATCTTTGAATTTTCTGTGATTAAATGTGGTCTGTGCTACAATACAGAGTCTGTTTTTCGACTTCGCGGCATTTTCCGCGGCGGCAGACGCCTCCTCGGGCGTCGAGATCACCGTCGCGCCGCCCTCGCACCAGCCCATGATCCCCTGCACTTCGGGGTGGGTTGCATCGCCGCAAATGACGATCGATTCCCCCGCCTTGCTGTGCTCGCTCACGATGCGGTGGATCTTCTTCACAAACGGGCATGTCGCGTCCTCGATACGGAGTTTTCCTCCCGAACGTTCCGCAGCCGCGCGAAGCCGCTCGTCGGTCTCCCTCGGTATCCCGTGGGACCGGATCACGATCGTTCCCTCCGCGATCCCGTCGACCTCGCCGATGTCCGTGATCACGCGCACGCCGCGCTTCGCGAGCGAAGCGACGACATCCTCGTTGTGGATAATCGGCCCGTACGTGTAAACCGGCGCGTGCCAGCCCTCGCTCAGGCGGTACACGGTGTCCACCGCGCGCTGCACACCGAAGCAGAAGCCCGCGGTCTTCGCCACGATGACCTTCCGCTTCCTCCCTGCCCCGTCCGCGGGCTCACCGCCCGGGGCACTCATGCGAAAAAATCGCCCTTGCCTCCGCTCTTCTCTCCGCACAGCGAAAGGAGCCGTGCCTCCACCTCCTCGATCGTCATATCCGAGGTGTCGACCAAAACCGCGTCCTCCGCCTGCCGAAGCGGAGCGTGCTCTCTGTGCATATCGCGGTAATCGCGCTCCGCGATGTCCTTCGCGATCTGCTCGATGTCCGCCGGCTGTCCCTTGCGCTCATACTCCAGGGCACGTCTTCTCGCGCGCTCCTCGATGGACGCCGTGAGGTAGATCTTCACATCGGCACCCGGAAGCACAAACGTTCCGATGTCGCGGCCGTCCATCACAACGTCCGCCTCCTGCCCGAGTCTGCGCTGCAGCTCAGTCATCTTCTCGCGCACCTTCGGGTTGACCGACGAGGCGCTCGCCATATTGCCGACCTCCTCCGTGCGGATGAGTCCGTTGACGTGCTCGCCGTTCAGAAGGACCTGCTGCTCACCGTCATCGAAAGCGATCGTGATGTCCGCCTCCCCGCAGGCCGCCTCGATCTTCTCCGTCTCGTCGGCGCGGATCCCCTTCCGCAGCAGGAACAGCGCCATCGCGCGGTACATCGCGCCCGTGTCGACGTAAATGTATCCTAGTTTCTTTGCGAGGCTTCTCGCTATCGTGCTCTTGCCTGCACCGGCAGGTCCGTCAATCGCAATCTGTCTTCCCATAGTCTTCTCTCTCTTCCTGTGTTTTTGTTCCGGACCGTCACCGGTCCTCCGCCGCGGCCTTCCCGGCAAGCATTCCGGTCGACCACGCAATCTGCAGGTTGAACCCTCCCGTGGTAGCGTCGAGGTCAAGTACCTCGCCCGCCAGGTAGAGTCCCTTCACGATGCGGGATTCCATCGTTGATGGATTCACCTCCCGGGTCTGTATCCCTCCCTTGGTAACCACCGCCTCGTTGTATCCGCCGAGCCCCGTGATCCGAAGCGTCATTCTTCTGAGCGCTCCCGCGAGTTTACGGCGCTGTTCCTTCGTCACGCTCCCCGCCTTGCACTCCGCGGAGATCTCCGCTCGTCGCAGGATCTCCTCCCCGAGCGCCACGGGGACAAGCGTTCCGATCACATTGCCCATCTGTTTGGCGTGTCCCGCCTCGAGTTCCCGCACGAGCCGCGCATCCAGCTGCTCGTCCGAAAGTCCTGTCTTCAGGTCGATCTCCGCCGTTCCTCCGGCAAGCGCTTCGCCGGCCACGGCCGTTGCCGTGAGCACCGTCGGTCCGCTGATGCCTTTGTGCGTGAACAGCAGCTCCCCGAAGTCCTCCGTCAGCAGCTTGCCGTCCGCCCCGAAGAACCGCACCCCGACATTGCGGAGCGACAGTCCTGCCAGCTTCTCGCAGCACGCGTCCTCCGCCGTGAGCGACACAAGCGACGGGTACAGCTTCGTCACCGTGTGCCCGCACGCTCTCGCCATGCGATAGCCGTCGCCGGTGGAGCCCGTGCTCGGGTAGGACAGTCCGCCCGTCGCCACGATCACGGCGTCCGCCGCAAGTTTCGTGCCGTCGCGCAGAACGACCCCGTTCACGCGTAAAATGTGTTCCCTGCTCTTTTTCTTCTTATCCTTCCGCCCGTCGCGTCCGCTGTCCTCCGCACATTCCGCGGCGCACATTTTTGCACTGTCCGTCACTTCCGCCGTGACTTCCGCCGCACTGTCCGGCGTCATCGCCCCCGTCTGAAGCGACGCGACCTCCGCGTGAAGATGCACCGAGACGCCGAGCCTTTTGCACTCCCGCTCCAGCGCGCGGATCACGTCGGACGACCGGTCCGACACGGGAAACACGCGCTTGCCGCGCTCGGTCTTCGTCGGAAGCCCGAAACTCTCGAACAGCGCGATCGTGTCGAGGTTGCTAAGCCCGTGCAAAGCACTCATAAAGAAGCGCGGATTGGAGACAATATGCTCCGTGAATTCCGAAACATCACAGGCGTTGGTCAGGTTACACCTGCCCTTGCCTGTGATGTATATTTTCTTGCCCAGTTTTTCGTTTTTCTCCAGGAGGGTGACTCGCGCCCCCGCTCCCGCAGCGCCGATCGCCGCCATCATGCCGGCTGCGCCGCCGCCGACCACGATCACATGCTTCATTTTGCGCCTTTCTTATCCTTGTCGTCCTTCAGGACATCGATGTTCCTCCAGATGTAGTCCACGAGCGAGACGATGGTCATCACAAGGGCGAGCCACATGGCGATCTTGCCGAGCGCGTCGACGATGCGGAAGAACAGGTAGTTCAGGTTGTACGTCGGATCCGCCGTGAAGAGCATGAAGCAGCACATCAGCATCTGGATGAAGGTCTTGATCTTGCCGAGATAGCCGGCAGCAAGCACGATGCCCTTGTCGCACGCAATCAGACGGAAACCGCTGATGATAAACTCGCGGGCGAGGATGATCGCCACCACCACCGCGGGGATCTTGTCAAACTCGATCAGCAGGATCAGCGCCGTGCTGACCAGGATCTTGTCCGCGAGAGGATCCATGAATTTGCCGAACGTCGTCACAAGGTTGTACTTGCGCGCGATGTGTCCGTCCAGGAAGTCTGTAAAACTCGCCGCGGCGAAAACCGCCAGGGCGATGAAATTGTAGTAGGGAAGATAGTTCTCCAGCATCAGCAGCACGACGAACACCGGGATCAGCAGCACCCGGAACATCGTGAGCCTGTTGGGAAGATTCATCTTTATCATTCGTTTATCACCTCACCGGTAAGATCATATTCACAAGCCGATGTGATCCGCACGTTAACAACGTCGCCGGACATCAGCGATTGCGGTCCTTCGAAAAATACGGCCCCGTCGATTGTCGGAGCATCCCCCTGCGTGCGCCCCGTGAACACCTCTTCCTCCGGAAGAAAACCGTCCACGAGCACCGGCAGCGTCTGCCCGACCAGGCTCTCGCTGTATGCGCTGCAAATGCCGCGCTGCAGCTTCATGATCGCATTTTTCCTGCGCTCGCGCACACGCTTGGGCACCTGCCCTTTCATCCGTGCGGCCTCCGTTCCCTCCTCCTTCGAGTATGGGAAACATCCGAGGCGCTCGAAGCGCATCTTTTCCACGAACTCCGCAAGCTCCTCAAACTGCTCCTCAGTCTCCCCGGGGAAGCCCGTGATCAGCGTCGTGCGGAGCACGATGCCGGGAATGCGTCTGCGAAGCTTCGCGACCGTCGCCTCGATGTCCTCGCGCGTCGTCCTTCTGCCCATCCGGCGAAGGATCTCGTCCGACGCGTGCTGAATCGGCATATCAAGGTAGCGGCACACCTTCGGCTCCGTTGCGATCGCCTCGATCAGCGTCTCGTCGATCTCCTCGGGGTACGCGTACATCACGCGGATCCGGAGAAGTTCCTCGATGCGGCACAGGCGATGCAACAATTCCGCAAGCTTCTTCTCGCCGTACAGATCGACACCGTACACGGTCGTCTCCTGCGCCACGAGGATCAGCTCCCGCGTCCCCGCGGCCGCCAGGCGCTCCGCCTCCTCCGTCAGCCGTTCCATCGGGAACGAGCGGTACGGTCCGCGGATCTTCGGTATGATGCAGTAGGTGCAGCATTTGTCGCAGCCTTCCGCGATCTTCAAATACGATACATAGTTGCCCGCCGTGACCGCCCTCGGGGTCTTCGGCTGCGGCAGATACGTGAGCGGCCGGCGCGACTCATACGCGCCCTCCCCGGATACCGCCGCGACGATGTCCTCGTAGGACGACGTGCCCACGATGGCGTCGACCTCGGGGATCTGCTCACGGACCTCGGGAGCGTATCTCTCCGCGAGACAGCCGGCGATCACAAGGCGGCGGAGTCTTCCGTCCGTCCTTCGCTCCGCAAGTTCGAGGATCGTGTTGATGCTCTCCTCCTTCGCGTCGCCGATGAAACAGCACGTGTTGACGATCGCCGCGTCCGCCTCGTCGAGGTCGTCGGCGATCGAGTGCCCGGCTTCCTGCAGAAGTCCCAGCATGACCTCGCTGTCCACGAGGTTTTTGTCACATCCCAGGGATATCAGATAGATCTTCATATAGCCTTTCCGGAAATAAGCTTACGCGGCGCACCGATGCATAACGCGTCGCCCGCGTAAAATAAGTGTCACTGCAGCTCCACGGACTCCACACAGTTGTTCATCAGCATCGCGATCGTCATCGGACCGACGCCGCCGGGAACCGGGGTGATGGCGCCCGCCACGGGCTCCACGCTCTCGAAATCCACGTCGCCGCACAGCTTACCGTCATCCATGCGATGAATGCCTACATCGATGACCGTCGCTCCCTCCTTCACATACTCCGCGGTGATGAACTTCGGCTTGCCGATCGCAACCACGAGTATGTCCGCGCGCTTCGTCACGGAAGCGAGATCCTTCGTGTGCGAGTGGCACACCGTCACCGTGCCGTTCTCCGCGAGAAGCATCGCCGCCATCGGTTTGCCGACGATGTTGCTGCGGCCCACGACCACGCACTCCTTGCCGTCGATGGCGATCCCCGTGCGCTTGAGAAGCTGGATCACGCCCGCCGGCGTACATGAGCGAAAGCCCTTCTGCCCGATGTTGAGACGTCCCACGCTCACCGGGTGGAAGCCGTCCACGTCCTTGTCCGGCGAGATCGCCAGCAGGATCTTCTCCTCGTCGATGTGCTTCGGCACCGGCAGCTGTACCAGGATACCGTTCACATCCCTGCGCCCGTTGAGTTCCTCAATGATCGCGAGAAGCTCCTCCGTCGTCGTCTCCTCCGGAAGCTCGTATGCGAGAGACCGGATCCCGATGTACTCGCAAGCCTTCTTTTTATTCGATACATAGACCGTTGAGGCCTTGTCATTGCCTACCTGGATCACGGCGAGGCAGATTTCCTTTCCCTCCGCCGCGTAAGCTGCGACGCGCTCCTTGAGCTCGTCCTTGATCTCCGTCGAGATCATTTTACCGTCAATACGAATCGCCATATGGCACCTCCGACCGAAAAATTCCGTAAACAGGAATTATTATACCCCAACCCGCTATGCAAAACAAGATAAACTTCTGCCCCGAACACGCGAAAAAGCGGGAACGCAGGCGCGTTCCCCGCTTCTCAGCCGAGATTGAGCAAAATGTATACGAGCAGAATGATCAGACCGATACAGAACGCCATCAACCCGTAAGACAGGCTTCGGGAGACGAGTTTCACGCTCTCGGTCACGTTTTCCCTCGCGCGGTTGACCGCCGCAACGCAATCCGCGTTCTTCGGGTGCTTCCGCCCGAAGGTCGCGTTCCACAGGCGCACGAACCCGTTGCCGATGTGACCGATCGGGTTGCACACCGCCTCGCCGAGCGTGTTGGTCCGCTGCTCGCACACCGGCCGAAGCACCGTGCGCCGCAGCAACAGCATCGCCGCGTCGATCGTCTTGTCGAGCATCGTGAGGATGCTCTTGCATATCTTGAACACGCCGAGTCCGAAGCCCTCGGTACCCAGCTCGAGCCCGCGCATCACCGTACCGCAGAAGGTTGGAAGCACCGACAGAAGCATCGGCCGGTACACGACATTCTCAAGCCCGGGCGCACGCTCCAGACGGTCGACATACTCCGGCGTCTCCCGAAGCGGCATTTTCCTCTTCATCACAAACGGGCGCACCGCGAAGAAGAACAACAGAACACCGACGGTAACGGAGATCAGACTGCCCTTGAGGCACTCCCACCCGAACAACTCCGGCAGCGCGCGGAGCGGCGGATAGTCCGTCGCGGACGACATGAATGTCGCCAGCGGGCGCATGAACACCTCCGGCAGCGATCCTCCTACAAAGATCAGAAAAGCGACAACGGACATCAGGACCATCGGGATGACCGGCGCATAGTGCTTCCTGTGCAAAATGTCCGCCTCGATCACCTCCGGCGAAGGCTTGCGCAGGAACAGCACGACGAAAAATTTGGTCATATACGCGAGCGTGCAGCCTCCCGCAAACAGGAAGAGGTACTCCGCGATCAGGAATGCGACACCGCCGCCCGACTCGTGGCAGATCACGATCGCCTCGTGGAGAAGCGTCTTCGAGACGTAGCCGGACAGTCCGGGGATACCCGCGATGCCGAGCGACGCCGTGAGCACCAGGACCATAAGCCACGGTTTGTTGCGGCCGAAACCGCGGACCTTGTTGAGGTCGCGGGAGTGCACATTTTTCACAACGATACCCGCCACGAGGAACAGGATCAGTTTAAAGAACGAATGGTTGATCATATGCAGCAGGCAGCCGCCGATCGCGTTCGCGTAACCGCCGCCCGACATGACGCACACGACGCCCGCGCCCGTCAGGATGAAACCGATCTGCGAGACGGACGAACACGCCAGCATATGCTTGATATCCGTGGAGAACAGTGCGATCACGGCGCCGACCAGCATGGTCGCCACGCCCAGGAACGTGATCACGGTGCCCCATTGTGCGTCGCTGATGAAAATGCGTCCGGAAAGGATCAGCACGCCAAGCACGCCGGTCTTCGTCAGGATTCCGGACAGAAGCGCCGACGCGGAGGCCGGTGCCTCCGGGTGTGCCTTCGGAAGCCAGATGTGCAGCGGCCAGCAGCCGGCTTTGGCGCCGAATCCGACCAGCATGCACGCGCCCGCCGCGTACAGTTCGCTGCGGGAGGTCGCCTGGTAACTGTACCACCACAGCTGCGTGATCCAGAGCGTTCCCACGCTATGCTTCAGCAGAAGAATGCCCGTCAGGAGGGCGAGTCCGCCGATGACGGATACAGCCAGGTATGTCTTGGATGCGCGGATCGCGTTGCGCGTCTGCTCCTGCGCCACCCACACGTAGGACGCCAGCGACATTCCCTCGAAGAATACGAACAGCGTGAAGAGGTCCGCCGCAAGGAATACGCCGAGCGTGCACGAGAACGTGATCATCGTGAACACGTAGTATCGCGTGTTATGCTTCTCTCCTGCCCCGTACCAGAAGAAGAACAACGTCGAAGTCATCCATGCGAACGCGCTCACCGCCACGTACACGGCGCGGAAACCGTCCGCCTCAAAATACAGGCCGAGCCCGCACAGTTTCGGAATGTCCAGCGCGAAGGTTGCTCCGCCGGCGACTCTGAGTGCGATGTACATCGTGAGCGCGAAGACGGACACGAGCGTCGCGGCGATGCCGGTCTTCTCGATGATGTCTGCGGCCTTCGGATCCCTGCTGCGCGTGAACGCGCCGAGAGCACACGAAGCGTACCCCCCGAACAAGGGGAGCAGTATGAGCAACAGTAAGATCAGGTTTCCGCTCATCGTCGCATCCTTTCATTCATTGCGGGACAATCCCTATATCAACCGAACCGCTTCCGTCCGCTCAGGACGTCGGAAACGGCATACTACCCTTCTTTACCGGTCACCGTTCCGGTCACCGGATCCCCGCCGCGACATCCGTCAGAAAATGCAGCAGCGGTTTGGAACAGATCCCCATCACCACGACCATCGTCACAAGGAGGATCAACGGAAGCCGCATCCGCCAGCCGATCTTGCGAATCTCCGGCTCGTCCGCACCTGCGGTCGTTGCTGCGGCATTTTCCGCCTCGTCCGCCGTGTTCGATGTCGTCTCCGCGGCACTCTCACGCGGCATCCACGCGCGCACCACAACCTCCAGTATGTAGGCCGCGGACAGAAGCGCCGAGAGGATCAGCGCGGCAAGCCCGGCGTAGGCAAACGGCGTGGCCTGTGCGACCGCGGCGTTGCCGATGTACCATTTGCTGACAAATCCGATCATCGGCGGGATTCCGATCAGCGAAAGCCCCGCCGCGGTGTATACCGCGAACACAAGCTTCATCCGCCTTCCGATGCCGTCCATCTCCCACACGTAGTGGCGGCGCGCCTTGACGTTGACCGCGCCGATACAGTAGAACAGCGTGATCTTCATCAATCCGTGCGCCAGCATATGCGCGTACGCGGCCGTCATTCCCGCCTCGGTCATCAGCGTGGCCGCGAACAGGATGTACGACAGGTTGCTGACCGTCGAGTAGGCCAGCCGTCGCTTGCAATGCTGCTCTTTCACCGCCTTGACGGCGCCGTAGACCATCGTGAAGATCGCAAAGCCCATCACCGTGTACTGCGCCCACGAGCCGCGCAGAAACGTCGTCCCGAAGCTGTAGTAGGTGATGCGGATGATCGCGAACGCTCCTGCCTTCACGACCGCGACCGCGTGCAGCAGCGCGGTGACCGGCGTGGGCGCGACCGAGGCGCTCGGGAGCCAGCCGTGGAACGGGAACACCGCCGCCTTCACGCCGAAGCCGAGCACGGCCATCACATAGACGATCCGCAACATCGTGCGCTTGCCCGCGATGTCCGCGAGCACGCCGCCGAGCCGGAAATCGATCGTCTCTCCGAACACGACGATGGCGATGAAACCGATGAAGGCGAACGCCGCTCCGCCGATGGAGTAACGCACATATTTTCTGGTCGCGACGACCGATTTGTACCTAAGCCCGTGCATCATCAGCGGGATGGTCACAAGCGTGAGCATCTCGTAGAACATATACATGGTCATCAGGTTGGCCGAGAACGCGATGCCCAGCGTGATGCCGTAGGTCATCGTGTAGTATGCGAAAAATGTATTCCTGTGGTCCTCCGTCTCCATGTACTCGATCGCATAGAGCGACGCGATCGGCCACAGCAGCGCAACCAGCCCCGCGAAGACGCAGGACGAGCCGTCGAGGAAGAATTTGACGGACAGACTCTCGGCGAGCTGCAGGATGATGGCTTCGTCACCGGGATGAACCGCGAGGATCACCGCGACACATGCCGAAGTAAGGAGCGTCACGGTCATAACCGTGATCTCCATCACTCGCCGGGAATGCGGTTTTACGATTCCGAGCGCCGCTCCGCCGAGGATCGGCAGGAACAGCGGGACTAAAAGCCAATATGCGCTCATCTTCCCACAGGACTCCGTAACATAATTAATAATAACTCTAAAACATCATAAGAACACGCCGCTCAGGATGTCGCCGACCCAGCCGGTCAGGAGACTCGGGAACAGACCGAAGAACAGGGTGCCCGCCGCGAGGATCACAAGAGGGATGAGCATGAAGAGGCTTGCCTCCTTCTTCTCTTCGTCCCCCTCGCGGAAGGTTGCGACCTCCTCCGCGGGTTCCTTCTCCTCACCGTTCTCCTTCTCGTCGTGCTCCGGATCGACAACGAAAAATGCGTCCGAGGACATGGTGATCAGGTAGCCCGCCGTCAACAGCGCACTGATGATCAGGATCACAGGCGCGATATAGCGCACCGGTCCGACATCCGCCTCAAGCGCTCCGGAGGCAAGGTACCATTTGCTGACAAAGCCCGAGAACGGCGGAATGCCGACGAGGGCCAGGCCGCCGAGCGTAAAACTGATCATCGTGATCGGCATGATCAGACCGACGCCCTTCATCTCCGCGACCTTCGTGCGGCCGGTCCGGTATATGATCGCTCCGGCACACAGGAACAGCAGGTTCTTGGTGATGGAGTGGAATATGATGTGCAGGAAAGCACCCACCGCCGCAATCGGCGCAAGCAGGTAGATACCCACCAGAACATAGGATGTCTGGCTGACCGTCGAGTATGCGAGACGCTTCTTGAAGACCTTCTCGCGGAACGCAAGCATGGACCCCAGGAACACCGTCAACAGCGCCAGACCGAGCAGCGCGTACTGCGCCCAGCTGCCCTGCAAAAACTTCGGACCGATTGAGAAAAACACGACGCGGATAATGAAGAGAATTCCCATCTTCGTGATATTGCCCGACAGAAGCGCCGACGCGGGCGCCGGCGCCACCGGATGCGCCTTCGGCAGCCATCCGTGGAGCGGATACATACCGACCTTGGAACCGAGACCGATCAGCATAAAGAACACGACGATCGTGAGCGCCGTCTTCTCGCTGGTGCTGAGGTCACCGCGGATAAAACCGCCTGCCGCGTACGAGACCACGCCGCCGGCAACCGAGCGCTCCTCCGCGAAACTGTAGAGGAAAAACACGCCGATCAGTCCGAGGAACGCGCCTGCGAGCGAGTAATACAGGTATGTGATGCCCGCGGAGATCGCCTCCTTCGTCTGCTCGTGCATGACGAGCGGGAACGACGCGAGCGTCATCATCTCATAGAAAAGATAGGTGGTGACAAGGTTTCCCGAGAAGCATACGCCCATCAGCGCCGCGAGCGCCAGCAGCGAGAAGATGCAGTATCTGGTCTCCCTCTTCTCGTGCTTCATATACTCGAAGGAAAATAAGGTCGATGTCATCCACATCGCGACCGTGAGCACGGCGAACCAGACCGCCGTCTTGTCCGACCGGAAGAACACGGGGATGTCCGGCAGCAGTTCAAAGAGTTCGATCTCCTTCTCTCCGAGCAGCGCGACCGCGACGACCAGAAATGCGGTCGCCGTCACGAACGCGCCCGTGACCGTTCTCACTACCCGGATACTCTTGCGGTACAAGGGAGTCATCAGAAGGATCGCTCCCAGCAACGGCACCACTACGGTAATCGGTATCACCCAAGCTCCAATCATATACCCCTCCTCACTCCTGTGCTACTTAAACTGTGCCAGGCCCGTCTGGATCCACCGGAACACCGGCTCGGATCCCATTCCGAGTACGAAATTGACGATAATGAACATAAACACCGCGATGCGCGTCGCCGTCGCGTGTCTCACCTTGCCGGGTTCCGGCTCTACGACGAGCGGCGTGTAGATGTTGATCAGCTGACCGATGAAATACATTGCGTTTAATATGGTACTGATGGCCAGCGCCACCAGGGCGATCAGCATCTTATAAGTCGATCCCACGCCGAATGCGGCCTTCGCGTAATACACCTTCGACGTGAAGCCCGCCAGCAGCGGTATGCCGACCATCGACAGCGAGCCCACGGCGAACCCGAGTCCCGCGATCCGGTGCCGGTACGCCGCCCCCCGCAGTCTTCGGTAGTTCGCGTACTCCCACGTGCCGTCCGAGAGACTGTTCAGCGAGATGAACAGCATCGATTTGCCGGCCGCATGCGCGAGAATATGGAAGATCGACGCGATCATTCCGGCCTCCGTGTTCAGGCCGAAGCCCATATAGATGTATCCGATCTGCGCGACCGAGGAAAATGCGATCATACGGCTCACGTCGGTCTGCTGGATCGCGCTCACGGAGCCGAACACCATACCCGCGATACCGAACACGAACAGCACGTCATCCACCTGGATCTGATGGATGATGTCCGTGCCGATGACGCGGTAGAAAAACTTGATCAGAAGGAAAATGTATCCCTTCGAGACGAGGCTCGAGAGGATCGCGCTCGACGCGCAGGTCGAGTAGCCATATGCGTCGGGCAGCCAGGAATGGAACGGGAACAGCGCCGATTTGATGGCGATACCGACGCAGAACAGACCGACCGCAACGGTCAGCGGCTCCGTGTAGGTCCCCTGCTCCATGATCTTCACGACGGACTCGTGCATCTGCTCCATCAGAAGGTGCCCCGTGATCCCGTACAGGATCGAGAGCGAGATCAGCACAAGACCCGATCCGAGCAGTGACATGATCATATACTTGATCGCCGCGAGGAGGTTTCTTCCCCACCCGCGGATCATGATCAGGCCGCAGGCCGCGATCGTGTTGATCTCGATGAACACGTAGCCCGTGAACATATCGTTTGTGTAAATGAGCGCGAGCAGCGAGCTCAGCAGGAGGTTCAGCATAATATAGTAGAGGTTCTGCTTCTCCTCCGGCACGTCCACCGCGGTGAAACGGTATCCGCCGACGATCGACAGGAGCATGACGAAGCAGAAGAACGTCGCCGTCATCGCCTCCAGCACGCCCACGCGGATCTCGTTGCCGAACGGTGCCGGAAAAGCTCCCATCCGGTACGTGTACGCCTCACCCGTCGAGAGCACGTAAACGAGAGCCGCGACTGACAACAGTCCCGACACCGTCACTACTGCAAAATTGAGCCTCTTCGCCCATTTTCCCGACATTACCGAGGAAATCGGACCGGAGACCATCGGCAGCAGTATGCTGAAAAGCGGAAAATTGCGTACAAAATCCATACTGTGCTTCTCCGAAAATCCCGTGCCGAACCGGCACGTTTTTTATTCGTTGTGCTCCCGGCGTACCAGAAGCGTGATCTCGTCGATATCCAGCGTGCGGTATCTGCGGTACAGCCGGATCGTGAGCGCCAGCATCAGCGCCGTCACGCTGACCGAGACGACGATACCGGTGAGCACCAGACCGCTCGGGATCGGGTTGACGTACCGCGACGCGGTCGTGTCACCGTCCGTGATGATCGGCGCGAGCCGCCCCGAGATGTAGCCCATCGAGGCGAGAAACAGGTAAACCGCCGTGTCCATGATATTGAGTCCGATGATCTTCTTGATCAGGTTCTTTTGCAACAGCAGGTTTCCGAACCCGATCCCGAACAGCACCATGGAGACCACGGCAAGATAGTTTTCAAAAAGGGCATCCAAAACCGACACCTCCCCATCGATCTCCGTCACGCGGACGGTCAGAACGTTCCTCTTCGGAACAGCGCGTAAAATGCGTACATCGTGCAGGCGACCTCCAGTCCGACCAGAAGGTTGATCGGCAGGATCAGTCCCGAGCTCAGGATGGTCCCGAGTCTGCCGAGCGGAACGACCGAAGCGATCCCGTTGGCTCCCGTGAACAGGTAATATGCGATGATCAGCGCGTACAGGCAGAGCGATCCGACTTTGATGATGTCATACACCTTCTCATCGAAGAACCGTCTCGTCGCGCGGAATCCGAACGCCGCATTGTACAGGATCAGGCCCGCTCCGATCACGGCTCCTCCGGAAAATCCGCCTCCGGGCGAGAGATGTCCGTTCAGAAGGATGTACAGTCCGAACAGGAAAATGAGCGGCACGACGACGCGCGCGACATTCTGCAGAATGACATCCGGCGCCGGCTCCATCTCCTCCGTGTCCATCGCCGGCGGCCATACGCAGGACGGTGCCTCCGTCTGTCCATCCGCTGTACTGACGGAAGGTCCCTCCGGGGCATTCCCTGCCGCGGCATCCTTCCTCTTCCGCTTTCCCTTGCGGGGAGCCTTCTCCGGCTCCGTCTTCCGGAACAGAAGGATCATCACCGAACAGGCTGCCACGAAGAGCACATTGGTCTCTCCGAACGTATCGAAAGCACGGTACTGCAGGATCATTCCGGTGACCGTGTTCACAACGCCGGTCTCCTCGCTTCCCTTCTCGAGGTATCTCTCCGCAACCTCGTTGTTCGTCGGCGTCTCCGCGCTGCCGAACCGGGGCATATACATCACGTTCATGATCAGCATGCCGATGATCATCAGGCACATCAACACGGCAAGCACATAGTAGATCTTGCGGAACACTTTCACGCCCGACATCTGCGCAAAACGCTTCGCGTCCTCGTACGGATCGGTCTCCGCAAGCTCGATATAGTTGGCATTTTCCGTGCGCTCGGTCTCCTTCACCTCCGCCACGCGGTTTCGCCACTCCTCCACGTGGTCTTCCTCGGGCAAAGGCTTGTCACCCTTTACGAAGACGAGGAAACGATGCGCGAACGAATTTTCATAATTCTTCCGTATCCGACTCATCGTCATCCTCCTCAACGGCATTGATCTTCCGAAGCGTCACGAAGAAAAGCACGCTCGTGACTCCGGCGCCAACCGCGGCCTCCGTGATGGCGAGATCCGGCGACTCCAGGAAGATCCACACAATGGACATAACCAGGCTGTAAGACATAAAGATCACGACGGACACGAGCAGACTCTTCGCGGCGCTCACGCCGATCGCACATACAACCAGAAATCCGACCAACAACACTACGATCAGTTTTGTCATCATGATTGGCCGCCTTTCCGCTCGTTCTCCTCGATCTCGCAGTTGTCCTTCAGGCGGTCGCTGATCTCGACCTCCAGGCCGGCCAGCAGATGGCTTGACACGGGGCTTGCGAACCAGAAGAACAGGATGATCAGCCCGAGCTTCAGCGAATCAAAGCAGAATCCACGCAAAATGATCAGCCCCAAAAGGACCATGAGGATCCCGAGAGTATCCGTGATCGCGGCAGCGTGCATGCGGTTCAGCGCAAAACGGAACTTAAACAGACCGAACGCCGCGATGACCGCTATGGCAAGCCCGCACAGAATGCACAGGCTGCCGATACCGAAACGTACCCATTCCATCATCGGTCGCCCCCTTCCCCGGACAGTTCACTGTCCGATTTGGCGGCATCCGACACTGCCGCGCTCCCGTCGTCCTGACCGGCACCGCGTTGCCGGCTTGCAAGGTGCTCCCGGTGCACACCGAGATAAACCCTCGTCAGAACGACCACCGCGAGGAAGCTGATCATCGCGTAGATCAGCGACACATCGAGCAGATAACTCTCGTTCTGCCACAGGGAGAGAATACAGATCACCATGATCGTCAACGTGCCAAGCATATTGACGGCAACAATGCGGTCGGCAATCTCCGGGCCGCGGATCGCGCGCACCAGGCAAGCAAACATGATGAGTACAAGCACTATGATGGAACCGCCGAAGAGGTACCCTGAAGCTGCGGAGATCGTCATACGTCGCCTCCCGTCTTCCCGGTGGCCGCATCGGACTGCTGTTCCAGGATCATATGAATAAACACGCTGTCCTCCGTGCCCTCCGCGATCTCGCGATCGAGCGCATGCACAAGAAAACGTCCGTCCTCGGAGAGGCCGACGGTGATCGTGCCGGGTGTCAGCGTGATGGAATTGGCCAGGAGAACTCTCGCGCTGTCCCTCTTGATATCCGTATGAAAGGACATCAGCACGGGTTCCGGCTCATACTTTGACGAAAGAACAAGCCGCAGGACCTCGAAATTCGCCTTGATGATCTCGCGGAGCAGGATGATGACATACCGCACCGCCCAGGTCAGTTTCGACAGAAGGCGAAACTCCTTGCGGAGTGAGTAATTCATAAAGCGGCTGAAGAAGAATCCGAGAGGCACGCAAAGAACAAGACCGATCCCGACAACCTCCAAGGTCAGTCGTCCGTTCAAGATAATCCAGATAACCAGAAACAGCAGGAACATTCCTTGCCTCCCGATAAGAAAATTCAGAGGTATTGTATCACGATGTCATCAAATTGGCAACCGTTGCACAAAAAAAGAAAGCTCCCGACAAGCGGGAGCTTTCTTCGATTACTCTGTTAACAATCGGTTCTGCGATTAAGCGCGAGCCTTCTTCGTAACAACCACACCTGCAAGGGCGAGGATTGCAACGCCTGCGAACAGAACTACGGTCATGGTATCAGCCGTCTGAGGGGTGTCGTCGCCGGGATTGTCAACCGGAGGGTTGTCAACCGGATCAGCATCCGGGGTCTTGAGAACGACACTGCGTACCCAGTAACCGTTGAAGAAGTTAACAAGAATGTTGCCGGAAGCAGCCTGCTTAACAGCGTCAACATCGAACGTAACCTCTGCGGTAGCGCCTACTTCAGGCTTAGCAGGGATCTTGTACTCGAAGTCGCCGTCTACAGCGCCCCAGTCGCCAGCGGTGCAAAGACCACCAACGCCCCAACCAGCGTCAAGGTTCTCGGGAGCGGGTCCCAATTCGTTCGTTTCCCAGTTAACAACCTGCTCACCGGTAAACTCAACCTTGATGATGAGCTTGGAACCTGCGGGAGCTCCGTTAACTGCATCCGTGATGTCTGCATTGCTCGTTGCAAGCTCGGTCTCAGCTGCAAGTGCGGTACCGAGAACCATCGTCATCGCAAGAACAACTGCAAGTACAGTTGCCAATAACTTTTTCATGAAAAGTTACCTCCTTAATGTGAATTCACAACTACAGGTATTGTAACAAATCCGTTACAATTTTACTATTATCAAAATGCACAATAAATGGGTCGCATTTTGTGCACATTTGATACTAAATAAGGGTTTTTATCGGCATTATTTACCAAAAATGCCTTATTCCGATCACTTGCGGTTCTTCTGCAGGAAATCCGGAATCTTGATGCCGCCGGACGCGTTCTCGGACGATGCCGGCTTACTGTAAGTGGGTGCCGCGTACGTCGGCTGCTCCGTCACCGGTGCCGGTGCGGGCGTCGCGTAATTCGGTCTCACCTGTGCAGCGGGCTGCACGGTTGCCGCCGTAGGCATGCTGGGTGCCGGTGCGGGCGTCGAAACCGCTGCGCGGTTGGTATATCCGAAACCGGTGTAAGCGCCGGCCTGAGAAGTCTTCTTCTGCGTATAATTCTGGCGGTTGGCTGCGCTCTGGGACATCGAGCTCGGATGCTCCTCAAGACCCGTAGCGATCACCGTGATGCGGCACTGATCCGGCGAAGACTCGTCGTAGATCGCACCGAAGATGATGTTGGCTTCCTCGCCTGCAAGCTCCTGCACGTAGGTAGCTGCCTCGTTGACCTCGATCAGGCTGACAGCGCCCGCGATGTGAAGGATCACATGGCTCGCGCCCTCAATGTTCGTCTCCAGAAGAGGCGAAGTCGTAGCCTGCTTCACGGCCTCCATACACTTGTCGTCGCCGGAGCCGTAGCCGATACCGATGTGGGCAACGCCCTTATCCTTCATAACGGTCTCGACATCCGCGAAGTCAAGGTTGATCAACGCCGGAGCGTTGATGAGGTCGGTGATACCCTGAACACCCTGCTGAAGGACCTCATCCGCCTTGCGGAGAGCCTCCGGCATCGTCGTGCGGCGATCTACGATCTCCAGCAGACGGTCGTTCGGGATCACGATCAATGTATCTACGGACTGACGAAGACGCTCAATACCGGAAAGAGCGTTCGCCATGCGCTGCTTAGCCTCAAAACGGAAAGGTTTGGTGACGATACCGACGGTCAGAACGCCCATCTCCTTCGCGATCTGCGCTACCACGGGAGCTGCGCCGGTACCGGTGCCGCCGCCCATACCGCAGGTTACGAACACCATATCCGCGCCCTTGATGATCTGCGTCAGTTCTTCCTTGCTCTCCTCGGCCGCCTTCTCGCCGACATCCGGCTGGGAACCCGCACCGAGACCTTTCGTCAATTTCTCGCCTATCTGAATGCACTGAGGAGCCCTGCAATTCTTGAGGTGCTGTTTGTCGGTGTTGACACAGATAAACTCAACGCCCACGATACCCTCTTCGATCATGCGGTTTACCGCGTTGTTGCCGGCGCCGCCGACACCGATAACCAGTATCTTTGCAGCAGCCTCGTTCTCTTCTCCCTTGATTTCAACCAACGTTGTATCCTCCTTTTGCATAATATTCCTATTAGCCATTCTCTATGATATAATCAAATGCTTAAAATAGCAAGCATTTTTTCCGTTTTTAACCGAATAACGGAACATCTCCGCCGAAATGATACGATTGCCTCTTCACGGTGTTTCCGAATCCTTCGGTTCGCTTTCGGACGGCTCCGTTCTCTCCCTCGCGTAGAAGTCGTCACCGGTTCTCATCACGCCTTCCATGTTGATGTCGTAGGCGCTGTTTTTGCCCTTTTCCTCGTTGCGTTCGCGGAGTTTCCGCTCCACCTCGGGGATCATCGCGATCTGCACGTCGTACACCTTCCGCACCCCGAGCATATACCGGTTTTCCCCGACATGGATCGTCACCGATTTGTTCGCGTCGAACGCGATCTCATCGATGTTGAAGCCCTTGTTCTGCATCTCGAACACGATGCTTAAGATCACCTGGAACAGGCTGTTGTCCTGCGTCTCGAACACCTGGTACATCGCGAGGTTGTTGTACTTCAATCCCGTCACCACGGGCAGATTTTCCGTGTTGGTCGCCCGGGAGGAAATGATCTCGCCGTCGCGGTTGAAATACAGGTAAAAGCCCATGTCGTATATACAGGCGATCGGCGGTTTTTCGTACGCGGTGATCTGTATTTTCCCCGCGTCGTCCACCTCCACGGTGATCTTCTCGATAAACGGAAGCGGGTCCGCCTCGTAATATTTGTAATACCACTTGATCAGCAGCGAGTACCGGTCGCGGAAGCGGTCGCGGATCACGTGATCCCTGATCTCCTGCTCCGTGTATCTCTCGGAAAATCCGACGATCGTTACGCTGATATCCTGCTCCGGATCGATCCGGTATTTCCTGTGCAGCTGGTATGCGATGAGTGTGAGCACAAACACGATGAATGACAGAATGGCCATACGGCGAAAAAATCTCACGCTCCGTTTTTCTACCCGAATAACCGCCATATCCGCCCTCTCGTCCACACCCGGTCCGTCACTCGTCCGGGTCTCTTCTGGCCGGCTTCCCCAGCTCTATGTCGATGCTGTACCTGCCGGCTCCGCTCTGCGTCTCCCGCGTCGCGTTGTCCGTACCGGTGCCCCGCACCGTGCCGGAGTTTTTCCTGCTCTCCCCGTCGTCCGCGGATGCCCTGCCGGTTTGTCCGCGCCGGCTCTCCGAAGCGCGGCTGCTCTCCGACTTGCGCATATTCCCCCGCGCCGTCTCCCTGCCCTGACCGTTTCCGGAGAACAGGCCGAGCGGACGTCTCTTCGGACGCTTCCGCCCCGTGGGCTCGTTCTTGACGGGGTACAGACCGCCGTCTCCTCTCGCGCCGTCCGCTTTGTTCCGGCGGTTCGCTCCCGCCGGTTCAATGTACTCGAGAACAGATATATTCTTACGCTCACCGATGTTGCGCGACACGTTGAGCACAACGCCGCACTCCGCGCACAACACCAGAAGGGAAGAACCGCCGTAACTGATGAACGGCAGCGTGACACCCGTGGACGGGATCGTCCCGGTCACAACCGCCACGTTGATACACACCTGGAGCCCGATGTGGAGCATCACACCGAAGCATAGCAGTGTTCCGTACAGTTCCTGCGCGTTGATCGCGATGATCGCGATCCGCCACAGAAGAAGCGCAAACAGTATCAGAATGGCCGCCCCGCCGACCAGGCCGAGCTCCTCCACGATACACGCGAAGATCATATCCGTGTGAACCTCGGGAATGTGCCCGAGCTTCTGCGCACTCTGTCCGAAGCCCTTGCCGAACAGACCGCCGGACGCCACCGCGTACAGACCCTGTTTCACCTGTCCGTCGTTGTCCTTGTCATCGAGATGAAGCCACTCATAGACTCGGCGCAAACGGAAACTTCCGGACGAGGCATCCTGCGCTTTCACGTATTTTACGAGCAGAACCGCACACAGCAGTCCCGCTGCTACGATGATCGCAAACACCAGTTTCTTTCGGGAGCAAACGAACAGCAGTCCTCCCATAATACCGAAGAGGACGATGGCCGTCGTGAGACTCTCCACGAGAGCCAGCACGCCGATCACGGAGATCCCCCCGATGAACGCGATCGTGTCGCGCGTTCTGTGCCGGCTTGTCACGACGCGGCACAGCCAGTAGGCCGCGATCACGATGACAAAAAGCTTTGCAAACTCACCCGGCTGGATCTTGAACCGGCCGACGGCGATCCAACGGGACGCGCCGTTCACCGCGCCGTTTGCATCCGAGCCGCTCCTGCCGAGCACGATGACCGCCGCCTGTGCGGCAGCGATGAGCAGATATGCGCCGATGATCAGGATCGGCAGCTTGTGAACCGGCGTTTCCGCCGCGTATATGCGATAGTCCACGAGCGATAGCACGAGCATGAGCACGATGCCGACCGCCGCGTAGAGCATCTGGCGGTCCGTGTAGAAGGTTGCGCTGCCCTCGTATTTTGCAGCGTTATATGCGCTTATGCTGCTGATCATTATGACGCCGATCGCGATCAGCGCCACAACCATGAAGAGCATGGTGTAGTCGTAGTACTTCTTCCGTTTTGCCGGACTTCTCCGGATCTCATTCGGTTCCATGCTCCTGCCCTTCCCGTTCTATAGTGCGCGGCGCGGATCAGTCGTCCGTTCCGCTGTTCTTCGTTTCGCTGTCTCCGTCCTCCGGAAAATCCTGCAGATCCGCAGTGTTGACCTCGTCCGCATCCGGGATCCCGGTGTACTCCACACCGTAGTGGATGTCGCCGTCGGGATACACACCGAGATACGGCAGGATATCCGTCAGGATCTTGCTCGTAAGCTCCGTCGCCGGACGGCTGCTGTTGTACAGTTTCTCGTCGTCGATCTGGTCGATGACGACGTAGATGACGTATTTCGGATTGTTGTAAGGCACGCTGCCGATGAAGGATACCACGAACTGGTTCAGATCGCGGATACCCTTCTTCGCGGTACCGGTCTTGCCGCCGAGCTTATAACCTTCCGTCTGCGCCGGTCTCGCCGTACCGCTCTCGACGGTCAGCAGCGTCGCCTCCTGCAGAAACGCGGAGGTGTCCGCGCTCACGGTCTTGCGGACCAGAAGGTTGGTCGCGTCGTACACGGTGGCGCCGTCGGCATTCATGATCTGCCGCACCACATGCGGCTGATAATAGTATCCGCCGTTCACCAGCGACGCGTACGCCGCGGCGATCTGCACCATCGTAACGTTGAAACCCTGACCGAAGCTCTGCGTCGCAAGCTCGAGGTCGGAGTAATTGGTATGTTTCATCATGACGCCGGACGCCTCACCCGGAAGGTCGACACCGGTCTTCGAGCCGAAGCCGAAGTGCGTCTGGTACTGGTAGAACAGCTTCGCCCCCTCCTTCTCCGCGATGGCGATCAGGGCGGAGTTGCAGGATTTCGAGATGGCTTCCTTCAGGCTTACCTCGCCGTTGTGGGAGCAGCGGATCTTCGCGCCGCCCACCTCCGTGATACCCGTGCATTTGTAGTGGGAATCCTTGGCGACGATCTTCTCCTCGAGCGCTGCCGCCACCGTGAAACACTTGAACACGGAGCCCGGCTCATACGTGTCACAGACACAGAAGTTTCGCCACATGCGGTTGAGCGCGTTCAGGCGTTCCTCCTCCGTCAGGTCCGCGTCCTCCGCCGAGGTGCCGTCGAACAGGACGATATCTCGCGGGTTGTTCAGGTCGTATGACCGGTTGGAGACCATCGAGACGATCTCGCCGTTGGTCGCGTCCATCACCAGGACGCCGATGTTGTTCACCTTGTATTTTTCGAGAAATGCGTTGACATGCTTTTCGACCGCCTGCTGTGCGTACAGATCGATCGTCGATACGATCGTGTCACCCGCGACCGCGTCCCAGGTGTTCGTGATCAGGTTGAGGTCCGCGTCGTAGTAACCGGAGACGCGGCCGTCCGTACCGTTCAAGTACGAGTTGTACTGCTGCTCAATCCCCCAGCAGCCGACGTTGCCCGCGTTCGTGAAGCCGATCACGTGCGAAGCCGCGGTGCCGTAAGGATACAGGCGCTCATATTCCGTCTCGAACCAGACGCCCTTGATGAACTTGTGGTCCTCGGTCGAGGTGTCTGTCTGCTGCTCCTTGAATTTGGCGATCTTCTCGTACGGCTGCTTCCGATAAAGAATATAGTAATTGCTGTTCTTCTGCTCCATCGCCGCGTCGAACTCTTCCTGCGTCGTGCCGAAAGCTTTCTGCAGCGCATCGAACGTGTGTGTCATGAACGTGCCGCTCGATTTGATGACCTTCGGGTCGAGTATGACATTGTACGTCTTGCTGCTGTACGCGAGCTGCACGCCGTTTCGATCGGTGATCGTGCCTCGCTGAAACGGGATCTTGGAACCGACCGTCGAGTTGTAGCCCTGGTCCTGGATCGCGTTCTGATACTCTGTTCCCTTCTTGACCTGCCAGTAGCCGATCCGAATGATCAGAAACACCAGCACGACTGCCATCAATCCCAGTACGACCAGGATACGCCGCTGATTATTCTCATTGCTGTTGATGTATCGAACACCGATCTTTCTGCCCATAGAACCGTACCTAAGCCTTGCTTTTTACTCTCTCCCTGCGAAGATAAACCCTCCCGATTATACGCGGGAAAGGAGCAATACACAAGTGTTGCTCCTCCGCAAATCGCATTATTTATCTCATCAGTTTTCCCATAAGACTCTCGAACACCGTCTGCTCCGGCGCTTCCGCCTTGGCGATGTCCCCGTACTGCCGCACGTAACCCGCGTTGCTGCAGGTGATCGTGATCACTTCGTTGTCCCTGGGATATACCATTCCGTACTGTCCGACGGCGACTTCGTAAACGCGGTTGAGGTCGACGCTTCTCGCGATCTCCTGCTCCGCCTCATCGTTCATTCGGACCAGATTGACGTACTCGTTGTTCAGCTTCGTAAGCTCGCGATCCAGCTCGATGCTCCTTGCGCGGACCTTCGTGAGCCGGATGATCGTAAACGCGATAAATACCAGAGCCGCCAGCATCACGGCGCAAGCGAAGAAATCCATTCCCTTGCGGATGCCGACAAGAGGCGCTGCCTGCTCCGCCTGTCGTCTCACGCGGCGAGGTCTCGTCTCGGTCTGTGGCCGGTACGCGGGCTCCGCGTACTGTCTCGCGAGATTATCCGTGATCACGCTCTGTCTTCTTCGATTGTCCTTTTCTGCCGTAAGGCCCCTCGTTGTCTTCATAATCATACCCCAAACCTTGTACTGCGCCGGTCCTCGTTCACCAATCTCCGACCGGTTCCTCGTTTCTCTCAAAGATCCTCAGTTTCGCGCTTTTTGCTCTTCGGTTCCTCTCCGTCTCCTCCTCCGTGGGAAGGATCGGTTTTTTCGTGATCACATTGCCGAGTGATCTTCGGTTGCACATACACACCGGAAACTCCGGCGGGCAGATGCACGGTGATTCATTTTTCTTAAAACTCTGTTTTACGATCCGATCCTCCAGCGAGTGGAAGGTGATGATACACAGCCGCCCGCCCGGGTTCAGTCTCCGGATCATTCCGTCGATCGAGTTCGCGAGCACCTCAAGTTCCCGGTTCAGCTCGATGCGGATCGCCTGAAAGGTTTGCTTCGCCGGATGTCCCCCGGTTTTGCGAACCTTGGCCGGGATCGCGTTTTTGATGATCTCCGCCAGTTCGAGTGTCGTGCGGATCGGTTTCTCCTCCCTCGCACGCACGATGTGCTTCGCTATATTTTTCGCAAATCCGTCCTCGCCGTAGTCGCGTATGATGCGGTACAGCCTGTCCTCCGGATAGCCGTTCACGATGTCCGCCGCCGTGCGGTCCATCCGGTCATCCATCCGCATGTCGAGCGGTGCATCCTCCATATAGGAGAATCCGCGTTCCGCCGTGTCCAGCTGAAAGGAGGAAACCCCCAGATCGAGCAAGATGCCGTCCACCCGCCCGATCCGGAGGGTATTCAGAATATCGCTAAAAGATTCATAGTTGTTTCGGACGATCGTCACTCTGTCCGAAAACGGCGCAAGCCGGTCGCTCGCCGCCCGGATCGCGTCCGCGTCCTGATCGATGCCGATCAGCCGCCCCGTGGTCAGCCTCTTCACGATCTCCGAGGAGTGACCCGCGCCGCCGAGTGTTCCGTCCACGTATATGCCGTCCGGACGGATCCGAAGACCCTCGATCACCTCGTCAAGCAGCACGGAAATGTGTACGAACTCTTCCATCCCGTTCCTCCGCGCCCGTTACAGGCGGATTCCGTACTGCGCCGCCGTGGAGGCGATGTCCTCCATCGAGACGCCCTCGCTGATCTTGTCCCACGACTTCTTGGAGTACACGCGGATCTTCTCGAGGGAACCGACAGAAACGATGTCCTTCTCGATTCCTGCCTTTGCCCTGAGGTCCTGCGGGAGGATCGCTCTTCCCTGCTTGTCCATATCCACCGGTTCGGAGTTGAACGAGAGAAGTTCCGGGATCCTGCGTTCCGTTGCCGGAAGGTTGGCGTCCAACCGCTCCATCAGTTTCTCCCACTCATCCATCGGATACAGATTCAGGCAATCGCCAAGCCAGGCCGCAATAAACTGATCCCCGAGTTTCTCGCGAAACTTGACGGGAATGATAATCCGGCCCTTGGCATCAACGCTGTGGATCTGTTTTCCGGTGAAATAATTGGACATCTTTCTCTCCACTTCGAACCACTTTGCAACACTTGTGTGGAAAATCGTGGGATTTTCCGCCACTAACTGGATTATAGTGTACATTTTTGTAAAAATCAACAGGCAAATGGGCAGATTAAAAAAATTTTTTCACATTTTTTTCATTTTTCACGCAAAAAAAGCGGTACTTTTCGCATTTTCAAACATATGTTCTCGAACATCTGTTTGTTTTTATGCGAAAGCACCGCTTTCGTTGTCCGTCTTCGGTTGTATTATCATCCGGTCCCGTCCCCGCTTTCGCAGCGGATGGGATCCGTGATCGGTCTCCGATCGCCTCCGATGGGTTTTTCCTCCACCGGTGGCACAAATTCCCATGAATATGATCAGGTCATCTCTCTCCGATCGCCCTCACGGTCAGAGGAGCGCCCCGATCCCCGCCACGATGAGGGAGATCACCCAGGCGATGGCACACTGTTCCGCTACGATCAGGCAGGCCCATTTGGCGCCGAGCTCCCGGCGCACCGATGCGATCGCCGCCACGCACGGCGTGTACAGCAGGCAGAACGCCAGAAGTGCCGCAGCCGTCGCGCCCGTCATCACCGCCGTGATCGCCGCCGCGCCGCCGAACAGGATGTTCAGCGTCGACACCACGCTCTCCTTCGCGATAAATCCCGTGATCAACGCGGTCACGACTCTCCACTCGCCGAAGCCGTGCAGCTTGAACACCGGCGCGATCAGTCCCGCGAGCGTCGCGAGGATGCTGTCCTTCGAATCGGTCACCATGTTGAAGCCGAAGTCGAACGTCTGCAGGAACCACACCGCGATGCTCGCGATGAAGATCACCGTGAATGCCCTCTGCAGGAAATCCTTCGCCTTGTCCCAGAGCAGGTATGCCACGCTCCGAAGGCCCGGCATACGGTAGTTCGGCAGTTCCATAACAAACGGCACCGCCTCACCGCGGAAGAATGTGTTCTTCGCGACGAGCGCCACCAGGATCGCCGTGAGGATGCCTCCGAGGTACAGCGCGATCATCACAAGCCCGCTGTAGCGCGGGAAAAATGCGTGCGCGAAGAAACCGTAGATCGGCAGCTTCGCCGTGCAACTCATAAACGGTGTGAGCAGGATCGTCATCTTGCGGTCTCGCGCACTCGGCAGCGTCCGCGAGGCCATGACGCCCGGGACGGTACAGCCGAAACCGATCAGCATCGGCACGATGCTGCGGCCGGAGAGACCGATCTTGCGAAGAAGCTTGTCCATGACAAAAGCGACGCGCGCCATATAGCCGCTGTCCTCCAGCACGGACAGAAAGAAGAACAATACCACGATGATCGGCACGAAGCTGATCACGCTTCCGACGCCCTGGAATATGCCGTCGATGATCAGCGATCGCAGGATCGGGTTGACGTTGCCCGCATCCAACCCTCTCTCGGTCACCGCCTGCAGTTTCTCGATACCGGTCTCCAGAAGTCCCTGGAAGAACGCCCCGATCACGTTGAAGGTCAAAAAGAACATGAGCGCCATGATGGCGATGAACACGGGGATGGCCGTGAACCGCCCCGTCAGGATACGGTCGATCTGCCGGCTCCTCCGGTGTTCGCGGCTCTCCTTCGGCTTGACGACCGTGCGATCGCACACGGAACGGATGAAGGTGTACCGCATATCCGCGATGGCGGCCGCGCGGTCAAGTCCGCGCTCCTCCTCCATATTGACGATCATATGCTCGATGGTTTCCTTCTCGTTCTGCGTGAGCTCAAGCGCCTCCATCACGAGAGGATCCCCCTCGACGAGTTTACTCGCGGCAAACCGTACCGGGATCCCGGCGGCCTCCGCGTGGTCCTCGATAAATGCCATGATGCCGTGCAGGCATCGGTGCACCGCACCGCCGTTCGCGTCACGGTCGCAGAAATCCGTGCGGCCCGGGCGCTCCTGGTATTTGGCGACGTGAACGCAGTGACGGATCAGCTCGTCCACACCCTCATTTTTCGCTGCGGAAATGGGAACGACCGGGATGCCCAGGATGGACTCCATGCGGTTGATGCGGATCGTGCCGCCGTTACCGCGCACCTCGTCCATCATGTTGAGCGCCAGCACGATCGGAACGTTGAGTTCGAGAAGCTGCAGCGTAAGGTACAGGTTGCGCTCGATGTTCGTCGCGTCGACGATGTTGATGATGCCGGTCGGTTTCTCCTTCAAGATGAATTCGCGGGAGACGATCTCCTCCGAACTGTACGGCGACAGCGAGTAGATGCCGGGAAGGTCCGTGACCTCCGTCTCCGGATAGCCGCGCACCGCCCCGCTCACGCGGTCGACCGTCACGCCCGGGAAATTGCCGACGTGCCGGTTGGCGCCGGTCAGCTGGTTGAACAGCGTTGTCTTGCCGCAGTTCTGGTTGCCCGCCAGGGCAAATGTGAGCACTGTCCCCTTCGGGAGCGGATTCTCGTCCGCCTTGACGTGGTATTTGCCCTCCTCGCCGAAGCCGGGATGCGCCGGGACCGTCACCGAGACGGGCTCCCGTTCCTCCGTAAGGTTGGCCGGCTCGTCGCGCAGAGGCTCCGGCACGGGCGACACTTCGATGTTCGCGGCGTCCGACAGCCGCAGCGTCAGCTCGTATCCGTGGATCGTAACCTCCATCGGGTCGCCCATCGGCGCGAACTGTTTCAACGTGACAACGGCGCCGGGGATCAGCCCCATGTCCAGCATATGCTGTCTCAGGGCACCCTCGCCGCCGACTGTTTTGACTTCCGCTCTCTCTCCGATTTTCAGGTCCTTCAGAGTCATATCGTCAATCTCTCCCGTCACGCCGTCAGGCGTTTCTTACGGTTCTTTTTGTACAGATGAATATACATCACGGCGGATCCGATGACCAGGATGCCGCTGAGCAGCTGCGATACCGCGATCGATGTTCCGAACAGAAACAGCTGGTCCGTGCGCAGCCCCTCGATCCAGAGACGTCCGAGGCCGTAGCCGAACAGATACAGGAGGATGATCTCCCCGTCGAACGCCTTGTGCTTCGTGCGGATCAGAAGGAAAATGAGAAGTGCGAGGTTCCATACGGACTCGTACAGGAAGGTCGGGTGCACGCTGATATAGGTCGCGCCGTCGATCACCTCGGTGTGGTTGCGGATCTCCAACACGCGCCTGCACGCCTCCGTGCGGTTGCCGAACTCGTTCTGCACCACATTTTCCGTGGTCATAGGATTGAACCAGCTGCTCACATCCTTGACATCCACCAGCATGCGGAACCTTCCGGTCGTGTAGGTGCCGAACGCCTCGCGGTTGAAGAAGTTGCCCCAGCGCCCGATGATCTGACCGAGAATAAGGCCGAGCACACCGGTGTCGAGGAACTGTCCTCGGTTGAGTTTCTTCACCTTCGCAAAGACAAGCGCCGTGATCACGGCGACGATCACACCGCCGTAGATCGCAAGTCCGCCGGTCCGCAGGTTAAACACGCTGAGCGGATGATCGGCAAACTGTTTCCAGTTAAAGATGACATAGTAAAGCCGCGCGCCGGCGACCGAAAGGATCACCGCGATGATCGTAAAATCCAGATACAGCTCACGGTTCTGGCCGGTCTTCTTCGCCACCAGGTCCGCCAGCAGGTATCCCAGCACCATCGCGATCCCGATCGTCACGCCGTAGTAGGCGATGCGGAACCCGAACACGTAGAAACTGTCACCGACGTTCCGGAGATTGATCCCGAGCCCCGGGAAAAGAATGTCCGTTTTCTCAGACGCTTCCGCGACCTCCGCAGTCTGTGCCAGCAATGCAAGCAACCGCCCCATGGTTACATCTCCTTATCGAATCCATACTGATGCCGTCGCGCCCTCGCGGGGCGCGCGGGATATTACACGTTGAAACGGAACAGGATCACGTCGCCGTCCTTGACCACGTACTCCTTGCCCTCGGAACGCACCAGGCCTTTCTCCTTCGCCTGCAGCATACCGCCGCATCCGACCAGATCGTCGTAGGCCACGACCTCCGCGCGGATGAAACCGCGCTCGAAGTCCGTATGGATCTTACCGGCCGCCTGCGGCGCCTTCATGCCTCTCGTGATGGTCCACGCTCTCGTCTCGTCGGGACCCGTCGTGAGGAAGCTGATCAGTCCGAGAAGATGGTAGCTCGCGCGGATCAGTTTCTCCAGACCCGCTTCCTCGAGGCCCATCTCAGTCAGGAATTCCTTGCGCTCATCCTCCTCGAGCTCCGCGATCTCCTCCTCGAGTCTCGCGCAGATCACGAACACCTCGGAGCCTTCCTCCTTCGCAAACTCGCGAACCTTCGTGACATACTCGTTGTTCGCGCCGTCGTCCGCGATGTCGTCGTCGGACACGTTGGCCGCGTAGATGACCGGTTTTCTCGTCAGAAGGGAGTATCCGCGAAGCCAGCCGATCTCGTCCTCATCGTCGGTCTCAAACTCGCACGCCTTTCTGCCGTTCTCGAGAAGCTCCTTGATCTTCTTGAGCATCTCGCACTCTTTCGCTTGCGCCTTGTCGAAGCTCGCGGCTCTGCCGACCTTTGCGATGCGTCGCTCGACCGTCTCCATATCGGCGAAGATCAGCTCGAGGTTGATCGTCTCGATATCACGGATCGGATCGACCGCGCCGTCCACGTGAATGATATTCGCGTCGTCAAAGCAACGGACGACATGCACGATCGCGTCGGTCTCACGGATGTGCGACAGGAACTGGTTTCCGAGTCCCTCACCCTTCGACGCGCCCTTCACCAGACCGGCGATGTCCACAAACTCCACGACCGCGGGGATCGTCCGCTTGGACTGGTACATATCCGTCAGCACCTGAAGCCGCGCGTCCGGCACGGTCACGACACCGACGTTGGGGTCGATCGTGCAGAACGGGTAGTTGGCCGACTCGGCACCCGCCTTGGTCAGAGAATTGAAAAGTGTGCTCTTCCCGACATTGGGAAGACCGACAATGCCTAATTTCATGTTGTCAGAATCTCCTTGTATTAATCATCCCGTGCTCATTCCGCCGCGTCGCGCGCCAGAATCTCCAGGAATTTCTTCGTATTGTCCGCAATATCGCCGCGGAAGACGGCGCTTCCCGCCACGATCGTGTCCGCTCCCGCCGCGAGGATGTCTGCCACATTGTCGAGGTTGATGCCTCCGTCCACCTCCACGCGGGGAACGCCTTCGCCGGCAGCCGCACCGAGGGTGTCCGCCATCATCGCGCGAAGCTCACGCAGTTTGTCGTACGTTCCCTCCATCAGCTTCTGTCCGCCAAACCCGGGATCCACCGACATGATCAGGATCAGGTCCACTTTGTCGAGGAACGGGCGAAGCACGGACACCGGGGTCTCCGGGCGGATCGAAAGGCCGACCTTCACGCCCGCTTCGCGCACGGCGAGGATCGTCTGCATCACGTTGACGCACGCCTCATAGTGCACGGTGATCAGGTCCGCTCCGCTCTTCACAAAATCATCGACGTACCGGATCGGTTCCCGGACCATCAGATGGACGTCCATCAAAAGATCCGTCTCCTTGCGGATCGACGCCAGCACCGGCATTCCGAAGCTGATGCTCGGCACGAACATTCCGTCCATCACATCAAAATGCAGCGCATGCGCGCCGCAGTCGCGTACGATCCGGATCTGCTCTCCCAGGCGGTTAAAATCCGCCGCCAGGATTGACGGTGAAAGCCAATTCATACACATACCTCCAAAGTCTGCTGTGTTTCTTCACATCCCCCACCGGCCGTCTGGTGCAAAGCGTCAGCCTTCCTCGTGCTTCGGCTTCCGGGAGTAGATGATCCTTCGCCCGGAGAGCTCATCAAACAGAAGGCGGTAGCTGTCGTACCGCTCCTTCGGGATCTCGTCCCGCTCCACCGCCGCGCGGACGGCACAGTCGGGCTCCTGAAGGTGCCGGCAGTCCGGGTAGCGGCACTGCCCCGCATACTCCGTAAACTCCGGAAAATAAGTTCCCAGTTCCTCCGGAAGGATATCCGCCAGATACAGCGAGCTGAACCCCGGCGTGTCGCACAGATAGGTGTCCGGCGCGACGCAGAACAGCTGCGTGTGACGCGTCGTCTGCTTGCCCCGTTTGATCTTCTCGCTGAGCTCGCCGACCTCCATCGCCGCCTCGGGCTGCATCGCGTTCATGATCGTCGATTTGCCGACGCCGGAAGGTCCGGCGAGAACCGTCGTCTTCCCCGTGAGCGCCTCACGCAAAGCCTCGAGCGTCCGCGGATCACTTGCCTGCGTGACATACACGTCGGCGCCGCAGTCGCGGTAAATCCGGCACAGTCGCTCGGCCTCGCCGTCCTCGGCGAGATCGGTCTTGTTAAAACACACAAGAACCGGCATGTTCTGCCGACTCATCAGGATCAGAAAGCGATCGAGAAGATTCGGATGGAACTCCGGTTCCCGAATGGCGCACACCAGGAGCGCCTGATCGACATTCGCGATCGCAGGACGCACCAATTCGTTCGCGCGCGGGAGTATCTCCGTGATGTTACCGGCCCCCGCGGCGTCAATCTCGACCGAGACATTGTCGCCGATCAGAGGCTGCATCCTGCGGTATCGCAATATGCCCTTGGCGCGGCAGAGAACCGTTCCGTGTCCTTCGACATGGACCTCATAGTTCCCGCCGACGCCCTTTGTAATCTTTCCTTTAAACTGCTCCATATGCTCCGTTGTCGCGGCTTGCGCGACTGCGTTGGTCATCCCTGCGTCACTCTCCGTCCGCCGGCGGCTGTGTCGGCTTCTTCGTAGGCGCCGTCGTAGGCGTAGCCGTCGGAGCCTTCGTAGGCTTCGTCGTAGGCGTTGCCCCACCCTCCGCCGGGGTTGCCGTAGGCTTCGGCGTAGGCTTCTTCGTAGGCGTCACCTCTGCGGGCGGTGTCACAATGCCCGTGTCGGGCGTCGGTGTCGGCGGAACAGTAGGCACCGGTGTCGGCGTAGGTGTCGGGGTAGGCTCGACGCCCTGGCTGATCGTCAGCTTCACGACGGTACCCTTCTCAACCTTGCCCACGGTCGCCTCCGGCTTCTGCGCGATGACAATTCCCGCGGGAACCGTATCGCTGTACACATATTCCGGCGTATAGTTCAGCTTCGCGATGATCAGCTGTGCATAAGCATCGACTTCCTTCTGGCCGACCACGTTGGGCACTTCCGTGACTCTCGAGTTGCCCTGGCTGAGGATGATCACGAGCGTACCGCCGAACGGAAGCTTACCGCCGGCCTTCGGCTCGGTCTCGATCACGTGGTTCTCCGCGATCGTGTCGCTCTCCGCCCAGTCGCGTCGAATGGACAACTTGCCGTTGACCGCATTGCGGACTTCCTCCTCTGTCATGTTCCGGTAATCGCCGATCTCGATCTGCTCCTTACCGATACTGTATACAAGTTTGACGTTGTAACCTTCACTCAGCTCCTCGCCCGGGTTCGGCGTCTGTGCGACGACCTGTCCGGCGACAGGGAACTCCTCGTAGTACTTGTCCGCGGCCATCCAGGTGGTCTGAATGTTCATATTGTAGGTATCCAGCTTCTCAACCGCCACAAGATAGTCCGTTCCGAGCAGGTACGGCATCTTGACCGACTTCGGCGTCGGCGTGGTGGACGGGTTCGGCGTCGGCGTGTTCGTCGGCGTCAGGATCAGACCGTTCGGCTCAGGCAGCTTGATGCCGCCGCTCACGATCTTGGTGATCAGGTAGATGGCGCCCACGGCAACCGCGATCACGAGGAGCACGCTGAGCGCGATGACAAACTTCTCGGTGGAGTCGCCCATCGAATCCATATCATCATCGTCATCATCGTCGTCGCTCTCGGAGCGCTTGCGACGCTTCTCGGCAGCCGTCGCGGCAGCCTTCTGCCGTCCGGCCTCCTCATCCTCAAACTCGTCGTCATCGTCGAACGAATCGCTCTGTACGGCGACCTCCGCCTTGATCTCCTTCATCTCGCTCGGGGAGATCTGACGGGTCTTCGAGCCGTCCATCACAGCGGAGATCTTGACAAAATCACCGTTGGGATTGACGATCGCCGTCTTCAGATCCTGGATCAGCTCCGCCGTCGTCATATAGCGGCGCTCAGGCTTCTTCTGCATACATTTTTCGACGATCTTCTCAAGACTCGGCGACACGGCCGGGTTGATCTCGGAGAGCGGCTGCGCCTCGCCGTGCACGTGAAGAAGGGCAACGGAAACCGCATTGTCCCCCGTGAACGGAACGTGGCCTGCCAGCATCTCGTACAGCGTCACGCCGAGCGAGTAAATATCGCTCCGCTCATCGCTGAAACCGCCGCGTGCCTGCTCCGGCGAAAGATAGTGCACGGAGCCGATATTCTGCGAATAATTGTCGATGGTCGTCGTCTGGGACACCGCGCGCGCGATGCCGAAGTCCGCAACCTTGACCTTGCCTTCCTTGGAAATAATGATATTCTGCGGCTTGATGTCGCGGTGCACCACGTGGTTCTGATGCGCCACATCGAGACCCATCGCGATCTGGATCGCGATGCCCACCGCCTCCTTGACCTCAAGGCGGCCCTTCCGCTCGATAAACCGCTTGAGCGTGATGCCCTCGACAAGCTCCATCACAATGTAATGGAGATCCCCGTCGTCACCGACATCGAATACGCTCACAATGTTCGGATGCGTCAACCCCGCGCACGACTGCGCCTCGCCGCGAAACTTCGAGACGAACGACTCATCTGCGGAAAATTCCGGTTTCAGTATCTTGATCGCGACAAAACGGTTCAGGCGGTGGCATTTGGCCTTGTACACATCCGCCATGCCGCCGGATCCGATCTTGTCTAGGATCTCATAACGATCACCGATAAATGTTCCGGGTTTGATCATACCCATGTTGTTACCAACCTTTCCGACGCCCTAGGGCGCCTGCTTACATCAAATCTTAAGCAAAACCAGTGTGATATTGTCCCGGCCGCCGTTCTCGTTGGCCATTGTCACCAGTTTGTCTGCGATGTCCCCTACATCCTCGTACTCGCTCACCGTTTTGAGCAACTCCGCCTCGTCCACCATATCCGACAGCCCGTCGCTGCACAGCAGCGCGTAATCTCCGGGCTTCACCGCGATCTGGTAGTAATCCGGGCTCACGACGCTCTGCGTGCTCAGCGCCCGCAGCACGACGTTTTTGTTCGGATGGAAACGGGCTTCCTCCTTGCGGATCTCCCCGCTGCGCACCATCTCGGCGACCAGTGAGTGATCCTGCGATATCTGCGTGATCTTCTCATTGACCAGGTACATCCGGCTGTCGCCGATGTTCGCGACGAGCAGGTTGTCGTCCGACAGCAGGGTCGCCATCACGAACGTGGTCCCCATCCCGTCGAGCTCCTTCTGGTTCGCCGCCTTCTCGATCAAATCTTCATTGGTCTGCCGGATCGCCTTCTCAATCACCTGGATCGGCGTGCGCTCCCTGCTGACTCTCACAAGCTCCGTGAACCGGTCCACACAGAACCGGGCAGCCACATCGCCGGCATTCTGTCCCCCCATGCCGTCCGCGACGATGTAGAGGTTCGGCAGTATGCCGACCGGCGTGTCGCTGATAAAGAACATATCCTGGTTCATGGACCGTTTTTTACCTTTGTCCGTCTTCCCGATCGATCTCATTCTTCTCCGCCTTCCGCTCCGCCCAGCGCCTCGTAATGACGGCGCAACTGCCCGCAGGCAGCGTCAATATCCGAGCCGAGCTCCCTTCTAATAGTAACATTTATTCCTTCATTTTCAAGCATTTTTCGAAATTGTAATACATTTGTAACAAGTGAACGACGGTATTTTCGCTCCTTTACGGGGTTGATCGGAATGAGGTTCACGTGGCAGTTTCTGCCGCGTAAAATGCCTGCAAGTTCCTTCGCGCATGCCGCGGAATCGTTGACTCCGTCGATCAGGCTGTACTCGAAGGTGATCCTCCGTCCGGTCGTCTCCGTGTAGTAGTCGGCCGCCTCGAGAAGCTCCTTCACGGAGTACGAGTTGGCCACCGGCATCAGCGTCTTTCGCAGCTCATCGTTCGGCGCATGCAAAGAGATTGCCGCGGTGATCGCGAGGTTCTCGTCCGCCAGCTGCCGCAATTTGGGCACAAGGCCGCATGTCGAGACCGTGATGTTTCGCTGGCTTATGTGAAGTCCGGCTT
This sequence comes from Lachnoclostridium sp. UBA1175, assembly GCA_002311665.1. Lineage (GTDB taxonomy): Bacteria > Bacillota > Clostridia > Lachnospirales > Lachnospiraceae > ISDg. The sequence goes on along the minus strand of DBYX01000007.1, from coordinate 22,259 downwards.
CATCGGTGAGCATATCGATGAAACGGAGGAGATTGTCGTAGTTGTCGAGCGGCTCGCCGGTCCCCATCACGACGACGTTGTCCACCCTCTCCCCGGTGTCACGCGTGATCGCGTAGATCTGCCCGAGCATCTCCGACGGCTCGAGGTTTCTCACGAGTCCGCCGATCGTCGAGGCGCAGAACGAGCAGCCCATGCGGCAGCCGACCTGCGAGGAGATGCACACCGAGTTCCCGTGGTGATACTTCATCAGCACGCTCTCGATCACGTTGCCGTCCGCAAGCCGGAACAGGTATTTGCGCGTTCCGTCCTCGGCGGATTCCATCATGACGACCTTCCGCAGAACCGTGAGCGGCCACTCGGCCTCCAGCCGTTCGCGCAGAGCCTTCGGCAGGTTGGTCATCTCATCGTACGACGCAGCCAGCCTCACGTGCATCCACTCATACAACTGCTTCGCGCGGTACTTCGGCTGTCCCGCCGCGGCAATCCGCTCCCCGAGCTGTTCGATTGACATGCTCATTATATCCATACGCACTCCCAAACTATCGCTCCCCCCGCCGCGAGATTCTCACTCGGGCCTGCGGAACTCCGCGATGTAAAATCCGTCCCAGCGCTCCGGCTCGGGGAAGATCTGCACCCCGATCCCTTCGAGGCCTCCCTGCCGTTCGCACGCCTCCCGCATATCCGCGGGCAGTTTCTCCGCGAGCTTAACGGGCGTCATCCCGAGGCTCACGATGAACGAGGCGATGTCCTCATTTTCCGCGCGGGCCGTCGTGCACGTCGAGTAGGCGAGCAGGCCGCCCGGTTTCACGTAGCGCACCGCCTGCCGCACGATCTCGCGCTGGATCCCGGCGAGCGCCTCGATGTCCTCACTCTTCGTCTTGTACCGGATGTCCGGCTTCCGCCCGATAACGCCGAGTCCGCTGCAGGGCACATCGGCAATCACGATGTCCGCCCACGCCTCCAGCTTCGGGTCATACACGGACGCGTCCGCCGCGGCACAGTGCACATTGGGCAGTTTGACGCGGTCGAGCTGCTCCCGGATCAGCGGAAGTTTGCCCTCGCCGACATCGCGCGATTCCACCTCGAACGCTCCCTCGGCCGGACGCCCGGCCTCCTTCGCGAGTGCCGCAAGCTCATCCGCGGCGTGCACCGTCTTGCCGCCCGGAGCCGCGCACAGATCGAGCACTCGCATTCCCGGGGCGAGCGGGAGCAGATTGCCCGCGAGCACCGCACTCACGTCCTGGATGCTGAAGAGTCCGTCGCGGTATGCCGCGAGCTCCGCCGGATTGCCGGCATCACGCAGCCGCAGACAGTTGTCGAGCACGGATTCCCCGGGTTTGATCCCCTCCTCCGCGAGCGCTCTCCGCAGCGTCTCCATGTCGCCGCGGCTTCTGTTCAGCCGCACCGTGACGCCGCTCTCCGCAAGAAAAGCCCGAAGGATCGTCTCGATGTCCGCCTTCGGAAAATCCTCCCGTAGCCGCGTCACGATCCACTCCGGCATCGAATACAGAAAACAAAGTCTCTCCGTCTCTCCCATCGCCGCCGCAGCGACCTTGAGATACCCCTCCTGGCCGCCCGACGCGCTGATCTCACGGTCGAGCCCCCGAAGCGTACCGTTCACGAACCCCGCGAGACCCGCGAGACCGTGCTTCTTCGCGAGCGACACCGCCTCGTTGCAGGCCGCCGCTGCCGGCACCCGCTGCAGGAACAGCATCTGGTACACGGACATGCGGAGCAGGTTCCGGATCTTTGTCTTGACCTTCCCGACCGGCCTTCCGGTCTGCCGCTCAATGACGCGGTCGATCGTCTCCTGTCGCTCCAGCGTCCCGTTAAAAAGCCGCGTGACCAGTGCCCTGTCGGCTCCCGACGGGGCGTACCGCTCCATCGCATCCGCAAACGCTTCGTGGCTCAGCGCCCCGCGCTCGTTGACTTCGGTGAGCAGGTTCCATGTCAGTTCTCTCGCGTTCATACTTCCTCCGGCGCAACGCCGAGCACCGTCCCCTCTGCGAGACGGTAACCGCGCAGGTACTCCTCGGCGCTCATGCGCCGTTTGCCCTGCGGCTGAACCTCCGTGACCAGAAGCGTTCCGCACCCGGTCTGAATCCGGAATGCGTCCCTGCGTACCTCAATGACCGTTCCCTGGATCGCGCTGACGGTTTCCTCACCGTCCGCTTCCGCGATCACGCGGAAAATCTTGAGCATCTGCCCGTCGCGGTATGTGTAAGTGCCGGGCCAGGGATCCAGCCCGCGCACATATCTCTCGATCTTCGCCGCATCCCACGTGAAATCAAGCCTTCCCATCTCCTTGGTCAGCTGCTTCGCGTACGGCGTCGTCATCTCACCCTGCGGAACCGGCTCAAGCGACCCGTCGAGAATCCCCGGGATCGCGCTCACAAGCGCCTCCGCGCCTGCCATGGCAAGCTTGTCGTGAAGTGACCCGCCGGTCTCCTCCGGATCGATCGGAACGACAGTCTGCGCGATGATGTCTCCCGTGTCGAGCCCCTCGTTCATATACATGATCGTCACGCCGGTCTCGCTCTCCCCGTCCAGGATGCTCCACTGGATCGGCGCCGCGCCGCGGTACTTCGGCAGCAGCGACGCGTGCACATTGATGCACCCGTAGCGCGGGATGTCGAGCACGCTCTTCGGGAGGATCTGCCCGAACGCCGCCACGACGATCATGTCGGGCGCCGCCTCGCGGATGACCTCCACATTTTCCGGAAGCCGAAGCTTCTCCGGGGTGAACACCGGGATGCCTCTGCTCACCGCCAGCTCCTTGACCGGCGAGCAGGCGAGCGCCTTGCCGCGCCCCTTCGGGCGGTCCGGCTGCGTCACGGCGAGCACGACCTCATACGGCTCCTTGAGGAGCCTCTCCAGTATCGTCGCCGCGATCTCCGGCGTCCCCATATAGACGATTCTCATCATTTTCCTCCGTTCCCGCGGTGCGAACCGCGCAATCCGACTTGCGGTGCGAACCGCGCAAACCGTTGTGACCCGCACACTCAGCGCTTCACCGCGCCGTCGTCCTCGCCCGCCTCCTCGTCGCTCTCCCCGTCCTCCTCGGATTGGGTCTGCAGCTCGGAGTTGTCGTACAGGCGGCCCTCCACCTTCTCCACATAGAGGTGGCCGTCAAGATGGTCAAGCTCATGGCACACCGCGCGCGCGAGGAAGCCCTCGGCCTCGATCTCGCATTCGTTGCCCGCAAGGTCGGTAAATGTCGCGGTCACCCGCTCGGGGCGCGTCACCTGGCCGCTCTTGCCGGGAACGCTCAGGCAGCCCTCCCAGCCGGTCTGGGTCCCGTCGCTCGACGTGATCGCCGGATTGATCATAATGATCGGATCGTCGCGCTCCTCCGAGATGTCGATCACGACGATGCGCTTCAGGATGCCGACCTGCGGTCCCGCGAGGCCGACGCCCTCCGCGTCGTACATCGTCTCCAGCATGTCCGCTGCGAGATCCCGGATCCGCGGAGTGATTTCCTTGATCTCCTTCGCACGTTTGGTGAGGATCTCCTCCCCCTGTTTGCGGATGTTTCTCAATGCCATCGTAATTCCTCCTCATTCTCACCTGTCGCCGCCCGGTCAGTCCACGTCGAACGTCAGCCCGACACCGCCGCGCGAACCGTGCATCCAGTTTTCCGCCGCGTCCTTCACCGTGATCAGCGACTCGATGTCACCGCTCTTCACGTAAATGACGCGAAAATACATATCATTTTTCTTGGGCATCTGCGGCAAAGCCGGCCCAATCACCGAAGCGCCCGCGGTCTCCGCGATCTCCCTCGCGCACGCCGCAAGCTCCTCCATCGCCCTCTCGAGCGTCTCCTCCCTGCGGTGGCCGCCGACGATCGTCAGCATATGCCTCACGGGCGGGTACCCGAACGAGCGGCGGTAGCGGATCTCCGTGTCGTAAAATGCCCTGTAGTCCGCCTCCGCGGCCGCCGTGATCGCGTAGTGATCCGGGCGGTACGTCTGTATGATGACCTCCCCGGGGATCCTGTCGCGCCCCGCGCGCCCCGCAGCCTGCGCCAGCAGGTCGAACGTCCGCTCCGCGCAGCCGTAATCCGCGACGCCGAGCGACAGATCCGCGGCAAGCGCTCCGACGAGCGTCACATTCGGAAAATCGTGCCCCTTGACGATCATCTGCGTGCCGATCAGGATGTCTCCCCTGCCCTCCGCGAAGTCCGAGAGGATCGCCTCGTAGTCGTCCGCAGCCTTCGTCGTGTCGGCGTCCATGCGCAGCACACGGGCCTTCGGGAATTCCTTCTCTACAAGCTCCTCGATCTTCTGCGTCCCGCTCTTTCCGAACGGCAGAAAATAAGCCGATCCGCACTCGGGGCAGACCTTTTTGTACGGAACGCGATGTCCGCAGTAATGACAGCGAAGCGTCCCGTCGTTGTGGTATGTCAATGAGATGTCGCAGTGCGGGCATCGCGCGATATAACCGCACGCCCGGCAGGACACGAACCCCGCATACCCGCGCCGGTTCAGGAAAAGCATCACCTGCTCGTGCCGCGCGAGCCTCTCCTCGATCGCCGACCGAAGCCGGCGACTGATGACCGAAAAATTCTTCGCCTTGAGCTCCTCGCGGAGATCGACGATCTCCGTCCTCGGAAGACGCGCGCCCTCCTTCGCTCTCTTCGAGAGCGTCAGCAGCGTGTAATTGCCCCGCTCACAGTGATAATATGTCTCCAGAGACGGCGTGGCGGACCCGAGAACGACCGTTGCGCCGCACATTCCCGCGCGCTCCACGGCGACGTCGACCGCGTGATACCGGGGCGTCAGTTCGCTCCGGTACGACGTCTCGTGCTCCTCGTCCACGATGATCAGCCCGAGGTTCGGAAAGGGTGTAAACAATGCCGAGCGCGGCCCGATCATGATGGAGATCTTCCCCTCCTTCGCGCGCTCCCGCATGCGGTACCGCTCGCCGGCCGGCATTTTCGAATGCACGAACGCGACGCGGTCTCCGAAGCAGCGGTAGAACCGCAGCACGGTCTGGTACGTGAGCGCGATCTCCGGGATCAGCACGATGACCTGTTTGCCGGACGCAAGCGCTCGCTCGATCACGCTTAAATACACCTCCGTCTTGCCACTGCCGGTGATCCCGTGCAGGACGAAGACGCCGCTGCCGAGGCTCGCAGCCACCGTATCCGCGGCGGATCGCTGCTCCTCGTTGAGCGTGACCGTGAGACCTTCGCCGGGCTCACTCTCACTCTCGTCTAGCTCCGCGACAATGAGGATGCCCTCCTCCTGCGCCTTTGAAAGCGCCGCCGCAGTGATCTTCAGTTTTCCCGTGACGAGCTCGTACGGGATCTCCTCCGTCTCCAAAAGAGCACCGTACAGTCTCGCTTTCGCGGTCTCCCTCTTCGAGAGGTTCCGCAGCACCTCAGCGAGCGCCTCCGCCGTCACCGCGCGGCGCACCTTCCGCTTCGGCACGATCGCGATCTTCTGTCGCGACGGGATGACCGTTCGGAGCGCATCGTACAGTGAGCCGCCGTAACGCCGCTTGATCCGGTACGCGAGCGCGACGAGCGAGTCCTCGATGGAGAGGTCCCTCTCCGGGATGTCCGCGATCGGCTTGATCTTCCCGCGGTCCACCTTGGGCTCGTCCGAAAGCCCGACGATGTAGCCCCGTCTCGGCGCCTTGGCGTTGCCGAACGGAACAAGCACCGGCGAGCCGACCTCGGCCCGCTCCTGCAGTTCCGCCGGCACCTCATACTGGAACGTCCTGTCCAGAACCGGCGCCGCGATATCTATGATAATGTCCGCATATGCAGCCATAGTAACCTACCTTTATCCTACCCGCGAAGTTTCCCCCGCCTCCGCAGATCCGCTATTCCCTCCGGCGCAGAGCCTCCGCGACCTCGTCGAGTTTCATCCCGCGGGAACCCTTGAGCAGCACGGCGTCGCCCTCCTTAAGCATCGGGAGCAGAAGGTCGCGTCCTTCCTCCCTCGTTCCCGCGCGGAATATGCTCACGCTCCGTCCGAGTTCCGCCGCTCTCTTCTCCGCCTCGTCGGCAATCGCTTCCGAGAGTTCCCCGACCGTGATCAGCACGTCCACCGGCCGCTCCGCGACGTCCCTGCCGACTCTGCGGTGTCCGCTCTCCGCGTGGTCGCCGAGTTCAAACATGTCGGCGAGCATCGCGATGTGTCGTCCGGCCTTCACTCCGCACAGCACGTCAAGTCCGCTCCGCATCGAGTCGGGGCTCGCGTTATACGTGTCATCGATGAGGATGACGCCGCCGGGCAGCACCTCCCGCACGCCGCGCATCGACATCGGTTGATATGTTGCAAGCGCCTCCGCAGCGCGTTCCGCGGAAACTCCCATGGTCTCCGCAACGGCGATCGCGAGCGTCGCGTTTGAGACGTTGTGATGTCCGGGAACCGGCAGCGAGACCGGCAGCGCCGCTCCCGCACCCTCGTAGACAAAGGAGACCTTCTGCTCCTCCGCGACCTCATCGCGGTAGCGGTACCGGCACCATTCCTCCGCGCCGTACGCGACAACTTTGAGCGTGCGGAATCTCTCCCTTGTATCCTCGTACATCAGTATCCCTTCCGTCCCGGCGTAGTCCGGGCAATCCGGGCAGAGAACGCGAAGAAGCGGATCATCGCCGTTGACGAAGAGCGTTCCGCCCTCACGCAGGCGGTTGACGATTGAAAGTTTCTCCCTGCGGATTCCCTCCTGCGAGCCGAGATTTCCGATGTGGGACAGACCGATGTTCGTGATCGCGGCGTAATCCGGCATTGCAACCGCCGCGATGCGCCCCATCTCACCGGGCATGCTCATCCCCATCTCGATGACCGCGCAGTCCGTGTCGTCCGCGAGCTCCGCCATCATCTGCGGCACGCCGAGCTGGCCGTTCCGGTTCCCGCTCGTCCGCAGCACATTGCCGGAGGGTGACAGCGCGAGCGCCGTCAGCTCCTTTGTCGTCGTCTTGCCGACGCTTCCGGTGATCGCGATCATCGGCACGTTCGCATGCTTCTCGCGCCAGTAGGCACCGAGCCGCTGCCAGCCCGCACGTGCGTCCTCGACATACAGGTATGTCATATCCTCCGTCCCGGACACGGTCTCCCCGCGCTCCGTCGACGTTACCCGCACGCCGTGTGCGTACGCGTCCGCGATGAAATCGTGCGCATCGACGCGCTCCCCCTTCATCGGCACGAACATCGTGTCCGCATCTCCCTCCTTCGAGGAAAATGTCCACGCGCTCACCGTCCGGTCCGGGTCGCCGCACAGGATCTTCGCGCCCATTCCCATCGCAATTTCGCTCACCGTATATCTCATTCGTGTTCAGTCCTTTGAATCTGTAGTCGTAATATTCACCGCAGCCGTCACAGTCCCAGCTTCGCGGCTTCCTCCAGGATCATTTTCCGGTCGTCCATCGGGTATTTGACGCCGCGGATCTCCTGGTAATCCTCGTGCCCCTTGCCGGCGATGACGATGCAGTCGCCCTCCTCGGCGTGTGCGAGCACATAGGAGATTGCCTCCCGGCGGTCGGGCACCGTCACATACGCCCCGTCCGCGCGCTTCACACCCGTGAGAATGTCCGCGATGATGTCGTCCGGCTCCTCAAAACGGGGGTTGTCCGAAGTAATGACGCTCAGGTCCGCAAGCCGAGAGGACCACTCTCCCATATCGTAGCGTCGGTCCTTCGCGCGGTTGCCGCCGCACCCGAACATGCACACGAGGCGCTTCGGCGCATACTCGCGAAGCGTCGTGAGAAGGCTTCGGAGCGACATCCCGTTGTGCGCGTAATCAAGCAGCACGACGAACCGGTCCGAAACGGGCACGCTCTCCACGCGGCCCCGCACACGCACCTCACGGAGCGCCTTGAGCATCGCGTCCTTCGCGATCCCCATCTCGTTTCCGAGCGCGACCGCCGCGAGCGAGTTGTACATCGTAAAACGGCCCGGGATCTCCGTCTCCACCGTCATATCCGTGCGCCCTTCCACGCGGTACGCAACGCCCTTCCGCCCGGGCTCGTTCACAAGGCGCGTGTCCGTCATACGGTAATCGCACCCCTCCGATGCACCGAACGTCACAACCTCGCAGGTACACCCGTCCTTCATCTCCGGAAAATGCGAATCGTCCGCGTTGAAGATCCCCTTGCGGCACATCGAGAACAGTTTCTTCTTGCAGTCGCGGTAATCCTCAAACGTGGGGTGCTCGTCGCCGCCGATGTGATCCGGCTCGAGGTTCGTGAAAATGCCGTAATCGTAATCGATCCCGTAGACACGGTCCATCTTCAGTCCCTGAGAGGAAACCTCCATCACGACCGCCTTAAGCCCCGCGTCCACCATATCTGCCATATACTGCTGCACGAGGAGCGACTCCGGCGTCGAGTGCGTCGCGGTGATCCGCTCCTTCCCCGTGAGGATCTCCACCGTGCCGATCAGACCGCACGGGATCCCCGCGTCGTTAAGCATATTGAGTATCATATACGAGGTTGTCGTCTTACCCTTCGTGCCCGTGATGCCGATGGTCGTCAGGGATCTCGACGGATGCCCGTACCACGCTGCTCCGAGCAGCGACAGCGCCTTGCGGTCGTCCGCGACGCGGATCACCGTCACATTGTCCGGCACGGTAGTTCCGTCCTCGGCAGTGACGTCTCTTGTCACCACGATTGCCGCAGCACCGCTCTCCACGGCCTGCGGGATGAACGAGTGACCGTCGACCTTGGTTCCTGCGATGCATACGAACACCTCGCCGCCGCCGATCTTTCTCGTGTCGTACGCGATTCCGCTCACGGGCGTGTCAACGCTGCCCTGCAGCAGCTCATAGGGAATCTCCTCAAGGAGCTCCCGAAGCATTTTTCTCTTATCCATGCGTTCCTCCGTATGACCGCAGAGGCGGTCTCAGCCCCATAATAGGCAAATCCCACAACACCCGATGCTGTGGGACGTGTCATAAATCACATGTACCGGTACAGATCCTCGTACTGTTTCGCCGAGTTCGTCCACGAGAAATCCATCGCCATGCCGCGGTCCACGATCTTGTTCCACTCGCGGCGGTGATCGTAGTACACGCTCTTCGCGTAGCGGATCGTGCCGAGCATCTCGTGCGCGTTGTAATTGCAGAAACCGAAGCCGGTTCCGCGGTTCTCGTACTGATTGTACGGCTCCACCGTGTCGCGAAGGCCGCCGGTCTCGCGAACGATCGGCACCGTGCCGTACCGGAGAGCCATCAGCTGCGACAGTCCGCAGGGCTCAAACAGGGACGGCATCAGAAATGCGTCGCACGCCGCGTAGATGCGGTGTGAGCGCTCGTTGTTGTAGTAAATGCTCGCCGAGACGCGGTTCTTGTACTTCCACTCATAGTGGCGGAAGAGATTCTCATATTTCGGGTCGCCCGTGCCGAGCACGACGAACTGCGTGTCCTCCGAGCAGATCTCCTCGATCACATAGTCGATCAGGTCGAAACCCTTCTGGTCCGTCAGACGCGAAACGACACCCATCATAAAGATCTTCTCGTTCACGTCGAGGCCGAGTTCCTGCTGCAGAGCGCGCTTGTTCTTGCTCTTCTCCTTGCGGAACGTGATCGCGTCGTAATTGTTGTAGATGAGCGGATCCGTCGCCGGGTCGTACTCCTTGTAATCGATACCGTTGACGATACCCGTGAGGCAGTTGCTACGCGCGTTGAGAAGGCCGTCGAGCCCCTCACCGTAGAACTGCGTCTTAATCTCGTTCGCGTAGGAGTTGCTCACCGTTGTGATGCGGTCGGCGTACACGAGACCTCCCTTGAGATAGTTCGCGTCACCGTACGCCTCGAGCTTGTCCGGCGCAAAATAATACTCCGAAAGGCCGGTGATATCCATCACCGCCTTCTTGTCCCAGATGCCCTGGAACTTGAGGTTGTGGATCGTCATGATCGTCTTGATGCCGCGGTAGAACTCGTTGTCCTGGAACGCGTCGTGAAGCATCACGGGGATCAGGCCGGTCTGCCAGTCATGGCAGTGGATGATGTCCGGCCGGAAATCAAGCGTCGGCAGCACCGAGAGGACCGCCTTGCAGAAGAAGGCGAATTTTTCGATGTCCTCGTGGATGTAGCCGTAAGGATGATTGCCCGCAAAATAAAACTCGTTGTCCACAAAATAGAAGGTCACGCCCTCGTAGTCCAGCTTGAAAAGGCCGACATACTGGCTTCTCCAGGAAAGATTCACGGTGAAGTTCGTGATGAACTCCATCTGATCCTTGTACTTCTGCGGAATGGCCATATACTTCGGCAGGATCACGCGCACGTCAAACTCGTCCCTGTTGATGTATTTCGGCAGCGAGCCGACCACATCCGCCAAACCTCCCGTTTTGATAAAAGGTACACATTCCGAAGCCGCAAAAAGTATCTTTTTCATAGTAACCTCGCTCGGCGCCCGCTGCGCGACGCCCGATTTTGTTTTCTTGCCCTGTGTTCGCTGTTACACCTTCCGTATAAACGCATCGTGCATATCGTAAGTCTCAGATCTCCGTCTCGCCGGCGGCCTTTCTCTGTAATGCGAGCGCCCGCATCTCCCGCGCGCCCGTCATCACAGTGTCGGTGATCTCCGCGCCGCCGAGCATTCTCGCAAGCTCCCTCGGGACCTCGTCCTCCGTGAGTTTGCAAAGCGTCGTGCGCGTTCTGCCGTCCTCCGCCTGCTTCGTGATCTCAAAATGACAGTCCGCCATCGCCGCGATCTGCGGCAGATGCGTGATGCAGATCACCTGCTTCGTCCGCGCGATGGAGGCAAGTTTCTCCGCCACCTTCTGCGCGGTCCTTCCGCTGATCCCCGCATCGATCTCGTCGAAAAATAACGTCTCGATCTCGTCCTTGCCCGCGCTCGCCGCCTTCAATGCCAGCATGACGCGGGACAGTTCGCCGCCGCTCGCGATCTTCGCGAGGGGACGAAGCGGCTCCCCGGGGTTGGCCGAGATCATAAACTCCGCCTCCTCGGCACCGCTCTCTCCCGGCTCCTCCAGCTCCCGGAACTCGACCGAAAACTCGGAATTCAGGAAATTGAGTTCCGAGAGCGCCGCGCGGACCTTCGCGGAGAGATCCTCCGCCGCCGCTTTGCGCTGCTTCGTAAGCTTCGCCGCCTCCGTCCGGAGCGCCCGCTCCGACTCCTTCACCTTCGCGTTGAGGGATGCGACATACCCCTCGAAATCCGAGAGTTTCGCGATCGTGGCCTCGGCCTCCTCCGCATACCGGAGGATTGCCTCAATGGTGCGCCCGTATTTGGATTTCAACCGGTTGATGACATCCAGCCGCTCTCCGACCTGCGCGAGTTCCTCCTCCGTCCCGGTGATCTCCGAGAGGTAATCCGAAAGACGCGCCGCGATATCGCCGACCTGCTCCTCCGCGAGACGCAGTTCCTCGTAGATCGCCTCGAGCTTCGGGTCGAGCGAGGAAGCCTTCGCCAGCTTCCGAAGCGCTTTACCGATGCCCGCCGTGACCGAAGCGTTGTCCGTGGAGAGGAGGGAATCCGCCTCCGCGCACGCCTCCGTCAGTTTCTCCCGGTTGGAGAGAACCCGAAACCGTTCCTCCGCAGTCTCATCCTCGCCGGGCACAAGCCTCGCCGCGGTGATCTCATCGTATTCGTACTGCGCCATCGAGAGCTCTCTCGCTCTCGCGGCACCGCGCTCCTCCGCCTCCGCAAGTTCCCGCACGGCCGCGCGGTATTCCCTTGCGAGCGTGCGCACCTCCGCCGCCGTTGCAAGCGCCTCCGCGCCCGCATAGCGGTCCAGGAGAGCGAGCTGCTTGGCCGGGTACAGCAGGTTCTGATGGTCGTGCTGACCGTGAACGTCGAAGAGGCGTGACGCCACCTCCTTCACGATCGCCGCGTTGACCGTCTCGCCGTTGATGCGGCTCACGCTCCGCCCCGTGTCGGTGATGCGCCGTGAGATCACGAGCATATCCGACATCGGAAGCTCATAGCGTTCGAGAAGATCCCGCACACACTCGTCGTTGTCGAACAGAAGCTCCGCCAGCGCGTAGTCCCCGTTCGAGCCGAGGAAATCCTTCGAAACCTTTCCGCCCAGGGCGGCGTTGACCGACCCGAGCAGGAGCGATTTACCGGCACCGGTCTCGCCCGTGAGGACATTGAGCCCCGCGCCGAACTCCACCGAAACCTCGTCGAGGATCGCAAAATTCTTCACATGTAATTCAGACAGCATACAAATCCTTTCCCTTTCTCCGGGGGATTCGGGATCAGTGTCCGGTGATTATTCCTGATCTGACCAGTTCGTGTATACTTCCTGCACGTCATCGTCCTCCTCGAGAAGGTCGATGATGCGTGTGATCAGCTTGATATCGGTCTCGTCCGTGAGGTCGACGTAGGTCTGCGGGATCTTCGTCACCTCAGCCTCGATCATCGGCACACCCGCCGCCTCCAGGGCCTCGCGCACCGCCGAAAAATCGTCCGGCGCGGTGATGATCTCGTAGGAGTCCTCCTCGTCCGCAAAGTCCTCTGCGCCCGCGTCGAGAGCGAGCATCATCAGCTCATCGGGATCCATATCAAAGTCTTCCTTGTCGATGATGATCTGTCCCTTCTCGTCGAACATGTACGACACGCAGCCCATCGGACCGACGCTGCCCTGGCCCTTCGTGAACGCCGCGCGCACATTGGCCGCCGTGCGGTTCTTGTTGTCCGTGAGCGCATCCACGATGATGGCCGTTCCCTTCGGACCGTAACCCTCATAGGACACGAACTCGTAGTTGACGGCGTTCGCGTCGCCGGCAGCCTTCTTGATACTACGCTCGATCGTATCGTTGGGCATGTTGTTGGCCTTGGCCTTCGCAACGATATCCTTGAGTTTCGAGTTGTTGTTGACGTCGGGGCCGCCCTCCTTGACAGCTACGGCGATCTCACGGCCGAGGCGCGTGAAGATCTTGCCCTTCGCGGCGTCATTTTTCTCTTTCTTGTGCTTGATGTTGGCAAATTTGGAATGTCCTGACATAACTAGCTCCTGTCTTTCTTGATTGTATTGCGGACGTAATTGTCCTCACGGTTCCGCCGTCTCCGGTAAGGCGCGGCTTCCCCGATCCTCACGTTGTTCCGTAAACCCTCAACACCCGCACTCCCCCTAGCGGCGGCTCTTCTTTCCGGGCTTCACATCGGCCGCGGCATCCATCTTCTCGCGCAGCTCCTCGAGCGCGCGCACCGCATCCTCGTCCTCCTTGAACGCGCAAAATACGGTGTCATCTCCGGCGAGGCATCCGACCAGCGAGGTCAGACCGAGCGCATCGATAGCCGCTCCGACCACCGAGGCCATACCCGGGTTGGTCTTGATGACCATGATGTTCTTCGCGGTGTCCGCGGACACGACCGCCTCCTTGAGCATGCGGGCATAGCGTCCCGCGCGGTCATTTTCCGAGTCACCCCTGCCGAGCACGATGTACTTCTGGCGGCCGTTCTCGCCCGTGATCTTCGTGAGGTTCAACTCGCGGATATCGCGGGAGATCGTCGCCTGCGTAACCTTGACACCGCTCTCCTTCAAGAGGGTCGCCAGCTCCTCCTGCGTCTCGATGTCGTGAGTGGCAACCAGTTCCAAAATCCTGTCGTGACGATTGGATTTCATTGTTGTTCCTTTCTGCGCCTCCGCGGCGCTTTCGCTCCTAAGGCCTCCGCCCGCGCCTCCCGTTCTTCGGAAAATGCCGTTCGCCGCGGACCGCCTCAATTACAATTTGCTCTTCACCCGATCCCAGAAGGTGACCTCGCCGACGCTCAGTATGCGCGCCGCCGCACTTCCCTTGCGGATCGTGATCTCCTGTCCCACACTCAATTTGCCGACCTCATCCCCGTCCGCGGAGATCACCGCCTCCTCGGGGATGGATCTCGAGCACTTAAGCACCCGCACCGTGATGGTGTCGCTGTCCGATACCGCGAGCGGCCGCGCCTGCATCGTGTGCGGGCAGATCGGCGTGATCAGAAGGATCGCCGCGTGCGGCTGCACGATCGGGCCGCCGGCGCTCAGGCTGTAGCCTGTGGAGCCGATCGGCGTGGATATGATGACACCGTCGCTGTAGTAATCCGACACGGTCTCCCCGTTCACGAGGACCTGCAGATGGATCAGCCGGGATACGCCGTTTCGCGAGACGACGATCTCGTTCATCGCCGCGGACTCGATGTACTCGTCCCCTCGAAGCAGGTCGAGCGGGCTTGCCTTGAGCTCCCGGTACTCGTCGCGGATCACCCGCGCGAGCGCATCCTCCGCGCCGCGGTACTCCGCGGTCGTCAGAAAGCCGAGCGTTCCGAGGTTGATCCCGAGGATGGCCGTCCGCTTACTCAGAAGCGCCTTCGAAGCGTGAAGGAACGTTCCGTCGCCGCCGAGCACGATCGTGCACTCGATGTCCTCCGGCATATCCTTAAACCGCTCCGCCGCGTCCTCTCCCGGCACCAGCGGTGCGCAATGCCACACGCTGCAGCCGTTCTGCTCCAGGAACCGCGTCAACTCCCCGACATATCTGCCGTCCGGGTCCTTCTCGTTATTCGCGATGATGCAAAAACGCTTCATGAACCGTCCTTTCCGCATCGATTGCCGTCACAGGCTCTGCCGGATCTTCCGGTGAACCGGTCAACGCTCTCTCCGGGTCGAATCGGGCGTACATAAGATACTCGACGTTACCGTTCTGTCCCCGGATCGGCGAGTCGGTCAGTTGTACCGGCTCAAACCCGACGGCGCGTGCCGCCTGCAACACTCTGTTCAACACTTCCGTATGGACCTTCGGGTCCTTCACCACGCCGCGCTTGCCCACGTGGCTTCTTCCCGCCTCAAACTGCGGTTTGATCAGGAATCCGGTCTCCGCTCCCGGCGTCAGCAGCGCCGCAACATACGGCAGGATCATAGTCAGTGAGATGAAGGATACGTCGATCCCCGCGAAATCCACCGTACCGCCGATGTCCTCCGCCGCGACCGTCCGTATGTCCGTCTGCTCCATCACTACCACCCGCGGATCCTCCCGCAGGGATTGCGCAAGCTGGTCGGTACCGACATCCACGGCGTACACCACGGACGCTCCGCGCCGTAACATCGCCTCCGTGAAACCGCCTGTGGACGCGCCGACATCGATGCATCGCAGCCCCTCCAGGGACGGTTTGTACAGCGAGAGAAGCTTCTCCAGCTTCCGGCCTCCGCGCCCGACGAAATCGCCGTCGTCGCCCGACAGTTCGATCACCGCATCCTCCGCGATCATCGTTCCCGGCTTGGTCACGGTCACTCCGTTCACCGACACGTGTCCGTTCCGGATCTTCTCCCTTGCCTTCTCCCGCGAGGGCGTCAGCCCGCGGCTCACCATATTCACATCCAACCGAACCTTCACAAAAGCCCCCGAATCCTCTCCGCGATCGATCCCGCGTCAAGCCCGCATTGACGGGCGAGTTCCGCGCGCGATCCATGCGCGAGAAATGCGTTCGGCGCCGCGATCGTGACTACCCGCAGAGGAAGGTTTTCCTCCTCCGCCCAGGCCGCCACGGCCTCGCCGTAACCTCCCGTCGAGACGCCTTCCTCAACGGTCACAAGCACCCTGTGCGTCCCCGCGAGTCCCCGGATCCAATCCCGGTCGAACGGCACCGCGAACCTCGCGTCCGCCACGGTCGGCCGGATCCCGTCCGCCGCGAGCGACTCCGTGACCTCGTCGATCGTCGAGCGCAGCGGTCCGAGGAAGCTGATCGCAATATCCGCTCCCCGCGCGACCTCGTCGCATCGGCCGGTCTCGATCGCGGACACCTCATCCGGCACGAGATCGCTGTCCTGCGACCCCTTCGGATAGCGGATCGCCACGGGACCGTCCACGGTCAGCGCGTACGAAAGCATTTTCCGAAGCTCCCGCCCGTTGGACGGCGCAAGCACCGTCATGCCGGGCATCGACGAGAGAAATGCGATGTCGAACAGGCCCTGGTGCGTCTCACCGTCGCGCGGTACGATCCCCGCGCGGTCGATGGCAAATATGACCGGCAGCTTCTGCAGACATACGTCGTGCAGGATCTGGTCGTAGGCTCTCTGTAAAAATGTCGAGTAGATGCACACCACGGGGCGCAGTCCGCTCGCCGCCATCCCAGCGGCAAATGTCACCGCGTGCTCCTCCGCGATCCCCACGTCGAAGCACCGCCCCGGAAAATTCATAGAGAACTCCGCAAGTCCGGTCCCGCCGGCCATCGCCGCCGTGACGCACACGATGTCGGGACGCTTCATCCCGAGCCGCACGATCTCGCTTCCGAACACCGACGTGTACGACGGCGCCTCTCCGCTCTCGCGCACTTTGCCGGTCGCCAGGCGGAACGGCTCGATGCCGTGGAAACGGCTCGGCTCCGCCTCGGCAAAGGAATAGCCCTTGCCCTTCTTCGTGATCACGTGGATCAGCACACCGCCGCGCACTTTCTCGGCCGCCTGCAGCGCCATCGTGATCTCCGCAATGTTGTGTCCGTCCACCGGACCGAAATAGGTAAGCCCCATCTCCTCGAAGAAATCCCCGGGGATCATGATCTGCCGGATGGAGTCTTTCGTCTTCTTGATACCCTTGGCCAGCGCCCCGCCGATGTTGGTGCGGTTGAGCTTACGCTCCACGCTGTTCTTTAAGTTCAGATAACCCTGCGTCATCCGCAGATGACCGAGGTAGTTCGCGATGCCGCCCACATTTTTCGAGATCGACATCTCGTTGTCGTTGAGCACGACGATCACATTCGTGCCGAGGCGGCCGATGTTGTTGAGCGCCTCGTACGCCATACCGCCCGAGAGCGACCCATCGCCGATGACCGCGACGACACGGTTCTTCTGCCCCTTCAGGTCGCGCGCCATCGCCATTCCGGCAGCCACCGAGAGCGAGGTGGAGCTGTGCCCCGTATCGAACGCATCGCACTCGCTCTCCGCCCGCTTCGGGAATCCGCTGATGCCGCCCTCGCGCCGCAGTGTGGAAAATGCGTCCCTGCGCCCGGTCAGCAGCTTGTGCGTGTAACACTGGTGCCCCACGTCGAGGATCAGCTTGTCCTCGGGAAATGTAAGAAACCGATGCAGCGCGATCGTCAGTTCCACGGCGCCCAGATTCGACGCCAGGTGTCCGCCGTTCTTGCTGACGGTGATCAGGATCTCCTTGCGGATCTCCGCCGCCAGGCGCGGCAGTTTCTCCTCGGGGATCTCCTTGACATCGTTCGGTTTGGTGATCAAAGATAACAACTCGGCCATGCTCCGTTCGTCTCCCCCGTCATACCGTCCGTCCGACCAGCGACGCGATCAGTTCGGCGAGCGGCTCCCCGCGCTGCCCTCCGGGATATTTCGCCAGCATTGTGAGCGCCTCGTCGGAGAGATTTTCCACCGCCTCCTTCGACGCGCGCATGCCGTACAGTGTCACATAGGTCGTCTTATGGTTTTTCTCATCGCTGCCCACGGGTTTGCCGAGCGCCTCCGTGGTGCTTGCGATGTCAAGTATATCGTCCTGGATCTGGAACGCGAGTCCCACGCGGAGCGCGATCTCGCCCATCTCCTTCACGGTCTTTTCATCCGCGCCGGCCAGCACGGCTCCGACCTGCATCGATGCCTGCAGCAGCGCGCCGGTCTTCAGCCGGTACACGAAATCCAGTTCCTGCTCCGTCATCGGCTCGCCGGTCTTCTCGACATCGACCGACTGTCCGCCGACCATGCCGTACACACCCGCCTTCTCCGCGAGCACGCGGAGCGCCGGGATCGTCCTGCCGCGGGTATTGTCGCTCTCCTCCGCAGAGAGAGCCGCCTCAAATGCGGCGTTCAACAGACCGTCGCCGGCAAGAATGCCCATCGCGTGGCCGTATTTTGCGTGTGTCGTGAGTTTGCCTCTGCGGAAACGGTCGTTGTCCATCGCGGGAAGGTCGTCGTGCACGAGGGAGTAGCTGTGGATCATCTCGATCGCCGCGAGGAACGGGTCCACAAGGCTCGTCTCCTCCGCCGCAGGTCCGCCGAGCGCGCGGTAAGTGAGCAGCATCAGGATCGGCCGCACTCTCTTGCCGCCGTTTAAGACACTGTATTTCATCGCTTCCGCGACCGTCTTCTGATAACCGTCCTCCGACGGCAGAAATCTGCCGATCCGTTCGGTGATCTCCTCCGCCAGCCTGCCCATCTCGTCATTCAACGTCTTCATCGTCGTCTCCGTCTTCCTCGAGGATCTCCAGTTCCTTCTCCACGCCGTCGATCGCACTCTTGCACTGCTTCAGAAGGTCCATGCCCTCCTTGTACATCGCGAACATCTCCTCGAGCGGTATCCCGCCCTTTTCCATCCGGGCGACAATGTCGGAGAGCTCCTGCATCGACTGCTCCAACGGCTTCGCGGGATCCGCCTTCTTCCGGCTGCCCGCGGCCTTTTTATCCTGTTTCTCTGCCATATGTTCTCCTTATGTCTCCGGGTCCGCCGGCTCCGACGAAAGCACCTGTGCCTCAAACTGACCGTCCGCAAGGAAGCCCCGTACAAGGGTTCCCGCGGGAAGGTCTCCGATGCCCTTCACCGGCCGTCCGCCGACGGTCACAAACGCGTACCCCTGCTCCAGCAGGCGGTACGGCGACATCGCCGTGAGCCCGGTCTCCAGCATACTAAGCCGGTTCCGGTACGCCCTCAGGCAGTCGCGCATGCTGTCCCGAAGCGCTCTGCGCTGTTCCGATGTCCTGCGCACGGCATCCGCCGTCGCGGCATCCATCGCGCGTGCCATCGCGTCGCGGTTCTGACGCAATATGTCGCGGCGCCTCCGAAGCTGCTCCTTCGGGCTCACGTAGCGCATCCCCTGCCGAAGTCTCGCGAGCCGCTCCCTCGAGCTGTCGACGGAACGGAGCACGGCATTCACAAGGTCGCTGTGCATATTGACAAGCGTCATCGTGAATTCATCCGCGGAAAATGCCACCTTCTCCGCTGCTGCCGTCGGTGTCTGCACCTGGGCATCCGCCACGTAATCGATCAGCATATAGTCGATCTCGTGCCCGACGGCGGAGATTATGGGCGTTTTGCACGCGTACACGGTGCGCACAAG
This sequence comes from Lachnoclostridium sp. UBA1175, assembly GCA_002311665.1. GTDB lineage: Bacteria > Bacillota > Clostridia > Lachnospirales > Lachnospiraceae > ISDg. Next base: position 3,310 of record DBYX01000007.1, on the reverse strand, counting down.
TTCCTCATCACTGAATTCCAGCAAGTCGTCACGGCTTCCGCCGCCGCGCCCCACTATGATCACATCAACACCGGCGCGCTCCGCGCGTCGGATCGCGCGGCAGATCTCCCGCGCAGCTCCCTTGCCCTGCACGCGGCAGGGAGAAAGCACCAATTGTATGTAGGGATTCCGCTCGCGGAACACCCTTCGCATATCCTCAAGCACCGCGGAATTGTTCGCGGTCACCAGCCCGACCCTCCGCGGATACAGCGGAATCGGCTTCTTGTGCTCCCGGTCGAACAATCCCTCCGCCTTCAGCGCCAGCGCAAGCTTCTGCAGCTGCTCGTTGAGCGGACCGTGTCCGACATCCTCGACGCGCGTCGCATAGAGCTGGTACCGCCCGCCCTGCGGGTACACGGTGATCCTTCCGGAAACCTTGACCTTTCTTCCGACGTTCAGAGAACACAACAGTCCCCTCTGCGCGCTGTCCGCGAACATCACGCACGGCAGCTTCGCGCCGTTGTCCACCAGCGTAAAATAAAGCTGGCCGGAGCGGCGGTACTCGGAGATCTCCCCGACCACTTCGACATTGCGCAGCGTCGATTGCCCTTCCAAAAGGTTCTTCAGGTACGCGGTAATCTGGCTTACGGTGTACGGCATAGCAACCCCCGGTTCTGTGTTCGTTGACGCTCCGGGCGCTGTACACCCGCAGCCTTAAGCCTTCGGCTTCTCCTCCTGCGGATTGTTCTTGAGCACCGCGGACAGGATGCCGTTGACGAACGCGTGCGACTGGTCCGTTCCGAACGTGCGCGCGAGTTCCACCGCCTCATTGATCGCCACGCCCACGGGAATGGTATCGTCAAAATACATCTCGTAGACCGCAACGCGCATAATGTTGAGCTCCGCCTTGCCGATCCGGTGCAGGTTCCAGCCCTGCGATGCCTTGGAGATCATCGGATCGATGCTGCCGATCTTGCCCGCGATCTCCGCGTAGCGCTTGTAAATGCGCTCGCGCGTCTCCTCGGGAAGCTCCACATCCTCCAGGTACAGTCTCGCCTGCGGCTCCCGCTCTGCCTTCTCGTAAAATCCCGTCAGGAACAAAAGGATGAACACCTGCTTGCGGAACTCACGGAGTTCCCTCGTCCTGGCGCTGACTCTGCTGCCCGCGCGGCGCTTGTCCGCCGTCTCCTCCGTCGCTTCCGCGCCCGGCGTGCCGGCAACTTCCCCGCGTTCGCTCTCTTCTATGAGCGAATCGTTATTCTTATGCATCTTATATCCTCCGACGCGATTACTTACGGTCGAGATCGACTCCGACCACATGCAGAGTCACGCGGTCGGATGCAAATCCGAGCATGCTCTCGATTGCGGAGCGAACCTTCTCCTGTACATTTTTCGCAACTCTGGGCACGCTGTAACCGTACTGTACGCACACCGAGAGCTCGGTAGCCACACGGCCGTCGATCAGGCTGATCTTCACGCCCTTGCTGTTGTTCTTGATACCGTTGCGGCCGATCACTTCCTTCGTCAGGTTGCCGGACAGATGTGCCACACCTTCCACCTCCGCCGCCGCGAGGCCGACCACGGTCGCGATGACGTCGTCCGAAACGACTGCCTGTCCCTCCGTGCCCTCAATCTCGATCTCCGCCTCGTAAACCGGCTCTCTCGTATCTTTGTTGCTCATACTAACCTCCGAATTCCGGGAAACACGGTTACATCCACGGTTTCCGCATATATCGCCCCCTCACAAAATGAGGGCATAGTTACAATCGATAGCATTATATCAAAAAAGTTCCGAAATGAAAAGCACATTTTCCCGGTATACAGTTAAATAATGCATAATTCAATGATATTTCATAGGATTTCCCGCCGCGCGGTACAAGGTGTCGATCCGCCCCTGCGCGCGGAGCCTCACTGCACCGCCGGCTCACACAAAAAAGGCACGGGCAGCCGAGTGCCCGTGCCTTGATAACTCTTATGATCCTGTGAAAGGAAACCTCCCCGCGCTCCCGTCAGAAGCACAGCGAGAAAACGATCTGAAACGCGGTGAACGCCACATATGTCGCAAGGAGCAGCACACCCTGCACCCTCGACAGCTTGCCGCGGATCAACGTAGGGATCGTCAGAAGCGCCATAACGAAAAGCATCACCGGAATATCGACGACAAGCGACGAGTTGATCCCCGCGATCGGCTTGCTGTCCGGCAGGCCGAACGGGCAGATGGTCACCGCCATACCGCTCACGAGAACCAGGTTGAACAGGTTCGCTCCGATGACATTGCCGAGGGACAGGGAACCGTGTCCCTTGACCAGTGACGTGATCGCCGTCACCAGCTCCGGAAGCGATGTCCCGAGAGCGATCACCGTGAGTGCGATCATCGCGTCCGACACGCCGAAGTTCTTCGCGATGATCGTCGCGTTATCCACCAGAAGGTCCGCTCCGACCGCGATCAATGCGGCTCCGCCGACGATCATCAGAAGCAGGACTGCCAGCGAACGCGGCTTTTCATCACTCTTGTCCGCATCCCCTGCCTTGCCTTCTGCCGAAGCATTGTCCGCGGAAACCGTTCCGCTCTTCTGCTCCGCGCCGGCAGCCTCCGCCGCGGGCTTCGCCCCGCCGCGTCTCACGCCGGATACCGCCTGATAGATCGTGAGCGCCATATACGCGACAAACATGACAAGCAAGATGATACCGATCGGTCTCGAAAAACTCTTCGTCCCGTATGCCGCAAAACAGTACACCGCCGCCGCAAGGAAGAAGCTGACGACCGGAAGCACCAGTGTCTTGCGCTCCGCCTTCGACGGTTTCACCGCAACCGTGATCGCTGCGATCAGCGCGGTGTTGCAGATGATCGAACCGATGGCATTTCCGTACGCGATATCCCCGGCATTCTTCAGCGCCGCACCCGAGGAGACCATAACCTCCGGCAGCGTCGTGCCGATGGAAACGACCGTCGCACCGATCAGAAGCTCCGGCACATGGTACCGCTTCGCGATGCCGGATGCACCGTCGACGAACCAGTCGCCGCCTTTGATCAACAGCACCAGACCGATGGCAAAAAGAAGGTACGGTGCGATCCGAAGCAGCGTCGGATTGGTTATATAACTATCCCAGAAAGACAATAATGAAATCATGATTCCTCCGTCCCCGCCGATACAAAATCCGAGGAACCGCCGAAAGCGACGATTCCTCGGAATATTTTATCACATCATCGGAAAATGTAAAGGCAAAACTTCGCAAACGCGACTCTTCACGGCAACACCGCCGGAACACCGTCGGCCTGTGTCCTATCGGTTTTGACCTCTCATGCGTCTCTCGACAAGCGCACCGCCGA
>DBYX01000018.1:27004-124451 GCA_002311665.1 Lachnoclostridium sp. UBA1175 | reverse complement strand
CGGCAACGAATACACCGACGCCGACCACGACGAATACGCCGACGCCGACACCAACCAATACGCCGACCCCGACGGAAACACCGACTCCCACGGATCGGCCGCCGAGGCGAATGATTTATCCAACGGAGACACCGACGCCGACGAGCAGTCCGACGCCGACAGAGACTCCGACACCGAAGCCGACGAACAGTCCGACGCCGACGAACAGTCCGACGCCGACAAAGACTCCGACACCAACGCCGACGCCTACAAGCAGTCCGACACCGACGGAAACGCCGCCAAGTACGCCGACACCCACGAGTAGTCCGGCACCGACAGAAACTCCGACGCCGACGGAAACTCCGACGCCGACGGAAACTCCGACGCCGACGAACACCTTGACGCCTACGGAGACTCCGACGTCAACGCCGACGAATACACCTATGCCGCAGAGCAGCCCGACTCCCACGGAGACACTGCCGACTGCCACGCCCACCCCGACAGGCTCACCGACGCCGACGCCTCAGGTGCCGATGGTCACGCCGCCGGAAGGCTCGCCGAAGACGGGCGACCCAATCGAGGACGCTGGATATGTCCGCCTGCTGCTGATCGCATTTTCCGCAGTGTGCGTCATACTCTTCGTCAGGCGCCGCGCGCGGAACATAAACGGTTCGGGATTCGACGAAACTGCCTGAGATTGCCCGGACGGTCTTGCCATTTTCCGCAAAATATGCTATACAGATGTTGTGCATCAACTGTGCATAGGAGGTAGAATTATGTTGTACAGAACAAGCGGCACCTGTTCGTCCCAGATTTCGTTCGATGTTGTGACGGAAAACGGCGTGGAAGTGGTGCGCAACGTGTACTATACCGGCGGTTGCAACGGCAATCTGCAGGGAATCGGCCGCCTTGTCGAGGGGCTTCCGGTGGACCAGGTGATCGAGAAACTTCAGGGGATCCGCTGCGGCTACAAGTCGACGTCGTGCCCCGATCAGCTGGCGAAAGCGCTTAAGGCATACAAGGACGCCAAGTAAATATTTGAGAGAGAGACATTCAGAAAGAGAGGCGGGTGGCAAATGCAGCGGCATTTGCCATCTTCATGGGAGATGAAAAAGATAGTTCTTACAGGAGGCGGTACCGCGGGCCACGTAACCCCGAACATCGCGTTGATCGATCGTTTGAAGGAGGAAGGATTCGAGATCACCTACATCGGTTCGAAGGACGGGATCGAGAAGGAATTGATAGAGAAGCTGGGAATCCCTTACTACGGGATCAGCTCCGGCAAACTGCGCCGGTATTTTTCAATGAAGAATTTCACGGACCCGTTTCGCGTGATCAAGGGCTGCCGCGAGGCGAACAAGCTTCTGAAGCAGCTGAAGCCGGATGTCGTGTTCTCCAAGGGCGGCTTTGTGTCGGTGCCCGTGGTGCGCGCGGCCGGCAAACTGAAGATCCCGACCGTCAGCCACGAGTCGGATATGACGCCGGGCCTGGCCAACAAGCTGAGCCTGCGCTACGCGACGAAGGTGTGCTGCAATTTCCGCGAGACGCTCGCGCACGTGAAGGGCAAAGGCATCCACACCGGAACACCGATCCGCAAGGAACTCTTCACGGGAACGCGCCAGGAAGGCCTGGAGTACGCGGGATTTGACGGCGGCAAGCCGGTCATCCTGGTGGTCGGCGGAAGCACCGGAGCGGTGCGCGTCAATGAGGCAGTCCGCTCGGCACTGCCGCAGCTGCTGCCCGATTTCGACATACTGCATCTCTGCGGCAAGGGGAAAATGGACACCTCCATCCGGATGGAGGGCTACGAGCAGCGGGAATACTGCGACCGCGAGATGAAGGACGTGCTCGCGATGGCGGACCTCGTGATATCCCGCGCGGGTGCCAATGCGATCTGCGAGTTGCTCGCGTTGCACAAGCCGAATTTGCTGATCCCGCTCTCGGCAGAGGCGAGCCGCGGCGACCAGATCCTCAACGCGGAATCGTTTGAGAAGCAGGACTTCAGCATGGTGCTGCAGGAGTCGGAGATCACGCCGCAGGTGCTCACCGAGGCAGTGAAGGAACTGTATCGAAACCGTCACCACTATGTCGAGGCGATGGAGAAGAGCCCCGCGTCGGACGCGACCGAGACAATCATCCAGCTGCTGAAGGAACTGAGCGAAAAGAAAACAGAGAAGAAATAAAAAAAGCGACGCCGGAGACAAAACCGGCGTCGCATCTTTATGCGCAGAATTAAATGTCCCTCAGATCACATCTTCTCGATGATCTTCGCAGCCATCTCGGCAGCCTCACCCTCAGCGTAGGAACCCTGCGGCCACACCGGAAGAATGCCGTCGCCCTCGAAGCGCGGCACGATGTGAATGTGCAGGTGGAACACCGACTGCCCGGCAGCAACCCCGTTGTTCTGAAGCACGTTGATACCGTCGCAACCGGTCGCAGCCTTCACCGCGCACGCGATCTTCTTCACGATGGGAAGCGCTTTTGCGGCAATTTCATCGTCAAGTTCAAACAGGTTCGCAGCGTGCGACTTCGGAAGCAGAATGACGTGGCCCTTGTGCGCCGGCGCAATATCCAAGATCGCGCGGAACGAATCGTCCTCATAAACCGTGGCGGAAGGAATCACGCCGTTGGCGATTTTGCAGAAAATGCAGTTATCCATAATGAATACTCCTTGAAGAAATAATAAGAATCAAACATAAAGAAACAACTTTCGTTTCCGAGGACAAGTATAACATTCTTTTACAGAAGGGGCAAGAGAATAAAGAGACCCCTCTCAAAAACAAGAACAGTTCCACACTCTGACGATGCGGTAATCTATACAATAAGGCCTCCGCTCTCCGGCCTGCGGAGCCACCCTCTTGCGTGAAGGATGGAAATGCGGTACAATAAAGGGTACTGAAGGACGAGGCATTAGGCGGGGCGAGGAGAACGAATGAAGTTACGATATCGCATCATAATATTGGTGGGAGTGTTCCTGGTATCACTGATCGTATTTTACGGAAGAGTGGACCTGCACACCTACAGCAATGAATTGAAAACGGTAGTGGCGGCCCAGGCCAATTTGCCGGTGGTGAGCATACGCGTGGCAGACGTCGAGATCAATCCGATGCTCGGGTACACGTTCGAGCCGGATATGCAGCTGCTGCGGGAGAGAGTCACACCGATCGGAACGAATATGGATTTCGACGTGCTGATCACCGAGTACGGAAGCGTCGTGAAACGACTGATCTGCGAGGTGATCGAGACGGAGACGATGACAGTGCTGGATACCAAGGAGATCAAGGCACTGAAGAAGATAGAGGACGGGCGGTTGAGCGCCAATGTTGTGCTGACGGGCAACATCGCTTACGATACCGAATATACGTGCAAACTGACACTCACGACCTTCGAGGGCCGCGATGTGTACTTCTATACGAGGCTGGTGGTGGCGTCCACCGGCAATCTGAAGCGGGAAATGGAGTTCGTGAAGGGCATCCACGACTCGCTGCTGGACGAGGATCGCAAAAATGATGTCGAAAAATACCTGGACACCGCGGACGGCGCGACGGGAGCGGATTTTTCGCATGTGACGATCAGCGACAATATCGAGACGGTGAGCTACGGAACGATGAACCCGACGCAGCTGTCGGTGTCCGTGCCGACGATCACGGAGTACAACTCGACGTATGTGTGCGCCGTGCTGAACTCGCAACTGCAGATCTATACGAACGATGCGCAGGAGAGATACCGCGTGCGGGAGGAGTTCCGCTTCCGGTGCCAGGGCAAGACGGACGTGCTCTTCAACTATGACCGCACGATGCAGTCGGAGTTCGACGGAACGCTGATCAGCATCAACCGGAACCAGGTGAAGCTCGGACTTACGCCGGACACCGAACTGAACTACCGGCTGAGCGCAAACGGCCGATACCTCGTGTTCGTGTACGACGACAACCTCTGGGAATACGATATGAGCCGCAACGTGATGGTCGAGCTGTTCACCTTCGACCGCGAGGGCGGCGATGAACTGCGCTACCGCAACGGGCGCCACGATTACAAGCTGATCGCGGTGGAGGACAACGGTGACGCGGATTTCGTCTTCTACGGGTACATTTCCCGCGGACAGTACGAGGGCCGCGTGGGAATCCTGTACTACCGCTACCACGCGGAGGAGGGGCGCATCGAGGAGATGATGTTCGTGCCGGTGAGCGTGCCTTACGAGATCCTCAAGGAAGAGTTCGGCGCGTTCTGCTATATGAACGACTACGACGAGTTTTATTTTACGCTGTATGACACGCTGTACCTGTACAGAACACTCGTACACGACTTCACGGTCGTCGTGGAGCATATGCCGAAGAACAGCGTTTTGTTCGAAAATGACGGAATCCTGGTGTACCAGGAGAACTACGGAGCGGCGGACAACACGGCGCTCGTGTACTACGATCTGGAGAACCGCAAGCCGCGGGTTGTGCCTGCGGAGGCGGGGGACCGCGTCAGCTTGCTCGGGGAGATCGACGGTGAGCTGATCTACGGGCTTGCGCACGCGGCGGACGTGACCTTCCACGACAACGGGGAGGAGCATGTGCCGATGTACCGGATCGTGATCGAGGAACTGGACGGAACGAAGGTCAAGACATACGACGCGGAGGAGGATCTGTACTCCTCGGCAGAGATCGTCGACAACGCGATCAACATCGAGCTGTGCCGCAAGGTCAACGAGGTGCTGGTGATGCTCGACGACAACCGTTCGATCATGCGGCCGATCTACGAATCGTCCGGCAAATACAACATTCTCAAGAGTTCCAAACCTGTGACGCCGAAGATCACGGTGGCCGGACGCTCGACCACGCTGATGCGCCGCGAGTACTATATGAATATGCCGTCCGGCTTCAAGCTGGAGGCGGTGCCGAAGAAGGAGAGCACGGTGTTCACGGTGCTGACGGGGAACACCTCGGTCCGCGTCGGAACGTGGATCGATCCCCGGTACTACGTCATCGCCTACGGCAGGATCCGGATGGTTTCCGGCGACCTCGGCGAGTGCATCGTGGCGGCAGACGAGACGATGGGCTGCGTGTACGACGGCAAGGGCAACATTCTCTGGAAGCGAGGCATCAAGCCGGAGAAGGCGAACACGCGAACCGTGGCGCCGCAGTATGTGACCGAGGACTGCACGGATCTGCAGGCGGTCCTCCAGATGTTCCTTTCGTACAAGGGCTCTGCGAGGGAGGCGAAGTCGTGTGATATGAACCGGAAGGCGTTCCTCACGTGGCTTACGGAGAGCATCCCCGGAACCGGTGTCGACATCTCGGGTGTCACGCTCGCGGAGGCACTTCAGTTCATCGCGGACGGGCGGCCGGTGGCGGCGCGGTACCAGAACACGTGGGTGCTGATCATCGGGTATGAGTCGGACCGCCTGACGATCATATCGCCGAGCCGTGAGAGACGGATGTCGATCAGCATCTCGGATGCGAAGGCGACGATCGAGAAAGCAGGGATTTACTACAGTTACATCGACTGACAACGGAGGTTTCGCGGCAAGGGGACGCGCCGGACTTCGGCGCGGAGTGCTGTGACCGGAAGGAGGCAATATGGCGAGGGTATTTTTGATCGTGCTTGACAGCTGCGGAGTCGGCGAGATGCCGGACGCGGCGGAGTTCGGGGATGAGGGAAGCTTTACGCTGCGAAGCGCGGCGACATCGCCTTATTTTTCGATGCCGAACGCGGAGAAGCTCGGGCTGTTCCACATCGACGGTGTGCGCGGTGTCGTGAGCGGCAAGGGGCTCGGCGCGGTGAGAAGGAAGAAGTTCGACGGCGTGGTGTGCCGTCTTGCGGAGGTTTCGAAGGGCAAGGACACGACGACGGGACACTGGGAGATCGCGGGACTGCCGCTTGCGGAGCCGTTCCCGACATTTCCCGACGGATTCCCGAAGGAGCTGATCGACGCGCTCGCGAAGGAGACCGGCCGCGGGATACTGTGCAACAAACCGTACTCCGGGACGGACGTCATTCGCGATTACGGGAAGGAGCAGCTTGAGACGGGGGCACTGATCGTGTACACGTCGGCGGACAGCGTGCTGCAGATCGCGGCGCACGACGGCCTGATCCCGACGGAGCAGCTTTACGAGTACTGCGAGATCGCGCGGAGGCTGTGCACCGGACCTTACGGGGTCGGACGCGTCATCGCGAGACCGTTCACCGGCGAGTGGCCGTACACGAGAACCGCGCTGCGGCATGATTTTTCGCTGGAGCCCACGGGGGCAACGCTCCTCGACGTGATGAAGGATGCGGGCCTCGCGGTGCGCTCGGTGGGGAAAATCGTGGACATCTTCGCGGGAAGAGGTATCACCGATTTTACAAGAACCACTTGCAATGAAGAGGGAATTGATGTTACACTGACGAAGATGCAGGAGGACTTCGAGGGACTGTGCTTCACGAACCTTGTGGATTTCGATATGAAGTACGGCCACCGCAACGATATCGAAGGCTATGCAAAGGCACTCACATATTTTGATGAGAAACTGCCGGTGCTTCTGGCGGGGCTTCGCGAGGACGATCTGCTGATGATCACGGCAGACCACGGCTGCGACCCGGCCACGGCATCGACGGATCATTCGAGAGAGTACATACCGCTCGTGGCGTACGGGCCGAAGGTGCGCGGCGGGATCAACGCGGGGACGCGGATCGGATTTTCCGATATCGGCAAGACGATCGCTGCGCGGTTCGGGCTGGCCAATGAGCTTGCCGGAACGGTGATCGAAGAACTTCTGTAGAATGAGGAGGAGAGCAAATGTTCAAACGTCTGAATTTTTCGAACAAGACCTGGTTTATCATCGCGGGCGTGATCCTCGTGCTGATCATCGTGATCGCGATCTTCAAGCCGCGGACGAAGAACGGGGATCTGTCCCTCACCAGCTATGACGGGATGGTGACAATGACGATCGAGGAAGTGGTGCGCGACGAGGTCGATTCCGAGGGACGCCATATGGCGCGCTGCAAGGTGGACCGCTCCGTGGACTTCTACCGCACATTTGTGAAGAGAAACAAGTATTTCATCGGTTCGATCGACTCCAACGGATTCTTCCGCGACGCGGAGGATAACCGCGATACCGGATACTATATCATGCTCAAGGACGACCACTATTTCTGTCTGGTGAGTGAGAACGGCTACGCGACCATCACGGAGCTGCAGGCGATCATCAACATCGACGGCGTGGATTATTATATGCCGTTCCCGTGCGATACGCGGTTCGAGAGAGACGGGAACAACGAGGTCGATTTCATCAGCCTTACGACCGTGAACAGTTTTGAGGGCCTTGTGTCGTACTATGAGCGTCTGAGAGACGATTTCTATCTGGTGGATGAAATCAACAAGACCATCACCGTGAAGCTTGTGTACGACGGCGATCTCACCGAGAACGTGATGGTGATCAGCATGACGGAGTCGGGCGTGCTTGTGACGGCAGAGAGCCCGTATTGATCCGCCGCAGGGTCGGACGAAAGCCCCGAACGAGGATTTTCGGAAAAGTATTGACTTTCCCACAGAGTGATGGTATTATAGGCGGTGCTTGCAGTTGTGGCGGAATTGGCATACGCGCATGATTCAGGTTCATGTCCATGTACTTGGGTGTGGGTTCAAGTCCCATCAACTGCAGAAAAGCTGTCGGTGAGCGATGCTCTCCGACAGCTTTGTTTTTTTGCTTAATACTTGTCTGACGCTCTGGCCCCGGGCGGGATCAGCACTTCCGAAGAAGGATCATACCGCTCCCGAAAGGAAGAAGACCCTCGTCATTGAGTGCAAGCTCGTCCCAGGACGACTTCACCTCGCCGAAAATCTCTCGATGCTCCCCGGTATCGTAGAGGAAGGCACCGTTCTCCTCCTTCCACACCTTCTCCTCCAGACACATCAGACCGTCTTTCCAGCCGATCAGCTCGCCTGCAGCGAGGGCAGCCTCGATCTCCTCATCGGTAACGCCTGCGGGCGCCTTTATCCAGTTACGGACCTTGCCGTCCTCCGTGAACTCCACGCGGGTGTAGAAGCCTTGCATCATCTCCTCGGGATCCTCGTCCAGTTCACCGGCCGCCTTCTTCGCCTCGAGCTCGGCCTTGACCTCGTCCAGCGTGAAGAAATCGAATTTGCCGCCGACGAAGGACCTTGCCTTGGCAACCTCCCAGAAACCGATCAGATCCGCGGCACCGTTGTTCCAAGCCATACGATAATTCCTCCTTATAACGTGTGTAACACGTGTAGTCGCGGCGCATATACCGCGGAAAATGCCCCGCGGAAGTTGCCCGCAAGTCAATTATAACGGCGGTTTTGAGGTAACGCAAGGAAAAAATGAAAAAGTGATTGACAAGCCCAACGCTTCGTGGTAATATAAGCGAGCGTGTTGAAAACAACACTCTGCGGACTTGCTGGAATTGGCAGACAGGCATGACTAAGGATCATGTGCGCTAAGCGCGTTCGGGTTCAAGTCCCGTAGTCCGCATCGAAATGTCTCCTGACTTAGGTCGGGAGACATTTGTTTTTTATGCGGAACTATGATATAGTTAAGGAGGCGCCCGGAGTACGAGGGCGTCGTAAAGACTACGGGGGTGTGAGGAAGATAAGGAGGTGCCGCGATGAATAAGCTCGGATGCGATTGCGAACCGGCCAATCCGGAATTGGTAAAGCAGTCGGTTGAGAATATGCCTCAGGCGCAGCGCCTGGCGCAGATGACGGAGTTTTTCAAGGTGATCGGCGACGACACAAGGCTGCGGATCCTCGCTTCCCTGCGCGGTCAGGAACTGTGCGTCAGCGACATTGCCAATGTGGTGGATATGTCGAAGTCCGCGGTTTCCCACCAGCTTCGCGTGCTCTCCGCTGCAGGTCTTGTGAAGGGACGCCGCAAGGGCAAGAATGTTTATTACTCGCTCGACGACGAGCACGTCGAGGAGATTTTCAGCGACGCGATGGAGCACGTCACGCACCGTCACGGGGAGCTGTGATAAGAAAAGACTGCTGTAAGAAAGTCGGACGGACTGCCGCCGGACTTTCTTTTTTATATGCGAAGTGAGACGTTTCTCCGCCTCGTCCGTCTAATGGGTGAAAGGACGAAACGATAGAAAGAATTCAAAGGAAAAAGGAGACTCTATGGACAACGGTGCAAGTAGCTACCGCCGTTATCTGGAGGGCGATGACGAGGGGATCGCGGACATTGTCAGAGAGTACAAGGACGGCCTGATCCTGTATCTGAACGGGTACGTGGACAATCTGTACACCGCGGAAGACCTGACGGAGGACACGTTTTTCCGGCTGATGACAAAAAAACCGAGGTTCTCCGGAAGAAGCACCTTCAAGACGTGGCTCTACACAATCGGGCGGAACATTGCGGTCGACTGGCTTCGACACGCGTCAAAACTGACGGAGATCGCTCCCGAGGATATGGAACGATATCGGGAGGAGGAGAGCGATCTCGAGCGTGCGTACATTCGGGAGGAGCGAAAGAGAGCGGTTCACAGATCGCTCGGGAAACTGACTCCGGATTACCGAAGTGTTCTCTGGCTTGTGTATTTCGAGGGCTTCTCGAGCCACGAGGCCGGAACGATACTCAAAAAGAGCGAGCGTCAGATGAGAAATCTTCTCTATCGTGCCAGACAATCCTTGAAGAGTGAGTTGGAAAAGGAGGGTTTCACTTATGAAGAGCTCGGATGATATGATTGCCGATTTGTACGAACGAAGAGATCAGTATGAAACGGATAAAAAGAGAAAACAGGCGGTGCGGAGGAGGATTGCGATCCCGGCGATCGTCGTATGCCTTGTGATGCTGCTGGGAGCCGGCGTCTGGAAATCGGGCGTGCTTGGGAAACTCGGAAAGAGACCCGCTTCGCCGGCCGGCAACGAAACGCAGGAGAATGTGGGTAACAAACCCACATCGACGCCGCTTCCGCCGGAGGTTACGAAATCGAAGGATCTGACCGCGGGAGCCGGTTCCGGAGTCGCCGCGAACAGAAAACCGATGGATCTCGCCATGCGCGAGGCATATGAGCAGTTTGCCTATCGGCTGTTCACACAGCTCCCGGAGGGCAAGACGCGGATGGTATCACCGTTTTCCGTATATGTCGCGCTCAGCATAGCGGCGAACGGCGCGAACGGTGAGACGCTGTCGCAGATGGACGAACTGCTCGGGCTGACGGCGGAGGAGAGAAACGCGTATCTGACTGCCTGGATCGAAGATCTTACGAGCGGCGGTTCGGACGATACCCGGTTCACGAACGCGGACTCCCTGTGGATCAGGAGCTCGCTGGAGCAGTATGTGCCGAAGGAATTCCTGGATATCTGTGCGCAGTACTATCAGGCGGCCGTGTACTCGACGCCGATGGACAGGTCCACCGTCGAGGGGATCAATGCGTGGGTGAAGGCGAAGACGATGAACATGATCGACAAGCTCATCGAAGAGCTCTCGCCGGAAACCGTTATGATCCTGATGAACGCGATCGCGCTTGACGCGAAGTGGACGGAGACGTTCGACGAGGCCAAAACGCAGAAGGACTATACGTTCACGAAGGCGGACGGCTCGACCGTGAAGGTCGATATGATGTTTGAGAAAGCCCAGGGCGGGTATGTGGAAAATGACCTGGCGACCGGCTTTATCAAGCGGTACAAGGGCGGCGAGTTCTCCTATATCGCGCTGCTTCCGAAGGAGGGCGTGAGCGTCGGGCAATTGGCGAAGTCGCTGAAGCCCGGAGATATCCGCATACTGTACAACAACCCGATCAACGGAGAGGTCAACATCGGGCTTCCGAAGTATGAGGAGGAGTATAAGGTCGAACTCAACGAAGTGCTGAAGGCACTTGGCGTGACGGATGCATTTGACGCAGGGAAAGCCGATTTCAGCCGGCTGCTGCAGCGCGGCGCGCATGTGAGTCAGGTCACCCACAAGACATTTATCAGTGTGGATGAGGCGGGAACGAAGGCGGCGGCAGTAACGGAAATCGCGTTCGATGAGTGTGAGCCGAGAAGATACCGTGTGATCCTTGACCGCCCGTTCGTCTATATGATCGTGGATTCCGACGGACTTCCGATCTTCCTCGGTACATATGAAGGATGACAGGTAAATCTTGACTGAAAAAAGTCGGCCGCAACGGCCGACTTTTAATTTGCGTTTTAAAACCTGTAACTCGGACAGAAGTGATGTTGTTTTGCTGCCGTGCGCTTATGCGGAGCGAAGTGTGCGCAACGCGTTGAGCACGGCGAGAATGCACACGCCGACATCCGCGAACACTGCCATCCACATACCTGCGATGCCGAGTGCCGCGAGCGCCAGCACGGCGAATTTTACGCCGAGGGAGAAAATGATGTTCTCCCGGGCGATGCGGACGGTCTTGCGCGCGATGCGGACGGCGAGAGGAAGCTTTGCAAGGTCGTCGTTCATGATGACGATGTCGGCTGCCTCAATGGCCGCGTCGGAACCGAGGCCGCCCATTGCGATGCCGACATCCGCAGCGGCGAGCACGGGCGCGTCGTTGATACCGTCACCGACGAAGAGAACCGAGCCCTTGCGGCCGGGGGCGTCGAGAAGTTCCGTAAGCCGTGAGATCTTGTCGCCCGGCAGGAGCTCCGTATAGGCGGCGCTCATACCGAGTTCTTCCGCAACCGTCTCACCGACTTCGCGCCGGTCGCCGGTCAGCAGAACGGTCTTGCGGATCCCGAGGTCACGGAGCGCGCGAAGTGCCTCTGCGGCATTGTGCTTGACGCGGTCGGCAATCCGCAGAACGCCGACGGCCTGCCCGTCAACCGCGACATAGACGAGGGTTCCGTCCTTCGAGAAGGTGAGGTCACTGTGACCTTCGAACGCCTGCTCGACAGCCGGAAGCGAACGGCTTCCGACGGCGATGTCGTGCTCGTCAAAGCGGACCGCGATACCCTTGCCGGCGAACTCGCGCACGTCGGAGGTCAGGCTGCGAAGCCCGGCCGCGTCGACCGGCTCAGCTCCCTCACACTGCGCGTACGCCTTGAGAATCGAGGTTGCGATCGGGTGCGTGGAGTTGCTCTCCGCGGCAGCTGCGAAGCGGAGGATATCGACCTCGGAGGCGGTTTGGTTCCCGACACGGAACGGAATGATCTCCTGAACCTCGAAGACGCCCTCCGTGAGCGTTCCGGTCTTGTCACACGCGAGCGCCGACGCGTTCGCGATAAGTTCGAGGTAACTGCCTCCCTTTACGAGAATGCCGGCGCGCGATGCTCCGCCGATGCCTCCGAAGAAGGAGAGCGGCACGGAGATGACGAGCGCGCAGGGGCACGATACAACGAGAAATGTGAGTGCGCGGTAAATCCAGGTGCGGAACGCGCCGCCGAAGAAGATCGGAGGCACGAACGCTACCAGAACCGCAAGCGCGATGACGATCGGCGTGTAGTAGCGCGCGAAGCGACGGATCATCGCCTCGGGGCGGGATTTGCGGTCGGACGCATGTTCCACCATCTCGAGGATCTTCTGCAGCGAGGAATCCTCAGAGGTGTGGGTAACCTGCATAGTCAGGCGTCCGTTCGTGCTGATGCATCCGCTCACCGCGGACTCACCCACACCGACGCGCCTCGGGACGGACTCGCCTGTCAGAGCGGAGGTGTCGAGATACGATTCGCCCGCCGTCACAATACCGTCGAGCGGGATGCGCTCACCGACGCCGACGATGATCGTCTCACCCACGAGAACCTCCTCGGGGTCGACCCGGAGCTCACTTCCGTCGCGGATCACCGTTGCGTGGTCCGGGCGAAGACTCATCAGTTCCTCGACCGAGCGGCGTGAACGCTCCTCAGCGTACTCCTCAAACAGCTCGCCGATGCGGTACAGTACCATAACCGTGATCGACTCAGGGTACTCGCCGACGGCGAATGCGCCGAGCGACGCGATCGACATCAGGAAATCCTCCGCCAGCAAATGCCCGCGCAGCAGGTTGCGCGCCGCGCCGAGCAGGATCTCTCCGCCGCTCACCAGGTAACCCGCTGCGAAAACGGCGATCCGAAGCCACGAGGGATCCTCGGGAAGCAGGAGACCTGCCGCAAGCAGGGCGACCGAAACGGCGATGATGATCAGCGAACGCCTGCGTTCCGCAGCCTCGTCCCCGTCACCGTGATGATGGTCGTGCCCGCAACCGCAACCATGGTCGTGCTCGTGATGCTCGTGTTCGTGTTTGTGCCCGCAACTGCAGCTGTCCTCATGGCAGTGCTCGTGGTTGTGCTCGTGCTCATGCTCGTGATCATGGTTATGTTCGTGCTTATGATTATGTTCATGCTCATGTTCATGTTCGTGAATATGTTTCTCTTTATCTTTTAAATCGCTCATAGAGTTTTCCTCCCTGAACAGTTGAATATTTGTTCACCTGTTTGCATTATAGTTGAACAGCCGTTCAATTGTCAAGAGCTTTTCAAAAAGTTTTTTTCATTTTTCGGACGGGAAGCGGAAAATAAGTGCGAATCTTATTTTCCGAAGGAGGTTTCTGTGGTAAACTCTTCCGCGGAGAGATCCTATTATTGACGGGAGCCTTGAGAGTATGACTGACAATACGGCACAATTAAACGGCGGAAGCCTCTACATCATCCGGCACGGAAGAACGGACTGGAACGACCAGAAGAGACTGCAGGGCCAGACCGACATTCCGCTCAATGACGACGGTCGCCGGATGGCGGCAGCGGCTGCGGAGGAGTATGCGGCGATCCCGTTTGACATATGTTTCTGTTCGCCGCTGCAGCGGGCCAGGGAGACGGCGGACATACTGCTGCGCGGGCGCGGGATCCCGGTTGAGTACGACGACCGCCTGAAGGAGATGTCGTTCGGCGTCTACGAGGGCATCGCGAACAGCTTTGAGATACCGGATTGCCCGGTGAACCGGCTCTTCTTCCACCCGGAGACATACCTCGATCCGGTGGAGGGCGGCGAGAGCGTGACGGACATCATAGCGCGCACGGGAAGCTTCCTGCGCGAGAAGGTCTACCCGCTCGTGGAGAGCGGCCGCAGGGTGCTGATCGTCGGCCACGGTGCGATGAATATGAGCATCGTATGCAATGTGAAACAGCTGCCGCTCGAAGAGTTTTGGAGCACGGGGATCGAGAATTGCAAGCTTGTCCGGCTGATCTGAGAGGCGTCGTTGGGAGGGGGTCAGGCGCGACGCAACGGACGATTTATTTTGCGAAAAATGCCTTGATTCCGTGTTCGTATTTCGCTATAATGAGAACGGACGCGGGAGTCGGAAATTCCCGCGGACACGAAAGTTTCTAAACGGAGGGAACCCCCATGAATATGCAGTCTTTGAAGCAGGTTTTACAGAGCAACGCGTATCCCGGACGCGGGATTGTTATAGGCAGATCAACGGATGGAAAAAGTGCCGTGACTGCCTATTTTATTATGGGTCGAAGCGTGAACAGCCGCAACCGCGTGTTTGTTACGGACGGCGAAGGCATTCGCACGCAGGCATTTGACCCGTCGAAGCTGTCGGATCCGAGCCTGATCATCTACGCGCCCGTTCGCGTGCTCGGCAACAAGACGATCGTCACGAACGGCGACCAGACCGACACGATCTATGAGCTGATGGACAAGCAGCAGACCTTTGAGCAGTCGCTTCGCGGCAGGGAGTTCGAGCCCGATGCGCCGAACTACACACCCCGCATCAGCGGTATTATGCATGTTGAGAACGGTGTTTACAACTACGCGATGTCGATCCTGAAAAGTGACAACGGTGATCCCGATTCCTGCAACCGCTTCACGTTCGCATACACAAACCCGAAGGCAGGCTTCGGACGATTCATCCACACTTATATGGGTGACGGCAACCCGCTTCCGAGTTTTGAGGGTGAGCCTGAGCTTGTGGACATCGAGGGCAACATCGATGAGTTCACCGATCTCGTGTGGAATGCTCTGAACGAGGACAACAAGGTTTCTCTGTTCGTGCGTTTCATCGACATTGAAACCGGCAAATACGAGACGAGAATTGTCAACAAGAATGTTTGATCGCGGATGATGAAACACTTTCCGAATGAATAGAAGAAAGAGGCAAGACAATGAGCAAGACAATGAACGAATTGGAACTGAAATACGGATGTAACCCCAATCAGAAGCCGTCCCGCATCTTCATGGCGGACGGGAGACAGCTTCCGATCACGGTGCTGAACGGCAAGCCGGGTTACATCAATTTTATGGACGCATTTAACGGCTGGCAGCTTGTGAAGGAGCTCAAGAAGGCGACGGGTCTTCCGGCGGCAACATCCTTCAAGCACGTATCGCCGGCCGGTGCTGCGGTAGGCCTTCCGCTTACGGACACGCTCCGCAAGATCTACTGGGTGGACGATCTCGGTGAACTCACGCCCCTCGCGAGCGCATATGCGCGTGCCCGCGGCGCGGACCGCATGTCCTCGTTCGGCGATTTCATCGCGCTCTCCGATGTGTGCGATGTGTGCACCGCGAATATGATCAAGAGAGAGGTCAGCGACGGTATCATCGCTCCCGGCTACGAGCCCGAGGCTCTCGAGATCCTCAAGACCAAGAAGAAGGGCAACTACAATGTCATTCTGATCGACGAGTCGTACGTTCCCGAGGCGCTTGAGCGCAAGCAGGTATACGGCATCACGTTCGAGCAGGGCCGCAACGAGCTCAAGATCGACGACGAGCTGTTCGCGAATATTCCTACGAAAAATAAAGACCTTCCCGAGCTTGCGAAGATCGACCTGATCATCTCTTTGATCACCCTTAAGTACACGCAGTCCAACTCCGTGTGCTACTGCAAGGGCGGACAGGCGATCGGTATCGGCGCCGGACAGCAGTCCCGTATCCACTGCACGCGCCTTGCCGGTTCGAAGGCGGACAACTGGTGGCTTCGCCAGTCCGAGCAGGTTCTCAACCTTCCGTTCCTTGATACGATCGGCCGCGCCGACCGCGACAACGCGATCGACCTCTACATCGGAGAGGATTATATGGACGTTCTCGCAGAGGGCAAATGGCAGAACATCTTCAAGACGAAGCCCGCTGTATTTACCGCTGAGGAGAAGCGTGCATGGCTCGACAAGAACACCGATGTTGCACTCGGTTCCGACGCGTTCTTCCCGTTCGGGGACAACATCGAGCGCGCGTTCCGAAGCGGCGTGAAGTACGTAGCCGAGCCCGGCGGATCGATCCGCGACGACCTTGTCATCCAGGCGGCGGACGACCACGATATGGTGATGGCATTCACCGGAATCCGTCTGTTCCACCATTGATCGAGACGGCGGTTTCTGCCGGGGTTGTGCCGATTCACCCACCGATGCTTTGTTTTGCATCGTTCAAAATGAGCAAAACCGGGAGTTTTTCCGGCATTTGCTCGGAGAAACAAACAATTGAGCCCTCGGGGCTGTCTGCGGGACGCCGGTCGAACCGGTGCACGGAGGCAGTTGCCGGGGGCTTGCCTATTGCAGTGAAAAACGATTTTAAACCGCCGGCTGCGAAATTCTGCCGGATCAAAAGTGATAAAGTGAATTACAGGGGCATCACGCAAATTCGGTCGTGATGCCCCTTTGTATTTGGGTCGATAATTTATGTCGGCTCACCATGCCAGTATTTTCTTCTCAACCGCGCGGAGCTCCTTACGGCGTTCGACATAGTCGGGAATGTGCATCTCCACGGTTTTCCAGAATGTTTTGCTGTGGTTCATCTCGATCCGGTGGCACAGTTCGTGGACGATGATGTAGTCGCTGAGGCGGTCGGAGAGCATGATCAGCTTCCAGTGGAGATTGATGTTACCGATGCTCGAACAGCTGCCCCAGCGCGTTCGCGTCTCCTTGATGTAGAGCGAGTTGTAGGTGACACCGATGCGGGCGGCCCAGGCATTCACGCGGTCGCGGAACCAGTCGCCGGCGTAGCGGCGGCCCCAGCGCGCAACGAGCATCTTGCAGACGTCCGGCGGCAGCGAGTTGCCGCGAAGCCGGAGTTCAAGACCCTGCGGCCCTTCCTGCAGCGTGATCGTATACAGACGCGCCTCCGGGTCCTCGATGAGCCGCAGCGTCACGCGCCCGTTGTGCAGCGGAAACAACGCGCCGTCGAAATAGTGGGACTCCGGCAGATCGTTGTCCTCGTTGGCCTTTCGGATCGCGTCGCGCTTCTCCAGTATCCACGGCAGGCGCGACTGCAGGATCCGGGTGATCTCCTCGTACGAGACGCTGTGCGGCGCGCGGACGATGAGCTCCCCGGAGGAATTGATCTGCAGGGAGACGGTGCGGCGGCTGCTGCGCAACAGCGTAAAATTCAGCTCGCCGTATTTCAATGCTTCTTTTTTGACAGGTCGATGGATACCGAACATGGGAACTCCTTTGCACAATTGACTTGCATTCGTGTATCGAATATAATTATACTGAATTTTTCGGAAAATGAACAGGCACTTTGTGCGTCGTCGCACACATTTTTCGAGGATTCGAAAAGTGAGGGAGGAGAACCTTCCGAAGGACCGACAGGAGTTGCGAGAATGGTAACATACAGAGTTGTCGCCGCAGTGATACGTTCCGGTGGTGACCGGGGCGACAGGGTTTTCGCCACGGCTCGCGGTTACGGCGAGTACAAAGGATGGTGGGAATTCCCGGGCGGCAAGATCGAGGCCGGCGAGACGCCGCAGGAGGCATTGGCGCGCGAGATCCGCGAGGAGCTTGCGACGGAGATATCCGTGGGCGGACTGATCGGGACGATCGAGTATGATTATCCGAAGTTTCATCTGTCCATGGATTGTTTTTGGGCGGAGGTTGTGTCCGGGCACCTGGAACTCAGGGAGGCTGAGGATGCGAGGTGGCTGTCGAGGGAGGAACTTGATGAGGTGCCGTGGCTTCCGGCGGACCGGGAGCTGATCGACCGGATCCGGCAACAGTTGCTGTAAGCACATTGAGCGTATAGGAGGAAAAATGATATGAGCAACGGTATTGCGCATGCGGCATTCAATGTGAAGGACATGGAGAGGACGATCGCATTTTACGAGAAGACGCTGGGGTTCCGGCGTGCGTTTGACATCCCCAGACCGGAGAACGGCGAGCCGTGGATCGTGTATCTGTACGGCGGCGGAGGACAGTTCATCGAGCTGTTCTACGGCGCGACGAAGGACAATCCGTACCGCGACGAAAATGTCGGTTTCTTCCATTTCTGCGTGGCGGTGGATGACATTCATGAGGCGTGGAGAAAGATCGTCGAGACGGGCGCTCCGCAGGATGATGCGCCGAAGCAGGGCGCGGACTTCAACTGGCAGTGCTGGACGCACGATCCGGACGGAATCAAGATCGAGCTGATGCAGATTGACGAGAGAAGCCCGCAGATGCAGTTCATCCGCAGCCTGGGATGATCACCTGCCCGGGCTCGGTGCGGAAGCACAATCTCGCGGTCCGGCGCGAGTAAAGCATTTATTAATGCAACTTTAATTTTTTTCCCCTTTTTATTTAAGCTTCGGGCGGTATGATGTGCTCGTAAACAAGAGAAACGCGCTTGTGTGGTGCGGGGTAATACCAAACGAACTTAAATGCCGGATAAGGCGGAAAGGTGATCAATATGGAAAGAGCGGAGAAAATTCAGAAGCTTTGTCTGAAAATGAATGTGAGCGAGAAGGAAGCGGACGACGCGCTGCGCGCCTGCGGTGACGACATCCTCGATGCGGCGTTGTACCTCGAGGCACTCGGACGTGTGAGAATGCCGAGCGGCGGGTTCTATGCGGAGACGCCGGGGCCCGAGAGAGCGGGTCAGGCACAGAACGTAAGACACGCGAGTGAGACCTTCGGCGAGGCGGTGCGCCGCTTCGGACGCTGGTTCCTCGGAGTTCTCAAGAAGGGCATGAACAATTATCTGGAGGTTCGCAAGAACGGTGAGACGAGCTTCCGCGTGCCGTTGACGATCTTCGTGATCGCACTCTTCACACCGGCACTTCCGGTGATCCTGGCGCTCCTGGTAGTCGGCCTCTTCTTCGACTACGGATATCATTTTGCGGGTCCGGATCTCAAGGACAACAACATCGGTAACGCTGCTGCGGACGGTTGCTACAACGTGGCGCACGATATCAAGAGAAGCTTCACCGGCAACGACGGTGCAGACGGTGCGAACTATGGCAACGGTGCTCCCGGAGCTCCCTGTGCCGGCGGTTTCGGCGGTAACGGCGGCGAGGGCGGCAACGGCGGAGAGTTCTGATAATAAACGAAAGCAAGAGCAAAACGGGCATCCCACGGTGGTGAGCACAGGATGCCCGTGTCGCGCTGAAAGTGAGGTATTATGGCAACGAAAGTTCTGATCGTGGAAGATGAGGAACAGATTGCGAGATTTGTCGAGCTGGAGCTTCGACACGAGGGCTATGCGACCGACAAGGCGGTGGACGGCCGCACCGGTCTGGCGAAGGCGGAGAGCGGGGAGTACGATATCGTGCTGCTCGACATCATGCTGCCGGAGCTGAACGGTCTGGAGGTGCTCAGACGCCTTCGCAAGAGTTCGGAGGTGCCCGTGATCCTGCTTACGGCGAGAGATTCCGTGATGGACAAGGTGTCCGGCCTGGATCTCGGTGCGGACGACTATGTCACGAAGCCTTTCGCGATCGAGGAGTTGCTGGCGCGCATCCGTGTAGCGCTCAAGAAGAAGGGAACGCAGGTGAAGGACGAGGGCGGCAAGCTCGTGTGGCACGACCTCACGGTCGACCCGGCGGCGTACTCCGTGACTTACGACGGTATCGCGGTCGAGCTTTCGAAGCGCGAATTCGACCTGCTGGCACTTCTGCTGACCAACCGGAACATCGTCCTGGGGCGTGACACGCTGCTGCAGAAGGTGTGCGGCTACGACTATGTCGGTGAGACGAACGTCATCGACGTGTACATTCGGTACCTTCGCGCGAAGATCGATGAGCGGTTCGGCGTTCATATGATCCAGACGGTGCGCGGTGTCGGCTATGTGATCAAGGACGAGTGATCCCTCCTGCGCGTATATGAGGAGAAGGTCTCCCCGGGGGACAATTTTGAAGCAAGGAAATAATCAATGGGAAGAAAGAATAAAGCGGTCTTTCCCGAGCCCGCGGTATGGTCGGGGGAGATGCCGATGAACACGACTCCCGGCCTGTGGCAGGGAGAGATGCCGGGCAACGCGGTGCCCGCAGCCTGGAACGGACAGGCGCCGGCCAACGTGCCGCCTCAGGGATGGGGCGATATGCCGGCCAATGTGCCGCCCGTGCGGTCGGAGAAAGCGGCCAGGGAGCCGAAGAAGCGCGAGGGGTCCATCGCGGGCAAGCTGCACCGGATGGTCATCGCGAGAATGTTCTTCGGGTACTTCTGGCTGAACCTGATCCTGATCATTACAACGTGCTTTACATACATATCGTACGAGGCGAAGAAGGCCTCGGTGTCGCTGTCGAGAATCAAGGATATCTCCTTCAGCGGAACATTTGAAGATCTGGTGATCTCCGTCAAAACCCGCGGCGGAATGTTTGAGATGACGCCGGGTTCGGCGCTTCCGGCGGCGGTTCAGGTGATGTGCGTTCTGATGGGCTTCGAGCTGTTGTCCCTGCTCCGCGTCATCTGCTTCGACCGGTTCCCGATCCGCAGACGTCTGAAACCGCTACGGCAAATGGCCGAGGCCGCGCAGAGCATCAGCGACGCGCAGTGGAACGAGGAGAAACTCCAGAACCTGACGTACGCGATCAGTCACGTCGACGCGGAGTCGCCTTCGGACCACGTGCGCACGAACGACCGCGAGCTGAACGGGATCGAGCACGCGCTGAACGATCTGATCGACCGCATGCGCGACGCGGCGCGCCAGCAGACACGTTTTGTGAGCGACGCTTCACACGAGCTCCGCACGCCGATCGCGGTGATCAAGGGCTACGCGGATATGCTTGACCGCTGGGGCAAGGAGGACAAGAGCATACTGGAGGAGGCGATCTCGGCCATCCGCAGCGAGTCCGACCATATGAACACGCTCGTGGAGCAGTTACTGTTTCTCGCGCGCGGTGACGCGGGCCGCCAGCAGCTGACACTGCAGAAGACCTCGCTCACGTCCATTATGAAGGAAGTCTACGATGAGTCCGTGATGATCGACAAGAATCACACCTACGAGTTCTGCCACGACAGCGGCGGTGAGGTGTTCTGCTACGGCGACGCGGCGATGCTCAAGCAGTCCATCCGTATTTTGGTGGACAACGCCGCAAAATACACGACCGTCGGCGACACGATCACGCTTCGCGTCGGCCTGAACCCGGAGTTCCGCCCGTTCTACTCGGTGCAGGACAACGGTGTCGGTATGAGCTCCCACGATGTGGAGCACATATTCGAGCGCTTCTACCGCTCGGACACCGCGCGCAACTCAAAGACCGGAGGCACCGGCCTGGGACTCGCGATCGCCAAATGGATCGTGAACCGCCACCACGGCACCATTATGGTGCAGAGCCGTCCGGAGATCGGAACGCGCTTCACCATTTTCCTGCATGCGCAGGAGGCTTCGTACAACGAGGCCGTGGTCATCGGGGCGTGACAACAACCGCGTGAGGCGGTGTTTTCAACCGCACAGATCAATCGTAAAATGAGGCTGCAGGCCGTTCGGGGATACCCGGCGGCCTGTATTTTTCGCTGTAACCAAAACGTTATAATTCGTAACAGAAGTGTAATCGAGTTGTAACCCACTTGTAACATTTCTGTGTTATGCTCTGTTTGTAGGCAGAAATAAAGAATCTCCGGCGCGGTTGCGGAAGAGCGGAGCGAGCGGTGGAAATGGTCTGTCGGGAAAGGGTTTTCTCTGATGAAAAAAGTATTTGCAGTTCTGTGTGGGTGTATGATGATATTGCTTGCAGCTTGTGGGGGGAAAAACATAAAGACCGATGATACCGCGAATGCGACGCCGACCGCCGCCGTGACGGAGGAACCTACTGTGACTTCGACGGTTGAGCCTCAGGCGACCGTGACCGCGGAGCCGACCGCCGTTGTGACGACGAAGCCGGACGCGGAGCCGACCGCAACACCGACGGTGAAGCCGGAGAAGACGACGATCGTTCTGCCGACACCGACGACGGCCGTGGAAATCACGCCCGTCCCGGATCCGGTCCGCGATGAGGAAAGCACGTCGGCGAAGGATTTTGTGAGCCGTTTTGAGGCGATCGGAAAGGAACGCGCAGAGCAGAGACGGAAGGAGCTGAACGACCGGTTTGACGGTCGCGCGATCCTGGAAGACAACACGCTGTACATCGCTTATCTCGATCTTACGACGCTTCCGAAGGAAGGTTTCAAGCGCTGTGAGGAACGGGACGGCTGGTATCGCTGGACCGGTGAAGCGGGAAAGCACGAATTCTTCGACGGCATCACATTTACCGAGGAGGAATATCGCGAGGGCGTTCTGGAGATCGAGGTTCGAGAGGCTGTCGCCTGCGGCACGAACGACGGCGGAAACGGCAGAATTTACAACGCATATTGGCTGTATTTCCGAAACTGCGGCGCCGAGGATATCTATGATTATACGATCTATGAGCTCGGATGCGGAGACCATGTTGATCCGACCGGCGAGATGACGAGGGTCAGCCTTTATTACAGAAGCGGTATCGACCGCAATTTTGATTTGACCTTTGAACTGGAGCACAGAGCACCGGCGTCCGAGGACGGCAAGACATACCGCATCAGTAAGCACATCTCCGTGCTCGGCGTGATGAGCGGCCTGCATGAAGTCGAGTATTATGTTGACACGGTAGTCAAAGAGTGCGATAATGCGGATGGCTCGACGACGACCGAGACCGTCGGCTTTGATATTCTGGATATGGAGCTTTCGGACGGCGAGGAAGAAACCGTTAAACTCGCTTCGGGATCGCTCTGCGTCGGCGCAAAGAAAGCTGTCGAGGATGATTCGGAGAGCGGCATCGAGAAGGCCTCCATGGAGCTTGTGAAGGAGAATGTGGCGCTGAGCGGTTATCTGTTCTGCTACTCGAAAGGGGACGACGTTTGTGAGATCCGCTTCGGCGACGGTGTCGACCTCGTGGAGGTGGTAGTGACGATCGGTATCGAGGAGGAGAACGGTGTGCGCTTCGCGGTGATCGAGAAGCTTGCGCTGAACTACAGCGGCCTCTTCTTCGACAGACGCGCCTTCTTAGGCTAGATGAATTGGGGTAATATGATTCATCGGAGAGGATGATCCGCCGCCGGCACGGCCGGTGCAGCGGGGTCATCAGTGTATGATATGGTTTGGATTTCGTGTGTGCTCCTCTACGGTGTTCTGAAGGGAGCACGGGAGATTTTCAAAAAGAAGGCTATGGTTAAAAGCACGGTAATTGAGGTCCTCGTCCTCTACACCGTGCTTTCCCTCGTTATTGTGATCGCGACGACCGCGGCGGAGATCGCGCTCGGAACGCAGAGCGCTTCGTCGTATCTCTTCGGGCTACGGGCGGGCCAGTACGCGGCCATCGCCGTCAAATCCTTCGTCATTTTCGTCGCGTGGATCTGCGGCTTCCGCGCGCTGCGGCGGATGCCCGTGAGCGTGTACGGGATACTCGATATGGCGCGGGTCGTATTTTCCGCAATGCTGGGAATCCTGGTTCTCCGCGAACGCCCGTCGTTTGCACAGGGCGCGGGCATCGTTTTGGTGTGCCTCGGCCTGTTCCTCCTGCGGTTCGTGAAGGAGGAAGCGGCGGAGAAGGCGGAGAAGGCGAATGAGCCGGAGGAGTCGGCTGAGCCGGAGTTGTTGGCTGTGTCAGAGGCATCCGAGGAGTCTGCTTCGGAAAATGAGGCGGCTCCCGCGGCGGAGACACCCGGCAGGCACCGCATGGGCTTCTACGTGTTCCTCGCGATGGTCTCGTGCTTCCTGAACGCGGTCAGCGGCAACATGGACAAGGTGCTGATGCGCGACGACAACCTGTCGAGCGGCCAGCTGCAGTTCTGGTATATGCTGTTCCTGGTGGCATTTTACGCGTTGTACGTGCTCGTGCGCCGCGTGCGGCTGAACGTGCGCGGAATGCTCAAAAACCCGTGGATCTGGGGGCTCAGCATCCTCTTCGTGATCGCGGACCGCGCGCTTTTCATCGCGAATGGCTATGCGGAGAGCCGTGTGATCGTGATGACGGTCCTCAAGCAGGCCTGCAGCATCGTGACGATCCTCGGAGGGTGGCTGGTGTTCCGCGAGAAGAAGATCGTGCAGAAACTTCTGTGTGCTGCGGTGGTCATCGCCGGCATCGTGCTGTCGGTGCTGTGAGAAAAAAACTTTGACCGCAGATGTATTCTATGGTATGATTAAAACCGATTTGATCCACTCAAATCGGGCAAACGGCCGCGATCCGGACCGGACGGCGGCTGCAATGAAGTGAGGTTGTAAGATGAAAAAAAGAATCACTGCCGTGATCTGCGCGCTTTGCATGTGTGTGGCATGCATGGGAATGTTCAGCGGATGCGGTAAGACGCAGATTACGGACGCGGAGTACGAGGAGCTTGCGAAGAAAGCTGCGAAGACCAACGCGGGCAAGGTCGTACTGAAGATAACGAAGGGTGACAAGACCCACGATGTCACGCTGGATATGCTCACCTATTTCCTTGCGTACAACGAGTCCGAGGGCAACGCCTTCTACAAGGAAAATATCGATATGTTCCGGACGATGTACGGGGAGAACGCGAATTTCTGGAAGATCCCGTACAACGAGACGATGACGATGGGCGACACATACAAGGATGCCGCATATTCGACGGCTCTCTACACGCTTCTGATGTACTTCGAGGCGGAGGAAGTCGGAATGACACTGACCGAAAGCCGTAAGAATGCGCTTGAGCTTTCCGTGACACGCTTCCTCTCCGGCTATACGGCGGAGGAGAGAGCGAGATGCGGTATGACGGAGGAAGTCATCCGCGCAAACTATGAGCGGCTGTTCCTCGCGGATCAGTACAAGGAAGTCGCGACCTCCACGGTCCAGGTGGACACCGAGGCAGTGGCGGCCACGATCGACAAGGAAGACTACCGTCTGTTTGAGACGACATACCTTTACCTGTCCAAGAGCACCGACGACGCGGCGTTCAACACGGTGGCCGGCTCGACCGAGCAGCGTGTCGCGCTGATGGAGGAGTGCCTTGCGGACGCGAAGAACGGCACGGCGCTTGCGGATATTCAGAAGAAGCATGCGCAGGTTCTGACATATGCCACGCGAGATTTCCTGAAGAGCAACACCTCCAGCATCGAACCGGATTACGTGACCAACGCCGAGGAGATGAAGGAAGGCGAGATCCGCATGCTGAACTACGATTACGGTATCTACATTGTCAAGCTCGACAGCAACACGAAGTACTACGGTTACGATGATGCGGTGACGGCTGCGATCGAGAAGGAGAAGAACACGGAGGCATCCAAGGTGTTCACCAAGGTCGAGGAGAAGTACACGGTCGTGAAGACGGACGAGTGGGATGCGATCGAGATGGGCACGATCCTGAAGGCGCCCCAGAAGTGATCACCTTAAGGTGAGCGAATAACACAGAAGCAAGTAAAGCCGCGGACGGCGGGGATTCCCCGTGATCCGCGGCTTCTTTTTTCATTCGGGCAACTGTCGGAAGACAGTTTACGGTTTAGTTCCAGCTCTCGGTCGGAACAGGCACCTTCGAGAGGATGTCCTTCATGATCGGCAGGGTCTGCGAAGCGCTGTGGGACGCGCCGCGGCCGATGCACAGACGGTGCGCGAGCACCGGGCATGCAAGGTGGACGATGTCCTCAGGCGTTACATAGCTGCGGCCCTGGATGAAGGCGTAAGCCTTTGCGACGTTCTGCAGCGCGAGCGAAGCACGCGGCGAAGCGCCGATCGGCACCTTCGGATTACTGCGGGTCGCTGCAACGATGTCGAGGATGTACTTCTGCAGGATCGGGTGAATGGTCACCTTGATGTACGCCTCCTGCATCGCAACGATATCCTCCTGCGTGTACACGGGCTGGAGGGAATCAAGCGGGTTGTCGGTCTTGAAGCGGTTGAGGATGCTCATCTCCTCCTCCTGCGTCGGATAACCCATCGGCAGGCGCATCAGGAAACGGTCGAGCTGTGCTTCGGGAAGCGGGAATGTTCCGGCGGTCTCGATCGGATTTTCCGTAGCGATGACGAAGAACGGTGCGGCGAGCGAGTAGGTGACACCGTCGATGGTGACCTGCTTCTCCTCCATACACTCCAGCAGAGCAGACTGTGTACGAGGCGTCGCACGGTTGAGCTCGTCAGCGAGCAAAATGTTGGTGAACACCGGGCCGTAGCGGAGCACGAAGTCGTCCTTCTTACGGTTGAAGTAGTTGATACCGGTGATGTCGGACGGCAACAGGTCGGGTGTGAACTGGATACGGGCGAAAGCACCGGAAATCGAGGCAGCGAGAGCCTTCGCGAGCGTCGTCTTGCCGGTTCCGGGGACATCCTCGATGAGGACGTGGCCGCCGACAAGCAGCGCAGCGAACAACTCGTCAATCACATCGTCCTTGCCGATGATGACCTTCTGAATGTTGGTTTTGAGAGCGGTTAACGGTTTGCTCATGAAGGGATACCTCCTGATCGTGTAATAAATCTGTATGTGGTGCCGGGTCGGACCGGCTAAGGTTCATTGGTATAAAAAATCAAGCGTCGCGGACGAGCATATCCCGCAGGACTTCCGCGGCCGGCGTGAGCGGCCTTGTCTCATCGTAGGCGAGAAGCAGTTGCCGGTTCGGCAGCGGCTCTGCGAGAAGCAGCTCCTTGAGCTCGGGGTCCTCGCGCAGGCAGTAGTCCGGGACGCAGGCGATGCCGAGTCCGATGCGCGCGAGATCGAGGAGCAGGTCGTTGCTGTTCAACTCGATCGCGGGAGCGAGGTCGAGCGATTGCCGCTGAAACTGTTCGTGCAGGAATTCGCTCGTCGCCGAGCGTTTGCTGAGCATCATCAGCGGGTAGTGCAGCAGCTCCGCGAGCGAGAGTGTCTTGCGGACGCCGCCGCTTTCACGGAAACACGACGGAAACGCCGCCGGGTTGCCGACGAAGACGTCGTGGAAGGTCTTGACGGTAACCACCTTGCGGTCGCCGCTCAATGCGGCGTTGGGCGAGTTCGTGATGATGAGGTCTACATCCCCCGCATCGAGCATGCGCGCGCACTGCGGGGATGTACCGTTCAGGATGTTGATGTGCACATCCGGAAGCTGCTCGTGCAGCTTCTTGAAATAAGGCACGAGCACGTAGCGGCAGATCGTGTCGCTGGCGCCCACGCGCAGCTGCGAGGAGTGGCTCCCCGAGTTGAGCACCTGCGCCTCCCCGCGCAGGATCAGCTGCACGGCCGGCTCGATGTGCTTGAAGAGCATTTCACCCTCCTTCGTGAGCGTGACACGCTTGGTTTTGCGCACGAAGAGCGTCTGCCCGAGCCGCCGCTCTAAGGACCGGATCGACTGGCTCACCGCGGACTGCGAGATGAACAGCTTCGTACCGGCCTCGGAGAAGCTTCGCGAGGTGGCGACATAATAAAATACTTTGTATAATTCGTAGCTGATATCCATAGGATTCCTCAAACTATTCGATATCTGTATGTTACGGAAAATGCGCCCCTGTTACATCAGCGCGAAATACAGCACGATCCCCGCGAACTGCAGGATCGCGAAACGGAACACCGTCTGCGTATCGCTCCAGTGCTTGTTCTTGCGCTTGTCGTCGTGAAGCGGGGTGCGCGTGTTTTTCAAAATATGGATCTTCACGGTGCGGAGCAGCGCCAGCTTCAGAAGGCCCAGACCGCCGTCGAGAATGAAGACCAGGCAGAACAGGAAGTAAACGAGCACGCAACCCGAGCGGAGCGCGAGCATTGCGAGCAGGTAGCCGAGTGCGCGGGAACCGGCGTCGCCCATCAGCATCGAGCTGGGGGATGCGTTGTACCACAGGTACGGCAGCAGGCACAGGATCATACCGACCGCAAGCTTCGGGTTGTCGGCATGAACTCCGCCGAGTCTGGCGAAAGCGCCGAGCGCGAGGATCGCGAGCGTCGCGCACAGACCGTCCACGCCGTCGGTGCAGTTGACCACGTTGATGGAGCCCCATACGAGCGCGGCCGCGAGCACGATGTAAACCGGCGCGGGAAGCGTCACCGAGGCCGTAGCCGGGTCATCGGCGAGCAGCGGAAAATAGATCTGCGTCCCGTAGAAATGCCATGCGACAAATCCGGCGCCGAGCGAGATCGCGAGGTCCAGCAGGCCTTTCTTCAGGCCGCTCCACGGAACGCTGCCGGCGTCATCGAGAAATCCTGTCATCATGCAGGCGAGCAGGATCAGCAGAAACAGAGCGAGCTCCCATGTGAGCGGTACGAACAGGAAGGTGGAGATGACGTAGCCGAGGATGAACAAAAGTCCCACTCCCCGCGTCTTACCCTTCGACAGTTCGCCGTTGACCGCGAATGCGCGTCCCTGGTCACAGGGCATCTTGCTTCGCATACCGAGCAACAGCGCGAGTGTTATGCCGATGCAGCACACACCGTAGAAGAAATTCATCGTCAGCCCCGTTTCGTACCCCGGGGCGAGCATCTGTGTTATCATGGGGGATCCTCCTGCCGCAAGCAGTCCGGTCGCCCGTAAAATGCGGGCAACTTCGCACTCTGTAGTATACCACAACTGTAGTAAAAAGACAATAAGTGTTACTTATAAAATCAATGATTGATATTCATTTTAATTATGATAGTGCGGGTGCTATAATTATTCCGTAAAAAAAGCCGTGAAACACGGCATTTGACAGAAATAAGCGGGCTTTGAGAGCCCCGGACGGAGGCAGAATATGGGTCTTGTCAGAAGAATTTATGTGGAGAAGAAAGCACCTTTCGCGGTGCGTGCGAAGGAGCTTGCGGGCGAGATCCGCGAGTATCTCGGACTTAAGACGATCACGAACGTGCGCGTGTTCGTGCGCTATGATGTGGAAAATATCAGCGAGGATACATACAGGAAGGCTCTCGGGACCGTATTTTCCGAGCCTCCGATCGATGATGTATATGAGGAGACGCTGCCGGCGGCAGCGGGGGACCGTGTGTTCTCCGTAGAGTACCTGCCCGGTCAGTTCGACCAGCGCGCCGACTCCGCGGAGCAGTGCGTGAAACTTTTGAACGACGCGGAGGAGCCGATCATCCGCAGTGCGACGACGTATGTGCTGACGGGCGAGATCACTGACGAGGAGTTCGCCGGCATCCGTGCTTACTGCATCAACCCCGTCGACTCGAGAGAGACCGACGAGACGAAGCCCGAGACGCTCGTCACCGAGTTCGCCGTTCCCGAGGATGTCAAGATCTTCGAAGGCTTCACGACGATGCCCGAGGCGGAGCTCAAGGAGCTTTATGATTCTCTCAACCTTGCGATGACGTTCCGCGATTTCCTGTTCATCCAGGACTACTTCCGCGGCGAGGAGAAGCGCGATCCGTCCGTGACGGAGATCCGCGTGCTGGATACGTACTGGTCGGATCACTGCCGCCACACGACGTTCCAGACCGAGCTCACGAGCGTGAAGATCGATGACGGTGATTACAGCGAGCCGATCAAGGCCGCATTTGACTCATACAAGGCAGAGCGCGAGATCCTCTATAAGGGCCGCGACGACAAATTCATCTGCCTTATGGACGTAGCTCTTCTCGCGATGAAGAAGCTTCGCGCCGAGGGCAAGCTCGAGGATATGGAGGTCTCCGACGAGATCAACGCCTGCTCCGTGGTTGTTCCGGTTGACGTTGTGAGAAACGGCAAGACCGAGACCGAGGAGTGGCTCGTGTTCTTCAAGAACGAGACGCACAACCATCCGACCGAGATCGAGCCGTTCGGTGGCGCTGCGACCTGCCTCGGCGGTGCGATCCGCGATCCGCTCTCGGGCCGCGGCTATGTATACCAGGCGATGCGTGTGACCGGCGCTGCCGATCCGACCGCTTCTCTGAAGGACACGCTCGCGGGCAAGCTTCCCCAGAGAAAGCTCACGACCGGCGCAGCGAAGGGCTACAGCTCCTACGGTAACCAGATCGGTCTGGCGACCGGCCTTGTGGATGAGATCTATCATCCGAACTATGTTGCAAAGCGCATGGAGATCGGTGCCGTCATGGGCGCCGCACCCCGCGCAAACGTTAAGAGAGAAAACAGCGATCCCGGCGACGTTATCATTCTGATGGGCGGACGCACCGGCCGCGACGGCTGCGGCGGCGCAACGGGATCTTCCAAGAAGCATACGACCGAGTCCATCCACACCTGCGGTGCCGAGGTTCAGAAGGGTAACGCTCCGACCGAGCGCAAGCTGCAGAGACTGTTCCGTCGTCCCGAGGTCAGCAGCCTCATCAAGAAGTGCAACGACTTCGGTGCGGGCGGTGTTTCCGTAGCGATCGGCGAGCTGGCTCCCGGCCTTCGCGTCGACCTCGACAAGGTACCGAAGAAGTACGCAGGTCTGGACGGCACGGAGCTTGCGATCTCCGAGTCCCAGGAGCGTATGGCGATCGTCGTGGACAAAAAGGACGTACCGGCGATGCTCGCATTTGCCGACGAGGAGAACCTCGAGGCAGTCACAGTTGCCGAGGTAACCGCAGAGCCCAGACTCGTTCTCGTGTGGAGAGGCAAGGAGATCGTGAACATCTCCCGCGCGTTCCTCGACACGAACGGTGCTCACCAGGAGACGACGGCCGAGGTTACGGTACCGTCGAAGAAGGATTCCTATTTTACGAAGACAAGCGCATATACGGCGCATTCGACCGACAAGAAGGGCGGATACGGAGAGGCTTCCGACACGCCTGAGGGACGGAAAGCAGCATGGCTTTCGATGCTCGCCGACCTCAACGTCTGCTCGAAGAAGGGCCTTGTGGAGATGTTCGACTCCTCCATCGGCGCCGCGACGGTGACGATGCCTTACGGTGGTGTTTACCAGGCGACGCCCACGCAGACGATGATCGCGAAGCTGCCCGTTCTGGACGGCGCGAGCGACACGGTGACGATGATGAGCTACGGCTTCGATCCGTATCTCTCGTCCTGGAGCCCGTTCCACGGCTCCGCGTACGCGGTGATCAGCTCGGTAGCGAAGATTGTGGCAGCCGGCGGTGACTTCCGCAAGATCCGCTTCACGTTCCAGGAGTACTTCCGCAGACTCGGTACCGACCCGAAGCGCTGGGGCGAGCCGCTCGCGGCACTCCTCGGTGCATACGATGCGCAGACGAAACTCGGCCTTCCGTCCATCGGCGGTAAGGACTCGATGTCCGGCTCCTTCAACGAGATCGACGTTCCGCCGACCCTCGTCTCGTTCGCGGTTGACATCGCGAAGCTCTCCGATGTCGTGACCGACGAGTTCAAGAAGGCCGGAAGCCGTGTTGTCGTATTTGACATGGCGAAGGACGCTTATGACCTGCCGGATTACGACAAGGCCATGGCGATGTACGATATGATCCACGAGCTCGCGGGCAAGGGAGCATTCCTCTCGATGTACGCGCTCGGCAAGAACGGTATCGCAGAGGCGATGAGCAAGATGGCGTTCGGTAACGGCCTCGGCTTCAAGCTCTGCGGCAAGGTTTCCTACGAGGAGGCGATGGCTCCGGCATACGGCAGCATCCTCGCCGAGATCGAGGAGGACAAGCTTGCGATGCTCGACGCGGCAGGTATTGCGTACCGCAAGGTCGGCAAGGTGACCGGCGACGGCAGCATCGTTTGGAAAATGGGCGGCGGCTGCTGCGAGGATGAGAAGCGCGCGGAGTGCGGCAATGCCGATGCGATGGTTCTTCCGCTCGCGGATGCTTTGGCTGCTTATACCGGAACGCTTGAGCAGGTGTTCCCGACCCGCTCGAACATGGCCGATGCGATCGAGCCCACGGCGGTTCCGACGCAGCTCTTCGACGCGAAGACAATCTATGTTGCGAAGAATAAGGTTGCTGTTCCGAAGGTATTTATCCCGGTATTTCCGGGCACGAACTGCGAGTATGACTCGATGCTTGCTTGGCAGCGCGCGGGCGCGGAGGTCAACACGGTGGTATTCCGCAACATGACCGGCGCCGGCATCCAGGATTCCGTTGAGGCGTTCGTGAAGGCGATCGACGAGGCACAGATTTTGATGTTCCCCGGCGGATTTTCCGCTGGTGACGAGCCCGACGGCTCCGGCAAATTCATCGCTACCGCGTTCCGCAATCCTCGCATCAGCGATGCAGTCAACCGTCTCCTCAAGGAGCGCGACGGTCTGGCACTCGGCATCTGCAACGGTTTCCAGGCGCTCATCAAGCTCGGCTTGGTGCCGTACGGCGAGATCCGCCCGCAGACCGAAGACAGCCCGACGCTTGCGATGAATAACATCGGACGTCACATCAGCAAGAGCGTGTACACGAAGGTTGTTACCAACAAGAGCCCCTGGCTTATGAAGGCAACGCTCGGCGGCGTATACAGCATTCCCGCGTCGCACGGCGAGGGACGTTTCGTTGCGAATGACGAGTGGCTTGCGAAGCTCGCGGCAAACGGCCAGATCGCTACGCAGTACGTTGATGCACAGGGCAACCCGACGATGGTCGAGCAGTACAACCCGAACGGTTCCTACTGGGCAATCGAGGGTATCACCTCTCCGGACGGCCGCGTGCTCGGCAAGATGGCGCACAGCGAGCGCCGCGGAACCGGCGTTGCGATGAACATCACCGGTGAGCAGAATCAGCTGATCTTCGAGAGCGGTGTCGCATACTTCAAGTAAACAGAAAAATGAGAAGAGGCTGTCGCACCGGCGAATTTTATCGCTGAGCGTCAGCCTCTTTTGCAATCAGATGATCGTATCATCCAGTAGAAAATCCAGGATACCGATATTCAGCACCCCATGGTCATCATACCACCGCTTGCGGCCACCGTTGATAACTTCTATAAATTATTAGCCAAGTTCTCAATTGAAATTCTGGAGTGAATTTTGCAAAATAATAGGCTATTTTATATACTGGCTAACGACTAAAGGATGGAAGAAGAAATCGTGAAAAAGCTTCGTCCTGAATGCGGAAGGAGGTGTTGCAGATGGATAACGGTGCAAGTAGCTACCACCGTTTCCTGGAAGGTGACAGGGATGGTTTTGCACAGATCGTTTATGATTACTATGACGGACTTGTTCTCTATCTGAACACATGGCTGAACAACCTCCATGATGCGGAGGACATGGCACAGGAAACACTGGTGGTGCTGGTGTCGAAGAAACCGGAGTTCGAGGGGAAGTCCTCATTTAAGACATGGCTTTACGGGATTGGGCGGAATGTTACGGTCGCCTATCTCAGAAAAAACCATAGGATTGTTGCGGCCTCGCCGGAAGACCTGACACTTCTGTCGGAACAGGAGCAGAAAGAGGCAGGGGATTATTT
This sequence comes from Lachnoclostridium sp. UBA1175, assembly GCA_002311665.1. Taxonomy (GTDB): domain Bacteria; phylum Bacillota; class Clostridia; order Lachnospirales; family Lachnospiraceae; genus ISDg. Next base: position 91,258 of record DBYX01000018.1, on the reverse strand, counting down.
TGCGGACGAGGAGAAGCAAGCACTGCACAAGTGTCTGATGAGGCTGAAGCCGGAGTACCGCAGAGTGCTGTGGCTTAAGTACTTCGAAGATATGTCGGCGGCGGAGATCGCTGCGGCGATGGGCAAATCGGTGTTCAGCGTCAACCATCTGGTGAAGCGCGGCAAGAAGGCGCTGAGAGAAGAGATGGACAGGGAGGGATACCATGCGAGATCATGATGAAGTTATTAGGAATGTCCTGCAAAGGGCGGAGGAGATTAAGAGAGAAGAGGAAAAAGGGACTGCAGAAGAGAGAAAAAGTGAGGGCTCTACGGCGCGGAATTTGTCGGGAAAATGGATCAAGAGTTTTTCCGTTGTTGCAAGTTGCCTCGTTCTGATCGGAGCGGTGTGGTTCGTTGCTGCCAAGATGGGAGACAATAAAAAACCTGCTGATAAACCGGACACTGTGAAAACCACAGTTTCAACGCCCACCATAAGTGAGGAGCCGCCCCATGGGGGAAAACCGATAGACGGATGGTACTTGACATGCGAAAACGAAATGGAGAGAGAATACAACCACGGAGAGGTCATTGAAAAAAGATACAAGCTTGTCAGTATGCTGGAGCTGAGCGGCTGTAAGATCGTTGTCGGAAAATGCGATGGAGTGGAGGTGGTCTCAACCGATGTGGTCGCAGGTACCGGAGAGTCTTGGACTTATGTATGGAACATTACGATACGGATCCGCGTGAATGATGCGGTTGACCCCGGCAACGCCGAATTTTCCGTAGTTCCCACATTCGTGGATCAGGAACAGGCGGAGCGGGTAGGTATGAAGGAACAGAAGCAGACCATATTTGCCAGCAACATCGGGCAGAAGGATTATGTGTGCCTGAATGTGGTTGACGGGTTATATGATTACTCGGAGAAGGTAAGACAACACATCGATGATTTAAATCGACAGGGAGAGTCGGTTGAACTGCATTAACAGTAAAAGCGGTCGCTGAGAGCGGTCGCTTTTTTAATCCTTGGAAAACCTAAGAGATTGACTTTCTCCTAAATCTTGCTACAATATAGGAAAATAACACAAGGGGAGAAGGATTATGCGAAAGTTTGATTATCTGAAATTCAAAACGTATCGCTGGGACAACGAGATTCTGAACTACCTTTCGCAGATCCATGAGTATAAGGGAAGGCAGGAACTGTATCTGCGTTATAAACCTATAGCGATGGAAAGGCTGATCGAGGTTGCCAAAGTTCAGTCCATCGAATCCTCAAACCGGATTGAGGGTATTGTCACCACGGGCACAAGAATGGGACAGATCGCCCGGGAAAAGACGACTCCGAGAAACCGCGATGAAAAAGAAATCGCCGGGTACCGTGACGTGCTGAATACGGTTTTTGATAACTATGAGTATATCCCCGTGAACGGAAACTTTGTTCTTCAGCTTCATCGAGATCTGATGCAGTACGCAGAGACCGGGAACGGAGGCAGGTATAAGATTGCGCAGAACTACCTGAAGGAAATAAGGGAGGATGGGACGGAAACCGTACGTTTCGTCCCTGTGCCGCCGTACGAGACGGAGGCGTGTATCAATGCAATCTGTGAGAATTATTCTGCTGCGATTGCCGATGAGACAATCGATCCGCTTCTGATCATTCCTGTTTTTCTGCTTGATTTTCTCTGTATTCATCCCTTCAACGACGGAAACGGAAGGATGAGCAGGCTGCTGACACTTTTGCTTTTGCTCAAGTCCGGCTATCAGGTCGGAAAATACATCAGCATAGAAAAGCATATCGAAAAGACAAAAGATGTGTACTATGGCGTATTGGCGGAGTCTTCTTTCGGCTGGCACGGGGAAACGGAAGATGTGACGGCATTTGTCAAATATATGCTCGGTATAATTCTCGCGTGTTACAGGGAATTTGAAAGCAGAGTGACGATCACCGGCGAAACGACGATCGTCTCGGAGAACGATCACGGAAAGAAAAAGGTGATCACAATCAAAAATAAGGCATACGATATCGTAAAGGCATCTGTCGATACGAAGCTTGGCAAGTTTACCAAGCGCGAGATCGTGAATATTTGCCCCAGCATCAGCGAAAAATCCGTTGAAGCGGCGTTGAAGCGTCTTTTGGAAGAAGGATACGTGAAAAAGCACGGGAGCGGCAAAACAACATTTTATTCTAAAGCATATTAGTTCTCCTATTTTTGCGCGAGAAATGGGAGAAAAACAGCCTCGATTAGGAGATGGAACAATGAACGACAAGATAACCAAACTGATGAAGAGTTGCAGGCTCGGTGAGATCACTGCGGAGATCAAGCCGGTGTCCGGCGGGCTGATGCACCGCATGTACAAGGTGCAGACGAGCAGCGGCATCTACGCCGTCAAATGCCTGAACCCGGAGATCATGAAGCGCCCGACCGCGCGCGAGAACTACGCGGTTGCGGAGGCACTGGAGGCGCGGCTTGAGGAGGCGCACATTCCGATGGTGGCGGCGATGACGATCAAGGGTCGGAAAATGCAGGAGCTCGACGGCGATTTCTTCTACATTTTCCGCTGGCAGAAAGGGAAGATCACCGACGCGAACGCGGTGACGGCGGAGCAGTGCCGCAAGGCGGGCGAGCTTCTCGGGAAGATCCACGCGATCGACTCGAAGACGGCGGAGAAGGAAGAGCCTGAGATCGCCGAGATCGATTTTGCAAAATATGCGCGGATGGCGCAGGAGGCGGGAAGCCCGGTGGCGGAGCTTCTTGCGGAGAACAAGGAAATGCTTGCGGCGGTGCAGAAGCGGCTTAACGAGGCGCGGGAGGCGCTCCCGGCGATCGTGAGCATCTGCGACGATGATATGGATCCGAAAAATGTGATGTGGTTCCGGGGCAAGCCGTATGTCATCGACCTGGAGTGCCTTGCGTACGGCAATCCGGTCGGAGCATTTGTCGACCTTGCGCTGCAGTGGGCGGGCATGGTGAACGGTGCTTACAGGAAGGAGAATCTGGTCGCATTTTACGAAGGATACCGAAGCGCGTACGACAACGGTTTTCTCGCGTACGACGCGCTGTACGGGATTGCGTACACGTGGGTTGAGTGGCTTGAGTACAACATCCGCCGTGCGCTCGGATTGGAAGGAAACGGCGAGGACGAGCGACAGCTCGGCGAGTGGGAAGTAAGGAACACCGTCGCGCGGATCAAGGCGCTCGGCGAGGCCGAGGAGAAGATCTGCGGGACGCTTCGGGAGTTGCGCGTCCGCGAGATGGAGGGCGTCTTCGATAGGGCGTCAGCGCTGATGAAGGCAATCGAGGACACGATGGCATATACGGAGAAAGGGTCCGGCATCGAGACGCCTGCTGCGAAAGCGAAGGCAACGCGTGCCGCGAAGAAACTTCGCAAGGAGCTTCAGGAGACGATCGGCAAGCTCGAGGCATACTATGAAAGCCCTCTGTGGAAGGAGGATTTTGAGGCTGACGAGCAAGGCAGGTTCCCTGCGGGAATGAAGCGCGGTGTGCTCTCCGAGGACGGCGTGTACGATCTGTTGGAGGAGTACGCGGAGACTTAGCGGAATGACATTTTCCAAACAGGGTTACTGAAATGATAATTCATGAACTACACTATGCCGCCACGAACACGTACCTGATCGAAGGCGAACGCGGCAGATTACTGTTTGACACCGGCTGGGCAGGGACGTACGAGGCGTTCTGCCGGGCGATGGGCGAGCTGCGGATCCCGGTGCAGTCGATCGATTACATCGTGATCTCGCATTTTCATCCGGACCATATGGGCATAGCGCAGGAGATCGCCGACCGGGGCGCCGTGATCGCGGCGGCGGACGTGCAGCGGGCGTACATTCACGCGGCCGACGGCGTTTTCGCGAAGGATGCAAAGGTGCATTTTCAGCCGATCGACGATGCGAAGATACGTTGGATCACGCCCGGGGAAAGCCGGGAGTTCCTGGCGGAGCTCGGGATCGACGGTGAGATCATCGTGACGCCCGGGCACAGCGAGGACAGCATCTCGCTGGCGCTCGATGACGGAAGTCTGTTCGTCGGGGATCTGAATCCCCTGTATGAGCTTGAGCTTCACGAAGGGACGACGATCGCGGAGAGCTGGAGCAAGCTTCTTGCGAGGAAGCCGAGGACCGTGTACTACGGGCACGCGAAGACGGCGGTTCTTCGTGAGGAGGAACAGGGAATCGGCGACGGGAACCAAAATCCCGGCGTTACATGTAACGGTAATACGGCAGCCAAGACGACAGCGAATCAACAACTTTCCCCGACCGACCGATACATCCTTGTCGCCGCCATCATGAAGGGCATCGACAAGGGATGGGACATTGCGAAGATCCGAAAGAAGACGGGAGCCGACGAAGGCTTCATCGAGGACGTCATGCGCATGTATCTGACGCACCAAAACATCGGGGTGCAGGGCATCCTGGACCGGATCGAGATCAAGAACAAGTAGTAAGCAAAGCCTGTGTCTCCGAAGGGGGGCACAGATCCTTTATGACCGCAGAAAATGCTGTTCTAGCATCCTCTGATATGTTACAATGTGTGGAGAAGTCACAGAAAGGCACGAGAGGGAATAAGAGCCTTGACAGATAACTTTTGGAATTTCGGGTGATTGATTATTTAAAACTGGCGTATGGAGAGAGGTGAAAGATGACGCAGGTATCGAGTAAGGAGTTTTTTAGAAATATTTCGATAACAGGAAGACTGTGCTATCTGTTTATGTGCATCGAAAAATACCTTGTATCTATATATCCTGATAGGGATTGGACGATTGTTTCAGAGAGACTGTGGCAGTGGACGGAAAAGTATTGGAATGAGGCACAAGAAGAATCAGATCAGATTATACCTGAGTATATTATGGAGTTTAACACCTATGAGGAGACAAACAAAAGGTGTTTTGATGGCGGATTATCAAGAAAACTGTACGATAAACTGATGCGGCTTTATGATGGAATCACTAATGGAAATACAGATGATGAGATTAATCAAGTATTGTTCACTACGGTTGACTGGGGAACGGTATGCGACGGGGCTTCTTTTACTGGAGCGGATGCACCGACGATTGGCTATTTGGAATGGATGGAATTAGTTCTGCAAAGGCATTCAATTGAGCTGCCAGATAGAGAATTGGTGGCAAACATGACAAAAGACCAGAAGGGTGGTTGGGGAGAGTTTTGCAATTGTAGACATCTCTCAATCATCTTAACGGACGTTTAGCGTAGGTTTTATTCGAGCAAAGTAAGCGAAACTTATTTCATTGTACCGCACGCATATTGAGAAGAGGATGGAAGAAAATGTTTACCAATAAAGTAACGGTAAAGATTCGAAAAGACAAAAAATACCTCCAATACATTCAGATTGTAAGGCGATATGATAATTCCTTGACTATGGCTCAGATTAAGGATGCGATGGAAAAAGGAGAAGTGGTTTTCTGCTTCGATCCGAACAACAATCCAATAATTAACAATGGGGCAGATAATTCAATTCTTTCCCTGTCAGACTATTTTTTGAATACTCTGCGACTGTTGAAGAAAGCAGGCGCAGATATGACAGTCCTTGAAAGGAATCGTGAGTGCGTTGAATTCTCAAAAGTATCTTCATCTAAAGAAAATATCGAAAGGCTGATTGCAGAACTGTTTGAAGCGAAAGATGGCACGGAAGCCTTCAATGCGATTGATAAATTAAAGAAAACTGCGAAAAAGCGGGAATCAGTTAGAGCAGAGATAACCGATGCGTTGATGAAGTTTTCAAAAGAAACTCAATTTTCTCACTTGAAATCGCTGGTAATTCCGACGATTAACGACATCGTTTACGAAGGCGAGAGAAAGTATGAAGAATTCTATAAGACCAAGATAGAGCAAGGTGATTATTCGGAGGCATATTATGCAATCGAAGGATATACCAAGGTGATGCAGAAAGCATCATATGATTATTTGGTTGATGTCTTGCTGTCTCGTAAACTGAACATGGAATGTGAGGCGCTTATAGTATGCGAGTTGTCGCATCTTTCTAACCAACCTTTCGATTCAGGAAGTCCGTATGATAAGCCCGAATGGTCAGAAAGTGACTTGAAACTTCCGGAAATAGTGAAATGGAAAAACGATGGGTATCCGGATGGAATCGGATATGTTGAGCCGTCAGTTCATAGATGCCTAAAGAAACCGATTACTCCTTCCGAAAAAGTATATGCAGCACTTAACGAAAGACTTAAGAAGAGAAGAGAGGAAAGTGACAAAGCACATCCGACTTTTTGGTTAATAAATGCAGATGAATCTGATATAGCATTGATTAAAAAGCAACTGAATCCGCCTCTGGATTATTTGGATTTTTTGACAAAAGCTTCTCCGTTAAATGTTGAAATAAACCTGAAAGACTATGGGATGATTCATCTGCTCGGCGCGCAAGAACTTATTGAGGGACAGGTCGGATACTCGCACATCCTTGAGGACAACCGTAAAGATGAGGAATGGCCTGAAAACTATATTGTAATTGCAACATGCAACGCGGATCCATTTTGTATTGATGCGTCACAAGTTAATTCCCCTGTTTATTATGCAGTACATGGAATGGATGAATGGGATTTTGAGGAGGCATTTCCTTCGTTTATGCATTTTTTGAAGGCATTGAAATAAAAATGTTATGGAAGATAAGAATATAAAAGAATTATTACTCCAAATGCGGGAAGAAGATTACAAAAAGTACAAAGAAGATGTCGATATTGCAGTGAACGAACTAACGAAAATGAAACTGCATCCGTTTGATGGTAGGATTATTTGCGATCTATATGCAATCCCGTCGCACAATCAACAGACGTATTATGCCATTGTTTACGAAAAGAATGGCAGATATGATATGGTTTATGCCAAACCACAGTTTTATGATCCAATAACGCATGAGACGATTAAGATGTATCGCTTTAAGGATGCCAAGGAGGTTGAGGGGCATCCGGTTAAAGATGGTAAAATCATAATAGGAATAAAACCTTTGTCCGAAGAGTTTGCAAGCGTGTTAATCGATATAGCTAACAACCTTCCGTCCGTCAAGAAAAATGTTGAGGGGTTTGTGCTTGACGGTTATTTCCAAGTGTTGAGGGCTTATAAGGATGGGGATGTTTTTGATGAAGCGTGTTTCAAATCCGGAGACGATTTAGTTTTTTCTGAGGGAAAGGCCTATCTGGAGAGTGTGCTAGATAATCTGTATATCGAGATTGGAATGCTGATAGAATGAATAGCCAAGATATGTCTAACAGTTAGATAAACTTGAATTGGTTTCAGCGAAGGAGGATCAAAATATGGAGCACAACTACATACAAGAAGCGTTAGCTCATTACAATATAACTGTGCCGGAAATAGAATTACTGAGACACAATGAGAATCTTACCTATCGTGTGGGAAACGAGTATTTGCTGCAAATCCATGAGCCGGTAGAAGGGTTTTCTACAGATTTTTTTTATGAAGGTATAGAGCGTATCGAGATATATAAGGCAGAGCTTGCGTTCCAAGCGCACTTAAAGAAACAGGGCATGCAGATACGTGAAGCAGTTGAAAACTGTCATGGTGAATGCATTACGAAGTTACAGAATGGTACGTATGCTACGGTTTCGAAATGGCTCGAGGGCGAATCGTTAGACAAGCTTGAATTGAATGCGGAGATTTGTTATCAGATAGGTGAGATGCTTGCATGTTTGCATCAGAAGGCAAAGGGATTCCGAGTATCACCGGTAAAATCGTACGGTAAGCAACATTGTGAATGTACGAAAAAAAGAATTCAGGCATTGGAAAACCAAGGGTTAAGTGCTGAGCTTTCAGCAATCATGCAAAAGTGTTGTGATTGCGCCGGGGCAGTATTGGAAAAAGCACGGGATGAATTTCAAATGATTCATGGGGATTTATCTGCGTCGAACATTTTGCAAACGCCGGATGGGCTAGTGCCTATTGATTTTTCGCTTTTCGGAATGGGACATCCTATGTATGATCTTGCAGTTCTGTTTGGGAATATTGGCGGATTGGTGCGTAGACAACAAATGGCAGAAGGGTATCGTGATGCCGGTGGAACGATTCGCTACGACGTGTTAGACGCTTGCTTTGTACTTACGTTGTTAGATTGTCTTGGAATTCATTATGAGCAGTGGAGTAAGCAAGAGTGGTTTGCACCCAGATTGCAACGGTGGCATCAGGAAAACCTGGAGCCGTACGTGCAGGGAGAGCGCATATATGCGGATGATTTGTATCTGTTGCATGTGCAAGGTTAGGGTTTCTGTTATTTCTATATGTATGATAATCACTGTTTTGTAGAACAGTACAGTGCATGACAGGAGAACGCAAATGGATGCTTGTGAATGGTGCAACTTATCGGAAGAAGATAAACAATTCCAGTTGTGCGAAAGCAAATCATGGTATGTGTTCCTTTCCGATGAGCAGGACTATATCGGACGATGCATATTGGTTTTGAAGCGTCATTGCAACTCCTTGTCGGAGCTGAAGGATGATGAATGGGACGAGCTTCGTGATCTGATTGGTAAAGTGGAGGAGTGTCTAAAGACTGTTTTAGGGGCAACTCTATGTAATTGGAGCTGTCTGATGAACTGTTTCTATAAAGAACCGGCGCCTGATCCACATCTTCATATTCACGTAAGGCCGAGATATGACAAGCCGGTAGTGCTTAACGGGCACACTTATACGGATAGCGAGTTCGGTCATCATTACGCATTGAAAAAGAGCGGGGTTATACTTGCCGAAGATAAGAACGAATTGCTCAGACAGCTAAAAGAATGGCTGAATTTGCAAAACTGTGATGAGGAGTAAGGATGATTACCGGGAAATGAAACAAAAGAAACTGACTTGTATAGCGATTATTTCAATGGTTAGTTGTATTAATTGGGTGAAGAATTGAAGCTTTATGTTTGAACGGTAGATTTCGATTTCCGCACTAACGAAAGTGAATTATTCTTTGATAAATAAGTGGCGGTATACATTATGACGGATTTTTCAACTCTTACGGCCTGCGGCGAATGTTGCGTAGGATGTTCTAAAAAGCTGAATGGGTCATGCCTGGGATGTATCGAGGCTGATGGACGTGTTCCGGAGTGGGCCGAATCGGGCAGATGTAAGATTCATGCGTGTGCAAGAAACCATGGGGTGCAGTTCTGCGGATTATGCGAACTGTTTCCCTGCGAGAAATTACCGAAGATGATTCCGTGGAATGCAGATGTTATTGACCATTTGTCGGCATTACGAGATGAGTATATGAAGCAGCGAGAGGCGTAATACTTCGGTATTGCATTTTGAATAGTACATGGTACTAAGAGGCTAAAATGGACCTTAAAGATATAAGCAAATATATAAGTTTGATTCTTCGACACAAGCCGGAAACCATAGGGATTACACTTGATGAGCATGGTTGGGCAAATGTTGATGAATTGATTACAGGGATTTCCAAAACTCGGAATTTTGATATGGAAATGCTTGAGGAGATTGTTCGAACTGACGAGAAACAACGGTATTCTTTTAATGATGACAAAACTCTTATCCGGGCAAATCAAGGGCATTCCATTCCTGTAGATGTTGGACTTGAGAGGGTAGTGCCGCCGAAATATCTCTATCATGGGACCGGAGAGAAATACTGTGAATCCATTGATATTCAAGGCCTGATTCCAAAGAGTCGCCTCTACGTTCATTTGTCTCAGGATATTGAGACGGCTGTTAACGTTGGAAAAAGACACGGGGAACCGGTGGTTTACCGGGTGTCGAGTAAAAAGATGTATGAGGCTGGCTTTGTATTTTTCAGATCCGCGAATGGTGTTTGGTTAACAGCATGTGTTCCGACGCAATATATAAAGCGGGAAACATTTAACGAAAAGGAACTCGAGGAGATGGAAGAAATAAACGATTCAATCGTTATCAAATCAGCTGAAACTGATGAGGAGTTGTGCGGAAGAGGATACGTCCACTGTACTGCATGGAAGGAATCCTATAGAGGTATAGTATGCGACAGATATCTTGACACGATGAGTGTAGAGGCTACAACAGCACGTGCCAGGAATTTCCCAGACAATACCCTTGTGGCTAAGGATGGAGATAAAGTCGTAGGATTTGCGGTTTATAGTCCATCGAGAGATGAAGATCTACCGGATGCAGGAGAGGTTGACGCAATCTATGTGCTTTCAGAATACTATGGCCGGAAAGTAGGCTATAGATTAATGAATGAAGCACTTTCCCGGCTTAGTGAATACAATACCTTTTTTGTGTGGGTGCTCGAAAAGAATGAGCGGGCCATAGAATTTTATCACAAATATGGTTTTGAATTTGACGGATGCAAAAAGGAATGGACTCTTGGCACTCCTGTCTCAATAGTCAGAATGGTAATGAAAAGAGCATAATCTTTTAATAAATCTCTGGAACAGAAAATCAACAGTAGTTTGCACTGATATATCGAAAGAATATTTCGGAATTTGAGGAGAAAAACAATCATGAATATCGAACTTATTCCTTTGCTTCACGAAGATAAAGATATAACGGATGTGATGCGAATACACGCTTCTCCGTCTGTTGCAAAGTATATTCACATATCCGAAGATTACTTTGACTATGTTACAAACACGGACAAAGTTATTTATTATAAAATACTGTGGAACAGGGTGCTGGCAGGTGGCGTTCATTGCGAATATGCAGACGGAACGATGTTTCTCGGTATATGTATCGATGAAATATACCGTCGTCACGGTATCGCTGAAGCGGCATTGAAGCAATTATTTCTTGCGCAAAGCAATGATGTCAATGTAATTGAAGTGGGCGTTGACGAAACAAATGTGCCGTCTCTTTCGCTTTTTCAAAAACTCGGATTTTCACAAATCGGCAGAGAAGAAGAATTGATAATCCTGCGTAAGTTATTATGTTAACAAATCCCGGTGTTACAAACTAAACGCGACTAATCAATATCCAAGTCGGATGGAGGTTCCTGATTATGCCCAAATCAGTTATTGAAATGTTTGATATTCCTGAAGTGCTGGAACCTTCTTTCGTGGATTTGCTTTCTGATGACGAGCTGTTTGGAATTAAAGGTATCTGGCAGCTTTCCTACCGCGATTTAAGAACTAAAAGAATTGCAATCAGTAATGAAGGTGATCTTTCGCGGTTTACATTTAACGATGCGACGATTTTTCCGCCGGGATTATCCGAGATGGCAGGGAAGGTAATGGAAGAAGGTAAGTCAGGAAGAATCTTGAATCACGACGGCCTGACGGGAAAAGGGGTTAAGGTTGCCGTAATTGATAAGCCGTTGAACCCGAATCATAAGGAGTTTGAATCAAGGCTCGAGGTAATTAAGATCGAACCGGATAATGAGAACCATGATTCATTGGATTTTCACGGTATGACATGCGCATCTCTTCTTGCAGGAAAAACTTGCGGGATCGCCCCGGAAGCAGTAATCAAATACTTTCAGATTCCGGATTCCGGAGACAGAAAGGAAATATCAAGGTATGCTCTTAAGGCTTTGAAAAAGATCGTCGAGTATAACTTGGAGAATACGGTGGATCCCATCCGATTGGTCAGCTGGTCCGGCGGGTTTACCGGGGAGGATATGGAGGAGAGAAACAACTACGCTCAAGTCCTTTCCGGAATGGGGTGTTATCTTATTGATGCCACAATGTTCATGCGCAATTTCGGCGGGATTGACTTCAATCCGTATGCTGAGTGCAATGAAAAGAAGTATTCCTTGAATCAGTGGCAGTCGGATAATTATGAGAGAAACAAGGAGCGACCGGGTTTTACGGAGTGGTTTGAAAACTGCTGTTATGTACCTTCCTCGCGTTGCACTGCAGCTTCGGATGATATAGCAGACGGCTATATTCACTGGGGAAAAGCTGTTTCTGAAAGCTGGACAATACCGCAGGCCGTCGGTGCCATGACTTTATGTCTGCAAAAGAGGCCTGAGCTTACATATGAATCATTTGTGGCATTAGCAAAGCAGTGCCCCAGATTGAATGGCTTCATCATTTTGAATGTTGACAGCATTGTTGAGGCTTTGTAAAAATAGTTGCGATATATTTTGGGATATCATCAGATCGGATTTATGGGGGCTTTATGAAAAAGGCAACAAGACAACAGTTGGCGAACGTCGCGAAGGCTATGGCGCAGATTCCTTTCCATGGGTTTGAAGAAGGAAAAGTATCAAATCTGGAACCGATTGTTCAACCGTTTCCCAATTGGACTCTTGAAGAAGCCGACAGGCTGTGGTGCGCGGCATTCGTGTATTATTGCTGCAGGGAAGCAGGCTTTGAGATCCCGATTCGTCCGAATGAATGCAAAACCTGTCATCTGGCGGGCTGTATCGCGTGGGAAGAATTTGCAACAGGTGATCCACGGATTGCGTATCATAAAGGCGGAGAAGGCTTTGTGCCGGAAACAGGTGACATTGTACTTTATGATCGGGTTTTTGAAAACCGGGAACACGATCATATCGGGGTTGTCATTGAAACGCGCGAAAATACTATCCTCACCGCAGAAGGGAATATCGACAACAGATCGGGAATTATTGAACGCCCTATCGACGGGCATATCCGCGCATATATCCGGATCCCGGATGGATTTGAATATGGGACAGCGTGACAAATTTCAGTTTTATAGACAATGACAAATCGGGATTTGGAAGGGAGAATATATCATGAAAATTCTTATACTGAACGGAAGCCCCAGACCAAACGGCAATACCGCAAAAATGGTTGCGGCGTTTAGTGAATCTGTTGAAAATAGCGGCCATCATGTGGTCTGTTTTAATGTCTGCAAAATGAATATAAAAGGCTGCCTTGCCTGTGAGTACTGCCACGGGAAAGGACAGGGAACCTGCGCGCAGAAGGACGACATGCAGGAGATATACAAGGAGCTGAAGGATACCCAGATGCTGGTGCTGGCCGCACCAATCTATTATCACGGTATTTCGGGTCAGCTTAAATGTGTGATAGACCGCTTTTACTCGGCACTTTACCCAACAGCTCCGAAATCTCTTAAAAAGGCCGCAATGTTCCTTAGCTCGGGCGATCCTGATATGTATGATGGGGCAAAATTCTCCTATGAAGGCGATTTCCTCGGATATCTCGGATTAGAGGGTTGCGGTATATTTACAAACCATGACATGGATGTGATGGACAGAATCAGAAAGATGGCCTCATCTCTATAAATCTTGCTAATGTTTGTCAAGCAGTTTTTTTAGAATTTTAATATAAATTGATTGCATCATAAAACAAAGGAGGAATGGCAATGATAGAATCCTTACTTAAAGAGTTGGAAGATTTGGTTGGGTCCGATTATTTTGAATTTGATTCGGAAGAAATAATGGATAAAATAGAAAGTGAAGGTGCAGGTCCTGAAATAATAGAGGATCTTTTGGGCATTATGGAACGCCATCCGCTAGAGGATTTTGGAATGCCCGGCGCAATGGTTCACTTTATAGAGAAGTTTGATCCTGAATATATTCCGATTCTTATTAAATCCATTCAACGAAGACCTAGCATGCATACTGTATGGATGTTAAATCGATGCATAAATGGAACCAAAGATGCAGACAAATACATTGATTTGCTTAAGGCTGTTTCTGAGGATGAAAGTCTTGAAGAGGATATAAGAGACTCGGCTCTGGAGTTTTATGAATATCAAATGGATGAATAGAATCGGTTAATTTCGGGATAACGCACAGTTGGAGGGGGCAACATGGAGTTTCAAGTATTGGGTCCAGATAACGTAAAACAGTATATCGAGTATCTGAAAACTGCAATGACAAAAGAGCCTGAGATGATGACGACGGACATTGTTGACGAAGAGGGTGTTTTGGAAAGAGTCCGTGATCCGTTCTATATGAAAACGACATCTGTCTTGGCAATAGAAAACGGAAGGGTTGTCGGACGCATCGAATATCATTTCTATGGTTGTATGCAGGATGGATACCGCATGGCATATGTGGATTGGGTTTATGTGTTGCCGGAGTATCGCCATCAGGGAATAGCGCAAGGGTTATTTGGCGAATTTGAGAAAGACTGTAAGGCCAAAGGCATCAATCAGTATTATTTGATTAGGGCAACCAATCACGATGCGGACAGGTTTTATCATGCTTTTGCGGAGGCTTCGCTAAGCGAAGCACCCTTGCTGCGTAAGTATTTATAAGGTTGGCAGGGAGAAGGAAGGCAGCCTTATTGTTTAAGATATGAATACTACCAAAACAATGGGTATTATATGAGCGAAGAGATCAAAACGACAACCGAGGAGTTCAGCGTCCTGAACCTGTACCCGAAGGAGTATGAGGCGGAGGAGAACGAGGCGTTCTTCCGGGACCTGAACCTTACACAGATCATCGACCGCATCACGGCGCAGTGGGGCAAAGGTGTCAGGAAGTACTATATGTACCTGCCGGATGACGCCCGCGAGGGCGAGTACCGCCGTGCGGTGTACGGGGACATCAGGAAAGAGGCGGTCTACGACGCGCTGATCGCGTTCACGAAGAGGCAGGAGGACATCGCGCAGCTGCGCGGCAAGAGGGGGAACACCTCACATCCGCTGCAGAAGGCAGTGTGGGAGCTATGCGAGGAGGAGGCGTACGGCGACGCATACGAGGAGCTTGCGAAAAGCCTGTCGCGCGTGGAGCTTTCCTCGGCGGGAATGCGGCAGTTTCTGCGGATCCTCACGGAGTTTCTCGGGAGTGAGCAATTCAACAAGTTTCGGGAGCAGGCCCGGGTGATCCTCGGGGAGCTGCGGAAAATGAGGTTCGTCGTCACGTACGAGAAGGACCGAATGAGCATAGAACTCCGCGAGGAGCAGGGCGACGGCGAGTACGAGGAGTGGCTGGACAGTTTTGATGCGCGCGCCGATATGCGCCTGCTGAACCCGTTCGGCGAGGACTCCGCGATCACGGAGCTGGAGCAGGCCTGCCTTGAGATCATAGAGAGTAAGAAAAAGAAGCTGTTCCGCGCTCTGTGGAGCGTTGCGGAGCAGGAGCGCAACTATATCAATCCCGTTCTGAGCCGTTTCGAGCAGGAGGTGATCTTCTACCTCTCGTATGCCACGCTGCAGCGGGATACGGAGAGGGAAGGCTTCCCCTTCGCCACGCCGGACACTTCCGGCAAGGGACGCATGGAGGCCGGGGGGCTGTACGACCTGGCGCTGGCGCTCGTGTCGATCCCGGAGGGAAGAAAGGTGATCCCGAACGATTTCTACTACGGGGAGGGGGACCGCTTCTTCGTGCTGACGGGGCCGAACCAGGGCGGCAAGACGACATTTGCCAGAAGCCTCGGGCAGCTGGTGTATCTGACGAGAATGGGGCTGGATGTGCCGGCGGAGTCGGCGAGTGTTCCTTATTTTCCGAAGATTCAGACGCACTTCTCGGTGGAGGAGAGCGTGGAGACCGGGCGCGGCAAGCTGATGGAGGAGCTGGTGCGGCTTGCACCGATGATGGAGGACCACAAGCGGGGGTCGTTCGTCGTCATCAACGAGCTCTTCACGACCGCGGCAAACTACGACGCGCAGATCATGGGAAAGCGGGTTCTGGAGCATTTTCTGGAACTCGGTTGCATGGGCATATACGTGACGCACATCAAGGAGCTGGCCGAGGGCCGGGACGGTGTGGTGAGCCTTCGCGCAATGCTGAACGACAGCGGATACCAGACGTTTGAGATCCGCCGGGCAGAGGCGGAGGACGTGGCGTGTGCGGCCAATCAGGTGAACAAATACCGCCTGACATACGACCAGCTGAAGGAGCGTTTATGAAAGTTTGTTTGTTGTATGAGGACCGGGAGCGGGCCGACGCGGAACCCTACTATGATACGAAGAGCATTGTGCAGGACCTCGGGTTGAATACGCTGTTCCTGGCCTCAGCCAAGGAACTGACATACGAGAACGGCGAATTGAAGAAGCTCGAGGCGGCGGATCCGTATCTGATCGAGACGCTCGGCAACATCATGATGGTGCCACTGGCTTCGCAGGAAGAGATCCGGTTCCGCCAGGACGTGGTCGCCGACAGCCTGAAGGCGCCGGATATGGTGCGCGGGCTGTACCGGATCAGTACCGATACCCTCAACCGGTGGAATGAGCTGGGCAGGGGAATCCGCGCGAGGCTCCGGCAGGGCAGCCCGGTTACGAAACTGACGACGGAGATCCGGGTTCTCCACCTGCTGTGCGACGCACTCGCGGAGATCCGCGGACTTATGGAGCAACAGGAGAATCTTTCCTCCCGAGGCTTTCTTGCCTTCCGCGAGGAGTTTTACAGAGCTTTCTCGAAGGAGCGCGAGGAGATTGTGCGGAAAATTCTGGCGGACATCTCCTTTTACACGGACGGGCTCGACCAGAAGGATGAGGGGCGCGACCAGTTGGTGAGACCGCGGATCGTGTTTGAGTGCGGGCTGGAGGACGGCCTGAAACTCGGCTCGTTGAAGCTTCGGGAAGTGTCGTCGCAGAGCACGAAGTTTCTCCGGAGAGGAAGCACGAGGGAGAAGATACAGAAGTTCCTGGAATCGCATATACCGGACTCATTTTCCGTGGTTGAGGACGAAAGGATCCGGGAACAGACGCAGACGCTGGAATACGGGGTGGTCAGCTACCTGGTGAAGCGGCTCAAGTGGTTCCAGGATGAGTTTCAGACGTTCTTCGACCAGCTGAAGCTGCAGAGCGCGTTCTACCTTTCCGCGGTGCAGATGGTCCAGCAGATCAAGCGCCTGGGGATGGGCTGGTGCTACCCGGAAGTGTGCGACCGGCGCGACCTCGAGTTCGAGGAACTGAAGGAGGTCGTGATGGGGATCGAGCAGCGGGTGAACGTGATCGGTAACACCTGCTCGCTGCCGGATAAGGACCTGCTGATCGTGACCGGCGCCAACCAGGGCGGCAAATCGACGTTCCTCAGGAGCATCGGGATTGCCCAGGTGATGATGCAGTGCGGTCTGCCGGTGACGGCGAAGTCGTTCAAAAGCGGAATCTTCCCGAGGATCTTTGTGCATTTTACGCGCAGAGAGGACAGCGAGATGAACAGCGGACGTCTGGACGAGGAGCTGAACCGCATGAACGGGATCGTGGAGCACATCGGGGACGGTTCGCTGATCCTTCTGAACGAGTCGTTCGCGACGACCACGGAGAAGGAAGGATCGGTCATCGCGTACGACATCATCCGCGCGCTGAAGGAGGCCGGGGTACGGATCCTGACGGTAACGCATCTTCTCTCCTTCGCGAAGCGCGTGTACGAGGAGTCGAAGGACCGCCCGGAGGCCGGCGTGGAATTCCTGTCCGCCGAGAGACTGCCGGATGGCAGGAGAACCTACCGGATGATCCGGGGCGAGCCGGAGCTCACGAGCTTCGGACTGGACCTCTACGATCAGATCGTAGGCAAGGCGCGTATCAAATAAGAGGATAATTACGGAGGTGCGGCAATGAAGGATTTTACGAGAATGGACAACCTGCTCAAGGGGTTCACGGAGAAGGGAACCAACCCCGGATGCGCGGTTGCGGTGATGCAGGGTGATGAGCTGATCTACCACGGGGAGGCCGGCTACGCAGATATTGCGTCGGGGAAGAAGGTGGATGTGCACAGCATGTTCAGCCAGGCGTCCACGACGAAGCTTTTCACGTACGCGATCCTCGGGATGATCTACGAGGAGGGCAAATTTCTCTTCAGCGATCCGCTGTACTATTACCTTCCGGAGTGGAAGGACACGAAGAAGTTTGTGCGGCGCGGAAACGGCGAGATCGTCACGGAACCGTTGGAGAAACCGATCACGATCCGCGACGCGGTTGCGATGATGTGCGGCCTGCCGTACTGCATGGTGCCGGCGATCAATCCGAGCACGCCCACGCTGGCGGCGATGAGCGAGCAGATGCGCAAGCTCCTGGAGAAGGGTCCGACCACGATCGAGGAGGAAGTGCGCGCGATGTCCAACGTGCCCGTTATGTTCGAACCGGGCTCGCACTGGCTGTACGGCTTCGGCTCCGAGATCACCGGTGTTCTGGTCGAGACGTTCGAGGGCAAGCCTCTTCGCGAGGTGTTCAGGGACCGCTTGATCGATCCGCTGGAGCTCGAGGACGCGGACACGCTCGCCCGCCCGTGGAACAGGGACCGCATCGTGACAAACTACGCGAGGAAGGCTCCGGGAGTGTTTGAGCCGATGCCGAATTTTTCGGCGACCGATCCCGACACCGTGCCGGCCGGAGCGCGTCCGAATCTTCTGATCAGCGCACACGATTTTGCGGTGTTTATGCAGATGCTCGCGAACGGCGGCACTTACAAGGGCAGAAAATTCCTCGGCAGCGGCACGGTGGCGATGCTTCACGAAAACCAGCTCGGGCCGGAGCAGCTGGCCGATTTTGAGAATGATTACCTGGCGGGTTACGGCTATGGCCTCGGGTTCCGCACTCTGCTCACGCAGAAGTACGGACACAACGGTCACCTCGGCAATTTCGGCTGGACCGGAGGCACCGGCATTTGGGCGGAGGCCGACCCGGTGGACAAATTTTCCGTGGTATATATGCACAATATGATGCCGAACGACGAGCTGTATCACCACCACAGGGTGCGCGCGGTCGTGAACGGGATCATGCTGTAAATGAAAAGGGCAGCAGTCGCAGTGACCGGAAGCGGGAGCAGGCGACAGAAACAGGATACAGTCAATCAATAACGAGGAGGGAAAGAACATGGGATTGTTCGACAGATTCAAGAAGAAAAAGAAGCAGGAGGAGCCGGCCGTAAATGCCGTTGAGGCGCCGGTGCCGGCGGTTGAAGAGGCAGAAGAGCCGATCATGGACCCGCCGGAGGTCTCGACGGTGGGTTGGGACGCGATCGATGCGGAGTTTCTGCGGGTTTACCCCGGGCAGACCAACCCGAAGCACTACGGTACGCTCGTCAATTGGATCTTCGGCGGCAACGATCCGCTGGACGGCATCAGTATCTACGACGGCGGTGATTTCTACCACTTCGTTACGTACGGCCTGACGGAGCTCTACGAGAAGCAGAGCAGAAACACGGAGCTCAGCGGCTACGGCTACGAGATGACGCTCAAGCTGAAGAAGGAAGGCCTCGAGGACGAGGAAGCCGAGATCAAGAACGTGTGCGGCATCCTGCAGACGATCGCGAGGATCACCTTCACGAAGGGCGAGTGCTTCTTCCCGAACGAGTTCATCCGCACGGGTCAGACCGCGGGTATTGACGCGAGCCAGAAGTCGAAGATCACCGGCTTCATCGTGGTCACGGACCCGACCGTGCAGACGATTCAGACCTTCAACGGGCGTGTCGAGTTCCGCGAGTTGGTCGGCATGACGGACGCGGAGCTGAAGACGCTGGGCTCGCACGGTTCCGTGGCGGAAATCTACGAGAAACTCGGCTCGGATGTCACCGACTATCAGCGCGAGTCAATCGTATAACAGGACGAATGAAGGAAGGAAAGCGCCTGACGATCCCGGGCAATCTGAATCCGGGGTGCTGGGAGAAGAGAGTGAAGCGCTACGTCGATCTGATGAACTTCTGGTACAAAGAACCGCACTGGGATTACGACCGCGAGAAGCTTTGTTTTATCGAGATCAGCGACTCGCGGGAGTATGATAACGCCGACGGCGACGAGGAGCCGCGGCCGGGCTCGGTGATCGAGGTGGTTGACTGACAGGAGAATTTATGAAAGAGTTATACATCGATTGTGACGGAACGAGGCTTCACGCGAAGTATCACCTTCCCGGTCTTTTTGAATTTTACGAGCTGTACAGGAGATTTCTGCCGCTCTATCGGGAGCACCGCGAATACTTCTTCGACTGGTGCGAGATCGGGTCGATCTACGGCGCGCCGCAGGATTGCCTGTGGGGCGGCGGACGGGTCGGTTTCGGTGACGCGGATCCGGAGGAAGTGGCGGCGCTTATGCGGGAGTACGGCATCCCGTCGCGGCTCACGTTCAGCAACTCGCTGATCACGGAGGAGCATCTGAGCGACGGGAAGTGCAACGCCCTGTGCCGGCTGTTCGAGCGAAACGGAGCGGAGAGCGGTGTGGAGAACGGCGTGATCATATACTCGGACACGCTCCTTGGCTACATAAAGAAACATTACCCCGGCTTTTATTTCGTGTCCTCGACGACGAAGGTGTTGACGGATTATCAGCAGTTCAAGGCGGAGCTGGACCGCGGGGAATTCCGCTATGTCGTGCCTGATTTCCGGCTGAACCGGGAGATCCGGAAACTGAATTCGCTGACCGATGCGCAGAAGAGGAAGGTTGAGTTTCTGTGCAACGAGTGTTGTTGGTTCGACTGTTACGACCGGAAGAACTGCTATGAGAACGTCAGCCGCAAGAGCCTCGGCGAGGACTGCGAGGATCACGTCTGTGTCTCGCCGACCGCGGAGAGGGGATACCGATTTTCCGATGCGATGAAGAACCCCGGGTATATCGGGCCGGGCGAGATCGCGGATATGTATCTGCCTATGGGCTTTGAACACTATAAGATCGAGGGCCGCAGCCTGGGAAGCGCGGTGGTGCTCGAGATTCTGCTGCACTATATGACCCGGCCGGAACACCGGCTGAAGGTGCGGGAGGAAATATACCTGGACAGCATGCTGGACCTGTTTTAGTTATAAATTTGTGGGGGATAAATTACAATGAAAGTCACATCTTTTCTGCGCTTCGCAGGCTTCGGGATCAAGACGATCCTGTTCCGAAAGAAGGATCCGATCCTCGGAACCGTCATCGTCACGGACCGTTGCAACCTGAAATGCAAGCATTGCTCGGTCAACAACATCACGGCGGTCATGCATCCGTACAGTCAGATTCAGGGGGAAATGAAGCAGCTCTACGATATGGGCGTGCGGATCCTGTTCTTCTGCGGCGGCGAGACCTTCCTGTGGAAGGACGGGGATAAGTCAATCCGCGATCTTGTGCGAGAGGCGAAGCAGATGGGTTTCCTGATCGTCAATGTCGTGACCAACGGCACATTCCCGATCGATCTGCCGGAGGCGGATCTGATCCTGCTGAGCCTGGACGGCGACCGCGAGCGCCACAATGCGGTGCGCGGCGACACGTTCGACACGATCATGGAGAATATCCGCAATGCCACCTCGGACAACATCTGCTTCTACATGGCGATCAATCAGATCAACAAGGATGCAATCGCGGAAGTGTGCCGGCTTGCCCGCGACACGGCCAATGTGCGCGCAGTCTCATTCAACTTCCACACGCCGTACCCCGACACGCGGGAGCTTGCGCTCTCGAAGGAAGAAAAGCGGGAGTGCTGCGAAGTCATCAAAAAGATGATGAAGGAGAAGGTGCCGGTGTTCAACCTTAAGAGCGCGTTCCCGTACCTGATCGAGAACAGTTTTCCGACACCGTGCCACCAGTGCGTCGTCATCGAGAACGGCAAAGTTTCCGTGTGCGGCCGCTGCATCGACGTGCCGGGACTCTGCGAGGAGTGCGGTTACTTCTTCGTAGCGGAGTACACGCTGTTGTTCCGTGGCAATCCGAAGGTTATATTTGAGATGCTCAGAACGTATCTTAAGTATGTATAAGGAGACGATATGAGTATCATTACACACATGACGAGAACGTGGCTCACCCGGTCGTTCCGGCCCTTCCGGTTTCGAAGTGAGTACGACGAAGTATTGCCGTACGGCGAGTGCGAGAATCTCGGACTGTACGTGCACATCCCGTTCTGCGGGAGCATATGCGACTTCTGCCCTTACTGCAAGGTGCAGTACGACCGCGCGACATGCGACCGCTACATCGACGCGCTTCTTAAGGAAATCCGTATGGTCGGAGGGCAGTATCCCGGGAAGAAGACGGTAACAAGCCTGTATTTCGGCGGCGGTACACCCGCGCTGGCGGCAGACCGGCTCGGGGAGATCATCGACGCGATCAACGAGCATTTTACGATCACCGAGGGCATCGGCCTGGAGTTGCATCCGGACAACGTGAAGCCTGCGATACTGCGGAAAATGAAGGCTGCCGGCGTCACGAAGATCAGCATCGGGATCCAGTCATTTTCCGGGCGATACCAAAGCATCCTGGGGCGCGCGGCGGTTGACCCGGAGGCGTTGCGCGAGGCGCTTGCCGAGGTCGGGTTCGAGACGGTCTCCATGGACTTTATCTTTGCGCTCCCGGGGCAGACGTTCGAGGATCTCAGGGCGGATATCGACGAGGCCTTCCGCATCGGCGCCAACCACGTCGCGATCTATCCGTTCATTGACTTCACTTTCACGAAGAGCACCGTGAAGACGATGCCGAAGAAGCAGAAGCGGGCGCTTCTCGACCGGATCACGAAGTACTGCGCGGCGAAGGGCTACAACCGCAGCACGATCTGGACATTCTCGAGCGAGGCGAACGCGCGGTACTCCTCGATGACGCGGGACAACTTTCTCGGCTTCGGCTGCTCGGCAACGACGCTGTTGAAGGAACAGTTCAAGATCAACACATTTTCCGTGGACGCGTACTGCGAAAGGATCGCACAGCAGAAGCTTCCGACGTCGCTCACGACGAGGTTCACACGGCGGCAGCGGATGGTGTACTACCTCTTCTGGACCGCGTACAGTACGAAGGTGGACCCCGCGGCGTTCGAGCGGTTCTTCGGCGTACCGCTTCGGAAAATGTACGGCTTCGAGCTGTGGTTCGCCAAGCTGCTCGGGTTTGTCGAGGTTCGGGACGGCGTGTACAGTATGACGCTTAAGGGTGCATTTTACTATCACTACTACGAGAATTTCTACACGCTTGCCTACATCGACAAGATGTGGGGGATCATGCGGAACGAGGCATTTCCGGAGGAGATAAAACTCTGACGCAGGCAACGCCGAAGGAGCGGAAGAGAGGGGACTTTGCAATCCGGCATAAGTCATAGCACTGACTTGTCAAACTATTTTGTCACAAGCGATGGAGAGATCAAGGTATGGCAAAAACTTCTAAAGAAAAGAAAAAAGCCAGACTTCCTGCAGAATACTCTGAGGGGATGCTTCATTTCAAGACAGGTCCGGGATGGAAGGCCTGTTATGACAGTGAAAGGGAGCTTTATACCGCTGAAAGCTTTTGGAAGGGTTACTACGATCTTTATGAGATTAACGAGGAAATATTCTACAAACTGAAGCCGAAAGGCAAAGATCGCAGAGAAGCCCATGAACTGATCCATACCGGCAGGCATTTGTATAAAAGCGTCAGCGACAACAACGGTTCATACGATATTGCACTTGATGAAGACTATGCCTCTTTCTGTCCATGGGCTGACATACAAAAAACACGAGAGATGTGGGATCCGAAATTGACCGATTTGGCTGTGGCTGTTTTTGAATCCGAAAAACAAAATTGCGAACAAAGAATGAAAAAACTGAATGAACAAAAAGACACGAACCTATAAGTTTAACAGTTTTGAAATAGTACGATATTTCGGGTTTTTCTTACTGAATTATCTTTGAATATACTCGCAAAAGAACAAATAGCATTTAGATAAATTCCAGTTTGTTGGTGGGCAAGTTATATTGGAAGATAGAACGCTAGGCCATTGTCATAGAAAATGAAAATAAAACGTAACAAAGGATTAAGATACTATACACGAAAATGGTAATAGTGTTTCGTTCAAAGGAGATGATTACTACGCGGACTTGGACGCAGAGAATATTCTCCGAGAGGTCGAAAGGGGCAGAGAATCGGTAAAATCCCCGTTGACATATTATCATTGGATAAGTGATGGGGGGAATCGAGCCAGTCGTTTTTTAACCTATATCACATATAATGAGGTCGAAAGCAGAGTATGCAATATTCTGGGGAACATTGATACAATCAAAAAGATTATCATGATACGTATTCGTTCCTTAAGAGTCTCCAGGATGAGTGTACTTCAATGGGTGATTATTGATTCCCGGAATCAAGCGAAAAAAGTGACACAAAAACAGGAGGCCCATTATGAAGCGGGTGATTAACGTCATTGCTGTAGTGATTATCCTTGCTACGGTGGTTTATTGCGTCGTACAATACATAGCCCAGCCGGGTGATGATATCTTCGGCAAATGGAACCCTTACTTGGAAGCGGTATTTGTAATTGCGATATGCGGAGAAGTTCTTCTGTGGCGCATCATGGTTTTCCATATGCTTCCGAGAGAGCAGGGAGAGCGCGGGAGAACTGTTGCGGGAGAGACCTCCGCAGGAGCCGAGCATCCCGGCAAGAAACGCACTATGACAAGAGCTGCCGTCGTATGTATGGTGCTGTCAGTCGTAGGGCTTGCCGTATGGTTCACCACGGAAGCATTTGGATACGGTCTTCCGACGGCAAAAAGCATTTTCTTGGTCGATTCCGCAGTCATTCTTCTTGCCGAATTCCTCCTGTGGTACAGCTTGATCCGATTGTTTGGCGGGGGCTGTGAGAGTGCTTTGGAAATCATCGTCAACAGTGCTTTTGCGATTGGCGCATGTATTTTCCTAGTTGCGTCAGGGGTGTTTTGCTTTGCCGAAGGAGTGTGTCTGGAGTTTATTCGGAAGACCTTTTCGACGTGGTGTGGTGTGCGCCTTTTCGCGGCATTTCTGTTGATCTGGTGGGTTGTAAGAATGAGCTTATCTACATTGTCTGAGAGCAAAAGATGCGCCTGATTGCAGGAGGGTGGAAAGGGAAGCGATGGCTGTGTAACCTGTGGTTGAGACACGAAATCATGAAGAAGAAAGCTTTGATTATTGTTGCACTGCAAAACCGCGAAAAGCATTTGCCATTGGACGAATCGGCAAGTATATTTCAGTTTTATAGACGATGACAAATCGAAGTTTAACTGTGAAAGGGTGTAGCATATGAAAACGAAAATAATAAGAATAAATAAGAAGAGAGATTGATGAAACGGGCAACAAGAAAACAATTGGCAGAGATTGCAAAGAACAAAGCGAAGATTCCGTTCCACGGATTTGGAGAAGGAGAGGAGTACAATCTGGAACCGATTGTCCGGCTGTTTCCTGGTTGGACTCTGAAGGAAGCTGATAAACTGTGGTGTGCGGCATTCGTGTACTATTGCAGTATAGAAGCGGGTTTTGAGATTCCAATCCGTCCTAAAGGATGCAGATCATGTCATCTGGCGGGCTGTATTGCGTGGGAGGAATTACGCGCTAGGGCAAAGACAAATCGGTGTTTACAGGCGGAGAAATATGCGTGAATTGATAAGTGATCCGTTTTACGAACTGATAGAAAAATACGACAGGTGCATAATTGACTACTGTCTCATCGAAGACGATTCGCCATATCAGGGATATCGCTCACATCAGGAAGCTGTTCTGTTTGCGATGCACAAAGTGATGGAACGAGATCTCGATATGCAGCTAAAACCGGATATGGAGAAAGCACAGGCACATCAGATCAATCCGGCGGAACTGCTGCATGTGCCGGAGATATTACGGACAGACCGTGTCGGCCACAGGTTTTATGACTGTGATTTACCGGATCCTCTTAAAGGAGAGCAGATACCGTACTGGTATGCCTTCTGGGAACCTCCGCATACATCGGGGTACGGACCGGATGATTTTCGCAAGGTCAACTCCGCTTTGTTTCCGAAGGGAACAGATGAACTTGAAGTATTTGAGTGGACAACGGACTGGTCGGAATATTTTGACGACGGTCGTGAATGGTGGGGCACGGCATGCTGGAGTGTATACGATAAGCGCCTAAACAGATATATCGTTATCATGGCATCAGCTACAGACTGATAGTATGAGCAGAACACATTGACAGACAAAGGTGATAGTGTCATATGATGCATTGGTCGATTGTGAGGAAAATGAACGATGAAAACAATGAAAAAGGGTAACAACTGGACAGCGTATTACGATCCGGATACCGGACGTTACTTCGCGGAGATCATGTACACAAGCAGGGAAGGGCGTGAGCAATACAACTACGAGATCACGCAGGACATCTATGACCGGCTGGGTTCATTCGGCGATGATATCGACAACGAAAGGTTGATCAAGACTGCAAAGATGACATATTCGTTTGAAAACACGATGTACGGTACGCTCGGCCCCGAGAGAACGGTTTGGGATGAAGAGGCCGACGAGTCGATGAAAGAGACTGTTCATAAGCATGAGGCAACAGAAGGGTAATCTGGAGTGATAAGAGGATGAAAGAACTGATCATACCTTCAAAACTGAACGCGGGAGACAAAGTAGCGTTTATTTCCATATCGGGCGGACGTGCCGGAGATAAGGATATGCTGCCCAGATATATGCTGGGGAAGAGAAGATTCGATCATTGCGCTGGAGCACTGTAATGTTTACGACTGTAAGGTGGCAGGGTTGCACGAGCTTCGGGCATTTGCAGCCGCGGGCGCATTCGACAAGGCCAAAGCGATCCTTACGGGACCGCTTGACGATGACAGCAGGGAAACACTTTTTCAGGTCATCTGCCGGGAAGTACACAGGCCGGATATGGCGATCGTGGAGAACGTGGATTACATTCACAGAACGCCCATGACAGTACTTCCGGTCGGAGCGCAGATGGAGATCGATTGCGACGCTCCGAAACTGACAATACTCGAACCGGGCGTGTTATGACCGGCCCGGGCTGTCGGTGACGGGACTATGAGCAGAGAGGATCCTGGATGGAACGGGGAGACACTATGGAGTTTAAACAGGGTGATGGCTGGAAAGCTTGCTACGACGAGGAGAGCGGAATATACACGGCGGAGCGAAGCGGGTGCGGATACTATGATCTGTACGAGATCACAAAGGAGACATATGACCTTCTTGAAGACGGTATGAGCGACCATGATACATATCGGTTCATCATAGAGGGGCGACATTTGTATACGGACGTAAATGACCGCTGCGGCCCGCCGTATACGATCGTATTCGACGATGATTATGAAAAACTCTGTCCGTGGGCGAAGGTCAATGCTTCCGGAAAAGTCTGGCCGGTCGAACTGACCGATGCGGCAGTTGAGCTGTTTGAATCCGAGAAGAACAACCGGGAACAGCGCCGCAGGAAGCGCGAAGAGCGCGAGAAGAACAAAGGATGACCGGGTAAAGCAGGCGGAGTTTGTTGTATTTGACTGCACTTCCCGGGAAAATGAGCTTCGCGACGCAAACCGGGATCAAAACCTGAGCAGAGCATATGAGATGGGCAGAAGCCGTTAGGCCGATCAAATATAAACTTAATAATTGGGGGTGAGTAAAATGTTGGCAGGGTTTATTGTTTGGAGTGTTGTGGCATTACTTCTGTGCGGGATCGGAGTCCTGGCGTTGAGATCGAACAAAGCCGTGGGCTTCTTCGCAGGAGTAAAACCGCCCGAAGTGGTTGACGTGAAAAAATACAATCACGCGGTAGCGATCAACTGGTTCGTATACGCCGGAGTCGTTGAGTTGTTCGGAATTCCGCTCCTGTTTCTTAAGCAGAACTCGGCTTTATTTGTCGTTTCGATCCTCGGAGTGGTGATGTCGTCAATCGGGTTGGCGATCGCGTACACGCTGATCGAGGCAAAGTATACGAAGAAGTAACAAGTATTTTCCGAATGGAATTGTCGGAAATGACCCGCCGCTTTATTTCGCAGAACAAAGCGGCCGAAAGGAGGCATAGGATGTATGTTCTTTTGTATGTATGTACCGCTGCCGTAATGTTTTCTTCCGGGAAGGCAGGGTATACAAAGCTTCTGCAAATGAGATGCAAAGGTTGCGCTGTCGGGCATTACCTGTATCCGGAGAAGAGACTGCGTGTCATCGGCCGTTATGCGGAACCTTGCTGGAACCCGGTGTATGAATACACTGTCGGGAAAACCGTTTACAGGGTGGAGGCTGAGGTTATGAGCCCGACTGACCGGATTGATGAGGGCGATGTGGAAGTAAAATATCTTCCGTCGGATCCGGAGATCTGTTTCATCAACGGGCAAAGGGGAAGGATCCGCAGCCGGAAGAAGTATATGAGGCCTTGATCATCTGCAGTGACGGTTTGGTAAAAAAGATGTGAGGATGAAAGACAGCAGAGGAATGGAAGCAAAAGAGGTAGTGGGTCTTTTCTCCGGGAGTACCCCGGACAGTATAAAAACAATTAACACCAGCCACGGAGACGATGATTTCAGAGAGACGCTGCTTGTGGATTTCGGCGGTGAAAAGATGGTGATCAAACTCTCCGCAAATGGTTTTACGGATGAAAAACGTCTTGTCCTTTGGGAAAGAATCGCAAGGGAGTACCGTGCTCTTGGTTACTACTGCCCGCAGTTTATCCGCGCCGTTGACGGGAATTATCCGAAGATCCGCTATAAAGAGCGGGACTGTATCGCCTGGGGCGAGGAGTTTTCAAAATACCGGTCCGCAGATGAACTGATCAAGGATAAGTTCACGGACACAAAACTCGTGAGGGACGGGTGGTACGCGTCCGAAGAACTCAGTGAACTCGGTGACGATGATGCCGGGATCCGGCAGCATCTTGACAATATCGAGTATGAGCAGAGCAGGGAGATCGATTTTTCGAGATATATGCAGACGCATGGTTAGAGAGTCCTGCAGAAGGATGATGCGAATATTATGAAACGGGGGAATGGCAACTGCGATGAGTAATGCACTGGTCAAAGCGTTGAAGGCCGCGAACTTTATGGCCGGCAAAGCGGGCACGGAGGCGGAGATTAAGCGTCACCGGAAACTCGCCGACTGGGCAGGCCGCCTTGCGACGCCCAAGGGCGATGTGAAGCGGCGGAGATTCCGGTTCGGCAGGATCCGCTGCGAGGAGGTCATCCCTGTCTGGGCACACAATCCCGATTATGTGATCCTCTACTGCCACGGCGGCGGGTACGTCAGCGGCGGGCTGGATTACGCGGGCAACCTCTCGGTGAAGCTTGCGATGGCGACAGGCTTTACGGTCTATTCGTTCGCATACCGGCTGGCTCCGGAGCATCCGTACCCGGCGGCAGCGGAGGATGTGAATGCCGTGTGGGATCATCTTGCGGAAAATGTTGCGGCGGACCACATACTTCTGGCCGGTGACTCGGCGGGCGGCAACATGGCTTTATGCCTTACGCAGCGGCTGCTTGCGGAGGGGAAGCCGGTGCCGAGGGAACTCTTACTGTTCAGCCCGTGGACCGATATGACCGGAACGGCGGAGTCCTATGAGACCAATCAGGACATCGATCCGATCCTTTCGAAAGAGTTTGTGATGAATTCCGCCAGGGCGTATGTGGGCGACAATGACCCGGCGGATGCGGCGTTCAGCCCGCTGTTCGGAAACTTTGAGAATTTTCCGCCGGTCTATATTATGGCCGGAAGAAACGGGATTTTGCTGGATGACAGTGTTAAGCTCAAGGAGCGGATCGACCAGGCCGGGGGAAAGGCGGAACTCGACATTGAGGAGAAAGGATGGCACGTGTATCAGCAGATGCCCGGCTCTATGGCCCGCGAGGCGATGAAGCGGCTGGCGGCGCACGTGTCGTGCGAAATTTATGGGAAGCGCTAATTGGTACAAAATTGACAACGTGGCTAAGGTTTTTCTGGCTACAACGGGAAAGCGGGACACGAGGTCGTTTCGCCTCAGCTGCACGCTGAAGGAGGATGTCGATCCGGAGCTTCTGCAGCAGGCGGTGCTCTCGGCGATCGAAGACCGTCCGCAGGTACAGGTGAGGATCCGGCGGGGTTTCTTCTGGCACTATATGGAGGATACCGATCTTGTGCCGATGGTTAAGCAGGAGGACGATCGGATCTGTCCGCTGCTCTATGTTCCGTCCAAAACTATGCTGCACTACCAGGTGACCTACTTCGGAAAGCGAATCAACCTGGATATCTCTCATGTTCTGGCAGACGGAACGGGTGCGATGGAATTCCTGAATATCATCGTGCTTGATTATCTCAGAAGAAAGTATCCCGATGAGCTCGCTGATGTGACCGTCCACTCCGGGGCCTCCGAGGGAGACCTGAGCCAGGACAGTTACCGGCAGTTCTTTGGGAGCAAGAATCTCTCCCACGGAACGGCGCGCAAGAAGGCATACCAGTTGGGCGGACTGAAGCTTCCGTACCATCAGTTGCAGTTTTTCGAGATTCATCTTCCGACCTCGCAGATCCTTCCGAGGGCGAAGGAACTGAAGGTTTCACTCACGAGCTACCTGGGGGCGCTCTGGATGCTTGCGATCCGCGACGAAATGCCGCCCCGGAAGCGTCATCTCCCGGTGACGGTATCCCTGCCTGTAAATCTCCGGAATTATTACCCTTCGAAGACTGCGCGAAACTTCTTCAACAGCGTGAATGTGACGCACGTCTTTGACAGCGAGATCACAGCGGAGGAACTGGCAGCGGAATTTGACACATCTCTCAAGAGTCAGCTGACCGAGGAAAATGTCAAAAAGCAGATGGACAGCTTTGAGACCATGGAGTACGTGGCCCCGGTAAGAGTGGTGCCGTTGTTTATCAAGCAGTGGGTTGTGCGGCATTTTACGAAAAAAGCGAACAAAAAGGTGACTATGACTTTTTCCAACATGGGGGTTCAGAAGCCTCCGCAGTCGCTCGGGGAGCGGATTGCGAATTACAGCGGCTTCTGCAGTACCAACACGATCTTCTCCACCATGTTCGGTTATGGGGATCAGCTGACCCTCGGGGTTTCCTCGGCGTATATGAACACCGGTGTCGTGAAAAATTTCGTGAGGTTCCTCTCCGGGTCGGGGGTGGACATCACCGTGTGTGCGACGGAGGTGATCAAATGAGACAATGTCCTTATTGCAAGGTCGGGATTGAGGGGGATCTTGTCAAGTGCCCGCTGTGCCAGAGCAAACTGACAGGGACCGGCGAGGATCCCTGTTATCCGAAGTTTGAGGCGCAGAAGAAGCGGTCATTATTTTACAAAATACAGCTGTTTCTCGCCTGGGGCGTGCTGATCGTCGGGATTGGTCTCGATTTCATGGTCGGATTCAGGCTGCCGGGCTACCCGAAACTGCACTGGAGTCTTTTGCTGGCTATGTGGCTTATGGTGATCGAGTTCGGTATTATGCGGCAGTTTAAGCCGGGGACGGGATCGGCAGGCAAGGTGACCATGCTCGTGCTGATCACGATCGCGACGTGGTGTGTCACTGCATACTTCTTCGGCTTTATGAAGATCACGATTGATCTGGTGGTGCCGTGTGCGCTTGCAGCCACGATCACGGCCAACTTCGTGCTTGCGATGATAGACAAAAACGGCAATACGATGGCATACCTTCTCTCAGGCCTCTGTCTGGGGGTCGTGCCGAGTGTCATCTGTTATTTTGCGCGGGATAAAATGCCCCTTGCGTGGGCGATCTGCCTGATGGTCAGCGTTGTTCTCTTCGCGGGCGCCGTCATATTCCGCGGAAGAGCTGTGGCAGCGGAGGTTCGGAGACGGTTCCACGTGTAGGGACTGTATTTTGACCCACCCGTTCTTCGGGGGTTATTGACGGTGATTCGGTTCGCTGGAGATCGGGAAGTACGACAGTTACGAAGTCATTGTAGTGAATCGCTTCAAGAATCCGAAAGCTGCCCGCTGATCCGATATTGCGGCCGCGAACGCGGATTTGGTTTCAAAAGGGGAGGGTATTGGTGGAAAAGAACAACGAATGGGAAAACGATAAGGCTGAGGACAATCAGTCGTATATTGACAAACGGGCTGTCGACCTCGTCAAACCGATGAGCGAGGATGACTATCTTTACAAGGCGCCGGGCAAGAAGATGACGCCCCGGCGATTCCTCAGCATCTCACTCTGGGTGGTGCTGATCTCCGTCGGAGTTTTGTTCGTGGTCTTGATGGTAGAACTTCTGAAGTTTACGACGGAGCGGGCCAAAGAGAAGGAGAAGAAAGAAGCAGCCGCGCTGGCGAACCTCGAGGATTTCCTGTGCAACTGCTGCGGGCTTTCAAAGAATGCTTATCAGGTCAAGTCGAATTACGGGGGCGATATCAGTTTTACTGTCGGAGACAGGAAATATTTTCTGGACAGAGGTGAATACTCGGACTATCTGGCGGAGGAATTCCGCGAGAAGGTAAAGGAGCATCTGACGAAGACTCTCGAGGCATCCGAACTGCTGAAGGGGACGAAGTTTGAGGTTGCGTCGGTCGAGTTTCAGGGAACAGCCATAAGGAACGGCCTTCTTCCGATCACACTGACGAGAGCGAATATGGACAGTGTTTTGGCCTCCAAAACAGGGGAAAATGAAGATATCCTGCTCAAAAGCGCGGTGAAGATCGTGTGTGTGATCAAAGTTGATGCAACGGAGGACCGCACATTTTCCGAAGAACAGTTCTCGGAGATCGAGGAACTGTGGTATGTCTATCGTTTCCTGATCGTGGGGTTAAGCGACACTTAAATTCTCTTTTCGCAAGGGGCGTATTGATGAGGCGTACCGGAACAGCATTGCCGGTTAACACACTTTTGAGGAGGAACCGAGAGGGAGACGAAGCAACGATCTGTACATATGAAACCGCGCAAGAACGATTACTGGTTCTACGACAAGTCGCGGAAGTCGCCGGTCTTATAGACGGGTGCGCTTATGTGTGGTACAATAAGTAGTTGTGCAGGGAACGCATTTTACGAAATGAAAAGGAAAAAACAGAGGACGATGAACGCATACAAACATGTCGTGCAGTATTATGAAACTGACAAGATGGGGATTACGCACCATTCCAATTACATAAGGTGGATGGAGGAAGCCCGCATCGATTTCCTCCGGCAGATCGGATGGGATTACGCAAGGCTGGAAAGCGACGGTATCATCTCGCCTGTCGTGGAGGCATCGTGCAGGTACAAAAAGAGCACGACCTTCGAGGATGAGATATTCATCACCGTGGCGGTTAAGGAGTATAAGGGCCTTAAGCTTGTGCTTGCGTACGAGATGAAGGATGCGGAAGGCAAGACGGTTGCGACAGCCGAATCGGAGCATTGCTTCGTGGATAAGGGCGGAAAGCTGATCCGCCTTTCAAAGGAGTTCCCCGAGTTTGACAAGGCGTTGGGGGATTTGATCTCTGAGGAATAACAGAAAGTACCTGAGCGCTATGATCATATCGGAAATTGCAACTGTCTGCAGGATAAGGAGGGGCGAAATTTGAAAACGCTGATCATTAACGGATCGCCGAGACCGGCCGGGGACACCGTAAGTCTCATCGGGAAACTGACGGAGCAACTCGACGGTGAGTACAAGGTGGTTGACGCATACAGAAGCAACATTTCCCCCTGCCTCGACTGCCGGTACTGCTGGAAGAACCCGGGTTGCGCGATCAACGATGAAATGCAGGAGGTCTACCGCTGCATCGAGGAGTGCGACAACATAGTGATCGCGTCTCCGATCTATTTCTCGGAGCTGACCGGGAAAATGCTCGATGTGGGAAGCCGGTTGCAGACATACTTCTGCGCAAGGTTTTTCCGAAAGGAAGAACCGAACATTAAGCCCAAAAAGGGCGCGGTGATCCTCGTTGGCGGAGGGGACGGAAGGATCGAGAAGCCGTACGAGACGGCCTGCACCCTCCTGCACCACGTGAACTGCTTCGACATCCACGAAGTCGTATGCAGCTTCAACACGAATGTTGTCCCCGCCCTGCAGGATGAGAAGGCGGTGGACGGAGTGAACAGGATTGCGGCGTTCTTCAACGCAGGAGCGCATGATTGAACGGGAAGAACGACCGATCAGGAAGAACGAACTACAGGGGAGAATGATGGCGACTGAGAGAATAAACGACGAGAGCGCCGTGAAGAAGCAGTATGCGACCGCGGCCAATCTCAACACAAGGATTTCGATTCACGACAAGTATTCGACGAACAAGACGGGCTTCGGTAACTGGATCTTCTCGCACTATGAGATTGAGCAGGGGATGAAGGTTCTGGAGCTCGGCTGCGGCAACGGAGATATGTGGGAAGGCCGCGGGCAGCTGATCCGCAGCTGTGCACTGCTGGTCCTCTCGGATTTCTCCGAGGGGATGGTGGAGACGACGCGCGCGAATGTCGGCGTGTACGACAATGCGGAGTACCGTGTCATCGACATTCAGGACATCCCGTACGAGGATGGGAGCTTCGACGTTGTGATCGCCAATATGATGCTGTACCACGTGCCGGACATCGACCGGGGGCTTCGCGAGGTGCGCAGGGTTCTCCGGGAATCCGGGAAGTTCTATTGCGCGACCTACGGTGAGCACGGGATCGTCGAGTACCTGGCCGGACTGCTCGGCCGCTACGGCGTCGCGGACAAGGTTAACAAGGCGTTCACGCTACAGAACGGAAGCGAGATACTGGGGAGACATTTTCCGCATGTCGAGCGGCTGGATTACAAGGATTCCCTGGCGGTGACGAACGTCGACGATATGGTGGATTACATTTATTCGCTTTCGAGCATGACATCGCTGTCGGGCGTGCCGCGGGAGGAGATCCGTGAGGTGCTGTCCCGGAATATGC
This sequence comes from Lachnoclostridium sp. UBA1175, assembly GCA_002311665.1. Taxonomy (GTDB): domain Bacteria; phylum Bacillota; class Clostridia; order Lachnospirales; family Lachnospiraceae; genus ISDg. Next base: position 56,969 of record DBYX01000018.1, on the reverse strand, counting down.
GTGACGGTGTGCTGAGCGTTCCGAAGGAGTACGGAATGTTTATTGCGGACTTCCGATAAATTGTGCGCCTAATTTTCCGCAGGATCGGGACTAATAGGCAGAAGGACAGATCGGAGGTGAGTCATATGGAGGATAACGGTGCTTGTAGCTACCGCCGTTTTCTGAAAGGTGATTGGGACGGGATGACGGAGATCGTCGAAACGTACTATGACGGACTCGTTCTCTTTCTGGAACGATACCTCGGTAACGAGGCGGATGCGGAGGATGTGGCGGAGGACACGCTTCTTGTGCTGGTCAACAGGAAGCCGGACTTCCACGGAAAATCGCTGTTCAAAACATGGCTTTACAACATCGCGAGAAATACCGCGATCAAGTTTATGTACAGGAACAGACGGACCATTCCGGTCTCGCCGGAGGACCTGGCGGGACTTTCGTTTGGGGAGGAGGATGCGCTCGCCCGCTGCGTGCGCGCCGAGGAGGCTGAGAAGGTCAATGCGGCGATGAGACATATGTCGGAGGATTACCGGCTGGTGCTTCAACTGAAGTATGTCGAGGGGATGTCCGCGAAGGAGATCGCTGCCGCGACCGGCCGTACCGTTCACAGTATCAACAGCCTTTTGAAGAGAGCCCGGTCTGTCCTGAGGGATGAGCTTGTGAAGGAGGGCTTGGATTATGAGAAGTCATGAGGAAGTCGTGGAGCGCCTGAAGGCGGGAAACCGGGAGTATAAAGCCGGTCGGAGACGGAAAATGATGCGCATCGCGGGTATCGCGGCTGTCGTTGCGGTAGTCGGAATGTCCGTCGCTCTGTACTATCATTACCGGAAGGATCACAACGATCCGTCGGAGATCAATACGCAGGACGATGAGGGCAAGGGAGGCTCCGGCCTGAAACTCATCTCCCATGAGAAGCAGGGGATCACGCTTCCGAGCGTGGAGACGGTCTACGCCGAATATCCGGATGAGGACAAAAGCATCGGGGAGTCTTATTTTCCGAACGGGTACGAAGGCTACTGTTATCCGGTGCTGCCGCGAATGAGCACCTGGCCTTACGGCAATCACCAGACGATGATCGACGTCTGCCGGATCCCGGACGACCTGCTTGGCAAAATGTCCACCAACGCGCTTGTACAGACCGTGATCGCCTATCCGCTCTTCGTGGATGTGCTTGCCTATGATTCGGTGAGAATAGGATTTGAAGTGATAAGAAACACTTGTAACGGTCTTGCGGAGCTCAGCAAAAGAGAGGACGCCGTGAAATATATCGGGGAGAACGCGTGGATGCGCAGTATGTATCCGATCGCGTACTCCGCGCTGTCGCAGTATTTTGATGCCGAGGATGACTGATTTCGGAGCGGATTGACAAGCGGGCGCAAATCGTTGTATGATTAGCACCGGATTCTGAGAGGAACGGGTGCTTCGCGCATGGACAAAAACAAGAAACAAGGGATTTTGTTTATCATCGGGGCGGGCTTTTGCTTTGCCCTGATGACATTTTTTGTCCGCAAATCGGGGAATCTGCCGACGATCCAGAAGGCGTTCTTCCGGAACGTGGTCGCCGTGGTGGTGGCGTTCGTGCTGCTCGCGCGGAGCAAGCAGGGCTTCCGGATCCACAAGGGAAGTATCCCCGGACTTCTCGCGAGAAGCTTCTTCGGCACCTGCGGGATTCTGTGCAATTTCTTCGCGGCGGACCACCTGGATATCGCGGACGCGAGCATGCTCAACAAGCTCTCTCCGTTCTTTGCGATCGCTGTTTCGTATATTATCCTGAAAGAGCGGGCCAACGCGGTCGAGTGGATCTCGGTCGTGATCGCGCTGATCGGTGCCGCTTTCGTCGTCAAACCGACCGGCGGAGTCACTACGCTGTACGGCCTTGTGGGCCTCGCGGGAGGTCTCGCGGCCGGCCTCGGATACACATTCATCCGGTACCTCGGCAAGCGAGGGGAGCGCGGCCCGGTGATCGTGCTGTGGTTCTCGATGTTCTCGTGTCTGGCTACGGCGCCCTCGCTGATCTTCGACTATCACCCGATGAGCGCGGAGCAGCTCACCTTCCTGCTGTTGACGGGTCTCTCGGCGTCCGGCGGCCAGCTGTGCATCACGAAGGCGTACACGAAGGCTGCGGCGCGCGACATCTCGGTCTTCGATTACTCGCAGATCTTCTTCGCGGCGATCCTCGGCTGGATTTTCCTGGAGCAGATGCCCGACATATACAGCTGGATCGGTTATTTCATCATCATCGGCACGGCCGTCGCCAAATGGTTCTATATGATGCGGCGTGACCGCGCGGCGGCGGAGACAAACGAATAAAGAAAAACTACGGTACCGGCGGAGCGCAATGCTGCGGCGGTACTTTGTTTTTCCTCGCTTTTATGGTATACTGTGGAGCGTATGGGAAAGCACACAGCGATGCCGCGGAAGACGCGCGTCGCGACAGAAGGAGGACGGTATGGAGAGGGAAGCAACCATTCGCGTGTCGGGCAAGGGAATGCTGCGGTTGAAGCCGGATGTCACGCGCATTACGATCACACTCACGGGGTGCTACAAGGATTATGCGGAGTCGCTGAAGCGGTCTGCCGAGGACACGGAGAGCCTGAAGGACGTGCTCGCGGGACTTGGCTTTGAGCGCACGGATCTGAAGACGCTGTCGTTCAATATCCAGATCCGCACGGAGAGTTACCAGACGAAGAACCACGAGTGGAAGGAGCGCTTCGTCGGGTATGAGTTCCGCCACGTGCTGAAGGTGGATTTTCCGTCGGACAGAGAGCGCCTGGGGAAGATCCTCTACGCGCTCGCGCACGCGAAGGTGCAGCCGGAGCTGCAGCTCAGCTACACGGTGAAGGATCCGGAGGCGTCGAAGAATGCGCTGCTCGCGGCGGCGGTGGCGGACGCGAAGACGAAGGCGTCGGTGCTCGCGGGAGCTTCGGGCGTGAAGCTCGGCGGGATTTTGCGCATCGATTACTCCTTCGCGCAGCTTGATTTCGAGTGCCGGCCGATGCGCGGCAATATGATGCTGGCGAAGGCGTGCGCCAACGGTGCGGACGAGTGCTACGATATGGACATCGAGCCGGACGACATCGAGGTGTCGGACACGGTGACGGTGGTGTGGACACTCACCGGCAAGGGAACTGCGGGCAAGACGCAGGATTGACGAAAGAAAACCCGGGAATCAGAGGGGAGAAACAAGGATGAATTGTAAGCAATTCGCTCGGAAAATGTTCTGGCGGCGCGCCGCGGTATACGTGTCGTTTGTGATCTTCGCATTTTTCACAACCGTCGCGGCGGCGGCATCGCTCGGACTTGACGCGCAGTATGTCGTCGGTGATCCGGCGGCGAAGGATGCCGTGGTGCTGTACCGGTCGTCCTCGAGCGCCAAGGATATGGGATCGCAGTATCTCAACCAGCGTAAGCTTGAGGTTGAGCCCGGCAGGACGGACGCGACGATCACGTTCGAGGATGTGCCGAAGCTCGCGGAGCAGTTCGGGGCGAAGGAAGTGTATATCGCGGATGTCGCGCGGATTAAGGAGATCCGGACCGGGAGCCGCGCGGACGGCTCGGTCGAGGTGTACTCGATGCCCGAGAAGTTCATCGAGGGCAACCGGGCCGGCGACGACCTTGAGGACATTCTGAACTACGCGGCGAAGGCCGGCGCGCTTCCGAAGGACGGGGCGCGGGAGGCCGTGCTCTCGGAGACTGCGGCGACGGCTTACGGCATCGACCCCGAGCACTGGGAGGGGTCGACGATCACGGTCAATGGTGCGGCGTACAAGGTGGTCGGCGTCAGCAGGAAGGTAAATTTCCTGCGGGTAGAGCTCGGCACCGACAAGATCGCGTTCCTCTCGTACGAGGAGGGCAGTGACCTCGGGATATACCGCTACTCGGCGGACACTTACGAGGCATTTTGCGAGAGACAGAAGGCGTACTATGCGGGCACCGCGACGCCGGACCGCGAGATCGATACGGTCGTCTTCACGGGGACCGGCAGGGCGGAGGAGTTCACGGATCTGATCACACAAAAATACCCCGGAACACAGGTGTATTCCGAGGCATTGTACGATCTTGTCCAGCCGGCCGCAACGCGCCAGCAGGTTCTCTACACGATATTTATGCTGTTCCTGCCGGCACTTCTGACGGCGGCGTTCATCAACGCGATCCTGACTTCGAGCGAGAAGAAATGCTTCAAGAAGCTTGTCGACCGCACCGGCGAGGAGCGCATGGAGATCAGGCGCTGCTTCCGACGCAGCTATATCGGATTCTGGTCGATCTGCGCGGTGATCGGCGCAGGCGTGATCTGTGTCGCGGCGGGATTCGGTATGCGCACGCACACGATCCTGCTCCTGGTGCTGTATGTGCTTGCCGTCACCGGGCTTGGAATATTCGAGTTTATGACGGACGGCCGCTTCAGCAAGGCGCCGAAGAGGGCGTAGCCCGTTCACGGGAGTCGGAAGCTTAGCCCGGCTCCGTGCGGATCACTCGTGGCGGATCAGGGCGAGCAGCCGCTCGCGCACGCCGTCCATCCGCGCGTCGTCGATGCCGAAGTCCATACGGCGGAAGCTCCAGGCGGCGGAGCCGATCCCGTGGCGCTTGAGAGCCTTGTGGAAGGCTTCGTACCACAGCAGAGTCTCCTCCGGGGCGACGAGGTCGATGACACCGTACTCGCCGCAGTACAGCGGCACGTTGCGCTCCTCGGCTACCGCGATCGCGTCCTCGAAGAGCGTCTCAAAGTAGTTCTCGTCCGGCGTTGCGTCGGGATCAAACTGCGCAAAGGATGCGGAAAATGCCGCGCCAAGCTGTTCCGCGCTTCCCTTCGCATACTCGGCGTAGGTCTGCAGGAACGGGCAGCGGAAGCTGTGGTCCATCGAGGAAATCCACGTTGCGCCCTGGTGCGTGAACAACAGCGGCTCGTAGCAGTGGAAGTTGTAGATGATGTTTTCGTCCTGCGGCGGTGCGATGTCGCGCACGGCAACAACGCTGTTGTTGTAGTAGCCGCCGACCAGGATCTTGGTGTTCGGTGCGACGGGGCGGATCCTGCGGATGCACTCGGTCGCGATGCGGTTCCACGTGTCGCAGTACTCCTTGTCCGTAACCTCGTTCAGAAGCTCGAACGCAACCGAGTCGGAGAAGTCGCCGTAGCGCTCCGCGAAGGATTCCCAGATGCGGTAGAAGAGCTCCTGGTAGCGCTCATTCTCGAAGAATCCGTTCTCGTGCACGGCCGGGTCGAACGAGAAACCGGGCGTGCGGTGCAGATCGAGGATCATATTGAGACCGTTCGCGCGGCACTCGCCGATCGCAAAATCGAGGTAGCGGAAGCCATTTTCCAGAAAGATCCCGCCGTTGTCCATAATCAGGTCGTAGTCGACCGGAATGCGGATGTGATCGAGGCCCCACGCCTTCACCTTGGCGAAGTCCTCTGATACGATAAACGTGTCGTAGTGGCTCACGGTGTGGTTGCACTGGGAGAGCCAGCCGCCGAAGTTGATGCCGTGTTCATAACCTTCAAACTTTTTCATAACATTTCTCCTGGTATACATATATATCGCTGCCGTGTCCCGCGCCTCTCTGCGCGGGTTTTATTTACGGCTGCAGCGGCTGTACGAGGTATGTCTCGCCGCCGTAAGGGCCCACGCGGAAGTGCGTGTAGGCGAAGGAAGCCGCCGCTTTGGTCGGGAAAATTCCGTAGACCGTCGGGCCGGAGCCGCTCATGAGAACGCCGTCCGCACCGAGCGTCTGCATCTGCGTCTTGATGGTCGCGATCTCCGGACAGTGCGCGAGGGTGACGCTCTCCAGGACATTGCCCATGCGGGAGGTCACGCCGACATAGCTGCCGCGCTTGATCGCGTCGATCATACCGTCAACATCGGGATGATCGAGCGCGTCCATATTGAGATTCTTGTAAACAAATCCGGTCGATACGCCGGCCGGGGGCTTGACCAGCAAAATCCGGCACGCGGGCATTGCGGGCAGCGGGGTGATGATCTCACCGATGCCTTCCGCGAGCGCGGTGCCGCCGATGATGCAGTACGGGATGTCCGCGCCGAGCGTGACGCCGAGATTGCACAACTCCTCGGAGGAAAGCCCGAGCTCAAAGAGCCGGTTGATGCCCCGAAGAGTCGCCGCGGCGTCGGAACTGCCGCCGGCCAGACCGGCCGACATGGGGATCCGCTTGTCAAGCGTAATGGAGACACCGCCCTCGAGACCGTAGCGGTCGAACATCAGCTTGGCGGCATCGTAGACGAGGTTGCCGGGGCCGGTCGGGAGCGAGGCGCTTCCGACGGACAGCGTGATTCCGGGAGTTTCCGTCCGGGTCAGCTTCAGGGTGTCATGCAGGTCGACGGACTGCATGATCATTCTCACATCGTGGTAACCGTTGTCTCGCACGCCGGTGACGTCGAGCGCAAGGTTGATCTTCGCGTAGCCGTATTCAGTCGTGGATTTCATGGTCTTCTCCTTTCGCCGGGATCGGTCACAGCCGGAATGGTACATTCTCCTTTCAGTATACGAACGATCATCGGAAAATGCAAGGGATGAAAACCTATTGAATTTGTTCAAAACTCTTTTATTTCGCTTTTACTATGTGGGCGGTTGTGGTACAATGAGTGCGATGCGGCAGGGAGGTTTCGCGGGGAGGCGGAGCATTTTCCGAATGCCGCGCGGCGCGAGGCGCGGACGGAGCGCCCGCGATAACGGAGGTTATACTATGAAAAAGACAGTTGCGATCCTGTTCGGAGGCCAGTCGTCGGAGCACGATGTATCGTGCGTGTCCGGCGCGACGGTGATCCGGAGTCTGGATCCGGAGCGTTACGACGCGATATTGATCGGAATTACGAAGGACGGACGCTGGCTCGCCGTGGACTCGGTCGAGGCGGTGGAGAACGGGAGTTGGAAGAACGGCAGGAAGACGGCGATCATCTCGCCGGACCGCAGCCGCAAGGGTGTGCTGTTCGTGGACGGCGACAGTGTGACGTTCCGCGCCGTGGACGTGATCTTCCCGGTGCTGCACGGCCTGTACGGCGAGGACGGCACGGTGCAGGGGCTGTTCACACTCGCGGGCATTCCGTACGTCGGCTGCGGTGTGCTCTGCTCCGCGGTTTCGATGGACAAGCTTTACACGAAGATCGTGGTTGACACGCTCGGGATCCGCCAGGCGAAGTACGTCGCGGTGTTCGGCCACGAGCTTGCGGATATGAACGCGTGCGTGGCGCGCGTCGAGGAGAGCCTTGCGTATCCGGTTTTCGTCAAGCCGTCGAACGCGGGTTCCTCGAAGGGTGTCAACAAGGCGCACGACCGCACGGAGCTGATCTACGCGCTGAAGGAAGCGTCCTACCACGACCGGAAGATCCTGGTCGAGGAGACGATCGTCGGCCGCGAGATCGAGTGCGCGGTGCTCGGCGACGGGATCACCGTGGATGCGAGCGGCGTCGGTGAGATCCTCGCAGCGGACGAGTTCTACAGCTACGATGCCAAGTACAACAACGAGGATTCGCGCACGGTCATCGGGCCGGAGCTGCCCGACGGCAAGGAGGAAGAGTTCCGCGAGTGTGCGAGAAGCATATTCCGCGCGCTGGACGGCTTCGGGCTTGCGCGGGTGGATTTCTTCCTCGAGAAGGGCACGAACGAGGTTGTTTTCAACGAGATCAACACGCTGCCCGGCTTCACGTCGATCAGCATGTACCCGATGCTCTGGGGAGCGAGAGGGCTTGACAAGAAGGCGCTGGTCACGAAGCTGATCGAGCTGGCGGCACGGCGGTGAGAGAATGGATGTTCTGCTGAAGATAACGGGGATCGCCCGGTCGGATACGGAGGATGTGACGGAGTCCATCGTGCGGGGTTCCTATTACCGCAAGGACGATGACATCTACCTGTTCTACGAGGGCGTCGATGAGGAAACGCCGCAGCTGATCACGCGGCATCGCATCGTTGTGCGCGGAAACCGTGTCGAGGTTCAGCGCACGGGCGCGTTGCGGTCGTCGATGGTGATCGTTCCGGGCGAGCTCAACCAGAGTGAGTACGAGACGCCGTACGGCACGCTGCAGCTGGATTTCTTCGGGATTTCCGCGGAGACCGAGGCGCGCGACGACGGCGTGACGGTCCGTATGAAATACGAGATCCGGCTGGCGGACACGATCGTCTCCGAGAACGAGCTTGTCATCGAGGCCACCGCGACGGAGGATGCCGCGGAGGACGCGTGACGCGGGGGCGCGGGATGATATGCGGTTGGCGTAACACAACAGAATGAATATGAAAAAAGCGCTGCCTTTGCGGCAGCGCTTTTTGGTTGCTTTCGTTTCGTTTGAGAGGATCACTTGCGGCGAAGACGGGCGAGAAGACCGCGCTTCTTCGTCGGTTCGTCCTTCTGCAGAGTTCCGCGCAGACCGCGGACCTCCATGATGTAGATTCCGCTGATCATCGCCTTGCACTCCTTCTTGACGGGGATCAGATCGAAAATCTTCTCGTCACACATCAGCGACAAGATCTGCGGACCGACCTTGGCCTTGACTACCGGAACCTTCGCGCGGCGCGCGTATTTCGGCGTCTGCTCCACAACAACGGGCGGGAAGCCGGCGTCCTTGAGAGGCATACGCTTCTTGTCTATGACGAGCATCGAGGCGGGACGCGCAGCGGCCTTCATCTCGGCCATGGCGGCGTCGTTCTTCGCCTGCAGCTTGCGCCCCACGATGGAGAGCACGATGAACAGAATAATGAAAACAACCGCGATGATCGCCAGAGTGATCCAGAGCCACTTGAGCGAGAGAAGCGGTAACAGAGAAGTTTGAATCATTCGGAATACCTGCTTTCTTGATTGTACTTGTATGCAATCCGTCCGTGAATACACGGGACCGAACAATCTCCACACAGCGTCCCTATTGTATCACGGAACGGAGGGGAAATCAACGGAAAATGTCGCTGTCCGCCGCCTTATTCGTTGCCCTCCGCGGGGGCTTCCGGCTCCGGGCAGGGGAACCCGTGCGAGGTGAGCATCCCGACGATGCGCTCGCGCACGACGCCCGGCAGAGCCACCTTCTCTTCGCGCGTCAGGTCGGCTGTCGGGATCGGCTCGCCGATGATGACGGTCACGCGGGAGGCGCGGATCTTCGGATACTGCTTCTCAAGGAGGTTGTCCGTGCCGATCATCGCGACGGGCACCACGGGGCAGCCCGTGCGCTCGGCGATCTTGAGGCTTCCGGCCTTGAACGGCATCACGCCCTCACCGTGATTGCGCGTGCCCTCGGGCATGATGAACATCGAGAAACCTTCCTTTACGTCCGCGATGGCGGACTGGATGGTCTTAAGACCCTCCTTCGGATCCTTGCGGTTGAGGAATTTGCAGTTGAGGACGCGCATCCACCAGCTGAGGATCGGCACGTTGCGGATCTCGTACTTTGAGATGAACGAGGTGCTGTGCAGCATGGGGATTGCCATATAGCCGGCGAGAATGTCATACATACTGCGGTGGTTGCCCGCGAACAGAACGGCCGTGCCCTTCGGAATGTTCTCACGGCCCTCGACCTTCAGTCGTCCGCCGGAGAGCAGGAAGATCGGCCAGAATGCCACATAGTCGGCGAAGGGCTGCCCGATCTTCGATGCGGCCTTCTTGGAGATCAGCCGGATCAGCAGAAGAAGCAGACACATCGGAAGTGCGAAAACCGCCACGAGGAATATATAGAAAACAACGAGAATAGTTCTGATCATAGCCTTGTCCTTTCCTCGGGAGTCGCGCATTTTTGCCCGTGCAGGTGCGCCCGGGACGGAGCGGCTTTCGACTCAACATATTGTAATCGAAGGGAGAGGGTTTGTCAATTCGGAAAACGGTTGCACCGCGGGCGGCGACTGTGCTATGATGGGGGCGGTTATAGACGCCGCATTTATACTTAAGGAAGGATCGGAGAGACCACGATGGACATACGTTTGGGAGATGTATTGCGGATGAAGAAGGGGCACCCCTGCGGAGGCAACGAGTGGGAAGTGCACCGCATCGGTATGGATTTCCGGCTCCGGTGCCTCAAGTGCGGGCGTATGATCATGATCCCGCGCAAGCTGGCGGAGAAGAACCTTCGCCTTCTGATCCGGGGCGGCGTGCAGTACAAGCCGATGGAGCTTGCGAGGACGACGCGCGAGGCGGAGGAGCAGGCCGCGGAGGTTGCGGCAGAGCAGCTCACGGAGATCGCGGAATCAACCCGCGAAGCGGCGGAGCAGGCTGCGGCGGAAGCGCCCGGACAGACCGAATAAGACACACTGCACAAAAGGATACGGCCGATTTCGTCGGGTTGACGGGTGCGACCGCGCGAAACGGCGAAAACAGGCGCGGAAACGGAGAAACGGAAACGCTTATTTTATGTAAAATACCGCTTGCATTTCACGGAAAGCTATGGTACAATGCAAATCCGTGATATGTTACACATTTTCCCGAAAGCCGCATTTTTGCGGTGGCCGGGAACCATTTTCCTTGCTCTTGCGCAGGCAAGGGCCAGAGACCAAAAGGAGGTGCACGCAACTATGAAAAAGTACGAATTGGCGTTAGTTGTGAATGCGAGAATCGAAGACGAAGCCAGAGAAGAAGTCCTCGGTAAGGCGAAGGCTCTCATTGAGAGATTCGGCGGTGTGATCACCGAAGTTATCGACGGCGGCAAGAAGAGACTGGCGTATGAAATCCAGAAGATGAACGAGGGTTTCTACTACTTCATTCAGTTCGAAGCAGAGACCACGGCTCCGGCCGAGATCGAGCATCGCGTTCGTATTATGGATAACGTTCTTCGGTATCTTTGCGTAAGTCGCGAAGAGGAGTAAGGAGGAATCCTTTATGAACAAGATTATTTTGATGGGTCGTCTCACGAGAGACCCTGAGATGAGAAATGCCGGCAACGGTACCTCGGTATGTCGCTATTCGCTTGCCGTGGACCGCAGATTCCGCCGCGAAGGCGAGCCTGAGGCCGATTTCTTTAACTGTACTGCGTTCGGCAAGAGCGCGGAGTTTGCTGACAAATACTTCCGTCAGGGCACCAAGATCCTGATCACCGGACGTATTCAGAGCGATAATTACACCAACAAGGATGGACAGAAGGTCTATTCCTGGCAGGTGATCGTTGATGAGCAGGAGTTTGCGGAGAGCAAGAATGCTTCCGGTTCTACCGTCGGCGGTGCTTCGGCACAGCCCAGACCGGATGCGGCGAGCGCAGGCAGCGGCTTTGTCGACATCAAGGACGGCATCGAGGAAGATCTGCCGTTTATCTGACAGACGGGACGCGGGAAGCGTCATCCGTGAATCGGTCGGGCAGAAGGGCTGCCTGACGTAATCGAACAGGAGGTAACACCATGGCTTTTAATAAAACCGAGAAGGGTGAGCGCAGCGAAGCTCCGAGAAAGAGACCCATCCGCAGAAAGAAGAAGGTTTGCGCATTCTGCACGGAGCCTTACGATGAGTTCACCGTATACAGAGATGTAAAGTCCCTCTCGAGATTCATCTCCGAGAGAGGTAAGATTCTTCCCAGAAGAATCACCGGTACTTGCGCGAAGCATCAGCGCCTTCTCACGACGTCCGTGAAGAGAGCTCGCCACATCGCGCTTCTGCCTTACACGGTAGAGTAATCGGGGACTGTCCGCATGACGGACGGGGAACCGCGTGCCGCGGCATCGATCGCGGCGACAGAATTGACGAGATTCCGGGAGTCCGGTTCGGATGCGACAGCGTCCGATCCGGATTCTTTTCGTTTGCTATTGTGTCGGTTTTGTGTTACTATTACGGTATGGTTGAACTAGGGCGCGAATAGGCGCCCGGGGGTATTGATCGCGCGGCGGATCCCCGCAACGGGGCGGGCCGCGGAGGAAGTTCCGTCTGAGACGGCGCACCGGCGAAGCCCGGGGATGACCGTCGCGAAAGGACCGTGTATGAAGAAGAACGCGAGCGGAAAATTGATCACATATATGCTGTGGCCGTTGATCCTCACTGCCTGGTGGCTTGTCGCGGACATCGCGCTTTTGTTTGTCAGCCGCAAGGCGGCGCTGGTCGGGGCATTTGCCACGGCGATCTACTTTGTCATCGCGCTGGTGATGTTTCTGCTTCGCAGGAAGCGGATCCTCCGGGATTACATCGCATTTTCCGCGTGCTATGACGAGGTCGAGAGCAAGCTGTTGACGGAGATGGACATCCCGTACGCGGTGATCGACGGTGAGAGCGAGATCCTGTGGTGCAACAAGGCATTTTCCTTTGTGTGCGGCAGGAAGGGCGTCGGCATGAACTTTCGTGAGCTGATCCCGGAGGTGAAGGCGTACACGCTGCCGAAGCACGAGTCGGACGAGCGCACGTACCGGACGCGGATCAACGGAAAGGTATACAAGATCGTGATGCGCGCGCAGGAGACGCCGGAGTTTGACGCGCAGCTCAAACGCGTGTCGCGCGGCGCGGGAGTGAAACTCACGAAGACGGTCTCGGCTTTCCTGTACGACGAGACGGAGCTGACGGCTCTCCGGCAGGAGAACTATGACAGCCGGTTGGTGTTCGGCCTTCTGTACATCGACAACTATGACGAGGTTCTGGACAGTTACGAGGAAGTGAAGCGCTCGCTTCTGACGGCGCTCATCGACCGGAAGATCACGACCTATATGAACGGGATCGACGCGGTCATCCGAAAGCTCGAGAAGGACAAGTACTTCTTCATATTCCAGAACCGTTACCTGCAGTGGCTGCAGGACGATAAATTTTCCATCCTCTACGACGTCCGGTCCGTTAACATCGGCGGCCCGAGCGAGGTCGGCCTGACGATCAGTATCGGCCTCGGCGTCAACGCGAAGAGCTACGAGGAGGGCTACGAGAGTGCCCGTGCGGCGATGGATCTTGCCCTCGGCCGAGGCGGCGACCAGGCCGTGGTGCGCGACGGCGAGATGATCACGTACTTCGGCGGCAAGAGCGAATCGATCGAGAAGAACACGCGTGTGCGTGCCCGCGTGAAGGCGCACGCCCTCAAGGAGCTCGTGGAGTCGAAGGAAAATGTGTTCATCATGGGACACGCGAACCCCGACGTCGACGCGGTCGGCGCGGCGATCGGCGTGTACCGCATCGTCAAGCACTGCAACAAGAACGCTTATATCGTGCTCAATGAGGTCGGAAACGCGGTGCGCCCGACCGTCAGCAATTTCCTGAACAACCCGGAGTACGAGTCCACCATGTTCATCAGCGCGTTCCGCGCGAGGGAACTGGCGAAGGAGGACGATCTCCTCGTCATCGTGGACGTCAACCGCCCGAGTTACACGGAGTGTCCGGAACTGTATGACCGCATCAAGCAGGTCATCGTTCTCGACCACCACCGCAAGACGACCGACTCCGTCGATGACGCAGCGCTCTCGTATGTGGAGCCGTACGCGTCCTCGGCGTGTGAGCTTGTCGCGGAGATCCTGCAGTACATCGGCGACGGACTCAAGCTTCGTCCAATCGAGGCGGAGGCGATGTACGCGGGCATTATGATCGACACGAACAACTTCCTGACGAAGACCGGTGTGCGCACCTTCGAGGCGGCGGCGTACCTGCGCAGAAACGGCGCGGAGGTGACGCGCATCCGCAAGGCGTTCCGTTCCGACAAGAAGGAGTATATGGCGCGCGCGAAGGCGATCGCGGGGATGGAGATGTACCTGAACGACTACGCATTTGCCGAATGCTCGGGAGAGGGGTTGGAATCGCCGAACGTGCTCGGTGCGCAGGTCGCCAACGAGTTGATGGAGATCGACGGCGTGAAGGCTTCGTTCGTGTTCACGATGTTCCAGAACCAGGTGTACATCAGCGCGCGCTCCATCGACGAGCTGAACGTGCAGCTTGTGATGGAACGGTTCGGCGGCGGCGGTCATATGACGGTTGCCGGCGCGCAGCTCGCCGGAGTGACGGTGGCGGAGGCGAAGCAGCAGGTCAAGGACGTGCTTCGGAAAATGCTGCAGGGCGGAGAGCTCAAATAAGCCGCGGCGGCCGCGGGCGGGATGACCCGCCGGAGCGGACACTGCGGGACAGACTATGAAATTACGGAGGAAACGATAGATGGATGTTATTTTGCTGCAGGATGTGAAAGCACTCGGAAAGAAGGGACAGGTCGTGAAAGCCAGCGACGGCTACGCGAGAAACTTCCTGTTCCCCAAGAAGCTCGGCGTCGAGGCGACACCGAAGAACCTCAACGATCTGAAACTGCAGAAGGCAGCGGAGGCGAAGCACGAGCAGGAGGTGCTCGAGGCGGCACAGCAGCTCGCCGCGCAGTTCGAGGGCAAGTCGGTCACCGTGCCGATCAAGATCGGTGAGAACGGCCGCGTATTCGGCTCGGTATCCGTGAAGGAAGTCGGCGAGGCGATCAAGGAGCAGCTGGGGATCGAGATCGATAAGAAGAAGATCACGCTGCCGATCGCGATCAAGAACGAGGGCATTGTGCATGCGGCGATCCGCCTTCACCCGCAGGCGAGTGCGGAGCTGGAAGTCAAGGTGGAAGGTGTCCGGTAATCCGGAACGAAGGTGTCCGACGGCGCACAGGCGGGGCGCTGCCGGGCGGATATTACTCACGGAGTGTAGTTGAATGGAAGAAGCGGTCAGCCGCAAAGGCATGCCTCACAACCTCGAGGCGGAGCGGTCGGTCATTGGGTCCATGCTGTTGGACAAGGAAGCGATCGGTATCGTGACAGGGGTGATCACGGGTGAGGATTTTTATGACAGCACGCTCGGCATTTACTTCGACGTGCTTGTTGAGATGAACCAGCAGGGGCTGGAGACCGACGAGGTGACGGTGCAGGAGCGTATGCGCGCTCGCCACGTACCGGACGCGCAGTGCTCGCCGGAGTATATGCTGGAACTGATGAACGGGGTTCCGTCCTCGGCCAACACGGCGGATTACGCGGCGATCGTGCGCGACAAATCCCGCCTGCGCCGGTTTATTCACATAAGCGACAAGCTCGCAGGGGACTGCTACAAGGACGATGAGCCGGTGGACGATGTCTTCGCGCGTGCCGAGGAGCAGATGTTCCGTCTGTTCCAGGAGGGGCAGGCGGCGGAGACGATGCCGATCAGCCGGATCGTCGTCGAGGCGCTGAACAACATCGAGAAGGCGGCGAAGAGCGGAGGCCAGACGACGGGTATCCCGACCGGATTTTTCGACCTGGATTACCGCACGGCCGGACTGCAGCCTTCCGACCTGGTGCTGATCGCGGCGCGTCCCTCGATGGGCAAGACCGCGTTCGCGTTGAATCTCGCGGAAAATATCGCCGTGCGCAAGCACGTTCCCACTGCGATCTTCAGCCTTGAGATGAGCCAGGTACAGCTTGTCAACCGTATCCTGGCGCTCGATTCCGGCGTGAATCTGCAGAAGATCCGCACGGGCAAGCTCGAGGATCACGACTGGGAGGATATGATGATGGCGGCTCGCCGCATCGGCGAGGCACCGCTTTACATCTTTGACACGCCGGCGGCTTCGGTTCAGGAAGTTCGCTCGAAGTGCCGCAGACTCAAGTTGGACCACGATCTGCAGCTCGTCATGATCGACTACCTGCAGTTGATGGAGTCAAAGGGAACGAAGCGCAACGAATCCCGTCAGAACGAGGTTTCGGAGATCAGCCGTTCGCTCAAGGCGCTCGCGCGTGAGCTGAACTGTCCGGTTATCGCGCTGTCGCAGCTGTCGCGCCAGCCGGATACCCGCGAGGACAAGCGGCCGGTGCTCTCGGACCTGCGTGAGTCCGGCGCCATCGAGCAGGATGCCGACGTGGTTATGTTTTTGTACCGCGACGAGTATTACACGAAAGAAAAATGCAAAGAGCCCGGTATCACGGAAGTCATCATCGGCAAACAGCGAAACGGCTCGACCGGAACGGTCAAGCTCGCGTGGATCGGTGAGCAGACGAAATTTCTCAATCTGGAGAGCAACCGGGCGAATTGAGAGCAAATTAAAAGGGGAACTGCAGTGTGCAGTTCCCCTTGTGTTTTTGGGTTGTTGCTGATTACTCCTCGGTGATGGAACCGGTAGGGCAGGTAGCAGCACAGGTGCCGCAGCCAAGGCAAGCATCCGCGTCGATCTCGTACTTGTCCTCACCCTCGGTGATCGCTCCTACGGGGCACTCGCCTGCGCAAGCGCCGCACTTTACACAACCGTCATTGATAACAAATGCCATTGTTTTACATCCTCCTGTCAGAACTCGCGAGCCACGGTCGGCTCACTGCCTACAGTGTACTTCATAAAACAACGGAATGCAAGAACAATTTTTATAAGGCCCGAAAGCCTTATTTTCCGCAAAATCGTTAAATATTCGATATGAAATATTATTGTTTACAACAATATGCATTTCTGCTACAATCGATACGTCGCGCGGATATCGTTTTTGCGGCCGCGCACTGAGAAGTGAAAAGAGAAAATGAGGAGGCATCTGTATGAAAATCAGAAGACACAGAACGGTTGCCGGAAAGGTGGCTTCCGTAGCGATCGCCGCGATGTGCGCGATCACGCTGCTGTTCGCGTCGAACGGTATGAACGCTCTGGCACAGACGGCAGGCGCGCAGACCGGCATTTCGGTTCCGGTCAGCAACATGGTACTCAAGACAGCGCCGAAGGACGTTACTGCTGCGGTGGGAGATACCGTGAGTTTCGAGACCCTGGTCACGCAGACGACGGGGACGGTCTCGTACCAGTGGCAGACGAAGGCTCCGGGCTCGAGTGAGTGGAAGAATTCCGCTTCTTCGAACGGAACCAAGAGAATATTCAGCCTTAAGGTGCAGGCGGGGCACAACGGATACCAGTTCCGCTGCATCGTGAAGGACGGCGGCAGCACGAGCATCACGACGCCGGCGGCCACGCTCACGGTGCTCAGCGACACGCTGACGATCACGGCGCAGCCGAAGGACGCGTCGGTGGCCATCGGTTCGACGGCCGAGTTTACGGTGGCTGCGGTGGGCAAGGCAACGTTGAAGTATCAGTGGCAGACGAAGGCTCCGGGCTCGCTCAGCTGGAAGAATTCCACGGCGTCAAGCGCGACGAAGGCAACCTTCACGATCGGCGTTCAGGAGGCGCACAACGGCTATGAAGTCCGTTGCATCGTGACCGACGGAAACAACAAGAAGGTTACCTCGAACACCGCGATGCTCACGGTGAAGCCCGTGATCCTGTGCACGACCCCGAGCATGAAGGTGGTTCCCGGCTCCGAGGTGAACTTCATGGTGGCGGCGAGAGGTATCGGCACGCTGAAGTACCAGTGGCAGACGAAGGCCCCGGGCTCGAGCACATGGCAGAACTCGACCAACGCGACCGCGAAGAAGGATATGTTCCAGCTGCGCGCGGCGAAGGCGGGGCACGACGGTTACCAGTTCCGCTGTGTGGTGACGGACGGCAACGGCAAGAAAGCGGTATCCTCTCCCATCAAACTTACGCTCGGCAGCTGCCTGATCAACAAGGATACATTCCCGGACGCAAAATTCCGCGCGTATGTCAAAGGGTATGATACGGACGGTGATGACTCCCTCTCCTGGAATGAGCTCTTCTCACTCAGCTCGCTTCAGGTCGAAGACCAGGGGATCACCGACCTGACGGGAATGGAGTATTTTACGCATCTGATCTCCATTCAGGCTGCAGGCAATCAGTTGAAGAAGATCGACACGACCAAAAACGCTCTGCTTGAGATCATATATATCAGCAGTAACAGTCTGACATCCCTGGATCTGAGCCGCAATCCGAACCTGATGATCGTTGAGTGCCAGAAAAATCAGCTCACCTCGCTGAACCTCGGCATCAGTCCCTCGCTGTACAGCCTTGACTGCTCGGTGAACCGACTGACGAAGCTGGATCTGAGCACGAAGAAGTACATGGGATATCTCAATTGCTGCTGGAACAAACTGGCAAAGCTTGATCTGAGCAAGAACAATTACCTGGGCAACATCTACTGCTCCGATAATTTGCTGACGACGCTGAAACTGGGCGGAGGCAGTGAACTGTACAATCTGTTCTGCGAAGACAATCAGCTCACTTCGATCGATGTTTCCAAGTACGGGAACCTGGAATGCCTGTCTTGCTACAACAACCGCATCACAAAACTGGATGTCGGCAAAAACGCGGAGCTCGAGCTGCTCATGTGCACCTACAACGAGTTCACGACCATAGACATCACCAAAAACGCCAAGCTTAAGGAGCTCTATGTGAGCGAAGGCACCACGATCAAGATGACCGCCGCGCAGGAGGCATCCGTTATCGTTCACTACGACTGATCCGCGAACGTTCGATCGGTGGTTGACACAACATATCGAATCGGCTATAATCAATCCCGCGGCGGGGTGTTCTGCCGCGGGATTTTTGAACTAAGGAGGATTACGGCGATGATCGTTAACAAAGATATGAAGATGGGAGAGATTCTCCGCGCGGATTACGAGGTTGCATCGATCCTTATGGGTGCAGGTATGCATTGCGTGGGATGTCCGTCCGCTCAGGGTGAGACGCTGGAGCAGGCTTGCATGGTGCACGGCATCGATGTCGATATGCTCGTTGAGGAGATCAATACGTACTTCGCTTCCAAGTAAGAGTGGGTACAAACAGATATTGAACAGATCAATCCTGAACAATCAAAGACGGACCATCCTTGCGGGATGGTCCGTTTCTTTTATGTCTTCGTCTGTCAGCGCACCGAGCGAAGCTTCTCGAGCGCGTCGTCCTCGGCGATACAGCGGAAATACTCGCGGTAGTACGGGATCGAGTAGTCAAACAGTCTCGTGCCGTACTCGTCGGCCAGGTCGCCGGCGCGCCGCAGGTCCGCGGGATCGCTGTCCTCACGGTTCAGCAGGAGCACGTAGCACCGGTCGATCGCACCGTAGAACAGGGTGCTCGAGAGGCGCATCGGCGCCGCGATGTCCGCGAAGGACATCAGGTTGTCCAGCTTGCGGAAGCAGATGACAACCTCCTCGGCCTCCTCCGGCTTCGTTTCGGTGACATTGTCCTCCGAGCCGAGAATGTCGTTGCAGCTCATCAGAAGGCGCGTGTTGCGGTAAATCTCCGGCTCACGGGAGGCGTGACGCCGGCTTCTCTTGCCGGGCGTGATCTTGCCGAACTCGCCGTGTCCGACCGGGGAGAGGAAATCCTCGCCCATGCCGGAGCCGGGATCGGTGTCCTCCGCGCGGGAAGCTTCCGCATCGGGATCGTCGAAGTCGTCCTCGTCGGTCTCGGGCGCTTCGGAATCGCGGAACAGATCCGAGAAGAACGGAGGCTGTCCGTTGGAAAATGTCAGGATCAGACGATCCTTGGCAAGCGGAACCGCCTCGATCAGCGTGTTGCCCGCAGGGCAGAAGCCGTAGCGCCTGTGCGCGAGTTCGATGAACTCCTGCAGCATCGAGCGGGAGGATTCCGGATGGATCACGAAATCGAGCATTGTGAGATTGTGCTTGTCCAGATCGGACTGTCCGACGATACAGCGGATGGCGCCGTTATCCAGCAATTCCATCTCCATACGTATGCCTCCTCTCCCGCGGGATGTCCGCGTATTTTTGTCCGGGGGCGCGGTCGCGCAGATCCCCCATATTTACGCTTGAGTATAAGAGAAATATGCACGAAAGTCAATTACCGAAATTGTGAAAAATGTATATCGATCCCCGCGAAAATGCGTAATTTGCGGGAGATGTCGTAAAATCCGATACTGCATCTTTGGGGAGCTTACCGATAGTATTTTCCGGGGCTTACGGCTATACTTTAGGCATCGGAAGTCGTACGGCGGAAGCGGGTACGGGAAGGACGGAAATGTGTGCATATCACGGTGTTACCTTCTGTTCGAAAACGGCTGTCGCGAGCCGGGGCTGCGCCCGGGAAGCGGCGGCGAAAACCTGCATGTGCCTCCTATGAACTACAGCGCCTGACGACGGAAGGATAGGCGGAGGGAACCCTGCGAGGCGAATAATATGACGCGCAACACACAGAAATGCAATGCGGGGTTTCTTTTCCGCGCGAATTGTGATACAATGGTCGCTGCGAGGGCTCGGGGCGCAGTCTGCTCAGAGCTTCATTTTCGAGAATCGGGAGGATTCCATGAGCAAGAAAAGTGTAATCGCGATCATGATCGCAATCGCTGCGATTTGTATGCTGGTCGGGTGTGGGGACAAGAATGAGACCGGCAACACGACGACAGATAAGGTCAAGACGCCCTCCACGGAGCAGTCGGACCTTAAGAAATTTTACGGGCTCGGCGACAACGACGTCATGCTGATGGTGAATGCGAGACTGAGCGAGAGCAAGGGTATTGTCGAGAACGGCAAGATGTACGTTCCGGCCTCACTCGCGAGCAGTCTTGACAGCCGTTTTTACTGGAACGAGTACGATGAACTCCTCTATGTGACGGACGCGACGGCGCGCAGGAGCTACAGCAGCGGAAGCAAGACCTACAAAGAGGACGGTCAGGACAAGACAACCGATTCGCCGATGGTCATCACCAAGGGCAATGAGATCTATCTCTGCACGCAACTGCTTCAGCAGTATGGCAAGATGAACGTCATCGAATCGACGGAACCGAACAGGATCTCCATCATCACCGCGGGTAAGAAGATTTACCGCGCCTCGGTCAAAGCCGAGGAGGGCACCGTGATGAGAGAGGGCGGCGACATCACCAAGCCGATCGTCGCGGAGCTCGACAAGGGTGCGGTGCTGTACCTTGCGGAGGATATCTCCGGCAATACCTGGTCGAAGGTTATGACGGAGGACGGCCGCTGGGGCTACGTCAACAATCTTGAGACAACGACATACTCGCAGAATGCACTCGCCATTCCGGCGAAGGGCGAAGAGTATACGCGCCACGGACTTACCGGCAAGGTGTGCATGGTATGGCATTCGCTCGGCGGCGAGATCAGCGAGGCGGATTTCAAGGCCGCGATCAAGGAGACCAAGGGCCTCAATGTAATCTCGCCCACGTGGTTCGGTTTCTCGAACACGGAGGGAGGGATCAGTTCCATTGCGAGCGCGACCTACGTCAAGGCGGCACACGCCGCAGGCCTGAAGGTCTGGGCGCTGGCGGATGACTTCGCGAAGGATGTCAAGGGCCTGGATGTGCTCTCGCACACGGCATCGCGCGAGGCTCTGGTTAACAATCTCGTGAGCGAGGTGACGCGTGTCGGAGCCGACGGTATCAACATCGACTTCGAGTACATCACCAAGGAGTCGGCGCCTCATTTCCTGCAGTTCCTCCGCGAACTGTTCCTTGCGTGCAAGGACAAGGGGCTCACGATCTCCACGGACAACTATTATCCGAACCAGTTGAACTCGTTCTACCGTCTTGACGAGCAGAGCGAATTCGTGGACTATATCATTTTCATGGGTTACGACGAGCACTACTCCAAGTCGAAGGAGGCAGGTTCCGTGGCGTCCATCGGCTTCGTGAAGGGCGGCGTGAACGAGATGCTCAAGAAGGTTCCTGCGGATCGCCTGATCCTCGGTGTTCCGTTCTTCACCAGAAAGTGGATGGTGAACGAGGTCCATGCGGCGGACGAGCCCGTGCCGAACGAAGCGGCGGGCATGGACACGATCAAGAAGTACATCAAGGACCACGGCGGTTCCAGCGCATGGAGCGAGGAGTTCGGCCAGAACTACGCCGAGGTCACCGAGGACGGCAAGCTGGTCAAGATCTGGATCGAGGATGCGGATTCTCTGAAGCTGAAGCTCGAGGTGATGAAGGAGAACAAACTCGCGGGCTGCTCGGCATGGAGACTCGGTATGGAGTCGAAGGATGTATGGTCGGTGATCCAGTCGTATGTCATCGAGTGATCGGAATGACGCGACACAGGACGAGACGGTGATGACATCTCCCCTCGGAAAATGAACAGCGATTGTATATTCGGAGGATCGGCGAGGTGTCGATCCTCCGTTGCTTATATTACGAACAGTCCGGGAGAACGGAAGGTGCAACGATGAAGAAACTGTATGATGAGAACGCGTACGCGAGAGAATTTGACGCCGTGGTCACCGCGGTGGCGGAGGGGGACGACGGCGCATCGGTATGGCTGACGCTCGACGCCACGCTTTTCTTCCCCGAGGAGGGAGGCCAGTCGCCGGACCGCGGCACGATCGACGGACGGACGGTGACGGATGTGCAGATCACGGACGGCGAGGTGCGGCACAGGGTGAACATTGATCCCGACGGGGCCGGGGCTTTGTACCGGACAGGAATGACCGTGCACGGCATCATCGACTGGGAGTACCGCTACCGCAATATGCAGATGCACACCGGCGAGCATATCTTCTCCGGGCTGGTCCACTCGCTGTACGGCTACGACAATGTCGGCTTTCACCTGAGCGACCGCACGGCAACGATGGATTACAACGGCAAACTCACGGAGCAGCAGCTTCTGAAACTGGAGGAGCGCGTGAACCGGATCATCACGGAAAACCGGGCCGTTCAGGCGTGGTATCCGGCGCCCGGCGAGCTGGAGATCCTTTCCTACCGCAGCAAGAAGGCAATCGACGGAGCAGTGCGCCTCGTGGAGATCGACGGCGTCGATCTGTGCGCCTGCTGTGCGCCGCATGTGAAGGTGACCGGTGAGGTCGGCTGTTTCAAACTGATCGGCTGGGAAAACTACAAGGGCGGTGTGCGCGTGTCGTACCGCTGCGGCTTTCGCGCGATGGAGGACTACGGGGAGAGGCTTGCGCTGCTCTCAAAGCTCTCGCAGACACTGTCCGTGAAGACGGAAGACCTCTGCGCGACCGTGGAGAAACTGCGTGACGAGAGAAAGAGACTTGCCTACGAACTCGTGGCGAAGGACCGAGCGATCGTAAGGTCCCTCATCGCGGAGACGGCGGCGGCGGAAACCGGGGAAAGAGCGGAGGACGGCCGGATCGCGGGCCCGTGCGTGCTGTTCCTCGAGGCGGCGGACTCCTCGCTGCTTCGCTACGCGGTCGATGAGCTGAAGGCGTGCTACGCGGGAGTTGTGTGCGCACTGCTGCCGGTCGAGGGGAACGCGCTGTCCTGGAGGTATCTGATCGAGCAGGACGGCGGCGATGTGAGCGCGTGGCAGCAGCTTTTGCGCGAGCGGTTCGGCGCCAAGGGCGGCGGGCCGAAGAATTCCGTGCAGGGAAGCGTGACGGCGGAGGAGACCGCGCTTCGCAGCGCGCTGGCTTCGCTGTAGAGGCATAGGAAGGTGCATTAACCGGCATTGTGTCAGTCGGAGGGGAAATACTATGTGGCATTGGATTCGTATGGGGCTGTACGTGGTCCTTGGCATATGCAGCATCGGCTACGGACGTTTCGTGCGTTCGGCCGGCGCGGGCAACACGTTTTACCGGATCTGGTTCGTGCTGGGACTCGTTTTGTTCGGGCTTGCGGCAGCGGTATATTTTCGGGTGTGGGGGCGGATCCCCCGCGGTTTCCGGATTGCGATCACCGAGTTGACGGTGTTCGGTTTTGCGGTGTATGTGGCATTGATGGCAAGGATTGCGAGCTCATTTTCCGCGGACGGAGGCGAGCCGGAGTACATCATCGTGCTCGGGGCACAGATGCGCGAGGACGGACCGAGCGTCGTGCTGCGCTACCGCCTCGAGACGGCGACGGAGTACCTTAAGGAACACCCGCAGGTGCTGTGCGTCGTGTCCGGCGGACGCGGTGCGAACGAGTCCGTGTCCGAGGCGGAGGGGATGCGCGACTACCTTGTAGGGCAGGGGATCGACGCTGTGAGGATCATCCTCGAGGACCGCTCGACCGACACTTCGGAAAATCTTAAAAACTGCCTGGAACTGCTTCCTTCCCCTGACACATCGGTCGGCATCATCACCAACAATTTTCACGTGTTCCGCTCGAAGGGGATCGCGAAAAAATGCGGGTACAAAAACGTTTCGGCAGTCCCGGCGCGATCGACGCCGGCGTATCTTCTCCACAATATGACGCGCGAGACGGTCGGTGTTCTGAAGGACCTGATCATGGGGAATATGTCGCTGCGATAGTTCCCTCTTGGCACGCCCGGCGAGGGCGGCGCGACACTTCGTTTCAGTTGACTTTTCGGCACAATAAGAGTAGTATGGACACATAGGGACGGACTCGCTGAGTCGGTCGAATATCGCGTGAGAAGGAGACATTGTATGGATATCAAAGACATTACCAAATCATTGCTCAGCACAGCCAATGTGAAGGCGATCGCAGGTCAGTCCGGTGCGACTCAGACACAGGTCAAGAATGTCCTGACAGCCGCGCTTCCGTCGCTGCTCGGCGGCAAGCAGACTTCCGAGGAAGAGATCGCGAAGGAAACCGGTGTCAGCAAGGCGAAGACGAGCGGCATTCTGTCCGCCGCAGGCCCGCTTCTCTCCGGACTTCTCGGAGGCGGCTCCTCGCAGAATAACACTTCCCAGGCATCGACCTCGGCAACGGCATCGCTGCTCGGCGGTCTGCTCGGTTCCGTGAACATCGGCAGCCTTGCTTCCGGTCTGTTCAACCTTGTGTCGGGCGACAGTTCCGACGATGAGAAGGAAGAGGAGAAGGAGGAGGAGAAACCGAAGAAGCCGAAGACCGGCAAGAAGAAGACGGACTCCAAGAAGACGGATTCCAAGAAGACCGATTCCAAGAAGAAGACGGACTCCAAGAAGACCGATTCCAAGAAGACCGATTCGAAGAAGACGGAGACTGCCAAGAAGACGACCTCCAAGAAGACAACCGCGAAGAAGACGGAGAAGAGCTCTCCGCTCGACAGCGTGACCGATCTCCTCGGCGGTCTGTTCAAGTGATGAACCGGCAATAAAACGGATACAGGCGCGGGGGACAGAGGTCCCCCTGCGCTGTGTGAAAAGCTGAGCACATCAGCTTTTTTTCATAAAGAGCGTGATACTGCGAATATCGGAGGAAGAAAGGCATGGCCATGAAGGAAGCGCCCGCTGTTACGACACGGGCCGACGGAGGAAAACTGTGGGAGCACGCGTTTGAGCGTTTTGCGGTGAAGGTGTATGTGCCGGCGCAGGAGCTTCCGGATGACATCATCAACTACGGTTTCGAGGCACCGTATCTCATTGTGCTTGAGGAGAAGCCCCGCACCGCATCGGAAGCGGCGGCATGGGCGGACGGCAACGGTCTGGCATCGATCGCGGCGCGCTACGGCGGCAGCGTCGTGTTCGTAAGCCCGACGGCGGCGGACGGCTGGGAGAGTGCCGACGAATCGCTGTTTGCGGAGCTGATCGCGAACTCGAAGATCCACCAGTATCACAAGGACGGCTACGTGACGCTTCGGAACCGCTTCACCGGCGGAACCGAAGGGTACTGCATCCGCGGAGCCATTTTTCGTACATACGTGTACGGCTACGGCACCTCGGCGGACTATATTGCGAAGAACCTGCTTAAGACGGTGAACGGCGAGTTTCTGTGGGGGCCCGGCGAGATCACGCCCGCGGTGTGCATCCTCGAGAAGCTCTCGGTGATCCCGCAGCCGGAGAGAAGGGACATCCCGATCGTGTCGATCGGTAACACGACGGCCGTGAACAAGGCGTTCGCCGACAGCTGCGACAAGCTTCTCACGAGAGCCAGGGCCGACTATGTATGGGAGTTCGACACGTTCGTGCGCAGATACCGCCGCTGGTGCGGTAACACGGAGATCGAGACGGTGCTCCCGGAGATCGGAATGGTTCGCGAGGAGAATTTTGCGATCCTGCAGACATCGCCCGACAATAACGGCGATGACCGGGGGACGGAGGAGCATCGCGTCGGATACGTGGCATATTACAACAAGGATCTGTTCAACAACGGGCCGGTGCCGCTGGTGCTCACATTCCACGGCGGCGGAGACTCGGCGATGTACATCGCGAACATTTCCGGCTGGTACCGCATCGCGAACCGCTACAATTTCCTGCTTGTCTCGATCGAGGATCATCTCAACAGCACGGCGACGGAGATGGTGGCGCTGATCGACCGGCTGGCGGCGCGCTACAGCATCAACCGCAGCCGCGTGTACGCGAGCGGATTTTCCATGGGCGGCTGCAAATCGTGGGATCTCTTCCAGGAGTACCCGGGAGTCTTCGCCGGACTTGCGCCGATGGACGCGACGTTCGAGGTGGGTCTGAACTCCTACGGCAAGCCTGCACCGTGCGAGATCAACCGGGACGTGCCGGTGCCGTTGTTCTACACCGGCGGCGAGATCACGCCGTTGCCGGAGCTTCCGTTCCAGGCCGACAAATGCTGGGACCGCATCCGCTACGTCTTCGGCGTCAACCGCGTGAAGAAGCCGTACGACGTAACCTTCGAGGGGCGCGAGAACTGGCCGAACCGGATCTGGGGTGTCGACGGCGACCGCGTGGAGAAGATCTATGATCCGACGCGCGACAGCACGCTGACGCTTCACTATTTCGACAGTGAGGACGGCGTGTGCCGCACCGTGCTCGGAAGCATCAGCGGACAGGGGCACGAGTGCCGCCGGCACACTTGCGAGCAGGCTTGGCTGTTCCTGTCGCAGTTCAGCAGGTAGTTTCATTTTACGAAGCTTAAGTAAGTAAACAACGGGGGGTAGAATTATGAATGGAGAGTACAGAAATCCGGCAGGTTTTTCCGAAGCGGATATGAAGGTACTTCTGAGGGTTTTCGGGAAACAATATGATAAGAAGTCAAAGTGGTGGCTTTTGGTCATTCCGATATTGTTGTTGCTGTTTCCGACGCTGACATTTCTACTGCTGGATATACGCTGGTGGGCGCTCGGGGCACTCGTCGCGATTCTCATAATTGTCTTCAAGATGAACAATATACGTGAAATGCTGCTCCTGAAGGAAGTCGACCAAGTGTACCGCGTCCCGTGCGCGGTGGCTGAGATATCGACGGCGATCACCTTCGCGCTGGGCGTATGCATGATCATGATCGACGACATTGAATCGGCCCTTCCGGTGCTTGTTCCGGTAGGTGCGTTGGCGATATTGTCGGATATCGTGCTGCTCTGTTCCAACTGGATAGCGACGAGGACACTGTGTCAGAGATTATCCGATGAGCTCGCGCGCTCCTGGCGGAAAATGTGGCAGAAGATTCTTGTCTGCATTGTGGTCTGGGTCGGGCTGCTGGCTCTGGTATTCGCCGGTGCGACGCTGGGCTCCAGCATTCTTACAACGCCCGACAAGAAGAGCGAGAGCACTTCCGAGGAGAAGAAGGACGAACCGGCGGAGGAGGAGAAGGACGAACACACGGAAGAGCTCAAGAAAGGCTTGGGTGAAGCGCTGGCGGCACTTGCGCAAGTCTTGGTATTTATGTGGCTTCTTATCGTCGGAATTGTTGCGGCGACCATCATTTTTGCCATCATGGTCGAACGGGCGGACCGGAAGATGATGAATCAGATATACGAGGAACTTTACATAGTGGACAGCGTGTCGCGCGAAACTGCGGCGGAAAGCTGACGGAGCGTGCATCCATCGGGATTGAAAACAAAAAAGAGGTGAATCTTCAACGATTCACCTCTTCTTTTTGAGTGGAGCATAGGGGGATCGAACCCCTGACCTCTAGATTGCGAACCTAGCGCTCTCCCAGCTGAGCTAATACCCCGGAACGAGACTCATTTTATGTCATCTGATGTAAAATGTCAATGCCTAATATGCGAAAAATGTGGCTCCGCGCAAAACATAACCCGCCGCATCATTGCTTTTCCGGGCCGCAGAAGGTATACTGAAAGATATACATGATCGGCATAAATGCAAGATCGGTGTAAGGGGTTTGATCAGTGTAAGGAGAAGGGGAAATGATCACGGTATCGGGGAAAACTGTACACAGGCGGCTGGCCATCGGCAAGGTGATGTTTATGCAGGCCGACCGGCCGGAGCTGTGCCGGACGATCGCGGAGGACGCGGAGGCGGAACTCGCGGCATACCGCGCGGCGAAGGCGGAGGTCATCGCACGGCTTCACGCGCTCTACGAGGAGGCCGTTTCTAAGGTAGGTGAACTGCTGGCGCACACCTTTGAGATTCACGTGATGATGATCGAGGATGAGGCGTACAGCGGTATGGTTGAGAGTATGATCCGCAACGAGCACGTGACGGCCGCGTATGCGGTCGCGTCCACGGGGCGCCACTATGCGCAGATGCTCGCCCAGATGGAGGATCCTTATTTTCAGGCGCGAAGCGCGGATATCCGGGAGATCTCCGACCGGCTGACGGATCAGCTGCTCGGGAATCACCGGGAGAGTGCGATCACGGAGCCGGTGATCCTGATGGCGGAGGAACTCGGCCCGGGCGAGACGATGCAGCTGGATCCGGCGATGATCCTCGGGCTTGTCACACAGCGCGGTTCGGAAAATTCTCACGCCGCGATCCTCGCGAGGACGATGGACATTCCCGCGATCACGGGCGTCGCCATCCGCGAGGAGTGGGACGGAGCGGAGGCTGTGCTGGACGGCGAGAACGGGCTGCTGATCGTGGATCCGGACGAGGAGACACAGGCAGCGTACGAGGGGAAAATCCGCGCGTTCGAGGCGCGTCAGGAGGAGCTTGCGGCACTTCTGCCGCTGCCGTCCGAGACGAAGGCCGGCGTGAAGGTGCCGCTTCTGTGCAATGTCGGCTGTGCCGCGGATGCGGCGCTTGCGGCGGAGCGCGGGGCGGACGGGATCGGTCTGTTCCGCAGCGAATACCTGTGTCTGGGCGGGGAGGAGTATCCTTCCGAGGAGGAGCAGTTGACTGCGTACCGCAATGTCGTTGCGATGATGCAAGGGCGGCCCGTGACCATCCGGACATTCGATCTGGGTGCGGACAAGCGGGCGGAGTATCTGCATTTGCCGGAGGAGAGCAACCCGGCGCTTGGATTCCGGGCAATCCGGATCAGCCTTGCCGAGGAGGAGCCGTTCCGCGCGCAGCTGCGGGCGATCCTGCGGGCGAGTGCGTTCGGCACGGTGCGCGTGCTGTACCCGATGATCTCTGCGGAATGGGAAATCCGGCGGGTCGACGAGATTTTCCGCGAGGAGAAAAAGAGGCTTGTTGAGGCCGGCGTTGCGGTCGGCGAGGTGGAGCGCGGCATCATGATCGAGACGCCCGCGGCGGCGATCGTGTGTGACAGGCTGGCGGACTATGTGGATTTCTTCAGCATCGGGACGAACGACCTGACGCAGTATGTGCTTGCGGCGGACCGGCAGAACTATTCGGTCGCGCCCTATTATGATCCGCACAACGAGGCGGTGACGCGGCTGATCGCGCACGTGGTGGGCGAGGCCCACAGAAAACACGTGTCGGTGTGCGTGTGCGGCGAGCTCGCGGCGGATGTCACGGCGACGGAGAAGTTGCTCAGGATGGGTGTCGACGCGCTCTCCGTGGCGCCGAATTCACTGCTCGCGGTCAAGAGGGCAGTTCGCGAGTGTGAATGACGCATTTTCCGTGGTTTTACCTCTTTTTTGCGTATATGCAACCCGTTTGGTAAAGGAATGCGTCAATATGTGAAAAATTCGTTTGACGAGGCACGATTTTGCGAAGAAATCGTGAAAAAACGGTGAAAAATTTATTAAAAAATCGATGCAGAATTATTGACGAACGCTGCGCTTTATGGTAATTTATAAAAAGCAGTCAGGATATGCCAAGCAAACAGCCCACCTTTAGGACTTCTTTGTTTTGAGCAGTTTGCTTTTGTTTCAAGGAATTGTTTCCGGAGAACAAAACAACCGGATGATGCGTATACTTATTAAGGAGGTACTGGTTCATGACTGGTACAGTAAAGTGGTTCAATGCTCAGAAGGGTTACGGTTTCATCAGCAATGCTGAGGGCGGCGAGGACGTTTTCGTACATTTCTCCGCTATTCAGACCGATGGTTACAAGACTCTTGATGAGGGACAGCAGGTTTCGTTCGAGACGGAGCAGGATCCTAAGGATGCAAGAAAGCTTCGCGCGATCAACGTTAAGCCCCTGTAATTGAACAACCGAGTAAGACAATGGGAGCTCCGCCGCGGCGGAGCTCTTATTTTGCGCGCAAGCGAGGCACTCGCACCCGCCGAAGGCGTTGCCGGAAGGGACGGGACCCATGGAAGCGAAGATTCCAATGGGTCCCGTTGCTTTCGGCAAGAGCGGACGAAGTCCGCGGGTGCGAGTG
>DBYX01000018.1:0-26889 GCA_002311665.1 Lachnoclostridium sp. UBA1175 | reverse complement strand
GCGGGTGCGAGTGCCGAGCGCACGTGTCACCGAGCGAGCGAAGCTCGCGAGGCAGCGCGCGATGGGAATCGTCCCTTTTGTCAAGTGTAACCTTGCAAACGTGCCGCCGCTATGATATACTTACAAGGCACGGGGGAGAGTCGTGTGTTACGGTGTGAAACCGCCTCGGAAGGGCGGTCGGAAGCTCCGCGTTACGGAAGGAATTTACCAATGTTCGGATTACATACAGAACTCGGAATCGATCTGGGCACAGCCAATGTGCTCATCTACATCAAGGGCAAGGGAGTCGTGCTTGAGGAGCCGTCCGTTGTCGCGTACAGTCGTGACACGTCGCGCATCAAGGCCATCGGCGAGGAAGCCCGTCAGATGCTGGGCCGCACGCCCGGCAACATCGTTGCGGTCCGCCCGCTCAAGCAGGGCGTGATCTCGGATTACTCCGTCACGGAGCGAATGATCAAGTATTTTATCCAGAAGTCCATCGGCAGAAGAAGATTCCGCAAACCAAACGTATGCGTGTGCGTACCGAGCAGCGCGACGGAGGTTGAAAAGCGTGCGGTTGAGGACGCCACTTACGAGGCGGGCGCCCGCACGGTGCGCGTGATCGAGGAGCCCATCGCGGCGGCGATCGGCGCGGGGATCGACATCAACAAGCCGTGCGGCAATATGGTTGTTGATATTGGCGGCGGCACCACGGATATCGCCGTGACCTCCCTGGGAGGCGCCGTGGTCAGCACTTCGGTCAAGGTGGCCGGAGACGATTTCGACGAGGCGATCGTCAAATATATGCGAAAGAAGCACAATCTTATGATCGGCGAGCGTACGGCTGAGGAGATCAAGATCAAGATCGGCGCGTGCTATGCGAGACCGGAGACACTCTCGATGGAAGTCCGCGGCCGTAACCTGGTGACCGGTCTTCCGAAGACGATCTCGCTCACCTCGGAGGAGACCGAGGAGGCGCTTCGCGAGCCGACGGCACAGATCATCAATGCGATCCACGATGCGCTTGAACTGACACCGCCCGAGCTGGCGGCGGACATCGCCAACCGGGGCATTGTGCTCACCGGCGGCGGCGCACTTCTGTACGGCCTTGAGGATCTGATCGAGGAGCGTACCGGCATCCATACGATGACGGCGGAGAATCCAATGCGCTGCGTGGCGATGGGAACCGGCAAGTTCATCGAGATGGGCGGTCGCGCAACGAGAAAATAAAGGGAGACGGGAGATGGAAGAACGGGAAGGCTATGTGGAGCACATTCGCTTCCACAGTCCTGAAACCGGTTTTACCGTACTGTCGATTTCCGGAGAGAAACCCGGGGAAGAGCTCACTTGCGTGGGTAGCTTCCCTTTTCTTGAAGAAGGGGAGTACATTCGGGTGCGTGGACAGATGACGCAGCACAATATGTACGGCAGGCAGATGCAGGTGGAGAGCTACGAGATCACGGTGCCGACGAGCGCCGACTCGATGGAGCGGTATCTCGGTTCCGGGGCGATCAAGGGCATCGGCATGCCGACCGCGATGAAGATCGTGGACCGGTTCGGTGTGGACACGTTCCGCATCATAGAGCGCGAGCCGGAGCGTCTCGCGGAGATCCGCGGCATCAGCATGCGGATCGCACAGTCTGTCCATGAGCAGTTTA
This sequence comes from Lachnoclostridium sp. UBA1175, assembly GCA_002311665.1. Lineage (GTDB taxonomy): Bacteria > Bacillota > Clostridia > Lachnospirales > Lachnospiraceae > ISDg. Next base: position 25,252 of record DBYX01000018.1, on the reverse strand, counting down.
TGGAGAAGCAGAACATGCGCCGCGTGGTCATGTATCTGCTGCAGATCGGTATCAACCTGAATCAGGGTTTGAAAATATACAAGCGATACGGTGAGGCAACCGAGGAGATTGTCGGAAGCAATCCCTACCGGCTTGCCGAGGATATACCGGGGTTCGGTTTCCGCATGTCCGACGAGATCGCGCGGCGGATCGGCGGGCTGGAGTACTCGGACCAGCGGTTCCGCGCGTGCCTGCTTCACGTGATGCGGCTCGGCTCCCAGGCGGGGCATGCGTATTTGCCGAAGGAGTCGCTGATCACGCACGCGAGGGAGTTCATCCCGGAGATGGATGACGACTCTTTCGACCGCGCGCTGATGTCGCTCATTATGGAAAATAAGCTCCGCACCGTAACGGTGTGCGACGAGGATACGGTCGAGCAGGAGCACGTGTACCTGTCCGTGTATTATCACACGGAGCAGGCGATCGCACGAATGCTCTGCGACCTCGACGAGGGCGGCCGCAGGAACGTGGCCGGCATCGAGCGCTATGTGGACAATGCGGAGCGCAAAGAGGACATTGAGCTGGATGAGATCCAGCGCAACGCGGTGAAGGAGGCTGTGGAGCACGGAGTGTTCGTGCTGACCGGCGGTCCCGGCACCGGCAAGACGACGACGATCAACACGATCATCCGCGTCTGTGAGGATCTCGGGCGCAGCGTCGTGCTGGCTGCCCCCACGGGGCGCGCAGCCAAGCGGATGACGGAGACCACGGGACGCGACGCCGTGACCATTCACCGGCTTCTGGAAGTTACGAATATGGACGAGGGCGGTGACACGGGTGCACCGCGGTTCAGGCGAAACGAGGAATACCCTCTGGAGGCCGACGTCGTGATCATCGACGAGGTTTCCATGGTCGATATGCACCTGATGCACGCGCTCCTGCGGGCGATCATCCCAGGGATGACGAACCTGATCCTGGTCGGCGACGCGAACCAGCTGCCGAGCGTGGGACCGGGCAATGTGCTTCGGGATATTATGGAGAGCGGGGCATTTTCCGTCGTGCGGCTGGAAAAGATCTTCCGACAGGCGGAGGCGAGCGATATCGTCGTGAACGCGCACCGGATCAACCACGGAGAGTACCCGGACATAACCCGCAAGAGCAAGGATTTCTTCTTCCTGCAGCGGCAGAACGCGCGGATCATCCGCGAGCTCCTGGTGCAGCTGGTGAGGGACAAACTCCCGCCTTACGTCGGGGTGTCGCCCCTGGAGATCCAGGTGCTGACGCCGATGCGCAAGGGCGAGCTCGGCGTGGACGGACTCAACGTGCTGCTTCAGGAGGCGCTCAACCCGGAGGCACCGGACAAGCCGCAGTATGAGGCGCACGGGGTCATATTCCGCGTCGGCGACAAGGTGATGCAGACACGCAACAACTACCGTCTCGAGTGGGAGACGAGGAGCGAGCGCAACACGCTGATCGACAGCGGAGAGGGAATCTTCAACGGCGATATCGGCGTGATCCGCGACATCAACGAGTTCTCCAAGCAGATGGAGATCGTATTTGACGACTCGAAGCTTGTATACTATGATTTTGAGGTGCTGGAGGATCTCGAGCACGCCTACGCGGTGACGATCCACAAGGCGCAGGGAAGTGAGTACCCGGCGGTGGTGATCCCGCTGCTGCGGGGGCCGAGGATGCTGATGAACCGCAACCTTCTGTACACGGGAGTGACGCGCGCTGTCAACTGCGTCACCATCATCGGCGACGAGCACGCGATGCGCAGTATGGTGGACAACGTCGAGGAGCAGAAGCGCTACACGGGACTTCGCAGGAGCATCCGCGAACACTGCGGACTGTAGTCCGTCCCGGCGGCTGCGCGGGCAGGACAGTAAAAACATTGAAATATATGCGTTGTGAAGAGGAGCATATGAATAAAACAAGACAATGCCGGAGGCGAAAGAGCACAACTTCCCGGCATGGAAAGGAAACTATGGAAACAGCATTGGTTATCATGGCTGCCGGCATGGGAAGCCGGTTCGGAGGCGGGATCAAGCAGCTCGCGGAAGTCGGCCCGAGCGGCGAGATCATCATGGACTATTCCATCTATGCGGCGAAGGAGGCCGGTTTCGACAAGGTCGTCTTCATCATCCGCAGGGACATCGAGGAGGCGTTCCGCCTCGCGATCGGCAACCGCATCGAGCGCTACATTCCCGTGACGTATGTCTACCAGGAGCTTGAGAATGTGCCGGAGGGCTACACCGTGCCGGATGGACGCGGCAAGCCGTGGGGCACCGGTCACGCGATCCTGTCGTGCCTCGGAAAGATCAACGATCCGTTCGTCGTGATCAATGCGGACGACTACTACGGCAAGGAGGCGTTCCGCGCGCTGCACGATTATCTTGTAAACCTTCCCGCGGGAAGTGAGCATCAGTACTGCATGGCGGGCTTTGTGCTCGGCAACACGCTCAGCGACAACGGCAAAGTGACGCGCGGTGCGTGCGTTGTCGAGGACGGGTATCTCACGGGCGTCGAGGAAATGTTCGAGCTGTGCCGCGACGGCGATGTTGTCGTGGGCCGCAAGGGCGACGGTACGCCGGTGGAGATCTCGCCGGATATGACCGTGTCGATGAACTGCTGGGGCTTCACCCCGGATTTCCTCTCGCAGCTGGAGAACTATTTTAAGAATTTCCTGGACACCGATGCCGTGGCGAACCCGCTCAAGTCGGAGTTCCTGCTGCCCACGGTCGTCGGCTCGATGATCAATGCCGGAAGCGCGAAGGTCGCTGTCCTTCCGACGTCCGACCGCTGGTTCGGCGTGACTTATGCCGAGGACAAGCCGGTCTTTATGAAGTGTATCCGCGAGCTGATCGCGGCGGGTGTGTATCCCGAGGCCACGTTCCACTGATCTGATGAAAACCGGAGGGCCGTGCCGTGCGGTGCGGCCTTCCGGATCTGATACCGCTGCGGTTCCGCGGCGTTCGCCGTCCTCCGGCGCGGAGGAATTCCCCTTAATGCAATATGAGTGTCCAGGCAGGTGACGGAGCCTGCGTTGTTTGCGTGCGCGTAAAATGCGTGCGACCGGTACCGGCCGTGCGCGGCGGGAGCGCGGAAGGAGGGGAAGAAGGTGGAGAGCCGTATACTTGATCTGTTATATCCGCCGCGATGCCCGGTGTGCGACGGGCTGCGGCCGATCGGTGCGCCGCGCTGCCACCCGGCGTGCCGCGGGAAACTAACGCCGGTCGGCGCGGACACCTGTATGCGCTGCGGCAAACCGGTCCCCGAGGGCGCCGCGGAATACTGCTACGACTGCGCCTCCAAGCAGGAGAGTTCCTTTGAGAGAGGCGTCTCCGTGTTCCTGTACGAGGGGGACATCCGCGAGTCGATGGTGCGCTTCAAGTTCCACGGGCGCGAGGAGTACGGCGCGTGGTACGCCGGCGAGTTGCTCGCCGCGCAGGGGGCGAAGCTGCGCGCATTCGGTGCGGACGCAGTGATCCCGGTGCCGATCCATCGTCGGAAAATGCGCCGCCGCGGCTACAACCAGGCGGAGCGGATCGCGCGCGTGCTGGCGGAGGAGTTGAATCTTCCGCTGTACGACGATTACCTGCGCCGCAACCGTTTTACGGTGCCGCAGAAGGAACTGAGCAACCACGAGCGCGTGCGCAATCTGATGCGCGCGCTGGAGCCCGGCCGGCAGGCGGACCGGCTTCGAAAGCAACAAAAAACGCCCCGCAGGGTGATTCTGGTCGATGATATTTATACGACCGGGAGTACGCTGGAGGCGTGTTCCGCTGTTCTGAAGTCGACCGGCGCGGAGCATGTGATGGTTGCGACGATCTGTATCGGCGGAGGATATGTGTGATCCGCTTAACGGTCCACGAGACGGATCCCGTCGTCACCGATGGTGATGAGGCGCTCGCGGTAGAGGTGGCCGATGGCGCGCTTGAACGCGTTCTTGCCGAGGCTGAAGCGTGCCTTAATGGCTTCGGCGCTGCTCTTGTCGTGGTAGGGCAGGAAGCCGCCGGCCGAGCGAAGCGCGGAGAGAATGAGCGCGGCGTCGCCGTCCATCTGTGCGTACGCCTTGTCTCGGAGCGAGAGCGTCAGTTTGCCGTCGGGAAGCACGCTCGCGACGCGTGCCTCGATCTCCTGCATCGGGGAGAGCGGGAAGAAGAGGTCCTTCTTCGGAACAAGACCCGAGTAGCAGTCCTCCACGGCGACGAAAGCACCGAAATTGTCGCTGATCTCGTACACGCGCCCGGTGACGCGGTCGTCCTTGCGGTGTGTCGAGTCGGTGCGCAGGTAAGGGTATAGCTTCATCGTGGCGCACAGGCGCCCGCTCTTGTCGATGTACACGGCGACAAGCACCTCGTCTCCCTCACCGACGGGGCGCGTCTGCTCGCGGTACGGCAGCAGCAGATCCTTCGGAAGTCCCCAGTCGAGAAATGCGCCGACGCGGTTTACCTGCGTGACGGTCAGAAGCGCGGTGAGCCCGAGCTCCGCCTTCGGCAGCTGCTTCGTTGCGATCGGGCGGTCTTCCGAGTCGCGGTACACGAAGACACTCACAATGTCTCCGACCTCCTCACCGTCCAACTGATTGGTCGGCAGGAGAATGCGCTCGGCATCGACCGACAGCGCGGCACCGTCGTAAGCGGCCGGCAGCTGCGGCAAATCCTCCCCGGCGTCGACGAGATATGCTCCGTGCGGCTGCAGGGAATCGACCCGTAATTGTTGTGTGCGTCCGATCTGAATCATGGAAAAACCTCCGAAAGTCTCGACATCGCCGGCGAAACCGCGGCGCTGTCAGCGTTCTTCCACAGTATATCATGTGCCGCGCGAAAGAGAAAGAAGTTTCTTCGCACCATTGTCAAAGCACGGAAAATGTGGTACTATTTTCCGTGCGATGCTGTTGCGTCCGGCGGGGAAACCGCGGGGGAGCGAAGGCTTCCGCAAGGGGACGCGCGGGAAGGACGGAGGCATCGCGGACAGGTGCGGGTTGACGAAAGGAGCTCATCATGCCGGAGGAGTGGAACAAAGACGAAAACCGCCGGATCAATATGCTGGTGCTGGTGACGCTTCTGTCGTATCTGACGGGCAGCGTTGTTGTCTCAATGATCGACAACTCCGCGCTGCAGCTTGTCCTGATCCAGGTGTTCTGCATCGCGCCGGGATTGATCGCACTCGCGATCCGGCCGGGGGAGAGGTCGTTCGGAAGGGCGTTCACGGAAACCTACCGTGTGCACAGGTTCCGCGTCAGCATCGTGTTTCTTGCGGCGCTGATGATGATCTTCCTGATGCCGTTGCTCACGCTTGTCAACCTGGTGTCGCAGTTCTTCACCAGCTATGTGGCGGGCGAGGACATTATGCAGCGGATCCGGGATTATCCGTTCGCGGTCTCGCTGCTCTGCCTGGGCATCATACCGGCGATCGGCGAGGAGCTTCTGTACCGAGGAATGATGTACGGGCACTACCGCAAGCGCTCCATACTGATGGGCGCGCTCCTGACCGGAGTGATCTTCGGTCTGATGCACGGCAATCTGAACCAGATGGCGTACGCGGTGCTGATGGGTTTTGTTTTCGCCATGGTGGATGAGGCGGCAGGCTCGACAATCCCCTCGATGGTGATGCACTCGATGGTCAACAGCAGCTCCGTGATCATCATTTACATAGTCAAATGGTTCCCCGACCGCTTCGGGGATATCGCGTCGGAGGAGACGACGATGGACGCGCCGATGCTCGCCGGATATGTCGTTGCCGCCGTGGTAGGAACTTATTTTGCGTATCGTCTGTATCGCGAGATCGCGTACCGGGGTTGTTCGGAGGTACAGATCCGCGAGGATATTAAGAAACCGGGGCGCCTGCGTGCGCTTCTGGATATGTTCACCGCCCCGCTGGCGGTAGCCATCGTTGTTCTGGTGACGTTGCTTGTTGCGTACGAGATGAATCTCGGGAAGTAGATTTGGAGGAATGTGTATGTACGATCTTGTGATCATCGGCTCCGGCCCGGCCGGAATGGCAGCTGCGATCTACGCGGCGCGCGCGGAGCTTTCGTTTGTCGTTCTGGAGAAGGGTGTCAGCGGCGGACAGGTGCTGAACACCTCGGATGTTGACAATTATCCCGGTCTTCCGGGCATCAGCGGCTTCGACCTCGCGGAGAAGCTTGAGGAGCACGCGAAGCACTGCGGCGCGGAGATCCGCATGGCGGAGGTCACGGAGTTTGAGAAGATCGACGGCGGCTACCGCATCCTGATCGATTCGGACGACCCCGTGGAGACGCGCACCATCCTGATCGCGACCGGTGCACAGCCCCGCAAACTCGGCTGCCCGGGCGAGGATGAGTTCGCCGGAATGGGTGTCTCGTACTGCGCGACGTGCGACGGCGCATTTTTCAAAAACCGCGAGGTTGTCGTCATCGGCGGCGGCAATACGGCGGTTGAGGATGCGATCTATCTGGCGCGCGGCTGCAAGAAAGTGACGATCGTTCATCGCAGGGACGAGTTCCGCGCATCGAAGACTTTGGTGACTGCGCTTCGGAAGACAACGAACATTGAGATCGCGTTCGACTCCGTGGTCGACGAGATCCGCGGTGAGGATATGGTTACGGGTGTTTTGCTTCGCAACGTGAAGACGGGCGAGACAAGGGTTGTCCCGGCGGACGGCGTGTTTGTCGCGGTCGGCACAAACCCGGTAAACCTCGGCTGGCAGGACAGCATCCCCTGCGACGCGGCGGGATATTTCCTTGCGGGAGAGAATTGCGCGACGCAGGTGCCCGGCATTTACGCGGCGGGCGATGTGCGCACGAAGGATCTTCGCCAGATCGTCACGGCAGCGGCGGACGGTGCGAACGCGGTGTATCACATCGAGCAGTATCTTGCGGAGCTTGCCGCGCAGGAGTGATCTGCGGAGAGCATCGCACACGGCGCCGGTCCTTGTTCGGCGCATAGTTCACTAACGTATATCAAGCGGGCGTTACCGGTCTCGGCGGCGCCCGTTATGTGTTATTATGGCATAGGGAAAAAGACGCATTTTCCGAAATATGCGAAAAATTTTGCCCTCCGTGAAAAAAACGCGAAAAAACGGGGTCTTAGTAGTGGGAGGTGAAAAACATGCCGGCAGACAACAGATGGGTTACGCAGCAGTTGCGGGCGATGCGGAAGGATCCGTCCGCATTTGAGCAGCTGTATGCGGAGATGAAACAACCGATGTTTGTCGTTGCATACCGGACCACGATGAGGCAGGAGGACGCCGAGGACGCAGTGCAGGATGCATTTGTCAGACTGCTTCGCTCACCGAAGACGGAGACCGTTCGCAACGGACGGGCGTATCTGTTTCAGACGGTTCGAAACGCAGCGCTTGACATCGTACGGAAACACAACAGAGAGATCGCCGTGGCCGACCCGGGGGAGGTTCGGCAGGGCTTCGTGACGCGCGGAGGAAGTGATATCGGCGCGGCACTGGAGACGCTGGCGGCGGAGGAAAGGCAAATAGTCTCACTGCATTTGGAGGCGGGGCTCGGCTACTCGGAGATTGCCCGGATCATGGGCATTTCGACGGCTACCGCGTTTCGCAGGTACCGTGCAGCCATACGCAGCCTACGCGAGTTCTACGGAAGGTGCGGAGACGGAGAGGAGCAGGACTATGCGTAAGAAACCGGACAGACGGACGATAGAGGACATGATCCTCGATTCGCAGCCGACGATGCGGATCGGGGCGGATCGAAACATTCGAAGTGCCGTGCAGCAGACATACCGGGAACTCGGAGTGTCTGCGGATAATCTTTCGATGACGGGGAGCAAGGCGTCCCCGAAGCAGCTTGTAACAGGGGAGAAACAAATTGTGAGAGGAGCCCGTAAGGGGCAGGGATGGATACGGTTCGCGGGAGTTACGGCTGCGTTGGCCGCCATTGTGGGGATCGTCGTGTTGACCGTGGCCATCAAGAACGGAAAACTCGGAGGAAACCACGGCGGGGTGACCCCGGCGAAAAATCCGGTGTCCAACGTGCCGGTGTATTTGCTGACGGAGATCGGTTATCCTTCGTATTCGGATAAGGAGAAACTGATCTATCCGAAGCGGGGACAGAAGGATGACGAGTTGATCATGGACTGGCCCGGGGAAACTATCGTGGACACCAGCTGCGACTATTATTCCTATGATGTCATGGATGAATACTGCAAAATGCTGGCGGAGAACGGGTACGAGATCATTCAGGGGGATCCGGCGGATATTGCAGCGTATCGGGAGAGTCACTATAAGGAAGATCCCAATGGGTATACCCTTATCGGGTTTACGCTCCGGAAAACAAACGGAGTGTTTGAAGGCAAGAAGGAATGGGCTGCGTACAAGGACGGCGTGTTGATCGTGATCGAGATACCCTGGTCTGCGGCGAGAGTATACACATACGTATCGCGCGAAACGCCGTTCGGCGGATGTACTGCGAAGGAAGCGAAGGAGATCGTGATGAATCCGGAGACTCGCGTGGATCTCTTTCCTCTTGGTTCGCAGGACTCCTGCACACCGAACATCGACATTGACCCGATCGATGTGACACCGAGCGGATTGTACGAGAAGACACAGGCACAGGTGTTCCTGACACTTCTGGAGCATGAAGGGATCCTGTACCGGAGATTCTTCATCATCCGTGACGGTATCGCGTACGAATGGGAGGACGGCAATGTGGCGTTCGGAGATATCGACGGAGACGGGATGACGGAAATCTGCATGGTTCAAAGAGAAAGAATCATTGATGGTGAATATCGATTGATTGTCAAGGAAAAGTTCTGGGTGTTTAAACGTCCGGAGGAGGACGGTGTCCCGTGGATCGTGACGATGACGCTGGATGAATCGGCCTTTCCGGGAGTGAAGTGGGATAATTCGTGGTCAGGATACGTATCATACAATTACTGCAGCCTGGACTACGAGGGAAACTACGTGATCGTCATCGCCAGAGACAGCCGGAGGTACAAGCTTTTCCTGTCGGGTGCTCTGTACCTGTCGGATTGTGAGACCGGGAAACGGGTGAGCCAGTCCGGAAAATGACATACTGATCTTTGGGGGAGAATGGATTGCTCAGGGCGAAAGTCCTGAGCAATTTTTATGCAATTTTTTCCGCTTCTGCTATAATTTCGGGTAGGCGGTCGCGCGTGCGCGGGGATCATCCGAAATATTTTTCGAAGAATTTTTCGAAAAATGAAAAACTGTGCCGTTTCGGATACTCTTACTATGCAAAAGGAGGTACGAAAAATGCCGGTTAACAAAGCCTGGATAGGGCGCAAGATCAATGAGACAGCGGAGGATCCGGATGCTTTGGCGGAATTGTACGCCGCTATGAAGCAGCCGATGCCCGGATCGCGGTAACCCGATTCGATTGACAGGAGAAAAGAATCGGAAAATGGTTCAGAATTGTGCCTAAGAATGGCTAAATTTTCTGAAAACATATTTTTTGAACGAACGCAAAAAAGGTCTTGACAACGGCAGCATTTGTCACCTTGCACAATATTCATCAAAAAATGTATTGTGAATAACAACGCAAAATGTTGATAAAATTTTTCGACGGAGAGTTATCCACGGTGAAAAAAGGCGAAAATCGGTGGAATTCTTGGCTTATTCACCAAGTTATCCACGTTATCCACTTTTTCTTTCAACATATGTAGTACAATCACAAGGGGCAGTCAATCGAAAGTTTGTTTTGTCGGAAACATAAAAAATGCCCAAAACGCTGCATGTTTAAATTGTTATGTTGACAAGTGAATTGTCAGACAATTTAACGGGAACAAGCCGAATTTGCGACAAATTAAAGAAACCGCTTTGTTCGATGCCGGACAGGTACGGAGCGATATCGTGCCTGTCCGGCTTTTCACCTTCGGAGACGCCCGTTCCGCGACTAAAAAACATTGATTTTATGCGGGTTTCATGCTATACTTATTCGGAATGTGGGCTAAAATGCCCGGGCCGCATGAAACGGCCGGAAAAAGGAGAATTGAATGAAACTGATTGAGAAGATTTTCGGAACACACAGCGAGCATGAACTGAAGCGGATCCGCCCGCTGGTGGAACAGATCGAGGCACTCGAGCCGGAGTGGGAGAAGCTGACGGACGAACAGCTGAGAGGCAAGACGGACGAGTTCAAGAAGAGACTGTCGGAAGGTGAGACACTTGACGATATTCTGGTGGAAGCGTACGCGACGGTGAGGGAGGCTGCGAAGAGAACCCTCGGACAGCGCGCGTTCCACGTACAGTTGATCGGCGGTATCGTCCTGCATCAGGGACGTATCGCGGAGATGAGAACCGGTGAAGGTAAGACGCTCGTATCGACATTTCCCGTGTACCTGAACGCGCTGACCGGCAACGGCGTGCATGTTGTCACGGTCAACGACTACCTGGCAAAGCGAGACTCCGAGTGGATGGGTCAGGTGCACCGCTTCCTCGGACTGACAGTCGGCTGTATCCTGAACAGCATGGACAACGACGATCGCCGCGAGGCATATGCGTGCGACATCACCTACGGAACCAACAACGAGTTTGGTTTCGACTACCTCCGGGACAACATGGTCATCTACAAGGAGCGCCTCGTAATGCGCGGACTGCCGTACGCGGTCATCGATGAGGTCGACTCGGTTTTGATCGATGAGGCAAGAACGCCGCTCATTATTTCCGGACAGAGCGGAAAATCGACGAAGCTGTACGAGATGTGTGATATCCTCGCGTGCCAGCTCAAGAAGGGTAGCGAGACCGAGGTTTCCAAGATGGATATGCTCATGGGCGAGCAGGCCAAGGAGGAGGGTGACTTCGTTGTGGACGAGAAGGACCGCAACGTCAACCTCACCGAGGAGGGTGTCCGCAAGGTGGAGCAGTTCTTCCGCATCGAAAACCTCGCCGACCCGGAGAACCTCGAGATCCAGCACAACATCAACCTCGCGCTCAAGGCGCACTACCTGTTCAAGCGTGACCACGACTACGTGGTGCAGGACGATCAGGTGCTGATCGTCGATGACTTCACGGGACGTATCCTTCCCGGCCGCCGCTACAGCGACGGACTCCATCAGGCGATCGAGGCGAAGGAGCACGTGAAGGTAAAGCGCGAGAGCAAGACGCTCGCGACCATTACGTTCCAGAACTTCTTCAACAAGTACGAGAAGAAATGCGGTATGACCGGTACCGCTCTCACTGAGGAAAATGAGTTCCGCCAGATTTACGGTATGGACGTCGTGGCAATCCCGACGAACAAGCCGGTCGCGAGAATCGACCACGAGGATGCGGTGTACCGCACCAAGCAGGAGAAACTGAACGCGATCGTTGAGGCGGTGCAGGAAGCGCACGAGAAGGGACAGCCGGTGCTCGTCGGTACGATCACGATCGAGGCTTCGGAGACCGTGAGCGCGCTGCTGCGCAAGAAGCACATCCCTCATCAGGTGCTGAACGCGAAGTTCCACGAGATGGAGGCGGAGATCATCGCCGAAGCCGGCAAGAAAGGCGCCGTCACCATCGCGACCAACATGGCCGGCCGTGGTACCGATATCCGTCTCGGCGGACATATCGAGATCCCCGAGGACGCTACGCCGGAGGAGCGCGCAAAGCTGAGCGCCGAGGCGGAGGAGCGTGCGAACGAGATCAAGGAGCTGGGCGGACTGAAGATCATCGGTACCGAGCGTCACGAGTCCCGCCGTATCGACAACCAGTTGCGCGGTCGTGCCGGACGTCAGGGCGACCCCGGTGAGTCGCGTTTCTACATTTCCCTCGAGGACGATCTGATGCGTCTCTTCGGTTCGGAGCGTATGATGGGTCTGTTCAAGACGCTCGGCCTCACGGACGGCGCTGAGATCCATCACCGCATGCTCTCGAGCGTGATCGAGAAGGCACAGAAGAAGATCGAGGACAACAACTTCGGTATCCGTAAGAATTTGCTGGAGTATGACCGCGTGAACAACGAGCAGCGCGAGATCATATATGAGGAGCGCCGCCGCGTGCTCGACGGCGAGAGCATGCGCGAGTACGTTCTCAAAATGGCGCGCAACACGGTAGAGCGCATCGTGAACAACCACATCGGCGACGACGCTTACCCCGAGCAGTGGGATATGGCGCAGCTGAACGAGGACCTGCTCCAGGTGTTCCCGATGGCGCCGATCGAGCTGGATGATTACCTGCTCAAGCACGGCAAGAGACATGACATCCTTGAGATGGCACAGAGTGCGGCACTTGCTCTCTACGAGGAGAAGGAGAAGACCCTCTTCCCGGAGATCGAGCAGTTCCGTGAGGCGGAGCGAGTCATTCTCCTGAATGTCATCGACCGCCATTGGACGAACCACATCGACGATATGGATCAGCTCCGCCAGGGTATCGGCCTGCAGTCCTACGGACAGCGCGACCCGGTGCAGGAGTACAAGTTCCAGGGCTATGAGATGTTCGAGAATATGATCAACTCGATCAGCGAGGATACCGTCAAGCTTCTGATGAACCTTCGCGTGGAGCAACGCGTCGAGCGCAAGGAAGTCGCGAAGATCACGGGAACGAACAAGGACGACACGGTTGTGAACGCGCCGATCCGCCGCGCGACCAAGAAGGTTCAGCCGAACGATCCGTGCCCGTGCGGTTCCGGCAAGAAGTACAAGTTCTGCTGCATGAGGAAAACCGTGTAGGGACCGTGCAGCGTGTCTGACAGTAGGGGGGACAGACTATGAAAAATCGCAAATACGGTAAGATAGTTTCCCTAGTGCTGGCATTGATCCTGACGGCGGTGATGGTTACCGCCTGCGCGGATCAATCCGATACCGGGGAGTCTTCGGACGGTAAGAAATCCGGGGACTCCGACAAGCCCGAAGTGACGATCACGGCCACTCCGACGCCGATCGAACCGGTCGGGGAACCGATCGTGATCGCGGCACCGGCATGGTACAAGAAGGCGTTTGATGCTGCTGTCACGGAACTGAAAAAGAACCACCCGGATCAGGAGTTTGTCCTGACGATCCCGGCGTACGGTGAGATCCGGCAGTTTGTTCGGAAAGAGAAGGATAACTCTCCGGATATCTTCATCTACGAGCTCGATCTTCTTAGCGAGTTTGTGTATGATCTGAGCGAGGCGTACGAAGGCAGATACCGCGAGCTCTTCCCGGAAGCGCTGATGCAGGAATTCCGCGAGGGCGGCGTATTGCTGGGAATCCCGATCGAAAGCGAAGGTATCGTGCTTTTTTCGAATCTTGACCTTTTGGAAGAACAGGGCATTGAGAATGCCCGCGATACGTACGAAGGCTTTCTTGCGGCATGCGAACAACTGAAACAGGCCGGTATCCAGCCGATCGTGTGCGATAAGGAGTTTACGGTGTCGATGCTTTTCCATATCATCCTGAAGCAGGTTTGCAGCGATGATACGTTTGATAAGCTGGCGGCAGGGACCGAAGGAGTATGGAGTCTGCCGGATGTCATCAGGGCGCTTGAGGTATTGCAGGAACTGAACGAGAGAGGGTATATTGCCCGCTATACCGATACGGATGCGGCGGAAACAGCGATCCGGGATGGAAAATGTGCTTTCATTGCAGGTTCGAGTATGAAAACAAGAGCCGTTGCAGACAATGGACCTAAGTGCAGCAGGACGGGTTTTCCGGCGATCAAAGGCGGCAGAGGGAAGACGAGAACCATCAACACAAGAACGATTCTCACGGGAATCGCCGTTCGGGCGGCTGCAAATTCTCCGGATACGCTTTCCGCATACGCGTTTGAGCTTGCGGAACTGGTCAATCGTTACATTTACCTCGAGGAGGACGGTATTCTTCCGGCAGGATACGTAGATTTCGCCGAGGATGCGCCGGAGGCTGAGAAAGCGCTTTGCGCAGGTGAGAGGGCCGAGCGCCGGTACCTCTATTCGGATACGTTCGTACGTACACAGCAAGCCCTTGAGTTGATCTTGAAAGAATACCTGGACGGAAATATCGACTGCGACGGATTTGCGTCGGCGATGAGCGGACAGTGAAAAACGCCGGGTGAAACGGCATTTTCCGAAGAACGAAAAGTACGAAGCAACAAACAACAGTCAGGAGTTGAACACATGATTGAACTGGATGAAGCAAAAATTACGCTCCAGGGCTACAAGGATATGCTGAAGGAGGTCGGTGATTCCCTCGACCTCGAGAGCAAGGAGCGCAAGATTGAGGAGCTCTCGGGTCTTCTGGAATCCCCCGGATTCTGGGACAACCCCGACCGCGCACAGGCGGCCACGCGGGAACTCAACGAGTTGAAGAACGTCGTTGACGGCTACCGCAAGCTGGAGCGCCAGTACAACGACATCGGTGACCTGATCGAGATGGGCAATGAGGAAAATGACCCCGCGATCGTGCCGGAGATCCAGGCCGATCTCGCGTCGTTCGTCGACGAGCTGGAGTCGCTCCGCCTCGAGACACTTCTCTCGTCGCCGTATGACAAGGAAAATGCGATCGTCACGATCCACGCCGGAGCGGGCGGAACCGAGAGCTGCGACTGGGCGAGCATGCTGTACCGCATGTACCAGAAATGGGCGCAGAAGAAGGGCTTCGGTTTCGAGGTTCTCGACTACCAGGACGGTGATGAGGCCGGTATCAAGGCGGTCACGTTCCAGGTGGACGGCCACAACGCATACGGGTACCTGAAGTCCGAGCATGGAGTTCACCGTCTCGTGCGCATCAGCCCGTTCAACGCGGTGGGCAAGCGCCAGACCTCGTTCGTGTCGTGCGACGTCATGCCCGACATCGAGGAGGATCTCGACGTGGAGATCAACGAGAAGGATATCCGCATCGATACGTACCATTCGAGCGGTGCCGGCGGACAGCATATCAACAAGACATCGTCCGCCATCCGCATCACCCATTTTCCGACGGGTATCGTTGTGCAGTGCCAGAATGAGCGTTCCCAGCTGCAGAACAAGACGAAGGCTATGCAGATGCTGAAGGCCAAGCTGTTCATCCTCAAGCAGGAGGAGCAGCTGAACAAGGAGTCCGGCATCCGCGGCGAGCAGAAGGACATCAACTTCGGCAGCCAGATCCGTTCGTACGTACTCCAGCCCTACACGCTCGTGAAGGACACCCGCACGCAGGTGGAAGTCGGCAACGCGCAGAGCGTGCTGGACGGCAACCTCGACCCGTTCATCAACGGGTACCTCAAGTGGATGGCGCGCAAACCCGGGGCCGAGGAGTAAGCGGCGGACGGGGCAGTTACAGTACAGGGAAAGGCGTCTGTGATGGACCATTTTGAACTACATTCCCCCTATCAGCCGACCGGCGACCAGCCCGAGGCAATCCGCGATCTTGTCGCGGGGTTTGAGGAGGGCAGACAATTTCAGACGCTTCTCGGTGTCACCGGTTCCGGCAAGACGTTCACGATGGCCAATGTCATCGCGCAGCTGAACCGGCCGACCCTGATCATATCCCACAACAAGACGCTGGCGGCGCAGCTCTACGGCGAGTTCAAGGAGTATTTTCCGAACAATGCGGTCGAGTATTTCGTCAGCTATTACGATTATTACCAGCCCGAGGCGTACGTGCCCTCGACCGACACGTACATCGAGAAGGACTCGGACATCAACGACGAGATCGACCGCCTGCGGCATTCGGCGACGGCGTCCCTGACGGAGCGCCGGGATGTCATCGTGGTCGCGAGCGTGTCGTGCATATACGGGCTGGGCAGCCCGATCGATTACCGGAATATGACCGTCTCCCTGCGCCCGGGCATGGAAGTGAGCCGCGAGGACGTCATGCGGCGTCTGGTGGACATCCAGTTTGAGCGCAACGAGATGGATTTCAAGCGGGGAACCTTCCGCGCGCACGGCGATGTCCTGGAGGTGTATCCCGTGGACGGCTCGAAGGAGGCGTACCGCATCGAGTTCTTCGGCGACGAGGTGGACCGCCTGTCGCGGATCGACCCGCTGAAGGGCAGGGTCATCGCGGATCTTGAGCACATGGTCATCTTCCCGGCGACGCACTATGTCGTGGAGCCTGACCAGATGGAGAGGGCGCTTGCGAACATCGAGGCGGAGCTCGAGGAGCGGCGGGAGTACTTCCGCGCGAACGACAAGCTTCTGGAGCTGCAGCGGATCACGGAGCGCACGCACTACGACATCGAGATGCTCCGGGAAACCGGCGTGTGCTCGGGCATCGAGAACTACTCGATGCACCTTGCGGGGCTGACACCCAAGGATCCGCCGTACACGCTGATGGATTATTTTCCGGACGATTATCTGATCATCGTCGACGAGTCGCACATCACGCTGCCCCAGGTGCGGGGCATGTTCAACGGGGACCAGGCGCGCAAGACGACGCTGGTGGACTACGGCTTCCGACTTCCGTCCGCCAAATGCAACCGCCCGTTGAATTTTACGGAGTTTGAGGAGCGCATCAACCAGATGCTCTTCGTGTCTGCGACGCCGAACGATTACGAGGCGGAGCACGAGCTCGCGAGAGTGGAGCAGATCATCCGTCCGACGGGTCTGCTCGATCCCGAGGTGGTCGTGCGGCCCGTGTCAAACCAGATCGACGATCTTGTCGGAGAGATCAACACGGAGACCGGGCGGGGCAACAAGGTGCTCGTCACGACGCTTACGAAGCGCATGGCCGAGGAGCTTACGGACTACCTGCAGCAGATCGGCATCCGCGTGCGGTACCTGCACTCGGACATCGACACGCTCGAGCGTATGGAGATCATCCGCGATATGCGGCAGGACCAGTTTGACGTGCTCGTCGGTATCAACCTTCTCCGCGAGGGTCTCGACATCCCCGAGATCGGCCTTGTGGCGATCCTCGACGCGGACAAGGAGGGCTTCCTCCGCTCGAAGACGTCGCTCGTGCAGACGATCGGCCGCGCTGCGAGAAATGTCGACGGCCACGTGGTGATGTACGCCGACACGATGACGGATTCGATGAAGGGCGCCATCGAGGAGACGAACCGAAGACGCGCGATCCAGAAGAAATACAACGAGGAGCACGGCATCACGCCGCAGACAGTGCGCAAGGCCGTGCGCGAGCTGATCGCCATCTCGAAGAAGGCGACCGGAAGCCGCAGGGGCGGCATCGAGAAGGACTACGAGTCGATGAGCCCTTCGGAGCTGAAGATATTGATCGAGCAGATGACGCGCGCGATGCACACCGCAGCCGCGGAGCTTGATTTCGAGAAGGCGGCGGAGCTGCGCGACGAGATCAGGAAGATCAGGGCGCTCGAGGCAGATTAGAACATTTTACGACTTAGAAAGACCGTTTTCATGAGTGATCACAAGAAATACATTCGCATACGCGGCGCGAAGGAGAATAACCTGAAGGGCCTCAGCGTCAACATCCCGCGCGACGAATTCGTCGTGCTGACGGGTCTTAGCGGCTCCGGCAAATCCTCCCTCGCGTTCGACACGATCTACGCCGAAGGGCAGCGGCGGTATATGGAATCTCTCTCCTCGTACGCGCGCATGTTCTTAGGCCAGATGGAGAAGCCCGATGTGGAGAGCATCGAAGGTCTTCCGCCGGCTATCTCCATCGATCAGAAATCCACCAACCGGAATCCCCGCTCCACCGTGGGCACGGTCACCGAGATTTACGACCATCTGCGTCTTCTGTACGCGAGGGTCGGCACGCCGCACTGTCCGAAGTGCGGCCGCGAGATCAAGCGGCAGACCGTCGACCAGATCGTGGACTCGCTGATGTCGCTGCCCGCGGGCACGCGCTATCAGCTGCTCGCGCCGATGGTAAGGGGACGGAAGGGAGAGCACGCGAAAGTGCTCGAGTCAGCCAAACGAAGCGGTTACGTTCGCGTCCGTGTCGACGGCAGCGTCTATGACCTGTCGGAGGAGATCAAGCTGGACAAGAACGTGAAGCATACCATTGAGATCATCGTGGACCGTCTGTCGGCGAAGGAGGGAATCGAGACCCGACTCACCGATTCCGTGGAGACCGCACTGCGTCTCGGCGAGGGTTTGCTCGTCGTGGACGTCGTCGACGGTGAGACGCTCACGTTTTCTCAGAATTTTGCGTGCCCGGATTGCGGGATCAGCATCGAGGAGCTCGAGCCCCGGTCATTTTCCTTCAACAATCCGTTCGGCGCGTGTCCCGCATGCAACGGCCTCGGTTACACGATGGAGTTCTCGGAGCGGAAGATCGTTCCGGATCCGACACTTTCCATCAACCGCGGGGCGTTGGCCGCGCCCGGATTCCAGTCGAGCGACAACCGAACAAGCTTTGCGTGGGCCTACTTAAACGGCCTCGCGGAGGCGTACGGGTTCTCGATGGACACCCCCTACGAGGAGCTGTCCGAGGAGGCGCGGAGAGTTTTGATGTACGGTGATGCGGGGCGCACCGTGAAGGTACGTTATCAGAGCCGCCGCGGGCAGGGACTTTACGATATTCCCGCGGAGGGCGTGATCCGGAATCTGCAGCAGAGGTATCGGGAGACCGCGTCCGAGACCATGCGGCAGGAGTACGAATCGTTCATGGACATCTGTCCCTGCAAGGAGTGCGGCGGGCTTCGGCTTCGCAAGGAAGCGCTGGCGGTGACCGTGGGTGACCGCAACATCGCCGAGGTCTGCGATATGCCGATCCGGACGCTTCGGGATTTTGTGGAAAATCTCGAACTGACGCCGCAGAAGGCCCAGATCGCGAAACTGATCCTGCGGGAAATCCGTTCCCGCGTCGGTTTTCTGGTGGAAGTCGGACTCGATTACCTCACGCTGTCGCGACCGACCGCGTCGCTCTCGGGCGGTGAGGCACAGCGGATCCGTCTTGCGACACAGATCGGTTCCGGCCTGGTGGGAGTCGCTTACATTCTCGACGAGCCTTCCATCGGTCTGCACCAGAGGGACAACGACCGCCTGCTTCGCTCGCTGAAGCAGCTGCGGGACCTCGGCAACACGCTGATCGTCGTCGAGCACGACGAGGACACGATGCGCGCGGCGGACTGGGTCATCGACATCGGACCCGGCGCGGGGCAGCACGGCGGCGAAGTTGTCGCGGAGGGCACGGCAGAGGACATCATGGCCTGCCCGAAATCCATCACCGGCGATTACCTCGCGGGGCGGCGTTTTGTGCCGGTACCCGCGAAGCGGAGAGAGCCGACGGGATGGATCACGATCAGGGGAGCGAGAGAGCACAACCTCAAGAACATTGACGTGAAGGTGCCTCTCGGAGTGTTCACCTGCGTGACCGGCGTGTCCGGTTCCGGCAAGAGTTCCCTGATCAACGAGATCCTTTACAAGTCGCTGGCGCGCAAACTGAACCGTGCCACGACGATCCTGCCCGGTGACCACGACACGATCGAGGGTACCGAGGCGCTCGACAAGGTCATCGACATCGACCAGTCGCCGATCGGACGCACGCCGCGCTCGAACCCCGCGACCTACACCGGTGTGTTTGACCAGATCCGCGACCTGTTTGCGTCCACCACGGAGGCGAAGCTGCGCGGTTACAACAAGGGGCGGTTCAGCTTCAATGTCAAGGGCGGCCGCTGCGAAGCCTGCAAGGGCGACGGTATCGTGAAGATCGAGATGAATTTCCTGCCGGATGTGTATGTGCCGTGCGAGGTCTGCGGCGGCAAACGCTACAACCGCGAGACGCTGGAGGCGACGTACAAGGGCAAGAGCATCTACGATGTCCTCGATATGCGCGTCGAGGAGGCGGTGAAGTTCTTCGAGAACATCCCGTCCATCGGCAACAAGATCAAGACACTGGACGCCGTCGGGCTTTCCTACTTAAAGCTCGGGCATCCGTCCACCTCGCTCTCGGGCGGCGAGGCACAGCGGATCAAGCTGGCGACGGAGCTTTCGCGCCGCAGCACCGGCAAGACCATCTACATACTGGATGAGCCTACGACGGGACTGCATTTTGCGGATGTCCAGAAGCTGATCGACATTTTACATATGCTGGCGGAGGGTGGCAACACCGTGGTCGTCATTGAGCACAACCTCGATGTTATCAAGACCGCCGATTACATCATCGACATGGGCCCCGAGGGTGGCGACGGCGGCGGAACCGTCATCGCGAGCGGTACTCCCGAGGAGATTGCAAAACATGCCGAATCCTACACCGGTCAGTATCTGAAGCCCTGTCTTCGGCGTCGGACCGGAGGTGCACCGGAGAAAGAACAATGAGCAGTTCATTTTACGCAATGCTGTCGCGGATGAAATACATCCGCCGGTGGGCGCTGATGAGAAACTCCGAGTCGGAGAACATCAGCGAGCACTCGCTTGAGGTCAGCATGCTCGCCCACGGCCTCGCCGTACTCGGCAACCGTCGTCTGGGCAAGCAGCTTGACGCGGATCGCTGTGCCGTGATCGGTTTGTATCACGACGCAGGCGAGATCATCACGGGTGATATGCCGACGCCGATCAAGTATTACAACCGGCAGATGCAAAATGTGTTTCACGAGATCGAGGACGACGCCTCCGAGGCGCTTCTCGCGATGCTCCCCGAGGATATCCGCGGGGACTACCGCAGCCTCTTCTTCCGCGAGGAAGGCGAGGAGGAACTGTGGCGCATCGTGAAGGCCGCGGACAAACTGTCCGCCCTCATCAAGTGCATCGAGGAGGGCAAGGCGGGCAACCGCGAGTTCGAGAGCGCGCAGAAGACGCTTACGGATTCGATCCACGCCCTGCAGGTCCCCGAGGCGGAACTGTTCATGACGGAATTTCTCCCGGCGTACTACCGGACTCTCGACGAGCTGAGCTCGGAGACGGACCGGCCGAACTAAGTACAGCGCCGCGGGGCGACGCAAACCGCAGCGCAGGAGGAACCGAATGAAACGAGTATTGTACATTGATTTTGAGAACGTCAGCCAGCAGGGACTTCGCGGGATCCAGCATCTGACGAAAAATGACCTGGTCAGGATTTTTCTCGGGCCGAAGTGCTCGAAAATGTCGCTGATCGACGCGGATATGGTGTTCCACTGTGACGCCACCGTCGAGTTGATCACGAACGACCAGATCGGCAAGAACGCACTTGATTTTATCATCATGGTGCACCTCGGATACGACATCGCGAAGAAGGCGGGCAACGCCTACTATGTCGTATCGAACGATAAGGGCTATGAGCCGGCCATCAACGAGATGAAGAGCATGACCGGCTGCACGATCGAGCGCCTTCCGGATGTCGACGCGGTCATCGCGCGCGGCAGCGATGTAAAGACGGGCATTTTCGCCTTCCTGCACCGCGTGGCACCCACGCCGGTCGCGGACAACACGACGCAGCACGAGGTGCTCGGCAAGGGCCAGAAGAAGACCACGAGACGCGTGGTAGGCAACGGCGCGGGCAACCGCTCCGCGGGCGAGCAGGGCTCCAGAAGCGGCGCCGGCAGGACGGAGCGCCGCACGACGGGCCAGGCGGGCAAGACGTCCAGGCCGCAGGGAAGCCGCGCACAGTCGGCCGCACGCGCCGGTGAGGATACTGCAGCGACAGCGGCGGCGGAGAAGAAGACGGCGAACCGCAAGCCGGCCGATACCCAGACCGCTCCGGCAGAGGCGACGAAACGCGCCGTGCGCAAGCCGGCGGAGGAAACCGCGGCGAAGACGGTGAAACGCACGACGACCAAGCCTCCGAAGGACGAGGAGGAGATTTTCCGCAGAGGTATCGCGATTTGCAAGACCAAACTGGAGTTCCACAACTATCTCGCGAAGGAGCTCGACAACAAGGATCACATCCAGGAGCTGTACAACCGCGGCAAGAAGCTTGTGGAAGTCGACGCGGAGGCCGTAAAACGTGAGAACGGGATCACCGAGGATTGAATGAAATTCCGCGCGGGCTTTCGGCCGTACGCGCGGGGCAAAGAGGACATAAATGGCAGATGAGTGCGTGATCCGCACTATGACGATCGATGATTACGACGAGGTGTTCAGCCTGTGGAGCAGCATCCACGGCTTCGGAATTCGCTCGATCGATGACTCGAGGGAGGGTGTGGATCGATTTTTGAAGAGAAATCCGACGACGAGCGTGGTAGCGCTCGTGAACGGTAAGATCGTGGGAGCGATCCTGTGCGGTCACGACGGCCGCCGCGGATGCTTCTACCACGTATGTGTGAAGGAAGGCTACCGCAAGAGAGGTATCGGCAAGACGATGGCGGTGTCCTGCATGCTCGCACTGCAGAAGGAACATATCAACAAGGTCAACCTGATCGCGTTCAAGACGAACACGCTCGGGAACCATTTCTGGCAGGGCGCGGGCTGGACCTTCCGCAAGGATCTGAACTATTATGATTTTACGCTGAACGAGGATAATATCACCCGGTTCAACAAATGATCAGGCAAAGGAGCGAACCGTGAGAGATCGCTTTTGGATTTTGGGAGTCGTGTTCGGCGTCGTCGTGCTTGCTGCCGTGCTGTATTTCAGCACGGGGGCGGAACAGGCGGCGCAGACGGAGTATGCCGCTCCGACGCCGACCAACGCGCTTCCGGGCGACCTGGACCGCTATGTGAGGATCATCTCCCCGAGCGTCACGGTGACGGTGACGCCGACGCCCTCCACGGGCAAGGTGGAGGCGACGGTCAAGCAGGAGATCGTGATCGGCGACCGTTCCTCGGCGGCGCTCACGTACAACGGCATTCTGGAGGTCGATTTTCAGGAGAGGGATTTTACGCGGCTTGAGGATTGCCGCGTGACGTCCGACGACGACTCCTGGGAGGCGATCTACGATATCCCGAGCGTGTGTACCGCGATGCGCTTCCGCTTCGCAGGCACAACGCTTTTCGAGCAGCTCGGGGCGGTGCGCGAGGAGACGACGGAGTACTACAGTTATTTCAGCGGCACTACGCTGAAGAAGAACGACGAGCTCGTCGTGCTTTCGGTTCCCGTGGCGCGCGAGACGGACGGTCTGACGCTGTTCCTGCGGAGCGATGAGGTCCGCGTGATGCAGAACGGATACATCCTCGCGGAGATCTGCCTTCGCGACGGGACCGTCAAATTCCTGCTCGCAACGGACGGACACGATGACACGGACTACAGCCGCACGCTTTACGTCGCGGAGGACGGGAGACTGGAAGGCATGTATCTCGAGGAGACGGACGACCAGGTGTACTGCTTCGACCGCCGGACGCACCGGCTGGAGTGGCACCTCAGCCGAAGCACCGACGGGGAGAGGACACTGCTCCTCGAGGCGCGCGATCCGAATTCCCCGGAGGATGAGGACAATATGGTCGTTCTGTACCGCGGGGAGCCGGAGATGATGCCGGATGAAGTGTACGGCGTGACCAACACGTCGGTCGCTCTCTCGGACCGGATCCGGGATGCGGAGGCAGGCGCAGCGATGCCCAAGAACGAGTGGGAGGAGAAGATCCACACATCCATTCTCGCGGACAACGAATTCGGTGTGCTGTATATGGACTCGGTTTTCTGCGGGTATCTGCAGGCGGACGAGAAGGGCAAGGAGAAGATCCAGGGCACCGTTTTAGAGCGCCGTTTCCACTGGGAGAACAAAGAGTTCCACATGTATATGGAAAATGTCGTAGCCGATCCGGAGTGCGCGATCGATATCCGGACCGTCATCGACGATCCCGAGTATACGCAGCGGTATCTGTTGCGATCGTATGAGGTCAGCGACCGGAGAAGCCGCAGCCGTGCGGAGACGATGAACAACGAGCTTCTGTGGGTTGAGGAGGCGATGACGGCCGACGGAGTGCCGTACCGCGTGGTGAGAACGTACCCGGACCACATCCGCGTGCGCGACCTGAGTCAGGGAAATATTTACTACGAGGAGATCACGGATTTCAGCGGCAAGCGCATCCGGAGCACGCAGTACATATACGAGGACAACCGTATTTTGAAGACGGAGACGCGCGACGGTGCCGACAACCTCATTGAGACGCGCGACTACATTTACGAGGAGGAGTCCTGGACGCTGCTCAAGTCTGTCGTCAACCGGTACGACGTCAACGGCAACCTTACGGGAACCGTGTACTACGACGCGGCGGGCAACGAGATCCGGGACAATTGAGTGACACGGGGAGAGGGGTCTCTCCGGATACGGGAGGAGGATTACTATGGCGGCTATGAAGAACAAGATTACGTTGGAAAGCCTGATCGAGCAGGCGCTTCGGATCCCGAAGGTCAAGGTGAACCGGGAGGAGTTTCTGAAGGCGGCATTTGCCAAGGAGGGCATTCTGGTGCACCAGATCGTGGAGGAAGGCCCGATCGCGTGCGATTATTCCGATATCGAGCTTGACGATATCGCGGAGAAGCTGATTCTGCGGAGAACTTCGGAGTCCTCCGCGATGTCTTTCGCGGCGGGAATCCCCGGCGGTCTCGCGATCGCAGCGATGATCCCGGCGGACACGCTGCAGTTTTTCGCGATGTCTCTGCGGATGGCGCAGGAACTCGCGTATCTGTACGGAGCGAAGGATTTCTGGGCCTGCGAGGGTGAGGAGGGAGCGCTTGTGCGCTACCAGCTGATCTGCTCGCTCGGCGCGATGTTCGGTGTGGAGGGGGCTTCCGCGGCGACGCGACTTCTCTCCTCGCATCTGGCGATGCGCGCGGTCGGTGGTACGCCGAAGCGTGCGACGACCCGGGAATTCTGGGATCCGATCGTGAAGCGCATCAGCAAGGAGCTTACGCTCCGCCTGACGACCGATACGGCGTCGAAGGGTGTGGCCAAACTGATCCCGGTGATCGGAGGCTTCTTCTCCGGCGGAATGACATTTCTCGCGATGCGCCCGATGGGACGGAAACTGTATCAGGTGCTCAGCACGGCAGGCTTCCGATACAACGACAGCGCGGCGATGAAGGATTATCTGGCGCTTGAGGACCTCGTCGAGAAGGCGGAGGCCGAGGCGATGTTCGAGGATGACGATGCTCCGGAGGCGGGAGTTTCCGCAGGAGTGGCGGCCGACGGTGGCTGGGGCGCAATGCCCGAGGCTGCGGCGACCGCGGATAAAGCGGACGGGAAGGACGCCGACAACAAGGCCGGCACGTCGATCAATATCGATTTCGGCGGCGATGAGAAGGATTCCGGTGCGGTTCCGATCGGCGGAGCCCCGGCGGAGAACAAGGCGGCTGACGCCGCACCGCAGGACGCACCCGCACCGCAGGCTGCACCCGTGCAGCAGGCAGCGCCCGCGCCGATGACGATGGACGAGGTATTTGCCACGATCGAACGCCTGGCGGCGCTTCGCGACAAGGGAGCCATCACGCAGGAGGACTTCGACGCGAAGAAGGCGGAACTGCTGGCGAGGATCTGACAAGGCGGTTTCGGAAAATACTTCCGCCGTGATCACGGACGATATTGCGGGTCGGACACTGCCGATATCTGAGAAAACAAAAAGCATTGAGAAAGGGAGTTCTCCGTCTGATATGCTACCCCCAAGTAGGAC
>DBYX01000014.1 GCA_002311665.1 Lachnoclostridium sp. UBA1175 | reverse complement strand
CAAGCGTTTAAAAAAACATTTCTAGCTTTGAACAATCTTAGCCGAGTCCCTTAAATGGTACAGCAACAGGAGTATTATCAGCGATAGAAACGGAACAGACCGATGACAACACCGAGAATAGAGCAGTCGTTCAGTATGATCGGAGACATCGTATCGTTCTCCGGCTGCAGACGAATATGTCCCTGTTCTTTATAAAACGTCTTGACTGTAGCGGAGTCATCTACAAGAGCAACGACGATGTCGCCGTTCGAAGCGTGTTCCTGCTTTCTAACCAGAATGCGGTCACCGTCAAATATACCGGCATTGATCATGCTCTCGCCCTTGACGGTAAGGAAGAAAGTTTCGGCGTTAGGCATATACTCTGAAGGGATCGGGAAATAATCGACGATCTGCTCCGCGGCCAGGATCGGTTGACCTGCGGCAACCGTGCCGACAACCGGAACATTGACAAGCTCGCGGTCAGTGAGACGGAAGGAGTCATCAACGATCTCAATGCAGCGCGGTTTGGCAGGGTCTCTGCGGATGTAACCGTTCTCCTCAAGGGTCTCAAGATGTGAGTGGACGGAGGAAGTCGAACGGAGATCCACGGCGGTGCAAATGTCGCGAACCGACGGCGGATAGCCCTTCTTGAGAATCTGTTCCTTAATATAGTTTAAGATCTCTTCCTGCTTTTTCGTAATCTTACCGGGCATGGGAGTTCTCCTTTCAAATCGAGTGAAGCAATGTCATATCCTGGTTTCATTGTAACACAGGAGAGAAGAAAAAGCAAAACATTTGTTCGATTTTTCGTTCGTCATAATACACAAAGTTTATGCAAAACATTTGTTCGATTTTTATAAGGAAAATACTTGACAATCCGAACGAATGTTCGTATAATGACGAAGAAAACGAACGAATGTTCGAGGCTGAAGCCTCTTCGGATATTGATTATGTGTGACGGGAATCTTTGAATAACGAAAGGAATAAGATGATGCAGAACAATGTTGATAACAAAGTGCTGAGATTTCCCATGACCGCGGACGATCTGAGAAGAGCGGGAGATGTCGCGAAAGAACATGCAAAAAGAACGAAAAGAATTTACAGAAGAACTCTTGTGGCCGCTGTGATGCTTCTGTTGGTTGCGATATTTGTGTTTGCGTTCGCCTCTATGTTCGGAAAGGCAAAAGGAAGCTCCGACCGCACCAAGAAACTTACCTCAGTCTATGTCGAGGACGGAGACAGCCTTTGGAGCATCGCGGAGCGTTATTATACGCCGGAGTGCGGCAATATGAAGGATTATGTGAGTGAGATCAAGCGTACGAACAGCCTTCAGAACAACACGATCTATTACGGTTATACGTTGCTCGTTCCGTATTATGATTATTGATGCTTACTGACTGATAGATTTATTTATTCCTATTGATTAATCCTTTTAATCTATTCCTGCGGTTTCTTCCATGGATCGAGGTTGCTGTTCAAAACAGCGCGGAACAGGCGATCACGGATACCGGGAGCTTCCTGATCCAG
Source organism: Lachnoclostridium sp. UBA1175 (assembly GCA_002311665.1). Classification (GTDB taxonomy): domain Bacteria; phylum Bacillota; class Clostridia; order Lachnospirales; family Lachnospiraceae; genus ISDg. The sequence continues at coordinate 121,721 of DBYX01000014.1, read as the reverse complement.
CTCCTTGATCAATTGCTTAGTATCTTCCCGTTTTGTGTAACCGTCTGCAGGGCAGGGATTGCGGAAGACGGGAAGACTGTATTTGTTGGCGAAACCGGCGACATCACACTCGTTGACATAGATCAGAGGCCGGATCAACGTGATGTCGGTTCTGTCGAGATACGTTACGGGAGAGAACGTGTGAATGCGTCCTTCATAGATCAGCGACATAAGCAATGTCTCTATAACATCGTCTTTGTGATGAGCGTATGCGGCTTTGTTACAGTTCATCTCTTTGGCAGCATCATTGAATGCGCCTTTTCTCATCTTTGCACACAAGCTGCATGGATTTTCTTCTTTGCGAACATCGAATATGATCGTCTTGATCTCCGTGGTGACAACGCGGAATTCCACATTCAGTTTACGGCACAGTGCTTCCACATCCGTATAATCAATGTCGTATCCCAGGTTGATGCTGATTGCCGTGATATCGAATGGATGCGGATAAAATCTTCTGAGTTCCGACAATGCATAGAGCAGTGTCAGACTGTCTTTACCACCGGATATTCCGACAGCAATCCTGTCACCTTCACGGATCATATTATAATCATCGATCGCTTTTCTTGTTTTGCTCAACAGTTGTTGTAAATACATCGTTATGCTCCTTAGGATCTGCTTTCTATATTATATTGATATCTATATTCTTTGCAAGTTCTTTGTTCGAAGAAGTCTTTTGTCGTATTATTCTGCATTTTCACAAACGTGTCATCCGTTGCTTCACCCATATGTTGATATCATTGGCAATATCACTGCAAGTATGGTATAATATCACTCACAGGATATGCGCATTTACAATGTATTCGGAGGTTTGTGAATTTGGACGAGCGTATTCAAAAGATAATCAATGAGATCAGAAAGAATATAAAAGGCAAGGATGATATCATCCAAACCGTTCTCTGCACAATGTTGGCCGGCGGTCACATCCTGCTTGAGGACATCCCGGGAGTCGGCAAGACTACGCTTGCGCTTGCGATTTCAAAATCGATGTCTCTTGAGTATCGGCGTGTTCAGTTTACTCCGGATGTAATGCCGAGTGATATCACCGGTTTTAATATGTATAACGCACAGAAGCAGGTGTTTGAGTATCATGAGGGTGCAGCAATATGCAACCTTCTTCTGGCAGATGAGATCAACCGTACCTCTCCAAAGACGCAGTCCGCTCTGCTTGAGTTGATGGAGGAGGGAAGGGTTACCGTTGATGGACAGGTACACTCCGTAAAGCAACCGTTTTTTGTTATAGCGACACAGAATCCGTACGGATCTGCAGGAACGCAGCGACTTCCGGAATCACAGATGGACCGCTTTATGGTGAGGCTTTCCATGGGGTATCCGGATCATCGTTCCTCTGTTGATATTCTGCGCTCGGATGCGATAGATGATACGGTTAATTGTGTGATCTCTCTGGAAGAGTTTCTCAAGATGCAACAGGAAGCCAGAAATGCTTTTGTAGATGATGCGATCTATGAGATGATCGTCAATCTTTCGGAGGCATCCAGAAACTCCGACAATATCCTTATGGGTATCAGCCCCCGCGGAACGAAGGCAATCCTTCGTATGTCAAAAGCTTACGCTTATATGAACGGTCGAAAATTCGTAACCGTTGAAGATGTGCTTTCCGTTCTTCCGTGCACGGTTTCGCATCGTATTGTTCTCAGCACAAAGGCGAAGGCGAAGAACACGGAGGTGGAGCAGGTGCTTGCGCAGTTGACCGATGAGATCAAGGTGCCGAAGATCTGAACAGGAGAGGTATGAGAACGGTTCTGGCTTACATAAGATATTTCATCTTTCTTGCCCTGGTGATTTTTCTTTATATGTTCAATAATCATCCGGCATTCCTGCTGATTATGTTTGCGTTGATCATCGCGCCTGTTCTTTCGGTGATATTCTTCTTTATCAGCTGCATCAAGATACGTTTTTCTGTGGATTCGAAATCCGGAGTGTTGAACAGAGAGGAGAATACGTCTTTCTTTCTGAAAGCGGACAATCATTCTTTGTATCCGATGACTCACGCAGTTTTCTCTTGCAGTGTGTCTAACAACCTGAACCCGAATGATGTGGAGCACTATTATGATCTGTATATAGCACCGAAGGAACAGTTGCGTTATGAGATACCGTTCCGTCTGATGAACTGCGGAAACTATCTGATCAGTCTGAATAAAGTCGTGCTGAGTGATCTCTTTGGCTTTGTTTCCAAAACAATCCGTGTGAATAAGTCTGCTGAGTTGATCGTTCTGCCGCTTGAGATCGATATCGATGAGTCGATCAGCGGTTCCGGCGGAGCTCCCAACGAAGAAGCGTTATATGAGAGATTTGCGAAAGGCTCCGATCCGTCCGAGATTTTCGAGATCAGAGAATATCGGCTCGGTGACAGGCCGCAGCAGATTCATTGGAAACTGAGTGCTAAGCAGCGTGACCTGATGGCGAAAGAGTTTTCCGACGTGATCGGAGAATCCTTTGAAATCTTTCTGTGCAACGATTATTCTGACAACCATCAGATGGATGCGTACTACGATCTTATGTTCTCACTGGGATTGTTCTTGTCGCGCAAAGGCATTCTGTTCTCTTACAGCTGGTATTCGGAACAGAATACAATGATCGAGAAGATATCCGTAGATTCCGAGGAAAAGGTCACGGAAGCATTGATGACAATGTATTACTCACAGACACGCAGAAATAATCGCACGGCATTTCAGTTGCTTTCCATGATACCCGAGGGAATGAGACATGTTATGGTTCTTACTTCTCAGCCTTTCCCTATGAAGGATCAGTCCGTGCAGCTGATCAATCTGAATAATCTGGTTCGCTTGTATGCAATTTGATAATAACGGAAGGGTTAAGCCGAATTGAGTATCTTTAAGAAAAAGGAGAAACAGATACACGAGTTTTCCGCTATATACGGCGCGAAATACGGCGTTTCGATGGAGTTTGAATATACCAGACTCACCTCTAAGGAACGCGCGTTAATCTGCCTTGTAAAGGGGATACTGATCTTTTTATGCGCTTTCGGATCGGCAGGCCTTTTCCTTACCAGCTTTGATCTTCCGTCCATGAAGATCGTACTGTTTCTGTTCATTCTGTTTATTTCCGTAGCTGCGGGAATGTTTTATTACAATCGAATCGTTTTCAATGTCGGATACATTCTTTTCTTTGTGATGATATGCCTTATGGCATATTTTCTGTACTGGTATGCGAACAGCGGTATGAATGCCGTGCTGAATGCAGCCCTTAAAATTATCGATGACAAACTCAACTTAAACGGTGTCCGTGAGTACAACGAAATGATCAAGGATCGGAGGATCACGGTCACATGTTGTATGCTGTTGATCTCATGCCTTTCCGTATGTTTCTATAACTCGGCAATCTCCGGTTATATGAGTCCTTTGCTCACGTTCCTTCTGCTTTATCCGGTAGTGCAGATCTGCGCATATTTCGATGACAAGATCAACTATTTTTATCTCGGAATGATGCTGCTGGGATTCCTCGGGGTTTGTTTGTTGCGAAAGAGCGGAAGGTTCTATATGCCATACCGAGGAATAGCGCCGGATCTGAGGGTCAAAGGGGAGAGTGTATACCATGACTCAAGACGATTCCGTAAAGCGGTTACCAATCTTACTTCATTTTCTGTGTTGTTCCTTGTGTCAGTAGTGTTGATCGGTGGGCTTCTTGTAGGCTTTGCGCCGAAGTATATGAAGAGCAATTACAGCACTTGGAAGAAAGGTACGGATCGTATAGTCCGGGAATTTGCACTGAACGGCTTGATGGGATTCTTCAACCAGTATTCCGCGAACGGCGGTTTGAATGAAGGACAGTTGGGCGGCATTCGCGAAGTCGTATTGACTTTTGAACCACAACTGGAGATCAAAATGGTTCCCGATAATGTGGAGGGAATTTATCTGCGAGGATACATCGGCGATTATTACGAGGATAATCGCTGGCGTCGCATTGCTGACAAGAAACGCCTGCTTACAAGATATTACAGCCTTAGAGATTCCGAACTTGTGGTAAATCTTGAGAGCAACGCGATGAGCAAGTTGTATGACTCTGCGCTGAATTCCTACAGTGCCAAGGCTGTGATGACTGTGATCAATATTGATTCTCAGGACAGTTATCGTTACACACCGTATTTTTCCGCAGTGGATTATTCTGACGACGCACAGGTCAACCTCAATTCTCTGGCAGATTACGGGGATTATATGTTGTATGATATCAGAACCCGGAATATGGAACTGAAACATACTTATTATCCGATGGCCAACATAAGGGAGCAGCTTGACAATAAAGAAATTGAGTTGCCTGAGAATTTCATTGAAAAATTGTACCGGGATTTTGTATATGAGAACTATCTTTATATTCCCTCCAAGATTCGTGACGACCTGAATAAGATATGTGATACCAATATACCCGGCATTGAGCGCGAGGATGTGATCCTTCAGATCCAGGATTATTTTGAACGTGATTTCAATTATACTCTGAGTCCCGGGGTCACGCCGAACAAGAGGGATTTTGTCACCTATTTCCTGAATGAACAAAAGAGCGGTTTCTGTGCACATTTTGCGACGGCTGCGGCGATGCTCCTTCGTGCGAAGGGAATTCCTGCTCGTTATGTGGAAGGCTATTTCATTCAGTTTAACGACGCTACTGAGGTCGAAACTATCGATAATGTTGATGTTAATGAATGGTATCAGGGGTATAACGGAACCGTGGAAGGTGACGAGGAACCGAGTCTGATGAAGCTTCACGCGAGAGGTGCTGATGCGCATGCGTGGGTTGAAGTTTATTATGACGGCTTTGGCTGGGTACCGGTTGAGTTCACCGTGGCGGATATGGCAGAGTCCGTGGAGAGCGGTTCCTTCTGGGAGCGCTTCCGTGATTTCTTCGGGTCCGAAGAGTCGAATAATTCTCCGGTTGACAACGTTTCCCGGCAGTTCCGTGCGGCTGCTCCGTATGCCCTGGGAGCCGTTCTTTTTGCGGTATTCGGATTTGCGGCTTTAATGGCGTTTTTCTTCGTCAGGAGAAAATACCGTCTTTATCATAAAAAAGACAACAAGCGCATCGTATACCAGTATATGGCTTTGACGAAGCTGTTGAAGAAAGCCGGTTTTGCTTCGGAGAACAACATTTATCACAATCGAATGAGGAATTATCTTGTCATGACGATCGGTGTTGCGAATACTGACGCTGAACGATATATTGATGCAGTAGAAAAAGCATCGTTCAGTAACGATGCTTTGAGTGAAAACGAATTGAATGAAGCAACGGAACTTTACCGTTCCATTATTAAGAACATTAACAAGATCGTCAATCGAAGGACTCGCATAACCAACGCACTGACGGTTTAATCCTCCTTGCGCAGATGCACTTTGTCCTTGGCGGATCTGCGGCGTTCTTCCTCGATCGCTGCATAATGACGCCTGGTAGTGTTGACGTCTTTGTGACCGAGTACATCCGCCACAAGGTAGATATCACCGGTCTCTTTGTAAAGCTGAGTTCCGTATGTGCTGCGAAGCTTGTGCGGAGTGATCTTCTTGAGTGCGACTGCTGATTTTGCGTATTTCTTAACGAGAACTTCAGCATTTCGCACTGTCATACGGGTGAGGCGATTCGATAGAAATAACGCGTTCTCGTGGCCTGCAGCGGCAGTGAGAGAGGAGCGCTTACCATAGTAGTCCATAAGTGCCTCTCTGACTTCGGATCCGAAGTATACATATGCTTCGTTACCGCCTTTCCGAGTCACTTTGATCCGGTCGTTATCAAAATCAATATCCGCGAGATCCAATCCGATGCATTCAGAAATACGGATTCCCGTACCGAGTAACAGTGTGATCATTGCAAGATCTCGTTCTTTGTTTTTCTCATGAAATACCTGTTGATGTTCGGAACCGCCTAAACCGTACTCAACGGTGTCAAGCAATTCAGCGGTTTCATTTTCATCGAGACGAATGATAGCTTTTTCATGGATCTTCGGAACGGCGACCTGTGAAGCAGGATTGCCGGATACTTCGTGGTGATAATAAAAATATCGATACATTGAACGTACGGCGGAAAGCTTGCGCTTCAGACCGTTTTCGTCGTTGGTCAGTGTGATTCCTTCCTCGTTAGTATAAACCTTAAGATAATCGAGATAATTCTCAATGTCATAACAATTGATCTCATCAAGAAGAGTTATATCGGATGTATATATGTTGCGTGATTTGAAACGATCAATCTGTGTTTGAACATAATTGAAGAAAACTTTAAGGTCAATCGCGTATGCAATCCTTGTTCGTGAAGCGGTGGTCGGTTCAATGCCGCGGAAGAAACGATCACAGAACGAAGGAAGGGAACTGCGTAATTCCCTCAGCTTCAATTCGTTCTTTTTTGCAACTTGCTTGTGATAGGATTCGTTTGAAGCCATTTTGGATTCTCCTCCGAAGTGGGTTCTACAGTGCAAGAACGGCAAATTACGGGCATATTATTTCGTAAAACCTGCGTTTAGCGAAATAATATGCTTTTCGAAATAACGCCCGAAAGACTTCTCTTCGGGCGCATATTCCTTTGAATATCTTAAAATCAAAACAGTTTTCGGTACTGTGTATCTACGATCTTTCGCAATTCCCGGATCTCTTCGGCACCGAGCTTTTCGTTTGCCAGGTACTCTTTGAAGAAATTCGAAATGTCACCGCCGAACAATTTGTCAAACAAAACCTTGGTTTCGATCTTTTGTATTTCAGCCTTGGTGACAACTGCCTTGCAGATAAATCCGGGTTCTTCACGCACAATGGCGCCTTTGTCGATCAAACGCTTGATTACAGTATACGTGGTATTTTTCTCCCAGCCGATGTAATCCTTGATGATCTTTGCAATGTCCTTCGCGGAAAGGCTCTGGTTCGACCAAAGCAATTCCATGACATTCAATTCACCCTCATGCAGTCTGATTTCACCCATTGTTACCTATCTCCACTTGCATCCGTAATTCTCAACTTGTAGTACAGTCAAAATTGCAGAGCCGGCATCGATTTCGCAGCGCGAACGGAATGACCCTTTTGGATATGCCGTAAATACTGTGCATTGATAATTCTACTATTATAGAATTATGTTGTCAATAAGCAATCTGAAATCAAATCTGGCTTTTTTTCCATTTTAGTGTCTCATCCAATTCGTACCACAATATGCTGTGGTTGCCGCTTTTTCGGGATTCGGTATAATTAATTATATTATAAAAATCCGATTCTTCTTTGGTTGTAGAAATGTCTTGTTTCACAGTGCTTTTGCGTCTTCTACCGCCGGTTATAAAGCACACGTTTATGTCGTTGATGCTGAGTGCAATCTCGGTCCCTCGCCGATTGGCTGTATAAACGGCTTTCATATCATTCGTGCTGCAGGCAACGTACATTCCCTGCAACATTATGTGACCGGGCAGCGTCTCCTGATCTGCGCGGTAAAACACATCATAATCATTGGCGATATACCGTTGAAGCCCGTTGTCTGCAATAACATATCCGGTATTGACATCACTCGCGGTAGGAACAAGAAGACCGTATCCGATCAGGTATTGCATCTCATCATTAAAGTCACTGTTCGTAAGACCTCTGCGGATGGTTCCGGGTCGAAAAACCGGTAGCATTTCACTGTTTGTTCTACTGTAGTTGAGAATCTGTTCAATCCTGGCTGCACGGATGTTTGCGGAATCGCAGGAAACAGCTTCATATATGGATTGTACTATCGTAGAAAAGATCTGACGGTGTATGTTTCGAATCCCGGATATGTCATTTCGGTTGCTGTTGAATTGAATTACGGCCTGAGGATAACCGCCGACCAAAAGATAATTCCAGTACTCCTCTTCCATCACTTCTTTGAGAATGTCGGGAACCGGCTTGTTTTCCCTTACTTTCGCTCGGATGATATCACGGTATTCTCCGCGCCCGGTAGCTGCAAGGAACTCGGAAAACGACATCGTATGTACCCGGAAAATCCGGACTGATATGTTGAACTGCGTTTCCAAGCCGGAATCCGAAGCCAAAATATTATTGTTATCCGTTGCAAGAACACAGGCTTCGGGAAGCTTAACAGTAAGAAGTTTACTGGCCTTAACGCCGAGGCTTTCAAGACCGTCAAAGAGTAAAAGTGTTTTCGATAATACTGATCCGTTCAAACCGAAGAATCCGCACAACTCGTTAAAAAGGGAGTCTGCGCTTTTGTTTAAAGCATCTGAGACAACGGAATACAATTCCCTGTCGGTTGTCAGGTCGGCGAGTATATAGCCGGTCCCTTTCTGCTCTGCGATCATCTTCAAAAGTGTCGATTTTCCGATGCAGGGCGGCCCGCTCAGTACCGCAATACGGGAACCGGACGCTTTCGGAGAATTCATGAATTGAAGTACGGATGATAATATGTCTCTCGATAGATATGCCATTGATCATTCCTCCGGCTTCGTCTGTCAGCCGCGCAGTTTCTCCAGAAGTTCTTCGAAGTATTTCGGGATCGGTGCGGAAAATTCCATATATTGTCCGGTTCTCGGGTGAAGAAAACCGAGAACGCCTGCGTGTAACACCTGCCCTTCTGTTGCAAAAGGCTGCTTTGCTCTTCCATACACGGTATCTCCCAGCAGAGGATGGTGTATGCTCGACATATGCACACGGATCTGATGCGTTCGTCCGGTCTCCAGTCTGCACTCGATATAACTATACTTGTTTTTGAGGATTTCCCTGACGTGATAATGCGTCACCGCTCTTCTGCCGCCGGCAACGATGGCCATCTTCTTTCGGTCGGAAGGATTGCGTGCGATCGGCGCGTCAATTACGCCGTCTTCCTTGATCACACCTTCTGTGATGCATTCGTAAACTCTGGTTATGCTGTGATCCGACAATTGTTTGGAAAGGGAAATGTGTGCAGCATCGTTTTTACATACCACTAAAAGGCCGGTAGTGTCTCGGTCGATGCGGTGTACAATGCCCGGTCTTGCCACACCGTTGATGCCCGAAAGCTGTTCTCCGCAATGATGCAGCAATGCGTTGACCAATGTGCCCTCGCTGTGGCCCGGAGCAGGGTGTACAACCATTCCTTTCGGCTTGTTAACGATCAAAAGATCTTCATCCTCGTATACGATGTCCAGAGGGATGCTCTGAGGATCCACAGACATTGCTTCCGGTTCCGGAATCTGCACAGAGACTTCGTCCCATACTTTCAACTTCAGACTGCCCTTGGAAACAACTGCTCCGTTGCAGGAGACAAGCCCCTGTTCCAGTAACTTCTGCACGTGGTTGCGGGTCAGCTCCGGGATGCGTGATGCGATCAAGGCATCAATTCGACGTCCGGCAGTCTCATCGTCAATTGTGAAGCGTTTGGTCTCCATAGATATAACTCCATATTAGCAAGTACCCCCTAAACCCAACGGATTTAAGGGGCACGAATTAATTATGCTTATTGATCCTTCTTGTCCTTTTTGGAACCGAACAGCGGTATGAAATACAGGTCCTGCTCACTGTATTTGAACAGGATCAGATAGATCAGCAACGCGAACGAACAGGTGACAAAAATGTCTGCAACATTGAACACCGGGAAACGGATAATATCAAAGCTGATGAAATCAACGACATAGCCCCGGAATATGCGATCGTAAAGGTTTCCGAACGCTCCCCCTACCAACATCAGGAATGTGACCAAAATCGGCCTGTAGCGAAGCTGTGAGGGCGTTCTCGCAATCAATACGAGAAACAAAACGATCAATACGGCAGTCAGAATAACGAAGAAATCAATCTTGCCCTGCATCATTCCCCAGGCCGCTCCGCGGTTCTCGAGATAAGTGAATGTCACACCCTCTCCGATCACGGGAATCTTTTTGTTCGGTTGTTTCTGGAGCCAATTTTGGGCCCAGTATTTTGTGGCAAGATCGATTATGACGATCAACACGGGGATCCAAGTATAGAAGATCTTCCGCATCGGTGTCAACTCTTGGTTGTTTGACTTAGACACTTTGATTCATCCTCTTTCGCTGTTGATTACTGGCGAAATGTAGGAACGCCGAAGGAATCCTGCTGAAGGAATGCGGTGTAATCGCCGGTAATGTCCATGTCCTTCGGTGCAACGATAAAAATGTAACCGGAGATCTGAAGGATCTGGCCGTCGATCGTATAGATACAACCGCACACAAAGTCCATAATACGCTGGGAAAGCGCAGGGCTGCCGCCCTCGAAATTAACGATGATCGCCTTGCCGTTGCGAAGCACATCGACGATGCTTGAGGAATCCTCAAAACTTGTGGGCTTCATAACGGAGAACTGCTTCTGCGGCACATTGGCAGTAGGATTCAAAGCCGCGGTACGCTCCTTCGTAGGAGCCAGCGGAGCTTTCTGCGGATAGCCGGGCTGACCGAGCGTCGCATTGGAAATGGACGAAGCAGCGGGCCTTGAGAACTGGCTCGAAGCAGCAGCCTGACGGTTTACCGTGTTGGCGTAGTTCGTCTCGGAACGGCGCACATCGCTGTAAGTGCCGGCAGTGAGAAGCGTATTCTTGGCCGCAAGGTTCGATCTTGCGGGTTCCTGAGCAATCTCCTCCGGAGCAGCTTCGTCGTCATCATCTTCCTCGTCGTCGGAACGATTGGGGAAAAACCTAGCCTTTAAACGAGCAAACAAAGAGGGTTTGTTTTCCTCCTCGTACTCATCGTCCTCATATTCGGCGTCGTCATATTCGTCTTCCAACTCTTCGTCGTCATCATCGTCGCCGTTGAGCCAGGTCGTAAATTTCTTAAAGATCCCCATCTTTGTTATCTCCCTTCCTACTTATCTTCATAGTGTCGTTCACCGAAGATCAGCGAACCGACACGGACCATGGTGGCACCTTCTTCCACAGCAATCTCAAAATCATTGCTCATCCCCATGGAAAGACCATATACAGATACATTATCATTATTTTTCGACGGTATGTCAACTGCTAATTTCTTCAATTGTTGAAAATATACCCGGTTCTCCTCGGGGTTCTCTGTGTACGGCGCTACGGTCATAAGGCCGCACAGACGGATATTCGGATAATCCAGGATCGTATTGACTACGGCCGGCACTTCATCCGGCCGAAGCCCGAATTTGCTCTCCTCGTCCGCTACATTGACCTCGAGGAGAATGTCCTGGATCTTGTTGATCCGGGCAGCCTCTTTCTGGATCTCGGCGGCAAGTTCCAAAGTGTCGACGGAATGGATCATCGCCGCGACTGCAACTGCCTTGCGCACCTTGTTTTTCTGAAGATGACCGATCAGATGCCAGGTGATGGAAAGGTCTTTTAACTCCTCGGCCTTAGCGCACATCTCCTGCACTTTGTTCTCACCGAACTCGGTCTGTCCTGCGGAATATGCCTCGCGGATCATCTCCGAGGGTTTGGTTTTGCTTACTGCAATCAGACGGACACTTTCCTGCGGCCGGCCTGACCTTTCGCAGGCGGCTGCAATGCGTGAACGGATTTGCAGCAGATTATCGGTAACCATTGTGTAAATGCCTCCGTAAAATGGTTTATCTCGTGATCAACTGATCCTCGGAGAGCGTCTCTGCGTCCTCCCAGATGAAGTCATACACGCTGATGCTTCGGTCGACGCCGGATTTGACGATGATGTAGTCCTCGCCCTCGTAAAGTCTCGAAATCATTCGGAATTGCGCATAACCCTTGTTAATACAGTACACGCCCTCGAGCTTCTTCTGTGTCGACAGCTGGTATTGGTTCATTGTATGAGGTATGATGATGAACTGTCCGTGCTTCTGAATGACACTGTCGTCGATATACGCGTACTCATCGTCGAAATAATATACTTCTGTCTCATAGAACTGGTACGTCGGCTCGTTGTTCTCGTCCATCTCGTAGACCGTGATACCGGTCTTGCCTTGTGTGTAGACGATGTACTGTTTCGGAACTACGTAGAAGTACTTTTCGATGATGGCTTTGCGCGGGATCTTCAGTCCTTCGGATTGTCTCATATCAATCGAAACAACGAGGAAACGCTTGTTGATATAGCGGATCAGGTACTTATTGAGATTGATGCGCGCAAAATAAGCATCGCCCTTCTTATATATGGAAGCTGCGGACGTGAGGCTCAGGTTATCGTCGGTGATCGTGAAGGAAAGCTCCTTGGAATCGCCGAGTGCGAGGAACTGCTCCTCGCTGAGCTTCAGTACGAGCGACCACGATTCATTGGTGATCAGTTTGTACGCAGTCGTATCGGCCTCCCTGAGTTCCGACGAGAACAGCGTACTGCTCGTATACTTGGAATCGTCGAAGGTGCTTGCGTCAACCTCGTCTGCCGTGATACCGTCAAGGGAATCGGTGAAGAACGAAACGATGCCGGCATCGGGAGCCTTGCAAAGTTTCAGAGCACCGGACCCGGAGCCCTCGGAAATCTTGGAGAGGTTCTCAAGCCGATACATATCGATAATGTTGACGATGCGCGTCTGCATATCCGTGCGGAGATCCTGAATGTTGGAGAAATCTCCTGGATCGTAACTGCGCGCGTGTGAGGAAATGCTCTCCTTGATGTCGTGGATGTCCTCCTCGGAAAGCGTATAGTTCAGCTTGTCTTTCTGTGCGTCGCGGAGATTCCGGCTGTCGTCGATGGAGAAGACGGCTTCGTTCTTCGAGACACGGGTACCGTTCTTCAAGTAGAAGTTGACATATCCGGAGGATTCCGTGAGAACGTTCTGTTCCTCTCGGATCACGACAGCCCTTGCCAGGTTGTTGGTTGCAAGGGAAATCTTCTGCACCTCATAGATGCTCGGTTGCGGCTTGCGCAGGGAAAGAAGGAATGATATCACAATGTAGCCGAAAAGAAACACAAATATGACGAAGCCGATGTTGATGGTCCTTCTCTTGACGCTTCTCTCACGTATTTTCTTCGTGGCCATAAGATAGTTCCTCCTTTCCTTAACTATTCCCGGGAAACAGCTGTGCCTTTCACAAATCAGGGACCATCTCTCGATGGTCCCCTCTCATTGTTTCAAAAGTTCAGGATCAAAGAGCCACGATCACTTTGGAGCGAACTGCTTCCGTGAGCGTCTCCGCGTTAGCGGAAAGGCTGATGATGATGTCGACATTGAACTTAACGGAAACCATATCAAGCTTCGTGATGACGCGCTCGATATCGTCCACGCTCAGGCAGGCGACCTTCAGAAAACTGTCAAGATAGATCTTGTCGAGGTCGTGGTCCTGTGAAATGATGCCGCAGATGAATCCGACAAACTCGGATGCGCACTCGATGCAATAGTCGTTGACATTGATCAGGCGGATCCTGTTGTTGAGTTCATACATATGCTTGTTGCTTTTATCAAGATAAACGATGGTGCCCTTCGAAGTCATAACATCCGAGTTCACCTTATCAAGCAGAATTTTGGTCTTACCCTTTCCTTTCTCACCGGCGATGATCTGTACCATATTGCTACCTCCTTAAGGATGTGATAAGCGATCGCAATACCTTCCGTTCGCTTGTTTACAGTATATTACACAGAGCGGAAAATGACAACTGTATTTCCGAAAATTAACGAATTTATCACGAGTCGTATGACGAATAATCTTACGCTTTTCGGTCAGGAATGACAGTACTCTTCAATCAGGTCGTAAAGCTTCGTGTAAAGCTTCTCCTCCGTAGCGCAGTGAAACGCTCCGACGATGTATTCCGTGCCCTCGGAATCGGCCACATGCAGGATCAGGCAATAGCCTGCGTAGTCCGTCGTACCGGTCTTGCCGCCGAGCACCTTGAAGCCCTCCGGCAAAGGATACGTCTTGCTGTTCTTGGTCTTCTCACGCTCCTTGGAAGCCTTGAAGCAGTTTGTCGTAAAATAAGGGCGGAGCCCTCTCTCACCTTTGGCGTTGGTGTAATCGTACTCTCCTTCCGTGAGCTTCATAATGTCGCGGAACTCACGGTACATCGTGCACTCCTGGTATACGATGTACATATCGTATGCGGTCGTCATATGCTTGGCAAGATGAAGTCCGCTGGCATTTAAAAAGTTTGTGCTGTTGACACCGAGGTCGTCCATCACCCGGTTCATCTTCTCAACGAATTCCTCCTCTGTGCCTGCAACGTAGCGAGCGAGCGCCATCGCGGCATTGTTTGCGGAGGATGTCAGCAGGAGAACGAGAAGATTGTAGACGGTAAGCACATCGCCCTCGTTGAGCTCGGCGACGGAACCGCGCTTCATCGCGGCGACCTCGCTGTCGATGGTAACGGTCTCTTTGAGATCACATTCCCGCAGGACTACCAGTGTTGTAAGCAGCTTGGTGATGCTGGCGGGATACAGCTCCTTCAGCATATTGTAGCCGAACAGCAACTCGTTTGTGCTTCGGTTGATGACAAATGCGGCGCATTTGTCGAGTTTCGGATTTTCCGGATCAAAAACGTAATCCCGGTCCATCATATCCTCGGTGATATCGCATATAAACCACTGGGAAAGCATGGGCGCAAACGAAGCATCCTGCATCGCGCCGACATCGTAGTTGATGACATTGTCCGAAGCCGCATAGCTGCCCATCAGCTCCGTGGCTTCCTTGCTGTCACCGCATCCGCACAGAACTGTGGCAAGGATCGCTACCGTGAGCAAAAGTGCGATGACGGAGCGGGATCTCCTCGAAGAAATCGTAGAAAACATAGTGGACAAAACCTCCGAATGACTGGTTATTGTACTCTGCCGGATCAGTTCATCTCGTCCAGCAGTTCTTTTTCAAACTCATACCGGTCGTCAATCTCGACGTCCTTATTTTGCAGTCCGATGTTCAAAAGCAACCCCACAGTTGCTATGTTGGTGATCAGGGCACTCAGACCCATGCTGACGAAGGGAAGCGGAATTCCGGTGTTCGGCAGTAGGGAAAGCACGACGCCGATGTTAACGATCGCCTGAAGCGAGATCGTGATCGCCACGCCGGAGGCGAGCATATACCCGAGACGGTCCTTCGCTCTTCTCGCGATCCGGAAGCTGAAGAACACGAAGAGGGCGAAGATCACAATGACAACGGCGCATCCGAAGAAGCCGAACTCCTCTCCGATCGCGCTGAAGATAAAGTCACTCTCCACGACGGGAACCGAGTCCGAGAGCCGCTTGCCGGTGTCGCCGACGATGAATTTTCCGAACATTCCTCCGGAGGAGATCGCCGCACCTGCATTGTTCTGCTGGTACATCAGATCCTGGTACTCCTGCGGATGGAGAAGGGAAAGGATTCTCTTCTGCTGCCATTCTTCAAAGAGTATCTGATAATCCTGTTGGGCGTACCAGAACAATCCCGTCAGCAGTGGCACGCCGATCAGCAGTCCCCACATAAAGACCTTGTAGGAAAGACCGGCGATGAAAAGCATGCACAGGAAGGTCGCCGTGAGAACGATACTCGTGGAAAGGTCCGGCTGATCGAATATGATAAAGATCGGCAGACCGATCAGCACAGCGCTGATCATCAGACCTACGAAGGTGTTCAGTTTATGCTCGAGAAGGCACAACAGTTTTGCGGTAAATATGATCAAAACGATCTTGGTGATCTCGGACGGCATGAACTCAAAGCCGCTTCCCGCCTCGCCGGTGCCGCCGATCTTGAGCCAGCGTCTCGCTTTCATATGGCGCCATCCGTATATGTAGCGGAACTGACTGTAGTCCACAAATTTGCAGATCAGCAGGAGCATCAGATTGAAAAGGTACAGCGGAATGAACATTTTGCAGATGAAATGATAATCGATCAGCGACACCACAACCATCGCAAACAAACCCAGCATGCCGCCGAGCAGCTGTTTCAGGACAAGATTTTCCTCATCCTGGAGCAGATACAATACAAAGCAGCTGATGCCGAGCAGCGACAGAATGATGAAAACTACAGAGAAACTGTAGTTGGATATCGAATACCCTTTTTTCTTAAACATTCCTGCTCTCCTGCTGTGTTATACGCTAAGGTCTCCGTCGAAACGTAAAGTGTTTTCGTCTACCGCGGTGATCGTGATCTCATCGCCGTGAAGCGTTACGAGACGTGCGGCCCGGTCCAGATGCGCCTTGCTCTCCGCCTTCAAACGCTTCTTCTCTGATTTCGGGTCTAATGAACCCGCATCATAGACCGTCTTGACGATCTGCAGATGCTCCGCATCGATTGAGGACGCGTAGATCAGCGCCTCGCGGTTTCCGTTGGTGCCGGCGGTCGCGGACCCCTGTATGCAGCCGAGCACGACCAGGTTTCCTCCGCAGGACACGCTGCCGCCGCGCTCGATGTTGCCGATGACGACCATGGAGTTCTCCGTCTCAATGTGCGAACCGCTCTCTACGGAACCATGGAAGAATTTGCCGGTCTGGTTGGACAGGCTGCTGATCACGGAATCTACGGTGCGCTTCATCATATCCTGCACCGGTTCGTCGTTGTCGAACACGCAGATGATCTCCAGGTCACTGACCTCCGAGATGACGCGAAGCACATCCTTCTGCTCCGGCACGCTCAGCTTTCTTCCGGAAAATGTCAGCGCCAGTTTGGCCGAGCCGAGGAACTTCGCGGAATCGGCAAATTTGCTGCGGATCCTCTCAAGAAGGTCCTCGAAGGGAAGCGCGTCATCCAGGACGAGAAGAATTCCGTCCTTGTATCCTTTCACCATAACGGAATTGTCCGATTTCATAGTAATTTCTCCTTTATTTGCATCAGTCTGTGTAGCCGACATCGAGGATGGTACCCGCGATGACATTGCCGCTCAGAAGAACTTCCTTGTTTTCTCCCTCAAAATAGAGTCCGTAGAACTCACGCGCGACGTATGCGGCGTTGGACGATGCATAACCGTTCGGGATAACAACGGTAAGGCAGACTTCCGGGCTCGAGTACGGAGCGAACGAGATGAACAGCGCATTATTCGGATGGTTCAGACTCACCTGCGCCGTACCGGTCTTGCCCGCGATCTTGATGTTCAGGTTGCTGAAAATCTTGCGGAGCGACGAACGGTCCCAGTTGACCACGCGGTACATGCCGAGCTTGACGGCATCCCAAGAGGAATCGTTTACCATATCGATCGTGTTGCGGATCTCCGCGGCATTGCGGAGCATCAGCTCGCCGTTCGGAGCCATAACCCGGTCGATCAGCGTGAGGTTATAGCAGGTACCGTTGTTTGCCAGCGTCGTCAGATAGCGGCTGATCTGGATCGGTGCCAAGCTGTGGTAATACCCGATCGCGGTACGCACGGCATCCTTGTCGGAGATGGCGGGCATATTTTCCGACATCTCCACACCGGAACGCTCATTCAGACCAAACAGGGACGCGTATTGGCGGATCGTCTTGATGCCCTTGGCGTCAATATACTCATCCTTCTCATTGACGGAGAGACGGTAACCTACTTCATAGAAGAAATAGTTGCACGAATCGCGGATCGCGTCCACAACGGTCTCCGCACCATGGTTGCCCGGGTATGCCCAGCATCTCGGAGAAGGATCGACCTTCTCGAAGATACCCTCGTCCTGGATGCTGCCGCCGACCGAGATGACACCCTCGGTGAGGCCTGCGATCGCCATCAGAGGCTTGAAGGTCGAACCGGTCGTGGTACGTGAGGTAGTCGCGCGGCAAACCATGGGATAGGATTTGTCGGCGAGAAGCTTGTTGTAGTATTCAATATTGACCGAGTTGGTCAGATAGTTGTTGTCGTAACTTGGATAGGAAACGAGGCATTTAACAAGGCCTGTGTTCGGGTCTGTCAGGATGATCGAGCCGCTGCATGGCTCGAGCGCAAGCATTGCCGGCGTGATCTCGAGCAGCTTGATCTTACGTGTGATGAAGTTGTACGCCGTGAGGCTTCCGTTCTTGAGAAGCCGGTAGGTATCCGGGTCTTCCTTAAGCACGCCCTGGTCGAACAAAAGAAGTGACAGATCGCGCCCCTTGAGCGTGTAATTAAATACGAGTGTGCGGTAAATCTTGCTTTGGTACTCGGAGTCGTCGCGAAGATGATTCACGATGTACTCGTACAGGTACTGATAGAGCTCGTTTGTGTCATAGTACTCGGAACCGATGTTGAGGCGGTCCAGCTTGACCCAGCCCTGCGTGATCGAATACTGCAGGAATTTGCTGAGGCTCAGTTTATCCTCCGTATAGTTGATATATTGCTCGTCCTTCTGGTCGATCGCGGAGGTGTTGAGAACATCCCAGCCCGAAGGGCCGAGCTTTGAGTACAGGAACTGAAGGTACTCTTCCATCGTCGCTCCTGCGGCGTGGTTGGTGACAGTGTTCTTGGCGTCGAGAAGCTCGAGAAGTCGGTTCCAGATCTTCTCCTCCTCGGTGCAGTACATCTCGTACACTTTCGTTTCCAGCTCGGTTGCGTCATCCGCCGTGAAATGGGCGGTGTTGATCACATGGTTGTTGATCAGCGCGTAGTACACCTCATAGATCGGTATTTTGATGTCGGATGCGTTCTCACCACGGGAACCGTAGTCCATATTGGGCACGATCGCGTTGAGAAGGATTGCCGCAATGTTTCTCTTCAGTATGTTGTAACCGCAGATCTGCAGTTCGCTGTCCAGGGTCAGATACAGGTCGTTGCCTGCGATCGGCTCCGTTGTCACGGTCTTGGAGACAACCTGCCCAAGCTCGTTGATCACGATCGTCGCCTCCCCGTCGATGCCGGACAGGTAGGACTCGCAGGTCTTCTCAATACCGAGCTTGCCGACGATACTCGATTCCGAGTACTTTGTGCTGGTTTCACGGAACTCCGTGAGCTCCTCCGCGTTGATGAGACCGATGTAACCGATGATGTGTGCATAATATTCCGCGTTGTTGTATATGCGCTTCGTCGACTTGGTGATCTCGATGCCCGGTATCTTGGTTGTGTTCTCGTAGAAACTGATGCGTGCCTCATCGCTGATGTCACTCACGATGCGGAAGGATGTGTAACTCGGATACAGCGTGAACAGCTGGTACCGATACGCCATGATCTCCAGTGCGTCCTCCTTGGAGTACTTGTCGGATATCTGGAACATTCGCACCGCCCCGTTGCCGTACCTGAGAAAGTCAAACACTTCCTGCGCGGTCGTGGCCTTCTGCTTGTCGGTGAGTTCGTTCACGCTTCGCAGTGAATATACATTTTTCTTGAAGCGGAGAAGCGCCATATCGGACACCGTGAAATAAGGATCGCCGTTCTCGTCCAGTTTTATGTAGAAATCAAACTCCCGCTTGTAGTGGAAACTGCGCAGCAGCTGGATCAGGGAGTAAATGGCTTCATTCTTCTCGTCGTTTGTGGACAGCGAGGCGGAGTTGAACATTTCCAGGTTGTATTGCAGGTCGTTATACGCCAAAAGGACCCCCTTGCAATCATAGATATTGCCGCGGGTCGATTGAACGGGGATCGTCTTTGTGTAGGAGGTGGTATCCTGCTTTACTTTGGCCTTCTCCTCATCGAGCATCTGCATAAAAAACAGTCTGCCGATGACGATGCCGCACACGATCACCATGATCAGTGAGATCGGTACCAACCTGTCTGACAGCAACGATTGTGAGTTGTCATCCTTCAATGAAATGTCTTTCATGGATGCCTGCTTTCGTTACAAGGGTTTCGGACTGTCCTCCGTGAGAATACTCTCGGGTGCGAGGAAGGACTCGTCCTCTGCTTTCCGGTTCAGTATTCGCTCGTACAAAAGGTCAAGAAGCAGATAATATACGAGCGCTACGACTACCGTATAGAGGATCTTCGGAATAAAAATGGACTTCACGTGGTCAACCAGGTTAAGGTCGCCGCGGATCAGGAATCCGAAGATGTATGTCGCGGTGCACAGAGCAAACTCCGAGACCGTGATCAAACCGAGCGGGAAGAAAATGTCCCGCTGTACGTAGTATTTGTTGAAATGACCGCTGACATAGCCGATGATCATATAGAAAAGTGCGTATTTTCCGAGTATACCGCCGCTACCCACATCGAGGATCAAACCGCAGAAGAAACCAACCGACATACCGCGGAGGCGTGAGTTCTGGTAGCCCGCGGCGACAGCGACGATGATGAGAAGGTCCGGCACTGCATTCGCAATCGAAAGAGCCGCAAAAACAGTGTTCTGCAGCAGGTAACTTACGATGATTTCGATTGTGAAGATCAATACTGCGAGCATTGTGTTCCTCCGGTTACTGCGGTGTTACCGCAGCCTCCTTCAATTGCGTGATCACGAGCACCGTGGTAAGATGCTCAAAATCGACCACAGGGGTCAGATACGCCACTTTTGTCATACCGTCGGCTTCGGTCGTGATGTTGGAGAGATATCCGATCAGAAGACCGGGGAGGTATTTGGTACTGAGTTCCGAAGTATATACTTTATAGTTGTTTTTGGCCTGCGAGTTAACCTTGAGGTCACGCACCTGGATGTATCCCTTCGAAAGGAGGGAAAGGCTTCCGCGCACGATGCAGCTGTCGCCGGTCTTCATAATGGTCGCACTGACGGAGCTGTCGTCGTCGATGATGGAACGCACGATCGAATAGTTTGACCCGACATCCGTGATGATGCCCACGAGTCCGTTGTCGGCGATCACGTTCATATTGACCTTCATGCCGTCCTTGCTTCCCTTGTCAATCGTGAATGTCGCGTAAAATCCGCTGCTGTCGCGCGCGAGAATGTTCGCTCCGACCTTTGTGTACTCCGGGTACGATTTGTCGAGCTCGAGAAGCTGCTTGTAAAGCTCCATATCATAGAGATCCTGCTCAAGCATCTCGTTCTTGTTGCGAAGCTCGGTCAACTCGCGCCGGAGGGCTTCATTTTCCGCGCGAAGCTCATCGATGTCGCGGAATTTCACAGCAACTTCGTCCATCTGCTCACCCACCACGTGAATTCCCTTCTGCATAGGGACAAGGCAGGTGTTCAGCGCTCTTCGCAAGGGGTCGAAAACCTTCGGAAAACGGTATGAAAACAGGATAAGACCGAGGCACAGCGTGACGCAGAGCATCAGGATGTACTTCGGTTCCACTCCGTAGTTCGGTTTCTTCCGGTTGTTCATACACGTTACCTCATATCAGAGTTGCGAAAATGCAGGTGTCAGTCGTTTTCGTAGTAAGTTCTCTTGAGCGGTTTTGCAAGGTGCTCGTAGTTCTCGTCCTCCATCACACGCCCGAGACCGTCAGCAACGCTGGTCGCACCATTGGGTGCAATGTTTACCTTGAGCCCGGTGGACTGCGAGACGTGGTACGCGAGTCCTCCGAGTGCGGATGAAGCGCCCGAGATCGTGATACCGCCGCGGTATACGTCAGCGGAAATCTCCGGCGGAATACGCTCCAGAACGGAGAGGATCGCGTCGAGAATGGTCTCCAGCGGTTCGGCTACCGCCTTGTTGACAAGGTCTGCGGTGATCTCCCGCTCTCGCGGCAGACCGCTCATATAATCTCTGCCGTAAGCTTTCATCACGCCGGAACCGTCTGACGCGAGATCGATCAGGCCGATCTTGACCTGCTCCGCAGTGCGGGGCCCGATCATCAGGTTGTATTTGCGGCGGACCGCGGCGATCACGGCCTCGTCAAACCTGGTTCCTCCGCAGGAGCACAGACGGCTCAGAACGATACCGCCCTGCGAGATCACGGAGATCTCCGTCGTGTCGGCACCGATGTTGACCATCAGTGAGCCGTGGCTGTCATCAATTGCAATGCCGCATCCGAGCGCGTCCGCGAGAGGCTTTTCCACGATGCGGATACGCTTGGGACGGATGATCGAAGAGTCGATGATGTCGTAAAATGTCTTCTTCTCGACGTCGGTAACTTCGGTCGGCACGGCGATGATGAAGCTTGCACCCTTCATCTTGTCTCCTGCTCTCGCCATATCCATTGCGATGCAGTTGATCAGAGCAAGCATCTTGTCGTAGTCCGCGACGACACCGTTTCTTATCGGAAAATCGATGTCGATGTACTCCGGCTGTTTGCCGACCATCTCATAGGCTTCCTCGCCGATGGCGATGATCTGGTCCTTACCGCGGGAAGCGATCACACTCTTCTGGTGAAAGCAGATTCCCTGGCGATAGTGGTAGATTTTGATCGCATAAGTACCGAAGTCGATACCGTACAGTTTATTGGTCATGGATTCCTCCGAAGCCCGGCCGGGCAATGTTCTCAGCCGAGAGTTCCAGCGTCTTTAAAACTATAATATCCTGGGTCGCCGATGATGATGTGGTCAAGCAAAGGCAATTGCATCGCGTTTCCGAGGGATCGGAGTGTCTCCGTAACCGAAGAATCCTCCTTGCTCGGCGTACAGTCTCCGCTCGGATGGTTGTGAAGCACGATGAAGGATGCCGCGCGGTAGCGAAGAGCTGTCTCAAAAACCTCTCTCGGAGAGATCGGTGACGCTCGAAGCGTGCCCTTGGTGAGCACTTCTCTCCGCAGCAGGCAGCATTTTACGTCGAGAAGGACCAGATGGACCTCCTCGGTACCGGCGTATCGAAGGTCCTCACGGAAGAATTCGTATACTTCCCTGGAGGACGTTAAGGGAACTTTGAGATCCCTGTTGCTGTTCCAAATTCTTCGCGAAAGTTCACCGATCGCCGTGATCTGCATGATCGTGGCTTCGCCGATGCCTTTGATGTTGCGAAGGTGCTCAGGAACGCAGGTTGCGATCCCGCCGATCCCGCCGCCGAACTCCTCAATCAGTCTTGCGGAGAGATCGAGAACACTCATCCCTTTTCTCCCGGTACGTATGATCAGCGCGAGCAGCTCCGAATCCGTGAGCGTCCGTATCCCGTACAGAGTCGCTTTTCTGTCCGGCATCATCACTTCCGCGTGCGTATTATCTGTTCGATTCATATCTCGATCCTTTCCCTTTCTCCGGGGGCGGATCGCATAATATTATACCATAAAACGGCGTTTCTTACAAGTTGGGCAAAAGGCCGGCGTCCTTCAGCCTCTGCATCGACATCAGGATACCGAATTTAACGTGTGCCCACGTGAGACCGCCCTGGAAATACACGGCGTACGGCGGTTCGATCGGCCCGTCTGCGGAGAGCTCGATCGACGAGCCCTGGTAGAACGTGCCGGCTGCCATAATGACTTCCGAGTGGTAACCGGGCATTGCCCACGGCTCCGGAGCCACATAGCTGTCGACCGGACTTCCGGCCTGGATGCCTCGGCAGAAAGCGATGACGCGCTCCGGCGAACCCAGAGTGATTGCCTGAATGATGTCGTGGCGCTCCTCGTTTGCACCGGGCACACAGGCAAAACCGAGCGGTTCGTACAGATTGGCCGCGAACACGGCGCCCTTGAGCGCGGAAGCGACCACAGTCGGTGCGAGGAACAGTCCCTGGTACATCGATCTCGATACGCCGAGCGAAGCACCGACCTCACGGCCGAGTCCGGGGCTTGTCAGGCGGTATGCGCACTGTTCCACATACTCTTTCCTGCCCGCGATATATCCGCCGGTAGGCGCGAGTCCGCCGCCCGGATTCTTGATCAGGGAACCGACTACAAGGTCGGCGCCCACATCGGACGGCTCCAGGTCCTCTACAAACTCGCCGTAACAGTTGTCGACCATACATATCACATCGGGCTTGACGGATTTGATGAATGAGATCAACTCTCCGATCTGCGCTACGGAAAATGTCGGTCTCGTCAGATAACCCTTGCTTCGCTGTATCTCAATGAGCTTTGTCCTCTCGTTGATCGCCGCGCGGATCCCGTCATAGTCGAAGGTGTTGTCAGATTTTAACTCGACCTGGCGGTAAGTGATGCCGTACTCGCTGAGCGAGCCGGGCGCAGGCACGATGCCGATCACCTGCTCGAGAGTGTCATAAGGCTTGCCCACGGGGGAGAGTATCTCGTCGCCGGGGCGAAGGTTGGCTGCCATCGCGAGCGTCAGTGCGTGCGTACCGCAGGTGATCTGCGATCTCACAAGCGCGCTCTCGGTGTGAAACACATCCGCGTAAACAGACTCGAGCGTGTCACGGCCGAGGTCGTTATATCCGTATCCCGTGGAGGTCTCAAAGCACTCCGTGCTCACACGGTTCTTCTGCATCGCCGCGATGACTTTCATCTGGCACAGCTCTGCATTGCGGTCAAACTCCGCAAAACGTTCCGCGAGCAATGCTTCCGTCTTCTCTCCGAGTCGGAAAATCTCCTCGTCGATCCCCAGTGCCTCGTATGTCTTTTGAAGATTCATAAAGTTTGGATAATTCCTTTCTCCTCTGTGAGTGATATCATTTTCCGAAGGATCTCATCTTCCGATAATTCGTCCTTGTCAAAGAACAGTACGTCCTTCTCTCGACGAAGCCAGGTCATCTGCCGCTTTGCAAAATGTCTTGTCTCTAATTTGATCCGTGCTGACGCATCCTCGAGCGTGCACTCTCCGCGCAGGTAAGGAAGGATCTGACGATACCCGAGCCCCTGCATCGAAACGTAATCCGCCTGTGCTCCCTCATCGAGAAGTCTCTTAACTTCCGAAGGCAGGCCTTCCGTGATCATTGCATCAACGCGCTCATCGATTCGTTTGTAAAGCTTCTCACGGTTCATCGTCAGCGCAAAATAAAGATAATTGTACGGGGAAAGCAGCTCACTCTGCCGCTCATTGAGTGCCGAGATCGGTTCTCCGTGGTAATGTTCGTACTCGATCGCGCGGATCATCCGCTTGCGGTTGCCTGCGGGAATGCTCTCCGCGCTCTTCGGGTCGGCGGCACGGAGCATCGAAACCAGTGCCTCGGTGTCTGTCGCTTCCAGCATCGCGCGGTACCCGTCCTCGCGCGGTTCCTCGTCAAAAGCAATATCTTTGATGAGCGCCTGAATGTAAAAACCGGTTCCTCCGACGACAATCGGAATACGGCCGTTGGAACGTATCTCTGAAACAGCTTGTTTAGCTTCGGTTGTGAACTGCGAAACATCCCAAGGCTCCTCGGGATTTCGGATGTCGATCAGATGATGCGGTATTCCGCGCCGCTGTTCAAACGGAATCTTCGCGGTTCCGATGTCCATCCCGCGGTACACCTGCATGGAGTCCGCGCTGATGATCTCGCCTCCGATGGCTTCGGCAAGAGAAAGGGATAATTCGGTTTTGCCGACGGCGGTCGGACCCGACAATATGATCAGCGGTTCCATGTGACTCCTTTACTATACGATGCGCTTGAATTTCTTCTCGATCTCATACTCGCTCATCGAGATGATGATCGGTCTTCCGTGAGGGCATTGATACGGATCATCGAGCGTCAACAGTTCGGCGATCAGATGATCGGCTTCGCGGAACGAGATCGTCTGTCCGCCCTTGATCGCAGCCTTGCACGACATCGAAGCGAGGCGCTCAAGCACGCGGAGCAGCGGTTCTTTACTTCCACCCTCCGACAGGCGGTCAAGCGTCTGCGCAAAATACTCCTTCGGAGAGATGTCGAACAACACGGTAGGAATTCCGAATATTCCGTACTCACGGCCTCCGAGGTCGCGGATCTCGAAGCCGAGTTGTTCAAAATACTCACGATTCTCTATGTATGTCTCCTCCTCGCGGATGGTCAGTGTGACCACGGCAGGCGGGGACATCTGCTGCGTGAACACTTCCCCGGATTTTACCTGCCTGAGAAGCCTTTCGTAGTTAATCTTTTCGTGGGCTGCATGCTGGTCAATCATAAGCATCTCACGCTCGAGCTGAATGATCCAGTATGTGTCGAAAACCTGCCCGACAACGCGGTATTCCGGCGCTTCCCTGTTCGTGATGAACGACATCTGCTCGCCGGTGATGATCTCCTTCTGAAGCATTTCCGATGCGGAAAATGTCTGGTTTGTCTTTTCAACAAGAGGCACATCGGCCGTCGCTTCGGATTCCGTATTGCAGACTTTAATGGTCATAGACTGCTTCGGAGAATCCGGTTCGGAGGATGCTTCTTCCGCGGAAACGGACCTGTACTGCGTATATGTTTCGGTCACCGAAGTTTCCGCTTTACTCTCGCTTTGATCCGTATAGCATTCGGCTTTGCTCTCAGCAAGAGCATGGTTCTGCTCCGTGTTCGCAGGCGTCGTGTATCGCTCCGTGATCCTTCGGTTCGTTTCAAACACTTCGGCCGGCCTCGGGAGCGCGGCTGCAGGCTCTTTCGCAATCTCCGGTCCGAGCGTTGCATCGGGTATCAGGATTGAGCCTCGAAGAGCCGCCTTGATCGCATCGGACACTGCCATATAGATCGCATCACGGTCGGAGAAACGGACATCATTTTTCGTGGGATGCACGTTGACGTCGATCGTCTCGGGACGGATTGTGAGCGTCAGCGCCGTGAACGGATATCGGTGCTGCATCATATGGCCCTGATATGCGTCCTCGATTGCCTTTGTGATGATCGTGCTCTTGATGTCTCTTCCGTTAACGAAACACAGCTCAAGATTCCGGTTGCTTCTTGCCGCGATCGGCTTGCCGATCACACCGGATATTGTTACGGCTTCCGTCTCTGCGTTAACCGGGATCAGGTTGTCGGCGGTCTCCTTACCGTAGGCGGCGTACACGGCGTCGCGCAGCTTGTCGTTGCCGGATGTGTGAAGCAATGTGCGTCCCTGGGAAAGGAGTGAGAAGGAAACATTGGGGTGTGCGATCGCGAAGCGGCACATCAGCTCATTGATATAGCCTGTCTCCGTGACCGGTGTTTTCAGGAATTTGCGTCTTGCGGGAACATTGTAGAACAGATCGCGAACGATGATCGTGGTGCCCTGCGGACAGCCGGCTTCCTCGAGGGAAATCTCCTCACCTCCTTCGATCACGTAGCGGCTCCCGAGATAGTCCTCCGTGTTGTATGTGAGGAGTTCCACCTTTGCGACCGCGGCGATGCTTGAAAGTGCTTCACCGCGAAAACCGAGGCTGTGTATGCGGAACAGATCTGCACCGGTGTTGATCTTGCTCGTCGCGTGACGAAGAAACGCCGTGCGGATGTCGTCCGAAGCAAAACCGGAGCCGTTGTCAGAAACACGGAGCATGGAGATACCTCCCTGCTCCGTTTCCACGGTGATGCCGGTAGCCCCGGAATCGAGCGCATTTTCCACAAGCTCTTTCACGACCGAGGCCGGGCGTTCGATGACTTCCCCGGCCGCGATCTGATTGATGGTTTCCTGATTCAATACATGAACAATTCCCATGAAGATACCTTACAATCCCTTAATTACTTTCCCGACTGCAAAAACCTCTCGAACTCATCTGCCGTCATCAGGATCTTGCGAGGCTTGGTTCCTTCCTCAGGTCCTACAACGCCGGCCTCGGAGAGCTGATCCATAATGCGTGCTGCGCGGTTGAAACCGATCTTATACACGCGCTGCAGCATACCGATCGACGCTTTGTCCTTGTCGATGATAAAGCGTCCCGCCTGCGCAAAATACTCATCCCTGCCGTCGTCGGGCGCGGCATCTGCGGACGCTGCCTTCATCTGGTCTGCAACCGTTCCGACACCGTTCTTGATGCCCTCTGCTGCGGTTTCGTCGTAGTCCGCACCGTTCTTCTCGGTGAGGTAATTGACAATGTTCTGAATCTCCTCGTCGGAGACAAAAGGTCCCTGAAGGCGAACGGGCTTCGGAATTCCCTGCGGGAAGAACAGCATATCGCCCTTGCCGAGAAGTTTCTCCGCACCGATCTGGTCAAGGATCGTTCGTGAGTCAATTCCCGAGGATACGGCAAATGCGATCCTCGAAGGAATATTTGCTTTGATCAGACCCGTGATGACGTCCACGGAAGGTCTCTGCGTCGCGATCACAAGGTGAATGCCGGCTGCACGTGCCAACTGTGCCAGACGGCAGATAGCATCCTCGACTTCTCCCGGAGCGACCATCATAAGGTCGGCCAACTCGTCGACGATGATGACGATCTGCGGAAGCTTGCGTAACGTGTTTCCGTCGTTGTCGAAGAGCGGTTCATCGCTCGACTTCAACTTCTCGTTGTATCCCTCGAGGTTGCGGACGCCGAGCTGTGCGAAAAGATCGTAACGGTGCGTCATCTCCTGCACGGCCCAGTTGAGCGCGTTGCTTGCCTTGCGGGGATCCGTGACAACGGGGATCAGCAGATGCGGAATACCGTTGTAAACACTGAGCTCGACGACCTTCGGGTCAATCATGATGATCCGCAGATCCTCCGGCTTGTACTTGTACAGGAGGCTGATGATCATCGTGTTGATGCAGACGGATTTGCCGGAGCCGGTCGCTCCTGCGATCAGCAGATGCGGCATCTTCGCAATGTCGGATATGACAATCCGTCCGCCGATATCCTTGCCGACCGCGAACGAGATCTTGCCCTCGTTCGTCTTGAACTCCTTCGACTCGATGAGCGTTCGGAGAAGCACGCCGGACGACTCCGCGTTGGGCACTTCGATACCTACGGCAGCCTTACCGGGGATCGGTGCCTCAATACGGATGTCAGCGGCAGCAAGATTAAGCTTGATATCATTTTCCAGATTGGTGATCCGGCTCACCTTCACCCCCTGCTCCGGTGTGAGCTCATAGCGAGTGACGCTCGGTCCGCAGCTGATGTTGGTGACGGTGACGTTCACGCCGAAACTCTGAAGCGTTGACTGCAGTTTGGCAGCCGTAGCTTTGAGCATCTCGGGTGTCATTCCCTCGTTCTTGCCGGAAGGACGCTTCAGAAGATCGATCGGCGGGAAACGGTAAATTCTCGGAGGCTTCACAACAGCGATCGGAGTCTGTTCATCCGAACCCGCAGCAGATGCCGTGCCGGCAGGTGCATTCGCATTGTCGGCAGTGGTTTCCGAAGTGCCTTCCGCACCTTCCGCAGCAGGCGTCTTGCGCACGCCGCCTGCCTGAAGTTCCTCCTTCGTCGGAGCAACCGCTTCGGTCGTCTCTACGGCGTCGTAAGGATTGACATTGCCCTCGTAGGAGTTATGTTCGTTTTCGTTGAGACCGCTGATCGGAATGTCGTTTGCGGGCTGTGCGGTGCGCACGGGCGCGTACGTGTTTGTTCCGAGCTTACGGTCGACTTCCGCCCTTCTGGCTGCCTCACGCTCGGACACGGGGATGCCTGCATCCTCGCGCTCCGCGTAGTCCGTCTTGATCACGCTTTTGGCTGCGCCGCTCGTCTCGCGGAAACGACTGTCAAGTTCTACCTGATAGAACGGATGACCGTTGTGCGAGATCGGGGAATGGTTGCCCTGTTCGCCTGCAAGGCTTCCGTTTGCCGTCTCACGGCCTGTGATGACGGGGGTGCCGTTCACTGTCGTCTGCGGACTGCTGCCGTCGTTCATAAAGATCGCGGTGTAAGTGGGTGTCTGCGGTGCGGGCTTGTTACGCCCGAGCAGTTTGTCAATAAAACTCTGCTTCGGCGCTTCTGCCCTTCGGGGCTCCTCACCATAGAAACTGAGGTCGACAGGTCCTTCCGGAGGGACGGCGTCCACCATCGTGACACGCTTCTTCCGGTTTTGCTCCTGTATGTCCTCGATCGTAAACACCTGCGAGGAGGTCTCCTGTGGTATCACGTAAGGGGAGTTGTCGTCGTAGGTCGCATTTTCCGCCTCTGCGCGAAGGCGCCTGCGCTCTTTGATATACTCGAACAGATCGCGGAATACGGCGCGGCCGATGATCAGAATGATGCAGATCAAAAGAAGTGCGATCAGGATGATCACGGAAGCGGTCTTGTCAAAGAGAAGGACAAGAGGCTTCGACAGACAGGCACCGAACAGTCCGCCGCCCCTGTGATCCCTGTAACCGACGACGAAAGAACGGAAAAACTTCTCCTCCGTAGCCACGTCGCTGAACAGATGGATGATGCCCGCAAGAACGAACTGCGAAAGCAGGAAGATCGTCGTCTTGCGCACTGCTAGAGGATCATCCGGGTTGCGAAGCACATAGAACACGAGACTGAACAAAGCAATCGGGAAAAGGTACGGCAGAATACCGCCGAGCAGACCGAACAGAAGGTTGCTGATGCCCTTTCCGATGATGCCGCAGATGTCCATGAAACTCAGATAGATCAGGATGCCGACAAGGCCCGTGACGATCAGTATGACCTCGTCACGCACCTGCTTGCGTTTTGCGTTGGACGCTCTCTGAAGCTCCACTACATCCTCGGTACTCTCCTCTGCCTTCTTCTTCGAGGATTTCAAAGCAGACTTATCCTTGAGAACTTCAGCGCTCTTGCTGTTTTCCTTCGCACGGTCTGCTTCCGACAAAGTCTTTTTGTTAGCCATGTTTCCCCCTCCTTACAGAATGACAAAAAGATATAACAGAATGCCGAACACGACACGGTATTGTCCGAATCGGATCAATGAACGTTTGCTCAGCATCGAAATGATCCATCGCAATGCGAAAAATGAGACAAGGAACGCGAGTACGAACGCGGTCAGCAACTCCGAAGCCGTGATCCCGCCGATCTTGTTCAGGTTTCGAAGGATCGGCAGAGCACCGCACACGAACAGCGACGGCAGGCTCATAAAAACGGACAATGTGACTGCCGCTCTCCGCTCGACCCCGAACGCTACCGCAACTAAGATCGCGAGCCCGAAGCGGCATGCGCCCGGGAGAAATCCGACGATCTGCGTGAGTCCGAGCAGAAACAGAAATCCTACAGGGATCTCCTCGAGCCTGGTGTATTTCGGCTCAACATTCCGGTTGTGGATCTCGCCGAAGATCGAAATCACTCCGCCGAGGATCATCAATACCATCGTCATACGGAGATTTCGGATCGACTCCGGATCATATATGAAATCCGAGAACTGTTGCCCGAACACAAGCGCAAGCAGAAGGCATGGAATCCAAGCGAGCAGTATTGCGACATAAAACCTAAGCCGCTCTCCCGCGATCATCTTCTTACCTTCCGGTGTCTTGTAAAAGAGCCCGTTGTTCGGAAGAAACAAGGCGCAGGCTGCGAGTACGCTTCCGAGAAGTGACGCGGCGACAAATATATCGCGAAGTGTCGCATTGGCCTCCCAGTGATCAAACCCGAGGTAGTGCCCGAGCACCGCGAGATGGCCGGTATTACTCACCGGCAACCATTCCGTAAGAGCTTCCGCCGCGGATAACAGGAGCATTTTCAAAATGTTGAATACACCCACGCGGCGTTACCTCCTTGATCACAGATTGATTCTCATACTCTCGCCGGGCTGCAGGTTCACTTCAGTCTTTCTGCCTTCCCAGCAAACCGTTGTCATATAAGGATGTGCGGAAGCGGTCACGGTACAGACTTTGACCTTTGCACTCTCCCACTGTATATCATATTGTGCACCGCCGCATGCGACGAGTCCGCGGGCCGAACCGTCCGGCCACTGTGGAGGAAGCGCGGGCAGCAGTCTCACGTGTTTCTCATCGCTCTGCAGAAGCATCTCACCGAAAGCGGCGATCGCTCCGAAGTTACCGTCGATCTGGAACGGCGGATGATTGTCCAGAAGATTCGGGAGCGTGGAACTTTGAAGAAGTGCCACGAGGTTGTCATAGCATTTTGCACCCTCACCGAGTCTTGCAAACATATTGAGGATCCAGGCTCTGCTCCAGCCGGTATGCCCGCCGCCGTGGGAAAGTCGTCTCTCGAGCGTCACACGGGCTGCATCGGCCAGCTCCGGTGTGCCGTCCGTCGTGATCTGGTCTGAAGGATACAGCGCGTACAGGTGGGAAATGTGCCTGTGTCCCAGTTCGGCCTCCTCGTAATCTTCCATCCACTCCATAATCTGCCCGTATCGGCCGATCCGTATCGGCGGAAGTTTTCGGAGAAGTGCTTCCGTTGTATTGATGAAGTCCTCGTCATCCTGCTCCACGATGCGGCTCATTGCAAGGAATTGCGTCAGCAGATCGCGAAGGATCTCCACATCTATCGTGGAATTGTAGCAGGCGCAGCCGCGGGTGCCGTCCGTCAGGATGTATGTATTTTCCGGAGAAACGGAAGGCGAAATGATCGCGATACCGTCCCGTTCGATACAGAAGTCGTGAAAGAATCGAACGGATTCCTTGACGACCGGGTACATCTCTGCGAGAAAATCTTTGTCCAGCGTATATTGATAATGTTTCCACACGTGCGTGCAAAGCCACGCCATTCCCATCACCCAGTAAGTTCCCGGTATCCATTCGTCCTGCGGTGCCGTGTCGCCCCACAGATCCGTGTTGTGATGCGCGACGGTTCCGCGGCAGCCGTACATATCCCAGGCTGTCTTCCGCCCGCGTTCACACATCCTCTTCATCAGCTCGAACAGAGGCTTTGCACACTCTGCAAGACCCAGCGTCTCCGCAGGCCAGTAGTTCATCTGAAGATTGATGTTGATCGTGTATTTGCTGCCCCACGGCGGGTCTATGTGCGGATTCCAGATGCCCTGCAGGTTGGCAGGCAACGAATCCGGTGAGGATGATGAGATCAGAAGATATCTTCCAAAGTCGAAATAGGTTGTCACAAGGCCGTTGTCCGGGTGCTCCGCGTCCATACAGGCAAGTCGCTCATCAGTCGGGAGGGAGCTTTTGTCCTCTTTCACAGGAAGCTCGATGCGCACGCGGTCAAACCGCTTTTTGTAATCCTCTGTATGGATGCGCAGGAGCTTCTCGTAAGGATCCGCGGAAAATGCGAGCGAGGAACGGACATACGAAAGCGGATCGATCTCACGGTATGTCGTTGCTGCCGTGAACAGTAAACAGAAACTGCGTACCCCCTTCGCGGATATTCTTCTTGCTGTGACGGTTTTCTCACCCGTGTCGGTAAATGCGGTCATTCCTGCACAGAAGGAGTACCCGTCGCCGACCATCTCACCCATCGCGTACACGTTGCTTCCGTCGTGGAAACCGTGGTCATACCAGATCATACGCTCGAAGTCCGCGCATACATCGAATGCCACATTGTTCATTGAATCTGCGCGGAACACGAGAAGGTTGGTCGATTCGTCGCAGAACAATGTCTCACGGATCTCCGGAAGGGGGCGGCTGTTTTTGCTTGTGAATACTCTCTCGCATGAAGCCACTGCTGTATCGAGATCAAGTTCCCTTGCATAGTGTTCACACACATCGGGGCAATGTTCGTAATGTACAGTCAGGTTGCCGAGCACGGAGTACGTGCGACAGCTTGTCGGAACGCCGGAAAATACGGACACCATCAACTCTTCCGCTTCCGGAATTCTGCCTGCAAAAAGCAGCTCGCGCACCTCGTCAAGATGCTCTCTTGCGTCCTGGTTCACGCGGTCGATCGGACCGCCGTACCACAGACTGTCCTCATTGAGCATCAGGCGCGTCTCACGCGCGTCACCGACGATCATAGCGCCGATCTTGCCGTTTCCAATCGGGAGTCCGCGGTTCCAGTCGCGCCCCGCCCATTTGTCGTAATAAAGTCTGCTCATCAAAACCTCAATATATACGCGTAGTATTGCCAATCCATGTTTTTAAAGCGAGCGCACGTGGAACCAGAAGGAGCAATCGATATCGTCGTCGTTGCACTGATAGATCGGATCCAGTTTCGGTCCGCAGCTCGCGGAACCGATACCCGACATAAACGCGTCTGTATTCAATATGGTCATCTCGCTCTGAACAAGCTCGTAATTGTGCTTCTTGGAGGCGAGTTCCTCACGCGTGTAATGCGATGCGTTGACGGAGAAATCGCTGTCGGAGATCACGGAGAGACGCAGGCTTCCGTTGCCGACCGCCGCCTGGTGCACACCGTAGTGCGACGAATTTTCCTGAGGACGGATATAGTCCTCGTGGTTGCTGCTCACTGTGGAATGATGCCAGTCCACATACGATGCGAGATGCTTGTCGATGTAGCTCTCAATCGGGCCGTAGCCGTAGTAGTCAAAATCCTCGAAGTCCTTCGGAAGGAACATGCGGAAGCCGACTCTCGGAAGGAACGGACTTCCTTCCGACTTGTGGAATCTCGCGCTTACGTTCCACTCTCCGTTCGGCTCGAAACGATACTCGAGCTGAACACGAACAAACGGAATGCGGGAAGGCGCTCCGTACGCGAGGTCCGCCTTGAAGATCAACTCGTTGCCGGGCTCGATCAGGCGAAGCGAGGAAAGTCTGCAGCAGGGCTTATCGTAGCCCCATTCCTTCCAGGCGCGCACCATCTGACCGTCATTGTCGATCGGCGCACGGTAGAAATCAAGTTCCATCGGCTTCTCGAACAGCTCACGATCGTTGTGCTTCACGGAGATGAGCATCGCATCCTTCTTGCGGAGCAGGAAAACGGTGTCCTTCGTCGTGATGCGGTATACAAGAGGCATTTCCTCCAGGTTGAGAAACTTGCGTCCGGAGAGCAATTCCGGCATAAAATGCCTTGTATCCGAATCCATGGCGACCTGCACGAAACCGATCTCCGAATCCTTATCCCAATAATCCGTTGTCTCCCTGGCCGTAACCATAAAGCGGATGCGAAGATCCTTGCCTCGCGTAACCGAGGGCTCAGGCAACCGGAAGATTGTCGACTCCCCGGCGGGAAGACGGATCTCCAGCGGACTCTCAAGAAGCAAAGTTCCGTTGTCCTTGAGTTCGTAAGAAACAGAGTACAGATCCTCAAGCGAAGCAAATGCGAGACGGTTCGTGAGAACGAACGTGCCGGGCTCCTCTCCCGCTGTCACGGCGAGTGGCTGATAGCACTGTTTCAATTCCATCAGACCGGTGTGCGGCGTGCGGTCGGGATATGTGAGACCGTCGATGCAGAAGTTGCCGTCGTTCGGCTCATCACCGAAATCTCCGCCGTAGCAGTAATGCGGCGTTTCCGTGTCATCTGCATCATTCTCGCCCTCGGGCTTGGCTCTCTTCGGATCCTCCACGGAGTGGTCACACCACTCCCAGACGCAACCGCCCATAAAATGCTCGTTGGAGTAGATCATTCGCCAGTAATCCGCGAGGTCGCCGTTGCTGTTGCCCATCGAATGGCTGTATTCGCACATAAAATAAGGGCGTTTGACGGATTCTGCGGACACATATTTGTACATATCCGAAGTCTCGGGATACATATACGAAACAACATCCATCTCGCTGTCCGGCGTGCCGTCGAGGGAATGGATCACCGCCTCATAGTGAAGCGGGCGCGACACGTCGGTCGCTTTGATCATCTTCGCAACATCATTCAGGATCCGCCCGAAGCCGGCCTCGTTGCCCATGGACCAGAGGATGACGCAGGGACGGTTGATATCGCGCTTGACAAGTTTCATCTCACGGTCGAGAATTGCGTTCGCGAAGATCGGGTTGTCCGTCGTCAGGGACACCTTGCGGTGATCCCAGCTCTGTCCGTAGATCTGTCCTGCGATCTCGCTGCCGTGTGCTTCAAGGTCAGCCTCATCAACGACATAGAAGCCGTAGCGGTCGCAAAGCTTGTAAAACTCCGGTGCATCCGGATAGTGGGAAGTTCTTATACAGTTTATATTGCAGCGCTTCATCAGGAAGAGATCGCGCTTCATATCCTCGATACCGACTACCGCTCCGGTCTTCGGGTTTGCTTCGTGGCGGTTCACACCGCGGAGTTTGACCGGGCGATGATTGATCATGAACACGCCGTTCTTGATCGTGATCTCGCGAATGCCGACATTTTCCCCGATCGTCTCACCGTTAGCGGTGATCTCCGCGCGGTACAGATACGGGACCTCGGCGTTCCACAGTTTCGGTTCGGCGACTTCGAAATCCACGAAACCGTCCTCGTCTGTGTCGCCCTTGTAGATTTCCGTGCCTTCGTCGTCCGTCACACGGACAGTTGCCTTACAGCCGGTGATCTCCATATGCACAAAAGCATTTGCAAGATTGTCATCGAGAGTCGTCTGAATACGGTAGCTCTCGACGTGCTCCTTCGGGCGCTTCAGCATATAAACATCGCGGAAAATGCCTGTGAAGCGAAGCTTGTCCTGATCCTCGAGATATGTTCCGTCGCACCATTTCAAAACGACGACCGCAATCCGGTTCTCACCCTCGTGAAGCGCTGCGGTGATGCGAAATTCCGACATCGCGTGGGAAACCTGGGAGTAACCGAACAACTGATTGTTGACGATCAGGTAAAAGCAGCTGTCGACGCCCTCGAACACGAGGTAGCGCTCCATTCCGTCCGGAGTGTACTCGTATCTGCGCTCGTAGATCGCAACAGGATTGTCGTTCGGGACATACGGCGGATCGTAAGGGAACGGATAGCTGACGTTTAAGTATTGACACCGGTCATAGCCGTACATCTGGATGCACGAAGGAACGGGAATCTTCTTCTCCTTGGGAAGGTCTACGGCGTCCGTAGGCATATCCGCAAAGCTGTCATAGTAAGCAAAACCCCATTCTCCGTTCAGAAGTTCAAGCCTTGTGGAGGCGATCCGGGAAGCGAACGCGTCCTCCCCCTGCGGGAACGGAACATAGTAGTTGCGATCCGGCTCCGCATTGACATGCAAAAGTTCCGGGTCCTCATGAAACGTCATATAAGTCTTCACAGTCGTAAACCTCCCAAAAACATAGTTTTGCCGGACACCCCGTCCGAAGAACTTGCTCACATACAGCTGTGGTAAAACCGAAACAAGGGCGCCAATATTCTGGCACCCTTGTATGCCGTGCATTAGCAAAATGCGAATTCTGTATCACGACAGGTCAATATTGCTTGTAAACCGATTACTGTGCATCCTTGATGGAGAAGCTCAGGCGACCCATCTTGTCCTTGCCGAGGCAGACACACTTGACATGATCGCCGAGCGTGAGCACATCCTCAACGCGGTTGATGCGGTTCTTGGCAATCTTGGAAATGTGAACCATTCCCTCCTTGCCGGGTGCGAACTCGATGAATGCACCGAAGTCCTTGATGCTGACAACCGTACCCTCGAGAACCATACCCTCCTCGAAGTCGGTAACGATCGTCTGAACGAGCTTGATCGCCTTGTCCATCGCATCCTTGTCGGTTCCGCAGATGGATACCGCACCGCTGTCGTCGATATCGATGCGAACGCCGGTCTGTTCGATGATCGCATTGATCGTCTTTCCTCTCTGACCGACAACATCGCCGATCTTCGCGGGATCGATCTGAATCTGAACGATCTTCGGAGCGTACTTGCTGACTTCCTTGCGAGGCTCTGCGATCGCAGGCTTCATGCAGGTGTCCATGATGAAGAGTCTTGCCTCACGGCAGCGCTTGATGGCACCCTCAACGATCGGGCGGGTAAGGCCGTGGATCTTGATATCCATCTGGATCGCGGTGATACCTTCGGTCGTACCGGTTACCTTGAAGTCCATATCGCCGAAGAAGTCCTCAAGACCCTGGATATCGGTGAGAAGCACATAATCGTCGTCGGTCTCACCGGTCACAAGACCGCAGCTGATACCAGCAACCATACGCTTGATCGGAACACCGGCAGCCATAAGGGACATGCAGGATGCGCAGGTCGACGCCATGGAGGTCGAACCGTTGGACTCGAACGTCTCGGATACGGCGCGGATCGCGTAAGGGAACTCCTCCTCGCTCGGAAGTACCGGAAGGAGTGCTCTCTCAGCCAAAGCACCGTGACCGATCTCACGGCGTCCCGGTCCTCTCGAAGGCTTCGTCTCGCCTACGGAGTACGACGGGAAATTGTAGTGGTGCATATAGCGCTTGTTGACAGCCGTCTCATCAAGACCGTCAAGCTTCTGAGCGTCTGCAAGAGGCGCGAGCGTTACAATGTCACAGATCTGCGTCTGGCCTCTCGTAAACATCGAGGAACCGTGAACTCTCGGGATGATGTCAACCTCGGCGGAAAGAGGACGGATCTGCGTGAGCTCGCGTCCGTCGGGACGCTTGTGATCCTTGAGGATCATCTTGCGGACCGTCTTCTTCTCGTACTGGTAAACTGCCTCGTCGATGAGCGGAAGCCACTCTTCGTTCTCGGCGAACTTCTCGGCGAGCGTGTCCTTCATCGTGCGGATGCGCTCCTCACGCTCCTGCTTCTCCGGGGAGAACATAAGAACTTCCATGTCAGCCGGAGGAACGATCTCCTTGATCGCTGCGAAAAGCTCTTCCGGGATCGCGCAGCTCGTGTAGCTGTGCTTCGGCTTGCCGCACTCTGCAACGATCTTGTCGATGAACTTGATGATATCCTTGTTGACGGAGTCTGCAAGGTAGATTGCTTCGATCATCTTGTCCTCGGGAAGCTCGTTAGCGCCTGCTTCGATCATGATGACCTTCTCTCTCGTGGAAGCCACGGTGAGTTTGAGGTCGGAAACCTGCATCTGCGTCTGGGAAGGGTTAACAATGAACTGTCCGTCGATGAGACCGATCTGCGTCATTGCGCAGGGACCGTCGAACGGGATGTCGGAGATCGCAACTGCGATCGCGGAACCGAGCATAGCGGTGAGCTCCGGCGTGTTGTCGGGATCCACGGAGAGAACAAGGTTGCTGATCGTCACATCGTTGCGGTAATCCTTCGGAAACAAAGGACGCATGGGACGGTCGATTACGCGGGACGTGAGAACCGCGTTCTCCGTCGCCTTGCCCTCGCGCTTGTTGAAGCCACCGGGGATCTTGCCTACGGCGTACATCTTCTCCTCGTACTCCACGCTCAGAGGGAAGAAATCAATTCCGTCTCTGGGCTTCTCGCTCGCCGTCGCCGTCGAAAGTACGGTCGTATCGCCGTAATGCATCAGCGCGGCGCCGTTAGCCTGCTTGGCAACGCGGTCGATATCGACGGTCAGCGTTCTGCCCGCAAGCTCCATAGAATAGCTTTTGTACATAATACCTCTTTCTGCGCTGTTATTTACGGACGATGCAGCGCGCGTCCCGGAGTCAGGTGTCTGGGACGGAGCCGCCGTAACAACTGAAAAACCTGCGTAGGAACCCGCCCGCAGCGGATCATACGGGCATTACGCTCCGGGAGAAGACTCCCCCGCGCGACCGTCTGCGCGGTCACGTAAGCTTTTCAGTAGTCACGGAAAATGACTCCATCCGACATAAGCTCTCATCTTGTTTACATACCTGAATAATGATATCACACTTCCGCGAAAATAACAACATTTTATCGCATTTTTCATATGTTTCGAATTGTTGCGTGATGGGGCGGACCGGGTGAAATGCATTTTGCGAAGCATAAAAAGAGCCGTCCCTTGCGGAATCCCGCAGAAGGCGGCTCAATATGTCTGTTTTACATCGGTTTTATGCTGTATATACGCATTAATTTGCGATGAATTCGATGGACTCGATCTTCAAAAGCGACTTGGACTGTACGATCAGTCCGATGTCCGAGGTCATAGACCCCGCTCCGATCGTTTTGTTGAAATCCGCGGGTGTGAGCGTCATCACCTTGCCTTTCGCGGAAAATCCGCAACACCAGAAATTGTCGCTCTTCACATCCGCGTTGAACGTTACCTTCACGGTCCAGTCCCTGACGGCTTTGGAACCCGAGTTTTCGATGGACAGACCGAACTGGTAGCACTTGTAGTTCGTCTCGTTCCATGTGTTCGAGGTGTACAGTGTCACCATCACGTTGCCGGATTTGACCGTTTTTTCGATACTGTCGGGAACGGCCACATCTCCGCCGCCGCTTCCGCCGGCGTCGTCCTCCAGCTTCTTGATCTCCTCGTCCGTCATCTTCGGGAGCTGTCCGCCGAGCATTTTCACAAGCCAGCGGCCCTCCTGGTTCAGATCCGCCTCGGTAAAGCCGGAAAGCTTCTTGCAGTTCTGCTTGATCAGTGAGGAGGACTCGTTTTTGTTCGCGAGGTTCCAGATCAGGTAACTGACCTTGTAGTTGTCCATAAACGCAACCCATTTGTTGGCCTCGGTCTCGTTGCAGGCACCGTTGCCGGATGCGTCGCAGATACCGTACTCGGTGACGATCACGGGCAGACCGGCCTCGATGGCGGTCTTCATTTTGCTGCGGATGTTGTCCTTGTGGGTTCCCGCGTAGAAATGAAGCGCGTACATAATATTGTCGTAACCCTTGATCGGATCCTTGGCCGCGAGGTCGACATCCTGGGACCAGGTTGGTGTACCGACGATGATGATGCCCTTCGGATCGTTGTTGCGGATGACCTTGATCACTTCCTGCGCGTAAGATTTTACGCTTGACCAGCCGATACCGCCGTTCGGCTCGTTGCAGATCTCATAAAATACGTTTTCGTAGCCCTTGAACTCCTTCGACATCTCGTCGAAGAACTTGACGGCCTCCGCCTTGTTCATGTTCGGGTCATAGTCGTGAAGGATGTGCCAGTCGATGATGACATAGAGACCGAGCTCCGTCGCATAATTCACACCGTCTTTGACTAGCTTCTTGAGTGCTGTTTTGTCAGCTCCGTCACAGTAACCGCCTTCGTCGGTGTACATCGCGAGGCGCACCGCATTGGCACCCCATTCGTCGCGGATGCATTTGAAGGTCTCCTTGCAGACGAACTGCGGGAACCACTGAAGACCGTGCGTACTGACGCCCTTGAGCTGGTATTCCTTTCCGTTCTTGTCGACAATCTTCGTCCCCTTAACGGTGAGACGTCCGTGATCGGCGACAGGTGTCTTGCCGGACACCTTGGGCGTGGGTGCTGCCGTAGGGGTTACGGTAGGTGTAGCCGGCGCGGTCGTCGGTGTCACGGTCGGTGCCGTCGTCGGGGTAGCCGGAGTTACCGAGGGTGTCACGGAAACATCCGGCGCGTTTGTCACGTTCGGTGTCACTGTAGGCGTGACATCAATGCCGGGTGTCGGTGTCACGGAGATAGGCAACGGTTCCGTCACCGAAGGCGTTACTTCGGGCGAAATCGAAGGAGACTGCGTCACCTCGCCGGTCGGTGCCGTTGTGGGCACATTTTCCGCTGTCGTAGGTGTTGCCGAAGGCGTGGTATCTCCGTTTTTCTTGGCGGCATCGGTGGGACTCAATGTGCCTTCGGGAGTTCCGGTTGCTTCCGGGCTTTCGGAGGCCGCGGGAGTTGTCGTCGGTACGGCATCTTCATTACGGTTGTTTTTCTGTGTCGTCTTCCAGAGAAGAATGCCGAGAATGATCGCAATGATCGCCATAGTGATCAGAGCCGAGAGAAGGATCAAGGTACTCCTATTTCCGGATTGCTTCTTTCCTTCGGTATTCTTCTTTGCGCTTGTGTTTTCTTTACTCATGGCTTTCTTTGTTCCTCTTTTTGTTTGCACGCTCTTCCGCTTTCCGTCTTATGCCTTCCTCCACGGCAGCCTTGGCATCCGCCGCAAGGTACAGTGAGCCGGTGATCAGAAGAACTTCATTCTTTCCGGACTTCGCGATGAATTCCGCACAAGCATCCGCGAGATTGTCGATGCGTGTCATCGAAAACTCCTCGCACAGAGCTTCCTCCTCCGCCTCATCGATCGCCCGCTGGTTTTCAAAACGATAGAACCGAAGCTCATCCGCAAACGTGCGGTAGGTGGAAAGCATCGTGCGGTAATCCTTGTTGTTTACGATCCCGGCGATCACCGAGATATTCTTTCCGGCAAAATCTTCGCTGCGGAACCAGTCCGCGATCGCCGAGGCACACTGCGGATTGTGCCCGCCGTCATAATAGACGAGAGGCATTTTACAAAGGATCTCGAGACGTCCCGGCCACTGCACGGAACGCATTCCGTCCTCAATGTCCCTGTCGCTGATGTAGAAACCGTTCTCGTTGATCACCGCGATCGCTTCCCAGGCGGTCGCAGCGTTGCAGCGCTGGTGCTGTCCGCGAAGGGACAGACACAACTCCTGTCCGCGGTACGAAAAATGCTCAAATCCGTTGATGGGCGGCAGATCCCGGATCTCATCTTTGTCCGTAAAATGGATCGGTGCGGAAGCGCGGAGCGCGTACTGCGTGATCACAGTCTCCGCCTGCGGACACACGGGATAGACGCACACGTCTCTGCCCTGCTTGATGATGCCTGCTTTCGCTGCGGCAATCTTCTCAATCGTGTCGCCGAGCACCGCGCAGTGATCGAGTCCGATGTTCGTGATGACCGAGCAGACCGGCGCGCTGACCACATTGGTCGGGTCAAATGTCCCGCCGAGACCCGTCTCGAGGATGATGATGTCGCACTTCTGCTCGCGGAAATACAATAGCGCCATGATCGTCAGCAGCTCAAACTGGTTCGGCGGTGCGTACTGCTTGTCCGTGTAATCGTAGACATATGTCCCGATCCGTGCGAGATCGTCCTCGGAGATCATCTCGCCGTTGACCTTGATCCTCTCACGGAAATTGTAAAGAAACGGCGAGGTGAACAGACCTACCCGGTATCCGGCGCAACGAAGCACGGAATCCAGGATCGCGCACACGGAACCTTTGCCGTTCGTGCCCGCGACATGCACCGTCGGGATCGTGTCCTGCGGATCATCGAAGTGCTTTAACATCGACCGCATACGGTATAACCCCGCGAAGGCGGAGAAGAAATCCGTGTTTGTCAAACGGTTGTAGACTTCCTCGTAGGTCATATGTCCTCCGTTAAAACATCGGAAACGCCGCAACTAAGGGCGTTTCCGAGTGTAATCTTATCGTGTTTTGTTCCATGCCGCAACTATGGCCGGCATCATATACAGAGATCCGGTGACAAGAACCGGACAGCCTTTCTTGCGCAGTTCTTTGATCCGTTCCACCGCATCGACCATTGTCTCTGCCACCTCGACCGGCTTCTCGAACTTGCGCAGAGCATCGCACAGGTCTTTCGCGGGAAGCGCACGGTTGTTCGGCGGAGTCACGCAGATGAAACCGAGAGCATACTGCTGAAGCATCTCGTACATTGCGGGATAATCCTTGTCCGCGAGAACTCCCGTGACGATATAGTATTTCATATCTCCCGAGAACTGTTTCAGTGACTTGCACAGAGCGTCGATACAGTCGGGATTGTGCCCGCCGTCGAAGATCAGATACGGATCCTTTTTGCGGACATCGAAACGATACGGAAGGTTGGCGGAACGTATGCCCGCCTCCATCGCAAAATCGTCGATCGCAAGGCTAGCGCCGTCGAAGCTGAAACCGCAGAGCACTTCAACCGCCTTCTGCGCCGTTGCAATGTTGACCTTCTGGTAATCCGCGATCATCGCTCTCTCGTTGGGAAAGAAGCTGTCGTCCGCGATGGACGCGAGATGAAGCTCGTGACGGTTCATTTTGCACCACTGCATCGCTGTGTCGGTGACGATCGGCGAGTTGACGCCCATGACGATCTTTTCACCGGGACTCGCGATACCGAGCTTCTCCTGCGTGATCGCCTCGAGCGTGTTCCCGAGGTACTGCATATGGTCGAGCGCGATCTTCGTGACAACCGTAAGGCAGCCCTGACCGACATTGGTCGCGTCGTTGACACCGCCCATACCGGCCTCGAGCACCGTAAAATCGCAGTTCTCCATCTTGAACAGGATGAGGCCGACACATACGGCTCTCTCGAACTCCGTGGGGTCGAGATCCTTCTTCGCCTCGGTGCTCATTTCAACGGGTCTTAGTGCAGACTTCAGCGTCTCGACGCTGTTGACGAACTGTGCCGTCGTGATCGGTTTGCCGTCGATGCGGTAATAGTCCGTCACACCGTGAAGCGCCGGCGAGATCATCGTGCCGACATGGTAACCGGCAGCGACAAGAATGTTCGTGATCATTGTCGCGGTAGAGCCTTTGCCGTTCGTGCCGACAACATGTATGATACGCTGAGAAGCCTCGGGATGCTTCAGCAATCCGAGGCAGTAGTTGACCCGATCCAGGCCCGGTTTTGACTTGTTTGTTTCTTCATTTCTAATGAATCGTACAGCATCGGTAAATCTCATTATATACCTCTGACATTACGCGGCGTCGATTCAGCCGTTTTCTCTCTCTTCTCTAAGTTTATATCATTTGTCAGATGATTTCAACCTATTCTTGCGATACCGATCCGTTTTCAATCTGTCCGGTTGTGTCGGACGGTTTTACAGGCACCGTCCAGAGGCCCTTGTACATATACTTGTTTACGACGGGAAGAATCCTCGGAAGCAGTGACAGAAGGACCGCAATCTCAATGACAAGGCTCGCTGTCGCGATCACCACGCGGGGCATAACGGTCGCATATGTATACGGAGTTCCGTAATAGTAAAAGATAAAATAGGTGTTGAGGCCGAGGCTCAGCACGATATTGTCGATCACGGAAGCCGTCACGATGCGCCAGGTCTTGTGCTTGCGGTAAAGGATCAGACCGACCGTGATTCCCTGCAGAAATCTTGTGAGCGTGATGCCGGGGTTCATGGAGCCGCCGTACAGGATAAAGCCACCGAGAACATCGGTGATCGCCGAAACCACTCCGCCGAGCCATCCGATGCAGTAGCCGGTGATCGCCCGGATCAGGAAGGTAACGGAGATACGGTACTTTTCCGCGATCGTGAAGGACAGCAAATACTCCGTCACGAACTGAAGCGCGGTCATGATACCCATAAAGCATATCATGCGAACATATACGCCGGAATCTTTTTGCCTTTCAATCATAAAAAATCCTCCTTTCGTCCCGTGTAAAGCTACGAAAAGGAGGGTTCCTTAAGGTAGCAGCGGGATGCAGAACGGAAACCGCAAGCCTTTGGCT
This sequence comes from Lachnoclostridium sp. UBA1175, assembly GCA_002311665.1. Taxonomy (GTDB): domain Bacteria; phylum Bacillota; class Clostridia; order Lachnospirales; family Lachnospiraceae; genus ISDg. Next base: position 77,439 of record DBYX01000014.1, on the reverse strand, counting down.
TTTCGTCCCAGGGGCAACTCCCCGTCCCCCGGACACTTGACGCTTCCGCTCTTACTCTGCTTATGTTTGATTTTTCCGTAAAAAGAGCTGTCGCATAAACGACAGCTCTCACGTACGAATTACTTACGAATGCCGAGCTTCTCGATCAGTGCACGGTAAGCATTGATATCCTTGTTCTTAAGGTAATCAAGCAGACCTCTTCTCTGACCGACCATCATGTAAAGACCGCGGCGGGAATGGTTATCCTGCTTGTTGTTCTTAAGATGCTCGGTGAGTTCAGCGATTCTCTCGGTGAGAATTGCGATCTGAACTTCAGGCGATCCGGTGTCGGACGGCGTCTTGCCGTACTCTGCGATGATCGCTGCTTTCTTTTCCTTCGTGATCATTGGTTTTGCCTCCTTTGGTAATTAGTAACCGCCAAGATCCAGGCCAGGGTTGGAGAATCCGTTGACTGGGATCCGGCTGACTTCGATACTATAACACAGTTAATTCGACTTGTAAACTGCTTTTTTATACGAAAAACAACACATTTTCCGCGCAAAATAGGCATATTTGCGTAATCACTCGCAGGTTGCCGCTCTCACATCCTCCGCGAGCTGTGCCTTGAGCTCCTCGAGCGACGCGAAATGCATCTGTCCGCGAAGTCTTGCGAGAAATGTTACACGCGCGAACTCACCATACACATCGCCCGAGAAGCCGATGATGTGTGTCTCCACGGTGATCGCGTGTTCAAGACCGTCCTTAACCGTCGGATTGTCGCCGATGTTGGTGACCGAAGGGAATTTTTTGCCGCGGATCAGAGTCTCCGTGCGATACACGCCGAACGGCGGATACAATTTGCCTTCCGAGGGAGTAAGATTAATCGTAGGAAAGCCGATCGTGCGTCCGATCTGCTTTCCCCTGGCGATGATCCCCTCCGTAAAATATGGCTCTCCGAGCAACTCTGCAGCCCGGTCAACGGCTCCCTCCGCAATCAGAGAGCGTATCTCTGAGCTGGACACGGAAATTCCTTCGTTCGACACGATCGGGCAGATCTCACACTCTATACCGTTATCACCCGCAATCTCAGCGAGCATTTTCGCATCGCCGCTTCTGTCCCGTCCGAACCGGAAATCCTCTCCCACGATGATCTTCTTTGCGTGGTACTTCTGTATCAATATGTTCTCAACGAACTCGCGCGGCAACATATTGCGGTTCTTCGCATCGAGCGGCCAGATCTCAAAGCGTTCGACACCCAGCGTTTCTGCGAGTGAACGGCTCTCTTTCTCGGTGTAGATACCGAGACCGTCGGGGTGTGCGGCGACCGAAAGCAAGGTGCACGGAAGACCGCTTCTTCGCATCTCTTCGATCAGACTGCGGTGACCGATGTGAAGCCCGTCGAATTTGCCGACGCTTATGCAACAGCCCTCTGCGGCTGCCTGCTTCAGCGCATAATTGCGGTCATTGTCGACCTCGTGATACATCTGAAGAGGTCGGTAAGTGCGTCCTTTTCTTCTGTATACCGCGTAAAATTCGCCCTCCGCATAAACGCGGATGCAGCGGTCCTCCTCCACTCCCGCGAGTGGTTCATAGATGTAACGGAACTCTTCCGGGACCGGCTCTTCGCAAGCTGTCAGCCACTCAGGTTCCAGGAAATTTCCGTTTCGTATGCTTTTCAACTGTGCCGGATCAAGTTCAAACGGCTTGCATCCCAGGTAGAATGCGTCGATCGGCACGATCGCCTCTGTAATTCTGCCTTCCGCGCGAAGTCGTCGAAGTTCGTCAATCGTGTAACTGTTTTCAATTGTACATCGTCCGGTCTTTGTGCGGACAAGCTTAGTCATACAGGAGCCGCAGCCGAGCTTTTCCCCAAGATCGTTGCAGATTGTGCGAATATATGTGCCCTTTTGACAAAGGATGCGTATGGAGTATTCTCCCGTCTTCTCATCGAAAGAAAGAAGTTCTGCCTCGAACACTCGTACTCGCTTTGTTGAACGTTCGATCGTGATGCCCTTTCTCGCCAGGTCGACCAGTTTCACTCCGTCGATCTTGCGTGCGGAGTACATCGGCGTAAGCTGCTCGATCTCTCCGACAAAACCGGCAAGCGCTTCGCGGAAGGTCTGCTCGTCAACCGCAAAAGGTCTCTCGCTGAGCACGGTGCCGAATATATCCTGCGTGTCGGTTGTGATGCCGAGCTTTCCGTTGGCGATATATTCCTTCTTCTGGGCCATCAGGTGATCGCAGATTTTGGTAGCAAAACCAAGACACACCGGGAGAACGCCCTCCGCCTCCGGATCGAGCGTGCCGGTGTGCCCGAGTTTCTTCATCCCGAGCACGCCGCGGAGAACCGCGATCACGTCGAATGAAGAATATCCCCGTTCCTTGTTGATCACAATGATACCGTTCATTTTCCTGTTTCACCGTAACCGAATGTATTTCCGAACTATTACAACTGCAGCATTACCATCGCCGAAATCTGTGTGATCGCGTCGCTTAGATCGCCCTTCACGGTGCAGCCTGCCGCAAACATATGACCGCCGCCTCCGAAGGATGCGCAGATAGACGCGACGTTGACCTTGCTGATGGCGCGCATACTGATCTTGTATGTGTCCTCCGCGTCCTGACGTGCAAACAATGCTACCTCGATACCGCGTGTGAGGCGAAGCTGGTCGATCAGACCCTCCGTCTCCTTGGTGCCGACGCCGAAGCGGTCCATATCCGCCTTGGTCACGATCGTGTATATCATTTTTCCGTCGAGCAGAAGCTCCGAGCGAGCGACCGCATCCCCGATCAGACGGTTCTGCGCATAGGATTTGCGGTAGAACGAATCATCGATCAACTGCTGTGCGTTCACGCCCTTGGTGAGAAGGTGCCCGGCGATGTTCATCGTGTGCTCCGTGCACGCAGGGAACCGGAACACTCCCGTGTCATGCACGATGCCGAGATAGAGCCAGGTTGCGATATCCCGGTCAATCTTGTCCTCCTCGAGGAGGTCGTAAAGCACCTCGCATGTGGAGCTTGCATCCGGAGAGATGACGCCCTCGCTCGCAAAATGCGTATTGGTCATATGATGGTCTACTACATAGACGTTCTTTGCAAGCGAAACAAGCTCTCCTGAGGGCTCAAAACGGTCCTCGCTGCTGCAGTCAAGTACAACGAACAACTCATATGCCTCAGCAGGTTTCGTAAAATCCGATTCGATCTCATTGAGTCCTTCGGCTACACTTAAGTTGTCTGCAGGCTGCTCGAGAAACACCTTAACGGGCTTCTCCGGATAAACCTTGCGGATATAACGATAAAGTGCCATACATGAGCCAACGCAATCGCCGTCCGGGTGAATGTGTCCCGTAATACCGACGGATGCCGCTGACTCAACGGCTTTGATCAGTGAATTGTTTGTCATACGGTCTCGCTCCCATCCGGATACTCTTCGTCCGTCTCTTCTTCAAATCCTTCGTCCGTCTCGTCGGAAGTATCGCCCGCTTCCTCATTGTCCGCATCATTCTTATGGATCGATGCGATCATCGCATCGATCTTCATCGCGTAGTCCAGGGAATCGTCGAGCGTGAAGAAAAGCTGCGGGGTGAGCCGCATATTCAGATTCTTTGCAAGCATGGAACGAAGGAACGGAGCCGCGTTCTTGAGACCGTCCATCGTGTTCTTCTTAACATCCGCATCTCCGTAGACACTCACATAGACCTTGGCTGTCTTCAGATCGGGTGCTACCGTGACATCGGTGACCGTCGTAAGCGGTGCGATACGCGGATCCTTCACACCGTCGAGGATCAGGCGGCTGAGTTCTCTCCGGACCTCCTGGCTGACGATGCGGTTTTTCGTACTGTTCTTTCTCATAGTTCTCCTAACATCGGGTCGGATGATATCGCCCTTTTTCAACGGACCGGACGAAGTCGCCCGGTCCGTCAGTTGCTTCATAAGATGAAACGCATCAGTTCGGCGTTTCCGTTATTTTCTTGCTACCTGCTGCATCACATAGAGTTCCACCTGATCGCCCTCGGCGATGTCGTTGAACTTCTCAAACAGAATACCGCACTCGTAGCCGGCTGCGACTTCCTTCGCATCGTCCTTCATACGCTTCAGAGAAGCGAGGTTGCCGTCGAAGATCTGCTCGCCGCCGCGGGTAATGCGCGCCTTGCAGCCGCGCTGTGCCTTTCCGTCGAGGATGTAGGAACCTGCGATCGAACCGAGGCCGCTCGCCTTGAAGATCTGGCGGATCTCGGCGTGACCGATGACAACCTCCTCATAGATCGGGTCAAGCATACCCTTCATCGCTGCCTCGATATCATCGATCGCGTTGTAAATGACGGAGTACAGACGCACGTCGACCTTCTCGCGCTCCGCCGTCTCTTTCGCGGTGTTGTCGGGCTTGACATTGAAACCGATTATAATCGCGTTCGAAGCGCTCGCGAGCGTGACATCGGACTCGTTGATGTTACCCACACCGCCGTGGATGCAGTGTACGGCAATCTCCTCGTTCGAGAGCTTGAGGAGTGACTGCTTGACAGCCTCCACGGAACCGGCAACGTCTGCCTTGACGATGATGTTGAGATCCTTCATCTCGCCGGCCGCAACCGCATCGTGCAGACTCTCGAGCGAGAGCTTCTGCTTCGTCTCCGCAATGAGTTTTTCCTTCGTCTGTGCGATGTGAGCATCGGAAATGTTCTTGGCTTCGCGCTCATTTTCCGTAACGATCATAAGATCACCGGCGTTCGGAACGCTGTTGAGACCGAGGATCTCGACAGGCGTGGAAGGCGTAGCCTCCGTAACCTTCTGACCCTGATCGTTGATCATAGCACGGATCTTACCGTAGGAAGCGCCGATGGAAACGGTCTCACCCACATGGAGCGTACCCTTCTGTACAAGTACTGTGGCAACGGGACCGCGGCCCTTGTCCAGCTTGGCCTCGATCACGAGACCGCGGGCACGGCGGTTCGGGTTTGCCTGCAGTTCAAGCACATCCGCGGAAAGAAGGATCATCTCGAGAAGATTCTCGATTCCTTCACCGGTCTTCGCGGACACGCGGCATGTAACGATGTCGCCGCCCCAATCCTCGGACACGAGTCCCTGCTCGGAGAGCTCGGTGAGGACGCGGTCGGGGTTGGCGCCTTCCTTATCCATCTTGTTGATCGCGACAACGATCGCGACACCTGCCGCTTTCGCGTGGTTGATTGCCTCGATCGTCTGCGGCATGACACCGTCGTCAGCAGCAACTACAAGTACTGCGATATCGGTAGCCATAGCACCGCGGAGTCTCATTGCGGTAAATGCCTCGTGGCCGGGCGTGTCGAGGAACGTGATCTTGCGACCGTTCTTCTCGACCATATAAGCACCGATGTGCTGCGTGATACCGCCTGCTTCCTTCGCTGCAACGTGCGCAGAACGGATCGCATCGAGGATGGAAGTCTTACCATGGTCAACGTGGCCCATAACACAGACAACGGGCGGACGCTTCTCGAGCGTCTCGTCAGCGTCCTCAGTGTCTCTCGTGAGCACCTCGACCATATCGACGACCTCTTCCTTCTCGACGATATAGTTGTATTCCAGAGCGATCTCTTCGGCTTCATCGAAGGAGATCTCACTGTTGATGTTGTAGAGCTTGCCTGCGAGGAACAGTTTCTTGATGATCGCGGAAGCGTTCTGCTTCATCTTGTCGGCAAGTTCCTTGATCGTGATCACCTCGGGGATCGTGATGTTCTTGATCTCGTTCGGATCTTCCTCGCGCTTCGGCTCGACCTTCGGCATGATGAATGCGCCCTTGCGGTTGGCATCCTTCTTCGGGGTCTGACCCTTCTTGCCGGTCTTCTTTCCGTCGTCAAAATCGCGGTTGTTGCGGTTCTTGTCGCGGTCACGGTTGTTGTATGCCGCAGCGCGCTGTCCGCGGTTGATCTCGCCTGCGAAATCCGTCTTGATCGAATTCCCCTGACTGCTTCTGTTGTCGTTTCTGCGCTGCTGGAACGGCCTCTTCTCCGGTGCGTCCTTATCCTTGTCAAAGCCGCCGGCTCCGCCGTATCCGCCCTGACCGAAGTTCCTTCCTGCACCCTGTCCCTGGCCTGCGGGTCTGCGGAAACCGCCCTGTCCCTGCTGGCCGTCGCGGTTGTAGGAAGGTCTCGTTCCGTCCGCGGGTCTTCTGTCACCGTAACCCGTGCCGGTGCGTCCGGTGCGGTCGCCGTAACCGCCGGATGCATTGCCGCCTCTTCTGTTGCCGTTCTGGCCGTCGCGGGTGTACGTGTATCTCGTGCCCTCACCGGGCTTGCGCTCTGCATTGTCACCGCCCTGTCCGTCGCGTGGTCTGCGCGTCGCGGAAGGATCTCTTCTGGGTTCACGCTTCTCCTCGGCAGCCGGCACGGGCTCTCTTCTGAGCACACGGATCGTAACCTCCTCAGCTGCAGGCTTCTCTGTCTTTGCGGGCTTCTCCGCGCTCTCCGTGTTCGCCGTCTTCTCGGGTGCGCTCACCGTCTCCGGCTCCGCCTTGGTCTCGGGCTGTGTTGCCACAGGCTCCTCAACAGCTGCAGCGGGCTCCTTCACGGGCTTGGTCTCCGCAACCTCCGAAGCGCCCTCACGCGTCGGACGCTTCATGCGGCGTCCCTCCTCGTTGAAGATCGGTCCGTCGTAAGCAACGAGTTCACCGTTCGCATCTTTGCGATAGAATTCGTTGCCCTTGCGGATGATCGGATTCTTATCGGCATCGAACAGAGACCTCTTCGGCTCGAGTCGGTTGTGATTTTCATCGTACAGAGGGCCGTTATACGCAGTATAATTGCCGCCCTTGTCAACGCTGTAGACGACGCCGTCCTTCTTCACGACGCGGTTTCCCTTGTCGTCGTAACGGCCGTGGGGGCGTTTGTCCTCCGCCTTCTCGGCCGCAGCGCGGCGCTTTCTTTTCCCGTAGAGTGTGATTGCAATCTTAACCTCAGGGTCCTCGTCGTCGATGACGCTGCCGGCGCTCTTGACGTCGCATCCGCGCTCACGCAGATAAGTCATCATTTCCTTGAAGGACGCATCGATTTCCTTGCATAGGTCTGCGAGTTTAATATTTGCCATTCCGTAATCTCCTTCGATTGGTTTTGCATCGTAAAATAGCTGACTTACTTATATGTTCGAACGATTCTGCCCGATCAGCTGACGAAGTTTGTTTGCGAAGCCGTCATCGAGTACGGCAACGCACGAGCGTTCGTTCTGACCGATCGCGTGTCCGAGCGTTTCCTTGGTCCCGTAATACAGGACGGGCACCTGATAATGGTACGTGATCTTCTCAATCCCGTCCCTCGTGTTGGAAGCCGCATCATCCGCGATGATCACAAGCTTCGCGGTTCCCTTGGACACCGCCTGCTCCGTGAGAAAGTTGCCGGATGTCACGGCGCGAGCCTTCTTCGCAATTCCCAGTAAGGCCAGCACCCGGTCATTCATCGGCAATCTCCTTCCGAAGACGCTCGTAAAGTTCCGCGGGGATCGTCACGGACAGGGAACGTTCGATCGCGTGCGAGCGCTCCGCGAGGCGAAGGCACTCCGCACTGCGGCACACATAGGCACCGCGACCGTTCTTTTTGCCGGTCAGATCCAGCTCGATCGTATCCTCCGGCGTGTGAATGACGCGAATCAGCTCTTTCTTTGGTTTCATCTCACCGCAGCCGCTGCAGCGGCGGAGCGGTATTTTCCTGATTGTCGCCATAAACCGTTCCTTTCCGAAGCGATCACATCAGGCCTGCGGCCTGGGACTCGCTCTTGATGTCGATCTTGTAGCCGGTCAGACGCGCTGCGAGACGCGCATTCTGTCCCTTGCTGCCGATCGCGAGCGTGAGCATATCATCGGGCACGATCACGCTTGCGAGACGCTCATCCTCGTTGACGTCAACGGAGATCACCTCCGCCGGCGAAAGCGCATTGGCGATCAAATGCGCGGGATCGTCGCTCCAGTTGATGATATCGATCTTCTCACCGTTCAGTTCCTCAACAACGGCGTTTACACGGCTGCCGTTCACGCCGACGCAGGCGCCCACGGGATCGACCTTCGGATCGTTGGAATACACGGCCATCTTCGTGCGCTTACCTGCCTCACGGGACAGAGCCTTGATCTCAACGGTGCCGTCGGCAACCTCAGCCACCTCGTTCTCGAAAAATCTCTTGACAAGCTCGGGATGCGTGCGGGACACAATAACGCGGGGTCCCTTGGTCATATCCTTCACTTCGACTACATACACCTTCACACGGTCGCCGGTGCGGAACACCTCGCCGGGAATCTGCTCCGTATCAATCAGGGAAGCGTCGATCTTGCCGAGGCTGATGATGACGTTCTTCTTCGAATACTTCTGCACGATACCGGTGACGACTTCTTTCTCCTTGCCGCTGTACTGGTTGAAGAGAACCTCTCTCTCCTTTTCGCGAAGTTTCTGTACGATCACCTGCTTAGCCTTGCCTGCAGCGATACGTCCGAAGCCCTTGGTCGCTACCTCCTCGCTGAGCGTGTCACCGAGCGCAATCTCGCGGAGCGGAAACTTTGCCTTTGCCTGCTCCATCGTCAGCTCGGAAGCCTCGTCAACAACTTCCTCGACAACCTTAAAGTCGCGGTAAACCTCGTACTCGCCGGTCTCGGGATCAATGTGAACACGAATGTTGTCGCTGTTGTCGAACTGCTCCTTGCAGGCCTGAAGAAGCGAATCCTCAACGATTTTCAGAAGGACTTCCTTCTCGATGTCCCTCTCCTTCTCAATCAGGTCAAGTGCGGTGATCAGTTCTTTGAAGTCCTCTTTCTTGATCTCTTCTGCGGACTTTTTTACGACTTTTTTCATGATTTGCCTCCTTAATTCATATTGTTGTCATCGATAATTCGTTGATTTCTCAATCGGAAAATGAAGCTTCAAAGCTCCGTGTACGACTGCCGGATCATGCTGATGTTCTTTCGCTCGATCACCTTCGTGCCGGTCTCATCCGTCACCGTGACGGTCGAGTCCGTGTACGAATCGAGCGTTCCGGTCAGCTCCTTGACGCCGTCAACGGCGCGGAACAGTCGGATATCGATCGGTTTGCCGATGTTTCTCTCGTAATCCTTCGGCTTCTTGAGCGGCCTTGTGAGCCCCGGCGAGCTGACTTCAAGAATGTAACAGTCATCGATGAAATCCTCCTCATCGAGCCGGTCGGAAAGCGCTCTCGACACGACTTCGCAGTCGTCGATCGTGATCCCGCCGGGCTTGTCGATGTAAGCGCGAAGGTACCAGCTGCCTGCTTCCTTCACATATTCGACATCCACCAGTTCAAAACCGTGTTGCTCCAGGATCGGCAAGATCAATGCCGTTGTTCTCTCTTCATATTGCTTTGAGGTAGCCATTTCGCCTCCGCAATTCGTTTTACATAAAACTGAGAGTGGGTCGTCAAAACCCACTCTCAGACTAAACAATTAAGTTACAAACGGAGTATACAACCGAATCCCGCGAAAATCAAGAGTTTTTTTGAAACGGAATATAACATTTTTCGAAAAACTCAAGCATCACAATGAGACATAACCGTTCCCACGAGGTTATATTTCCTCTGAGAGCGCATCTTTTGCCTTCTTCGCATCTTTGCGGTTGCGCATTGCCTTGCCGGCCAGAACACCGAGCACGGCAACGAAAATATACACAATGAATAATCCGAACTCCCGCAGGAACTCTGTGATAACGCCCATAACTGCCTCCGATCAGGACTTTCTTCGATTGGCCAACTCTTTCACGATGTCGTTCCAGTCGACATCGCACTCCACCATAAGCACCATCAGATGATACAAATAATCCGCAATCTCGTACTTCAGTTCCTCTGCGTCGGGGTTCTTCGCGGCGATCGTGATCTCAGTCGCCTCCTCACCGCACTTCTTGAGGATCTTGTCGATTCCCTTGTCGAAGAGGTAGTTCGTGTACGAGCCTTCCTTCGGGTTGACCTTGCGGTCCATAATGATATTGTAATCCTCGGTGAGGACCGTGAGCGGATTGAAATCCGCAAACTCTTTCTTGCAGAGCGTGTTGAAGAAGCAGGACCGGTTGCCCGTGTGGCACGCAGCACCGAGCTGATGCACCTTCGCGAGCAGCGTGTCATTGTCGCAGTCCACACGGAGTTCCTTTACGAACTGGTAGTGTCCTGAAGTCTCTCCCTTCACCCACAGCTCTCCGCGGCTTCTCGACCAATATGTCATACGACCCGTCTCAATGGTCTTGTTGAATGACTCCTCGTTCATATACGCGACCATCAGCACCTCGAGCGTGCGGTAATCCTGCACGACGACCGGAATGAGTCCGTTCTCGTTCGTATTCAATTCGGAAAATGCGAGACTCGACGTCAGGCACTTGGTCTCCAGCCCTTCCGCACGGAGCGCGCGCTTCACCTTGAGCAGGTTCTTCTGTTCATAGTAGTTCGTCGCCACACCGTAGCAGTTCGGCAGAGAAAGCAGCGTCTCGATATCGTTACGCACGAGGCTGTCTCGCACGATCACCGGCAACGGGCAGCGCTCCAGGATGCGGTTCATCGCGGCGGACACCGTTACATGCTTCATCTGGAAGCTCGCAACACCGAGGTCCTTGAGTTCCTCGAGAAGTTTCTCACTCTCGTATGCGTGCTCCGGCTTGTCGACGTCCGCGTTGAACTCAACCACGATCTTGTCGCGTCCGAAACGCTCGATTGCTTTTCTTACCTCATCCTTCGGAAAGCTGCGCTCGTACGGGATCACGACATAAGAAGCGCCGGTGTAAAGGGCCTTCTTGATGTCTTCAAACCGCTCTACATGACAGCCGAGATACAGCGGAATGTCAACCTTCTTAAGAACAAGCTTGACCATTTGCAGAAAATGCATCTGCGTCGTCTCGTTGTCGTCGTAATTGTAGATATACAGCCCGTCCGCACCGTTCTGCTCATAGCTCATTGCGAGCTCGAGCACAGAGGCGGGGAACGCATTTTCCGCGTTTATATAGGCAATGATATTCTTCTCCATATTCACTCCTGCGCTATATCGTTTTGATGTGATCAGATCGTTCCCTTGGTCGAGAGAACGCCCTGGATGCGGTCGTCGATCTTCGTGGCCATGTCGAGAGCCTTCGCGAAAGCCTTGAACATCGCCTCAAGAATGTGATGATTGTTGATGCCCGAGAGCATGCGGATGTGCAGGTTCATTCCCGCGCTGTAAGAGATCGCGTAGAAGAACTCTCTCGCCGTCTCGACATCCATCTCTCCGAGCTTGTCAACCGTAGTGTCAACCTCATACACAAAATAAGGGCGGCCGGACAGATCGATCGCGCACATCACAAGCGCCTCATCCATCGGAAGAAAACTGCTGCCATAGCGCGCAATGCCCTTCTTGTCGCCGAGCGCCTCGCGGATCGCGTTGCCGATCACAATGCCGACATCCTCCACCGTGTGATGCGAATCCACCTCAAGATCGCCTTTTGCGGTGAGGTTCAGGTCAAAAAGACCGTGCTTGGAGAAACCCGCAAGCATATGATCAAAGAAACCGATCCCGGTGTTGATCTCGTACTTTCCGGTGCCGTCGATGTTGAGTGTGACATTGATGTTCGTCTCGCCTGTTGTGCGATTGACGGTAGCTTTCCGTTCCATATGGCCTCCCGTATACATTAGATGGCTGTATTGTACCGCAAATGCGCTCTACGGTCAACTGTTATGCATTCCTCGTACCGTTCCGGGGCTCAGTCCTCCTCGAAACGCACTCTCACGGAGTTTGCGTGCGCCGTCAGGCCCTCTGCCTCGGCAAATGTCATAACCTTGCGATATACCGGCTGAAGTGCCTCGCGCGTGTAGCAGATCACGCTGCTCTTCTTGATGAAATCGTCGACGCTGAGCGGCGAGAAGAATCTCGCCGTACCGTTGGTCGGAAGAATGTGGTCGGGACCTGCGTAATAGTCGCCGAGCGGCTCGCTCGAATACTCGCCGAGGAAGATCGCACCGGCGTTTTTGATACGCGTCATCGTGTCCCAAGGATCTTTTGTAAGGATCTCCAGGTGCTCGGAAGCGATATCGTTGGCAGCGGAGATTGCGGAATCCATCGTGTCCGCGACGAAGATGCGGCCGTAATTGTCGAGGGATTTCTCGATAGTTTCTTTTCGGGAAAGCTTCTGTGTCATGCGCTCCACCTCAGCGCTGACCTTCTCCGCAAGCTCGCGGCTTGTCGTCACAAGGATCGCGGAAGCCATCACATCGTGCTCCGCCTGGCTGAGCAGATCCGCAGCCACATAGCGGGGTGTTGCGGTTTCGTCCGCAAGCACAAGGATCTCGCTCGGTCCCGCTATCGAATCAATGCCTACGCTGCCGTAGACGGCCTTCTTTGCGAGTGCGACATAGATGTTGCCGGGGCCCACGATCTTATCCATGCGCGGGATGCTCTGCGTACCGTACGCAAGCGCTGCAATTGCCTGCGCACCGCCGATGCGCGCGATCTTCGTGACACCTGCTTCCACCGCGGCTACGATGGAAGTGGCGTTGAGTGCGCCCTCCTTCTGCGGAGGCGTAACCATCACGATCTCCGGCACACCCGCAACCTTCGCTGGAATGATGTTCATAAGCACGCTGGAGGAAAGCACGGCACGCCCTCCGGGCACATACACACCGACCTTGGCAATCGGTGTTACGCGCTGCCCGAGCACGATGCCGTCCTTCGTGTCAAACCAGCTGTTGCGACGTTGACGCATATGGAAATCGCGAATGTTGGCCGCAGACTCACGGATCACGGCGAGAAGCTCGGGATCGATCTCGGCATACGCCGCGTCGATCTCCTCCCCGGTAACCCATATATTGTCCGGCGTGAGCTTGACGCCATCAAACTTCTCCGTATATTCAAACAATGCCTCGTCGCCGCGCTTGCGAACGTCGCTGACGATCGCGTCAACCTTCGCCTGCTGTTCTGCGAAAGAGTCGGTGCTGCGCATTGCGAGCGTACGCAGGAGCTCCTCTTTGGATTCCTGTGTGAGGGAAATGATCTTCATAGGTAAATCCTCCGTTGTATCAATTGCACGTCTCAAGTACGGCGCGAATGTCCGTGATCAGTTTCTGGATGCGCTCCTGTTCCATCTTCATGCTTACCTGATTGACGACCATGCGCGCGGAAAGCGGCACAATCTCGGTGAGCACGGCAAGTCCGTTCTCACGGAGTGTGGAACCGGTCTCTACGATATCGACGATCACCTCGCTGAGGCCGACGATCGGCGCGAGTTCGATGGAACCGCTGAGTTTGATGATCTCCACGGTCTGATGAAGAACATTCGTAAAATAATCCTTCGCAATGTTGGGATACTTGGTCGCCACGCGAATTCTTCTTCCGCTTCCGAGAAGTTCTCTTGCGCTCTCCGGACCGGCAATGCACATGCGGCAGCGTCCGATGCCGAAGTCGATCACCTCGTAAAGTTTGCGACCCTCCTCGAGGATCGTGTCCTTGCCTACGATGCCGATGTCGGCAGCGCCGTACTCCACATAGGTGGGCACATCCCCCGCCTTGGCGAGGAAAAATTTCATCTTCAAATCTTCGTTTGTAAAGATCAGTTTGCGCGTATCGGGATCTTTCATCTCCTCGCAGAAGATACCGGCCTTCTCAAGAATCTCCATTGCCTTCTTCGCGAGACGTCCCTTCGCAAGCGCTACGGTCAAATATTCCATATGAACGCTCCTTCCTTCGCGAGACGCTCCGCGACTTCCTCTGCATTATCCTGTGTAACGGGGATCATCGATACCGAATAGCCCTCCGCACGCTTCTCCTGCGCAAGACGGATCGCTTCCTCCGCCTTGTCCGCGAGATAAAGCACACAGTGTCGTCCGTTCTCCGGTTTGTTCAGCAGGTTCTGCCTCTCAAGGGCAAGCATCAACGTGTCGACCGTAACGGACATTCCGATGGCGGGCATCGGCTCGCCGAACTGCGACATCAAAGAGTCGTACCGTCCGCCAGAGGCGATCGCCTCACCGGTGCCGTACGTGATCGCGCGGAAAATGATTCCCGTATAATAGCGGTATTTGCTGAGCATTCCGAGGTCAAACGAAACATAGCGGTCGACCCCGTAAAGCTTAAGATAATTGCTGAGGCTCTTCAAACGGTCAAGTGACGCAAGCGCTGCGGTATTGTCCGTCAGCGATGCGGCGCGGTCGAGAATATCCTCGGAACCAAACAGCTCGGGGATCGTCAGCAACAGACGTGCTGCCTTTCCGTCGATATTACGCTCCTTCAAAAGATCCGGAATGCCGAACAGGTTCTTGCTCTTGACACGTCTGCGAAGTTCCTCCTCGTCCTCACCGGACAGACCGCACTCATTGGCGATCGCGCGGAAGAAACCGGCGTTGCCGATCTCAATCTGAAATTCCGTGAGACCCACACCGAGCAGACATTCCACCGTAAGCGCGATGATCTCCGCATCCGCAGCCGCGGAGTCGTCTCCGAAAAGCTCCACGCCGGCCTGCGTCGTCTCCTTGAGGCGAAGCTGGTAACCGGAATTGTTTATGAACGTGTTGCCGCAGTACGAAAAACGGATCGGCAGCGGCTTCTCGCGGAAATATGTTGCAGCAGCTCTCGCCACCTGCGGTGTCATATCCGGGCGAAGTACAAGCGTGTTGCCGTCACGGTCGATAAACTTGTACATATCCTTCGACGGAACCGTACCTCTCTCGCTGGAAAATACATCAAAATATTCGAAGGAAGGTGTGCGGATCGCCTCGTAGCCGAAGCGGTTCATCGTCGCCTTGACGGACTCGGAAAGCCGTTCCATTCCGGCCATCTCGTCCCCGTATATGTCTCTCACGCCCTCCGGTGTGTGCAACAAAGGAATCATATGATTTCTCCTAACATTTTCCGTATAATTTAACGCTTTAATTTGCTAATGTGCTAATTTGATAGCATATTGAAACGAATTATACATAGTGACAATTGCTTTGTCAAGTATTATTTTCATTTTCTTTGTAGTCCAGATAATCGTTCACATACTCGAGATAATTGATGAACGGTTCCGCAGGCATGTCGTACAAAAAGCGTTCGTCAAGCTCATCGAACCGGAAGCTTTTGCGTGCGTCCTCGCGGTCGCTCTCGTCGTACGCGCGGTCGTAAAACTTCACCATCTCATCGCAGCGCATATAGTAGATCTTCTCGCGGTGGCTATAGTAGATCAGAAGAAATGCGACACCGCCCTGCCGCTCGAACTCCTTCATGAACTTGTACTGATGCTCGTGAATGTTCTGCATCGCGAACGTGTCCGCGGCGCACTCCTTACAGTCGAAGCAGATTGCAATGCCCTGTGCGATCCCGATGTAGTCAACCGTACTCTTGCGGTCGAAGTATGCGAGCGTGATATGTCGCTCGTCCCGGTCTATGTCGATCGGCGTGATCGGCGTCGGGATCTTCTGCACGAGGGCCGTGCCGCGCTCGCGATAGACATCGTTCGTGCGGTTGATCAGGTCCTCAAACAGGGAACCGCGGAGTCCGCGTGATTTCCAGGTTGCCATGTGCCACCTCCGGATTACAGTAACGTTTCGCCGGGAAATTCACCCAGCATGATCGAGGAAAATGTCTCCGGCACGATGCCGGTGATCGTCTCACCGGAAAGCTCCTCAAGCCCTTCCGGAACCTCCTCGGGGAACTCGTACGAGTACGCGAAAAGCTGCTGTCCGTGCAGATGATATTTTGCGCGGAAATAAGAATTCAAACCGTCGTTGTCCGTGCTGTACTTCGGATCGCCGAGCACCGGAAATCCTATGTGCTTGCAAACGCTTCGGATCTGATGGGATTTGCCGGTGTACAGCCGGATTCGCGCGAGCGTGACTCTGCGGTTGGAAACAACGGGTTCGATTCCGGTGTGCACTCTCTCGCTTTTCGCTTCGCTGCCGGTGCTCAGAGGTTTCTCAGTAATCGTTACGGTGTTTGTCTCGCTGTTTTTGGTGAGATACAGCACTGAGTCGTGACTCTCCTCGAGTTTGCCGACAAGGAATGCATAGTAATATTTTCCGATGCTACGCTCGCGAAGCGCCTGCGCCATACCCTGAGCTCCCTTGAGCGTCTTGGCGAACCATAGGATTCCAGCGGTGTTGCGGTCGAGGCGGTTGCATATGCCGGGTTTAAAATTCCAAAGGGATTCCGAGGTGATGTCGCCGCGGTCGGCGAGATACTGAAGTAGCTGTTCGTTCAGTGACTCTGCACCGGTGTCGTCCTTCTGGCACAGTATGCCGGCCGGCTTGTATACCGCCATAAGGCTGTCGTCCTCATAAACAATATGATCCTCCGGCACGGTGTGCAGCGCAAAGGTGGGCAACGCAGCTTCCGCTGTGGAAACGCCGCTCATCTTCGCATATGTATCATCCGAAAAATAAACCCTGACAACGTCTCCGTCCCGAAGCGTCTCGTTTCCGTCGGCCTTCGCGTCGTTGAGTGTGATGTTTTTCTTGCGGAGCATTTTGTAAAGAAAACTTGTTCCTGCGGCCGGAAGTATCCTGCCGAGGAACTTATTGAGGCGCTGTCCCGCCTGCTCCTTTGTGACGCGAATCTCTTTCATACAAACCTCTCTCAGACGAGGATCACCCGCAGAAACTCCGCGAGGTCATCGGGCACCGGTTCCTCTCGCTCGGACAGTGCGGCGACGCGCTCCTTAAGCTCATCTATACTTTTGAAAATGTGAACATGCACGGATACCCCCCGCTTTTTCATAGTCTCCGTGATGTAATCCGCGATCTCCTTCTCCGCCTTCTCCTTCGGCTTCAGAAGAAGTCCCGCAACCTCCGTGCCGGAAGCATATAACGCATCGAGATGCATCACGTGAGAAGGCGACGTAAAGACAAGGTCGGAATAAAGAATTCCTTTGTCTCCTGCTGCTTCGGAGAGTTTGCCATAAGCTTCCGCATCAAGCGACTGATACGGGAGAAACAAGACCAGGTTTACGACCGATTTTGCCCCCGGGAGCACTCCGAGCACCGCGATCACCGTAAGAAGATTCTTCGTCGTACCCGTTGCAAAATAACCGCATAGAAACAGTCCGACGGAAACTGCGACAATGATCAGCAGAAGGATCGTCTGAAACATTTTCCGCTTGCGAATATATCCGTTAGTTCCCTTCACAGGAAGCATGATCCTTGTCCTCCAACAATTCGGTAAAACTGGTAATGTGATAGTCCGACATCGCAATGATCTCGTCCATCCGCTCCTCCGAGTACTCATCATAGACCGAGCAAACCCGCATTCCCGCGCTGTGTCCTGACTGGATGCCGGGCACGATGTCCTCAAACACCATACAGTCCGCGGGGTCCACCGCAAGGTCCTTGGCGACCAGCAGGTAGATGTCGGGTGCAGGCTTGCCCTTCTTAATCTCGCACGCCGTGTGGATGCTGTCCATGTAGGCATCGAGTCCGGTTGATTCAAGCACGGCAGAAAGAAGTTCCCAAGAGTTCGATGTCGCGATCCCTGTCTTGATGCCGCGGCTTCTCAGTTGCTTCAGGTAATCGATGACACCGGGCTTCGGGAAGACCTTGGTCCGGTAGAACTCGATCGCCATGTCGTTCCATTCTTTCTGTATCTCCTCAATCGACTCGGTAATCCCGTAATTTTCCTTGAAATATACTGCCGTCTCATGAAAACTGAGGCCCTCGATCTTCGCCTGCAGTTCCTCGTCGAAAGGAATATTGTGCCGTCCGAGGTAATCGATATCAATATCGCGCCAGATCCACATGGAATCGACGAGCGTTCCGTCGAGATCAAAGATAGCGGCGCAAAAATCGTTCTTCATCATCTTCATATCCGTCCTGAAATAAGATCTTCTTCAGTTCCTCACCGTCCCTTTCGACGCAGGAACCGCTATTCATATTGGGAGGAAGCCACAGTCCTCCCATACGCACTCTGCGAAGCGTAAGCACCTCGCTTCCGACTGCGACAACCATACGCTTTACCTGATGGAATTTGCCCTCCGTGATCGTCAAAGCAATCGTTGTGTCCTCACCTTCGCCGGCAAGCACAACTGCCTTTGCGGGCGCGCTCGTAAAATCCCCGAGATCGATCCCGTTTTGCAGCGACGCGATCGCTTTCTCGTCGATCGTTCCCCTGCACAGCGCGATATATGTCTTCGGAACGTGCTTCCGCGGCGAAAGTATCTCGTGCGCAAGCGCTCCGTCGTTAGTGATCAGAAGAAGCCCCTCCGTGTCCTTGTCAAGTCTTCCGACCGGAAAAAAGTCGTCTCCGATGCCTTGTACAAGGTCGACAACGGTCTTCACTTTCCTATCCCGCGAGGCAGAGAGAACGCCTGCAGGTTTATTCAGAAGAAAATAACGGTATTGTCTGTATACAAGTTCCTTCGCACCTACCGTCACTTTGTCCTGATCGGTGTCGATCTTGCGCGCCGCGTCACGGACCGGTTCTCCGTTCACGCGCACGGAACCGTCCGAGAAAAGCTTTTTGGAAGTTTTTCTAGTAAGTGTCGGGTCACAGAGACAGAGAAAACGGTCAAGGCGCATCAGCATCACATCATCCTCCATCCTGGGAGATACCGGTTCTTGAACGAGCCGGATTTTACGCGTGCAAAGCCAAGCGGATAACGGTCGGCGCAGATCAGCACATTGCCCTCCGGGCATTCGTCAGGCGCCTCAAGAGTCTCACACTTTAAATAGCGCACAACGCGGGGATCGTCAACCGGAATGCTCCACACGTTCGGATATTCCTCCGCGGAAAGTCCCATCGCAAACGCCTGGCTCGGTTCAAAACGACCCTTCTTTGCATCTCCGAGATACCACCCGCTCCGAAGCACTCGCAGGCCGTTGGTTGCAGGCATATCCTCCGGCATCGCGTAAACTCGCTCATCCCGGATTACCAGTCGGGAAGGATCCAGCCGGTTGTTCTTCATCTTAAGCGACGATAGCAGGTCTCTTAATTCCTCAGGCACCTCCGAGGGCTTGCAGAAGCCGCGGAACGAATCGGTGCGGCCGTACGAAGGTGCATCCTCTTTCTTGCGGAACAATGCGACAAAATGGCCCTCTCCCTCCAATCTGTGAGGGAACAGTCTTGCACAGCGAACAACCTCTTCGTTCGGCTCGCTCATCCAGTCCGGACGGCCTGTCATAAAGCCGTAGCCTTCGTAATCCGAAGCCTTATCCGAGGGGATCACCGGAACCAGTTCCATATCCGGGCACTGCTTCAACACATATTCCACGGTCTCCTCGTCCTCAAGGGGGGAAAATGTGCATGTGGAATAAAGAAGCATTCCTCCCGGACGAAGCATCGAAACCGCCTTGGGCAGGATCATTTTCTGAAGATTGTTATAATACTCGGTACCGTACTGCTCCCAGTTTTTGATGATCGCGGGCTGCTTTCGGAACATCCCCTCACCGGAGCACGGTGCATCCACGAGAATCTTATCAAAATAGCCTTCAAAGCGTGTTGCAAGCTGTGCCGGATCCTCACTTATGACGAGAATGTTCGAAGCGCCGAACACCTCCAGGTTTTTCAGAAGTGCCTTCGCTCTCGTCGCGGAAATGTCATTCGCGATCAGGATGCCTGTCCCGTTCAGTTTGGCTGCAAGCTCGGTGCTCTTGCCTCCCGGAGCCGCGCACAGGTCGAGAACTCGGTCTCCCGGTTCGATCGGCAACAGGTTGGCCGGCGTCATCGCCGAAGGTTCCTGAAGATAATACAGTCCTGCATAGTAATACGGATGCTTTGACGGAGCATCCGTATCATCGTAATAATATCCGTTGGAAATCCACGGAACGCGGCGCATCGTAAACGGAGACTCCGCCTCCCACTGATCGGTCGAGACTTTCATCGTGTTCAGACGCAACGCGGAGCGTGCCCTTTTCTCAAGGCACGCCTCGTATGCTTCGAACTCGCTCTCGCCGAGCAGCGCCCGCATCCGTTCCTCATATTCCCGCGGTAACTTCATAATTACTCATCCTTACACCGTAGTCTGCGCGCGGTAGCCTTCCGCGATGATGTCGAGTTCATTCGCGAAATACCGCAGTTTGTCGATATTTTTCTCCTCGTAGATACGGAAGAATTCCTCCTGGATGCGCACCGCTTCTCTGCGGCTTGCAAACCGGTACAGGTTCTGTATCGTGAGAAGAATGTCATTTACGATCCGCTCTTCCTCGAAGCGCTGCTCCCTCGCGGCCTTGATCTCATCGCGGATCTCGGAAAGTTCACGGTCGGTTTGGACCATCTCGTCCGCGACGTGCTCAAGCCTCGTGCGAAGCTCCTCGGGAATGTTGCCGCGGTACTTGTACTGCAGCGAGTGCTCGATCGTAGACCAGCAGTTCATGCCGAGCGTACGTATCTGAATCTCTGCGTTAAGAGTTTTCGGACCGTTCACGGTCTGCACCGTGTAGCGTATCTTCATGTGGTAGCTACGGTAACCGCTGTCCTTCGGCTCTGCGATGTAATCGCTCTCGCTGACGACCTCAAGATCGCTTCTTTTCTTGATCATATCCGCGACGACATAGCAGTCCTCGACAAACTGGCAGATCAGTCTGACCCCGGCGATGTCTGTCATCTCCTCCTCGAGACGCTCGAGCGGAATCTTCTTGCGGTTGCATTTTTCGACGATGCTTGCGATCGTCTTCACTCGCCCCGAGATCAGCTCGATCGGGCAGTAATCGTCCTGCTTCCGCAATGATTTCTGTATATGTGTAAACTTGATCACGAGCTCGTCCACGGCAAGCGCGTACGGCTCAAGTATTTCCCTCCATAACTGTATTTCCATATCCCCTCCTGTGCCGCTGAAGCAGCTTCCCCTGATACATTACACTTAGTTCTTAAAACTGTGGATCGGTGCGGGTATGCGTCCCTCACGCTTCACAAACGCGCTGCAGTCGAAGCGATTGACCGGCATGATCGGTGCGTATCCGAGAAGTCCGCCGAATTCCGCCTGCTCGCCGACGCCCTTGCCGATCACCGGGATCAGACGCACTGCCGTCGTCTTCTGATTGACCATACCGATCGCCATCTCGTCCGCGATGATGCCGGAGATCGTTGCTGCGCTCGTGTCGCCGGGGATCGCGATCATATCGAGTCCCACGGAGCAGACACATGTCATAGCTTCAAGCTTCTCGAGCGTCAGACATCCTGCGTTGACCGCATCGATCATTCCCTGGTCTTCGCTGACCGGGATAAATGCTCCGCTCAGGCCGCCCACGTAGGAGGAAGCCATCACGCCGCCCTTCTTCACCTGGTCGTTCAGAAGTGCCAGAGCTGCTGTCGTGCCGGGTGCGCCCGGATATTCAAGGCCGATCTCCTGCAGGATCTCCGCGACGGAATCTCCGACTGCCGGCGTGGGTGCCAGAGAAAGGTCGACAATGCCGAACGGAACGCCGAGCATCTCGGATGCGCGCTTTGCCACGAGCTGTCCGACACGCGTGATCTTAAACGCCGTCTTCTTGATCGTCTCGCAGAGCACCTCAAAACTTGCACCGCGCACGGACTCCAGAGCCTTTTTCACAACGCCGGGGCCACTGACGCCGACATTGATGACCGCATCCGCCTCCGTAACGCCGTGAAATGCTCCAGCCATAAAAGGATTGTCGTCAGGTGCGTTGCAGAACACGACAAGCTTTGCACAGCCGATGGAGTCCGCGTCCTTAGTGCGCTCCGCTGTCGCACGGATCACTTCGCCCATAATGCGAACGGCGTCCATATCGATACCGGTTCTCGTGGATCCTACATTGACGGAACTGCACACGCGCTCCGTCTCCGCAAGTGCCTGCGGGATCGAGCGCATCAGCATCATATCCGCAGTGGTCATGCCCTTCGCAACGACCGCGGAATAACCTCCGAGGAAGTTAACGCCGACATCCTTCGCTGCGCGGTCGAGCTCCTTCGCGATCTCCGTAAAATCGTCCTCGCTGCGGCAGGCTGCTGCACCCACAATGCCGATAGGCGTCACGCTGATACGTTTGTTGACTACGGGAATCCCGTATTCGCGACCGATCTCGTCACCGGTTGCCACAAGGTTCCCGGCAAGTTTCAGTATTTTATCCCGGATGTTGGCGCACAATTTTCCGCGGTCGGAATCGATGCAGTCCAACAGGCTGATGCCCATCGTGATCGTACGCACGTCCAGGTTTTCTTTCTCAATCATCTGGTTGGTTTCCAGAATTTCACTTCTGCTGATCATAGTTCACTCCATTAGTCGTAGATTGCTTCTTACAGACGGTGCATCATGTCGAAAATGTCCTCGAGCTGGATCCGGATGACACAGCCGATCGTTCCGCCAACCTCCGCGAGCTCTGCGGAGATCGCGTCAAAACTTTTCTCCGAGCCGGCGACATCCACGACCATCATCATATTGAAATAACCGCCGACGATCGTCTGCGAAATGTCGAGAATATTGATGTTACTGTCCGCGAGATACGTGCACACCTTGGCGATGATGCCGACACAGTCGCGGCCGACTACGGTGATGATTGCTTTTTTCATAAGAGAAAACCTCCGTTAATGTAATGTGTAAATCCCGATACTTCTCTACAGATCGATCTCTTCGGACGGCACGTCGCGCTTCGCCACCATGATCTGCGGACACGGCTCGGTGTACCTCCAGTTCTTTCGGAGAACCGCCTGCGCACTTGCGAGTGCCAGTTCCGGATAATTGTTGTCCTTGCTCAGATGCGCCAGAATGATGTGTTTAAGGCTTCTGTGAAGCACGGAGACCATCAGACTTCCGCAATCGTCGTTCGAGAGATGTCCGTATGCCCCGAGGATACGTTTCTTCAGGTGGTAAGGATACGGTCCGACCAAAAGCATATCGCGGTCATAATTGGATTCTATAAGGACGGCATCGGCGCCTGAAAGATGCTCAACGATCGAGCCGTCGTAGCAACCGAGGTCCGTAGCCATCGCAAAATAACGGCCGTGTGAACGGATGCCGTACGCAACGGACTTCGCAGCGTCGTGCGATGTGTAGCAAGCGGAAACTTCCGCATCTTTCACCTGCAAGACAACGCCGGGCGTAATCGAACGGAACAGCTCCGCGGGAAGCGGCTTGCCGTGGTTTGCATTGATGACCGCCTGCAGCGTCTCGTGCGTACCGTACACTCGGATGCGGTATTTGCGGAGAAACACGGGAAGTCCTGCTATATGGTCGCTGTGCTCGTGCGTGATCAGGATCGCATCGATCGATTCGGGGTCGATGCCGTACATTGTCAGGCCCTCGACGATCTTCTTCGCGGACACGCCCGCGTCAATCAGGATCGTTGCCTGTCCCGTCACAATGCAAAGGCAGTTTCCGCTGCTCCCGCTGGCAATACTGAGAATTCTCAATGCTCATCCTCCTTCGCGGCGCGGAGTCGTTTCCGTATCGCATCGAAGTAAAATGACAGTTGCCGTAGTATGCCGGTTTTGGTTATGGATGCCTCATTGTCTATCACTCTCTCACAGAGCCCGAACAGTGTGCTCTGCGGAACCTGGGAGGCGAACACTGAGGCGATTTTCTCGTCGGAGTACCCCCTGGTGCTGCGCAACCGTTCGGCACGCGTCTCATCGTCGGCATAGACGAGCCACAGTTCGTCGCAAAAGTCACGGTAACCGGCCTCGGTTGCGAGTGCGGACTCGACAATGACGAATTCCTCGCCCTTTCTTCGATATTCCTCCAGCATCCCGCATATATGCCGGATGACAGCAGGATGTGTCAGCTCGTTGAGCCGTTTCAATGCATCCTTGTTGTTGAATACGATCTCGGCGAGTCCGGTACGGTCAAGCGAACCGTCCTCTTTCAGGCAGGAAGGCCCGAACTCACGCACGATCTCCTCGAATACCGGTTGCCCGGGCTCCTGCAGGCTTCGGCATTCCGCATCGGAATCGATCACGGGAATCCCGAGAACTTCTTTCGCGCATTCACACACATAACTCTTGCCGCTTCCGGCACAGCCGGTCAATCCGATGACGTACACGCTGCCTTCCTCCTGTCATATTATTTTGCGTCAAGCCATGTCTTTCCGCTGTGAACCTCCGCCTCTAACGGGACAGACAGATCGGCAACATGCTCAAACGCTTCCTTCACAAGTTTTCGAACGGTCTCCTCCTCAGCGAGCGGAACCTCCAGAAGCAATTCATCGTGCACCTGGATCAGCGCTCTGGACGAAAGCCCCTGCTCACGCAGTTTTCGGTCGACAGCGAGCATCGCCATCTTCATAATATCAGCAGCCGTTCCCTGAATCGGCGAGTTCATCGCTACGCGCTCGCCGAACGAACGCTTCGAATACTCACTCGAGGACAGCTCCGGGATCGGACGGATCCGTCCGTATGCGGTCCTCACCATACCGTTTTTCTTCGCCTCGGCGACAGTCTCGTCGAGGTAGGCTTTTACGCGCGGGAAGCGCTCGAAATAGCCCTGTATGTATTCCTCCGCAGTGGCTCTCGTAATGCCGAGATCCTGTGCGAGGGAAAATGAACTGATACCGTACAGTATGCCGAAATTCACCGCCTTCGCGGCGCTTCTCTGCTCCGCGGTCACATCGTCGTAAGGAACGCCGAACACCTCGCTCGCGGTCAGACGATGAATGTCCGCAGCCTCGTGGTAAGCAGCCTGCAGGCCTTTGTCACCGGAGAGATGCGCCATCAGACGAAGCTCGATCTGCGAGTAGTCCGCATCGACGAAGACACAGCCGTCCGCAGGCACAAACGCTCTTCGGATGTCGCGTCCGAGCTCCGTTCTCGCGGGAATGTTCTGCATATTCGGGTCCGTTGAACTGAGTCTTCCTGTCGCTGTCACGGTCTGACGGAATGTCGTGTGGATCCGCTCGTCCGTTCCAATGTACTCCTCTAGTCCGTCGGCATACGTGGAGTACAGCTTAGCGTACTGGCGGTAGCGAAGCACCTCGGGAATGATCGGGTGTTTGTCGGCAATCTTCTCAAGCACTTCCGCGGAGGTCGTGTAGGAAGACTTTGTCTTCTTCGGATACGGGATTTCCAAACGCTCGAACAGAATCTCTCCGAGCTGTTTCGGAGAATTCAGGTTGAATTCACATCCGGCCATCTCATATACGGACGCACGTGACCGTTCCATCTCGACGCTCAGCATTGCGGCGAAAGAACGAAGCTGTCCGCGGTCCACTCGGATTCCGGCAAGTTCCATATCGCGGAGCACCCACATAAGAGGAAGCTCCGTGTCACGAAGAAGCGCATCCATACCGCTCTCGCGGATCTTCTCTGACAGAAGAACACCCGCCGTGAGCGCAAGTGCTGCTGTCTCCGCACTGTCCTTCTCAATCTTTTCGACAGGGAACCACTCCCTGCATACATCCATATCGCCGTGCTGCGTCGTCAGAGGACGAAGCAGGTAGTCCATCACCGATACGTCGACAAGCCGGCTGCCTCTTTCAAACAAGCCGCACCAGTCTTCCTTGCCGCGGAAGCAGTACACATCCCTTTTTCCTGCAATCTCACGAAGCGCTCCGTACAGAGCCTCCTCCGTGTCTTCCCGCAGCGGAAAATGATAGATCACCGAATCGACGGCGACTGCAAGCACCATACTCTCCGACACGAGACCGAAGGCAGCCATCCAATCCTCCTCGGCATCCTCCTTCATGCGGTGAATACCGACCGGCGATCCCGACCTGACGATGGCTTTCAATGTCTTGTCAATGTCTGCTTCGGACACTCGCACCGTCTCGAAAACGATCTCGGGAGTAGCGCATTCCGGAAGCGGAATCGTCTTGATCTCGAGTTCCTCGAGGATATTCGAAAGTTCGCGGTAGTCGATCTTCACAGCAAGGTCTGCGATCGACTCGTCGATCGGGATATCCCTCTTGATCGTCGCAAGGTCACGGCTCAATCTCGCCGCTTTCTCGCCGACAAGCGCGTCCGGGTCCTCCTTGAGGAGCGTGCCGATCGGATTCTTGTGAATCCCGAGGCTTTCCTTGTAGAACGCCGCAAGCTGCTTCTCACCCTCGGCGCCGGCATTGTGGATCGCCTCATACAGCGCATTGACCGTCTTGTAATGCACGATCAGTGAGAGCGCCGTCTTTGATCCGATGCCCGGAACACCCTTGATATTGTCGGAAGGATCTCCCTGCAGTCCCTTCAATTCTGCGATTCCGGTCGGCGGTACGCCGAATTCCGACCGGATGCGGTCGGGTGTCATCGGAAATGTTTTCTCGGGAACACGCGAGGATTCCTTTTTGTTGCCGTATTTTGTGAATAGTTCGTCCGCCTTCTTCTGCGCCTGCTGTAACAGCCATATGGTTGTGCGGTCGTTGGCAAGCTGCAGATAATCGTGGTCCTTTGTCAGGATGCGGACAGGCATCTCCCGCTCAAATTTCGCCGCTAGGGAGCCGCTGAAGTCGTCCGCTTCAAACTCCTCGGACATATACTGTCTCACGCCGATCCTACGCAGGATGTCCTGGCACAGCGCAAACTGCTCACGAAGCGGCACGATTGTCTCGGTGCGGTTGGCCTTGTACTCCGGATAGATGCGTCTTCGGAACGTCTCGCGGGTCAGATCCCACGTGACGGCAAGGCAAGTCGGCTTCAGCTGCCGAAGAATTTTCAGCAGATAGCGCAGAAAACCGAAAACGCCGTTCGTGTACACGCCCGTGGACGTCTGCATGATCTTCGGAAAATACTTCTCCTTCTCCTCCACCGTCTTCGCCATCAATACGGCCGGTGGCAGATTGCCGTAAAACTGTGTCGACAGAAGGCTCGAGCCGTCAATGATCAACAGATATTCATCTTCCATTGTTGTCACCTCCGTCGGAATACTGCTGTCGAAGCTTTGTGATCGCCTCGTCGTTGTACTCCCGGATCGCCTTTTTCACCGGGTCAACCTCAGACGAGATCCCGTAATAATTTAGCCGCAGCGACTCAATGCTTCCCGCAGGCATATAGTATTTGGCCGTCGCGTAGGAGCTCGCCACGGAGAACGGTACCGTCAGAAGCATCAGAATGAGCGCGATTGCACGTTTGTAGCGCGCAGCGCGCTTCTTTCGAACGAGGTACAGGCGCGATTTCTCGAGAAGCTGCGTCAGTTCCCTGGAATAGTCTGTTGAAAAATCCTGGTTGTGGTTGAGTTGGTCGATTGCCTTTGTGATGGAGTAATCCGTCATCAGGTTGTCACGGCACGATTCGCACGAGGCGATGTGGTCGAGATACTCCGCAAGGACATTGTCGGGAAGGCCTTCCGCAAGGTATCGTTCATTCAGTTTTAAGACGGTACGACAATCCATTTGCGCAATTCCTTTCCGAAAAATATTCTTGCATTTTCCAATGCACCGTGGTAAAATCCACATTGTTCGCGGATGTGGCGGAATGGCAGACGCATCAGACTCAAAATCTGACGGGCTTACACTCGTGCGGGTTCAAGTCCCGCCATCCGCATCGGCCGGAGGAGTTTCCTCCGGCTGTTTTTTTATGCGTCACCCAGGATCTCGTGGTACATCTCCATACCGTAGCCCGTGAGGCTCGGCTCTCCCGATGTGATCTTGTAGGTGCGCTCTCCGTCCGAGGTTCTCTCCGCCTGCAGGAACTGCGTGCGCGCATAATGCTCGTCGTACGCCTTCTTCGCGTATGTGTATATGTGCGTAACGAAGAAACAGGTAACATCGTTCTCGAGGAACGCCTTCACGATATCTTCGGCGATCTGTGCGGCCTCACGCTCGGACGTCGTCGCGAAGGATTCGTTGAGGAAAATGACGGAACCCGGCTTCATATGATCGACGATCCTCGAAAGTCTTCGGAGCTCCTCCTCCAACTTGCCGGCTGTAAGGGAAGTATCCTCGTTTCGCACGAAATGCGTATAAATTCCCTGGAACACCTGCGTCGTCATCGCTTTCGCGGGTACAAACATACCGCACTGCGCCATCAGCTGGCAAACCGCGGCGCTGCGGATGAAAGTCGTCTTGCCGCCGTTGTTTGTTCCGGTCACAAGGTACAAAAGCGTGTCTTCACCGCCGATATCGTTGACGGTCGGCAACCGCAGATTTCGGATCGCGATGCCGAGATCGTACATATCCGTCGTGTTGAGCGAGTGTGTCTCCTTCACGATCTCCGGGAAGCACACCGGGAACACCATATTGGTCATCTGACTGTGCAGGTTGCAGCATCCGTGGAAGAACGCGAGCTGCATGCGAAGCGAGTCAAACAGTTTGATCAGCTCACGCGAGAAGCCCTCGAAACACGAAGCCACATGTAAAAGTCCGGCAGTCGCAAGATCCCTGCAGTCCTGGTTGAGCTGCAGATCGTCGTATGAGATACGGATCTCGTTCTTGCGCACTTTCGTCGCAAACAGAGACTCCATAATATCGAACTTGCGCTTCGACTGGTACTCCGACAGCGAGTTCACGACAAACCCGTCCGCCTTGAGCCCGCGACCGATGCAGCCGCTGATCTGGATCTCACCGCCGTTGCTGATCGCGCGAAGAAGTGCCGTCTTCTCGTGCACGAGCGTGACAAAATTCGTATTGAATTCCTTCAGAAACTCATCGTAAAAATCGCGGAAGATCGTTCCCGTAAAATGCCCGTAAGTGTTTACGATTTCCTCCTTCAGACGCTCCAGTCCCTTCGCGAGAAGGTCGAGCTGTTCGATCGACTGGATGACCTTGACCGCGGGAAGCGGATTTCCGTTCTTCTTATTCGTGGAACGGAAATTCGAGACGTCCGTGACAACCTCGGCGACCGTCGCATACAGCGACAGGATCGTCTTTTTGTTGCGGATCGCGTCCCGCAGCGCGCTCTGGCGGTGCAGGATATTCTCCCTGTCCGTCATCGGCGTGAGAAGGATGTTCTTGCACTGCGTATATATGAAGTTGTCATTTTTCGCCATCGTCTGCAGAAGCGGTTCCAGCACAAGATCGGCAACGATATCGCTTTTAAAAGGTGCGATCTCCACATCGCCGGCATACCCTCTGCGGTTTAACAAGTAGGCTTTCATTGCGTTATCCTTCCAGTGCGAGCAATCATCTCTTGCTCAGGCGGTAGTTGATATGACTGTAATCGAGTTTGTATTTGCTGACGATCGAGTTTGCGTAGGCCGCGCCGTCCGCTCTCTTTCGAACAATGCGGTAGGTTCTGCGGTAGCTTCCGTCCTCCACGACGGTCGCGACAAGACTCACGTAATCGTCCGAGTCGAACGCGATTTCGAAAGTGTGCGTCACGTAGAAACAGATCGCATTGCGCGACAGAAGTCTCTTGAGAAGGTCGCGGCTCATTGTGAGCGCGTCTGCCGTCGGTGCCGAGGTGAACAGCTCGTTCATTATGACAATGCTCCGGTTGTCCAGGTTGTCAAGCATCTCACGGACACGTACGATCTCATTGTGCAAGCGTCCCTCCAGCCCTTCCGAGCCCTCCTCGTTCGCAAAATGCGTATGGATCCCGGAACAGTAAGGCAGTTTGCAAACGCCGGCCGGCACCATAAGGCCCATCATTCCGAAGTAGAAGCACTGTCCGAAGGCGCGCGCCAACGTCGTCTTGCCGCCCTGGTTCGGTCCGGTGACGATGATCGCCTTCTCGAAGTTGGCCTTCATAATATCGTTGAGTACGACCTCGCTGTCTGAGGACATATGATTGATCGCCAACACGATGTCGTAGCAATCGTCCATATAAAGTTCCTTGTCCTTGACGACAAGCGGCATCGTGAGCGGAAGTCCCCAGTTCTTGATTCGATCCATATAATCGATATTCGAGATGTAGAAACGAAGCTCGCGTATGATATCAAGCACATCCTGCTCGATCACCTTCGGACCTCTCGCGCCGAATGCCTCGAGTTGCAGGAACAGCTGACGGTTCTCCTTCTCAAGCTGTTTGAGGATGAACGCCTCGAGCGGCGAGACTTCCATCGCCGGGAAGGGCGGCTCGCGGAACGGCACATAATCCTCATACTGCATCGTCTTGGCGAGCGAGGTGCGGATCGGCGCGCAGTAATCCTCGAAACTGTAAGCTAAGTCGAAGGTTGCCTTCTCTTTGTTGAGCGTCAGATGAAAGCGAAGCTTCTCAAACGAAGCGTTCAATGCGCCCGCGGTCTCGCGAAGTCTCTTGACGCCCGCGGAATTCAGCGTATGGAACAACTCCTGGTGCAATGCGTAAAACGCTCTTGACTTCGGCGGTGTCGTGTTGAACTCGATGCAGAGGTCCTCCATCGCCTGATAGTATGAGGTTACGCAATCGACATACCATTTGCACTTCTGAAGATTCGATGTGACCTGCTCGGCACACTGACGGCAATTGACGGCCTCTCCGATCTTGCCGATGAATGCCGTGATCGCGGAGCGAATGGCCGGCGTGAGAAGGTCTTTCGTGATCTCCTGACGGTATTTTACGCCTTCGTATGTACCGCATACAACGTTGAAATACGGTATCAATTCCGGCTCACCGTAGAACTCGGATATTTTCTTCGCATACTGATCAAGATTCAGGTCGCGGAAGAACGCCGGTTCCGGCAACTGCGAAACCTCTTCGAACGAAAGCGTCTGGTCCGGTTGAAACAAACTGACCATACTGGTATCCTCCCCTGTGAAAACGCATCATCGGATCCGGATCGTTCCGATGTGCGAAAGGTCCTCGTGCGTCATCATCGAAGTGTCGCTCCACTGTACGATGTAATTGCGCTCGCCTGCGGTCTGTGAGTCGTTGACGCGAACGTCCAGACCGAACTCATTGGAGCGTTCCTCGGGATCGAGCGACCAGCGGATGCCTATCTCCACGACGTAACCGTCGTCGTCCGAGATGACATTGTACTCTACGAGCCTTCTGTCCGCGCCACTGCGCTCATCCAGCGAGCCGTTGCGCTCCACGATGTAATGGCTGTCGCCTGCGTGGTAACGCTCCGACTTCTCTCCGTCCTCGTTCAAGAAAATCTCCACGCAGTCGCAGCGCGTCGGAATCTCTCCGGACAACTGCGGCGTGCTATCGTGAACTTCGATGAGAAGATATAACTTGTTTTCGTCGCAAAATGCGTAAAATCCCGCCGTCGCGCCGTCATCACCGAACACGGGATTCTCCAGCTTGTAGCGCGTACATACATTCCACGCATTTTCCTTGCGACCGTCCACGTGAACGCCGGGAAGCCTTGAGGCACGCATCGTCATCTCCGTCTCGGGTGACGAGTACTTCTTGGTGCTGTCCTTCGGGATCACTTTCGTGTATGGCGTAGGAGTAGGCGTCGCTGTCTCCTCCGAATCCTCCGGTGCCCTGCGGGATGCCAGACTCTCAAAAGCGCCGGCTTTCCGTGCAAGAAGAACCACGGCAAGCAGGCAAAGCGTCATAAGCACCGCGTTCAGCGCCCTCTTTCGATTGTGAAACTCTGTAAAGTGCATCTTTCACCTCATCAGTCAAGTGTCAGAAGTCCGACGCCGCGCATCGTCACATCGGTGTGCGTGTCCGTGTCCGACCACTGAAGCATCTGCCTTAACTTGCCTTCAGACGCGTTGTTGACGCGCACGTCAAATCCAATCTGACGGTCGTAGCGACCCGTGATCGTCAGAAGCGGGATGCTTGCTTCGACGAAATAGCCGTTTCTCGTACCGTCACTGTACGAAGTGCAGTGATACCGGTCTCCGGAAGCGCCGGAGCCGAGGTAACCGTTTCCGTCACGATCCACGATGTAGCACGCGTCGCCGACGGAGTATACGCGGTTCTTTTTTCCGTCCTCGTTGATGAAGAAGAAAACGCTGTCCCGCTCGTACACGGAATTCGAGGACGTATCATATGTCGAGTCGAGAATGTGCACCTGCACATAGAGATAATCATCGTCCCAGAGCACGCGAAACTCCGCAACAGTCAATCCCGCATCGCCCTTGACGGTGTTTTCGATCCAGTATGTCGGAGCGAGTTTCCAGACACTCGCGCGATCTCCGTTCACCTTCGGGATACCGGTCTCCGCATAGCCGCTTACGCCTGTTACCGTCGGATCACGGAATCCGAGTGTGGGCGTGGGAACCTCTGTCGGCGGAACCGCAGTGGGTGTCACTGTCTCCGGCAGATCGGTTGAAGAATTGTTCCCGGTACCCGTTGAGGAACACGCGCAGAGCGACGCCGTAAGCAAAAGCACTACGACCGCGCACAGCAAACAGTTTTTGAATTGTCCGAAAAACCGTTTCATTGGTCCCTCCGAATGTTTCTTATTTCTGTCCCGCAGAGCGGAAATGATTTCATCAATTGATATCCACGCGCATCACGTCGCCCGCCTCTGCGAGCTCCGAAGTCTTCATGCGAACAATGCTGCTCGGATGCGGGCAGGACATCATCGGCTCTCCCTCCGCGTCGGTCATCGAGAGCACTTTCGTCTCCACGTTCCTTCCGTTGGGTTTCATCAGAAGGATCGTGTCCCCGACATAAAATTTGTTCTTCTGCATAAAAACTACCGTTCCGTCATTCTCGACATTCGCGACGGTTCCGAGATACACAGACTCCCGGTCGCCCATCGTAGTGTCATAGGACTGCGCCTCCGGGCCGGGCCTTCCAAAGAAGAAGCCCGTCGTGTATTCGCGGTTGGCACTTCTGCGGATCTCTGCGAGATACTTCGGCAGATTCGCCTTGTAAAGCTCGGGATCCTTCATAAAATCATCGATCGCCATACGGTAAGCTCTCGTCACGATCGCAACATAAAGTGCCGTCTTCATACGGCCTTCCACTTTGAAACTGTCGATTCCCGAAGCGAGAAGCTCGGGAATATGCTCGATCATACAGAGATCTCTTGAGTTGAATATGTAAGTACCTTCGTCGTCCTCCTCCACCGGCATATACTGCCCCGGCCGCGACTCTTCCACAACCGCGTATTTCCAGCGGCAGGGATGCGTGCAGGCGCCGAGGTTTGCCTCTCTTCCCGTGAGAAACGCGGAAAGCAGGCAGCGCCCCGAGTAGGATATACACATTGCGCCATGGATGAACGCCTCAATCTCTGCGTTCCCGGGAATTTTCCTACGGATCGCGCCGATCTCGTTGAGCGATAACTCCCTTCCGCACACAACTCGTTCCGCGCCCTGCGAGTACCAAAACTTAAACGTCTCCGCGTTCACGTTGTTCGCCTGCGTGCTGATATGGATCGCAACTTCCTTCGGCAGTGTCTCTTTCGCTACGGAAAATGCTCCCGGATCCGCTACGATCACGGCGTCGGGTTTAATCTCACCGATCTTGGAAAGGTACTCCCGGAAGGCTTCCATCGACCCTTCGTGCGCGATCACGTTTGTCGCCACATAGATTTTCCGACCGTGCGCATGACAGAATACGACCGCATCGCGAAGCTCGGTGCACGAGAGATTTTTCGCTTTTGCACGCAGACCGAAAGCCTCACCGCCGACATATACTGCGTCGGCGCCGTAGCGGACTGCTGTCTTCACGACATCGAGCGATCCCGCCGGGATCAGAAGCTCAGGCATAATTACCTCCTGCGATACACGCTCACGGTCATCCCGTCACCGACGGGAAGCAGGGAACTTACAAAACGATCATCGAGGAACAGTTCATTCATAAACTCGCGCATCCGCATATGGATCGTGCGGTCTCTGCGCTGTACCGTGAATTTGGACTCCGCAACACTGCCCTCCTGCAGTACATTGTCCGCAACTAAGATCGCGCCGTCCCGAAGAAGCGGCCGGAGCAGTTGCAGATACGTCGGATACTGCGCTTTCGCGGCGTCCAGAAAGACAAAATCATATTGTTTGGAATCACCCGCAAGGTTTTTGAGCACTTCCGCGGCATCCCCCTCCATAAGGGTGATCTCCGAGAGCTCCTCTCTGGAGGAGAACAGTTTGCGTGCAGCCTCTATGCGGGCAGGTACCTTCTCGATCGTCGTGATCTGCACCGAGTAATCGAGACAATGCTCCATATACGAAGCCGAGAACCCTACGGCGGTACCGATCTCGAGGATGTTTTTCGGCCGGTATGCCGACAACAAAAAGCGAAGAAGTCCCTGCGCTTCTTTACGAATGATAGGAACTTCCTCAAGTTTCGACCTGCGTTCCGTCTCCGCCAGCCAATCCGGCAGATCGGGAACCAGTGAGCGCGTGTATTCAGTGACATGCGGATCGACAAGAACCGGATCCGCCGTATATTCCGTGTTCTGAACGTCAGTCGTGAACCGGTCCGTCTTCATCGTCGAATGCCTCCGTGGATACCGCTATGATGTTGAGTATCTCGTTGTAATTCATATCCGTGCGAAGTTTGTAGATTCCGGGCATAATGTTCAGTTTGTTGATCTTCACTTTGATGTAGAAGGAGAATTCATTGACGATGATCCCCTCGCGTTCAAGTCGCTTGCCGACGTCGCGCGTGGAGTCACCGAGCTCGATCATGATGTCCTTCTCAACACCATGCTCATAATCGTCCACCTGAACATTTCCGAACACCTGGTAGCAGAAGCTCTTGGCGTATATGCTGAACTTGTATATGGCAAATGCCACAAGGACATAGAACAGGATATCGATGAACAGCCGGATGACACTGTTGGACATCGATATCACATAACGCCCCGCTTTCGTTTTCTTCTTTTTCTTGCTCATAACTCCCTCACTCTTGCATTAAGCGTTTGTGTTCACGGAAAATGAAGATCAATAAGCCTCCGTGATGATCGGAAGGATCATCGGACGTCTGTGGATCTCCTTCCAGATGAACTCGCTGAGCTCGTTTCGGATCTCCGACTTCAGACGGTTCACGTCCCTTCCGTCGGACATTTCAAACTTCTCCATGCACTCCTGAACAATGTGCTCCGCCCTCGCGATCAGCTGCTCCGCGTCACGCAGGTACACAAAGCCCTTTGTCTCGATCACCGGTGTGCTCAGGAAGCGCTTGGAATCGTAATCCAGGCACGTCGAAACGATGAAAATACCGTTCTCCGAAAGATACTGGCGGTCGCGAAGGACGATATTGCCGACATCTCCGATGCCGAGTCCGTCGACGAGAATTCCTCTTGCGGGAACCGTCTCGGTGATCTCTGCCTTGCGGCTTGAAAGCGACAGCACGTCGCCGGATTTCAGGATAATGACATTGCTCTTGTCCCAGCCGAGCTCCAGACACAGGTTTCTCTGCGCTATGCGGTGGCGGTACTCACCGTGCATCGGGATCGCGTACTTCGGACGGATCAGGCTGTAGAGAAACTTGATCTCATCCTGGCATGCGTGTCCGGAAACGTGCGTATCCTGATAGATGACGCGCGCGCCGAGCATCGACAGATCGTTGATCAGCCGGTAAACACTCTTCTCGTTGCCCGGGATCGGCGTGGAACTGATGATCACGACATCTCCGGGGAAAATGTTGATCTTGCGGTGCGACGAGGATGCGACACGCGAAAGCGCTGCCATCGGCTCTCCCTGGCTGCCCGTCATGATAAGCACGAGCTGCTCCATCGGGAAGCGGTTGATCTCCTCGATGGGGATCAGCACATTGTCGGGTATCTTAATGTAGCCGAGCTCGACCGCCGTATTGACGATATTGACCATGCTGCGGCCGTCGATCGCTACCTTGCGCCCGTATTTGACCGCACAGTCGATGATCTGCTGGATGCGGTCCACATTCGAGGCAAATGTCGCCACGATGATCCTGTGGTTGACATTGTCCGCGAAGATATTGTCAAATGTCTTTCCAACCGTGCGCTCAGACATCGTCATGCCGGGTTTGAGCGCGTTGGTCGAGTCGCACAACAGCGCAAGCACCCCCTTGCTTCCCAGGATACCCAGACGCTGCAGATCGATCGTCTGTCCGTATACCGGCGTGAAATCAATCTTGAAGTCTCCCGTGTGGATGATCGTTCCCGCGGGGGACGTGATCGCGAGCGCCGCCGAATCGGCGATACTGTGGTTGGTGCGGATGTACTCAACCGAGAGGGATCCGCAGTGAATGATGTCGCCGTAGGAAACAACATTAAGCGGTACATCGACCGCTACCGTTGACTCCTCCAGTTTGTTTGCGATGATTGCGAGCGTAAGCTCTGTTCCGTACACAGGCACGGGAACTTCCCGAAGTACATACGGAAGCGCGCCGATGTGGTCCTCATGGCCGTGCGTAATGAAAAAACCTCTTACATGCTCAAGATTTTCCTTGAGATATGTCACGTCCGGGATCACAAGGTCGATTCCGAGCATATCATCGCTCGGGAAAGCCAGTCCGCAGTCGACTACAATAATGTCGTCGCCATAGCAGATGGCCGTGATGTTCATACCGACCTGCTCCAAACCGCCGAGCGGTATGATTTTAACGATTTTTTTAGAACTCATTCCTATCCTTTCTGTCTTTAACAGCGCCGTCTTCACATTTCGATGCCCTTCTGTAAGGTACGAACCTGGTGAAGCCGTCACTGCTCCGAGTCGAATTCGATATCCACATCCTCCATCAACTCGTCGAACAGAACACCGAGACTGCGCAGTTCATCATCGTCAGAGATCATACGGTAAGTCACCGTTTCCTCGTCCTTGTAGGTTGCCTCAAGGATGTACGCAAGGTCATCTCCGGGATCGGCGACAAGCAGGTAATCCCTGTTGTCCTTCGACGTCTGCGCGATCACTTCCAGCGTGACCATATCGCCGTTCTCGTCCTCAAAATTCACGGTTGTAATCGAATCGCTCATATATGTAATTCCTTTTTCTTTTCAATGAAATCAGGCGGAACCGGTCACAGTTCCGCTGCGCGGCGGATCAGCGCTTCCTTCTCCTCGGGGTTGTTGCTGAGGTAATCCATAAAGGACTGCAGTATGATCGTAGCCGCCAGCTTGTCCACAACGGATTCCTGCTGTTCCCTCTTCGCGCCGCCGGCGTCAAGAATGCGGTGTGCTTCGACGGTCGTCAACCGTTCATCCCACAAAACAACGGGCAGCCCCGTCCTCCGTTCCAGGTCTGCCGCAAATGCTTCCGTCTTCTCCGCACGGTCACCGATTGAATTGTCCAACCGCTTCGGCAAGCCAAGCACAAGCGCGGTAATCTTGCGCTCCGCGATGATCTCCTCGATCTGCTGGTACGTCTGCCGCAGTTTTGTCTCATGCTTTCTCCGGATCACCGTGAGCGGCTGAGCCGTCAGAAACAGCCCGTCGCTGCATGCCACTCCCACTGTGGCAGCACCGAAATCAAGCCCGAGAAGCCGCAATTCCTCCATCAAAACCTCCGAATCCGTGCTGCTCTTACAGTTCGCTAAGGTACAGTCTCACGAGTTCCTCGATGATCTCGTCGCGCTCCACCTTCGCGATCTGACTTCTTGCGTTCAGATAACTGGTGATATATGTCGGGTCGCCGCTCATCAGGTAACCGACAAGCTGCGAGGTGGGGTTATAGCCTTTCTCGCGCAAAGCGACATAGACATTCCTCAAAATCTCGCGAATGTTGTTCGTATGTTCCGCAATCGGATAATGCATTGTATTGTTAAGATCTACCGTACTCATAACCGTACCTCACTCTCTCTTTCCTCTGGGAAGCCCTATATCATAATACCGCAAATTCTCTCAAATATCAACAGTTTCTTGCGAAAGCATTGTTCCGTCGGGAAGCATGGAAAGACCTCTTACGGTCACCTCGAGACCCGACAAGTCCGTCCTGCTGCAGATCGCGTAGGGGACGTACTCACGGCTGAAACCGACATAGTAGGATCTTCCGTCGATCGTCGCCTCCTCCTCGAACAAAACCTGTGCATTTTGCCCGATCCTGCGCTTGCGAAACTCCGTCAACGTTCCCTTCGCTGCCTCTGCGATCGCCGCGGCACGCTGCTTCTTCACCGCCTCCGTGAGCTGTCCGCTCATGCGGTCTGCAACCGTTCCTTTGCGCCTCGAGTAAGGAAACACGTGAACCTGTGCAAATCCGATCTCACGCACATAAGCAACCGTCTTTTCAAACTGCTCCTCTGTCTCCTGAGGAAAACCGGCGATGATATCTGTCGTGATCGCAGGGTCCGGAAAATGCTTCCGAAGCCTCTTGACAACCTCGTTATACTCCGCTGTCGTGTAGTGCCGGTTCATTGCGCGGAGCGTTTCGTCACAGCCGCTCTGCAGCGAAAGGTGAAACTGCGGGCAGAGTTTCGGTATTTTCGCAAGCTCCGCAACAACCTCCTCGGTCATCACACGCGGTTCCAGGGAACCGAGACGTACTCGCGTGATCCCTTCCACGGAAGCAACCCGTCGGATCAGCGGCAGCAAAGGAAGCTCTCCGTTGTTCACACGAAGCGATGCCTGTTCCGTGATGCTGTATCTCTCCAGCCCGTAGGATGACAGATGGATTCCGTTTATGACGACCTCGCGGACGCCGTTTTCCGCAAGCGCCTTAACTTCCGCCGCGATCTCATCCTCGTTGCGGGAAGCGATCCTGCCTCTCGCAAAAGGTATGATGCAGTAGCTGCAGAACTGGTTGCAGCCGTCCTGCACCTTGACAAAGGCCCTTGTGCGCTCCTGCTGATGCGTCACGGGTAGTTCCTCGTAAGTCTTCAGTGAAGCATCCTCGCCCACATAGAGAAAAGGTCCCTTCTCACCTCCGGCCCGGCGTTCAAACACTTCGTTTAAGATCACGGGGATTTCGCCTTTTCTTCGGTTCCCGACCATTATGTCGACGGTCGGATCGTCCCGGTGTTCATCCGAGCGTTCCTGCACATAGCAGCCTGTTGCAAGTACAAGCGCGACGGGTGACTGCGCCTTCGCGCGGTGAAGCATCTGGCGCGACTTGCGGTCCGCAATATTGGTGACCGTGCACGTGTTTACGATCACGATGTCGACCGGCTCGCCGAACGGTTTCTCCGCACATCCGCACGATCGGAGCATCTCGCGGATCGCCTCGGATTCACAGGCATTTACCTTGCATCCGAGCGTATGGACGGAAAATGTTTTGTTTTGCAAATGGTTTGTCATATTTTGCGTCCTAACAATTGACAATTCTTCCGAGAAAAGGTACTATTGAAGCGGCGGGTGGCAATGCGATAACAGGATACCCGTCCGCAATGTTCCGAAACACAGGTCGTGTTCGGACAACGACTGAGGAGGGATTTCATGAAAACAGTTACCATCACGTTGAATTCGATCGACAAAGTAAAGAATTTCGTCAACGACATCACGCGTTTCCGCTCGGATTTCGATCTCGTATCCGGCCGTTATGTCATCGACGCCAAGTCCATCATGGGCATTTTCAGCCTTGATCTTTCCCGCCCGATCACGCTCAACATTCACAATGAGGACGAGATCGACACGATCCTTGATGTGCTGAAGCCTTACATCGTCCAGTAATCGCGGCAGCGGTGTCTCGCCACCGCTCAATATGCAACAACATTCCGGCATTGCGCTTTGCAATGCCGGTTTTTTATTCCGGCATGATCCGGATCACCTGTCTCGTTGACAGTGCTCTCTCGGTCATCTCATCGATCTGATCCGCGAGAAGTCGCTCGGATTTCTCCATCGCCTTGGTGATCGGCTTGGTCACGGGGTGTTTCGCAACATAGATCGTGCAGCAGTCCTCGTACGGAAGGATACTCGTCTCGTATGTACCGATCTTCTTCGAGATCGCGACGATATCCTCCTTGTCAAATGCGATCAGCGGGCGATACACCGGCAACTCGCACACGGCGTTGGTCGTTACAAGGCTGTGCATTGTCTGGCTTGCCACCTGACCGATGCTCTCGCCGGTGACAAGCGCCAGGCAATCGTGTTCCTTCGCGATCCGCTCTGCGATGCGCATCATATAGCGGCGCATCAGGATCGTGAGCTCGTCATGCGGGCAGCGGTCGTAGATAAACATCTGAATCTCCGTAAAATTCACGATGTTCAGATGGATCGGTCCCGTGTAGCGGGAAATGATCCTGGCCAGGTCGATCACCTTCTGAAGAGCTCGCTCGCTCGTGTACGGAGGAGCATGGAAATACGTAGCATCGATATATACGCCTCTCTTGGAGATCATATAGCCCGCGACAGGGCTGTCGATACCGCCGGACAGAAGGAGCATTGCCTTGCCGTTGCAACCGACGGGCATTCCGCCGGGCCCCGGGAAACTGTCCGTGTAAATGTATACGCGCCCGCGCACCTCGACCGTAAAGCGAAGTTTCGGGTTGACAACATCCACCTTCAACTCCGGGAAACACTGCAGAAGATACTCTCCGATATCCGCGCAGATCTCCGGCGATTCCTTCGGATAATTCTTGTCTCCGCGCTTGCAGAACACTTTGAACGTAGTGTTGCGGTCCGCAACATTGCGCTCTACATAGGAGCGACAAGCGGCAAGGATATCGTCCCATTCCGTACTCTTGCAGATCTCTACCGGACAGTACTCGGCAACGCCGAACACTTTTGAGATTGCCTCTACGGTGTCATCGTAATCGTATCCTTCGGGACACTCCACGAAGATTCTTCCGGGCTCCTTGCGAACCTGATAGCTGTCGCCAACCGCGCGAAGGCTGTAACGGATCTGCTTTACAAGACAATCCTCGAAATAAGAGCGGTTATTGCCCTTCAGTCCTATCTCCGCATACTTGATCAAAAAAGCCTGATACATTAAAAAACCTCTCAAATTTGTATTAATATTACAATTATTGTATTAATTATTTATATAACACACTATATAATGCGTTTTGTAATGTTGTTTTTCATCCTCTTCTGTAGCGCCCCAACACCGGAACAAGTTCCCTGAGCGCAGCCGCCGCAATGTCAATCTCCTCCTCTGCCGTCTCGAAGGAAAAGCTGAACCGAAGCGTTGAGTCGAGCAGATCATCGCGCACACCGATCGCTTTCAAAGTTCCGCTGATCGCGGGATGATTCGACGAGCACGCAGAGCCGGAAGAAACATAGATACCCTTCTCTTCCAGCGCGTGAAGCAATACTTCGCTTCTTACTCCCGTAAAACTGACGCTCGCGATATGCGGCGCCGTCATAGCGATTCGCTCCGTCAGCGGTTCATTCCCCTGGGGCACACCATTGACGATCGCCCCGGGAACATCTTCCATCGCGCGCACGAAGCGTTCTTTCATGGCATACAGATGATTCCTGTACTCATCCGCGTGGTCAAACCATTCCTTTACCGCCACACCGAGCCCTGCTATTCCGGGGACATTTTCCGTGCCCGAACGACGGTCCTTCTGCTGACCGCCGCCGTAGATCAGAGGTTTCAATGTAAGTTTCTCACGCACATACAAAAAGCCGGTGCCCTTCGGTGCGTGAAGCTTGTGTCCGCTTACCGACATCAGATCGATTCCCGCGCGCTTCGGAAAGATCGGTAATTTGCCGTACCCCTGGATCGCATCAGTGTGAAACAAAGCCTGCGGATTGCGCTCATGAACGATCTTTGCAAGCTCTGTGATCGGTTCCGCAGCACCGATCTCGTTGTTGACTGCCATAATAGAGACAAGGATCGTGTCATCCGTGAGCGCTTCCGAAAGTGTCTCCGGACGAACCCTTCCGTTTTCATCGACAGGCAGGAATGTCACGCGGTAACCGAGCTCCTCGAGCCTGAGAACCGGCTGATATACCGAGGCGTGTTCAATTCGCGTCGTTATAATATGATTGCCCTGGCGTTTTCTCGCTTCCGCGCCGCACAACAGAGCCATATTGTTCGATTCCGTGCCTCCCGAGGTGAATATGATGGTTTCCTCGGGAACTTTTAGACTCAAAGCGATGTTCCTGCGTGCCTCTTTTATGTACTGCTCCGCCTCGAAGCCC
Organism: Lachnoclostridium sp. UBA1175; assembly: GCA_002311665.1. Lineage (GTDB taxonomy): Bacteria > Bacillota > Clostridia > Lachnospirales > Lachnospiraceae > ISDg. The sequence continues at coordinate 35,950 of DBYX01000014.1, read as the reverse complement.
TTGTGATGCAACGAGGAAGGATTGCCGTACGACTCGCGCATCGCCTCCGCAGCGACATCCGCGGCCTTCGGCAGGACTTTGGTTGTAGCAGCATTGTCAAGATAAATCTCTCTCATACCGTTCCTATCTCCCGGCAGTTTACTCCGATTTCTTCTCACAGGTCATCTCCGCCTGCAGCATAAGCGCGGAAAGCACTGCGATTCCCGCTGTTTCCGTGCGTAAAATGCGTCTTCCCAGACTGATCACCCGAGCTCCGTTCTCCTCCGCAACAGCGATCTCCTCGCGGGAGAAGCCTCCTTCGGGGCCGATGAACACAGCGATTTTGCCGGCTTTCATCGCCTCGCGAACGGCTTCTTCTGTCGCGCGCATTCCGAGTGCATTCTCATAAGGCACCAGGATCACGCATCCACGCTCTTTCGCATCCCGTATCGCATCGGCGAATCTCTTCGGATCCGCGATCTCCGGCAGGATCCCGCGTCCGCTCTGTTTTGCGGCACTCTCCGAGATCGCGCGAAGTCGCTCCATTTTCCGCTGTTCCTTCTTCGGATCCTCCAGTTTCACGATCGTGCGCTCGCACAATACTGGCATGATGCGAGCCGCCCCCAGTTCTACGGCCTTCTGGATGATCAGCTCCATCTTGTCCTTCTTCGGAAGTCCCTGGTAAAGCGTGATCTCAATCGGAAGTTCTACGACTGAGGATATGCGTTCCCTGATCGCAAGCCTGCACAGACCTTCCTCATAGCCCGCGATCTCGCAGTTGTATTCGCTGCCCTGTCCGTCACAGACCGTGATCGACTCTCCGACACGCATACGCAGCACATTGCGGATGTGATTGTAATCGCCGGAAGTCACGGTGATCTCGTCTCCGTTTACACTCTCCGGGCTGATGAAGAACCTGGGCATAAGTAACTCCTTAATTATCGGTTCAGCTGTGCAGTCAGGCTGACCCAGTCGTTTTTATATCTGCGTTCCGTCACGGTATAACCGTTGCGCTCAAACTCCGCAACCATCTCCGCCTCGCGCTCCTTAAGTATACCGGAAGTAATAAAGCAACCTCCCGATGCTACAAAATTCTTCACCACGGGCATCAGCGGCTTTATGACGTCCGCCAGAATGTTGGCCACAACGACCGGGTAACGGCCGAGCACGCAGGAATCTGCGAACGCCTTGTCCGTGATCACGTCTCCCGCGTAAAATGACACCGTCCCGTTGATGATCTCCGGCTTCGGCAGTCCTACAACCGTCAGCTTGTTCTGTATCGCATTGTCTTTCGCGACGTCCACGGCGATCGGGTCGATATCAACGCCGATGCAGCAGCGAGCTCCGAGTTTCTTCGCAAGGATCGCGAGAATTCCGCTCCCGCATCCGATATCAAGCACGACATCGTTCTCTTTCACGTGCTCGCGAAGCGATTCTATGCAAAGCCACGTTGTCTCGTGAGATCCGGTGCCGAACGCGGTCCCGGGATCGATCTCGATAACGAGGTCGCCCTCCTTCTCCTCCGCGTCGGATTCCCAAGTGGGCTTGATCAATATATCATCACCGATGCGGAACGAATGAAAATACTGCTTCCAGTTGTTGATCCAGTCGAGGTCCTCGGTCTCAGATGTTTCAATCTTCAGTTCACCGAGCGGCACAAAGTCACTGTATACTTCGATTGCCTCGCGGATCTCTCTGACACGGGCATCTGCATCATCCCCGATCTCCGCATAGCATCGGATCCTCGAGGTGCGGTCGCTCTCGTCCGTCGCAAGAGGAATGTCAATAAACTGCGCGGCTTCCTCCTCCTTCGTAAGAGGTACATTGTCAATGATCTCCACGCTTTCGTAGCCAAGCTCCGCCAAAGCGGCGCACACGTAATCCTCGGCCTCAACCGTCGTAGTCACGGTAAATACAGTCCATTTCATCCGTTCTTTCCCCGTTTCATATTTCAGAGCACACGAAAAATGCCCGATTCATAAGGCAGGCAAACACTCCGCTATAGAATACCACAAACGTCTGTTGTTCACAAGCAAAAAGTGTGTGCCGAAGTCCACATCAGCGTGAACCGCGGCACACACGATTATGTTATTTTCCGAAAAATTTGCTCTTTTTCTTGCCGTCGTCCCCGCCCGGCGTCTTGCCGTTGAGGGAGTCGTCAAATGCCTTGAGAAGTTCCTTCTGCTGGCTTGTCAGCTTCGTCGGAACCTGCACGATCAGTGTGACGTAATGGTCGCCTCGCTGATTCTCGTGATGCAGGTACGGAACGCCCTTGCCGCGCAAACGCACTTTCGTATCAGTCTGCGTTCCGGGTTTCAGCTCGTAGAGTACATCGCCGTCAATCGTGTGGATCCGGATGTCACCGCCGAGCGCCGCCTGCGCATATGAGATCGGCATCGTCGAATACAGGTCGAAATTGTCTCGCTGGAAGATCGGGTGTCTTGCGATCACCACATCCACCAGCAGGCTGCCGCGCTCACCGCCGTTCACGCCCGGCTCGCCGAGGTCGCGCATACGGATGCTCTGTCCCTCATCGATACCCGCGGGGATCACAACCTTGATATTCTTGCGGGTTGCGATGTAACCGGTACCGTAGCAGTCTTTACATTTTTCGCGGATGACCTTGCCTGTACCTTTACAGTCCGGACAGGTCTTTTGGTTCTGAATGACGCCTAGGATCGTCTGCTGCGTGTAAATGATCGAACCCGAGCCTTTACATTTGCTGCAGGTTTCCGCGCTGGTTCCGGGCTTTGCGCCGGAACCGTTACAGGTCTTACACGTGTCCTTGAAGCTGAGCTCAAGCTCCTTCTCGCATCCGAACACGGCTTCCTCGAAGGTTATGCGGATCGTCGCACGCACGCTTGCGCCGTTTCTTGCGCCGTTGCTTCGGCTCTGTGAACGACGTCCGCCTCCGAACATATCGCCGAATCCGAACATATCGAAGATGTCGCTGAAGTCGCCCGTGAAATCGTATCCGCCGCCTCCGCCCTGTTCAAATGCAGCGTGTCCGAAACGGTCGTACTGCGCACGCTTCTCGGAGTCGCTCAGCACGGAATACGCTTCACTCGCCTCTTTAAACTTAGCTTCGGCTGTCTTATCCCCCGGGTTTACGTCCGGGTGATACTTTTTCGCAAGGCTTCGGTACGCTTTCTTGATCTCATCTTCCGACGCGGTCTTGGAGACGCCGAGAACCTCATAATAATCTCTCTTATCAGCCATACACAGCTCCTACTCGGCAGCGCCGTCAAGCGGCTCGCCGATCATTATACCTCGCGGTAATCTCCGTCCACAACATTGTCATCATTGTTGCTTCCGGACTGCTGATATGCGCCCATATCCGGGCCTGCGCCCTGGCCGCCCTGCGCGCCCTGCATCTGCTCATACATCTTGCTGAACAGCTGCTGTGCGGAGTTCATCAGCTTCTCCTTGGCAGCCTTGATGTCCTCAACCTCGCCGTCGCTCATAACCTCAGGGTTCGACTTCGCGATGAGATCCTTCAGGTGTGCAAGATCTGCTTCAACCTGGGACTTCAGCGCAGGATCGAGCTTGTCGCCGACCTCGTCCATTGCCTTCTCGGTCTGGAACACAAGAGAATCGGCATCATTTCTCGTCTCAACGGCTTCCTTGCGCTTCTTGTCCTGTGCCTCGTACTCTGCAGCTTCCTTCACGGCGCGGTTGATCTCGTCCTCGCTGAGGTTCGAGCCGGCGGTGATGGTGATGTGCTGCTCACGTCCGGTTCCGAGATCCTTAGCGGATACATTTACGATACCGTTGGCATCGATATCGAACGTAACCTCGATCTGCGGAACACCGCGGCGTGCCGGCGGGATGCCGTCCAGACGGAACTGTCCGAGCGACTTGTTATCCTTGGCGAACTGACGCTCGCCCTGTACGACGTTGATATCAACAGCCGTCTGATTATCGGCAGCCGTGGAAAATACCTGGCTCTTCTTCGTCGGGATGGTCGTGTTGCGCTCGATCAGATGTGTAGCGACACCGCCCATCGTCTCGATGGAAAGTGTAAGCGGAGTGACGTCCAGAAGAAGGATGTCACCGGCACCTGCATCACCTGCAAGCTTGCCGCCCTGAATGGATGCACCGAGAGCAACGCACTCGTCAGGGTTGAGTGACTTGCTCGGCTCGTGACCGGTCAGCATGCGAACCTTATCCTGAACAGCAGGGATACGTGTCGAACCGCCTACCAGGAGCACCTTGCCGAGGTCGGAAGCCGTGATGCCTGCGTCGCGGAGAGCGTTCTGAACCGGAGTAGCCGTGCGCTCTACAAGGTCGTGCGTAAGCTCATCGAACTTCGCTCTCGTGAGGTTCATATCGAAGTGCTTCGGGCCGTCAGCCGTAGCGGTAATGAACGGAAGGTTGATGTTCGTCGTCGTTGCGGAAGAAAGCTCCTTCTTCGCCTTCTCAGCAGCTTCCTTCAGTCTCTGAAGGCTCATCTTATCAAGCGAGAGGTCTACGCCCTCCTGCTTCTTGAACTCGTCGATCATATAGCGGGTGATGCGCTCATCGAAATCATCGCCGCCCAGACGGTTGTCGCCGGACGTAGCCAGAACTTCGATGACACCTTCACCGATCTCGATAATGGACACATCAAACGTGCCGCCGCCGAGGTCGTAAACCATGATCTTCTGTTCCTTCTCATTGTCAAGACCGTACGCAAGCGCGGCGGCCGTAGGCTCGTTGATGATACGCTTTACATCGAGACCTGCGATCTTGCCGGCGTCCTTGGTTGCCTGACGCTGAGCGTCGTTGAAGTATGCCGGAACCGTAATAACGGCCTCCGTCACCTTCTCGCCGAGATAAGCCTCCGCATCTGCCTTCAGCTTCTGAAGGATCATTGCGGAAATCTCCTGCGGCGTGTACTTCTTGTCGTCGATCGTCACACGGAAATCGGTTCCCATGTGTCTCTTGATGGACGAGATCGTCTTGTCCGAGTTCGTTACGGCCTGACGTTTAGCAGGCTCACCGACGATACGCTCGCCGGTCTTCGTGAATGCCACAACCGAAGGCGTGGTTCTCGAGCCTTCCGTGTTAGCGATGACAGTGGGCTGACCACCTTCCATAACAGCCACACAACTGTTGGTAGTACCAAGATCAATACCGATGATTTTTCCCATATTATTGCCTCTTTCTGCGTTGCAGATTATACGATCGCGTGTTTCGGGCAACGCCTCCTGACACGCAGAAAAGTTTGTCCGGACTGCCTCATCGGCGTCCCTTCAAACGAATTCTCATAACTTTAGTTTGCAACCTTCACCATACTGTGGCGCAGTACACTGTCGCGATATCGGTAGCCCTTCTGGAATTCCTCAACCACGATATTCTCGCCGACCGTTTCGTCCTCTACGTGCATCACCGCATTGTGAAGATCCGGATCAAACGGCTGTCCGACCGCCTCGATCGGTGTCACGCCGGCTTCGTTAAGTGCCGTCATCAACTGGCGGTAAGTCTTGTCGATGCCGCTGGCGAATGGCTGTGCCTTCTCCTCCTCGGACAAAGTCGCAAGTCCGCGCTCGAAGTTGTCGATCACGGGAAGGATCTTCTCGAAAGCGCTTCTCGCGCCGACCTCGAACATCTGCGCCTTCTCTTTCTCGGTCCGGTTTCGGAAATTGATGAATTCCGCTTGCTGGCGAAGAAGCTTATCGCTCAGTTCGGCGATCTTCTCATCTTTCTTATCTTTCTTAGCGGCTTTCTTCCTGTCGCCGGAGCCTGTTTCGGGTTCCTCTCCGGCCTCCGCCTCTGCATTTTCCGAAGTATCGGCTTCCTCTGAAACATCTACTTCCGATGCGGCCTCCCCGGCGGATTCCGTCATCGTCTCATCTATGGGGTTGTCTTCCTGTGACGCCTCCGTTTCCTTGTCGGGAGCGGATTCGTCACGAAACATATCCACTGTCTCTTCAACCTCCGCTTCAGCTGCGGAAGCTGCGCGTTTCCGCTTGTCTTCCTTTCCCATACGTGCCTCCGTTTATCATTTCTTCTGGAAAATCTGGTCCAGTTCCGACATCAGATTTCGCAGAGTTCCGACCACTTTCTCGTAGTCCATTCTACGCGGTCCGATGATACCGATCTTGCCGTACACACCGTCCTCCAGATGGTATGTCGCCGTCACGACCGAACAATCCTTAGTGGCTTCCAGCGGCGACTCATCGCCGATATACACCTGAATGCCTCTCTCGGAATCGCCCTCCTGATACATCAGCTCCGTTAGCTGTTTTTTCTCCTCAAGGGCGTTCAGAAGTGTGCTGGCTTTCGCGGAATCATTTAGCTCGGGATATTTGAAAATGTTCGTGGAACCGCTTGTGTATGCCTCGACCTCCTCGCTCTCCATGCTTGTCGCGATCACATCGAGGATGTCGGAGATCAGGGATGAATAACCGCCTGACTCGTTTCGGATCCTCTGGATCACGCTCGCATTGATTTCCTGAAGGTCAAGCCCCTGCAGGAAAGTGTTGAGCATCAGATTGAGCTTTAAGAGCGTCTCCTGTGTAAGTTCCTCATCCGTGTGTATCAGATTGTTCTTGACGATGTTGCCGTCCAGTATGATTACCGTCAGCAGGCTCTCAGGATCAACCTGCGTCAACTGTAGGAATTTGATCCTGTGCTTGTGATAGCGCGGCGCTGTGATCATTGAGGCATAATTCGTGTTGACCGCGATCACCTTGGCGGCTTCCTTAAGGATACTGTCAAGCTTCTCCGACTTTGCATTCAGCTCGAGCTTCATATTTTCCAGCTCGTCCTGCTTGTCCTGCATCAACATATCGACATAAAGGCGATAGCCTTTGTCCGTCGGAATACGCCCTGCGGATGTGTGCGGCTGAACGATGTATCCCATCTCCTCCAGATCCGACATCTCATTTCGGATCGTCGCGGAACTTAAGTTCAGGTCCGTGTATTTCGAAATTGTGCGGGAACCGACCGGCTCGCCTGTTTCCAGGTAGTTCTGAATAATGGCCCGCAAAATCGTCATTTTCCGTTCATCCAACTCCACGATCATTCCCGCCTTTCCGCATATTATTAGCACTCAAATTGTTCGAGTGCTAACATCCTACTAAAGAATACACCGACATACCGCTTTTGTCAATACGAAAATAACAACTTTTTGAGAAATGTAGATGAAATTTACCCGTAAAGTTGCAAAAAAAGCGGGCGTCTTTATGCGACGCCCGCTCTTGAAATCTTATAATACCTTCGGCAATGAATCTTGCTGTTGCCAAATTGTTGCTCTGTCTTGCAAACATCGCTGTATATGCTGCTGGAATCCTTCCATACGGAAGCACCTTTTGCCTTTGTTTGCCACTGATATGTTATTGTTCCCTGACCGGTCGCAGCAACCGTGAACTGCGCAATTGAACCTACGCGTACAGACAAATTTTACGGCTGCTTTGTGATCTTGAGATTTGCATTGACTATCGTACCCGGCGTTCTTCCGGATGCAGCTGCATTCGTTGTTCCGCACCAACCGATGAACGGCAACAGCGGCAATGCAATTACTGCGGCGAAAATCGACGCCAAAAAACGCTTTGCTTCTTTTGCTTTCATCTTCTCTCACCTTTAGAATTTCAATGATTCTCACTTGAATTGTATATTTCACAATTATTTACAAATAAAAAATCATTTTCATGCAATAATTTCAATGAATAATTACTATTCTATCAAATCAGCCAGTATCAAATTGCTTACAAGCATTCCCTTTACCGTAAATGCATATTGATTGCCTGAACACCTCACCAGTCCTTCTGCTACACAACGATCCAACTTCATTGCAGTTCGATCAGCGTAATCTGTTCCGAACTGTTCTGCAAGTCTATTGATTTTGATTCCCTCGTTCATCCGAAGGCCGAGCATCACCGTCTCATTTCGAATATCTCTCGAATCAAGTTTCTCGGGTTCCTCATATGATAAAGTTTTAAGATAACGGTCAAAATCCGTCGCCACACGATACCTGCATTGCCCGATCAGACTCGCCGCGCCGATCCCGAAGCCGAGGTATTCCGCACGCCTCCAGTATCCGATATTGTGACGGCACTCACGCCCCTTCTTCGCAAAATTCGAGATCTCATACTGCCCGTAACCCGCGTCCGCCAGCATTTTCACCGCCAACTCGTAAGTCGCCGCAGCCGAATCCTCTTCCGGAAGAAGTTCCGGATGTTCCGAGTATCTTTCAAAAAATCTTGTTCCTTCCTCGATGATCAGACTGTATGCGGAGATGTGCTCAGGCTTCAACGCAACCGCCTTTTTGATCGTTTTCGCAAAATGATCCGCCGTCTGCCCGGGCAGATTCATCATCAGATCAATGCTCAGATTGCCAAAGCCGGCTTCCCTCGCCATCCTGACGGCGGCCTCACAATCCATCCATGTGTGGATTCTTCCGAGAAGACGCAGTTCCTCATCGTCCGCCGACTGTGCACCGAAGCTGATACGGTTTATGCCCGCTTTGCGATAGGCCTCGAGCTTTTCGTTGTTCACCGTCCCGGGATTGCACTCGATGGAAATCTCGGCATCGGGACTTACGACGAAACGCTCTCTCACTTCATCAAGCAGAGTCGCATAGAAATCAGCCGGCATCAGCGAAGGAGTTCCTCCGCCGATGTACACGGAAGTTACGGTTCTGTCGCATATCGTAAGCCCTCCGTCGCACCGTACATCGCGGATCAACGCGTCACCGTAGCTCCCCATACACGCGCTTTTGTCGGAAAATGACAAAAAGTCGCAGTAGGCACATTTTCTGACACAAAAAGGAATGTGAAAATACAGCTCCATAATGCACCTCATTGCAAGAGAAACGCTGATTACAGGCCGACTTATGTCCGCGAGTAAACTCAGCGTTTCCCACACATTTTACGATACAAATAATTGAATCAATCGTCCTCGTCGAGCTTCAGGACGCTCATAAACGCTGCCTGAGGTATCTCCACATTGCCGACCTGGCGCATGCGCTTCTTGCCTTCCTTCTGCTTCTCAAGGAGCTTTTTCTTACGTGTAATGTCACCGCCGTAGCATTTTGCGAGCACATCCTTGCGCATCGCGCGCACGGTCTCGCGGGCGATGATCTTGCTTCCCACGGCAGCCTGGATCGGGATCTCGAAAAGCTGTCTCGGGATCTCATCCTTCAGCTTCTCGCACATTCTTCTGCCGCGCTCATAGGCAGTTGCCTCGTGCACGATGAACGAAAGTGCGTCGACCTCCTCGTGGTTCACAAGGATATCCAGCTTAGCAAGCTTCGAAGGCACATACTCCTTGAATTCATAATCGAAAGAAGCATAACCTTTCGAACGCGACTTGAGGGCATCGAAGAAATCGTAAATGATCTCATTCAAAGGAAGATCGTACTTGAGAAGTGCTCTCGTCTGCTCCAGGTACTCCATTCCGAGATACACGCCTCGACGATCCTGGCAAAGTTTCATAATGGAACCGACATACTCGGTCGTCACCATGATCTCCGCCTTCACAAACGGCTCCTCCATATGCTCAATCTCCGAAGGATCCGGAAGGTTCGCCGGGTTGGAAATGTCAAGCACGGTCCCGTCCGTCTTGTAAACCTTGTATATAACGCTCGGCGCGGTCGTGACAAGGTCGAGATTATACTCGCGCTCCAGTCGCTCCTGGATGATCTCCAGATGCAGCAGGCCCAGGAAACCGCATCGGAATCCAAAGCCCAGAGCGATCGATGTCTCCGGCTCAAACTGCAGCGATGCATCGTTGAGCTGAAGTTTCTCAAGCGCATCGCGCAGATCCGGGTATTTGGCGCCGTCCGCGGGATACATTCCGCAGTACACCATCGGGTTGACCTTCTTGTAACCGGGAAGCGCCTGCTCCGCGGGGCGGTTTGCGTCCGTCACCGTATCACCGACACGCGTGTCCTTCACGTTCTTAAGGCTCGCCGTGATGTAGCCTACCATACCGGCGGAAAGCTCGTCGCACGGGATGAATTTGCCGGGCCCGAGCGTTCCGATCTCCACAACATCGGCTTCCGCTCCGGTCGCCATCATGCGGATCCGGGTGGCCTTCGTGATGGTTCCCTCCTTGATCCTGCAGAAAATGATGACACCCTTGTAAGAGTCGTACACCGAGTCAAAGATCAGCGCCTGCAGCGGTGCCTCGGGGTCTCCCTCCGGTGCCGGGATCTTCGTCGTGATCTGCTCGAGAACCTCCTCGATGTTGATGCCCATCTTCGCGGAGATCAACGGCGCATCATGCGCCTCCAGGCCGATCACATCCTCGATCTCGTGGATCACTCGCTCCGGCTCTGCACTCGGAAGATCGATCTTGTTGATGACCGGCATGATCTCAAGGTTGTGGTCAAGCGCAAGGTACACGTTGGCAAGCGTCTGCGCTTCGATGCCCTGTGCCGCGTCGACGACAAGGATCGCGCCCTCGCATGCCGCAAGAGAACGCGACACCTCATAGTTAAAGTCCACGTGCCCCGGCGTGTCGATCAGGTTGAAAATATATTCCTCCCCGTCTTTCGCCTTGTATACCGTGCGGATGGTCTGCGCCTTGATCGTGATGCCACGCTCGCGCTCCAGGTCCATATTGTCAAGCACCTGCTCCTGCATCTCACGCGAAGTAAGCAGCCCGGTCTTCTCAATGATCCGGTCCGCCAGCGTGGATTTGCCGTGGTCGATGTGCGCAATGATACAGAAATTCCGTATTTTGCTCTGGTCAGCGTTCGCCATTGTCATTGTATCCTTTATATTAAATTCTCATCCCTGCGTTCACATAGATTCCGAAAGTTACCCCTTGTCAAAACGCGATGAGTATAGTATAATGCAACCGTTGCTTTGGAGGAGTACCCAAGTGGCTGAAGGGTCTGGCTTCGAACACCAGTAGGTCGGTAACACCGGCGCAAGGGTTCAAATCCCTTCTCCTCCGTAGTATAATTGCGGCGCATTCTTGCGCCGCTTTTGTTTTTTTACCTGCGAGCAGAGCCAGTGCAGGACAACTCTTGCTTAACACGAAAAAATAAGCGGGCCAGATTGCTCTGTCCCGCTGTAAGATTCAACCTTAAGCCATCTTGTTGACTGCACGCTGAAGTCTGGAGACTTTTCTCGCAGCATTGTTTTTATGGTAAATGCCCTTCGCAGCAGCCTTGTCGATCGCAACGATCGCCGTCGTAAGATTGTTCTGAGCAAGCGTCTTGTCACCGGCAGCCACGGCAGCATCCACTTTCTTCGTCAATGTCTTGACCTTCGACTTAATGATCTTGTTGCGCAAGGTTTTCGTCTCAATCACAAGAATTCTCTTCTTTGCGGACTTGATGTTAGCCATTTTCACACCTCCCGTATATAATCTGGTTTTCGCATGAAATTGCGCTCAGATCCGGACACGGACGCTCTGAACACATACGAGCAGATTTTATTACACATTTCCCTCTCTGTCAATAGGGAAAATCCAAAATTCCGTCAAACCACAGCAAATTGTTGCGTCAGAAACAATTCCACCGCCATCCGATCCGGCAGATCGCCGTTTTTCACCTTGGATTCCAGCTCTCTTCCGTATTCCACGGCGGCTGTCACGCGCTCGATCGAAGCGTTGCGTGCAGCCTTCAGATATCTCGACACCGCTCCCGAAGGGATCTTCGCCTGCTGTGCGATCTCGTATGCGGATATTCCCTTGCGGCTTAAGCGCATCACCATTGAGAACTGGAAGAAATTGTTGATCAGATTTCGCAGTATCGCCACCGGCGCGGTCTGGTCCATCAGAAGCTCTCGATACAATGTCATTGCCTGCTTCCGGTTGCCCGCGACGATCGCGTCGATCATGCGGAACATTTGCCCCTGCGAAAGCACCGAAGTCATCTCGCGGATGTCCGAAGCCGTCACGACATCACGTCCGTCACAATACGCGGCGATCTTGTCAATCTCGTTGGAAAGTCCCGTGAGATCGTTTCCGCTCTGCTCAAGAAGCAGTCTCGCGTCCGCGTCAGAGATGCGCATTCCGAACCTCTGCAGGCGGTTTGCGATGAATGCAACGGTGTCCGTCTCGCGCATCGCCTCGAAAACTGCCACATGTCCTTCCTTCTCTATATATTTGTACAGCTTGTTTCTCTGATCACAATCTTTCTCGAAAAACAACATATACGTTGTCTCAGGAAACTGTTCGATGCGGTCCGCGATAATGCTCGAGGACTTCAGAAATCCCGTATCGGAAAGGATGATAAGACGTCTTTCACCCAGAAACGGCGGCGACATTGCGGCGTCGACGACCTCGATCGGATCCGTTTTGTTCCCGTCGTACACCGTGAGATTCATCGAATTTTCCTCGGGAATGATCGCGGATGACAATTTGCCGAGGTAAAGTCTCCGAAGATAATCCTCCGTCCCCGTCAGCGCATAGAACCGTCGCAGAGTACCGTTTTTCAGATCGCTTCGTATCGTATTCATACGTCAAATGCCTCCGATGCGCTCTCCCATCTTGACGATCGTCTCAAATCCCGCTTCCGTGTTGTCAAGAAGCGTCTGCTCAGGCACAAAGCTCTGTCCGGGAACCAGCACGATGATCGTGGAGCCGCCGAACTCGAAATGTCCCTGCTCATCGCCCTGGCGTACCGAAGCACTGCTTGTCTCGTCGTTGACGATCTTGCCCACGCCGAGCGCTCCGACCTGCATCACAAGCACTTTGTCCCCCATGAAAGTACGGATCGTGCAATACTGTCTCGCATTTTCCCGATACACGGCACAATACTTGTGGATCAGCGGATGAACCGTGTAAAGCTTGCCAGGGATGATCGTATCCTCACTCTTGTCGCCGGACACCGGATACATATAGTGATGATAATCGTCGAGGCTCAGGCGAAGCAGGAAAAGATAGCCGTCACGGTAAGGTGCGGCTGCCTGCTCGTCCGCCAGAAGTTCCTCCACCGTGTAGGGAACCCCCTTGATGTTAAAGCATGAATTGTCGCTGATGTGATACACGCTCGCCTTGCAGTCGCAGGGCGAGAGCAATGCACTCTCGTCGACCGTGAACGGACGGCTCTCCGGCTTAATCTCACGCTTAAAGAAGTCGTGGAAGGAAGTATATTTCTTCTTTCGGTACTCCTTCAGACAGATGCCGTTCTTGCGCACAAAACCGGTGATAAAGAAGGACGAGAGAAACGAACTCATAACCGCTCTCTGCAGATTCGCATACCAAGGCGCAGAAACAATCTTCATAATCCCTCTCGTCATAGTGTGCGAAAACATCTTCTCGATCAGCGCATTATTGGAAACCGGGATGGGCACTTTACTGCCATCCCGGTCAATATAGTATCTTTCACTCAGATTTTCGTTCATCAATTCCGTCATACAAGCAACACTCCCGCAAACAAAGCAAGGCAACAAACGATCATGATCATCATCCCGCGCTTATGAGGTTTTTTTACCGGGAAATTAAACACGTAAAGGAACGACACAAAGAGCATAAACGTGCTGAAGAACACCGGAAGCGCGATCGTCTGACGGCTGATCCACACGAACGCCTTGCCTACGATATAGGCTACCGGTACACCGATGGCGGAAGCCGTGATCGGCAAGCCCTGGTAATAATCTCTTCTCTCGCTTGTCTGCTCCTGTCTCTCCTCCTCGGTTACATTGAAGTATGCGAGGCGGATCAGACCGCACAGAGTGAGCACGAAACCGGCGAACAGTCCGTAAATGCGTGCGCTGTTTCCGTTATAGAGCATATACGTGATCGTCGCCGGGGTGACACCGAAGCAAACGATGTCGCACAGGGAATCCAGTTGAATGCCGAACTTCTTCTCCTGCTCCGTACGCTTGACCCTGCGCGCCACGGTTCCGTCAAACATATCGCAAAGGCCCGCGATCATCAGGAAGAAAATCGACCAGCGGAAGTCGTAACCCTCCGCATTCCACGCAAGATACATGCTGATAAAAGCACTGATCAGACCGCAGTATGTGAGGATCACGGATTTGTTATAAAAACCTACAAAACGTTTTTCACTCATTTCATTCATTTCAATCAGCAACCTCGTCAGATTATTTCCCGTTAATTTTATCATCATTCGGCACAAAAATCAAATGTTTTCACCTTGATCCTCCCATTGCCGAACTCCGTCGTCACCTGTCCGCATTCTTTCGTCACAAACACTTCCGCTCCCGCCTCCCTCGCCATCGCGATCGTCATCCCGGAAGGATGCCCGTAATTGTTTACTCCTGCCGACACAACCGCAACCGTCAGTCGCATTGCTTCGTAAAATGAAGGCTCCGCCGAGTAGACCGAACCGTGATGAGCAATTTTCAGATAATCGCAACTCATCAATATATCTCCGTGACGCTTCGCAATATCCGCAAGTACCTCTCCGCCGCAATCCCCGGTGAAGAGTGCATCGTATACACCGTCTGATACTGCGACAACCAGGCTGTTGTCATTTGCATTGTCTTCCGCGGATGTTACCTCCGGATGTAATACCGTTATAACCAGTTCCCTTGCTCTCAACCCGCAGGGCACCTTCACAGCAGCCCCTTCCGAAAGGTATATTGCCTTCATACCATTTGCAAAATTACTGTTTCTCTCTGTGGCGGGAAGAGCTACCGAAACGTCGCTCCATTCTCCCCGAAGCAAATCCGAAACACCGTTCGTATGGTCACTGTCCTTGTGTGAAAGCAAGACGAGATCAGGTTTTTCAAAACCGTGATAATGAAGAAACGGACGCAGGATCCGCTCTCCGACATTGTTCTTACCGGAAGAGCCGCAATCGATCACGACGCAGGCATTTCCGCGTATGATCACGCAACAGTCGCCCTGACCGACGTTTAGGTTGAATATCCGCATGTTTTGGTTGCGAATCGGAAGGAAGCAAAGAAAAGCAAGCGCCGCAACCGCATATACTTCTCTTCTCTTTTTCTTTCCGAGAAGCACGATCACTACGGCGATCACCAAGTATAGCACATAGTTGATGATTCCCGGTTTGCCGGTGACGAGCACCGAAAAGGAAAGCTTATCCAGACACTTTGTTATGATGTCTATCATGAGAAACCCGAAGTATGATACACCCGCAGTCAACCTTCCAAGCGCAAGCCATACTGCAGACAGAGAAACTGCTAATGCAGCCCCCGGCAACAACAATTCCATCATCGGAAGTACAAGCGCATTGAGTAGCGGCGCCATCGGAGAGACTGTGTAGAACATCGTCGCCTGAACAGGCATAAGAAAGAAGGAAAAGCGAACGCCGGCTACGAGTGCCTCCAGCACTTTCCTTTTCACCGACACATTGTCGTCATTGCTTTCCTCTCTTCTGTGAGCCGTATACAACAATACATATGCGCAGTAAAACGAAAGGATAAATCCCTGCTGCAGTATCCATACAGGACGAAACACAAGAAACAATGCCGCAGTTACGGTCGTGCAGGTCAGCTTGTCAGGAGTACGTCCGAACATTCTTCCGATACCCGAGAGAAGAAACCCGTAGATTGCTCTCGTGCAGGACACGGGAAAGCCGGTCAACGCTCCATACAGGAAGAGAACTGCAGCGGAAGCGGTCTCTGCCCTGGAACGTCGCATCACAAGAAGAAAAAGAGAGGTCAGAAAACCGCCGAATATCGATATGTGTAATCCGCTTACGGCTAATATATGTGCAATTCCAAGTCTTCGGTACCGTGTTTTTACATCACTGTCCAGATCGCTCTTCTCACAGTACAACACCGCCTTGACCATCGCCGCGGTCTCCTTCGGATAAACAAGTTCAATCTGTTCCGAGATGCGTTCCCGAGCATAAGCGATGCGCGCGCTAAAAGAAAGCTCCGTCCTCCCGGTTGACTTCCAGGAGTACGCGGAACCGATATATCCGTTGGAGCGATAGTAAGTCAAGGCGTCCCACTCCCCTTCGTTGGTTGCCTTCGCTATAGCCTCAAGCGGTCCTTCCACAAGTATTTTCTCACCGATCACGGGGGAGTCTTCGTCACAGTATACAAGAATGCGGAACCTTCGGTATTCTTTCAAGTCCGGCGTAGCCGTAAACGATGTCTCCTTTTTGTCCATTACGGTGCACTCTATTAAAGGCGCAGCAAAACAAGCCTCTGCGCAGGCCCGTTCTGCAGAAAAATATACCGCACATGAACAGGCGCCGAACGCAAAGCCGATCGGCAAAGCTATGGCAATTCGGGGAATGGGCCGGACGGCAAGAATGATGCCGCCCGTCAAAAGGGAAAGCGCGATCGACGACACAAGAAGCACTCTGCTTTGGGAGAACGTGCATAGCGTGCCGGCGATCGAGCACAGAGACGCCCAAAAAAGCGGGCGTTTCATAGTATTACTCCATTATTGACACAGTCCTTAATTACAGGATCAAGTCAGCCAAAATCACTGGATCAGCATATCCGCGGAACGGTACACAGAAGGTACTTCCTCACCGCGATATGTGCTCAATTTCTTGCCGTCCACAGTGAACACCACACCGTCGATATACTCGATATTGCGGATCAATGTGTCCGCAAGCGAGTGGAGGATGAACTTGGGCGGGATCGTTTTATCGCTGTTCTGGAATTCAGAAGAAAGATCCACATAGCAAGTGGTATTCTTCGTGATCACCTTGTTGATACGGGTCTTCGAAGGGATCGCTGCCATCGGCTTCGGATCGTTCTTCTTTATGCTTGAGATCTCCGACTCCGTCGGCCCTGCGATCATATACTCCACGATATAACGCTCCATTGGCTCGTAATCATCGGGAAATACCATCCGATTTACCATCACGAGTCCGTTCTTCGCGCTGTTGACAAAATACAGTTTCACATTGAGAACCTGCGTCGGTTCTCCGATCCGGTTGGCAAACATCGTCGCCGTCATCGGCCCCACCGGTTCCTGATGCTGCGTGAGAGGCTCTCCGTTGACCTTGAATGTCACGCTCTTGACATCGGGAACAACCGTCAGCGTGAGGACGACACCGGCGCGCAATACGGCTTCTCGCGCGGCATTCATCTGCGAATACTCCCCGTTGAACGACACCGTAAGATTTCCGTCCGCGTCGAGGCTCCAGTCCTCGATCCGCAAATTCTTCGGAACAACGGAATAACGTTCGTTGTCCTTATCATTTACCATAAGAAGCTGAACCAGCTCGGCAATCTTTGCCTCCGTTGAGGAGGACTGAAAAGCATACTCCACCCGGAACATTGAAGTTGCATCGGAATTGAGGGCATAGTAAAACACAGGATAGCGCTCGTCCGCGGAGGGCGTGGGCGTGGTCGTCTGCGTACAACCGTACAGTGACGTGATCGCAAGAATAAACACCAAGGCGATCGATACGATTTTTCCAATATATCTTCGGGTCATCCTTTGCCTCCGTTTCTCACCGGTTTCGCGAGCGGAATCCGGACGCTGAATGTTGTGCCCTCGTTGATCTTACTGTAAACCTTGATCTGACCTCCGTGTGCATTGACGACTTCCTTAGTGATCGCAAGGCCGAGTCCGGTTCCTCCGGTTTCACGCGAACGATCCTTGTCGACGCGGTAGAAACGCTCGAAAATGTGCGCGATCTCAGACTCCGCAATACCGTAGCCGGTATCCCGGATCGTGACGAAGAAATATGTCATATTGGCGTTCAGCGTAACGTATACGCTGCCGTTCGGGCGGTTATAAAGGATCGCATTTTCCACAAGGTTCGTGATCGCCGTGATGATCTTCGGTTCATCAACTTCCGCGTAGATATCGCGGTAACTCTCGCACACAACCTCGACTTCCTTTGACTCCGCAAGTGGTGCCACGCGGTTTAAGATGACATCAAGAGTCTCGTTGATGTGTGTTCTCTCGTAGTGGATCGTATCGGTCTTTCTGTCCATTCGCGCCAGAGCGAGCAGGTCGGAAATGATATGATTCTCGCGGTCGATCTCCGAGTTGATATCGGTCAGGAACTCGCGCACCATATCGGGAAGTTCCTCCCCGGACATCAGCAGTGCATCTGCGAGTATCTTCATCGAAGTCATCGGTGTCTTCAGCTCGTGCGATACGTCGGATACAAAATTTTGCCGGTTCTCCTCCATCTCGTGCGAGCGCTCCAGTATCCGGTTCACAGAGTCCGACATTTCGGATACTTCGCGGTTTGCATGTACGGTAAGTCGCTCATCTATCTTACCGTTGCCAATGCTCTCCAACTGCCTGGTAATGCGCCTCAAAGGCCTCGTGAACGCCACGGACAGCACGATCGCCAATGTGAATATGATGATACACAGGCTCAGTGCGATCAGCATGATATAACGTCTGCTCGTCTGCGAACGGATCAGCTCGTTGGATACATCATAGCGGATATAAAAGACAAGATTTTCCCCGTTGGCGCTTCTCGAAGAGATCAACTTCACGTAGGTAGCCGTCTGCTTCTCTTCATCGCATGAAAAATGAGTGTTGTTCCTGCATCCCTCGAGGATTTCAGGCGCAACTATGGTCAGTCCGTTCTTGGTACGATATGAATCAAAGATCACGCGGAGAGAATTGTCGAGGACCATGACACGGCCGCTGTAATTTTCCGCAAGAAGAAACAGATCGTCCGATACGGTCGTATCGGATCCGAGCGGAAAACCGGTCCGCTCGATATCGTAAGAAAGCCCGTTCACATAGTCGGCAAGCCGATTTTTGCTGGAATCAAACAGGTGACGGGAGTTGTAAGAGATCAAAATGTAAGAAAGAAGGGCACACGAAACTATTCCGCAGAATGCAATTCCGAGGAACAGTGTAAAAGACATGCTGATTTTGCTCTTCAGTTTATTCATGATCCGAGAAATAATACCCTACGCCCCATTTAGTCTGTACATAGATCGGTTCACCCGCATCGGGCTCGATCTTCTCGCGAAGACGTCGCACGTGCACGTCAACGGTTCGGGCATCCTTCAGATAATCGTATCCCCATACGATGTTCATCAGGCTCTCGCGGGAATACACTTTGTTCGGATGCGTAAGAAGCAGTTCAAGGACATCATACTCCTTGACAGTCAGACGGATCTCACGGTTGTCGACGAACACCTGGCGGCTCTCCGGCACAAGTCGAAGACCCTTGTAGCGGATCTCCCTCGTCATCGGCTTCATCACCTCCGCGGAGGAAGCTTCGCTTCTGCGGAAAATGGCCTTGATTCGGGCCTTCACCTCAAGAATGTTGAACGGCTTCGTGATATAATCGTCGGCGCCGTACTCAAGCCCGAGGATCTTGTCCATGTCGTCGCCCTTGGCCGTCAGCATGATGATCGGCACGGAAGAAAATTCACGAACCCGCGTGCATACCTCGTAACCGCTGAGCTTCGGCAACATAACATCAAGAAGGATCAGATCGAAATTCGACTCGGAAACCTTGGCAACCGCCTCCTCACCGTCATAAGCACAGTCTACGGCGAAGCCTTCCGCTTCCAGGCTGAATTTGATACCCTTCACGATCAGTTTTTCATCATCGACAACAAGAATCCTCTTGCTCATCTTGGCATACCCCCGAAACTACCGGACACTGATCCGGTCTTTGATCTTTTCAAACATTGCTTCCTTAATCCCGCTTACTTTCATTATGTCGGAGATCTCGGAAAAACCACCATGCGCCTCGCGCCAGGCGATTATGTCCTTCGCGCGGGCTTCGCCGATTCCCGGCAGCGTTATCAGCGACTGCACATCGGCCGTATTGATATTGATTTTGCCGCTGTACGATGCAGCGGGCGATGCACCGTCCGTTGCGTATCTCTCCGTAACTGCCGGCACTCTTCCCTCCTCGACCTCCATCAAGGAAGGGACATAAACTTTCGTCCCATCCGCGAGTCTCGCGGCAAGATTCAGATAGGAGGCAGCCGCTTCCGCGTCAAATCCTCCCGCGGCTTCGATCGCGTCCGAGACGCGCGCTTCGCCGCTTAAGTAGTAGATTCCTTCTTGCCGAACCGATCCACACACGTGGACGCAAACGGAAGGATCTTCAGTATCAGGAGGAACAGTTTGCCGATCAGTCTCACGATCTTGAGAATGAACTTGAAGATCGTCACCGGAACCGATGACTTCTTCTTTCTGTTCTTTGTTTTGTTCGAAGACAAGTTGTTCCTCCTTCCCAAAACGCAACAAATAGACCGCGCCGGCCGTAAGCACCGCAAGCGCGATCAGCGCAACCGGCAACCACTTGCGAATTTCTAGCATAGCAAGTCCTTTCCGACGCGCACCACACAGCACTGTTATTATAACTGAAAACGCAACCTTTCACAACAAGAAAAGCACGGAATATGTGACAAATTCCGTGCTTTATTTTCTACATAAAGAACTTCGGACATCAGGCCTTCGCTGCGACAACCTCGGAGATAGACTCCCTCAGGATCTTCGCCATCTCGTCAATCTGCTCCTCCTCCACGATCAACGGAGGCAGGAAACGAATGACATTGGACGCAGCCGCGATCAGGATCAGGCCTCTCTTGAGCGCTGCCTTTACGATATCTCCCGGCGCAAAATCAAACTGCAGTCCCTGCATCAGGCCGATTCCGCGATGATTGATCACGCAGGAATAATCCGCAGCGATCGACTCGAGCGTCTCCCACAGGTAAGGTGCTACTTCATTCACGTGTGCAAGAATGTTCTTCTTCTCGAACTGCGCGAACACTTCCGCAGCCGCAGCACAGACGAACGGATTGCCGCCGTACGTCGAACCGTGGTCGCCCGGAACAAGCGCCTCAGCAGCGCGTCCCCTGGCAGCGAAAGCGCCAACCGGAACGCCGCATCCGAGAGCCTTTGCCAGTGTGACAACGTCAGGCATGACGCCGTAATTCTCGAACGTGAACATTTTCCCGCTTCTGCCCATGCCGCACTGGATCTCGTCAAGGATCAGCAGAGCGTCGTGCTCGTCGCAGAGTTTTCTCACGCCCTTGATGAACTCGGGTTCAGCCGGAAAAATGCCGCCTTCCCCCTGCAGCGTCTCCATAATAACAGCCGCGGTCGTATCGTCGAAAAGTGCTTCCACGGAAGCAAGGTCGTTAAATTCGGCAAATTTCACGCCGCCGATCAAGGGCTCAAAAGGCTCGCGATAAGCAGCCTTGCCGGTCACGGAAACCGCACCGAGCGTACGTCCGTGGAACGAATGATCCATCGCGATGATCGTGCTGTCCGTCTTGCCGGTCTTGTTGTAGTAATACTTGCGTGCGATCTTGATCGCACCCTCCACGGCCTCCGCGCCGCTGTTCGTGAAGAACACACGGTCCATACCGGTCGCTTTGCAGACACACTTCGCAGCCGCAAGTGCAGGCTCGTTGTAAAACAGATTGGACGTGTGAAGAAGCTTGTCAATCTGCTTCTTCAGCGCGTCATTGTACTCCTTGTTGCCGTACCCGAGTGCATACACACCGATACCGGAACCGAAATCGAGATACTTCGTTCCGTCCGTCTCATACAGATACATTCCCTCCCCGTGATCCAGCACCATCGGAAAACGGTTGTAAGTGTGCATCAATTTTGATTCCGCCTCTTTGATAAACTCTTCCTTCAACATATTTATCTCCCGGATACCTTGTTCGGTATCTCACAGTTGCTTATTTTCCGATCAAATCTCGCTCTGCCAGCCTTCTCTCACATCATCGATGATCGCGGTTCCGACACCTCGCTCGGTGAAGAACTCGAGAAGCAGGCAATGCGGTCTGCGTCCGTCGAGAATATGGACGCGGGACACACCGCAGTTGACTGCGTCGATGCAGTTCTTAAGCTTCGGAAGCATTCCGCCGCCGATGTAACCGTCGGCGATCAATGCCTCAGCATCGGAAAGCGTAAGTACGGACATAAGCGTCGACGGGTCCTTCGGATCCTTGTAAACTCCCTCGATATCCGTTAGGAATGCGAGTTTCTCTGCTCCGAGTGCCTGTGCGATCGCGCAAGCTGCATCATCCGCGTTGATATTGTAAGTCTGGAAATCATCGTCCATACCGATCGGTGCGATCACCGGCACATAGCCGTTCTTGACGAGCGTGTTGATCAGGTTCGCATTGACTTCCTTAACCTCACCGACAAAACCGATGTCCTGCCCATCGACCGTCTTTCGACGAACCGTCAGCATATTACCGTCCTTTCCGCTGATACCGGCTGCCTTGACACCGTTGGCCTCGAGAAGCTGTACAAGGCTCTTGTTCACCTTGTTGAGAACCATCTCGGCAACTTCCATCGTGTCCGCGTCGGTCACACGAAGGCCGCTGACAAACTGAGGCTCCTTGCCCATCAGGCCGACCCATTTGCTGATCTCCTTGCCACCGCCATGCACAATGACCGGATGCATTCCGACGAGTTTCAGAAGTGCGATATCCTGGCTGACTTTCTTTTTGAGATCCTCGTCGAGCATGGCACTTCCGCCGTACTTCACAACAACGGTCTTGTTGCTGAACTCGCGAATATAAGGCAGTGCCTCGATCAGGGTTTGAGCCTTGTCCATCATTACATCCATACTATCCATAATACTATGAGCCTCCGTATCTTATGACCTGTAATCCCCGTTAATCTTCACATAATCGTACGTCAGATCGCATCCCCACGCAGTCGCCTTCTCGTAACCGTCATTGCAGTTGATCCGGAAGGTCATCATCGGTTTGGAGAGCAGCTCCGTCGCCTTCTCCTCGGAGTAGTCGATGGCCATTCCACCCTTGACAAGCAGATAGCGGTCGTCGCCGTCCTGCAGGTAGATGTCCACCTTGTCCGGGTCAAACTCGCCTCCCGAGTAGCCCATCGCGCAGAGCACGCGTCCCCAGTTTGCGTCGCTTCCGTAAAATGCTGCTTTCACAAGGTTGGAGGAGATTACCGATTTGGCGATCTTCACGGCATCCTCGTGTGTGCGTGCGTGGCGAACCTTGACTTCGAGAAGCTTCGTGGCACCCTCTCCGTCGGCTGCCATCTTCATTGCGAGGTCCTTGCACACGATGAACAAAGCAAGCACGAAATCATCGTAAACTTTATTTTTCTTCGTGATCTTCTCGTTGCCGGCCTGGCCGTTTGCGAGCACGATGAAGGTGTCGTTTGTCGAGGTGTCGCGGTCGACCGAGATCATATTGAACGTGTCTGCCACAACCGTGGAAACCGCCTCCTGAAGAAGCGCTTCGTCGATGTTGACATCGGTCGTCACGACGGAGAGCATCGTCGCCATATTCGGGTGGATCATACCGGAGCCCTTGCTCATACCGCCGAGCGTAACCTCAATGTCGTCCTCCGCGGTGAACTGGCAAGCAACCGTCTTGGAAACGGTGTCCGTTGTCATGATCGCCTCCGCAGCCTCCTGACCGTCGCGCTCATCGGAACCGAGACGCTTTGCCGCCTCCTCAATGCCGGGCACGATCACACCCATCGGCATCGGCTGTCCGATCACACCGGTGGAAGCCGTGAACACCTGCTCCGGGTGGCATCCGAGCGCGAGTGCCGCGGCGGAAGCCATCTCGTAGTTGTCCTGCACGCCCTGCTGTCCCATGCACGCGTTGGCGATACCGGAATTCAGCACTACAGCGTGCTTTTCCTTGCCGTTCTTGAGGATCTGCATATCCCAGACAACAGGAGCTGCCTTGACTTTATTTGTGGTAAATGTCGCGCCTGCAACGCAAGGTGCTGCGCTGTATACAAGCGAGATGTCCTTCTTCATTTTCTTGCGGATCCCCGCCATCACACCTGCTGCGGAAAATCCCTTCGGAGTAGTCACGTTTCCTTTGAATTTTCTCATAAAAGTCACCTCGATCTGTCTGTGTTTTATTATGAATAGCTTTTGTTTCCGATGCTTCGGACAATCATTATACTCCGACAGCCGCGAAACTTCAACTCCGCATTACAGCTGAAGTCCCTTGGCTTCGTCGCATCCGAGCACAATATTCATGCACTGTATAGCAGCGCCGGAAGCTCCTTTTCCGAGGTTGTCGAAACGAGTGGCAACAACAATCCGATCGTTGTTTCCTGTCACGAGTATCTCCATGCCGTCCCAACCCGCGCATGCGTCGGAGAACATTGCTCCGCCTGCTTCTACATCGGCACCGTACGGAAGAACTTTGATGAACTTTTCTCCCCTGTAATATTCTGCAAAAAAGTCACGCAGCTCTTCCGGCGTAACCTTCTTTGCAAGTCTGTCGACGAACAAAGGAACCTGGACGATCATTCCGCTGTGGTAATTCGTTGTCATCGGACAGAACAACGGTTCCGCCGTAAGCCCGGTGA
This sequence comes from Lachnoclostridium sp. UBA1175, assembly GCA_002311665.1. GTDB lineage: Bacteria > Bacillota > Clostridia > Lachnospirales > Lachnospiraceae > ISDg. The sequence continues at coordinate 11,857 of DBYX01000014.1, read as the reverse complement.
TCTTCTTCATTTCCTTGAGATGCTTATGGCTCTGTCCCCAGGCATACATTCTTGCCGAATCGAATTTCTTGTCGCGACCTTCCTCTTCGTAAGCTGCGATCAGTTTCTTTCCGCCGCCGCTGTATCCGGAAACCGCGAATATCGAGACCGGGTAGTCCGACGGGAGAATTCCCTCCTTGACAAGCGGGTATCCGATCCCGATGAAACCGGATGCATAACATCCGGGAACGGCGATCCTCCTGCCGTTTTTCACTGCATTTCTATGCTCTTCCGAGAGTTCCGGAAAGCCGTACGCCCAGCCTTCTTCTGTCCTGTGTGCGGTGGAAGTGTCAATGATCACCACATCGTCCTTCGCCATAGCCGCAGCTTCGACAGCTGCAGCATCGGGAAGGCAGAGAAATGTAATATCCGATGCGTTGATGTACTGTTCGATCGTCGCAGGATCCTTGCGAAGTTCTGACGGGATCTTCAACAGTTCCACATCATCTCTTCCCTCGAATCGTTCGAAGATCCTGAGACCCGTAGTTCCCTCGCTTCCGTCGATAAAAACCTTTGTCTTCATATATATTTTACCTCTCTGTTTCCTTCATCTGCCGTTTCTCATTCGTAAGAACACCGATCTCACGAAGTTTCTCATACAAACTGCACATCGGCAGTCCCATAACCGTGTAAAAGTCTCCGCGGATCGCTTTCACAAACCTTCCGCCTAAACCCTGAATTGCATAAGCTCCGGCTTTGTCTCTCGATTCTCCCGTGGAAATGTACCAATCGATCTCCTCGTCATTCATAAGAGCAAACTCAACATCAGCGGCGTCGACAAATCGTGTTTCCTCTATGTCGCCGCCCCGGCATCGCGCCAGGCATACACCGGTGTATACGGTGTGCACAGCACCTTCCAGGCCTTGAAGCATTAGTTTTGCTTCCTCGTCATCAACAGGCTTGCCCAACGCCTTTTCATCTTTCCACACGATCGTGTCGCTTCCGATCACGAGACAATCCTCGCTCCTGTGAAGTTTCGCGACTGCCATCGCTTTTCGGGACGCAAGCTCGGAAACGATCTCCTCGGGCACGGTAGCCTCGATTGTTTCATCCGCTTCCGATACTTCCACGGAAAATGAAAGTCCAAGCATCGCAAGGATCTCACGCCGTCTCGGTGAAGCGCTTGCAAGATAGATCGGCACCGTCTGCTTCAAGATATACTTCCCCCTACCCGATGAATGATGTTGCTATTCTATACCCGCAATATCGATTTTGCAACCATTATTTTGCGGTTTTGTGTAATTTTATGCAAATCTATGCATTTTTCGCTGTTTGACCTGCCGCGTGTGTGCATTTCGTTGAAAACTACAGTACTACATAAAAAACACTTGAAATTCTTTTATGTTTGATGTACCTTATTGTCAGCGACGGAACGGCAATTCCGATTATGTATATTTTTACATGATTGTCCCATAATACACACAATCAACGCCGGATTCCGCCAATTAATGATTTCGGAGGAACCATCTATGAAAGAAAAAGTCATTCTCGCCTACTCCGGCGGTCTTGATACCACTGCGATCATCCCGTGGCTCAAGGAAAACTATGATTATGAAGTAATCTGCTGCTGCATCGACTGCGGTCAGGAGAGCGAGCTCGACGGTCTCGAAGAGCGCGCAAAATACTGTGGCGCTGAAAAGTTATACATTCTCGATGTCAACGACGAATTTGCCGAGGATTACATCGTTCCCTGCGTACAGGCGAACACCGTATATGAGAACAAGTACCTTCTCGGCACCTCGATGGCTCGTCCGCTGATCGCGAAGAAGCTCGTTGAGATCGCTCGAAAGGAAGGCGCTACCGCAATCTGCCACGGCGCTACCGGCAAGGGCAATGATCAGGTTCGTTTCGAGCTCGGTATCAAGGCTCTCGCTCCCGACATCAAGATCATCGCAGCATGGAGAAGCCCTTACTGGACGATGAACTCCCGCGAGGAGGAGATCGAGTACTGCAAGCAGCACGGCATCGATCTTCCGTTCAGCGCTGACAACTCTTACTCCCGCGACCGCAACCTGTGGCACATCAGCCACGAGGGTCTTGAGCTCGAGGATCCCGCCAACGCTCCGAACTACGATCATCTTCTTGTTCTCGGCGTTTCTCCCGAGAAGGCTCCCGATGAAGGCGAGACCGTGTCCATCTCCTTCGAGAAGGGCGTTCCGGTAGCCATCAACGGCCAGAAGAAGAAGGTTGCCGATATCATCCGCGACCTCAACAAGCTCGGCGGCAAGCACGGCGTAGGCATCATCGATATTGTTGAGAACCGTGTCGTAGGTATGAAGTCCCGCGGTGTTTATGAGACCCCCGGCGGTACGATCCTCATGGAGGCTCATCAGCAGCTTGAGGAGCTCATCGCCGACCGCGATATGATGGCGTTCAAGAAGAACATCAGCAACCGTTTCGCAGATCTCGTATACGAAGGAAAATGGTTCACTCCTCTCCGCGAGTGCCTGCAGGCATTCATCGAGAAGTCCCAGGAGTTCGTTACCGGCGAAGTTAAGCTGAAGCTCTACAAGGGCAACATCATCAAGCAGGGCACGACGTCTCCTTACAGCCTCTACAATGAGAGCATCGCTTCCTTTACGACCGGTGATCTCTACAACCACAAGGATGCCGAAGGCTTCATCAATCTCTTCGGTCTTTCCCTCAAGGTTCGCGCTATGAAGCAGGCTGAGCTGGACAAGAAAAACTGATCTGTCAGATATACCAAAAATCCCTGTCGTTTTAAGCGACAGGGATTTTTTTACCTTCGTTGATGGCAATTATCACAATTTATAATTCCTTCCCACAAGGATACGCTCTACTGTTTATGCTGAGCCGTCGTGATCACATACTCGGTTCCTTCAATCGCCCGGAAAACAGTATGCATCCGATAGTTTCCCGGTTCAATCGTCCGGAAATCCATTCCGATCCCCTTGCCGGTTAACTTTGCGATACTCTCCTTCTCCGTCCATCGAACCGTAAAATAAACCCTCGCTTCCTCTTCCGTCTTCGTGCCTGCAATACTGTTGTACTCCGAGAATTCCGTCTCCGAAAGCACACGCCCGGGCAACCGGCCCGGCAATTTCTTCACCACCTGAACATCTGCTCCGACCGGCTCATCGTCTACAGCTACTACGACGATATCACCGCTGTGGGATATACTAAAGTAAGGAGCAGTCAACGGTCCCTTATCGGCTGCCTTCAAGGATTTCTCCGTTTCAAGAGAAGGCTTTCCGTGTTTATCATATGTGATTTTCAGCGGTTCATCTCCTACCGGATAGCCGTAATCCGCCAGCGCTTCCCGCAAGGCCGCACCTGCCGCGATGCATTCCGAACGGACCTTCGGGTTAGTGATTCGCTCCAGCCGTTTGCGCCTTGCGGCCTCGAAAAGGCTCGTGTCGGAGTCCGCATACGATTCGATTGTCCGGATGTACAACCTCATCTTAATTCCTCATTACTTGATGGAAACACGGATCACGGGACGAATCCCTCGCGTACTTTCCAATTGCATCTTGATCTGTCCGGATTCTCCCACATAGGACATCCCTCGAACTCCGTCTTCCGATTCCAGAATCGAGCGGAGCCACCACGAGCGGCTGTCAGCCTCCCAGGCGTTCCTCGGGTAGGTCAGGTGAAGTTCCAAATGATACGCCTGGTCCTTTGCAAAAAAAGTACATTCGCTTTTGCGCTTTTCATCCGTCGGAAAATACTTCATCGCCTCAGAGAACGATAGCACATACACCTTGTCGACACAGACATCTTCGGAGGTCACCGACTCAACTTTGTCACGGAAGTAATCTCCGATCTCTTCATCGCCGGTCTTGACTTCGGAGTCTACGATCCTCTGCTTCTCCTCTTCGTTGAATGCCGTAGTGTAGAAAGTATTGTTCAGGTATTTGCGAAGCAAGCTGTCCTTCCAGTTCGGTATTTCATCATTGGACAGATCGTAATAATTTCTGACCCAATAGTAATGATCGATCACTTTTTCGCTGATCAACAGCGCCGTGTCTCCGTCGACTTCCAACACGGTCCAGGCAATATCGTCATCCTTGCGATCGTCACTCTCGTCTCCCGTGAAATAATACCCGAAATAAACTCGCGAACCGGCCTTCGCGTTACGCAGCATCTCTTTTTTCGCTTCCGCAAGTTTCTCTTCGCTCTCAAGGAAACCGTTCAAATCCTTGAACGCATCGTATGCCTGTTCGTATTTACCTTCATCAAGCAGTTTGCCGGCCTTTTTGTAATTGATAAAACGCATAAGCATCAAGCCGCCGAAAGTAAGAAGCACGATCGCCGCGAAAGCGAGTACCCAGAACAAATTCCTTTTTGTAAAACGAAATCCTGTTTTCATTAGTAATTCCCCCAATTGTAAAAATTTCTTATTGATATGCCGCAAGCACTGCCTTGTGCAGTTCGGGATTAAAAACTCCTTCACGAAGCATCGCGATCTCCTCACGATACGGCGGGTACGTGCGGTCCTTGCCGCCTTCCTCGGCACTCATATACGGTGTCTCCAGTATGATCGGCGTGTCCTTGAACTCCGGCATCCTTGTGATCGCGCAAAGCCTGTCAAATCCGATTGTGCCGTAACCGATGTTTTCGTGCCGGTCCTTGGCCGCGCCCTGCTCATTTTTCGAATCATTCAGATGGATGCAGGCAACCTGATTGATCGGAAAATACCGTTCCATCTCCTCAAGAACGCCATCAAAATTGCCTTTCACATCATAGCCCGCATCATTCAGGTGACAGGTGTCAAGGCACAGGCGGAGTTTATTGTTGTGCACGACTCCGTCGTAGATGCGCGCTAGCTGCTCGAAGGTTCTTCCGACTTCGCTTCCCTTGCCCGCCATCGTCTCTAGAGCGATCCGCACCTCGGTGTCCGCATCGAAAGTCTCATTGATCCCGCGGATGATCTGCATGATCCCCGCGTCATCTCCCTCACCGACGTGTGATCCGGGATGAAGCACAAGCGTGCGGCTTCCCATCGCCGCGGTTCTTCGCAACTCCTCGCGCAGGAACTCCACGGAAAATTCAAAACTCTCCGGTTTGAGCGTGTTGCCGAGGTTGATGATGTACGGCGCGTGAACTACAAACTCTCGGATACCGCTTTCTTCCATCAGCGCCTTCGCCTCCGGGATACGCATCTCCGAGATATCCTTTCTGCGTGTGTTCTGCGGAGCCCCGGTATATACCATAAATGTCTCCGCTCCGTACGAGAGTGCCTCCTTCACGGAACCCAAGAACTGTTCCTTGCCGCCAAGTCCGACATGGGATCCAAGCATTGTTTCCCCTTTCCGTGAGCGCGTTTGCCGCCTCACTGTAACCTTTCCCTTATGCAAGCCCGCGGAAGCGTATGATGTAAGCCGCCATCTCGCCCCTGTCCCGCATCGGAAGTTTCTTTTCGATCGTCATATCCGCAGGGATCGAGGCCTCCGCAAGACGCGGATCATGCGAAACCATCACGATCGTCCCGCTCTCGCGAAGATGTTCCGGTATTTTCCGGAAGAACCTGCGATATACAGATGCGATCTCGTCATCCGCACCGCCCTCGCGGAACGGCATGTTTGTGATGATCTCGTCAAACATATGATCCTGACGGTAATCGAAAAAATCGCGGTGGATAAACCACGCGTTGCTCGCCTTCACATTGACGCGCGCCTTCTCGATCGCCTGCCCGAAGGTGTCCACGCCGAACGCGGAGCGAACCTTGCCTTCCTTCAGGCGTTCCGCGATCATCGTTCCCGCGCCGCAGAAGGGATCCAGCAATTGTGCGTTGTCCGTGAGATACGGTTTCGCCGCTTCGATCACCGCAGCCGCATCCGTCGGATGCAGGCTTCCCGCTACCGTCTCCTTGCGGTACGCAAAACGGTCGTCGCGGAGTCCCGCGAAGAGGATTCCCAAACGGGACATTCCGGCTTCCGTCTCGGATATGCGGAATGTCACTTCGTAATCCCCGGGTTCGTTTCGAAGTTTTCCGCCGCTGAGGCGGTCGGTCTCCTGCGAGATTCTCTTGATGAACTTATTTTTCGCAGACTCATCGCGGCAGCGATAATCGATCCGGTACCGCACCGGACCCTCTCCGCGCAGTCTCGAAGAAATATACTCACCTACCGTTTCCCCGGCAAGCACAACAGCTGCCTCATACGGGTCGCACGGTACGGTGAGCGCGTCGGGCACACGGAACACTGCCTCGCGCCAGATCCGATTCGTTAGGATTTCCGTCAGCTTGCTCGTTCGCACTACGACGCCGCCGTTCACGACCTTCTTGCGCATCCCGCCGAGGCTCTCGGCAAACATTTCACGATAAAACGGGTTGACCACGAAGAGTATCGTGTTGTCCGCACCGTATCCCGCGAAGCGGTGCGACTGCGGTGCCTCCTCGCCGTCCCCGAGAAGCTTCTGCAGCGCCGCAATTTCCTCGTTGATGTGCTTGCGGTTCTCATCCGTGACCGGAGTCTCCCGGAGCGCGGAAAGCTTCTCCTTAAGATAATCAACGTGTGCGGATATGTCCCTGTCTCTCAGCGCCTCAAGATACGCGCTTCGCACAAACCGCGTCTGCTCCCTGCGGTAAGCTTCAACAAGGCAGTCTACGGTCTCTTTGTCCGAGATTTTAAGAAATACAAGCGTATCAGAAGAATATCCGGTTTCCGGGACACCCTTCAGGATTCCCAGAAGCTTCGCCGCGTTCTTTCTGATCTTCGGATCGTCCGATGTAAGCAAATCTCTCGCGGATACGACAAGAGCTTCCGCGTCGGCCGCCGAGAGCGCAAAGTCCCCGGCAGTTCGCAGAAGCCCGCACAAGGACGCAAGGCTCTCCCGAACCTCGCGCCCGTTTCTTATGTTGTCCAGATACTGTTTCATACTATGCTCCCGACGTTGCTGTCTATCCTTAGCTTCATTATCGATACCGTTCATCATCGCTTTATCTCGCGAAAAATGTCATCGTCCTTCGCGAAGTCTCTGCGCTGCCGCGTCCGCGAACGCCTTCATCTCCGCCTTCTTCTGCTCGATCATCTTGAAGAAGTCCGGTCCGGGCGGTCCGCCCTGCGGCTTCTCCTCGCGATGCTTCTCGATCAGTTCGTACGGCTCGCGGTTGCGGATCATATTGATGTAATCCTCAATCGTGTTGATCGGATGCGGGGCAAGAATTCCGCCGCCGACACTGTCGATCCCGTGGATGTCGGAGCCTGCCGTCATCGGCTTGTCAAACTGGTTTGCGTACCAGATCGCCCGCTCGTTCATCGCCCTTGTCTGCGCCGCGTTGATGCCTTCAACGGCGTCCGTGTACATCGGATACAGTCCGAATCCGCGCAGGTACGATGCCTCGCGGAACGGGTGTGCCTGTACCATATAGCCGCCGTCTCCGTGCACGTGCTCGTACTCCTCCCACGGAGTCCAGGTGCGCATATCGGGGTGCTTCAGAAGCCAGTCCTTATCCAACCCGTAGATCAAAAACTCCGAGCCCTGATAGTTGTCCTCGAGTCCGAACAGAACCGTCAGTCTGATCTCGTCCCCGCGCGCTTTCGCGTGCTCGTAACCGGAGCAGAACTGCTCAATGTACTCCTCCCAGGGGAGGCTTCTCTCCGGCCTCGTGTTTCCGCGGAAGAAATGGTCCGTCACGATGATCGTGCTGTAACCGTCCATCAACCGCGCTTCCGCCTGCTCACATCCGGTCGCCCAGCCGCATTTGCTGCCTTCCGCGGTGTGCAGATGTGTTTCAATCTTATATTGCGACATAAAAATGAATTACTCCTTACAGCTCGTATCCTACAAGAAATGCTTTCTTGTTCAGATCGATCGTCTTCGGCGGAACGGTATGCTCGATCACCGTGAGCCACGCTTCCTTCGGAAAATCCATATGCTTTGCAGCCATACCGAGCACGATCGTGTTGAACGCTCTCGCGTTGCCGAGCTTCTTCGCCTCGCTCATCGCGTCGATCTTCAGAACCTTGTACTTCTTCTCAAGGTTTTCGAGAATGTTCTCCGGATACTCCGCAGCACCGATCACGACGGGCATCGGGTCGATGCGCTGGTCGTTTGCGATCAGCACGCCGTCCTTCTTCAGGAAATGCGCATAGCGAAGTGCCTCAAGGCGCTCGAACGCGATCAGTACATCCGCGCAGCCTTCCTCGACGATGGGCTCCGCGACACTGTCACCGTAGCGGACGAACGTAACTACGCTGCCGCCTCGCTGCGCCATGCCGTGAACCTCGGAAAGTTTTACATCATAGCCCGCCTCGCGCGCGATACCGCCGAGAATGCGGGAAGTAAGAAGCGTTCCCTGACCGCCTACACCGACGATCATAATATTTTTCGTCTCCATCATCACACCTCAACTTTCTCGATCGCGCCGAACGGACACAGCTGAGCGCACAGTCCGCAGCCGTTGCACATCGTATCGTTGATCACGACCTTACCGCCCTCGCCTCTGGTCATTGCGGGGCATCCGGGCTTCATGCAGGAGCCGCACGCACGACAGGTATCGGGGTTAACCTTGTACTGCGTCGTAATCTTCGCCTTGTTGAGGAGCGCGCAGGGAGCCTTCACGATGATCACGGAGAGCTCGTCCTTCGCGACTTCTTCGCGGATCGTCTTCGTGAGTTCCTTGACGTCGAACGCGTTCACGGTCTTCACATTCGGAACGCCGATCGCCTCGCAGAGTTTCGTGACGCTGATCGCGTTCACGATGTCGCCCTTCAGGGTCTTGCCGGTGCCGGCGTGATCCTGGTGTCCGGTCATACCGGTCGTCGAGTTGTCGAGGATCAGTACCGTACCGGTTGCCTGGTTGTATACCATATTCATAAGGGAGTTGACGCCGGTGTGCATAAACGTCGAATCACCGATCGTCGCAACCCAATCCTTCACGTACTCCTTGCCGCGAGCCTTCTCCATACCGTGGAGCGTGCTGATGCTCGAGCCCATGCATACGGTCGTATCTACAACAGAAAGCGGAGCGACAGCGCCGAGCGTATAGCATCCGATGTCGCCGGCAGCGTGAAGGCCGAGCTTCTGCAGCGTGTAAAATGTCGATCGGTGCGGGCAGCCCGGGCACAGGATCGGAGGTCTCTGCGGAGCCTCAGCGGGCGCCGCGAGTTCAAGCGTCTGCCCGAGAAGCTTCTCGCGTAACATGTTCGCGCTGTACTCGCCCTGAACCGTGAGAAGCTCCTTACCCTTGCAGGCAACACCCCACGACTTTACCTGCTCCTCGATGATCGGATCCAGCTCCTCGACGATGTAGAGGGTGTCCACCTTCGCCGCGAAATCAAGGATCAGTTTCTTCGGAAGCGGATTTACAAGACCGAGTTTGAGTACCGATGCATCCGGCATCGCCTCGCGCACATACTGATAAGGAATGCCGGAGGTGATCACACCGACCTTCGTATCGCGCATCTCAACACGGTTGATTGGGAAATTGCAGCCGTCCTCGGCCATCTTCTTCTCACGCTCTTCCACGTGAAGATGGCGGAACTTTGCATTGCCCGGCATCATAACGTTCTTGCGGAAATTCTTCACATACGGCTTCGGCTCGATCGCAGCGCGTTCCTCGAGATTTACGAGGCCCTGCGAATGCGAGAGACGCGTCGTTGTGCGGAGCATTACGGGGGTGTCATATTTCTCGCTCATGTCGTAAGCGAACTTGATGAACTCCTTCGCCTCGCCGCTGTCCGACGGCTCGATCACCGGTACCTTGGAAGCGCGCGCCACTGCACGGCTGTCCTGCTCATTCTGGCTCGAATAAAGGCCCGGGTCATCCGCAGCGACAAGCACCAGACCTCCGTTTACGCCGATGTAGGAAACCGTGTAAAGCGGATCGGACGCCACGTTGACACCGACATGCTTCATAGACGCGAGCGCACGTGCACCGGCCATCGAAGCGCCGATGGCAACTTCCATCGCCACCTTCTCGTTCGGCGACCACTCTGCGTATACTTCTTCGTATTTGACGATCGATTCACTGATCTCGGTACTCGGGGTTCCCGGGTACGCCGCGCTCACCGTAACGCCGGCCTCCCACGCACCGCGCGCGATCGCCTCGTTACCGAGCATGATTTTAGTCTCAGCCATATGTCCTCCGTATGTTGTCTCTCATATTGTTCCGTCGCGAATGTTTCAACGTCCGAAGCGGAAACGATTCGTCGTCCCGATACCTCATCCGACATATCGGACACGCTCACATAAGTATAATAATTATCCATAATACTGTCAAGTAAAGATAATTTTCCGCAGCCCCCGATCTTTCGTTTAGCAGCCGCACGCATTAGAACTTTCATTTGACGAAAACGAAGAATAATGGTACAGTATGAACGTCGTAAAACAATACGTATCACCGTTATTCAGGAGGGTTCCATGAAGCTCTGGGGAGGAAGATTTACCAAAGAGGAAAATGCACTCGTAAACGATTTCAATGCGTCGCTTCGGTTTGACCGCCGTTTTTACCGTCAGGACATCCGCGGGAGCATTGCACACGTGACCATGCTCGGCAAACAGGGCATTCTCGCGGAGGAGGAATGCGAGCTCATCCGCAACGGCCTCACGCAGATCCTTACGGAACTCGACCGCGGAACTCTCGCGTTCGACGAGGACGCCGAGGATATCCACAGCTTTATCGAGGCAACCCTCACGGAACGCATCGGTGAGGCAGGCAAGAAGCTTCACACCGGCCGCTCCCGCAACGATCAGGTTGCTTTGGATATGAAGCTCTATGTTCGTGATGAGATCGACGAGACGATGCACCGCATTGCTGAGCTTCTCAAGGTGATCCACGTTCTTATGAAGGAGCATATCGACACGGTTATGCCCGGTTTTACGCACCTGCAGAAGGCGCAGCCGCTGACGCTTGCGCATCATCTGGGTGCCTATATGGAAATGTTCAAGAGGGACTACTCCCGCCTTGCCGACGTACGCAAGAGAATGAACTACTGTCCTCTCGGCGCCGGCGCTCTCGCGGGCACGACCTACGCGCTCGACCGCGAATACACGGCGAAGCTGCTCGGTTTTGACGGTGCTACGGCCAACAGCATGGACTCCGTATCCGACCGCGACTATGTCATCGAGTATCTCGACGCCTGCGCGATCGTTATGATGCACCTCAGCCGCTTCTGCGAGGAATACATCATCTGGAACACCGACGAATACCGTTTCATCACGGTGGATGACGCATACTCAACCGGCAGTTCCATCATGCCGCAGAAGAAAAACCCCGACATCGCAGAGCTGATCCGCGGCAAGACCGGCCGCGTGTACGGTGCTCTCACCTCGATGCTCACGACTATGAAGGGTCTTCCGCTCGCTTACAACAAGGATATGCAGGAGGACAAGGAACTCACCTTCGACGCGATTGACACCGTCAAGGCGAGCCTCACTCTCTTCGCGAATATGCTCGCTTCCACGACATTCCGCAAGGATGTTATGGAGCGCAGCGCTGCCGGCGGATTTACCAACGCGACCGATGCCGCTGACTATCTCGTCAAGCACGGTGTGCCGTTCCGCGACGCTCACGGGATCATCGGTGCACTCGTTCTCGCCTGCGAGAAGCGTGGCTGTGCACTCGATACTCTTCCTCTCTCCGAATACAAGGCCATCTGCCCTGCGTTCGAGGAAGATATTTACGACGCGATCCGCCTGCAGACCTGCATCGCCAAGCGAAACACGAAGGGTGCACCCGGACCCGAGGCGCTCTCCACAGAGATTGCCGCGGATGAAGCGTTCCTCAAATCGATCGGTGCCAACGCGGAGTATTGATATTTCGAACAAACCACTTCGGTTTTTTCCGCATGTTGCGAATCATAACAAAAGAAAAGGGAAGCGATCGTCTGTGATATGCTACCCCCAAGTAGGA
>DBYX01000005.1:185969-288856 GCA_002311665.1 Lachnoclostridium sp. UBA1175 | reverse complement strand
GCTGCATAATCATGACCTGTCTTTGTTACTTTTTCCGGATTCATCTGATAGTGGATGTTGTAAAGAATTCCGTTTTCTCCGGTTCGATCGGCCATATGATCTTCATCAATATGAATACCGACTACCTCAAGGCAGAGCATAACATGATCATCACCCGGTACGATTTCCTTCTCCCAGACAAACCTGCATTCAAGGTTCATAAAGCATTCCCGAACCATAGGCGCGTTAACCCATGATGCCTTTTCAACAGACATACCCGAAGCCGTAATCTCATCTGCTTCAAACTGATTGTTTTGGATTGTCGCCATACAGGCCGCATGATACTCTTCAGACATGAAATTGATAACGGCTTCTTTTGTCTCATTTATGCTCTGATACAGATGTCCGTTTTTATTCACGCTGGCAAGAATAGCATAGAATCCATTACCACGATCGGCACTTGTAAAGGTTGCCCAAGACTGCATGCAGGCATTTGACATACCATTGGATTTGTATGTAGTAACAAGAAAAAGCGGAGACGGAACAGTCGCCACGAATTCCTTCCATGAGAAGCCAAAATTCTTGGAATAATCTCCGTATGTTCCCTTCAAGCTTTCAGGCATATCTTTGTATTGATATTTCATATTCTTACTTCCTTTCTCCGTGAATTTTCTGAATCCCACCATAATCCCACCATATGTATCTATATATCTTTACTCGTTCTTCAGTGCATCCCACTCTTGCTCCAGGTATTCCGCAATACACGTGCGCCTTACTGACATAACGCTTGCCTTATAAGGTTTCAAAACTTCGATCGAGTAGAGGTACGATATGATCCTGCAGCCTGTATCAAGAGTTTTCAGGTTTACATATTTGCTCGAATTATGATCCTCATCCCTGACAAAAAGTGTCAATACCATCTCTCCGCCGTAACTTAACTGCAGAAAGAATTTGGAATCCTTGTATTCGTATATTTTATCCGTGATGGAATTCTTCGGAAGATTATTCGTCATTTCCAGGCTGATACATTGAAGGTTATTATACGCCATTTTGTCTTTGTCCGACAGGTTTATCCCAAGTACGGAAAACGGTATCATGCTGTCCGAATGCGATTGATTGTAAGTAAAAACCTTCTTTAGAATTCCGCCCAGCGAATCATAGCTTTCCTGAGTCATCTTCTCGTTGATCACACCCAGATTAATCCACCTGACCAATGTATCTGCTTCCTTTTCGCTCAGGCAACCGTCAAATGTCAACAAGTAATCCTTTCTGTCGCTAAGTTGATCTGCCACAGATTTATCCGGATCAAAGAAGGTCGCGCTCAGAAAGCTCTCACTCCACATCTCAGCCACGCTTACCGGCCTTTCCGTCGGAGCCGGCGTGGGAATGGGCGTCGGTGTAGGCGTCAGCGTCGGTGCAGGCGTCAGTGTGGGCGAAGGCGTGATTGTCGGAGAAAACTCCGTTACAGGAGTTGCGGTCGGCGTGGCATTGGCCGTTTGGGAAACGGTCGGTGTCGAAGTAACACCTTCTGCCGGAGTCCCGTTTTCATTAACGGTGCATCCGGCATTCATAAGCATCGCCGCGGAAAATGCAAGAACCGCGACCGCATACCTTATTCTTCTGAACATAAACATCTTCCTCCTGCTAAGTCATAACCTGTCGGCGATCTCCGGGTTGTCGTAGAAGAAATCGTCCGACTCCTTCCATTTGTCATCCCAGATGCGCCTGTTGCGCTCATCGTACGAATAGGCATCGCACAGTATGTCGTACATCGTCCCTCTCGGAAAATCCGAGAACTTCTTGAATTCCGGCATTTTCATAGCAGATTCCTCTCTTCCATTTCCCGTAGCCAGTTGGTCAGCCAGTAAAGCTGCCCGTCGATAAAGGCTTCGTCAATGCAGTCCACGCCATAAACTTCGAGGATTGTGGCCTGCAGCTGATAGTGCCGGATCGCCACCCAGTACGGGAAGGAACGGATCTCTTCTGGGCTGAGCGCATGATGCGCCGAGTAGCCGATGAGAAATGCCTGATACACTTCCAGCGTCTCCTCGATGTCTTCGGGCTTCAGCCGAAAATAATCCGTCATGTCGCACATGGTCATGACATCAAACATAAGCGGCGCCCGGCAGACGGTATCAAAATCCACGAGGAAAATCTCTCCGTTCTCATTCTGCAAAAGATTCCCTCTGTGAAGATCGCCGTGGCAAATGCCGCACGGGCAATCCTTAACATGCTCCCACAGCCGCGCCCCCAGTGCTTCGTACTCGGCGATGCGGGGATAGTTCTTCTGACGGAGGAACCCAAGGTAGCGGTCTATGAAAAATTCCCTGCCGTGCACAGCCGGTTCCGCGGGATACTTTTCCATAAGCCCGTGAAACTTTCCGACGAGGTCCCCGACTTCCGTCGCGCATCGCGCGAGCTCCGGCTCGTCTCCGGCGATGAATTCCATGAGAACGATCAGCTTCTTCTCCCCGTCATCTTCGACTTCGGAAAATGCCTCTCCGCTTTCGGTCAGGACGATCTTCGGGACGGGGAAGTCATTTGCCGCGAGATATCTCATGATGGAGAGCGACTGTTTTGCGGTATCAAAAAAAGCGGGACCGATAACCTTCAGCAGGTTCTTTTCCTTCCCGTTGACAACATACGTATGGCTGCCGCCCTCTCGCAGAAACTCCAGTGAAGCGGATTCAATTCCGTATTGCGTTGCGAGAATTTTCTGCAGTGTTCTCTCGTCCATTAATTACTTCCCCCATTTCACCGACATTTATAACGAGTATTATATCATGGCAACAGCTGTAAGAAAACCTTATTGCGAAAGAGAAGACCGCCTTTCGGCGGCCTTCCGATTGTTTCCATATCATTTCACGTTATATTTTCACTCCCCCTGAAGCGACTTCTCCACATTCCGGAACCGCTCCGTCTCGCGGATAATGTCAAAGCGCTTATGCTTCATGGCCTCCAGGAGCGATTCTCTCTCGGTACCGGTGTAGTTCTTGGCGTTGTCTGCCAATCGGTACGTTTTACCGCGCATCAGTACGGAGGTATAAGGAACCTCATCCGGTAAGGTATCAATCTTAACGGCAGCGTCCCGGGCCGCCTCAAGATGCGTAAGCGCAAGCTCCGTATCTCCTTCCGCGCATGCAAGTCTGGCGATATAATGATGACTCCACATGATATTCCACGAATGCATTGCCGGATTCCCGTCAAAAATCAGCTCGGTCAGTGCGATTTCTTTCTCGAGAATGGCAATTCGCTCCCGGTTGGTAAGAGAATCGTCCTCGCAGAATTTGTCTGAGTAGGATTCAATCGCCATAATCATTTCAAAATATAAATCTTCAAGATAATCGCGGCAGAAGGAACGGAACTTTTCCCCGGTATAGATGTTCAGCAGATAACCCTCGCGGCAATCATCCATACTCGGAAGTGATTCCGCAATCGCGGCAGCCTCATCCCGCCTTTCAAGAAAAATGCAGTTCCACATCTTGGCGATTGTGGCTTTCTTACACTGCTCGGGGTCGGCACATTCGTCCAAGACCCGGTTTATGAGGCCTTCCGCCTCCAACAGATTCTTGTGCCACGTTTCATCGCCTTCTGAATTGGCAAACTGCAGATCGCTGATTAGAGCAAGAATTAGCTCATAGTTGTTCGGATACCTCTTGACGGCTTCCCGAAGCATCTCATAGCTCTTGACCACTTCGCCGCTGTTTCGTAATTCCTTCCGCCGGTTCAGAATATCCTCGATATCGCTCTCATCCTTGATGGCTTCCATCCCCATCATCTCATCCAAAGTGACGCCGAAGTAAAGTGCAATGGTTGGCAGTAGCTCGATGTCCGGATACGTGGACCCGTTCTCCCAGCGGCTCACCGCCTGGTCGGACACGCCCAGCACCTCGGCAAGCTGCTCCTGCGTGATTTTCCGCTGTTTTCTGTATTTTTTTATGTTACTTCCGATTGCTATCATTTCAAAAACCTCCAAGTTGTGTTCGAAGCTTCTGAACTGATTTTACATCATTTTTCGGAAAATGCCATACCTCATTAGTTGAGAATCAGTCAAACAGAGTGGGAATTTCTGCGATAATACGATTCTCCCCGTCTGCCAGAATCTCTATGAGCGGGTTGTCGCTTCGCTCCCCGGAATAATACCTCCCGGCGAGGGCCATAACGCGCGCAAGATCACGGCTCTCCTCCATAATGTCGACGGCATCATTGAAGAAGGTCTGATCATACCGGAATACCGTCGTTGCATCGACTTCAACCTCGAGGAGCTTGACCTGATCGACGGTGAAATCGCCGTTATCAATGCAGTCATCCTTCAGGTACCGAAGCGCCTCCTCCTTCGATTCGCAGTAGTAGACGCACCCCACCCGGCTTGCGGAGGAATCCGGATAATCTCTTCTTCTGACATATTCGAAAATACCTTCCACAGCATCCTTGATATAGTTTTCGTGCTTTCGCAACCCCAGGGCGCACAGTTCCCTCGAATACGACATCGCAGCAAAGTAAGCGCCCCAGAAGCACTCCTCGCTCTTCTGCAGCGCAAGCATAAACGGCTCCGCGAAACGAAACTGTTTCTTGAAGTCGTTGATCAATTTTCCGCCCGATTGATAAGAATCAACCGAGTAGTGGTAAAGCGTCATAGTAACAGGTGCCATGTCATTCCTCCATCGATACAGCTATAAAGAACAAGCAGGAGAGCCTAAACTCTCCTGCGTTTGCACTTATGAATTTAAATCAATCCTCATCCTCATCGCAATCGATAATCGCTCCGGAGAGATCCACGTGAACGCCCCTCTTGGCCAGCGAGATCAGTTCACGCAGCATTTTTGCACTGTGTATTTCGGCTTCGGCCAAGTCAATCCTGCCGCCGAAGAAGTTGGGAATCGACTCCTGGAAAGCATCGCCCCTCACCGACTGCGGATCTTCCGACTGGGAGTCCCAGTCATAGTTCGCCCCGGCCATCGCCGCCGCGTCCCGCATCCGCTCCTCACGGATCTGTTCCGTCCTTTCCTTGCGCCACTGCTCAAACGGCAGGTCCTCAAGTTCGGCATAGAACTCATTGTCCTTCGGTGCGAAAAATCTTGCCACAGCGTGCTGCGCGATGATGATAATACGCCAGTTCTCGTGCTCACCGGTATTGAACGGAAGTTCAAAGATCCGCAACATCCCGGTCTTGTCACGCTTGCTGATCACCGGTTCGAATCTGCTCTCTCCGATGCAGTACGTGTATCGCTCATCCCACGCTCTCGCCTGCTCTTCCTCATTGTCGAACTGATACTGCGAATCCGTCGCACCCAAGCGGGTGATGTTAACCATCGACACTTCCTTGTCGTCGTCCGAATGGCCGCCGGTCATCGCGAAGCGGAAAATGTAGTCGGTGTTCTTCTCCAGTCCCGTGACATCCCTTGAAAGTGATGTCCAGTTCCAATTCCAGTCACCGATCTCCCAGACTTCCATACTCTCGCCGCCGATCGTCATAAAACCTCTGACACCGACATTGGAATTGCATGTATCTTCGAGCTTAAAATCTCTTGCGCTAAAGTTGATTGTTTTACTCATATTGACTTCCTCCGTAAATAATTCTACGGTCGGAATCCGAGTATCCTTTAGACGAATTGTGCGGTCATCGGCATACTCTGCCCGACCGTTCTTAACAAGGCCCTTCGCCCTCTTCGGGTACGTGGTGCCTATCTGTTTCCCCAGCTCGTCCGTCACAATTACGTTTTTTTCCATGGGTTTCGTCCCCCTTGCAACGAATATTCAATTAGTGACACGCTGTTTTTTGTTATGGGTGTCATCCCCCCGGAACAAGTCCGTCACGCCACAAACTAACAATACCAATTTTCCGGTAAAAAGTCAATTATGCAATGATGGATGATTTGAAAAATCAGTGTCTTATTCCCAGCAGATCGAGCAACGTAACGAACGTATCCTGCCCGTCCAGACAGGTATCAATGAGCCAGCCTTTCTCATCCCTCCATTCAGCCAGCCCCCTGTAATAATATAGTTTCTTAGTGTCCTCAATGAGGAAGGGGATCACATTGTACCGCAGGCACTCTTTCAGGGCAACAAGCCTGCCGACTCTTCCGTTGCCATCCTGGAAAGGATGGATGTATTCAAACTCGGCGTGGAGTTCAACGATATCCTCCAGAGTGACTTTTTCCTTCGCATTATATGTCTCCAAAAGCTCCCGCATATGCTCGTGCACCTCCGAAGGCCTGCACGTCTCCCTGCCTCCGACCATATTGGCACGCTTCTTATAATCCCCGACGGCAAACCAATCGAGAGTCGAGTCCTTTGTGTCGTGCTTCAGCAGAAAATGCAGCAGCTTGATGATGTCCTCCGTCAGCTCATCCTCTGCAACATCGATCACGTAGTCGATCGCCCGAAAATGATGGACCGTTTCCAGCACATCATCCACCGTGATCCCGTCCCCTGCATCAAGCGTATTGGTCTCGAAGATCATTCGAGTCTGATCTTCGGACAGTTTGCTTCCCTCAATATGGTTGGAATTATAAGTCATTCTGACCTGCAGTTCGTGGTACAAGCCACCGGGAAGTTTCGCCGCTTTCTCGTCCCTGAGCACCTGAAGGATCTTGTTCTCGGAAACCTCCCTCACAAGGGACTCCGGTGCTACGCCCAAGAAATCCGCAATCTTTTGAATACTCCTTTGCGAGATTCTCTCGCCCTTTCCGATCTTCGCAACGGTTCGCGACGAAAGACCGAGCTGCGTCGAAAGCTCCGTCTTACCGATGCTTTTTTCTTTCAGAACCCTTTCCAGCCCCTCATATGAGATCATAGGCTCACCCCCTCAAATCTTTACTTATTTTAGCATTTTGTTTGTGAAAAGTAAAGATTTTTGGCGATATGAGCCAAAAAAGTAAAGATTGATACGATTTGGCCTGCTCGCAAAACTTCGCTTAACATTTTTCGACAAACTTAAAAACAGAGGTTGCACACAATCGATGCAACCTCCGTTTAGGCTTACACTATTCTGAAATATCGAAAAGGCCATTCCCACTTAAGGCCACCGAGAACTCTTTGACAACTCAATCCTCATTAACTGTGACTATACAATCGTCAGGCAGACCCCAATCCCTGAATTTCTCTACGTCGCATAACTGCGGCGGAACCGCGATATTGTTCACAAAGTATCCCTGAAAGGCAAAATGTTCAATCGAGGTCACACTTCTGGGAATAACAATGCTTTTTAACAAATAACACTTGGCAAAAGCTTTTTCTCCGATCTCCTCCAACCCTTCGTGAAGTGTAACTCTGCTGAGTTTTTCATTTGAATAAAATGCTCTGATTCCGATACATTTTACTTTTCCCGGGATAGAAATACTCTCCAACCGGTCACAATACGCAAAGGCGAAATCGCCTATGTTTGTGACGCTTTCAGGCAATTTCACGGTTGTCAACTTTTTACATTCGAAAAATGCAGCTGTATCAATATTAGTGACGCTGTCGGGGATTTTTACACTGATCAGTTCATCACATCTGGCAAATGCACAACTCCCGATTGAGGTAATGCTGCTCGGCAACTCAACCCGTACAATGGTAAGATTCTGCAGATCATCCATCATTCCTTCATCTTCTGTCGTACGATAGATTGATGTTACCGGCTTTCCGTTATATGTCGCGGGAATAATGACATTTCCGTCCTTACAGGTTCCAAACCCGGTCACAGAATAGGACTTTCCATCTTCATTCAATGTATACTCCAGTCCCTCACTGGTTTTCACCGTCGGAGTCGGGGTATTTGTAGGTGTCGGCGTATTCGTCGGGGTCGGAGTTAACGTCGGGGTAGGTGTATTGGTGGGCGGCAATGTTATTGACGGAGTGGGCGTATCGATTGGAGTCGGAGTAAGTGTATATGTCGGCTCTGCAGTCATCGCCGAAGTAATCTTGTTTTGAGTTTCCCCAGACTCTCCTTTTTCATTGGAATCGGCATTATTTACCCATTCGCTTTCACTTTCCGTCGGGGTTACTTTCAATTGACGTTTATCCGCAGACTTTTCCCCGCACGCAGTAAGGCAGAGTACAAAAACAATCGCTATTGCAACCAATCGTGCATATTTTGCATTTCTCATCTCAGGCCTCCTTGTTCACAGATCACATCACCAATAGTCTAAGAACTTCCGGAAAAACCGGAACCACCCCTTTCCCATCGGGAATGCATAGATAACCGCTACTGTCTTTAGTATATCGGTTATGTTTTTTACTGTCAAGGCGCGCAAAAAACGGCGAAATGACATTCCCAATCATTTCGCCGACTTGACAGAATACTTTACTTTTTCGGAATTCCCGTTTTTTCATACCGGTATTTCAACGGCAAAAGAACAAAGACCGAAATGGAAACTGCGAGAACCGTCATCCCCTCCCCTTGCACATCTCCCAGAAGCCGACAGCGCTGGCGGCCGCGACGTTGAGGGAGTCCACACCGTAGTGCATCGGGATCATTACGCGGTAGTCGCACGCGGCGATGATGTCTTTCGGGAGGCCGGGGCCTTCGGAGCCGAGGAATATGGCGAGCTTCTCGTGGGCGCGGATCTCCTCGTTGTCGACGGCGGTCGAGTCCTCGGTCAGGGCCATCGCCACGGTCTTGTAGCCGTAGGATTGAAGGGTGCTGACCAGGGTGGTTCCCTCGGATTCCTCCTTCGTCGCTATCGTCCAGGGGATCTGGAAGACCGTCCCCATGCTGACCCGCGACGAGCGTCTGGCGAGAGGGTCGACGGAGGCGTCGGAGAGGAGCACGCCGTCCATCCCGAGCGCCGCGGCGGAGCGGATGATCGCACCGGCGTTGGCGGGGTTCACGACATCGTACAGAACCGCGATGCGCCTCTTGTCGTGGCAGAATTTCTCGACGGACACGATGGGCCGTCTGCGGAGCGTCATCCAGAGCCCGCGGACCAGGGTGTAGCCGGTGAGCCGTGCCACGATTTCGCTGTCCGCCGTATACACGGGGATGGATTCGCGCTTCTCCGGCCCCCAGTAGCGCTCGATCGCGTCAAATACGGGTTCCGCCTCACCCTCGATCTTCCCGGTTTCCACCAGCACCGAGAGCGGCTCATAGCCGTCCTCCAGAGCGCGCAGGATCACGCTTGCGCTCTCCGCGAGAAATATACCCAACTCCGGCTCGTAGTACCGGTACAACTGCGGCTCGGAGAGCTTCGTGAATACGTCCAGTTCCGGCGCGTCTATATCATTGATCACATGAAGATTCATATCTCGATTCACCTCACTGAATTCCATTCTATCAAATGGATGGTCGATTCACAAGAAAAAACGGTTCCGACGGCCTTATCGGCCGTACGGAAACCGTTTCACATTACCGTTTGGATCAATATAGTATATGCACTTCTCTTCCTCGTCGAACGCGAGATATCTTCCCGACCAGAGTTCCTCGAAGCGCTCGTCGTCCGCCTCGAAGGTGTAGCGCTTGCGGCTGTTGTAGAAGCCGGCGCCTCCGATCTCAAAAGATTCCTCCTCGTAGCCGTCGCGCGTCTCACGCAGCTCGTCCGTGAACAGAAAGTACTTCAGATCCGGCTCGCGCCGGTCGGTGATGCCCCAGGTCGCGTCGATCTGGTACCCCTGCCCGTCGAGCGTAATATAGTTCCACTCGTGCGACGGTTCGTTCTCGTCGAACGCGATGCCGCGGATCGGCTCCGCGTTGACGCCGCACTGCAGCAGCAGAAACTCATACAGCGACGCGATCTCCCAACATACGCCGGTCTGCTCGGTGAGACAGCGGAGCGTCGACTGCCGGTCACTCCACTCATCGAGATGCTCCAGCATCTCGGTGTCGTAAGTGCAGTACTCCGTCATAAACTCGTACAGGGCGAGCGCCTTCTCCGTGTCCGTGTAATCGTCCTCGAGCACATCGTTCAGGATCTCGCAGATCCGCTCCTCAAAGGCACGCTCCTTCTCCAGGAACTCTTCCTTCGGGATCTTGTACGTGATCTTCGCCCAGCCGTCCCCCTCGTACGCCGCCGTGATATATGGCTGTGCGATCGGGAAGAAAAGCGACGAGAACACGCCGCAGCACCAGATCTCCGTCGCGTCGTCGGGGCATTGGAACCGGTCCTCCCCTGCGAGTACCGCGTCCACAAAACGGAAGAACGCGCTACGGCGCTTCTCCCCGTATTCCTTCAGGTAGTATTCGGAAAATACGTGCCGTTTGAAGGTGAAATGCGCCCCGTCGTTGCAGCGCTTATTTTCCGGATGGATCGCATCGCCGGACACGGGTTTCAGCGCATCCGGGTCATTCTTTTCAGCAAGCAGGAAGGTATTGACGAGGTCGATCTCCGAAACGAGATCCCCGAGCGCCGTGGCCGTTCCGTCGTCCTCCGTCCGGTCGGGCGTGATCACGATGCCGCACTCCTTCGCCTTCTTTACCCGGTCCGTCAGGCACGCCGCGATATCATCCTTCGCGAGATCGCAAAAACCGTCGATCGGCGAAACCGTATCGCCGGCAGTCCACAGCAGAAGTTCGCTGCCGCCCTCGGGCTTCGAGGACTGAAGCAGCACATTGCCGTCCCCGACGGGGCCGAGCACATACATATATGCACTGCCTTCGATCTCCGCGTCGCGGAGTACACCGGAGACCGTCCGTTTCTCCATATCGTACAGGCGGTAATCGTGCCGGTATGACCCGTCCTCAAGCTCATATCGGACATTGCTGCACAGCATCGTCCCGCCGAGGAACCCGATCTCCTCATTCATCGATTCCTTCGGGAACACACAGCCTTTCCGGTAATCCCCCGCGAGATGGAAGAACCACGTCGCGGTGGTCTCTTCGTGGTTCGGTCCCGAACACGGGATTGCGTTGTTCTTCCAGTCCTCGCCCAGTTTCAACTCATCCGCTGCAGGGGAGATCGGATCACTGCCGTCCGCAGGGAGGATCATCAACTGCTCCGCGCTGTCCGCTTCCGACCGGGCAAGAAAACTTCTCTTTCCGTCGCGGGAGCCGAGGTAGCGGATCATTCGATACCCCGGAGCACACGAAAAACCACCGACGGCCTGTCCGTTCAGATCGGTCGCCAGCACGGCTGTCTCCGTCTCATCGATGAACCAGAGCATCCTGTCCGGTGATGCGCCGATCCATTTCATCCCCTTCTCGCCTCCCGGCAGGAAACTCCGCAGCTCGGTGAGCGTGTTGTCGTACACATGATAGAGGCCGGTTTTCCTGTCCTCAAGGACCACCGTGCCGTCCTCGAAAACCTTCGGCTCAGAGGGCGAATACTCCGTCTCCAAACGATACTGTTCCCGGCTCTCCCCCGGTCTGCAAAGCACGAATATACGTCTCTCTGTCGCAAAGGAATCCGGAGAACACAGCCACAACAGGGCGTAATCTCCCGCAAATTCCGTGGTGCTCAGGTACCAGTCCTCCGCGAGCTCCTTCACCGGCACGCGGAACACATCGTCCCTTCCGGCCGTCTCGTACGCCTGCTTCACGAAAGGCACCCCCGGCGTCGGCGTACAAGTCGGTGTCTCTGTCCCTGACGGTGTCAAAGTCGCCTCCGGTGTAGTTGTCACCGTGCCGGTCACCGTACCGTTGCCGCCCTGAGACGCATTCCGATCCTTGTTCTCCCGGCCGCACCCGACCGCGAGAACGACGAACAGCAGCGCGACGGCCGACGCTGCGGCCGCCCGACGCATCACTCCCGTTCTTTTTCTCTGTTCGTTACTCATTGTTATCCCCTATGCGAAGCTTATGTTCGCCCGCAAAAACACCGTCACAGGCACTCCCGCGGATCGATCCCAACCCCGTAACCCGCGGATCAGTCCGCGTAATCGAAACGATGCAGGTTGCCCTTCGTATCGGTGTAGAAAATGCAATTTTCCGCCTCGTCGAACGCGACGAATTTTCCTTTCCAGAGCTCGCTGTAGCGCTCGTCATTGCACTCGAAAGAAAACTTCTTGCGCGCCCCGTACATCCCCACAAATCCGACGTCGTAGGACTCGATCGCATAGCCGTCCCGGGTCTCGCGCAGCTGGTCCGTGAAGAGGAAATAGCACAGATCCGGCGCGTGGTTCGTCGTGAGTCCCCAGGTGGCATCGAGCAGGTAACCCGTGCCGTCGATGCGGACGTAGTTCCACGCGTGCGTGTCCTCGCCGGACTTCACCGGCGCGCCGACGACTTCATCCACATCGATCCCGCACTGCAGGCCCAGGTACTGGTACAGGATCGCTATCTCCCCGCAGATGCCTTGCCGCTCGTCGAGGACGCGGTACGGCGATTGCTTCGACGACCATTCCTCCTCTCCGTTGTGATACATCATATCATAGTCGTAGACGATATACTCCGTCATGAATTCATAGAGTGCCAGCGCCTTCTCGAGGTCCGAATAGTCCTCCTCGAGCACATCGTTCAGGATCTTCTCGACCCTCTCCTCGAACTCGCGCTCCTTCCTGAGGAACTCGTCCTTCGGGATCAGGTACGTGATCTCCGCCCAGCCGTCGCCGACATAGGTTGCATCGGCATACAGGCCGGCAAACGGGAAGAACATCATCGCAAATCTTCCGCTACTCCAGTTCGCATCCGCCTCGCTCGCGCAGCGATAGCGGTCCTCGCCTGCGCGGATCGCATCCACATATGCGTAAAATGCGTCCCTTCTCTTCTCCCCGTGTTCCTTCAGGTAAAACGTGGAAAATATGTGCGGCTGAAACGTGAAGGCCGCCCCGTCGTTGTTGTTCTTATTTTCCGGATGGATCGCCTCCCCGGACTTCGTCTTCAGAAGCTCAGGATCGGTTTCCGAGGCGAGCACAAACGTGTTGATGAGCTCCATCTCGAGAAGGATATCGCCGAGCGCTTCGTTCGTCCCGTCGTCCTCCGTCCGGTCCGGCGTAACCTTGACGCCGCACTCTTCGGCCTTCTTCACAAGGCTCGAGATGTACCCCGGGATATCGTCCTTCGCAAGATCGCAGTAGTTCTCGATCGGCACAGCCTTCTCACCCGCATTCCACAGAAGAAGCAGGCTTCCGTCGCTGTTCTTGACGCTGCAGTTAAACACCATGATGCCATCGCCGATCGTGCCCTGGGAGGACAGATACAGGCAATCGGGAATGTCTGCGTCGGTCAGCACCCCGGAGACCGTGCGCTTCTCAAGGTCATACAGACGGTGGTCGATCACGCACGTGTTATCGTCGAGCCATCGGTAGCTGCAGCTGCACAGTTTCCCGTCGCGGACGGAATTCAGCTGCTCACCTCTCACGCTCTTCGGGAAGGCAAACCCTTCGCGGAGATAGCCGGGAGCATGGAAGAACCAGGTCGACGCAGAGTCGACCAGAACCGGTATCGATATTGGTATGATCCGGTCGGCAAGCCAGTCGTCACCGAGATCACCCTCGTTCTCGTTGCGATAGTATACCTCGCCGTTCTCGGAAATGTACATAAACCGGTGGTCGGACTTCCCCGTTACATTCACGAGGAACTCCTTTCTGCCGTTCTCAACGCCGAGGTAACGAGTCACGGTGTACTGCGGATCGCACTCGTACTCGCTGACCTTCTGTCCCTTCAGGTCGGTCGCCACGAGCTTGTGCGTCTCCTCGTCCGTCTGCCAGAGGATACCGTCCTCCGACACACCGAGAAGCGACGAGAGTTTTCCCTCGCTCTGAACAAGGTGATCCACCTCGGTCATCTTGTTATCATAGACATGAATGCCGCCGGCCATCTGTTCCTCGAGGAGGACCGTGCCGTTCGCAAGCAGACGCATCTCCGTGATCGGAAAATCGACCGTGATCCTGTACTGCTCACCGCTCTCGGCGGGGTTTAAGAGCACGAAGGTGTTCCGCACCTCGAAATCGTCCTCCTGCACCTCCGGCGGATTGAACCACATCAGCACATAGTCGCCTCTGCACACCGTGCCCATCTGGAACCACTGCTCCTCCAGCTCCTTGACCGGAACGCTGTAGACATCGTCGCGACCCACGGTCTCGTACGCTGTCTTGCAATAAGGCACCGTAGGTGTCGGCGACGACGTCGCCGTTGGTGTCACACTGTCCGAAGGCGTGACGACCGCGGTCGGCGAAACATTCGACTTGCCGGGCTCCTTGCCGCAACCGACAAGAACGCCCGCGCACAACAAAAAGGCCAGCACAAGGATGCCGACCCTGTTTTTCAACTTACTTCTATTCACTTCACGCATATTTACAATATCGCGCCCCACGCGCGAATCTCCTTTCATAGTCGGAAAATCCCCCACCACAGGTTTTCCGCACGGGGCTTCCCCACTCCCCCTTATATAACATGATATCACATCTCATCCGTTAGTCAATGCTTCGGGCGTATCAATCGGGGCGCGCATTTTTATCTGTTTCGGACAATTTTCCGCACTACGAATCGTCGATTCCGCTCACCGTCAGGTCGTCTCGAACAGGCACAGTATGTGCTCCGTCTTCATATCGTTGCACAGTTTTACCCCGCGGTCTGCGACATCGTACACATACACGATCTCCTCGAGCCCCTCGCAGTCCTTCACCAGCTCGCCGAGCAGATTCTCGCATCCCTCCAGCAGTTCCGGGCGGAACGCGACGGTCTTCTCGCTCTCGAAGATCGCGTTGTAGAGGATCCCCGACTCTACGAGGTCCTGGAAGAAATGGCTTCCGTAGGACAGCTCCGGGTTGTAGCCGGCCTTGGAATTCGAGATCTCGCAGATGCAGTCAAACTCGCTGATATCGGCAAATGCGGTCGGCACGCCGAGTTCCGGCGATGTCGTGCCGATTCTTCCCGGCACCATCAGGAGCATTTTCCGACTCTGCCCGCGCATGCTCCAGTTGACCGTGCCGATTGCCCGCGCGACGCGGTATTTGTCGCGGTAAGGCATATTGTAATACTTCACCGGATCCACGTATACGACGATGTCGATCCGGTCCGTCCGCGAGAGTCCCATCGCGGAGTTACGGCACTCGAACAGAACCTTGTCGGTGTCATACTGCTCGGGCATCGCCGTGTCCTCCGAGTCGCGGAACACCTGGAGCGGGCGGCACTGCAGGATGTTGATCACGTAGTCCCCGTTCTCCGAGAGGTTGATCGTGAACTCCGTATCGACCGGATACTGATACTCCCCCTGGATCGTGGCGAGGATGTCCTTCATCTGCTGCATGATGATCTCCCTGTTCACGATCCCCTGGCAGGAGATGAACTCGATGTCGCGGTTCTGTCCGCGCTCGCGGAACGCGCGCTCCGCGTCGTAGTCGTGCTCCAGAAGAAGACGCTTCAGATAGTACGGCATATACGGCTCTATCGCGTCGAGCGACACCTGCTCAAGCCGGCCCTCGGCGCGGTTGATCAGCTCCAGTTTGCGCTGCGAGAACTGATGCTTCTCAGCGCTCGTCCGCGACACCGTCGCCTTCGGCTGATCCAGACTCACGAGGCGCGGGTACGAGCCCTCCGTGCGGTCCACCGCCGACGTTCCGAGACCCATGACAAGCCGAAGCATTCCCGCTGCGGGGTCGAGGCTCGCTAAGAAGCGGTACGGGCTGTAGGAGTAGCCAACGCCGGCCGCGCACGGCATATAGTAGTCGCCGTAGTACGAGCCGGACACGCGCTGTACGAGGAGTGCCATCTGCTCGTCTCTCGCCTGCAGTCCGCGGCGGCTGCGGTAGTCGAGCGCCGACTTGCTCATCGTACTCGCGTATACCGTGCGGACCGCATCCTCAAACTCCTGCAGCCGGCGCTCCATATCGCCGACATTCGGGCAGAAGACGGACTCGTATTTGCCGGCGAAGGCGTTGCCGAAACCGTCCTCGAGGATGGAGCTGGAGCGGACGATGATCGGGTCCTGCCCGTAGTACTCGAGGAGCTTCACGAACTCCTCCTCCATGTCGCGGGAAAATTTGCCGGCGCGCAACCTCGCGGCGAACTCGTCCGCGAGCGTAAAATATTCCTCCTTGCTCCGCTGGCGCACGCGGATGTCCCAGAAATGATTTTCCACGATGAACGTGTAAAATACGTCCGAGCCGATGAAGAACGAGTCGTGCGGTTCGAAATTCGCGAATATGTCGGGACGCTTGTTCTCGACGATCTTCCTGGCCAGCAGCATACCGGTCGCCTTGCCTCCGATCATACCGGTGCCGAGCATGCGCTTCTTGACATTCAGATAGTCCTCGGCCCGGAAATTTTCCTTGATCATGATTCGGAGGCGCTCGTCGCGCGTCATCATGATGTTGCACATCCGGTTGCACTGCTCCGTCACGTCAAGCCCGTTCTCATGCATCGTCTCCGTCATATCGAAGAAGCGGTCCCAGCTGTCCTTGTTGCCGCGGTCCGCGCCTGCGGTGTTGTGCTCGAGAAGCTGGTAGAAATGGCTCGCGACGACACCGTCGAGGATCGGCTCGAACACGCCGGTCTCCGGCTCGTAGCGGTGCGGCAGGAACATCGTCTCGGAGTAGCGGTTCCACACCTTGTCCGGGCGGACGTAGATGTTCGTCCGGTCAGAGTAGACGTCGAGGAACAGCTGCGTCGTGTCGCGGATCTTGGCGATCGCCTTGAAGGAGTGTTTGCCGCGGATCAGCGGGAAGAACGCAACCGTGTCCAGCTGAAAGAGATACGGGCACGTCACCTGGAAAAAGTTGCCCATCATCAGGTCCGTCGCCCACGCGGTCTGCAACTCCGAGAGGCAGTCGAACACGTAAAATGCGTCCACTCCCTCGCGGCGGATGATCTCGTGGATATCGACAGTAAATGTCTCAAACCGGTGCGACAGCTCGACATTGACGATCTTTAAGCCCTCCCTCTCCTCGAAGAACGGCTCGTGCGACGCGAAGCGGATGTAGATCAGGTTGCGCTTATCGCGGATCGCCTGCTCCACATACGGCTTCACAAACAGACTGAAATCCTCGAGGCGGTCCACCCTCCACACGACATTGTCGCCGAGGCGGATGTTGTCAAACCGCTCGTCCATCTGCGGAATTCCCGATAAAACCCGATCAAATGCTGCCATAGTATACCTCCTCTATTCCAGCGCCGCGAGCCACAGCGCCGCCGACGCATCGCTCGGCATCCTCCAGTCGCCGCGCGGCGAAAGCGTCACGGAACCGACCTTCGGTCCGTCCGGCAGACAGCTTCTCTTGAACTGCTGCGAGAAGAACCGGCGGAAGAACTTGCGCGCCGCATCGCGAACCTCCGCCTCCGTGAGCTCCGGATACGCGCGGCACGCGAACGCCACGGTCTTCAGCGGTTCAAAGCCGTACCGCAACGTGTAGAAGAGGAAGAAGTCGTTGAGGTCGTACGACCCGATCTTCTCCTCCGTCTTCTGTGCGATCTGCCCGCCGACGCTCGGCGTGAGCTCCGGCGTGATCGGCGTCTCGCATATGTCGAGCAGAACCCCGCCGAGCTCCGCGTCCCCGCACATAGCGGCATACGTGCGACATATAAACCGCACGAGCGTCTTCGGCACGGAACTGTTCACCGCGTACATCGACATATGGTCGCCGTTGTAGGTGCACCACCCCAGGGCCAGCTCCGACAGGTCGCCGGTCCCGACGACAAGCCCGCCCCGCATATTCGCTGCATCCATCAAAATGTATGTGCGCATCCGCGCCTGCGCGTTCTCGTAAGTGACATCGCCCTCTCCCTGATAGTCCTTCTCGTGACCGAGCTGTCTCAAATGCAGTTCCACTCCCTCGCGGATCGGCACCTCGTACCGCTCATCGGCCAGCAGCTCCATCAGCCGCACGGCGTTGTGAAATGTCCGCCCCGTGGTGTTGCCCTCGCTCGGCATCGTATAGCCGATGATCCGGATCTCCGGCAGGATTTTCCGCGCCTCCGCGCACACCAGGAGTGCCAGCGTCGAATCGAGTCCTCCCGAGATCCCGATGACCAGGTTTCGTATCCCCGTAGCTCTCACGCGGGTGGCCAGTCCGTTGGCCTGGATCTGCAGGATCCTCCGGCAGCGCGCGTCTCTCTCGCCGTCGTCCGCCGGCACGAAAGGATTTCTCGGCACCGGGCAGTCAAACCGGTTCAGAAGCTCCACAAGCTCCTCCGCGCTCACCTCGTCGGCGCCGATCGACTGTACGCGCACCGGCACGCGGCGGTAGCGGGTCCCCGTGTTCCCGAATGTGTTCTGCCGCCTGCGGTCGTGCATGATGACGTCGAGGTCGACGACCGCCGCCTCGCAGTGCGGGTCACTTTGAAAGATGCTCTCGCGGAAAATGCTGCCGTTCTGCGCGATGACCGAATGCCCCGAGAACACCAGGTCCGTGCTACTCTCCCCCGTTCCTGCCGAGGAGTATATGTACGCACAATAGCACGAGCCGCTCTGCTGCTTCACAAGCTCCCTGCGGTACTCCTGTTTGCCGATCAGCTCGTCGGACGCGGACAGGTTGGCGATAATGTTGGCGCCCGCGAGCGCCGCATGCGTGCTCGGTTTGTCCGGCACCCACAGATCCTCGCACAGCTCCACGCCGAGCACCGCCTCCGTCACCGGATCCTCCGCAAGGATGTCAGCACCGAACGGGACCTCCCGGTCACCGACACGCACGAATGCTTCGGTGATCCCGCTGCCCGAGGCGAACCACCTGGCTTCGTAAAACTCCGAATAGTTCGGCAGGTATGTCTTCGGGATCAGCGCCTGCACGCTGCCGCCGGAGATCACCGCGCCGCAGTTGTACAGACTGTTCCGGTAACGGACCGGAACACCCACGACAGCGGTCACACCCGTCCTCGCGGTCACCTCTGCGATCCGCATAAGCGCGTCTTTCGCCTCCGCAAGAAGCAGGTCGCTTCGGAACAGATCCGCGCAGGTGTACCCCGTCACGGCCAGCTCCGGAAACACGATCACACCGCTCTCCTCCTGCTCGCGGACGATCGCGATGATCTGCTCCGTATTGAATCTCACATCCCCGACGCGAAGCTGCGGCACCGCCGCGACCACGCGGATCAATCTGTTTTTCATATCTTTTCTTTCCCTCCTGCTGGGTAAGTGCTTCTCTTTGTGCGCATGAAAAAAGGCAAAGGAGTCTTCGGTAAGACTCCTTTGCCTCGGTGTCAGTATATCACGTCTTTCTTCGATTTTCCACTGTTCCGCGAAATTTCTACTGTTTTTTCCTGCCGTAAGCCAGCGCGTAAAACGGTATCAAAAGCGTGTAACCGAAGTAATTGCCCATCACTAAGACATTGTCGAAATTGCCCAGTCCGAGTTCCACCCCCGCGGGTACAAATGCCAGAACGGCAACCGTTCCGCACACAAGCCCCGCCCACGCGGCCCATCGATAACCTTTGAGGAGATGCAGTAATTCAAAACATCCGCCGAGAACGGCAAATACCAGGAACAGCCACACGAAAGCAGTCGACAAGACAATATACCTCGGATAATCGAAAAGGGATTCCACATCCCACTCCGCCTTGATATCGGCCAAACGCGCATTCGCGATGAAAAACGACACAATTCCCAGCACGATCATCATCACCGGATAAAACACCGTGCAGATCGTCTTCCGCGTCACGAGCAGAACGATGTATGCCGCTACCGAGAGCAGAAACAGGACCGTGTATACCCTGCCGCTGCGCAGGTAAACGAGCACCTCCGGATCGGCATCATCGGCAAATGGAACATACAGGCTTACATACCCTAAGACAAGCAGTACCGCATTGATCAACAGGCCGATGGCGGTGAAGACCAGCGCGATCACAGCCAGGGGATTCCCCTTCTTCGCCGGGACCGCATAGCCGTAATTCGGCGCCCCGTAACCGTAGTTCGGTGCCGCATTGCCGTAATATTGCACCGCATTGCCGTTCATTGCAACGGGATTGCGGTTCGTATAGCCGGGCTGTGCGCAGGTGTTCGGCTGCATGTAAATGTTCTGTTGCACGGGCGCTGCAGGCGCAGCAGGTGTCACAGGAACCGCGGGTGTCACAGGAGCCGCCTCATATGCGGTGCCGTTCTGACGATGCCACTGCGCGATCTCCGGATACAGATCCGCGAGTCTTACCACCTCCGCCCCGTTGGCCGCGTTCTTGTTTCGGCGTCTCGCGTTGCCGATGGCGTCGGTGCCTTTGTATACCACGTTGCGCAGCGCATATCGCAGAGCGACTCCGCCCACGGACAACGCGATCAAGATGACTATGAGCAATACAGCGGAATCCGGCATATGCTCCTCCTCCTCATTTTCCGAATAGACAAAAGCTTATCGACTCTGTAAGGCCTCCGGGTAGATTCCCGAAGGAATGATGTCCTGCATCACTCGAAGAAGGACGCCCGCGTTTTGATATCCGTCATGTAGACCCGCTCCTCAACCGCGTTGTAATCGAGTGTGAGGAACGCCTTCTCGAGCGCCGTGAGCACTACGTTGATCCCCATTCGCGCCGAATTCAGGATGGTTCCTTTGTGTGAAGTCCAGCTGTGGATGCGGAAACGGTAGCAGTAAACTCCCTCCTGCCCGCTGTTCTCCGCCTGGATAAACGCGGTGAACGAACCGGCCGGGTTGCCGAAGATCACTCTCTCCGCGTTCGTCTCGCGGTTCACGCTGATGTTCTGCTGCGCGAGCACATTGAGATTCAGCGCACCGAGCATATTGTCGATGCCCGGCACGATCGTTTTGAACGTATATTCCTGCTTATGAAAATCATACGGGCGTTTGAGCGCCACGCCCTCGTTGTAAAGCTTCCTGTATTTGCTGCCGATTGCCAGTCCGACGACCACGCCGATCAGCACGACCGCGACACAGATCAGAGCCCCTAGCCACATATCGGATCACCTCCCCGGATTTGTTCGGACAGACCGCGGACAAGTCGCTCCGCACCGTCCTCGCACAGGCTTCGCGGGCAGGCGATATTCATCCGCAAATGATGCTCTCCGCCCGTGCCGTACTGCACGCCGTCACTCACGTAAAGCCCCGTATCCCTGCGGAGTTTCTCCGCAATCTCGCGGCTGTTTCCGGGGATCGCGCTCACGTCGATCCACAACAGGTACGTCGCCTCGCCCTCCGTGACACGCACCTCGGGCAATTCGCGAAGAAGCTTATTTATTATGATACTACGATTGTAGAACAAATATTCTCTCAGCTCGTCGAGCCACGCCTCACCCTGCTCGAACGCCGCGATCGCCGCCGTTGTCGCGAACGAGTTCGGCTCGGCGACCTCGTCCGTGTTGAGGGCTCTCCGGATCTTGTGGCGCAGCACCGGATCCGGCGCGTAAACCGCTGCGGTCTGAAGCCCCGCCAGGTTGAACGTCTTCGTCGGCGCGATGCAGGTGATACTCACCTCGCGGCAGTCGTCCGACACCGACGCGAACGGGACATACTCCCGCCCCGGCGCCGTGATATCGCAGTGGATCTCGTCCGCGATGACCGTCACGTGGTATTTCTTCGCCAGGCGCCCGACCTCCGCGAGCGTCCCGCGGTCCCAGATCTTTCCGACAGGATTGTGCGGGTTGCACAGAAGCATCATCGTCGTCTGCGGATCCGCCATATCCCTCTCCAGCCGCTCCAGGTCCATCGTGTAGGATGTGCCGTCGTACAGCAGAGGGCTCTCCAGCGGACACCGCCCGTTGTTTCGGATGCAGTTGAAGAAAATGTTGTACACCGGTGTCTGCAGGATCACGTTCTCGTTCGGGGTCGTCATTTTCCGAACCGCCGAGGAGATCGCCGGGATCACTCCCGTGCAAAATACGAGCGCATCGCGGTCCATCGTGAGCCCGTGGCGCCGCTGCCACCAGCCCGCGTAGGCGTCACGCCACCGGTCGGTCACGTCCGCGTAGCCGAACACGCCGTGCGCAAGCCGCTTCGCAAGCGCCTCGCGGATCTCCGGCGCCGTCGCAAAATCCATATCCGCGACCCACATCGGAAGCTCACCTTCCGCGACATCCCATTTGTAGGAGTCCGTGCCCCGCCGGTTGATGATCGTGTCAAAATCGTACTTCATTCCGTTACCTCGTCAGTCCCGCAACACAACAGTCCCGCGACATACCGCCCCGTCAGTCCCGCAGCCACTCCGGCCGGTCGGACTGCTTCTCGATGTCCTCGCACACGATCCTCGTTTTCGAGGGATCGATCTTGTCCTTCTCGATGATGAGCTCGCCGATGCTCTCCGCCCTGATCGTGCCGGAGCCCGGGTTGAACACGCTCTCCACCTTCGAGTTGATCTCCGCATCCACATTCGCGTACTCGAACGCAAGCGTCGTGTTGATGAGCCTGCAGTTCTTCATAACAAGATTGTCGATGTAGCACATTCCCTGAAGGCTCTCGATCGTGCAGTTCACAAGCGTCAGGTTCTTCGAGTTCCACCCGAGATACTCGCCCGAGATGAACGAGTCATACACCGTGATGTCCTCGCTGTTCCAGAACGCGTCCTTCGTCAGAAGCCGCGAATTGCGGATCACCACCCGCTTCGCGCCGTCGAAGGAATAGTTTCCGTCGAGCCTCAGCCCGTCGATCTCCATATCGGAGCAGTTCATCGCAAAATAATCCCCTTTCGCGACGGAGACATTCGTCAGCTTCACATCGCTGCAGCTCCACATCGTCTCCTTCGCGTCGGTGAAAGCGACATCCCGAAGAACGATCCCGCTGCTTCTGCGAAAGTTCTTCGGCGCCTGGATCACCGCGTTGGTCACCTCGATATCCGAGGTGTACCACACGCCGGCGCGTGCCATCTCAAACCAGGTGCAGTCCACAGCCTTCACGCCGTTGCAGTACCACAGCGGGTATTTCCAGCGAAACAGCGTGTCGACAAGCTCGATGTTCGAGCTCTCCTTGAGCGGTGACTCACCGCCGTCAAACACGCAGGCCTTTATGCGCAGGTCACGGCTGCCGAACAGGGCGCGCTCCCCGGTCAATATCTTCTGTCGGATCTCGTTCATACTTTTTCCTCCGCAACATATCGGAGAGGAGTATTATTCCTCACTCATCTCTCGCTTTTCTTTCGGGACCGCGGTGTCGATGCTCCTGCCGAACACGACAAACCGCTGATACAAAAACTCGGTGACCAGATTGGTGAGCATCGCGAGACCGTCCGCCAACGCCGGATGCCATCCGCACTGCTCCGTCAGCAGCTTCACGCCCCACGTGGAGAGCGGCGTGAACACCGCGTAGTACGCGGCAACCTTCGCCATCGCGATCGGAACGTTGTTGGCGGACTGGAACGTGAACTTCCGGTTCAGCGTAAAATTCCACAGCACCGACAGCACAAGGCCGCACAGGTAGCAGGCCCAGCTCGGAAGCCCCGTAAAATTCTCCAGCAGCGCAATCGTCGAAGCCTGGATCAGCCCGGCGCTCGCCGAGAACAGCACAAACTTCACGATGCGCAGCGCCTCCCTTGATTTTCTCACCTGTTCCATAGTACCATTTCCCCCCGGATAAGTCTTTGCATTATGTTGCCCGTTCGTTGTTTTATTCGATAATTCCGCTCAAACGCGCCGCAACCTCGCGTGTCGCCTGCTCATAATCGTCGTCGATCAGAGCGACCTCCTCGCCGGCCGCGCGGAAGCCTTCGGCAAACTTCCGGTTATCCTCCTTCACGGACGCCGCATCAAGGTCAAACTCGTAAAACCGGCTCTCGACATCCGAGCAGTGTTCCCGGATCGCCCCGAAGTTGCTGTCGATGTATGCGTCCGTCATCGCAAGGCAGACGAA
Source organism: Lachnoclostridium sp. UBA1175 (assembly GCA_002311665.1). GTDB lineage: Bacteria > Bacillota > Clostridia > Lachnospirales > Lachnospiraceae > ISDg. Next base: position 265,309 of record DBYX01000005.1, on the reverse strand, counting down.
ACGAATGTCCGCGAGATACTCCTCCTCGAAGTCCTTTCGCCAGTCGAATGGCACGTAGCATCCTTCTACAATGAGGTTCTGCCGGTTCTCGACCGCCGTCTTGATCATCTCACTCACGATCGGCCAAAGGTAGCCCGTCAGTTCGTCATCATCATCCGGCGTGAGCGCCGTGTGCCCGCTGCGGATCAGCCCCATCTTCAGATGGTCGATCGACAGATACGGATAATGCATTGTCTCCAGCAGTCTCTGCGCAAGCACCGTCTTGCCGACGTGCGACGCGCCCGTGATTATGATGATCATAGCTTGTCCTCACTGTGTTTGCTCTTGTCAGTCTTTCGCTGCCTCCGCGGCAGCCTTCTTCTCCCGATCCTCCTCCGTCATGCAGGATTCGCGAATCCGGAAACTCTTGAATACATAAATATCCTTTTCCGTCGCTTTCTCGCCGTCACCGGAATACGTGGTCATACAGATCAGATTGCCTGAGGCATCATACTCGTAATCAACATGCGAGGCGCGAAGACCGCTATCATAAAAAACGATGCCCGTCTGCCTCCAATGTCCCGGTGCGGTCTCCTCATAGAAGTACTCGCGGAACATATGAAACCCCATCGGATCGCCCGGCTCGTAATTCACATATTCACGCACTAGATTGCCGTGCTCGTCGTACTCATACTGATATACGAAAGATGCATAATCCTCGATCAAAATATTGCCGTTCTCATCATACGTTCTTATGCACTGCAGCTCCCGTATAGGGTCTTCCTCCTCGGAGTCATATTGAAAGTATTGCGTTGAGGTTCTTTTTTCATCATCATAAACGGTTTCATAACTCCACCCGGAGGGCGCTTGCGAAACCGGAGTCGATATGATACTTTTCATTATCTCCCGACCCTTCGGATCGAATTGATAAAGTTCCCTGTAGACGATATGGTTATCACTGCAGGTGATCTCCTCGATCAAGTTGCCTTCCTCATCGTAGACATATTCCTGATAATCGTTTGTGGAACTGAACTTCTGGTTAGCCTTGATCTTTCTTGCATTATTATCGTATTCATAGGTCTCAAGAATATGCCTTGCTTCATACTGACTCTGGTAATAACGTTCCGTCGCCCGGTACACCGTGACATAGTTGTCCGTTGTAGGGGTAGCAACGGCCTCCGTCGGGGCATCCTCAAATTGATCCGACTCCCCGGATTCGTTCGTATTCTTCGATCGGACGGAATCTTTTGTGAAAACAATGACTGCCAAAACGATCATTGCGACGACGGCGATCCCGAGAACGCTCCATATCACTGCAAGAAGCTTTTTTCTGTCACTCATTCAAATCTCCCCCGTTGCTTTCGATCAGTCGAAAGTAAAGCGGTCGAACGAGCACACGCCTTCCGCATCCTCCGACAGGAATTCAAAATACACTGCGTGTCTGCCGATCACACCTGCCGTGAGCGGTGCGGTCAACTCTTTCGCATTGCCCGGAAAATCCAGTGTTGCCGCCACGCGTCCCCGGTAGGAATCCGTGCGGACGTTGACCCTGACCTTCCTCGCCTCCCCGAGGACGACGGTCACGCTCTTCGGCGGGTTAGCTCCGAACTGCAGATACCGGAAGCCCACCGTCGTGCCGGACGATATGTCGACGACCGGCGTCGAGATATCATCGCGCTGCTCATATCCCGGGCGGATGTACGCGTTCGTGCGTCCGCCGAATATATGGCAGGCGTATCCCGCGGAGATCCATTTGCGTGCGTCAAGGCCGTTCACATGCGCGCCCTGGGAAGTCATTTCCACGGGCTGCGAGGCCACCGGCTCCCCATCGAGATAGGTAATGTCACCGATGTACAGACGGCCGTCCCCGCCGAGTGCCACATCGACAGGCTCGAGCATCGCCTGGCGGGAGAACTCGTTCACACCCGTCTGGCGGTGGTAGAACACATACCAGTGCCCGTTCACCTCCATGATGGATCCGTGGTTGTTGCCCCAACGGTAGGTCATCGTGCCGTGCCCTTCGCTGTCCTTCAGGATCTCGCCGCCGTTCAGGCTGATATCGCCGCCGTCGTGGAACGGGCCGAAGGGCGTGTCGCTGATGCGGTACGACAGAAAGCCGTTGCAGGGCTCGTGGATGCCGTACTGCGGGAGCGGGATCTCGTACCGCTTCGAGTAGATGAAGACGTATTTTCCGAGCACTTTTCTCGGGCTCGATGCCTCGAAAAATGCGTCGATCAGCGAGATGTGTCCGTCGTCGCGCGGGTCCCACGGACACGTCGAATGGCCGAGCGGGTTGGACACGAGCGTGTCCTCCCTGATCGTCGCCATATCGTCCTCCAGCTCCGCGATGTAGCACGGCGCGGCGCAGCCGCCCCAATATGCGTACACCTTGCCGTCATCGTCGACCAGCACACCCGGGTCGAACCCAAGCTTCGTCGGGACCGGATTCTCGAAAGGCCCCCAGGGTGTCTTCGAGGAGGCGACAACGACAAGACTTCCCTTGCGCTCCGCCGCATAAAGGTAGTAAGTGTCACCCTTCTTGACCACATCGGGCGCGTAGAGGATTGAGTCCTCGTAGAGCGCCGTGTAGGAGACGCCGTGGTACGTCCAGTCCGTCAGATCCGTGACGGGTGCCGACCATACCACATAGTTGCGGCCGCAGTACTGCTCCCTCTCGATGTCGTGCGAACCGTAGACATACACTCTCTTCTCGCCGTTGTGCTCAAACACACGCGGCTCACCGTCCGGAACGTGCTCCCACAGGGGCATATACGGATTGGCGCCTTTGATGAATTCTTTCATGGTTTTCTACCTTTCCTCCAGCAATCTCTTAAGCATCTGGTCCCTGTTTTCCAGGAACAGTTTTGTCACCTGATAACTCCCGGTTTCCTCGTACGCAATCTCGTGGATCGGTCCGTCGTCGAAACTCAGGATGGTCGCTCCGGGGATCCCGAGCAGGATCGGCGAGTGCGTCACGATCAGGAACTGTCCGCCCTCCTCCGCGCACCGCTTAATCTCCAGCAGGAGCGTCAGCTGCCTCTGCGGTGAGAGCGCCGCCTCGGGCTCGTCCAGAAGATACAGCCCGCGCCCGCGGAACTGCGTCTGCGCCAGGCGAAGGAAACTCTCGCCGTGCGACCTCGCGTGGTATTTCCCCGGTTCCCCGCCGTACCTCGAATATTCCTCCTCCGCGGTCGCGACATTGTAAAAGCTCTCCGCCCGCAGAAAATACCCCCACCCGGGCTTGCCGGCGCCCTTCGCCAGGGTTATCGCCCCGCACAGCTCCGAGTGCGAATCGTACGTGGAAAACCGGTAATTTCTCGTTCCACCCTCCGGGTTGAACCCGTAGCGGACCGCGATCGCCTCCAGCAGCGTTGATTTGCCGCTGCCGTTCTCTCCCACGAAAAATGTAATATTGTTCCGAAACTCCAGCTCCCTCAGGCCCGCGATCGCAGGGATCCCGCGAAGGTAACTGTCCTCCCCGATCCTCTCCCAGTCAATCCGGAGCGCGCGGAGAGGCATCGATAACTCGTCCATCGACATTTTACCTCAAATTCGCAAAAAATGATATTAACACTCGTCAAAAAACGAGAAGTATTCGTCACCGTATCGTACTATACTGAGCACGTAATAAAGAAAAACCCACCAATTACGCATGTCACAGCAACTCCGGCTGCCTCGCGTTCCACTGTTCGTACGCCTTCTCCCAGGTTTCGACGACATACGGTCTCCGCTCGTCCCCGATGCTCTGCGCGTACTCCTCGGCAAACCGCAGGAAGTAGTACAACTGCTCGCGGCCGGTGATCAGTTCGCGGCAGATCACTTCGGTCCAGACTCTCGCCTCACGATACATCGAACTTTCCCTGAGCGACTGCGCGTAACCCCTGACATCCCACGGCAGGCGTCGCTCGTCCACCGTAACCGAACCGTCTTCCGCGATGTCCAGCACGGTGTACGGGACCGTTCCGGGCATGCATTCGAGCGGAAGTCCGCAGGAGCCCGGGTTGACCAGCACGATGCGCCCGTCCTTCGAGCGATAGTGCCACTGGATGTGCGAGTGGCCGAAGATATACACGCCGGAGGACATATTCCGAAGCCTCTCCTGCAATGCTTCGTCGGCGTCGTCAACGCGGCGCATATCCTCGCGAAGCTGCTCCTGTGTGACCGTGCGCCCGGCGTATCGATCGACGAGGAAAGACGATTTCCAGTGGGCACCCGCGGTCTCTCCGAAAAATGCCGACTTGTCGTGCGCGATGTGGATCGGAACCCCGTTCCGTTCGATGTCGACTGTGTACGGCAGCCCCATCAGGTAATCGAGATTCTCCTGCGGGATGCTCCGGTAACTGTAGTACGAGATCTGCATCTGACCGTCCGTCCACTGCGTCTGATCGGTCCCGATCAGATTCTCCAGATAGCTCTCCTCGTTGCCCCGGATCGTATACGCGCCCGGGATTGCCCGGATTGCCGCAAGGCACTCGTTCGGGCACGGTCCGCTCAGGCAGAAATCACCCGCGAAAATGTATTCCCGAACGCCCTGTTCCTTCGCATCCGCGAGAACCGTCGCAAGCGCAGAGTAGTTCCCGTGGATGTCGGAGATGATTGCTGTTCTCAATGTTCTGTTCCTCTATATTCTACATTTGTAGTATTGCTTATTTACAGGCTTCTTCCCTTCGGATGACCGACACGTGCGTCGTCCCGTTCACCTCGTCCGGATACTCGCGGTCGAAACGCATGCCGATGGCCTCCGCGGTCTTGTAGGACGCGACGTTCGTGTATTTGCAGTACGAGTACAGCGCCGGGTAGGAAGTCTCGCGGAACGCCCAGTCCCGCACGGCCGCCGCTGCCTCTTTCGCGTATCCCTTGCGCTGCTCGTCCGCGCGGATGTGATAACCGATCTCCGGAAGCAGTTCCCCGTCGATGTTCTGCAGCGTCAGACCGCAGTCGCCGATCACCTCTCCGATATCCTTCCGGCAGACCGCCCACAGGCCGAAACCATACTTCTGATAGCGGTCGCGGTTGCGCTCGATCCATTCGCGCACGCGCGCCTCGTCGAAGGTGTAGGGATAGTGCTTCATATTATCGCGATCCGCGTACACGGCGTACAGCGCATCGAAATCGTCCGTCGTCATCGGCCGCAGCACAAGCCGATCCGTCTCCAGCCGGAAATCGGCGACCCTGCTCTCGTACTCCGCGTGCTCCGCCAACGCTTTCTCCGTGTCGATGTTGTAATCCACCACGGTGCAGTGCGCATCCTCGTCGTCAAAATACTCCCGGATGCGAACCCCGCCGAACGCTTCCATCGTCTTCCACGACGCGGGGTTGTCCAGATCGGCGTCCATGAACACGGTCTTGATGCCGTAGCGGTTGCACACCTTGAGCCCGAGGTACAGGTTGACATTGTTGTAGCCTTTGCCGCGCTCCGTCGGCCGGATGCTGTACCCGATGTGTCCGCCGTACTTGCTCAGTCTTTGGTTGAGCGTGAGGCGGATGTTGATCATGCCGATGATCCTCCCGTCATCCTCCCGCACAAGGAAGTATGTCCTCGCCGGCACTCGCTCCTCGGTCGGCTGCATCGTGTTGCGCATCTCCGTCTTCTGCAGCCATTCCTCGTACCGGTCCAGATGGCTGTCCAGTCCGCCGCTGCCGTTGATATGAGACCCGTATTCGTAAAATTCTTTGATGTAATCGATGGCGTCGTCTTTCCTGGCGATGCCCGGAACTTCCAGATACAATCGTTCCATCGTCATCCTCCTCACTGTTCCCCGGGCTTGTTCTCCCCCGCCCGTTGTTCCTCGGATTTCTTCGCACTGTAAACCTCGACCGACTCCCTGAGGATTCCCTCCTGCAGCTCCGCGGCGACCCGGTTGATCGCGGCGAGATCCACCCTCTCCACAACCCTGACCGGATAGTTCACCGGCTTTCCGGGATAGCCGAACGACTGCTCCCTCGTGTTCGGAAGCATGGTGAAGCCTCCGGCGTCGTTATAGATCGCCCCGTCGGGGTAATACTGTCCCTCGAAGTATGTGGTGAGCTCCTTCTTCTCGGAAAGAACCATATAGTACGGCTGCAGGAACATGTTGAATGCGTCCCTGACCGCCATGCTCCGGTCGACGCCAATGATCGCATATACATTGCCGTCCACGAAGAGGATCTTGCACTCGATGTAATAATCGTCCCTGTTCGGGATATGACTCATCGTCCCGTAGCGGTAATCCTCATAGCGGGCGAGCGGAACATAGCGCAGTGCCGCTCCCTCCTCCGGCAGAAGAAGTATCGCGTTGTACACATACGCGGGATATTTTTCGCCCGAGTCCGGAGAAAGGATCTCATTTTTCGCGGAACTGTCCTTGAATTCCGCACCGGTGACCGACATGATCGTCGCCGCAGGGTAATACTCCGTGTCAAACCGCGGGATCCCCGCCCCCATTTTCCTGACAAATCCTTCGGTGTCCTCGTTGAAGAACAGATCCCGGCTCACCAGCTCGTCGCGGAACTCCGCGGGGGACTTGCAGTCCGCCTCAGCTACCGTGTACGCCCCCTTGCCGGTGTAGTATTTTCTGTGGTAAAGGTAATTCCCGATCTTTCTGCCGAACAATACACACACGACGGAGAGCGGGATCGGAAGGATCACCGCGATGAAGATCAGTATGCGAAAGCCGATCGGCGTCACGCTCGTTAGGTCGGACCAATACCTGATCAGGATGCGGACCGGGTTGGCGCAGCAGAGAAGGAAGGCCAGCAGGCACGTGATGCCGAACCGTGCGTATGCATAAAGTACGGCGAAGCCGAAGCAATCCCTGTTCTTATTGTCAAGCAAATTGAACACGATCGCGACCAGATACTGAATTACAAGCCAGATCGCAAATGCAATCAGGATCCACAGGTATTCTTTGCGAATGCACATCGCAAGCGCATCGCTGATCCGCATAGGCACGCCTCCTCTCCTCCCCGCCGGAGATTTTTATATAACCGGTCAGACGCGGCTTATGTCCGCGCAACGTTTATGCCGGCGGTTTCTTTGTCAGATAAAGCACATAGGTGTCCTTAAACACGACCCGGTTGCCCGCCTCCGTCACCGCCTGGTGCAGTCCCTCAAAGAACCTTGTCTTGTACGGCTCGGGAATGACGATGTGGTCGCAGTGCGTCCCGCTGAACGCCACGTACTCGTCCGCGTTCATCACACGCTCGCCGTTGAACAGCCGTCTCTCCACCTCCGTGAAACCGTAGGCCGGCGCGTTGGTATAGCCGAATTTGCCGTGCGTGTACGGTGTCTCGGGCTTGTAGTAGGTATCGTAAAGCTTCTGAATTCTCGCGTACAGCTCCTCGTTCGGCGACTTGTAGTCCGCCCGGGTGAGCATCATCGCGAGTGTTCCGCCCGGCTTCAGCAGCTCGAAGGTTTTGGCGAATGCGATCTCCTCCGGGATCCACTGGATCGTCGCCGCGGAGTAGATCATATCAAACTTCTGTCCGCCGAAATCGTGCGTGATAAAATCATCGTTCACGATGCTGAAATTCGGGTAATGCCCGAACTTCTCCTTCATCTTCGCGTACAGGTTCTCTCCGAGCTCGATCGCGTTGTAGTTGCACCCGGTCGCAAGGATCGGCTCCGTCGCCTGTCCCGTGCCCGGCCCGAGCTCCAGCACATTCTTGCCCGGTCCGATCTCCGCGTACTTGATCAGATCCGTGAAGAGCTCCTCGCTGTACCGCGGACGGAACTTGTCGAACTGATCCGGGATCGTGTCGAACACCTTCCGGAAGTCCTTGCTGTTCCACTTGAGCATGCTCTCTTCCCAGCTGTCGTACGGCTTGATCGCCATCAGGTCGGCGATCGTCGGCGCAACGTTCGCAAGGCCGAAACTGCCCTCGCGAAACTCGTGCCGCACCTCCCCGTCGTAGATGATGAACGGCACGGGATTGAGGCTATGCGCGGTTCTCACCTCCACGGCGCCTTTCTTGTTCTTCTCAAGCATCTGATCGGAGTTGCCGTGGTCCGCCGTGACAACCAGGATGCACCCGGCCTCGTCGCACGCCTTCCTGATGCGCGCAAGCTCCAGGTCCACGCTCTCCACCGCGATCTCCGTCGCGTCGAGATTGCCGGTGTGCCCGACCATATCTCCGTTCGGAAAATTACACCGGATAAAACCGTACTTGCCGCTTTCGATCGCCTCGATCACCTTGTCGGCGATCTCCGTCCCCTTCATCCAGGGACACTCGTCGAAGGAGCGCACATCGCTCGGGATCTCGCAGTAATCCTCCATCTCCTCCGAGAATTTTTCGGAGCGGTTGCCGTTCCAGAAATATGTCACATGCCCGTACTTCTGCGTCTCGGACACCGCATACTCGCGGATGCCGTTCTGCACCAGAAGCTCCGTGAGCGTCTCACGGATCCGAGGCGGGTTCACAAGATAGTTCTTCGGGATCTTCAGGTCCCCGTCGTACTGCAGCATTCCCGCGTACTTCACCTTCGGGATGAACCCGCGGTCAAACCTGTCAAACGACGCGTCGCCGTCGAACGCCATCGAAAGCTCGAGCGCGCGGTCGCCGCGGAAATTATAGAGGATCACGCCGTCCCCGTCCTCCATCGCGCCGACGGGTCTGCCGTCCTCCGCGATGACGAAAGCGGGCAGGTCCTGATCGATCGCACCGGTCTCCTGCCGCAGCGTCTCGATCGCCTCCTTACAATTCGGAAAATACCTTCCCTCGCCGTGCACGTGCACGTCCCAGCCGGCCTTCACCATCGGCCAGTTTGCCTGGTACCGGTCCATCGTGATCTTCATACGGCCGCCGCCCGAGGCGATGCGTCCGTCGAAACTGTCGTCGTTGAGATTTGCGAGCGTCTCCTCGAGCATTCCCACATACTCGAGCGCGGATGTCGCCGGGACATCCCTGCCGTCCAGCAGCACGTGGACGCGCGCCCTGCGCACGCCCTCCTTCTTCGCTTCCGTGAGCATCGCGAGCAGGTGACGGATGTTGGAGTGCACGTTGCCGTCGGACAGAAGCCCGATGAAGTGAAGCGTCCGCTCCCCCGTGACGACGCTGCCCACAATGTCTCTCCAGGTCTCGCTTCGGAACACCTCGCCCGACTCGATCGACTCATTCACGAGCTTCGCGCCCTGCGAGTAGATCTGCCCGCAACCGAGGGCATTGTGCCCCACCTCGCTGTTGCCCATATCGTCGTCGGACGGAAGTCCCACGGCGCCGCCGTGCGCCTTGATGGTCGTCCACGGGCAGTTTGCCTTGAGCGCATCCAGCGTGGGCGTGTTGGCACGCAGCACCATATTGCCGAGTTCCTCCGGTGTCTCACCGACGCCGTCCATGATCACAAGGACCACTGTTTTTCTCATCTGTTTTTCTCCTTACCACTCCGTATTTTCTATCTCAGGCAGTAGACATCCGCCGTTTTTTTGCCTGCGAGATACGCGTCCACACCCTTATTTACGATCAACTTGTATTCCTTCTCGGTGATGGGCTTCAGCCAGAGCAGGTTGACCCTGTCATCCATAAACTTCCCGTACGCGGGCGCCGGAACTCCCGGAAGCTCCGCGGCGTTCAGAAACAGAAAATACTTGTACCCCGGGATCCCGTCAAAAGGTATCGTGTGTCCGTGTCCGAGGAAGGTCTGCTCGAGCCACGGGAAGGAGGACAGGAAGGATATCGCCGAAAAAACATCCCGGAGCTGCGGCTCATACCGCTCGTCGCACGCAAAGCCCAGCTCCATTCGGCGGTAATCACGGTAGTCATCCTCATAATTCATCTCCACCCTCGGCATCGGGATCATACTCACACCGAGCGTGATCCCGTACAACAGGCCGTTAGCTCTGCCCTGCACGAGCGCCTTCGGAGGGAATGTACTGTTGTCGATCGCATAGTATTTTTCGTGTCGTCCGAAAAATACCTCCAGGGACTTCATCTGGCTCTCCTGAACCTTGCCCCAGTAATCGTCCTCGTCGAAGTACGCCCAGAACTCACGGCTCCTCGCCACCACCGCCTCGAAGCGCTCCTTCGCCTGCTCTAACGACCACGCAAAGGGTCCCATACCTTTGGCGTAGATCGAGTATCCGTGGAAATTGTTGTAGCCGCTGAAACCGGGAATCACGGCAATCAGCTTGCCGTCCGAGAGAAGTGCTGCCGCATCTCCCTCCTCGAACCACTGAATGCTCAGCGAGGACTCGTCCAGTTCGATCCCGCCGAGTTCGTGCGCGACATACTCCGCCGGCATACAGGGCTCGCCGCCCTCCGTCGCGAAGGCATCCTCCATCCCCTTGGGCGCCTTCACCCGGTTGCAGATCCAGCACGCCTTGATCACGGGGTGTTCGCTCTGCGGGTTCATCCAGATGTAGAAGAAATACGTTCTGTCCGATTTTTCGACAAATGCCTGCATCTCACCGACCGGTGACCACTCTTCAACAATAACTTCGGGTTCCATATATTCTCCTTTCCGGCCCGCCCTGTTCCGGCGGCAGTTGATCCTTTCCGAAAGCACGATTTAACGCTTAATTTTACCATGAAAAGCCTGTCCGTTCAAGCGTTTTCGAGGGGCGCGCCCGTCCGCGATCCGCAGCTTTCGCCTTGTTGTGCGATACGGAAAATGAAAAAGGAGAACCCCTCCGGTTCTCCTTCGCAAGCACTTATTGAATTTCGAATTCCAGCTTTCCGCCTTCGCATTTGCCGTCGGTCTCCACGATGATGTAGACCGATCCTTTCTCTGTCAGCTTAACGGATGCGGTTTCCACCGGCCCGCCGGCTTCCACTGTGAACAGTTCCTTCTTCGTTCCGTCGTCGTCATAGTAGACGGTAAGTTTGCCCGTGTCGAGTTTGCCGCTGTACACAAGGCGACCGTCCTCGTGCCCGTCATACTTCATCCGGAACACCTTCTGTCCCTTCATCATCCCGAAGCTGAACGACTTGGATACGGAATTACCGCTCTCAACACTCATGTTCATCACTCCGCTCGACCGGTAACGAAACCCGCCGGTCCCACTGTACAGAAGGTAGATCATTCCCCCCGCAACAAGCAGCGCCAGCAAAACAATTCCCACAACCGCCTTTCTCTTCATATCACGCCTCCGACCCTGTGTTCTTACACGAACACTATACTGCCTCACGGCGGCCTCCGCAAGTGACTGCAGTCACATCCTTACCGTGACTCCGGTCATACGGACCGCACCTGTACCGAAGTCAGCTAAAGCCCCGAATACATCACAAGAGCATAAGCCGATCCTGTTTCAGGACAGGTCTCTCTCATAGCACAGGAAATCCTGGTCGTACATATGGCACTCGCCGACGATGCGGAACCCGAACACCGCATAGCACCGGATTGCCTTCACATTGTACTTGTTCACAAGCATGTGGATGCCGCGATAGCCCCTCCGTTTCAACTCGTCCATACCGTACCGGATCATAATCCGCCCGAGTCCTTTGCACTGCTCCTCGGGAAGCACCGCGATCCGTGCAATCTCTCCCTCCGGAGCAAGACTTTCGTCCCAGCAGTCGAGTCTGTCGACATCCTCATCCTCCTCGAGCGAAACGGCCGCCTTGATGCGCCCGTTCATTTTCAACACAAAAAGAGCGTCCCGCGAGAGGTCAAAATCGATCGTCTCATCACCCGGATAGTCCTCATCCCACGCGCAGTATTCCCGCCCCAGCTGCGCCCTGTAAAGCGCCAGGATCTCGCTCCGGTCCTCCTCGGTCGCCTTCAGGATCTCATATTTCTCCCCGGTCGCTGCTTCGACAATATCGGTACTCATAACATAATTCCTTTCCAGTCCTCATTCTTCATCATCGGAACGCCGAGGTAATCGCTGAACCTGCGGAACGCGTCCCCGACCGCTGCGAGCATCTCGTCCGTCACGGTGATGTCCTTCTCCCACCACCAGTTCTTGATCGCCAGCGGTGCCTTACCGTTGTTCTTCTCCGGCTCAAACCGCGCGATGAAGCGGTTTCCGTACAATACGGGCAGCACATAGTAGCCGTACTGCCGCTTCGCAGCCGGCGTGTACACCTCCCAGGAGTACTTGAAGCCGAAGATCTCCTCCGTGATGCCGCGATCCCAGATGAAATTGTCAAGCGGTGCGATAAACTGCGCCGTGGTGCTCTCCGTGCTCTTTCCGAGCAGACTCTCGTCCTCCCGGCGGATGTAGAACGGCTCCTTCACGCCTTCCACCCGCACCACCGTAAGCTCGCCGTCCGCGACAAGCTCCCGTATGATCTCCTCGCGCGGATGACGGCTGTACAGGTAGTGCCACAGCCACGCGCCGGTGTTTCTGTTCCACACCATTCCGATGCTTCCGATCCTGCGCTTTACGTACCACCGCAGGAATTCGTGTTCGTCGGAAAATGGTTCCCCCGCACTCAGGATCTCCGGCGGATACAGCCTCTCGCTCAGGTCATACACCTTCTGCGTCTTCAACTTAGAGTGGATGCCCAGTTTTCCGCTGTGATACAGGTAGTCGAGCGCCGCGCTCGAGAGCTTGCTGTGACCCCAGCCGCCCTTCTCCGCCCGGCCGCCGATGTCGATCCGGTTCGCCGGCAGCGGCCCGTTCTCACGGACATATGCAAGCGTCTCGTCCAGGATCGTGAGCGCCTCCGACGAGCCGCGTTTCTCCAAAACGCCGACCAGTTCGTCGGTCGTCGCCTTGCGGATGCGCGCCATGCTCGGGTAGTCCTCCGTTAGGATGATCGAGATCACCTTGTCGAAGCCGTCGACAAGGAAACGCTCCTTGTACAAAAGGTCGTAGAGCATCTCCTGGCGGTAGCCGCGGACACGCGATTGCAGCACCAGGTCCGGATTTCTTCCCACGACGTTGAGCGGGTCGTACTGGATGCACCGCACCCGCTCCATAAAGCGCTTCACGCCCTCGTAGCCTTCAAACTGCCCGAAATCATTTAGCCCTTGATAATTCACGAGGAAATTCCGGGCAGTCTCATTGGAAATCGTGATCATTTTCCGTCTCCTGCGTTACAGTTCCAAAAGCGACACGCCCGGCTCCATCGCATCGCTCACTCTCTTGTTTTCAAACAAGCACCGGGATCTCCGCCGGCTCCGCCGCCAGGTAGTCCGCCCCTGCGCCCTGCAGCTCCTCTTCGGAGCCGTAACCCCACAACACACCCACACTCGCGAGGCCGTTCGCCTTCGCACCGTTAATGTCCTGGTCGCGGTCGCCGATCATCAGGACAGTATTCCTGTCCACGTCACCCAGCCTTGCCAGAAGGTCCGCGATCACATCCGCTTTCCTGCTGATGCGGCCGTCCATCGTCGCAGCGCCGAAATGGTCGAAATACTCGTACAGCGAAAAATGTTTCAAGATCCGCACCGCGAATTCGTACGGTTTCGACGTTGCCAACGCGATTGTCACACCTTTTTCCCGCAACGCTGCAAGCATCTCCGGGATCCCCTCGTAGAGCTTGTTCTCGAAGATCCCGCGGTCGCGGAAATACTCGCGGTAGTACTCGACGGCCTGCGCGGCCTGCTCCGCGGTAAACCCGAAATATTTCATAAACGAATCCGCCAGCGGCGGTCCGATGAACGGGTACAACTCACTCCGGTCCGCAACCTGAATGCCGTACTTCGCCAACGCGTACATAACCGAGTTCGTGATACCGATCGCCGGGTCCGTCAGCGTGCCGTCCAGGTCGAACAGACAGTATTGATACTTCATAGTTTCTCCCCCCGAGTCATTTTTCTAAGGGTACCATTTTCGGACGTTTTTTTCAAGAAGAGTGCATATGAAAAAGCGACGAATCGTTACATTCGCCGCTTTCTCATTTTCCCGATATACGCACAGACCGGGACCTATATGAGGTCGGATTCCTCAATCGTCGCTCAGCTGTCCTTTCTGTGCCGGTTTCTGCCCGCCGTGAGGCGGTCAAAGCAGGCGAGCACGCCCGGCAGGATGAACAGGATCAGTAGGATCGCACTGGCCGCTCCGATGGATAGGGTCCGGCAGATCTGCTCGACTGTCGGCTCACCGAAGCACTGCCCGAAGATCGCCGTTACGATGACGATGATCAGACCGGATGTGAGGATCGTGTGAATGGAGCCCGCGTATGCCTTCCTCAGGGCTTCCGCGGTATCGCCCTGTTTTCTCGCCTCGCGGTAATAGTTGCTGAACAGGATACCGTAGTCGATCATAGAGCCCATAAGGATGCACTGCACGATCAAAAGCGCCAGGTAGTTGATGCTGTACCCCTGGAAGCCGATGACGGTGATCGTGATGTACACGCCGCACTGCACCAGAAGCACCAGGACAACCGGCACGACCGGCGAGCGGAACGTGATCAGCACCACGAGGAAAATGGCAACCGCCGTGAGCAGCGTGATCGTAAGCAGTTCCCGGTCAAACGACCGGCTCATCTCATAGTTCATCGCGGACGAACCGATCAGGTAGAATTTGCCGATGTTGTCACTGCACTGCTCGTTGACCGCATCGTAAAATATATCCGTCTCCGGGCCTTCCGCCGGCAGTGTCAGCGTAAGGAGCATCCGCGAGTGGCCGCTTCCCTTCAGCTGTTTGATCCCGTCGTTCAGATCCGCCGTCGATCGCTTGATGTCGGCGACCATCGGATCGTCCAGCATCGTGCGGAACGCCTCGTCGTAGATCAGCGTATCGTTCAGGTAGTTCATCAGCTGCTCGATGGACATCGTGCCCGTCTCCGTCGTCGGAAGGTTGGCTGCGCGGTAGAGATACATCAGCTCCACCTTCTTCTCGTCGAAAGCGTCCGTCGCATAAGCGAACATACCGGCCATCTGCTGCACGGTCATCGGCGCATTCAGCATATTCGGATCGCGCGTGCTCATAAGCGGCGCAAACGACGCCACATCCACATCGCCCAGGTACGGGGCAAATGTCTCGTCCGTCATCACGTCCTGCATCAGGAACTGCATAAATTCGCTGAGCGTGACGGTCCCGGGCTCGCCGCCCCGGTATTTGTAATACAGCAGTTTGAACATCGCCTCCGTCGGCACGATGTCGCGGTTAGCCCCGTCCATGCTGTCGGAGAGCTCATCGATCGCATCCACCATCTCCGCGGCGGTGTGCTGCTTCGCAAGCGTGTTGGAATAGTTGACTGCGCTCTTCACCCCGTACCACTCTTCCATCCGGGATGCGAGCTCCGTCATCTTCGCATCGTCGCGGTTGTCGTACAACAGAACGACTGTCTCCTCCTTCGGGAACACCTCCGCGACGGCATCCTCGCTGATCATCGCATAGCTGATCGTCGTGCGCTCCTTGAGGAAAAACGCTGTCACGAACAGCGCGACGAACAGGATCGCCAGCGGCAGGCGGAAGCGGTTGCAGAAGGCGGCCAGCCCGCCGGTCGGGATCTTCGGTGCCGGCTTCTTTGTCTTCTCCAGAAGGCCGGAGAACAGAAGCAACAGGCCAGGCAGGATCAGGAACACACATACCACACTCAGGAACACGCCCTTCGCGAGCACCACGCCCATATCCACGCCGATCTTAAAGCTCATAAACACAAGCGCCAGAAGGCCGACCACCGTGGTGATCGAGCTGCTGGAGATCGAGGAAAATGCGCCCGTGACGGCCGATTTCATCGCGGCCTTCCTGTCCTCGTTCTTCGCGAGCTCCTGGCGGTAGCGGTTCGCCAGGATGATCGAGTAATCCATCGAGAGCACCAGCTGGAGCATCGCAGTCACGGAAAATGTCGTCTCCGTGATCGAGCCCATGATGATGTTGGACCCGAGGTTGATCACGACGGCAACCCCGATGGTGAACAGGAACAAAAACGGCTCAACCCACGAGTTGCACATGATGATCAGGATCACCGTGAGGATGATGACAACGCCGATGAGCACCCATGTCGGAATGTTCGGGTGGTCGCCGCTGTCGTCCGTGAACTTCATCTCATTTTCCGCAAAATCCGATGTGAGCTTTGCCTCGATCGACTGCTCCTCGTCGGACTCGTAATCATAGTCCGTGTGGAGAACGTACCTGACGTAATCGTCCTTGTTGTACGCCTCATCGTCCGGCTTGTAGTCCACCTTCGTGACATACGGGATCCCGGCGAGTCTCTCCTGCATCGCGGTCTTCTGCTCTTCGGTCAGCCCGCGGAACATCACGCGGATCGTGTAATCCTCCTCCGCCTCGGGAAACTCCGCCTCCATCAGGTCCATGCCGATCTTCATCGGCGAGTCGTCCGCGAGATACTTGGTCATATCAGTGTTGATCCCCACCTTCGGGATCAGCACTGCGCACACCGCGGTCACGACCATCACCGCGATAAAAATCCATATTCTTCGCTCGACAATAAAGTCAGCCAGCTTTTTCAAACATATCACCTCTTGATTTTTTATTACTTGCGCGATAGTATGATATCAATTTGACACGCAAAATCAACAGACTGTTTATTTCGTTTTGTTTACTCTTTTACAAATCACTGTGTAGTAGTCGCAAAGTCAACAGTTTTGCAGTATTTGTCGAGGTGAAAGATGGAGAACCAGAGAATCCGTGTGACGAAAAGAATGCTGAAGGAAGCGCTTGTTCACATATTGGAGAACAAGCCGATCGAGAAGGTGACGGTCTACGAGCTGTGCGAGAGCGCCGAGATCAACCGCACCACTTTTTACAAATACTACGGAAGCCCGTACGACCTGATGAATGACATCCAGGCCGATTTCCTGAACGAGCTCGAAAAAAATCTGCAGGAGAAAGAGAATCTTTACAGCCTGCAGAATATTCTGACCTATATTGACAACCATAGGGATGCCTGCCGCATCCTGCTCAAGTCGGCCTCCTCCAACGGTTTTTTGGAGAAGGTGTTCTCGCAGACGCTCCTCACACAGCAGATGGAGGAGCGCATCGTGCCGAAGCAAAACGGCGTGTTTCGAAAGTACGCGAAGGAGTTCGTGATCTACGGCTCCTACTCGGTCGTCAGCAAATGGCTCCTCTCCGAGAAGCCGGAGACACCGGAGGAGATCGCGAGGATCATCAACGGCCTGGTGTCGCAGTTCTTCGCCTGACCGGCGGCAAGAAGTCAATACTCGGTCTTCACGCTGTCGAGGCCGAAAATCTCCTCCTGCACTCACGGCCGGAAGTTGTCCTTGTCCACCGCGACGTAGAGGTCCATCCCCATTTTCCGCTCGAAATACTCCTTGAGCCCGAGGTTCGTGTTCCACTTGTCGGGGTCGTAAAACCCGTAGCGTCTCTTCACGTCGGACATGCGGTCGATAATGTCCATCACGCCCTCCGCCCCGGAGATCGCGTCGCACAGCTGGATCAGCCGGTCGTAATCGTCGTACTCCGCCGCTTCCAGCTGCTCGAGGATCAGCTTCGTCTCCTCCTCCGTGGTGTCCTTGTTGCCCACGTAGCTCTCGAACACCTTGTTGTTGAACGAGTGCGTCAGACAGATCTTCGCAACCTCGTCGTAGCCGAGCGACATCATATACGAATACCCGTCGGACACGTGGCCGAGGTGACGCTTGCCGAACCGCCGGCCGATGTCGTGCAGAAGGCCGACCACATACGCCTTCTCGGCGTTCATTCCCGCTCTCGCGGCGATCGCTTCGGCGCAGTGCGCCGCGGTCCTGCAGTGGTCTCCCCACGGTCCCGGATTGAGCAGCTCCGATTCCTTCACCAGCCGCTCCGCTTCCTCTCTTGTCGGATACATATTGTTCTCCCCCTGTTGTTGTATTATTCCACGCGGGCAATGCGGTCACGCCTGCGTTTTCTTAGAGTAATCGATCAGGAATCCTCCCCGGGCTTTCGCCTTCTTCATCGCCGAGGCGAGCACGCCGTTCTCCTTGATCTTTCCGCTGATCCAGCATTTGTCGGCCAGCTCCGACGCGGTCATCGTGAGATAGAAATCGTCCGGCAGATTGAATGAGACCTCACCGCCTCCGGTGTTGCCCGCGGAGATTCCCTGGCACCGGCAGTCCTGGTGGATGTACGCGCTGCCGTCGTCGTAGAACCGAAGCGTGACAATGTCCACCCCGCGGTCGAAGTAATCTCCGGCTTGCGCCAGCTCGATATCGAGCGGCAGGAACCGCAGATGGTACTGCTGCGCAAAATTCTCCGCTCCCGTGCCGAATCGGCCGCGGATGATAACCTCGTTCTTCTGAAACATCGCAATGTTCTCTTCCGAGAGATAAATCCTGCATTTCGGATTCAGGATCCACAGCTGATCAAGCGTCGGCAGCAGATCGAACACTCCGAGCTCCACCACCTCGATCTCCTCGCCAAGCTCGAGCGCCACCCCCTTCGGGCTCGCCAGTTCATCCTCGCTCCAATACGAAAAATGCTCCGCCTTCAGCACTTTGCCGCCGTACGCGTCAAAGCCTCTCTTGCGATAGCCGGCACTTACGTTCATAGTATCTCCCCTCTGTATTACACCGCATTATCCGTGATAAAGCGGATCAGCCTCGATGCCTCTTCACGTCGGAAAATACAACAGGCACCCGGTGTCGATGATCTCGCACAAGTCCGGCGTGATATCCACCTGACTGTATCCCAAACGCAACATGGTTATCCCCCTCTATACGGGGAAGCTAATCTCGTCGCCCCACCGTTTGATCTCGTCGAAAAATCCTTCAACCTGCATCAGCCCGTAGGCCCACAGAAATGCGCGGTCCTTCTCGCTGATCTCGTCGAGCGCCATCCACAAAACCTCCTTCAGAGGCGGATCGTCGCCGGTCTCCTCCGGGTCATAGCCCGTGATCGCCTCCTGATCGTCGGGGATGCTCACCTCGAACGAGTACTCCGCGGCACCGTCCGACTTGTATTGCACCGTGAGCGGCCTCACGATCGTGCCGTCCAGGCCGCACTCCTCCTTAAGCTCGCGGACAACCGCCTGCTCCGGCGTCTCGCCGGCCTCGATGCCGCCGCCCGGAACCGTGTAAAAGAGACGGCCGAAATAGAAGACCTTCTCCATCAGGATTTTCCCGTTCCGCGTGACGATCGCAACGCTGCGGCTGCGTCGGCATACGTATTCCTTCTCCTTGTCCATCGTCAACCCCTTATGCACCTTCTGCCGCGCGGGATATGTTCCCGCGAAAAAGCTGTTTTCTCACCCGGATCATACCGTCTCGTCCGGATACTCCCAGAATCCGCCCTTGTGGAAGTTCTCGTTCCCGAGCGGCTTCGCCGTCAGGCGGAACATAACGC
This sequence comes from Lachnoclostridium sp. UBA1175, assembly GCA_002311665.1. Classification (GTDB taxonomy): domain Bacteria; phylum Bacillota; class Clostridia; order Lachnospirales; family Lachnospiraceae; genus ISDg. The sequence continues at coordinate 246,218 of DBYX01000005.1, read as the reverse complement.
ATCCGTCCGGGCACACGATCGTCTTCGTGTATTTGCCGTCGCCGCCGAGGTTCTCCAGGTCGCCGCCGCTGCGGACCGCCTCCATCAGCGGGTACAGCATCATCATGGTCTTCGAGCAGATACCGTAGCCATCCTCGTTCACCGGACAACCGTACGTGCACGTGTACGTGTCACCGATCTCCTCACCGTTGCGGCAGTACCTCTCAGTGTGGTCGCCGTGCAGAAAGCCCGTAACCTCAACCGTGAACTCGTATTCTTCGTCGTACCACTTCTTCATAACAATTCCTTTCTGCTCTGCGCGTCTCAGCCCTTACGGCAAGAGTCCTTCCAGCTCGCGGATCTTATCGCCGACATCCTCCGGACAATGCGCATCCGACGAGGTGATGATCCGCACGCCGTGCCGCTTGAGTGCCCGCAAGAGCTCCGCGTTCATCCCGAGCTCCGCAGTGTCGGGGCAGCGCCGCTCAGCGCCGCTGTTCTGGTCTGCGTACATGCCGCTCTTTGCAAGCTCCTCGGCCAGCCTCTCGTAATACTCCGTCAAAGAAAACGACGGCCGGTGCCCGAACAGCTTGATCGTGTCCGGATGCCCGATGCCGTCGAACAGCCCGGACTTCGCAAGCCGGATCTCATCCTCATAATAGTTCCGGAAGACCTCGTCAACGTCCTCCCCTTCCCACAGCTCCGCCGTGTGGTCAAACGCGAAATCCCCCGCAAAATGTACGCTCCCCAAAAGGAAATCAAACCCCTTGCCCTGCGTCAGTTCCCGCGTCATCTCTTCAGCCTTCGGAAAATAGCACACCTCCATGCCGAACTTGATCTCGACCGGATACTTCTGCCTCCGGACATGCTCGATCAGCTCGAGGTACTCGTCAAGCTTCCGTACGCCGCCCACGCGCCGAAACCACGCGTCCACGAAATCGCTGTACGCGCGCACGGAATCGTACATCGGCACGAACTCCTCAAAGCGGAAGTTGTGCTCGAGAAGCCGTATCTCGTCGAGTCCTTCCTCGACCGCCTTATCGACAAACTTCTGAATCCATTCGAGCGTGTACGGACCGCGCTCGATGTGAATGTGACCGTCAATCATAATTATTGTCCCCCTTCAATGTCACAAGCTTATTTACTTTTCATTTTTCCATTGGTACCGCGCAAGATCGACTACCCCGTCAACGACCTCGATGCCTTCCGCCTCGAGAAGCTTCGCCTGCCGTCCGGCACCGCCGAACGCAAACTCCCCGGCAAGCTCTCCCTTCGAATTCACTACGCGGAAGCACGGGATGCCTGCCGGGTCCGGATTTTTATGAAGCGCGTTCCCGACGGCGCGCGCCATTTTCCGATCCCCCGCGACCTCCGCGATCTGCGCATAGGTGGCCACGCAGCCGTACGGGATCTGTCTGACCGCCTCGTAGATCCGTTTCGACGGATTGTCGGAGATCAGGTCGTAGCTCTCCGCGATCATCAGTTTTACGTCCTTATCCGGGATGCTCCCGTCGAGGATCACTGTGTTCCAGTGGTCCTTGTTCTGGTGGTACCCGGGGATCACCGAAGCGTATATCTGCCGCCAGAAGATCGCCTTCTCCGGCGCTACCTTGACATTCAGATTGATGTGCCCGTCCCTCTCATATGTCCACAGAAACGCCTTTTTGTTGCCCCTGTAGCGTACCAGTTGCCAGTTCGCGTCGTGAAACGGTGCGTCCTGATACGTGTCTGGAAAGGAAAGTCCGTATGTGATTGCCTCTTCCCGTGTTTTCATACTCTCTCCCTGTTGATCGCCCGTTGCATCCTCCCGTGCGGCTCCCGCCGGAAGGTTATTTTCTCAGCTTCCTGATCCGTTTGGACGTATTTTCCTCAATCTGCTTCCACAGAGACTGCAGCTGCTTCTTGTGGACGCACAGCCTTTCCGTGCAGTTCGCGCACCGCAGGTAATCGTTGGTCTTCTCGGAAAATCTCTCCGGGTGCAGGTAGAAGGTGATCTCCCAGCGGATCAGCAGCGCGACGGACAGCGCCAGCAGACTCCACGTGTAGCCCTTCTGCACGAAGAACAGCGGCGTGAACATCATAGCGTAGTCCCAGTTGTAGATCCGGCACGTGCTGCAGCACTTATTTTTCAAAAACCACGTCTGGAAAGGGCAGAAGAACAGAATACAGATGATATCGCAGACGGAATACACGCTGCAGAGCAGGATCATGATCCCGTCATCCAGTATCCCGGCCATATGCAGCGCACCGAAGATGCCGTTGAACACGACCCACACGAGTGCAACCAGCACGGTTGCGTTGTTGTCGGAGATCGAGATCTCGGTGCAACCGGATTTTACGTAGTTGCGGGCGAACTGCTTCTGGCAGCCCGGGCTCTCGTATTTCGACGGAAAGAAGCGCATGATCATCTCGACCACGAAAACCGCCCACGTGACATAGATGATGGCCGGTATATTTTCTACGCTCTCAATGACCGTTTCCTCGCTGTACAGCCGGAAGCGGACATAGCTGATCACAAGCAGGATCAGCAGCGCGGACCTGTACACCAAACGGATATAATGCACTGCGTTGACTATACTGATATGTCTTTTCTTACCCATCTGTTTCGTTCTCTTATCCCGATAAGTTTCTCAGCCCTCTGTCTTGCTCAGAAGGCACACGGTCTCGATGTGTCCGGTGTACGGGAACATATCCACCGGCTGGATCCGCTGTACCTTCCAGCCCTTCTTCGCAAAATGCTCGATGTCCCGCTTGAGCGTCGTCGGATCGCACGAGATGTACACGACACGCTTCGGGTTCAGCGTGTTCACCGCATTGATGAACTCCGTCGTACTCCCGCTGCGGGGCGGATCCATGAACACCACGTCCACCTTCTCCCCGTCGGCAGCCGCCTGCATCATATATTTGCCCGCGTCCGCGCACAGGAAGCGGACGTTGTCAACATGATTTCTCTTCGCGTTCGCGATCGCGTCGCGCACGGCATCCTTGTTCAGCTCCACACCGATGACCTCGCCGGCCTTCGGTGCCGCACACATACCGATCGTACCGATGCCGCAGTAGGCGTCGATCACGCGCTCCCTGCCGGTCAGCTCCGCGAACTCCATCGCCTTGCCGTACAACACCTCCGTCTGCTCGGGGTTGACCTGATAGAACGACGACGGCGAGATGCGGAACCGCAGTCCGCACAGCACATCCTCGACATAGCCGCTGCCGTACAGCACGATGTTGCGGTCTCCGAGCACCATGCTCGTGTCCCTCGCGTTGATGTTGAGCACCACGGTCCGAACCTCCGGATGCCTCCGGCAGAGTTCCCTCACGAAGTTGTTCTTCGAGGGGAAAATAGGATCCGTCGCGACGAGCACGACCATGATCTCGCCGGTGGTCCTCGCGACGCGGATCAACGCGTGGCGCAGGAAGCCCGTTCCCTTGTCCTCATCGTAGACCTTCAGTTTGAACTGCTCCGCCAGTTCGCAGAGCGTCTGCAGGATGTCCGTCGCCTTCCGGTCCTCGATCATGCAGCCGCGCACCGGCACGATCCGGTGGCTGCTCTCCTCATATATTCCCGTGTATACCTTGCCTCTGTAGGCGTTTCCTCTGCTGTTGCCGGCGCCAGCCGTGCGGCTGTCCCTGCCGGTGTTCGCGGCGCTCTCCCGCCGTCCGTTCTTGCCCGCGCTCGCGTAGCCGAACACGCCGTGCACCTTGTTGCGGTAGTGCTCCGGGCTCGCCGCGCCGAGGATCGGCTCCACCTTGCCGAAGCGGTCGAGCAGGATTCTTTCGTTCTTCTGTTTGCGCGCCAGCTGCTCCTCGTAGGGAACCCCCTGGTAATCGCAACCGCCGCATTTCTTCGCGAAAGGACAGACCGCAGGTTCCTTCCGATCCGTGGTCACACTGCCGTCGGCGCCCGCAGTCTTCGCGCCGTCCGCGCTCCCGTCCTGCAGCACCTTCTCGCCGGTCTCCGCGGGCACAGCGTCCGCGGGCTTCTCGCCGAGCAGATGCACGCGCATCGCATCCTCCACCGCATCGCCGCCTTCCTTCAGGTCGGCGAGCCACGTGATGACGAGCTTTTGTTTGGGCAATGTGAAGCAGCGCTGGCCCAATTTTCCGCTGATGCGGTTGCCGTCGCCGTAGCGCCACAGAAGATAGCCGTACCCGCTCTCGCGGCACGGTGTCAGGGCGGCTTTCATGCGGCGCACATAGGCCGCAGAGACGATCTGCTCACCCTCGTACGCGCCGTCATCGTACAGAAGAAGCCCGATCCGGCTCAGCTCGTTCACCGTCATCTTCATCCCCGAGGCGCCGTAGAAATACCCCTCCGGGCATCTTTCGCACACGGCGTCCGTGATGCCGAGCGGCCGCAGCAGATTGTCCGTGATGAACTCCCACGCGTCTCCGCCGACGGCGCTCGCAAGCGCGACTCCGACGAGATACGCGGGTATGTTGCTGTAGGCGAACGTCTTCTTCCGCGGCTCCGCGATCGGGCACGCGAGCGAGAAACGAAGCCAGCTCTCCCCCTCCGGTCGGAACGGAAAGCCCTCCACCGACATCGTCATCAGCCGGTGCACCGTGAAGGTGCGGAAGGTCGCCTCCTGCTCCTCCGACAGTTCCTCCGTGTATTTCTCCGGAATGTAATCGAGGATCGACCTGCCGAGGTCGATCAGCCCCCGGTCACACGCGATCCCCACGGCCAGCGCCAGGATCGTTTTCGTCGCTGAGTAAAGCGGATATCTGCCCTCCGTCGTATCCCCGTAACAATGCGAAAGCTCGCGGTCGACATACACTTCCGCGCCGTAGACCGCGAGACTCTTATCCTTGATCTCTCTTATAAATCCTTCAAAATCCATTGTTGTTCCCCCGCAGCACTTGTCCGTACCGGGCTGCATGTTCCGTGTCCGCCGCCGGCCGGGTGTTTTCACTGGCCCGAGCTGACGACCGTGTTCTGCGTCATCAGATAATCGATGACCTTCTCCTGAAAGAGCTCGTCGCGAACGGACTGAAGATCGACCGCCTTCGCCATCTCCGCCTCGCTCGTATATCCGTATGTCTCCAGGAGGGAGGGCATCATCGCCTCAAACTCCTCGTTTGTGAGCTCGATGTTCTCCTTCTCTGCGATCGCGTGAAGCACCGCAGCCTGCTTGACCGTCGTCTCCGCCGTGCTGTGCACGCTGTCGCGGAACTCTTTCTCGTCGGTCGCATAATATTTCTTGATATAATCGGGCAACGCAAGCTGGAAATAAGCAGCCTCGCTCTCGAAATACGCCATCGCGTCCTCGTATTTCTCCTCGACTTTGCGGTCCATCGCACGCCCGAATATCGTCCGCTGTACGATCATCGTGACAAGCGCATCCTCCGCGCTCTCCGCGCCCGAGGAGGACACCGTGAGATCGCGGTATTGGCCGAGCCGGATCACTTCGTGCTCGTCCGAATACTCGATGTAAAAGAGCACGCCGAACACGGTCAGCACGACAACGACCGCTGCCACAATAATGATGATCCTACGCTTCCAGGGTTTCTTCATTCTTGCATCAATCCCTCTTTGCACTAAGTTCTACTACTGTCGTAAGAACTTGACGATCATCTCCTTGGTCGGCGATTGCGACCCTTCCGTCATACACGCCGCCGCAGAAACCGCCATCGCGTAACGCACGATGTCGCGGAAGTACATATTGGAGTCAAGTCCGTACGCGATCGCCGCCGTCATCGAGTCTCCGGCACCCACGCGCGACTGCACCTCGATCGTCTTCGCGGGCACGTGGATCGTCTCAAGACCGTCGCAGAACGCGGCGCCGTCCGCGCCGAGCGAGACCGCCACGAACTTGATGCCCTTGGCGTTCAGATCCGTCGCTTTCTCCTTCGCGAACTCGATGATTTCCTCGCTGCTGTCGAATTTCGTCTTGACATCGTACAGCTCCATCAGCTCCTTGAGGTTCGGCTTGATGTAGTCCGGGATGGCCTCCACACCGCGGCGAAGCAGCGCACCGCTCGTGTCCAGGAACACCTTGCAGCCGCACTGGTGAAGCATCTCCGTCATCTTCTTGTACGTATCGTCCGGAACTCCCGTCGGCGCGCTGCCGCTCAGCACGAACAGCGTCCCCGACTTCGCGTGGCGCTTGATCCGGTCAAACAGGTCCTCCAGCTCGCCCTGCGTGACATTCGGGCCGGGCTCGTTGAACTCCGTCATCCCGAACTCACTGCGCACCTTCAGGTTGCAGCGGGTCTCCCCCGCGATGGACACGAAATCCGCCATGATCATCTGCTTCTGCAGCTTCGTGCGGATGGTGTCACCCATATTGCCGCCGATCAGGCCGATGGCCATGTTGGGCTTGTTCAGCACGCGGAGCGTCTTGGACACATTAATGCCTTTGCCGCCCTCGTCAATGCGGATATTTTTCAAACGGTTCACGCCGCCGATGATCAGCTCGTCAACCTCCGCCGTCTTGTCGATGGCGGGGTTCATCGTCACCGTCACTATCATGGATCCTACTCCTCCCGATGTGGTCTTCCCCCGAATGTGTAATCAACATACTCCGGCAGATCATGCCGGCGGAACAGATAATCGCTGTACGAGCAGATGGCATCCGCCGCAGGCTCCACAGCCTCGTCATACGCCTCCTGCAGCTCCCGGATCGCCGGCATACAGCTCTCGCTCGGCTCGTGCGACAGCAGCAGGCTTGCGACCTTGTCTCCCCGGTCCGCGTAGCCGCACACCTTGCACACCGCGCGGCGAAGCAGCGGGTTGGCCGTTCTGGTGAGGTACAGCGACGCCTTCATGGCAATCAGACACTTCATAATGTCGTCCGCGCTCACGCCGAGATAGAACGGCGCGATCACCTCCGCGTACTCGCGGAACACCGCGATGTGTCCGGCAGCCTTGAAGTTCATCGGGTTCTTGCCGTCGCGGCTCATCAGATAGCGCTCATACTCCATCTCGAGCTTGCCGTGCGTCACGCCGATCTCGTCTTTGCGGCCGTTCACGATCGGATGGCAGTACGCGTCAAGATACAGGTGGCACAGTACGCCGTAGTAGTAAACAAGCTGCCGGTCATCCTCCGAATTCCGGATCACCATCGACGCGTTCGCGTAAAATTCCGCAAACTCCGTGTGATGCAGCTTGTGCCCGAACTTCTCCACTGCCGACTCGGCTCCGAAGCGGTGATAGAACAACAGATCCGGCCCGTGCAGTCCGATCAGATACAGCGGCAGATGCTGCCGTATCAGCACTTTCACATCATTGGGAAGTGCCTTAAAGACATCGATTCCGAATCTTCTGTGAGCATAACAGGATGGCATGGTCAATCACTCCTTTTTCTCCCATTGTATCTTCCAAGCCGGGATGCCCGGCTGTTTTCTTCGCATACGGGAATTATAGCACAGATTACCCCTGTTTTCCATAGGTGCGCACAAGGAAAAATACGTCCGGACATAAGAAACAGGCCGGGAAATACCGTTTTCCCGGCCTGTGTTACTCTGTATTTGGCTTGCGTGCGTAAATCTTCTGTCCGAATTATGCCGCTCACTCCGCGGTCAGCGCGTTGTAGTACGCCGCCACAAACACGGTCGGCGAGTTCCAGTAGATCGCGATCTCGTTCATATCGGCAAAATCGGTCTCGTCGATGTAGGACTTGGCCGCCGGCACATCGCCGAGGCGATCCTTCACGGTGGGATAGTTCATCTTGTTGTTCGGGCCTCCTGCGATCAGACCGGGCACCGGAGCTTCGATCCCGTCCGCCCCCGAAGGACGATGGTGCGGGAACATCACCTGACGCTCGCCGTAACCGGTGACGAAGGAGAGGTCCATCGCGTTGAGACCGAGCGCGTAATCAAGCTGCAGAAGCGCCGCGTCACGCATATCCTCGCGCCCCGTGAGAAGCGTGTTCATAATCATCGCCATCGCGTTGCTCATCGAGGTCAGAATGCTGCCCCACTCGTAGTTGGTCGCGGGGATCGCGGTCCCGTAGCCGGATGCCTTCACAACCAGAAGTGCCCACTCGCTTCTGCGCAGGAACGCCTGCTTCAGATCGTCATACAGGATCTCGCCGCCGTTTTCCTTCAGATCAAACAGGCAGCACAGCGCGCCGAGCCCGGACACTTCCGCCCAGCCGAACTGCGTAAGTTTTCTCACCTCGCGGTAGAAACCCTCCGCCGCCTCGCGGTAAGCAGTCTCCCCGGTCGTCGCATAGAGCTCGCACGCCGCCCAGAAGCGCTCGTCGTGATCCTCACCGTCGCCGTAGAAGCCGGACTGCAGTCCGAACGGATTGCGGTACGGCCGAGTCTCCGGATGCTCCGTCAGCCACTTCCAGCCGAAGAGCGCCGTGCTCAGGCACTTGTCCGCGAACTCCGCATCGTACGGGCGGTACACGCGGGATGCCAGCGCAAGCGCCGCCACCGCATCCGAGGTCGCGGTGCGTGAGATCGGCGAGAGGTACTCCTGCTGGGTATCCTCCTCGGGCATGATAAACGGCGGAAAATGATCCGACGTCAGCTTGTGGTAAAACGCTCCGTCCGCGCGCTGCATCTGCAGGATCCACTCGAGCTCGAAGCGCGTCTCGTTCAGGATGTCCGGCACACCGTTGCCGGTCTCCGGGATGTTCAGATCGTCACTGCAGCCCTGCGGGAACAGTTTCCACGCATACAGAAGATGAGCGACCGTCACCGCGCCGGGGCCGACGTATTTGCCGTAGTCGCCGGCATCGTGCCAGCCGCCCTTGATCCTGCGCGGAGAGGGTGCCTCACCGTACGGTTCCTCCGGCGGGATTTCCAGCATCTTCAGGAAGTGAGCCGGGATCTGCGCCCTCACGTCCTCCGGGATCGGCGGCTCGGGCTTGCGCCACTCCTCCGCCGGGCCGGTGTGGCACGCCGGGTGCTTGTATATCCCCGCGTGCTCCTCCTGAAGTTCATCGCACCGCTGGAAGTAAAGGCCCTTGATGAGCGCGTCCGTCACCGCCTGCCACGGGCGCTCCGTCACCTCGATCACGCGGCTCTCACCGCCGCCCGTGAGCGTGTACGTCCCGGGCTCCAGCTCGCCGAGCTCCAGCATCGCGACCGAATCGCCGGAAGCGACATCGTCCTTCGTCTCCACCTTTGGAAAATTCTTCACTGTTGCCCCGTTCGCGTCCGTCAACACATAGTCTCCCCCGGCCGTCACGACCACCTTCTTCGGGAGCTTCGGCGCGTAGCCGAGCTGGTTGACGCGGATCACCGGGAGCGGTTCGCCCTTGCCCGGCTCCTGCCAGGTCAGCGGCTTCTTCCCGCAGTCCGCCGCAGCGGATTCATATACTGCCATAGTTTTTGTACCCCTTTGCTTGTTTGTTATGAGATCGCGCGGTCGACCGAGATGTCGCCGCGCGCCGTTTTCCGACTCTTTATTATAACGCATTCTGCTACCGCAGTCAAACGGCTTATGCTCCGTTTAACCTTATATTCCGCGGAAAATCTTACAGCATCGCGCGGTAGATCTCCGCACACTGCACCGCATCGAGCTTGAGGAAACCGTTGATGGTCCCGTTGCCGCCGTCGCCGTAGCAGAGCACCTCCGTGAGCTTCGCGATATCCGCCTCGCTCCCGCCGAGCTCTCCGATCGTGCGAGGCATGCCGAGGGAAGTGAGGAAGTTGCGGAGAGCCTCGATGCCGGCCTTCGCGGTCGACTCCGGATTCGCAAAATCCATCGGGCATCCCCAGACGCGGTTGGCCACCTGCGCGAAGCGCATCATCGCGTGCGGCAGCTCGTAGGAGAACACCGCCGGCATTGCCACGGCGAGTCCCGCGCCGTGCGCACAGTCGTACAGTGCGGAAAGCTCGTGCTCCATCATATGGCTGATCCAGTCCTGGCTGCGTCCCACGCCGCAGGAGTTGTTGTGCGCCATCATGCCCGCCCACATAATGTTGGCGCGCGCCTCGTAGTTGTTCGGGTTCTCGATCACGCGCGGTCCCTCGTGGATCAGCGTCATCATAAGCGCCTCGATCATACGGTCGGTCACCTCGACCTCCGTTGTTCTCGTGATGTAGCGCTCGTACAGATGCGCCATGATATCCGTGATGCCGGCTGCCGTCTGATGCGGGGGAAGTGTCTGCGTGAGAGCCGGGTTCAGGATGCTGAACTTCGGACGGAGCGCGTTGCTTCCGGTTCCTCTCTTGAACATTCCCTCCTCCTTCGTGATCACGCTGTCGCCGCTGCCCTCACTGCCGGCCGCCGCGATCGTCAGCACGGTACCGACCGGAAGCGCCTGCTTCACGAACGCTTTGCCGCAATAGAAATCCCAGAAATCGCCGTCGTACAGAACGCCCGCGGCGATCGCCTTGGAGGAGTCGATCGTGCTTCCGCCGCCCACGGCGAGCAGGAAGTCCACGCCCTCCTTCCGGCACAGATCAATGCCCTCGTACACAAGTCCGCTGCGCGGATTCGGCTTCACGCCGCCGAGCTCCGCGTACGCGATGCCCTCCTTCTCCAAAGACGCCTTCACACGGTCGAGCAGACCCGAGCGGACCACGCTGCCGCCGCCGTAGTGGATCAGAACCTTCGTTCCGCCGAAGCGCTTCACGAGCTCGCCCGCGCGGTTCTCCTGGTCCTTGCCAAACGCAAAATAAGTTGGTGCGTAAAAATCGAAATTGTTCATCCGTAACCCCTTTCTCATCAGGCCGATCGCCTTATTCTTTTATCAATTTCCCATCCCTTGTGCGGATCCCTCACGGGTCCGCACAACAGCCGTCCTGCCGCGTCACATCGCGTACGGGCTGTCGAACTCCGCCTCGCATTTGCGGACCGCCGCCTCGATGGTCATTCCCGTGAACGACTGCGCGGAGAGATGACGGCCGGATTTTTTGTCGTCCGCGAAGACACCGACGACAATGCCGGGGATCGTCGTCTCCGGCGCGTTCGGTGCGCCCGGACCGCCGAGATCGGTTCTGCACCAGCCGGGATCGGCCAGGTTGATCATCACGTCGGTGCCCTGCACGGTCGACCCGAGATCGATCGTAATCTTGTCGAGCGCCGCCTTGCTCGCGGAGTACCCCGCCTGGCACACGTCGAGCGCGATACCGCTCGTTGTATTGACAATACGCCCGGTCCCGCGGGCGATCATTTTCGGCATAAAATGATAACATATGACGGCAGGCGCGATCGTGTTGACCGCGAAGCTGACCGTGTAATCCTCGACCGGCGTCGCAAAATAATTCTTCCGGTATGCGATCTGCAGCCCCGCGTTGTTGAGGACGATATCGACCGGCACCTCAAGCCCGTCGATCTCCTCGCACATGCGCTTCACCGCGTCGAGGTCCCCGAGGTCCGCCTCGACCGCGTACGCCTGTACGCCGTACGCTCTCACCTCGCGCATCACCTTCTCCGTATGCTCAAGACTGCGGCTGTGCAGGATCAGGTTGCACCCCTGGCGCGCCATGAACTGCGCCGTGAGAAAACCGATACCGCGGGCCGCGCCCGTGATCAGTGCCCATTTTCCTTTGATATCGTACATATTTCCGCCTTTCCGCAGGCGTCGCGACGCCCGCTTTACCGAACTACTCCTCCAAGGTAAAGGGATTTCGCTTGATTTTCAATGTCATTAGGAATACACTTATTGTTAAATGCTGTATACTTATCGACAGTTCGGACCCGGTTCGAAAGAACCGAAAAAATGTCCATAAAAATACGAAACCGTTCCGTATCTAGGTCAACAAGGGCTTCATCCGGTATGTACTTCGCCCGGGAAGAGCACGGTTTCGGGGAAGGAGATTCCATGACAGACCGGGAGTTTGCCGATTGCCTGGAGGCGATCCGGCGACGCGAGCAAGATGGCCTGATGCGCATATACACCGAGTATTCCGCGTATCTTTTTCAGGTTGTGAGTTCCGTGATCCCGCAGCGAGAGGACGCAGAGGACATCACGGCCGATCTGTTTCTGAAGCTCTGGGAATCCCCTCCCGCCTACCGTCCCGGCAACGGGCACAAGGGGTACCTCGCGACGATGGCCCGCAACCGCGCGATCGACCATTTCCGCGCCAACAGCCGTCTGATCTCCATCGACACTGCAGAGGAGACCGATATCGGCGCGGTTCCGTCGAACGCCGACGACATCATCAACGAGATTGCCGTGGAACAGGTGCTTGCCCTGATGACACCGGGCGAGCGCGAGATCGTTTCCATGAAACACCTGATGGGTCTCACCTTCCGCGAGATCGCGGAGGCTGTGGGTAAACCGCAGGGCACGGTCGCGTGGATTTACCGCGAGGCCGTCAATAAGATAAGGAGGTGCGGATATGACCGATAACGATGACCGCTTCGGGACTGTTGTTCCGGACGAACAATTGATATGCCCGGATCCCGACGATATCTCCCCGGATCGCGAGATCGATCCCGCGGACATCGGTGACATACCGCAGACTCCCGAATGGGAAAGGGCATTTGCCGAATACGCCAGGCAACAGGCGCCGGATCTGATGCCCCGCATCCTGGCGAAGATCAACCGGGAAGCAGCTCCGAAGACGCAGGAGCCCAACCGGGAAGCAGCTCCGAAGACGCAGAAGAAACGCAACCGCGTTCTCGCGTACCTCGCGGACAACCGGAGACAGATCATCGTGTCCCTCTCCGGCGTCGCCGCTGCCGTACTCATCGTCGGCGTGCTTCTCGCGATGACCTCGAGTCTGTTCCTGAGCAAGAAGAAGGGGGATTCCGGGGGATATCCTCTGTCTACGGAAACGATCGCTCCCACGCTGACCGGCACCGCGGACGCCAACCTCGACACTCCCGATCCTTCTTCCACGTATCTCGGCGGAGATAAATTCATAAGCAACGATAAAAATCTGCAGGATGACCCGCACGATAAGAACGCGGATAATCCCGATGAACCGAAGAACGAAGCAATCGTTTCGGACGAAATTCCGAATGGTCCGGATAAAAACGAGACCGGAACGGATCCCGTCGAGTATTACTATAGCTATAAGGTGATATCCGACCGGGGCATCTCCGCGATCCCGCTGGAGTCGCTGATATTCCAGACGAACGACAGCCGGATCCGCTTCTCGGAATTCCTCCTGGACGTCAACCCCGAAGGTAAAAACTATTCGCTGAGCAACTTCACCATCGGTGAGAAGGTTGACACGGATCTCGGACCTGTGTACCACATCAAGATCAACGGAAGAAAAACCAATCTGCTGCTGGAAGGGGATATCGGAGCCGGCGGCACCTATACACGATGCATATTCAGCTACCGGGGAAAGGTTTCTCTGGAGGACGGCGATTACCTTCTGCTCTCCATCTCCATAAGCGGATTGTTCGACTGAACCGGCAGTCCCTTCCGGGGCCTAGCAGCATGGCCTTGCAGCTGATCCGACAATCGAAAAGAACACAAAAAAGAGAGGTCCGATGACCTCTCTTTCTTATGTCTGCAAATAAATCCTGCGGCCTGCGCCGACGCGCCGTTCGATCAGTTGGCCGCCGTCGTGTGGATGCGCTCCTTGAGCGTATTCAGTGCCGTGTCCACTCTCCAGTAGAGTGCGAGATACGAACTGCCGTACTCCTTGGTCGCCTCTTCCTTGGACGAATAGTGCTCGCTGATATATGCATCAACCTCACTCTGGTCGTATTTAAGACCGAGCTTATCAAACGCTGCGAGCAGGAGGACGAAATCCGTCACACGCTCCTTCGACTCTTTTTCGATGTACTGCTTGTAGAATTCCTCGGAGGATACGCCGTTCGCTCTCTCCTCGTCCTCTCTCGTGTCGAAGTAGTCGTAGATCGAGCCGCTGAAATCAATGCCGTAGCTCTGGTAGAAGTTCTTTGCGTTCTCGTACTCTCTCACGGAATCATTTTCCGTGATCTTCAGCCAGTTCTCCATAAAACGCTTGGAAGGCATCTCCTTAACCACGGAGTTCTTCTCCAGATACTCGAGGATGTCCTTCGTCGCGTTTTTGTTAAAGCTGTCCAGCTGAAGCTTGTCGGAGATATACGAGCGGTAGCCTGCCACGGTATGCTCGTACTTCTCGCCGAGGACTTCCTTGAAATACTTCTCCACGTTCTCATCCGTGAGCATTGCAAGATACTCTTCTTTCTTCTTCTCGGCATCGGTCTTCTTCTCGGCATCGGTCTCGCCGTCTTCGGTCTTCGCATCGTCGCCCGTGGTCGTGGTGTCATCGGCAGCCTTCGCATCGTCGGCAGCCTTCGCATCATCGCCCGCAGTCGTCGTGTCGTCGCCATCCGCTCTGCTCGAGGTGGATGTCACGATCAACGGCTCCTCCAAGTCATCCTCGCCTGTGGCTTTCTTCTCCGCGGTCACCTTCGACTCCAGCGCCTCAACGATAGCGTCCTCGATCGCGGTATCCGTCGGCTTGTATTTGTCATACGAAACGTTCGTCGCGATCGCATCCAGATCGGCGAGTTGTACGTTCTTGCTCAGGTTATATCTCTTAATGTTACCCTTACTGTCAATCCCGCGGCTGTACAGCGGAATGGAGCTGTACCAAATCAAAAGAATAACGACAAGGATCGCTACGGGGATCAGAATGATCACACCGAGCTCCGCCGCCGTTTTCAATTTCGCGTTACGTCTCGCCTTTGCGCTGCGCTTCTTCGCCGCAAGTCTGTTCTCAATGCTCATAGTAAACCTCCGCCCGCACCTCGCGGGTTTCATATTCTTCACCTGTATACAGGCTTTCATAGTTTATCACGATATAAAACAAAATGCAATGCACTCGAGAGTCAAAACAGGCTCAAAAAAACGAAAAATGCGTGTGCATCCCGTTAATTTCCCGTGACGCCCGCGGCTTGCCGCTCTTAACGTCCCTCTCCCGTGTCAAACTCCGGGATAAAACTCTCCGACGCGGTGGCCCCGACCTGGATGAAACCGTTGTTCACGGGAAGCTCGCGGGCCATCTCCACAACCCTGTCGTACTCGTAGCGCGTCAGCCTGCGGTTCAGCTCCGGGTAGGGAAGCTTCTCCGCCGGAGGCGTGTACTGGTTCAGGATACTGATGTATATGCGGTCGCCGTATGTCCCGTGCAGGTACCGGATCACCTCGCACGCCTCATCGCGGTGCCCCGGGAGCACCAACACGCGCACGATCACGCCGCGCGTCATATAGCCGTCCCCGTCAAACGCCGGCTCACCGGCCGCCTCGACCATCCGCGCGATTGCCCGTTTCGCTACCTCCGGATAATCCTTCGCATGCGAAAAATGCTGCGCAAGCTCATCACTCACATACTTCAGATCCGGGAGGTAGATATCGATGTCGTCCCTCAGCAGGGCGAGTGTCTCCTCGCTCTCGTAGCCGCTCGAGTTCCACACGACGGGCAGCGTGAGGCCTCGCTCCCGCGCGATCGCGATCGTCTCGTGCACTCCGGTCGCCCACTGGCCCGCCGTCACGAGATTGATGTTCGCGGCGCCCTCGCTCTGCAGTCTCATCATCTCCCCTGCAAGCTCTTCGGGCGTGTACGCCCTGCCGGTGTCACCGCCGCTTATGGCGGCGTTCTGGCAGAAAATGCAGTGCAGCGGACACCCCGCGAAGAAAACGGCCCCCGAGCCTCTCTCCCCGCTCAGACACGGCTCCTCCCACATATGGAGCGCCGCGCGCGCCACGCGCATCACCGCGCCGCAGCCGCACACGCCGTGCCGCGTTTCGCGGTCGATGCCGCAGCCCCGCGGGCACAGGTTACATTGTCTCATCGTGAGCTCGCTCATCGCACTCTCCCGTCCGTTACCGTCACATTTTCATCGTGATCGTAAGCTTCTCATCCGCCGTCACGCTCGCAAGGCTGCCCATAAGAAGAGGCATCTGCGGCGGAAGGTGGCCGATGTCCGCGTCCATCACGATCGGTGCGCCGAGATCGCCGAGTATGTCGATGACCGCGCGGTACTGGTCAAGCCCCATCATCTCCTGCCCGTAGCATAGCGGACGCCCGATCAGGAAGCCCTTCACATTCGCAAACCACCCGGCCTCGCGAAGCTGCCACAGCGCCCTTCGGATGGAGAAGACATTGAGGTCGCAGCTCTCCAGAACCCACACGATCCCCTCGTCCTTATGCGCCTCCGCGTATCCCACCGGGTCCGCATACGGCGTACCGCACAGAACCTGAAGACAGTCGAGGCAACCACCCACCAGACGCCCCTCAAAGCTGAGGGTTCCGGCGGTTTGTTCTACACCTGTAGTCCCCTTAATATACTTGCGCATTCCGGCGGTCTGCAGGCAGTTGTACGGCGCGAGCGGATGCTCCTCATCCTTGAGTCCGTCCTCGATCCCCTGCCACGAATCGTAGCTCGAAACCGTGTCGATCCTGCCCTGCAGAAGGTCAAGCGCGTGTCCGATCGACGCGTGCCACGGCTCCATGCCGAACGCGGCCGCACTCGGTCCGTAGATCCCATAGCCGCCGCATGCCGTGACATAAGGAAAAATGAAATTCGTGATGTCCGAGTAGCCCATCAGCAGCTTCGGCTTCGCCGCACGGATCTTGTCCCAGTCGACACAGCCGATCGTCTCGCACATCATCTCCCCGCCGCCGCATGCCATCAAAACGTCGATGTCCTCTCTTCCGAACATCTCCGTAAGCTCGGCCGCGCACTCTGCGGGCGGCGCCGAGATCCCGATGCCGTCGGCCCGGTAACAGTTCGGCCCGAGCACCAATGTAAATCCGCGCTCCCGGAATTGCCGAAGCGCGTTGTCAAACGTTGTTTTGTAAGGCTCGGTCGCACACCCGAACGACGGTGCGACGAAGCCGATGGTTCCTCCATCCGGTAAAAACAGACTCATTTTCCGTCTCCTTTTTCTAAGAAAAAAGGCACGCCGCTGACACGGCGTGCCTCTCTGTATTCTCCATAATACAACCGTTCCCGGTTAATTGCAATGCCATATTACAGCAGGTGCGCACGGATCTCGTCGCCGCTCAGCGGGCTCAGGTACGCCGGTGCAATGTCGAACACGGTCTTGCAGCCGCTCACGCCCTCGCTCGAGAGTCTCGCGATCGCGCGTGCGTACGCCACGATGACGGACGACGTGAACTCCGGGTTCGAGTCGAGCTTCAGGCTGTACTCGATGACGTGGCGGTTCTCGCCGTTCCAGCCGGTCTTGCCGGTGCGGATCACGAAACCGCCGTGAGGGATACCCGCGTGATCGCGCGCAAGCTCCTCCTCGGAGATGAAGTGAACCGTCGTGTCATAGTCTGCGAAATAGTTCGGCATCGTCTTGATCGCCTGCTCCACAGCCGCCGCGTCAGCGCCCTCCTCGAGCACCACGAAGCACTCTCTCGTGTGCTTCTCGCGCGTCGTCAGCTCCGGATCCTTGCCGGCGCGCACGGCCTCGAGAGCCGCCTCAACCGGCACGGTGTACTGTTTGCCGTTCTTCACGCCCGGAACCCGACGGATCGCGTCGGAATGGCCCTGGCTCACGCCCTTGCCCCAGAACGTGTAATCCTTGCCGTCCGGCAGGATGCAGTTCGCGTACAGGCGGTTCAGGGAGAACATACCCGGATCCCAGCCGCACGAGATGAGCGCCACCTTGCCTGCAGCCTTCGCCGCCGCATCGACATTCGCAAAATGCTCCGGAATGCGTGCGTGCGTGTCGAAGCTGTCAACCACGTTGAAAAGCTTCGCATACTCCGGCGTCTGCTTCGGAAGATCCGTCGCGCTGCCGCCGCAGATGATCATCACATCGATCTTGTCCTTCCAATCCGCCACATCCGCCACGGACACAACCGGAACGCCGGGCGTCATCACCTTCACGGTCTGCGGATCACGTCTCGTGAACACCGCTGCAAGCTCGGTATCCGCATTCTGCTTGATCGCGCACTCGACGCCGCGACCGAGGTTACCGTAGCCGATAATACCAATCCTTATCATATCAATCCTCCGTTTCCGCGCCATCGCGCGGTCTTTCTACGCCGGCGCGGACCAAACAACCGCGGCGATCTCACACGACAGCGAAACGCTGCCCCGACGACTCACAGGACATAGAATACCACCGCTCGACGGTTTTGTAAATACAAAATAAAAAATTGTATACAAAAATACACTTTGATTTTTCGCGCTCCGGAAAATGAAAAAGGGAACGCCCGAAACAGGCGTTCCCACTGTTCTTTCGCTTGTGACCGCATCATCCGCCGTCAATTGTTTTTGATCCTCTCGTGCCCGGATTTCACCGACCAGCTGCCGTCCGAGGCACTCTCGGCGATCTCCACCATGCGCACGAGCTCGCCGTCCTTGTCGTACTCGAAAAATGTGTTGTACCGGTACGAGGTGTCACCCGTGATCGTCATCACGATCCCGGTCATCCGCTGCTGCTCGTCGTAGTTCATATCCAGGCGGCAGTACGGCGTCCTCAGCAGGATATCCTCGTTGTAATGGTAGGTCAGCACCGCCTCGGGCGCATGCTCTTCGCCGAAGATCAGCACGCGGTTGTCACCGTTGAGTACGAACTCATACTCCTTGACGCGGTTCCCGTACTGGTCGGTGGCGATCCGCAGGCTGTCGTACGGCGTCGCGCCCTCCTCGTCGGTCAGGATGAACTCCTGCAGGTACACCATCTCTCCCTCCGCATCGTAGCCGTACGCCACGAAGTTCGGGCCGTCGATGTTCGGGTTGACGAAAAGCTTCGTGGACGTGATCCCCGCGTACGTCAGCTCACAGAACTTGTGATCGTTCCTACCCTCGGTAAATGTGTATTTTGCGCGGTACTCCGCGATCGCCTTCTCGTCGCTTGCGGCCTTCTGCTCCGTGTAGCGGTCCTGTGAATCCGCGGTGTGTGAAGTCCAGTAATCTTCCCGGATCGCGTCGCACAGGGAAACCCAGTCATCCGCGACCGGCAGCACGCGGCCGAACACGATGCACGAGGCCGGGATCTCCTCGGTCGTCGAAGTCTTGCGCAGGTAACCGATCATATTGTTGCGGTACCGCACGCGGTACCAGTCGTCGTTGTCAAACACGCTGGTGTCCAGCTCGAGCGCCACAAACTCGCCGACCTGAACGCTGTCCAGCTGCTTCGAATCGAGCATCGGCTCGAGGAAAATGCCGTCCGCGCTCGTGATGTACACAAGGCCCGGAAGCCGGTATGTCTCCTCCGCGACCACGGTCGGTGTAGGTGTCGGAACATCCGTGGGCGTCGGCTCTGCCGTAAGCTCGGGCGTAGGCTCCGCAGTCAGCTCGGGCGTAGGCTCCGCAGTCAATTCCGGCGTGGGTTCTGCCGTCAATTCCGGCGTGGGCTCTGCCGTCAATTCCGGCGTGGGCTCCGGCGTCGGTTCCGCAGTCGGTTCCGCAGTCGGCTCCGGTGTGGGCTCTGCGGTGGGCTCCGGCGTGGGCGTCGGCTCCTCGGTCGGAACCGGTGTGGGCTCCGCCGTTGGTTCCGCGGTCGGTTCAGCCGTGGGCTCGACCGTCGGCGTCGGCTCTGCGGTGATCGTGACCGCGTTGGTCGGCGTCGGTGTCGGATCCCCGCTTCCGCCGCCCTTCTCGCAGGCGACCGCCGCAAGGATGCACGCCAGGCATATGCCGAGCAGTATCATTTTACGAAATACAGACATTCTGTTCTCCTCCTCTGACAACGGGCTGCGTGCCCGTCCTCACCTCTCTTCCTCCGGATCCCCGTCCGGGTGTCCCGCGGGATCCGCTCTTCCCACCGTCTCCTTCGCCCCGTTCTGTCCGCGGTAGTACTCGTGGACGAGACTCCGGAAGCCGTACGACTTGATCGTCTCATAGCGAAGCCGGTAGTTGGCTTTTGAATATTTGCCGGTCCGGATGTAGCGCGCGCACTGCACCATATAGCGGTCAAGCACCGCCAGCGAACCGGAGGTCGTGATGATCGGGAAAAACCATCGCGCCCAGGTCAGCTCGTTGTCCGAGCTGTTCTCGTAAAATTTGATGTTGAAGACGCGGATGAAACGACGGATCGCGTCCTCCTCCGAAAGCGGCTTTTTGCCGCGCGTGATCAACCGGCGGAAGCGGCGCGCCTTGCGGTGCATTTTCCCCTTCATCTTCTCGACGGAGGCCTCCGACACGTCGTACACTCCGTCGCGGCAAGTCACGCCGAGGAAGGTCCACGGCTCGCCGGGCAGGCTCTCGAACTCCTTCTTCGGGTTGATCGTGAGCCCCAGTCTCTCCAGCGTGTCAAGGATGTACGCCTTGTGCCGCGCAAGCTCCTCCGCGCTGTCCGCAAACACGATGATGTCGTCCGCGTAACGCGCGTAAAGCACGCCCTCGCGGTGCATATGCCAGTCCATCTCGCTCAGGTACAGGTTGGCCAGAAACGAGGAAACCGGCACGCCCGCCATGATGCCCTTGCGCTCCTCGACGAGGGTGTCGTCGCGGTACACGTAAGGGTTCGTGAGCAACTCCTCGATCAGACCGCACAGAAGCGGCTCTCCGCCGAGTGCATCCCGCACCATCGGCAGGATCCGCCCGGGATCGACCGAGTTGAAATAGTCGTGAATATCGGCCTTGTACACGTAGCGTTTCGACATATCCGGCTGCTCGCGCAGGTACGTCATCGCTCTGCGCACGCCGCTGTCCGTGCGGAACGAGAACAGGTTCGGCGCGAACAGTCCGTCGTACTCGTGCAAATGGTGTGCGACAATCTTCAGGAGCAGGCTCTCACCCGCATCGTACGTGTACACAATGCGCTTCTTGTCCGTCCCCATCTTGCTGATCACCTTGCGGTGCGCGGGCGGAAAATGCCTCTCCTCAAGCCAGCGCGTGACGGTCGGCAGATACTCTTCGCGGTCGATCTTCCGGCGCATGCTCTTAAGCTCGGTCTTCGTGATGAAATCCCGGCCGGCGCAGTACGTGTAATACTCGTCCCACACCCCGGGGTTGACCAGCCCCTCCAAAAACTCCATAGCGCACTCCTCCGACATCACCCGCGACGCGCGGTGCTTAGAGGAAGCGCGCATCCGGCGATCCCTCAGGAACACGAAGTGTGAGAAGCTCTGCCCCGCCGCGGCCGGCGCACGCGCCCCCGCGGGAATTCCGTGAGCACAGACATCCCACACCATTTTCCGCCAATGTGCCGCCCGAAGCGGCGTCATTATTCGCCCACCGGAAAGGCAGTGCCTTCCGGTGAGCCGATTGTAAAGAGAAGAAAACCTTAAAGATTAGAAAATTTCTAATCTTACCGAACGATACATGGCCGACTACCTGCAAAGTACCACAAGGACCATGCTGCGCCCGCTGCAGGTGCAATCATATGCGTTCTTCTCACTTTACCGAACCAACGGACCCGGTCAGAAAGACAGATTCTGACGAACCCGGTCAATCACGTACTCCGGACGATCCGGGTACTCGATAAAGAAATTGATATGCTTAAGCTGTGCCTTCCACTCGCACCAGGTGTGCAGGCCCTTCTTGTAGGAATACTTGCTCTGCAGCGAGATGACGAGCGCGATCTGGCCGTTCTTGCGCATCACAAACGTGTACGGCGGATACTTGAAGTTCGTGCCGGGCACAATCTGTGCGAAAGGAACATTCTCCTCGATCGTATACTCCGGAAAATTCGCCTGCAGGATCGGGCGGAAGTAATTGATATCATGGTTGTACTCGGTGTCCCAGTCATCCTCCGTCGGCGCCGTCTGCGTCACGAAACTGTTGGCCGCCCCAACGGACGGGCTGACCGGTGTCGCGGGAGCCGCCTGCTGTGCCGCATTGGGATTGCTCTTGAACGCTGAATCCAGCGCATCCTCTACAACATTCTCGACCTTCTGTTCCACTTTTCTCCGAAGCAAACGCTTCAAAATACTCTCCAACATTGTAAACCCCTCCGTTCGTATATTTCGCCGGAGCGATGCGGATCTCCGCAATGCACTCGCGGCTGAATTCATTATATAATCTTACTCCGGCAAATGCAATAAATACTTGCGGCGCGGGTTCCTTACGCCCCTTGCTTTATCACAGCACCTCGTAGCCCTGCGCGACCACTGCAGCCGCGAGAGCGGCCTCGGAGACACACTCCTCCGCGGTGACGACGGCGGTGCCCTTCTCGTGGCTCACAACCGCCCCGCTCACGCCCGGGATCTCCTCCAGGCACTTCTTCACGCGCGCCTCGCAGTGCATACACATCATACCCTTCACCTGCAACACAACTTCCTTCATTTTTGTATCCTCCCTGTTCTCAGACTCTATGCCGGTCCCGCGGTCTTCCGCGGTTTCACCGTGTTCCGTTTCGTTCTCCGATACGCTCATCTCCGCGGCTTCCGCTCCGCTCTCCGCGGCCTCCGGATACCGCCAGCGGTTGAGGCGCAGCGCATTCATCACGACGCAGAAACTCGACAGACTCATCGCCGCCGCGCCGAACATCGGGTTCATCTCCCAGCCGAACAGCCGGATGAACGCACCCGCTGCCAGCGGGATGCCGATTATGTTGTAGAAAAACGCCCACCACAGATTCTGGCGGATGACGCGGAGCGTGCTCCGCCCGAGATCGATCGCCGCACACACGTCGGTGAGCCGCCGGTTCATCACGACCACATCGCCCGCGTCGATCGCGATCTCCGTACCCGCGCCGATCGCAATGCCGATGTCCGCCGCCGTCAGAGCGGGCGCGTCGTTAATCCCGTCGCCGACCATCGCCACGATGCGTCCGGAAGACTTCCCGTCTTCTCCGACGTCACGCTGCTGCAGCTCGCGGATCACCTGCTGTTTGCCGTCCGGCAGCACTTCCGCGCGCACCTCGGAGATTCCTGCACGCGACGCGATCACCTCCGCGGTCGCCCTCCGGTCGCCGGTCACGCACACCGCGGTGATTCCCATTTTCCGAAGAAGCCCGATCGCCCCGGCGCTGTCCGCGCGAAGTGTGTCCGCCACGACGATTGTTCCGAGGTATCGCCCGTCGTATGCGAAAAATACGGGCGTTCCGCCTTTCCGCGATTCCTCCTCCGCTCTCTCCGCGGCTGCCTTCGGCACGAGATCGCCCAGCAGGCTTATATTGCCGCCGATCAGGTTCTTCCCGCGATACACGGCGCTGATGCCGCTGCCGGAGAGCGCTTTGAACGACTCCGGCGCATCGCAACCGTCCGTCCCGCAGGACATCTCCGCCCCGATCTGCTCCCGGCACCGCGCGAGGATCGCGCGTGCGATCGGGTGCTCGCTGAACTGCTCCGCAAGGAATGCGTAGCGAAGCAGTTCCTCCTCCGCGACACCGTCCGCCGGAATGATCGCGGTCACCTTCGGCTCGCCCTCGGTGATCGTTCCCGTCTTATCGAAAGCAACAACCTCCGTGCGTCCGCACTGCTCGAGCGCCGTCGCGTTCTTGTAAAGGATCCCGTGTTTTGCGCCGACGCCGCTGCCGACCATGATGGCCACCGGCGTCGCGAGTCCGAGTGCACACGGGCAGCTGATGACGAGCACGGATACACCTCTCGCCAATGCATAGCCGAAGCTCTGTCCGACGAGCAGCCATATGACAACCGTGATCGCCGCGATCGCGATCACCACGGGAACAAACACACCCGCGACGCGGTCCGCCGTCTTCGCGATCGGAGCCTTCGTCGCCGTAGCGTCGCTCACCATGCGGATGATCTTCGAGAGCGTGTTGTCCTCGCCGACCGCCGTCGCGCGGCACACAAGGTGCCCGGAGCGGTTCATCGTCGCGGTCGCCACAGCATCGCCCGGCAGCTTGTCCACAGGGATGCTCTCGCCGGTCAGCGCCGACTCGTCGATCGCGCTCTCGCCCTCCAGCACAACGCCGTCCGCGGGGATCGCGTCCCCCGGGAACACCTCAAACACATCGCCGACGCGTACCTCCGCGACCGGCACCGTGACGCTCTCCCCGTCCCGGATCAGCCGCGCCTGCTTCGGCGCGAGATCGTACAGTCCCTTGAGTGCGTCGGTCGTGCGGCCCTTCGAGTACGCCTCCAACGTCTTGCCGACCGTGATCAGCGCGAGGATCATCGCCGCGGAATCATAGTACAGATCGCCGAGCAGCTCGTGCCCGCCTCCCTGCAATATCCGCAAGGTGACCGCCACGCTGTAAGCAAAGGACGCGAACGAGCCCATCGCGACAAGCGTGTCCATGTTCGGTGCACCGTGGAGCACACCGCGCGCCCCGTTTCGGAAGAAGCGGAAGTTGATCGCCATGACGATCAGCGCGAGAGCCATTTGACACAGGGCGTTCACGGAAGGTTTCCGCAGCCATCCGGGCAGCGGCGCGGAAAACATATGATACCCCATCGAAATGTACATCAGAACCAACACAAAACCGACGGAGAGGACCAGACAGCGCCGCAGCATGCGAAGCTCCCTGTCGCCGCTGCCCGCCGCGTATTGTTCCTCCTCGTCGGCATGATCCGTCTCATCACCCCGGACCGGACCGGAGTTCTCCTTCTTCGGCCGGCAACCGTACCCGGCCTTCTCCACCGCCGCCACGATGCTCTCGTCCGCGGCGTTGCCCTCGACGACAACCGTTCCCGTCAGCAGATTGACGGCACAGGAATCCACCCCGGGAACACCCGAAACCGCCTTCTCCACTCTGGCGCTGCACGCAGCGCAACTCATACCCGTGACCAGAAACGTTCTCATCGTTATGCGCGGTCCTCCTTACCGAAATAGTGCATTTCCAGCAGCTCATATGCGACCGAGTAGCCGAACTTCCGGTACAGCCGGATCGCCGGCAGGTTGTCCCCGTACACCGTCAGTCTCGCGGCTACCGCACCCTGGTCGTAGAGCTTGCCGAGCGCGTACGCGAGAAGCTTCGTCGTGATGCCATGCCTCTGGTGCTTCGGGTCGCAGAAAATGTTCTCCGTGGCGTACACGCCGTCCCCGATCGGCCACACGGAAACGGCCGCGACAAGCGCGTCGTCAAGTATCGCGACCCACACGTGGCAGTCGGGATTGCCCAGCCGGAAGCGCATCTCGTTCTCGCTGTCGGGCTGCCCGAAGCTGCGCGCGTTAACCTCAAAATAAGACTTCCACTCCTCCGGCGAATCGTAAAATTCCCGGATTTCCGTATCGTCGACATCGTCCGTCGCATAGGCACCGTCGTCGCGCCACACGCTCGCGGCCTCCACGTCAAACGACGGCTCGGGCTCGTACGCCGGCCCGCGGTTGTCCTCGGGCTCCTGCGGCTCGTCCTTGAGAATCTCATCCGTCTCGTCGATCGCGCGCGTCATCACGGTCATCACGTTGCCCACGCGGAAGCCCTCGTCAAACAAAAGCTCCGTGTACGCCGTATCCTCCGCGCTCACCCACACGCGCAGCACCGGCTTGCGGCCGTCGCGCCCGCGCAGCCTTCCGAAACGGTACTGAAGCTCCTCGAGCAGCGTGATTGAGACCTCCGCCTCGTCCTCAATCCCGGGGACTGCGCGAAACTCCGCGCGATAGTACTGCCACTCCTCGTCCTCGGTCACGCGGTACGGGTTTGTCTCCGCGATCAGTCCGGCGCCGGCAAACTGTCCGTCCGAGAGCGCGATGCATATCGTGTCCCGACATACATCCGCGTGGCGGGCAATCTCCGCAGCCATCTCCGGATCCAGCGCTTCGACATCGCTCTGATAGCGTTCCCTGTAGTTGACGATTGAAATCATGCCTGCCTCCTTCCCGAACGGCCGCCCCGCGGCCATTTCAATGCCCCGCTGCGCTGCCGCGCACCGGTTCCTCATACCCTCGCAAAATACTCCGTCGAATATTCAGTCGACCTTGCGGATCACATTGGAGTAAGCCGTCTTGCCTGTCACTCCCGGCAACCGCCCGATCTTGCCGGACAGCGCGGAGATGACATCCTGCGGCGCGTCCACTGCGACGCAGATGATGTTGATCCCGCACTCGCGGTAAGGTAACCCCATCCGTCCGATGATGTACCGGCCGTACTCGTGAAGGATGGAGTTGAGCCTCTCCGCCGACTCCGTATTTTCCACAATGATACTGATCACGGCAACTCGCGTTTCCATGGTTTCCTCCCGTGCTTCCGGTTTTACTCGTCCCCGCCGACAGGCAACACCTCGCCGCGGTGTTCCGCCTTCCAGCGCTTGATCTCCTCCAGCCGCTTCGCGACCGCCGCCTCGTCGCCCGACTGCTTCGGGCGGTAGTACTCGCGGTCCTCGAGCGACTCGGGAAGACACTTCATCGGCGTCAGAGCGCCCTCATAGTTGTGGGCGTACATATATCCTTCCCCGTAGTGAAGGTCGGACATCAGCTTCGTCGGCGCGTTGCGGATCCACAGCGGAACCGGCTCCGAACGGCTGTTTCTCAGATCCTCGTTGACCTCCATGCAGGCCACCTCGAGTGCGTTCGACTTCGGTGCCATCGCCAGGTAGGTCGCCGCGTGTGCGATGTGCACATTGCACTCGGGCACGCCCAGATAGTGGCACGCCTGGTACACATTGATCGCCACCGCAAGCGCGTTCGAGTCCGCCAACCCGATATCCTCACTCGCAAAGCGGACCATCCGTCTCGCGATATACAGCGGATCGTCCCCGCTCTCGAGCATTCGAAGCGCCCAGTAGACCGCAGCGTCGGGGTCGGAGTTGCGCATCGATTTGTGAAGCGCGGAGATCAGGTTGTAGTGCTCCTCCCCGCTCTTGTCGTACAGGAGCGATTTGCGGCTGATGCACTGCTCCACCTGCTCGTCCGTGACCTCGATGCCGTCCGCGCTGATGTTGCCGTTCAGCACCGCCATCTCGAGCGTGTTGAGCGCCGTTCTCGCGTCGCCGTTCGCAAATGCCGCGATCGCGCGGATCTGCCGCTCGCTCATCTTCACATTGTTCTCGCCGAAGCCGTCCTTCGACGTGAGCGCATGCGTGAGAAGCGCGACGATATTGTCCTCCGTGAGCGGCTTCAGGACAAATACTTTGCAGCGCGACAGCAAAGCGCCGTTGACCTCGAAGGAAGGATTTTCCGTGGTCGCGCCGATCAGGACGATGCTGCCCTTCTCAACGTACGGCAGGAACGCGTCCTGCTGCGCCTTGTTGAAGCGATGGATCTCATCCACGAACAGAACGGTCCGGATGCCGCGAAGCGTCGCGTCCTCCGCCTGTTTCATAACGTCCTTGATCTCCTTGATCCCGCTTGTCACCGCGCTGAAATTGATGAATTCCGATTTGGTCTGCCCCGCGATGATGCTCGCGAGCGTCGTCTTGCCGACGCCGGGCGGGCCCCAGAAGATCATCGAGGAAATCCTGTCGTTCTCAATCAGATTGCGGAGCATGCACCCCGGTCCGAGCAGGTGCTCCTGCCCCACGAACTCCTCGAGCGTCTTCGGGCGTACGCGCCCCGCGAGAGGCATCGATTTCGGCGCCCGTTCCGCCTGCATATCAAATATGGATAACTGCTGCATCTGCATTGTTACTCTCCGTTCTCTCCGTTGCCCTCTTCGCTTCCGTCACCTCGTCTGTCACCGCGTTCCCTGCTGTACACAAGGCGGAGTTTCCTGCTCCTGCGGCGGCGGAACCGGTTGATCTTCCGGATCGCGTTGAGCACAATGACGATCACAAGAACCGACACGATACACGCGCACATCACCGTCGCGCTCTTCTTCGTCATCCCGAGCTTCTCATACCATTTCTTCTTGGCCTGGTTGCCGGCGGCCGTCTTGATGATCGGCTCCGCGTCAAATGCCACCACGGCATCGATGCAGATCCCGCTTCCCGTCTCGCTCCGGTCTTTGATCTTCACATAGCGCGGGTTGGATTTTGCGGGGATGTTGGCGTAATTGCCGAGTGCCGTAAAATCCCTGCTCTTGATCTCAACCTCGTACCATTTGTTCAGATCCGCGGAGAGCGATACCGTCATCCTGTCCTCCGGCTTGCCCGTCGTGAAAATATACAGGAACAGGCCGTCCGACTCGTGAATGTACGCGTTCATATCGAGGATCACTTCCCCGCCGCGCCCGAGGTTGAGCGCGCCCGTTCCGTTCTCTTTGTCATAGTCCGGCCAGCCAAGGATCTGCATGATCTCCTGCTTCGAGGCCTCCGGCTCTCTTCCCAGTCCCACGGTGTACGACACGACAATGTCCGCACAGTCCGTGTTGTTCAAAAGGATCGGGTTGCCGTACGCATCCACCCATCGGTCGGTGTGCGTCTCCTCGCGGGTGGTCGCGATCTGCTGGTACACCATCGGCTCCGGCGTCGGTGTCGGTGTGGGCGTCGGTGTCGGCTTCGCCGCAGTGCCCTCCGAGACACTTCCGGCTAACAACAGAAGGAGCATCGAGAGCCCGATACCGATTTTCGCGATCCATCGCTTCATGCCCTTTCCGCTCCTTTCACTCATCATCACATATCTTCCAACCGGATCTCGAAAGTCTCCGGGTCGCAAACGATTTTCTTATTTTCCGTAATGGCACGGAAGAGATAGTACTTCTCGTACTCCATCGCGTACAGCGGGAGTTCCCCGATCACGCGCCGCGTCACCTTGCCCTTGCCGTCCAGCTCCGTGATATGGTAGCACCATATGTCGCCGCCGTCCTCGAGCGCGGTGTAAAGCAGCAAATGGATGTCGTCATCCACCAGAACACTCTTGTTCAGCGTCTTGCCCATCGCGCGCATCGTATCGCTCATCACGTAGAGATCGCCGAATGCGATGTGGTCCCTCGCGTCCTCCTTGCGCCTCGCCTCCGCGCGGAGTGCCCTGCGCTCCTGGTAGGTGCGGGAATCGCGCGCATCGCCCTCGTGGATCAGCGTTCTCGCCCTCTCCTCGCGCAGCTCGACGTCCGTCTTCGCGCGCTCGGGCATAAACTCGTCCATATACTCCGTGAGCGTCATCTGTCCCGAACCTTCGGCGCTTCCGCGGTATTTCGTGTTGACGGAAAATACGCGGTAATCCTTCGTGTCGACCGTCAGGCGCTCGCGCGCAGGCTCGAACAGCGTCTCCCTCGGCGCATCCGAGGTCGTCGTGATTTTCTCCGGTACGCTCCCCGAGATGCGCTTCAGAACCTCCTCGGTCTTCGCGCCGGTCGGATGCGTATTCTTCTTCGGACCGCCGTAGTAGATTTCCGACTCGTCGATCTGCTCCCGGTCGCGCAGTTTGCGCTCGCGGTTCGTCTTCGCAAAATAAGCCACCGCCGCGGCAGCGGCACTCTCCGCCTGACCGTCCTCGCCGGCCTCCCCGCTCTTCTCCGGCGCGGGTGCTTCTGTAGCATCGGCATTCGGAACAGCCGCATCGCCATCACCGGCCGAAGGGTCACCGGCAACACCGATAGCGCCTGCGACCGTCTCCGCGTCCTGTTCTACCGTCACGGCAATGTTCGCTGCGCTCTCATAAGCAGCCTCTGCGGCGTTCACCGCCTCAACCGCCTCCGCGTTGTCGTCCGCACCGCCGTCCGTATCTTCATCGACTTCCGCGTCATCATCGACTTCCGCGTCGTCGTCATCGTCATCGCCGTTGATCGCCGCAAGCATCGCGGGCGTCACGCCCTGCGCAACGGCGAACTCATCGTCCTCGTCGTCATCGGTGTCTTCCGCCTCGTACTCCGGCTCGAAAACTCCGTCGCTCCCGGGATCGATCACCGTGCCGAGGGTGATCATCAAAGCCTCCGTGATCGTATCAAGCGGCATACAGGGCTTTCCGGCCGGATCATCGCACTGCTCCGGCACGACCGGCACATGCACGAGCCCGCACTTCATCTCCGGAAACTCCGTCTCGCAGACGCGGAGCAACTGATACATCAGACAGTTGCCCACGAACGTTCCCGCCGAGTGCGAAAGCTCCGCGGCGATCCCCGCAAGCTTTATGTTGCGGACGATCTCCTCGATCGGAAGCGTGGAGCGGTACGACGGTGCACCGCTCATATCGATCGAGCGGTACAGCCACAGGTTGTGGTCCGCGTCCTCCTCTTCGGAGTGCGCATAGTTGCCCGCCGTGGACTCCACGCGGATGTCCGACGCGGCTGCATTTTGCGCGACACACACGACCGCGTCCGGACGGATGTTCCGGCACAGCTCAACCAGTTCCTTCTCGCTCCTCGTGTAGGACACCGGCAGGATCGCCGTGACGATCTTGTTGCCGCCCAAAGCCAGGGGAAGCGACGCGACTGCGCGCTCCGAGGAGTTGATTGCGTATTGTCCGAACGGTTCAAACCCTGTCACCAACAGTTTCATGTAAACCCTCCACACGGGGAGGCGCCGTCAGCGCCCCCCGCCGTATTCCCCAGTAATAAATCAAACACTTTCCGTCCGAGCCGGTCGACTGCCGCCTCAGAATCTCCGTCCGTAAGTAAATCCGCGGTCACCCTCCATCACGCGCTCCGTGATGTCGAGATATACCACGCCGTGTGCACGCACCGGCACCGTGAAGCCGATCTTGCCGCGCGAGCGAACCGCGATGTCGCTCTCCGTGAACGGGAACGCCGCCTTGCGGATCGTCTCCACCTGCGCGTCCGAAGGATACTTCGGCTCGCCGAGGTCGTGCCATACTTTCACCGGATTGCAGGTGACCTCGTCGACGGTCTCGCGGATCACCGTGTACTCCTTCGCGTCCGCCGCGAGCTTCACATCAATCTCCGTCGCATCATCGCTCATATTCCAAAGCACGGCGCGATAGCCGTTCGCCGTGCGTACGACGACCGCATTTTTCCCCTTGTAAACGCAGTCCGTCGCTGCCTCCTGCAGTCTCTTGTAGAAGGCAAATGTCCAGAACGTGGGCTTCGGAATGCAGCCGTGAGCCACGAGACCGAAACCGCCGTGGAACAGCGAGAACGGAACGCCTCTCTCCTCGAACACGTCGCCGAACGTCCAGTAGGAGTACGAATACGAAGTCTCGCCGAGGCGCTCGAGCTGGTATGCAAGATACGCCGCGTTCTCGTTCGTGTCGTGCAGCGGATTGTTCGGGATGTAGGAGGTGTTGAACTCGGTCAGGTGCATCTCCATCCCCTTGAATTCCTCGTACGAATCGATGATGTCGCGCGAGGACTGCAGATTGTCGAAACCGACCTGCGGATCCGAGAGTTTCTGGTATCCGTAGTGTCCGGAAGGAGCCGGCATCTCGGTCGTATAGTGGTGTCTCGTCGCAAAATCGGGCTTGATCCCCTCCGCCTTGCAGAAGTCGAAAAATGCCTTCATCCACTCCTCATCGCGCACGCCGCAGATCGCGGGTCCGCCGATGCGGAAGCGGGGATCGAGCGCCTTGATCGCAAGGAACGTCTCCTTGAACAGTTTGAAGTACTCGGGCATGCTCGCGTCCTTCCAGAAGCCCGGAAGGTTCGGCTCGTTCCACACCTCGATCGGCCAGCTGTACACCTGCTCGCCGTAGCGCTTCACAAGGTGAGCGAGCGTCTCGGTCACGAGCTTTGTCCACTCGTCATACTCCTTCGGCGGCGTCGTGTTGCCCTGCCAGTAGAAGATCGTCTGGTCGCCGCTCGCCAGCGCTTTCGGCATGAAACCGAGCTCCAGGAACGGAACGATATTTCTCGCAAGATACGCATCCATCACTCTGTCGAGATACGTAAAATTATACTCAATGGTCTCTTCCTTGGTGAACCAGTCGACGCGTCTCTGGTAGATCGCCATGTCGTCCGTGAACAGTCCATGGCCGCGGATGTGCTTGAATCCGATGATGTCCTGCACAAACGACAGCTCCTTCAGATACTCCTCCGTGAGCGCTAAGCCCATACGTCCCGTGCCGACGCAGAAGTCCACGTTGTTGTGGAACGGTATCGACTCGGTCCCCCTTACATTGATCACAGTTTTTGCCATAACAGGCCCCTCCTTATTGTCACTCTTATCACTTCTTGTAGTATTCCGCAATCGTCACGAAGAAGATCATGCTCAGCTCGTCCGCGTTGCGGAAATGAATGTCGGCCACATAATCATTCGCGTCGTCAACCCACGGATCGATGAGCACATACCGCACCGGCAGGCTGCCGTACGCGTTGTCCACATACACTCTGCCGCCCTCACCGATGAAATTGATGCTCGTCAGGCGCTGCACATCCTTGCTCGCGTAGGTTGTGTAATACAGATGATAGCGGTATCCGGATGCCTTCTCCGTGAGGTTGAGGTACGCGTTGGACTCCTCCGCCGCCGCATCCTTGTCATTCTTGCCCTCGTACGCGATTCCCGCGTTCTTTGCCATGCTGACGGTCTCCTGCCAGCTCAGCGAACCGATGCCCTGGATCATCTGCTTGATCGTCTTATTGTATTCCGTCGAGCGGTACTCGTCGTAATTGACAACCTGCATTGAAAATGCGTGGTTGTAGTTGCCGACATAGGCAGGCTTGATCAGATCGGGGTAATCCTTGATGTTGAGTTTCGCGCAGATCTCACCTGCCGCGATCGCCGCGATCTCGCCCTCCGGTACCCAGACCTCCAGTCCGTCCTCGGTGGCGAGCCACGAGATCGAACCGTCCTTGAACATACTGCGGATCGTCTTCTTCCAGTTGTCATCCATGAAGACATCTTTGTTGTACGGATCCGCCTCGATCGTCGAGATCACGAGATCGATCGTCCGGTCGTAGTCGTTTACAACCCGGTCGATGGTCAGCGGCTCTCCGGTCTTCGTGTCGAAGTTGTATCCGTAGCGGATCGTCTGACCATGCGCTCCGCCGAGGTAAGTCTCCACCGTTCTCGAGTAGCTGAATACCTTGGTGTCCGAGCGGAACTGTCCGCAGCGGTCGTTGTAGTACCACCTCGTCACATCGCCGCTTCCTGCGAGGGCGATATCCGCCGCCTCCGAGTACAGGTCATAACACTTCTTGTTGTGCGCCACGTTGGTATCCAGGATCCGCTCCATCAGGCCCTTACAGCCGGTGTCGGTGATGTAAAGCATATCCACGTGGAAGCCGACCGACTCGTCCGTATCATCCATCGTAAAATTATAGCGGTCCATCGTGCCGACGACATACTGCGGGCCCGGTTTCACTGCGACCGTGGGAAGCTTCGCCGTCGGTGTCGGTGTGGGCGTAGGTGTCGCTGCCGTCGTAGGTGTGGGCGTCGCTACAGTCGTAGGTGTCACCTCGGGTGTCGGCGTCAGTTCCGGCTCTGCCGTGGGAGTCGCCTCGGGCGTCGGCGTGATCTCCGGCTCTCCGGTGGGGCTCGCCCCAGGCGTCGGCGAGAGTTCCGGCTCTCCGGTAGGGTTCACTTCAGGCGTCGGGGAAAGCTCCGGCTCTCCGGTAGGGTTCACCTCGGGTGTCGGCGTGATCTCCGGCTCTCCGGTAGGGCTCACCTCAGGTGTCGGCGTGATCTCCGGCACATCGGTGGGCGTCACCTCGGTCGTCGCCGTAGGTTCCGCGGGTGTGACCGAAAGCTTCCTGTCGCCCCTCTCCTTCGGCTTCTCCGAATCCCCGCAACCTGTCACACAGAGCGCGAGGAGCAGTATCAACAACAGCATTACAACCTTTGCCGTTTTCATCGTATTCTTTTCCTCCCGTAACCGCCGTCGCGCACTTTTCCGACGGCATATTGAACATCGTATATTATACTCTATATGACAGGGAAACACAAGGAAAACCCGCTCTCACGGCGATGTATTTTCCCCTACAAAAAAGGAAAGCGCCGGGGTTGCCCGGCACTTTCCGATCCGTTTCCGTATGTCTTTGTTTTTTCCGTCTTAACACCCGCGATCCGTCAGCGCACGATCCTGTAATACGTACGCGCCGTCAGGCGGTAGATCACCATGTAGATGAGTGCAAACGCTACGATCGTCAGCCCCGTGCAGGTTAAGAACAACTTGTCGTTGGGCATCATCAGCAGCTGAAGAAGTTTGCGGATGACCGGATACGCCACCAGCATATGAACCACCGCCGTCAGCAGCGGCAGGAAGAACACGATCAGAATCTGGCGGCGGATCGTTCCTTTCGTCTCACTCTGCGTCATACCGACCTTCTGCAGGATCTGGAATCTGCCGCGGTCGTCATAACCCTCGGAGATCTGTTTGTAGTAGATGATCAGCGCCGTTGCAAAAAGGAACACCATACTCAGGAGAATTCCGAGGAAGAACAGCGAACCGTATATCGCAAAGAGCTCATTGCGCATCCTCCAGGTGGAGTCCCAGAAGGCATACCCGTCCGTGTGGTCCTCATTGTACCCCAGCTCGTCCATACGATCGCGCAGATACATACCGAAGGTGCTCTCCATCTCCATTTCGGTATCGACTTCCGCAAGTTTCTTCGCGTCCGCAACCTGAACACTATATGTATAGTGGGCGGATCCGTAAAGGTAATACCGCGAGTCTCCGTTGTACTTTTCCTGCAGTTCACGGTCCAGTCCGTCTATGATCGCCTCAAGCGACTCAATCGACGGAACGACAAGTCCGTAAGTATCTGTGGTGTACGCCTCGCTGGGCGTGAGGGAAAGCTTCTTCACTTCCTTCGCGATGCGAAAACTCTGCCCGCCGATCGTAAACTGCTCCGGAACGGTTTTGGTTATTGCCGGCGAATTCCCGGACAGTGCAAACCAGCCAACCTCTCCGTCCGCCAGCGTGACCGGCTGCTTGCTGAGCCCGTTGTAATCCTCCATCGGAAGGATGATCAACTGAACCGTCCCTGCCGGGATCGTGACAAAGGAACTGTGCATCTCATAGATCGATCCCTTGCCGTTCTCAAAATGAAACACATCCGAAAAATTGCGCATCGGTTTGAAAGATACCACTTTCGATCCGAACTTTTCGACGGTCTTCTCCGTCAGTTTTCGGACTTCCTCCTCGGAAAGCTGGAAATGATGGGATTCCCATTTGCCGTCTTTTTCTTCCGAATACCGGCAGACGGTCCTCACAAAAATGTCCGCGTCACCGTCCAGGAAGTACGTTTTGATCGTCTCCTCCGTTCCGGTGTAAAGACATACCGTCGTAGACATCATGACGATAACGCCGGTGGCGAGAATTGCGATCGACGCGAGGCCGACGGCATTCTGCTTCATACGATACAGCAGATCGGACACCGCGATCATATTCTTTCTACGGTAGTAGAACCCTTTATTCTTGCGCAAAAGCTTCAAAAAAGCGATGCTGCCGGCAAGGAACAGTGCATACGTTCCGATGATGACCAGAACGACCGCCTTGAAGAAATCCGGGATTGCCTTCAGCGGCGACTCCGTCGTGAGTGCGATATAATATCCCGCGCCGAGCGTGGCAAGTCCGATCACCAGCAGGATCCACTTGACCTTCGGCTCCTTCTCGCCCGCTCCCGCGCTCGCAAGGAGCTCCACGGGGCGAAGCCGGGCCAGCCGGAAGCGGTTCCACAGAAACGCTGCAAAATACATTGCGATAAATCCGCCGACCGTCTTCAGGATGCACATAGGATCCACATAGAAGCCGAGGATCGTCTCGACGTGAAGCATTTTGCAGATGAACAGGCAGCAAAGCTTGTACACCAGAATTCCGAACAGCACGCCGCTCACCAGAGAGATCGCGGTGGAGATCAGGTTCTCGAAAAACATGATTCGTCCGACGTGCCGCTTCTCCATACCGAGCACGTTATACATACCGTACTCGCGCGTGCGCTGTTTCATCAGGAAGCTGTTCGTGAAAAATACGAGGATCACGGAAAGGATCGCGACGACGGCACAGCCGATTCCCATGATGGCCGGGATCGCGTAACCTCCCTTGATGTTTTCGATACGCTCATCGTTGGCGAGCGTAAGCATAACATAGAATACGCCTACAAGGCCCGTGCCGGCCAGAATGTGCGGCACGTACAGCTGGTGGTTCTTCTTGATGTTCGAGCACGCCAGCCGGAAGAATAATCCGAGTTTCATCGATTCTCACCGCCTGTCGTAAGAAGTGTGAGCGTGTCCGAAATCTTCTGGTACAGCTGCTCATTCGTGCTGTCGCCGCGATAAATCTGGTGGAACACCTCGCCGTCGCGGATGAACAGGACACGCGACGCGTGGCTCGCGGCCTTCGTCGAGTGCGTTACCATGAGGATCGTTTGACCCTGACTGTTGATGTCTCTGAATACGCGCAGGAGATCATCCGTCGACTTTGAGTCGAGTGCACCGGTGGGCTCGTCGGCAAGGATCAGCTTCGGATCCGTGATCAGCGCCCGCGCCACGGCCGTGCGCTGCTTCTGTCCGCCGGACACCTCATAAGGAAACTTCGCGAGCAGATCCGAGATGCCGAGTCTCTCGGCGATCGGCGCAAGCTTGCCCTCGAGTTCCGATGGCTTCGCACCGTTCAGAACAAGCGGCAACAGGATGTTGTCTCTGATGGAAAATGTATCCAGCAGGTTGAACTCCTGGAACACGAATCCGAGATTCTCGCGGCGGAACGTCGCCATCTCCGACTCCTTGATGCCCGAGAGCTCCTTGCCCTCGAGAAGCACCTTGCCGGCCGTCGGCCGGTCCAATGCCGCAAGGATGTTGAGAAGCGTCGTCTTGCCGGAACCCGACTCGCCCATGATCGCCACATACTCCCCCTTTTCGACCGTGAACGTCACGTTCGAGAGCGCCTGCACCTTGTTCCCCCCGAATCTTGTGGTGTAGACCTTCTGCAGATTGCTTACTTCCAGGATACTCATAAATGCCTCCGTATTGCGGTCGTTGCCGCTTATTCTGTGTGGGAATCTGCGAGTGGCTGAGCGGCGCTCTCCCCCTTGGCCCGACAGCCATCCGCATTCCCGTGGTCCGGTCCCGCCGGACTCATCTTACAGTTGCGATTATACGCTGCCGGAAGGGTCGAAAAAATCGATTCCGGTTACATTTTCCGAAAACAAAGTGACAATTTTGTAAGATGCGTGTGCGTCCGTCACGGGATCTCATCGAGCAGACCGAAGCGGTATCCCTGCTCCTCCAGGTAGGTCAGCACGGCGTCAAGTTCCTCCGCATTACGATTGCAGTCGTTGTGGATGAGCGCGACGGCACCGTTGTGATAGTACGTCTTAAAATGGTTGGTCACATAGCCGGGCGCGGGCGGATCGTCGCTGTGGTAATCCCCGTAGGCGATGCTCCAGAACACGCAGCGATAGCCCGCGTCGCGGATGATGGACAGAAGCCGGACCGTGTATGCGCCCGAGGGCGTGCGGAAGAAGGGGTCCAGCTCATAGCCGGTCTCCTCGTAGAAATACTGCGCCACATCCGTGATCTCGGAGATGATCGTCTCCACCGACTCCTTGCGGAGGTCCTTGTGGTTCACGGTGTGGTTGCACACCATGTGTCCCTCCTCCTTCATCCTGACGGCGTAATCCTTGCACTTCCGCAGATACATCGACGTAACGAAGAAACTCGCCTTCGCATTGTGCTTCGCGAGCGTGTCGAGGATCTTCACCGTGTTGTCCGAAGGGTAGCCGCAGTCGAAGGTCAGATAGATGACCTTGTCGTCATCGGTGACACTCTTGTTGAGATGAAATGCGCCGTAGTCCGCGATCGTGATAAACTCACGCGTCCCGGACTGCTCGTGTTCCTTGTTGCGTATGAACTGCCAGGTGTGCTCGCCCGTGTTGTCGAGCGAGTTGTAGTAATCGACTTTGGACAGAAGCTCCTCCCGCGTCGCCTCGATGCGCTCGAGCGGCGACATCGTCGGTGTCGGCGTGTCGGTCGGCACGGGTGTCGGCGTCTCGGTGGGCATAGGCGTCGCAGTCGCCGTCGGTGCCGCGGTCGGCGAAAGGGTTTCGACGGACACGGGCGTCATCGCTGCCTTCTGCTCCTCGCCTGTCCGCCCGCTGTTCTCCCCGGCACTGCGGTCGGGAAGCAGGATCAGGACCATAACCACAATAACCAGAAGCGTTACGCCGCCCGCGATCAGAATCTTCTTCAAGTCACTCATAGTATCATCTCCGCTTATATTATTCTGCTACAATCTCTTTCTTCTCCATATCCACGGTGAACGCGGTCCCCTTCCCGATCTCCGACTCCACGGAGAGCCCTACGTTCAGCTTGTGCGCGATCTTCCTGCACAAATACAGCCCGAGGCCGGTTGCGCGGCCGCCGTTCGTGCCGCCGTCCGTCCCCGTGCGCCCGTTGAAGCCGGTGAAGCCCTTCTCGAAGATCCGCGGCACATCCTCCGGCGAGATGCCGAT
Organism: Lachnoclostridium sp. UBA1175; assembly: GCA_002311665.1. Classification (GTDB taxonomy): domain Bacteria; phylum Bacillota; class Clostridia; order Lachnospirales; family Lachnospiraceae; genus ISDg. The sequence goes on along the minus strand of DBYX01000005.1, from coordinate 208,413 downwards.
GCCGGTGTCGCGCACGATCACCTTCGCGTCGTCCGTGAGCATGATCGTCACACCGCCCTCGTACGTGTACTTGATCGCGTTGGAGAGCAGCTGCTCCAGAAGGAACGTGAACCATTTGTCGTCCGTGACCACCTTCACCTTGTTCGGCTCATAGGAAAATGAGAGTTTCTTCGCGATGAACTGCGGCGCGTACCGGCGCACCGATGCGCGGATCAGCTCGTCGAGGTCGCACTCGCGGACCGCGAGGTCCGAAGCGTCCTCGCCAAGGCGGATGTATCCGAGCGCCATATCGACATACTGCTCCGTGCGGAACAGCTCGGCCGCGAGCGCGCGGTTCTGCTCGGTATCCTCGGATTTCACAAGCATCTGCATGACCGCGAGCGGCGTCTTGATCTGGTGAACCCAGGTCGTATAGTAGTCCTTCGCCTCGCTTCGCTCCAGAAACTGACGCTCCTCCGTCTCCTCGATGCGCTTCCACAGCGCCTGCACCAGATCGGCGTAGTCCGTCGCCGCCACGCCGTACTCGTCGAGCAGATCCGTCCGCTCGTACGAAGCCGTGAGGATGCTGCGCAGTCTCGCCTGATGCCTCCGGAGTTCCCGCACAAAATCAAGCGTCAGAACAATGATCCCCAGCGCGAAGCACAGCAGGATCGAGTACACCAGTGCTTCCCCTTTGATGCCGTGCAGCCAGAACACAAGCAGGCACACGATGATGGCCAGAATACCCCAGAGGATCGGATAAAACCGTTCCTTCAAAAACTCTTTGAAAAATTTCATTCGATGATATACCCGCTTCCTACTTTAGTGGTGATGTACCCGGGCAGGCCGAGCGTCTCCAGCTTCTTTCGCAGCCGGTTCACATTGACCGTCAGCGTGTTCTCCTCCACGTAACAGTCATCCTGCCACAGCGCCGTCATAAGTCGATCTCTCGAGACGATCCGCCCCTTGTTTTCGAGGAGCGTGCGAAGGATGCGGAACTCATTTTTCGTGAGTTCGACGCGCTCCTCCGCAACCGTCACGGAGTTGTCGCCGAGATTCAGTCGAAGGCCCCGATGCTCCAGTTCCTGCGGCATCTCGCCGAGGTCGTAGGCGCGGCGCAGTATCGCTGACACCTTCGCGGTGAGCACCATCGGGTCCACGGGTTTCGGGATGAAATCATCCGCCCCGAGATTCATCGCCATAACGATGTTCATATTGTCCGCCGCGGACGAGAGAAACACGATCGGCACGTTCGAGACCTTGCGGATCTCCGTGCACCAGTGATACCCGTTGAAAAACGGGAGCATCACGTCGACGAGCACGAGCTGCGGATCACACGCCGCAAACTCCTCCATCACGTTGCGAAAATCCCGCGCCGTGACAACCTCGTTGCCCCAGCTCTCGATCTGTTTCTTCACCGCCTGCGCGAGTGCGTAATCATCTTCAATCAGGAAAATTCTTTTCATTCGTTGTCCCTCCGGTCGGATTGATCTGTCGTGTTGTCGGGTTCTGTACTGTGTTTTTTCTTCCTGATCTGCTCGATCAACGTCGTTACATTCAGTTTGGAAATGCGATCCGGATATTGTCCGATGAACTCGACCGTGATTTCTCTCGCTTCCTGTTCTCCTTTACGCACTTCGAGATACAGATCTTCATAATCTGCCCGTGCAACAGCTTCCCGAATAAACGTTGACGCATTGGAACTCATCCCGTCCCATGATCCGTACAATTCTTTGACTGCTTTATCGATCATATCTAACGTGATCGGATTTCCCCTTTCCTTATGAGCTGCCAGAATACCGACGATATCGGATATATCATTTTTATAATCCCGATATGACCGAAGCTTCATCGCCACCAGATACTCGCCTTTCACAACCCGGACATTGAAAACCCGGCTGAATGTTCGATAGTACGATGAGCACATCACCAATCCGCGGCTGTATGAAGCCGTCTTCGTAAAACCCGTATTGATCCAATCGTGCGGCAAATGATACCGTTCTTCTACCTTCGCAATCGCTTCTTTCATGACAGACGCCGCCTGGATCAAAGCATCAATGTCCTCGGTCGCATCGCGAAACTGATACTCCGCAATGATTGCTGCCCCTCCTACCATTACAATCTCCGCAGGGGTATTTCTGCCTCCGCCTCTCTTGTATTCTTTCGCCAGTTCGCTCAAATATCGGTTCAGTGTTTCCCGGGTGATAATCTTGTTATCATCAGAATTACTAACAGACATCCCGCACCTCACTTTCTATGATATTAAACCGTGCAAACTCCGGAATTGCATTGGAAACCGCATCATCCAGAAGTGCATTGTCCTGCATGACCTTAGCCTCTACCCGAAGGCTCGAAGGAAAAATCGGTTTCTGCAATCTGACCACACGCAGGGAATCGTATTTGTCACACAACGGAATATCATTTTCTCTGCTCAAATAATCGACCATCGCCACAAGATATAACGCCTCGGGGTACCAGCCCCGCTCAAAGTATTTCTCTGCTTCATCGCCGCTCAATGTCTCAATCAGAAAATCCAGATCGCCGAGTCTCTTGACATTGTGGCACACATTACTCCGAAACAGATCAAACGAAGGCCTGTTATACATGCGCTTCTCAAGCATCTCCTCCATCGTCATGCCAAGCACCTTGGCGATGCGGTACACCGTCTCCGCCGTGCACTTCTCAATCTTTGTCTTCCCGCAGCACAAATCACTGATGGTCGCATAGGGAACTCCGCTCTCCTTTGAAAGACGGTATGCGGTTATATTCTTCTTGTTCAACAGATTGCGAAACATCTCTTTCTCCTCCGGCATTACAAAACAATTCACAATTATATAACGGCGTGTCGTACTGCTTTTCCAGTATATCGGTGTACCGTTATAACTTCTATTATAACGGTGTACCGTACTACGACATAATTATAACGGTATTCGTTGTATTGTCAACAACGTTCCGCTCACCCCGCCGGAAACGTTGTTTCCGCGAGTCGACGATCCGGGACCGCGCCCTTCAGCAGTGGAAGTGCTCTCGCTTAGCGCGTAAAAAAATGAGGCTGCCTTTCAGCTCGCCTCATCATCGATGACATAGTATACGCTTCCCGTTATTGACAATTACCTGATCTGTTACTGTTTCATGCTGTCGATCCAGGCCTGCACGTCTTTCTCCGTCGCGCTCCCCGGGAAACGCTTGCCGGTCTGCCAGTTACCGCTCCCTGCGAGTGTCGCCAGCTTGGTCCCTGTCGAACCGATGCCGCTGCTTCCGGAGGTGCAGAACGGGATCACCGTCGCCGTGTCGAAGTCATAGCTCTCGACAAATGTGTCCAAGATCCTCGGCTCGCTGCCTGCCCAGATCGGATACCCGACATAGATTCTTGTGTACCCGGAGATGTCGATCGCATCGCTGCCGATCTCCAGTCGCGCAGAAGCATTACCCTGCTCTTTCAGCGCGCGGCAGTTGTAATTGCCGTAGTTGATGTCCTCGCTCGTGTACGGCACCGCGGGAACGATCTCGTAAAGGTCGGCATTTTCGATCTTCGCAACCATCTCCGCAACCTTCTTTGTATTGCCGGTAGCTGAGAAGACGACCACGAGCACTTTCCCGGGATCGGTGACGATCTGCGTCGGCTCCGCAGTCGGAGTCGCCTCGGGCGCCTTGGTTGCTTCCGCGGTCGGTGTCGCCTCTGCCGTCGGTGTCACCTCAGGCGCCTTGGTCGCTTCCGCGGTCGGTGTCGCCTCTGCCGTCGGCGTAGAGGTATTGTTCGTTTTGTCCTTACCGCATGCCGTCGAAACAAGCATAACGCAAAGGAACAGCACAATCACGATCCGTTTCTTTCTCATACTCAGATCCTCCCGTATTCTTTCTGTGAGATTGTTTCTCCCCGATACTCTTTCCAAATAGCTGCCTTATTGTAGCAAAGCCGATGTTTCTTGTCAATTTGAAAAGGCGCCGGCTTATGACCGGCGCCCCCCACAGATTATGCCTCAATCTTCGTATACGTGAGTTTTCGCATGCGGTTGATCACGGCATACAGGTCGTACAGCCGCGGCATCGCCAGGAAACGGTCACACTCCGGGAAGAAGCCCGAGTGGATCGTGTCAAGACCCTTCTCCTCGATCTCCGCAAGCAGCTGTTCTACAGCTGTAGTCAAGCATACTTTCGTGGTATTCTGCCGAATTTCCATCAGGCGGATCATGAACCCGATCGCTGTCCGCTGCTCCTGACAGAGAATGTTCTGAATCATCCTGGTATCAATCTTCTCATCCCCGATCAGGATGAAACCGATGTCCGGCACCGCAAGCTTCTCCTGCGCCGCCTGCTCCGGATACGGCGTAAAGCCTTCCGCCAGCAGCTGACGCGACTGCGACCACCTTGCCGGCTTCAGAGCATTTTTCGAAAACTGCTCCGCTTCGGCGCGATCGCCTCCGAGCGCCTTCGCATCCTTCGTCACGTTGGTGATCACGTACTCGTCCATCATGTAGACCGAATCCGCGATCGATAGATACTCTCCGCTTCCGCCGATGACCAGGATCGTCGAGACGCCGCACGCTTCGTACAGCTCGTTCACGCGCTCCGTGAACGGCGTGATCGGCTCCCTGCGGATCAGCGCCTTCATCAGCCGGTCGCGGATCATGAAGTTCGTCGCGCTCCGGTCCTCATCGATCAGCAAGAGCTTTGAGCCGCAATCGACGGCCTCCAGGATGTTTGCCGCCTGTGACGTGGAGCCGGACGCATGGTCCGTCGAAAAATTCTCCGTAACTCCGCCGGGCAACCACGAGATAAACGGCGAAATGTCGATGTTTTTGATGCATCGGCCGTCCTCCGCGCCAATCGACATAGCCGACGGATCCGTCACGCACAGCTCACGCCCGTCCCCGAGTGTATGGTCGTAAATGCAGGCCGCGATCGTGTCGAGGATCGTGGATTTGCCGGAGTAACCGCCGCCCGTGATGACGGTGACGCCCTTCCGGATGCCGAGTCCCTTGATCCCGCACACTTCGATCTCCTCGTCCGGCGGCGCCGTGAACGGTATCGCTCCCTCCATCGGAAGGTTCGTCTTCGCATCCCTCGGAAGGATGCTTCCGTTTGCGAGGAATGCACAGTATTCGCTCCCCGCGAGCCACTCGCGCAGCTCCCGCTGCCTGACGGCAAGCTCGATCACGTCCCGCACCTGACGGCGGCTGAAATGACGAATGAATTCGTCCACCGTCTGCGGTATATCTCCTGTCAGCATCGTGACTGCCTTCTTCAGCCTCTTCCGCGGCAACTGCACCTGAAACCGCATGCACAGGCACATTTGCTCGTCGCCGATCTCCTCCGGCCGCTTGTGGTATATGGAGTTGCCGCTGCCGTTTACATAGTCCTTGCGCGGTCTCATCGCAAAATAAGCCGTGTTCCGCACGAGGACCTCCCCGCCCGGATGCGCCATGTAATAGTAGCCGGTCTGTTCCGGCGACTTGTGGCGATTGTACAACTCCTCGTTCAAGCCCTCCAGATACGGAATGAACTCGCGGTAGCAATGGTCTGCCACCACCGTTTCGTAAGTGTCGATCCCCAGATTTTCCGCAGGGATCTGACACAGCAATGTCGGTCTGTCCCACGACATTTTGTTGGTAAGTTCCATGGTAAATGATACCTCTTCGTGCCAGAACACCGGATCCGACACGAACTGAGGAAAATCCGAAGGATTCCCGACGGTATTCGCCGGGACCATCACCTCCGCCTCGTACATTTCCCGATAGTTTGGTGTTGAATTGTCCATCTGTAATAATCTTCGTTTTAAACGAATCACTTTAGTCACCCTCTTAGCCTTTCTGCAGTTGAATTGAACTTACTTTCAGGCATAGAAAAACCCGCGACAAACCTGCCACGGGAACTAAGTGAAACGTATCAAAATGGACAGACGAATTCCGTTATGACTCCGATTCCCGAGGTAATAAGGTTTTGTTCAGCTTGTTCGCAGTATTCATGCCGTACATGTTTATTACCTCCTTTTGCAAAACCGGTTTCGTATTGTCTCCCTTTGGGAGATTAATGTTTCGCCGTTTAGGACTTTATCACGTTTTTCGCCTGCTGTCAACACCCAAAAAAGGTGACAAGAGAACCGTCTCCTTGTCACCTGCATTCGGAAAATAAGCGCGCTATTCAAACCTTGTGCCGCAGTTCGCGCAGATCGTTACTCTCGGCATGCTCTCATAACCGCATCGGGCGCACTTCTTCAACACAACACCTTTGCACATCAGGCAGATCGTCACGCCCGGAAGGTTTTGGTAGCCGCAGGTGCAGATTCTCGGTCCCGCGTTCTCGAGTTCCTCCTCCGACACGATTACGCCTTTGCATTTCAGGCAGACCGTTACCCTCGGTAGATTGATGTACCCGCAGGTGCAGATCCTTCGACCGCTCGCGTCATAGCCCATGGTTCGTCCCGCGCCTGTCCGTACCTCGCCTGTCCGAACACGTGCGGCGCCGTCCGTGATGCTGACTTTACTGAGAGAGCTGCCGCATTGTTCACAGGTGACCGCGTCGGGCGGATTGTCAAACCAGCACGACCGGCAGCGCTTCGTTCCGGGAACCGAGTAGTTCACCTTGCTGCCGATCTTCGAGCGCATGATCCTGCGCTTCTCTTCCTCTTCCTGCCGCTTCAACTCCTTATAATTCAGGCTGCGTTCCCTCCATATGAGTGAAATGGCTTCGCCGATCCGTTCCCCCGCTGTCGGTTCCCTGCGCGCATATACATTGTCCCCGCCCGGCGGCAAATATCGCGTCTGGTTTCGGGTCATTCGGAGCTTCGTATAGTGATTATCCCTGTTCCTCGAACTCACGAGCTGGTATCCGCAGAACTCGCATGTTTTAGCGGTTTCCGGGTTGTCCTTCCAGCAGTTCCGACAGCGGACCATGCCTGCCGGCATTCCTGCAGCGGATCTTACCCGCCACGGCATAGTTGATCTTGCTCCTGTTTCTCGATCTCTCGATCCGCTTGTTCTCCAAGCGCGTCCCGCGTTCTCAGCGTTTGTTGATGTCCTTGTTCGGAGCCGCGAGCCTCAGCCCGCATTTGCCGCATATCGTCACATACGGGAAATTCTCGTGCCCGCACTCGGGGCAAGGCTTCTTCAGAAGACCTCCGCAGTTTACGCAGATCGTCAGATGCGGCTGGTTCACATAGCCGCACGTGCAACCGGGGATCCGGCCGGGCCGGCCCTTCATCACTTTGCGCGGCTTGCTCAGCGCCGCCCCGCACCACTGGCATACCTCAACGTCGAACGGATTGTCATACCAGCATGAGCGGCATACGTTTCTCTTGTATGACGAATAAGTGTTCGCCCCCCTCTCCTGCGACTGCGCGATCATATTCTGCTCCTCGCGTATGGTGAGCAGCCTCTCCTTCTCGTCCATGCGGCGCGAGTTTATGATCGCCAGCACCGTTTCGGTGATCAGCCCGTACGGCTGTCCCCCGGGCTCGCCGCCCGGCGGCAGATAGTTGGTCCGGTTCCGAAGTCTCTTCAGTTCATCGTAACTTGAGACATCGCTCCGTTTCAGCTGTAAGCCGCAAAATGCGCACGTCGTCGCCGTTTTCGGGCTGTCCTTCCAGCAGTTCCTGCAGCGCACCATTCCGGCCGGCACGGGCGGTGCCGACACATTCTCGAGCTCCGGCACAACAGGCACAAACTCCTCTTCCTCCGGCTCGATCTCCTCGGGCTCCTCCGGACGCTCCGGGACCTCACTGTAGTCCCCTTCCCGCTCCGGATAAGGCACATACATCAGAGGCATCCCGCACAGGCTGCACACGGAGTCACCCGCCTTGTTCTCGCTCCAGCAATAGGAACAGCGGATCTTCTTCTCCCCCATCGGATCCAGGATACTCTTGCGCTTTTTGATCGCGAGCGGATCCTCCTTGGGCAGGAAAGCGCCGCATTGTTCGCACACAACCGCGTAATTCGGATTTTCACGCCCGCAATTTGTACAGATCATCGACCTTACCTCCCCTCCTCGGTACTCCGATATTATTGTCCCACATTTTATCACTGTTTTCGGAAAAAGTCAATGACATTTACATTTTACATTTTTCGACGAACACGCTCACAAGCCTCCGTCGCGTGCGCGTGCCCTGCCAGTTCCGCCCGTTCGTAATACGCCAGAGCCATCTCGTAGTCCGGCTCTATGGTGTAATAGCCGCCGGCGTTCTCAAAGATCAGCCCGAGGCTGTACAGGGCAACCGCATCACCCATCTCCGCGGAGTCCACATAGTAGCTGATGGCTTCGTACAGATCCTGCGAGACCGGCGTCCCTCCGAACTCCGTGTCCGCCTGACTCTTGCCCTCCTGCTTGAGTTCCTTGTCAATCTCCAGGTAGTAGTTCCCCAGGAAGTTGTTTGCCCGGGCGCTCCCGCACGCTGCAGCCTTCTGGTAGAGTGCCATCCCCTTCGCCTCATCCTCGGAGGTTCCGCTCTCGTAGTAGTACGAGGCCAGCGCGAACATCGCCGTGACGATCTTTTCGTCGGCGCTCAATGCATCGCCCGTCTCCATATAACATTCATAGGCCTCGTCGTACACCGCCCGATCCTTGCCGGACATCTGCAGCCCGTATGCCTTCTCATACAGGACCTTCGGATCCTCCTTCGGCACGTCCGTCGCGGTCGGGGCCGCGGTCGCGGTGACGGCGACCGCCGTATCCGTCGGCTTGGGCGTGGTCCCTCCCGCGCCCGAAGGCTTGTCGTTGCCGCTCTGCGATGTCAGCGCCCAGACAATCGCGACGATCGCCGCGATCGCCAGCACAGCCAGCACCGGGTACAACCACTTGGGAGCAATCTGTCCGCCGCTCCCGCCCGGTCTCGCGTTGCGGATCTTCGACTCCTCCGGAGTCTCTCCGTCGAGGATCCTCTCCGAGTACTCACGGAGGCTTCGGATGCTCTGCCGCAGCGGCGGATTGACCGCGTCAAGCCAGTGCACGCGCGTCAGATAGTACTCCAGCTCGCTGCTCATCTCCGCGTCGGACAGCCGGAACGGAATCAGCGTCTTGCCCGAGTTAAACGCCAGCGCCACCTCGTTCGCGACCTGCTTCGACTCGTTCGAACTGTCGGTGTAGATCAGCACGAAAAGCCGGCAGGCAGTGATCGCGTCGTGTATCGCCGACACCCACTCCTGCCCCGGAACGATATCCCGCGGCGCATACCAGCAGCGGATCCCGTGCTGTTCGAAATCCGAGACCACGGCATCCGCGACGTTTTTATTTTTCGAAGAGTAGCTTATGAAAACATCGATCCGGCTCTTGCGTTTGCCCGACGTGCGTTGGCTGCCGGCCGTCGTCTTTTTCTTCGCCGGGGCGCTGCTCTTCCTGCCTGCGAGCGCCTCCTCCAAATTGTCTCTGAACGATTCATCCGACTTCATACTGTCTGTTTCTCCCTCATAATGAATATTCCCCCGGTTCGCCGTCCAACCCGCTCTTCCTGCACGATGTCCTGCTCCGTCACGATCCGGCCGCCGCACTGTGGAATGATTACCGTTTATTGTACCATGCTTCGGCCGCTGCATCAATCCTGCACGCATTTTTCCTGCGGCGGGAGCCTGCATTTTCCACGACAAACCGCGCCCGACAGTGCACAAAAACGCCTCCCCCGTTATCCTGCGGGGGAGGCGAATATGACTGGCTGTTCAGTCTCAGTGGATGAACTTCACACTCAGCAGGTGTCCGTTGCCGCCGCCGACCTTGGTCAGGTACAGCGCCGAAACGCCGTCCGGGATCGGGCAGGCTGCGCGGTACTTCTCCCAGATGTCGGAGGAGTCCACCTTGACGGTGCCGATGACCGGTCCGTTCAGCTCGGTGCGAACCTCGAAGCTGTCGTGGATGTAACCGCGAACCGTCAGCTCGATCTCCTTGACGCCCTTGAAGTTGATGTACTTGAAGCCGATCGTCGTGCCGTCGTGAATGTTGGCTACGTACGAAGGGTTCTCGTCGCCGTCGCGACCGTCCTGCGTGATGCGAGGCTGGTTGCCGATACCGACAAGCCAGTGCATCGGCTGCGTGATCTCCTTGTCGAACAGGTTGCACGCGATGTGCGCCGGGATCTCCTCGGTGTCGCGCAAAGGACCGCCGTTAAGGCCGCACGAGGTGATCTCCACCTGCTTGATGGAACCGTCGGCCGCGAACTTGACTTCCTCGGCACAACCCTGGCGGGAGTACCACGTCGCGTTCGTCTGGCGATGGTAGAAAATGTACCGCTTGTCGCCGATCTGGATCAGGCTGCCGTGGTTGTTTGCGCCGTATGCCGCAGGCGTCTCCGCATCCTTGTAGGAGTCGATGTGGAAGTCACTGTTGCTTACGATCACACCGCCGTACGTGAACGGACCCTCGGGGCTGTCGGAGGTCGCGTAGCAGAGCTCGTGCATAACCTCGGACGAGTAGATGAAGTAGTATTTTCCGTCGAACTTGCGGATCGACGATGCCTCGAAGAACGCATGGTTCTCAAAACCGGTGCCCTCGCTGTAGCAGGAGCCCGGAACGACGATGCGCGGATCCTTCACGATTGTGAGCATATCCGGTCCTAGAACCGTCAGCTGCGAGCCGTGGCGGCTCTTGTCGCCTCTGCCGCAGAAACCGGTGAAGAGGTACGTCGTGTCTCCCTCGGTCAGCACGCCGGGATCGAACTGCGGCTCGTCGCCTTCGCGCTCGCCGAGTCTCGTGCCGTCCGCGTAATGAACGTAGCCGTAGAACTCGTATTTGCCGGCAGGCGTGTCGCATACCGCGACGGAGACGATGCCGACCTTGTCAAGCACATAATACAGGTAATAGCGGCCGTCGGGGCCTACGGTCACGTCGGGTGCGTACAGCACCATATTGCCGCGCGAGTTGACCGGATCCTGCGTCTTCTCGTAGGTCACGCCCTCGTAGCGCCAGTTGCCCAGATCGTTGACCGGCGCGGACCAGCACACATAGTCACCCTGGCAGAACACGTAGCCGTTGAACTGATCGTGCGAACCGTAGACATACACGCGGTCGCCGAACACGTAAGGCTCGCCGTCCGGGATGTACTCCCAGTTCGGCAGGTACGGGTTGTACGCCTGCTTGCGCTCCGGGATCGTCTGGTCGGTGAGCACACCGATCATAAAATCGTTGAACGGCTTGTTCTCGAAGCTCGGTACACAGCCCTTCGAGAGGAAGTTCATACCGCAGTGCGAACCCGTCCCGTAAGGCCTCCAGACCGGCATATCGGTGCCGTCGGCATCCTTACCGTTCGGGTCGCCGTTCTTGATGAAGTTCGTCAGATAATTGCACATCTGACGCGCCAGATCGAAGTGATAGCCCTTGAACGGTCTCCAGCAGGCCGCCAGCGTCTCGAAGAAGAACCACAGGTCGACCGAGTGGAACGTGCCGGGGTTGTCCCAGCCGGGGATATCGGGATTGAAGTTGTAGTAGTAGCTCGGAGCCTCGTTGTGGGCAAATGCCGCCTTCACCGCGCACTCCAGGCCGTCCATCGAAGCGAACATCTTTCCGTTGCGCGTCTTCGCCTCGTCGAATGTCATAAACTTCTCGTATTTGTCGCCGAGAGCCGCCTTCGCCTTCTTCTCGAAGTCCGCCTCATCTTCCGCGAAGATGCAGGACTTGAACTCATCGCCCGTGTTGCCCGAGATCATCGGAACGTTCGCGTGCTCGCCCTTGAGGAACAGGATGTACGGATCCTCGACCATAAACTTGTGATCGATGGTCGGCGCAAAACGCGGGTGCGTCTGCGCGAACTCACCGTATTTGTCGCGGATGTAGAACGCGTCGAGCGCTCTCGCCTCCTCAAGCGTCTTCACGCCGAGGAATTCGAAAAATGCCTCTCCGTTCGGCTCGTTGGCCTCGATCGTGCGGGGCGTGATGAAACCGTCGAGCATATAAGGGCTTCTTATCATACCGCTGTGAACGACCGCCTTCTGGAACAGGCCGATGCTCTGCGGGCTCGTCAGCTGGTTCATAACGCTGCCGCCGCCTGCGGACTGTCCGCCGATCGTGATGTTCTTCGGATCGCCGCCGAATGCCTTGATGTTGCGGATGACCCACTTGATGCCAGCCTGCTGGTCGAGGTTACCGAAGTTGGTCGGCGCCTCGGGCGATTCCTTCGTGATCTCCGGATGCGAGATGAAACCGAACGCACCGAGACGGTAGTTCACGCTGACGAAGACGACATCGCGCTTCGCGATATTTTCCCCGTTGAACTCCATCTCCGGCGGATAACCCCACTGAAAACCGCCGCCGAAGAACCACACGTAAACCGGCAGGTTCGCGGTGTCGTCCTTCGCGTTCGTCCACACGTTGAGGTACAGGCAGTCCTCGTCCATCGGGATCTCGGGATCCACATGCCACTCGCGGCAGTAAATGTCCGTGCCGAGGCCGGGCGTATCCTGCATCGAGATCGGTCCGAACTCGAAGCAATCGCGAATGCCTTCCCAGTTCTCTGCCGGCTGCGGCGCGCGCCAGCGATTCTTTCCGACCGGCGGAGCCGCGAAAGGAATTCCCTTGAACACGCAGATGCGGGTGTTGTTGCCCGGCAGGCCGCGCACAAGGCCGTTTTCCGTTTTCACTACTTTTAACATACACTTCCTCCTGATATTCACACGGGGACAGGCCGCGCGGGGCGCGCCTCCCTCGAAAAATGTGTGTATATTATACCGTTTTTCAGCGGAAAACTCAACACGGATTCAATGTGTTATACCATACTGTTTGGCGTTTCGGACGGCCCTCCCGGGGCAAAAAAGAAGCACTTCCGACATCCCCGGACCGAAGCCGTCCCGACCGCCGCGGAAGTCCCGCTGCAGAGCATGGAAAAGCGCCCCGTGCACTGTGCCCGGGGCGCCTCGTTATGTCTCATTATGTGCGCTTTGCGGTTGTTCGAAGACTCAGCCCGCAATACGCTTTCTCTCGTTACGGTTCTTGACCATCGCGCATACGACCGCGAGTGCCGCGCTCAGCAGGATCACAAGGAAGATCAGGTGCATCGCGTCGCCTGTCTGCGGCTGCGGCTCGACCTTCTTCTCGGTGATCGTAACCTTTGCATCCACCGCCTTATCGGAGTCGACGAACTTCACCGTCAGCGTATACTCGCCGATCGGGAGCTGATCCAGATATCCCGGAAGAAGATCCACGATCAGGCTTCCCTCGCTCAGTTCGCAGCTTCCGTCAGGCAGCTTCTCGCCGTTCCAGAAGATAGACTCGAGGCTTGCGAACGTCTCCTCATCGTTGCGGTCGCTCTTGAACACAAGTCTCGTCTTCACACCGGACTGCTTCTCGTAGGATGCGTTTCCACCCTCCGCCAGATAGTAATTCTTGTCCGGCTTGGGAATCTCTACGGCCTTGAACTGTGCAGTGTATGTCGTTTCTCTCGCGGAAACCGCCTCGACCTCCGGCAGCCAACCGTTGAACTCGTAAGTGTACTCTTTCGTCTCTGCCTTGGTCGGCGTGTTTCCCTTGTATACGGGGATCGTGCCGTAAGGTACCGTGCCGCTCTGCAGGGTCTCGCCCTCCGCACCGAGGAAGGTGACCGTGCAGGCATAAATCTCAAAGGTCGTCGTGGCTGCGGCGGGAAGCGCGTAATTCGCGTTGGAAAGCTTCGTTGCCGTGGCAACATAGCCTTCGCCGGCTTCGCTCTTGCCACCCTCGACCGTCACATCGCAGCTGTCTCCGGACACAAGGTTTGTAACCTTCGCTGTCGGCTGATGGCTTGCTCCGTCATACGGGAACTCCGTGTCGGACCACTCAAGGACTGCTTCCTTCGGCTCGATCTTCAGCGTGCCTTCCGTCTTGGTGATGGTATAGTTCGTCGCCTTGAACGAAGCGTTGCAGGTATACGCGATGGTGTTGGCAACCTCTCCTTCGCTCACCTCGCTCACGCTTCCCTCAGCCTTGATATCGGACACTTCGCCGTCGACGAACCCTTCGCCTTCAACCTTGACCTCAATCTTCGTCAGAGCGGTACCGTCGTACACCTTCTCGGCGCTTTCGCTCGTCAGCATCACCGTACGCTTGTCGATGCTCAGTGTTCCGAAGGTCGTAAATACGTTATCATACAGCGTCTCGTTCTCGATCGTGTATGTGAATGTGTTGTTCGCAAGATAACCTGTGTCGTAATCCTTCACACCGGCAGCATCCGGGGTGATCGTCAATTTGTCACCGGTTTTCAGTGTGAACACCTTTCCGCTCTCATCGTCCGGCTGTACTTCTTCACCGCCGTACGTTACCGTGTATACTTCGCTCGTATGCGTCTCGCCGTCGTATGTCCAGCTCCTGGTCTCGGACTCGATCGCCAGCGCTTCTCTTCCCGGGATCACCGTGACCGTCGCACTGACCTCATCCGGGTCATCACCGCGTGCTGCGGTTCCGTTGGCTTTTACAACATTTACGATCTCCCCGGCATCGACATCCGCCTTGGTCACCGTATACTCGTAGGTGATCGTCTTGGTCTCTCCGGGTGCAAGATCAAATGTCTCCTTCAACGTGACAAGAGAATCGTTCAATGTTACATTATGCAACGTAACATTGCCGGTATTCTTCACCGTAACCGTATAGTTGATCGTATCTTCGGCCTGAACCGCATTCGCGGACTCATCAACCGTTTTGGTGATGCTCAACCCCGGCGTTGCCTCAACCGTCGTAACAACAGCCGTTTCCGAGGTGAATGTCACTTCTCCGCCCCTCGAATCCTCGCCGGCCGCGGTCACCGCATTCACAAAACTGCCGAGGTCCACATCGTCCTGTGTCGGAGTATAATCGATATTGACCGTTGCGCTTTCTCCTGGTGCCAGAGTATACGGACCAAGCTCCTCCCCTGTCAGGGTATCCGTAATCTTGATATCCTTGATCGTCACATTGCCGGTATTGGCCAAATTGACCTGATAGGAAAAACCGCTTTCCCCGGCTGCTACATCCGCCTCCTTGGAAGGCAGCAGCTCAACAGTCATCTCCGGTGCAGCTGCAACCGTCTCGGTATCAAGATTCACGGTTCCCGTTATACTGTTTCCCTTCGGATCCTTGGCGGTCGCCGTTACCGTGTTCGAAACCACGCCTGCATCCACATCAGCCTGTGTCACCGTATAAGTGTATGTGAATGTCGCCTCCTCATCGGGCGCCAGCGCAAATGTCTCATCGCTCAGGTCGGCAAGGTCGTCTTCCAGCACGCCGTCCTTTACCGACACATTGCCCGTGTTCTTTACAATAACGGTATATGTAATGGTCTCGCCGACTTCCGCTCCGCTTGTCGGATCGGCCGACTTAGTGACGCTCAATTCGGCGGCTGCCTCTTCCGTAACTACCGTTTTCGTAGCTTCGGCCTCATCCGGATCATCGCCGCGCACTGCAGTTGCATTGGCCTTCACGGTGTTCACGATCTCCCCGGCGTCAACATCTTCCTGGGTTACCGTGTAGGTGTAGGTAAACGTGGCCTCCTCACCCGGTGCCAACGCAAATGACTCGCCGCTCAGGTCGGCAAGGTCGTCCTCCAGAACTCCGTCCTTAACCGACACATTGCCCGTGTTCTTGACGACAACGGTATATGTGACGGTATCGCCCGCGGCAAGTCCCTCAGCGGATTCCGCCGACTTGGTGACGCTCAGTTCCGCTGCTGCGTCTTCCGCGGTCACCGTTGCTTCGTTCTCGGTTTGCTCCGGATTATCCCCGCGCAATGCAGTTGCATTCGCCGTTACAATATTCACGATCTCGCCGGCGTCCACATCATCCTGCGTCACCTCATAGGTGTAGATAAATGTCGCTTCTTCGCCCGGTGCCAGCGCAAAGGTCTTGTCGCTCAGGTCGGCATGGTCATCTGTCAGCACGCCGTCCTTCACCGAAACACTTCCTGTGTTCTTCACGGTCACCGTATATGTGACGATATCGCCGACAGCCACTCCGCGCGACGGAGCCGCCTCCTTGGTGATCCTCAATGCGGCAGTCACGTCTACTGTTTCAACATTTTTCTCCGCTGTTGCCGAAACCGTATTGCCCTCAGGATCCTTACCGGACACCGTCACGGTATTATCGATCGTTCCCTTGTCAATATCCGCCTGGGTCACCTGATACTCATATGTAATTGTCTTTTGGGAACCCGGCTCAAGGCTGAATGCCTCCACGGTCAGTGAAGTGACCAGCGTATCGTTCAAAGTGAGATCACTCAGCGTTACTTCGCCGGAATTCATTACGACCACGGTATAGGTGATCGTTTCATCAAGCGCTAATCCGCTTGCCTTGTCGACAGTCTTGGTGACGTTCAGCTTTACAAGTTTAAAAACGGCGGTATAGGTTACTGCCTTTCCTTCTACTCGAGGCAGTGTTTCATCGGGTTCGTACGAGTTCGTGCCATCGTTCCATCCGACAAATACATAATCCCCGTTTTCATCCGAAGCTTTCGTCGGTGTCGCTCCCTCGTATACCGGATACTGTCCGTTCCGGAACTTTTTCGTAAACAATGTGTTTTCACCGTCTGTAAACGTTACATTATACCCCACCGACGGGTCGTACAGATGTCCGATATAGTCACGGTGATATGCTCTTGTGTTGTTCGTGATCCCCCAGTCATTCTCAAAGATCCATCCGGCTGCATTGTCAAACCAGCTTGGACCGGCAGCTCCGTGATGAATCTGATTCTCCACGGTAATACTTCCGATTTCCTCGATCACAAAGAACCGATCGTCATCCGATTCCGGTTCATAACCGGGCTTTTGATATGCGTATTCCTTTCCGTTGACGGTTACCTTTTTTCCTGTAAGCAGAGCATCAAAATCATACTCTGCCGGTGCTTCGGCAGACGGATAATAAGAAATATCAACCTCTCCGTCCGGCAGCTTAGTTGCTGCCGGCATTCCCTTCAGCTCGGTAACGCCCTGCAGACAATAGTATTTATCCCCGAGTTTCAAAAAATTATACAGGTTTTGCGATCCCTCAATTTCTTCACGGTCGACCAGGATAACATTATAATCCTGATGAAAACTCGTAATTTTATTGTTGCTCGGGTTGAAGTCGGTCGCGCTCTTGTTCGGAACCGTATCCGGATTATCAGGATTATTGATATCAATCAGGTTGCCGTATCCGGATCCGCCGATCTTGTTGTACACGATACAGACACACCCGCGGTCTCCCATTCCCACAACCTCAAAATACCCGCTGTAATCCGCATATTCCGAGGTGTCAAGTTTATCTGATTTCGATGAATGAGCATACAGTTTTTTGGTCTCATTCTTTTTCCCGATATAAAGCGTATCCTGCGTAAAATCGTAGGGCTCCATCCAATACGGATCTTCATCCGTTAAAAGAGGGAACTGGTGTCCGTTCTCAACCGGTCTGTTGTTAAACGCCGCCATTTTGTCCTTGTAATACGCGTCGAAATCCTCCGGTGTTCTTCCTTCAGGCGTGTAAACAACTGTTTTGCGCAGACGTCCGTAATCGTTTGTGTTGTTTATCTTTGCAAAATTGTAAAGTACCGAAGCCACCCATTCGTCGGGCGCTTCGTCTTCTCCCTCGTATACGTTGCTCGCTTCCGCCGTGATCTTCCCGCGAAGGACGCGAAGGCACTCGTTAAAATGGCCTGTCGTTGCCAACAGACATACGATAAGAAGTATAACACCTGTTTTCTTTCCGAAATTCTTAAGTTTTCTCATAATGGTATACGGATCTCTCCGTCTCCTCCTCTTTTCACGACATACATTCCGACACAGCAAGGACACACTGTTTCAGAACAGCATATAAAAAGCATTCTACAACAGTATAATGGTACTGCTTTTTGCGTGAAAAGTCAATAAAAACAGTAAAAAATAATATATAAAGTCAATAGCCGTACGGCGTTCCTCTCGCACTCATCGGCACGACAGTTCGAACCACACGGTCGTTCCCTTGTCGTCGCTCGTGCAGCCGTACTCTGCCCCGTGTAGCTCGAGGATCTGCTTCGTGATCGCCAGCCCGAGGCCCGTGCCGTCCTTGGCGAGCCCCGATTTTCCGTCGCCCGTCCTCGACGCGTCGCCCATGTAAAATGCGTCCCATATCATTTCCAGCTGCTGCGGCGGGATCGGCGTTCCGTCGTTCGTGATCCGGTACCGGACCCTGTCGCGCTTCCGCGAGATGTCGATCGTGATCGTCTTCTCGCCGTAACGCACCGCGTTGGTCACAAGATTCATCAGCACGGTACGCATCATTTTCAGATCCGCCTGCACCGTGAGCGACTCCGTGTCCTCCGGCTTGTTGACCGTGATCTCGCGGTCCGCCGTGAGGGCGCTCACCTGTCCGAGTACGACATCGTTGAGCTCCGCAATATTGACCGGCTCCCGGCTCGGCTCCTTCGCCTTCGCCTCCATCCTCGCCAGCTCGAGAAGATCCGCCACCAGCCCGTTCACGTAGTCGATCTGCGAGAGCATATCCCTGCGGTATGTCTCTCGGCTCTCCTCGGGGATGTCCTCCCAGTTTTCCGCATAGCTCTTCGCAACCGCGAGCGGCGTCTTCAGCTCGTGCGCGACCGCCCTGGTCATCGCGAGGCGGCTCCTCTCGTAGCGCTCCTGGTTATCGCGGAGCAGCTGCACCAACACGAGCAGCGTGACCACGAAAACCACCAGCACAAACAGGACCGTCACGTACGTTCCGACCATCACCCCCATCGCTCTTCTGAGCGGATGCGTCACATACGCGTACACGTAAAATGACTCTCCGTGGTCGAAGGCCGACCTGCGGAGCACATAGGAGGTGCGAAGCCCCATACTGAACTCATAATTGTCCGTGAGAATGGGAGCACCCGCAGCCTTGAGCCTGCTGACGAGCAGTTCGGCCGCCTCCTCCTGCATTTTTTCCTCCTGAGAGAAGTCGGATTCCGAGGCGAGGAAACTCCGGTAGTCCATATGGGCGAACCAGCTGGAGTACTCGCCGTCGCCTGCGAAAACATTTGCCTCCGGACCGAAATACATACTCTCAAACCGGTACGGTTCCGCTCCCTCCGGCACATCCTGCATAAAGCCGGACAGATCAAACTCATATATGCGCTCGGTATAGGTCTGCGCGGCTTCAGGGTGCCTGCCCTTCGCCTCGTCGACATAGCAGTCACAGTACACCTCGAGTTTGTTGATGTACACCATCCCCTGGTACCGCAGTCCGGTGATGCGGACCGGCATCCGCAGGAACTCCGACCGCCGGAAATACTGGTTGCCCGTGTCGGCCATCTCCCAGAACTCGTCCGGGATCGGTGCATACAACTCCGAGTCAAACCCGGCGTCGCAGATCACGAGGAAATTCCCGGGGAGTTTCACCTGCTCACCGCCGATATACAGTCTGCTCACATACCCGGTTTCCCTCTCCTGGTTGATCCCGCGCGTCCGCGAAAAATTCGTCCACATCGCCGCGTACGCTGCCTCGATCGCCCAGCGTTTCTTCTCCGTTTCGTCCATCGGATAATACGGATAACCCTCATATGCCGGGTGAGTGTAGCTATGCGAGCCGAACGCACTGATCTCCAGACCGCTCTGTTCCACCTCGCGGAAGAACGAATTTTGGATATCCTCCGCCCGCTCCTTCGTCAGGATCGCCATCGCCGTGATCGCGATCACCGTCACAAGCACGGACAGGATCCACACCAGCCGCTTGTAATACTTGTTCATAGTTCCTCCCCTGTGGCCGCAGACTGCGACGCCGGCGTCTCTCAACCTCGCCGCGATCACCTGTGCGTCCCGACGACGGTCGGCGGCCGCCTATTCTTTCCAGTAGTAGCCTGCCTTCACCGCCGTCGCGATATGCCGACCTGCATCCCCCAAAGCAGCCCGCAGTTTCTTGATATGATTGTCCACCGTGCGCTCATACCCCACGTAATCCGCGCCCCACACGAGGTCGAGGATCTGCGTCCGCGAGAGGATCTGCTCCCTGTGCTCGACGAGCAGGAGCAGCAGGTCGTACTCCTTCGGTGCGAGCGTCACCTCTCTCCCGTCCGCCAGGACGCGACGCCTCGCCGGCTCAATGGTCACCTCCCCGATCCGCGTAACTCCCTGCTTCACGACAAGCCCGCGATACCGGTTGATGAGCGCATTGATCTTCGCGAGAAGGATCGCGTTGGAAAACGGCTTCGTGACATACTCGTCCGCCCCGATCTCGTAACTCTCCATGATCGTCTCCTCGCGGTCGAGCGCCGTCAGGAAGATAACGGGAACATCGTACCGTTCGCGCAGGAACCGACACACCGCAAGGCCGTCCTTCTTCGGCATCATGATATCCAGAATGACCGCATCGTACCGGTTGTCCGTGATCGCCCATTCCGCTTCTTCCCCATCGCAAACTGCATCAACCGTCAATCCCTGTTTCCGAAGAAACGCGGCCGTGATATTGCGAATGCCGGGTTCATCCTCCGCCAACAACACTCTGTACCCCATCATCGTCCCTCCTGAAGTCATCCTAACACTGCGATGTATCGTTTCTGTATCCATGCAGAATATTTTTTCGAACGAAAAAAACTATCAATGCTTCCCTGAAATTTTACTATACGGCAACCGATTATTCAACCGCTGTTGCTCCGAAGCATCTGCCGCTTTCCGGTGCAATCGATCGGCGCGGCAGTCGCTCCGCAAACCTTCCGCACATTAAAAAGGCGCCGTCCGCCGAACAGCGGACAGCGCCCGATTCCAAAGGTCTTCTTTTTCTCAAAAGAGATTATGCCGTGCGCCGGATGATCCCGGACAGGGCCGTCATTCGTCAATTAGTAGTTCTCAGCGTGAATCTCGAAGTAACTCTGAGGATGTGCGCAAACCGGGCAAACCTCGGGAGCCTTCGTGCCAACCACGATGTGACCGCAGTTGCGGCACTCCCAAACCTTAACCTCGCTCTTCGCGAACACTTCCTGTGCCTCAACATTGTGAAGCAGTGCGCGATAGCGCTCCTCATGACGCTTCTCGATCGCAGCTACGCCGCGGAACTTCGCAGCAAGCTCCGGGAATCCCTCGGCCTCAGCGGTCTTGGCAAATCCCTCGTACATATCGGTCCACTCGTAGTTCTCGCCGTCAGCAGCAGCCGCAAGATTTTCCGCGGTCGAGCCGATGCCGTTGAGCTCCTTAAACCACATCTTCGCATGCTCTTTCTCGTTGTCCGCCGTCAGAAGGAACAGCGCCGCGATCTGCTCAAAGCCTTCCTTCTTCGCCTTGGATGCGAAGTAGGTGTACTTATTTCTCGCCTGCGACTCACCCGCAAATGCCGCCTGCAGGTTCTTCTCGGTCTGCGTTCCCGCGTAAGGATTCTTCGCGTCCGCAGCAACCTCGCTCACCAGTTCAAGGGCCTCACCGGTAGCTCCGCAGAGCGGGCAAACAGGCTCCTCGCCGTCCGCTACCTGAAATACTTCGCCACACAATGTACACTTGTAAGTCTTCATTCTCTTTGTTCTCCTTGTCTTTGTTAATATTGGTCAGGCTTTCCAAAGCCCGTGAAGATTGCAGTACTCGTAAACCGCTTCAACCTCATCGCCCTCGCAGATCGCGAAGCACGCCTTCGGCGCATCGCCCGGTTTCAGCACCTTTCTCTGATTGCCGAATTTCGTCTTAAGCGCAATCCACTCAATATAATGCTCGGGCAACATCGGATGCTCAACGCTTCCTACCGTCACCGTAACAATGCCGTTCTCCACCGTGTACACCGGCACATGCTTCTCCAGCGAAGCGTCCACCGTACCCGGAATGATTTCCTTCATCGGCTGCCCGCAACAAATGATCGGCACGCCGGTTTTCTTTACGATCGCAATAATCTGACCGCAATGCTCACACCGATAAAACACCATCTCCATAACGCAAACCTCCTATAAGATTTTAGCCGTACGCTCCTCTATTCGGACGGAGCACGTACTTAAAAGCAGTATATCAAAGGCCGGGGGAATTTGCAACAATCACCGGAGTTGTTTTGAGCGTTGTTTTGATTCTTTCGGTCCCGCCGCCTAAACAAGACGCCGCGCCGGTTTTCCGGCCGCGGAACCGCCCGGCCGCGGAACCGCCCGGCCGGGCGGTTCCGCGTTGCTTGAGCGTTTTTTCTGTTGCTTTTCAAAATAGAGCCGGCTTCAACAGTAATTCTACCCTGTTTCCGCTCCCTGAAACCCTGTCTTTAAGAATTCTTCTGTTGATTCCCCGGATACCCCGGGCGTTTCAACAGAAATTCCACCTGTCTTAATAATCCAAAGAAGTCTTTCCACTTGCTTTTTTCTGTTGAACTGTCGCAATCCCGGCCGTTTCAACAGAAAACTTGCCCGACACGGCCTCGCGGATCGGCTGTCCGACTTGCTTTTTTCTGTTGAACTGTCGCAATTCCGGCTGTTTCAACAGAAAACTTGCCCGACACCGCCTCGCGGATCGGCTGTCCTACTTGCTTTTTTCTGTTGAATTGTCGCAATCCCTGCTGTTTCAACAGAATACTTGCCCGACACCGCCTCGCGGATCGGCTGCCTAACTTGTTTTTTCTGTTGAATTGTCGCAATCCCTGCTGTTTCAACAGAAAACTTGCCCGACAC
>DBYX01000005.1:185741-185961 GCA_002311665.1 Lachnoclostridium sp. UBA1175 | reverse complement strand
CCCGACACAGCCTCGCGGATCGGCTGTCCGACTTGCTTTTTTCTGTTGAACTGTCGCAATCCCGGCCGTTTCAACAGAAAACTTGCCCGACACAGCCTCGCGGATCGGCTACCCGACTTGCTTTTTTCTGTTGAACTGTCGCAAGCCCGGGCGTTTCAACAGAAAAAAAATCCCGATTAGCCCTCAAGGATTGGCTACCCGACTTGCTTTTTTCTGTTGA
>DBYX01000005.1:140058-185651 GCA_002311665.1 Lachnoclostridium sp. UBA1175 | reverse complement strand
TGTCGCAATCCCGGCCGTTTCAACAGAAAACTTGCCCGACACCGCCTCGCGGATTGGCTGTCCGACTTGCTTTTTTCTGTTGAACTGTCGCAATCCCGGCCGTTTCAACAGAAAACTTGCCCGACACGGCCTCGCGGATCGGCTACCCGACTTGCTTTTTTCTGTTGATTCCCGCTACTTCGGCCGTTTCAACAGAAAAGTCCCCGGTCCCGGCGCCATCCCCGCCATCGGCGCTCCGAACACCCCCGTCGACCAGTCCGGACTTCTTACGGAGCCACGAGCGGTACCGTAGCAAGCACGAGATGCCTGCGAGCATCCAGGTGAGGCCGGCGGTGAGCCAGATGCACCACACGCCGATGTTCGTGTAGCCTAACAGGATGATGGGCAGGAAGATACGTCCCGCCATCTCCACAACACCGTTGACAAAGGAGAAGAACGCGTCGCCGACACCGTTCAGCGTGCCGCGCGTCACATAGATCAGTCCGAGGAACAGGTAGAAGAAGCTGGTGATGCGCAGCGCCCTGCCGCCCATCGCGATCACCTCGGCGTCCTTCACGAACATTCCGATCAGGTTGTCGCCGAACAGCTGCATCACGCCGAACATCAGCAGGGAGAAAGCCCCCACGGCGGCAAATGCCTTGCGCAGTCCTTCGCGGATACGCGCGCTCTTGCCGGCGCCCCAGTTCTGCCCGGAATAATTCGAGAGAGCCATCGACATCGAACCGTACGGCTGCTGCACAAGCTGCTCCAGGCGGCCCGTCGACGTGTAGGCCGCGATGGCGACCGTGCCGAACGTGTTGACAACGCGCTGCAGCGCCGTGGTCGAGATCGCGATCATACTCCACTGAAGGGCGAGCGGGACACCGAGCCGTACAGCCTTCTTCGTGATTTCCGGGTCGAAACGCATATGCTCCCGGTCGATGCGGAAATACTCGTTGATCCGCACCGCATACATAAGCGACCCGAGGCCGGCCAGAAGCTGCGCAAGCATCGTCGCCAGCGCCGCGCCGAACACGCCGAGGCCGAACACGCCGACAAAAAGCAGGTCCATGCCGACGTTCAATATACTGGAAACAATCAGAAAATAAAGCGGCGTCCGCGAGTCACCGAGCGCCCGCTGCATCGAAGCCGCATAGTTGTATACCGCCACGAGCGGCACGGATGCGCAGGTCATACGCATATACGTGACGGCCTCCGGCAGGATCTCCGCCGGGGTGCCCATAAACCGCAGAACCGTCGGCACCAGGGAGAACGCCAGCGACCCCATAATGAGCGCAGCCGTGAACATAATGTATGCCGAGTTGACGATCGCTCGTTTGACGTCGTCCTTTCGACCGGCGCCGAACAGCTGCGCCGTCACGATTCCGCCGCCGCTGCCGATACCGTTGCTCACGGAGAAGAACAGGAACGAGACCGAGCCCGTCGCACCGACCGCCGCCAGCGAATTCTTGCCGAGGAGTTTGCCGACGATGATCGTGTCCGCAAGATTGTATGCCTGCTGGAAGAGGTTGCCGAGAAGAAGCGGCAGCGCAAACAGAGCCAGCAGCTTCAGCGGCTCACCTTCCGTCATGTTTTTTACTTTCTGCGCGCGCATCGTCCGATCTTTCCTCCGTTCACGTTCCGAACAACTCAATCCGTTCACCTTCCGGCGCACAATCCGCCCGCCCTCCGGCACTTCCATCCGTTCACCTTCCGGTGCACAATCCGTCCGCCTTCCGGCACTTCCCGAAAGCATACTTTCCCTCACCCCTCAAATCGCGCTCATTATAGACACTGTAAAAATCAAAATCAATACAAAACCGCCCCTTCCGAAGAAGAGGCGGCGAAAGTACATCAAAGCATGCCTAAAACAATCTTTTCCGCAGCGGAAAATGCGTCCGCTGCCCCGTCAGAACTCCTTGTTCCTCATAAAGTGAACGGCCAGCCGGGTGAGCCCCGCAGTCGCAATGATCGCGGCTGCCGTCGCATAAATCCCGATGTGCGGGAATCTTCCGATCCGCAGAAGGGCATCGACCCAATTCGCGTCCGGCTTCGTCACGACCAGGACGCAGAAAACACAGACCAGCATAACAAGTCCCCCAGCCAGATAGAGGATCGACTTTACGCCGAATTTTATCACAAATGTGAGGATCAGCATGAGCAGTGCAACCATACCGAAATGGAGGGCGAGCCCTTTGGACAGCAGCGCCGGAATGTCCGGTTTCTTCCCGTCCAGAAGTGTTCCTACCAAAAGCGTGACGCGCGCCAGAATCCAAAAATGCACCTGAACCGTGGTCACATACACAAGCTTTGCGAGGACATACGAACGCGCATCCACCGGAAGCGTCATAAGAAACGCATAGCCGTTTCTCTCGTCATCGGCAACCTCATTGACCGCAGCAACCGCTCCCATCCAGCCGACAAAGAGTACGGAATGCACCAGATCGAATCCCGGCATCAAACAACAGAATGCGGCGTAAAGCACGACCAAGGCAAGCGTCAACAGAACCGTTTTGCGGTAGGAGCGAAAATCTTTCTCTAACACACCTCTCATCTCATCTTCCTCCCAACATCAGAATGATCGTGCTGTCCAGGCTGCCGTTCTCCACGATGATCCCGGGATAATTGTCAACGAAATACTGCTTCTCTTTCGTCAGGCAGGCGTACCCGTACGCCTCCTTCTTACAGGCGACGATATATTGACGCTCAACGTCACGGAACTCATTCTCGCTCAGTTTCAACACACCGTACTGCCCGAGGATCGTGTCGGTATCCTCGTGAAGCACGATCTCCCCCCGCTCGATCAGATACACATCGTCGCAGAAGCCCTCAATGTCCGAGGAAATGTGCGAGCTGATCAGCACCGACCGCTCGCCGTCCTGCGCCAGATACTCCCGCAGAAGGTCCAGGATCTCGCTTCGCGCAATGACATCCATCCCCGCGGTCGGCTCGTCAAGCACAAGCAGTCTGGCCTTGTGCGAGATCGCGATCAGGACGCGAAGCCTCGCCTTCATACCGTTGGACAAGTCCTTGAAAGGCTTCTCAAGCGGCAGTTCGAGCGCCTTGCATTGTGCGCGGAAATACGGCTCGTCGAAGTCAGCGTACATTTTCCGAAGGATCGCGATGGTATCCTCCGCGGTTATGAAGTCGCCGAGCAGGTTGCCGCCGATCACGGTCCCGATCGCCTCCTTGTCGCGCGGCGTGAATTCGCGCGGGTTCTTGTCAAAGACGCACACCTCGCCCTCGTCCGGATTGATCAGGCCGAGGATGGCCTTGATCGTCGTGCTCTTGCCCGCGCCGTTCCGGCCGATCAGCCCTGTGACGGTACCCGCAGGGATCTGCATGGAAATGTTCAGATCAAAGTCTTTGTAATGCTTCCGGAAATTATTCAAAGTAACCATAGTGTTTCGTTCCTTTATCGTGATGAAGCGGAAAATGAGCCCGCTACCTCAGTCGTCCGCCAGTAAGATATCGACGACCTCGCGGATCTCGGCGTCGTCGAGGCCGACCGTCCTGGCCTTCTGAATGGCCGCCGTAAACTCCTCCTCGACCGCCTTCCGACGCGCCTCTGCCGCCAACTGGCGGTTCGTGGCTGCAACGTATGTTCCCTTGCCGTGAACAGTGACCGTGAAGCCCTCGGCCTCAAGCTTGTCGTATGCTTTCTTGACCGTCAGGGCGCTGATCTTCAGCTCTGCGGCGAGCATTCTCACGGAAGGAAGGATAGCCCCCTCCGCAAGCGACCCCGCGATGATCTCCTGCTTGATCTGCGAAGTCAGCTGTTCGTACACCGGGATCATGGAAGAATTGCTGATAATGACATGCATGTCGTAGTTCCTTTCAAAAACGTAGCCTTCCGGCGGATCGTCTGCCGCGTCCGGCATTCATTCCGCCATCCTTCGATAAACAGTGTATAACAGTTTATAACAGTTGTCAACTGTTATATGGTGTTTATTTGAAAAATTTTTTCGCACAAAGACAAAAACGGCGACAGCCGAAGCTGCCGCCGCCGTAAATGACTTGATTATCCGATCGATCAGCCGATCAGTCTACCTTCGGAAGGTTCGCAAGGCTTGCTGCGATCTCCTCGTCGGACGGAATGTAGTCGCCCATCTCGCCGTTGTTGAACTTCTCGTAAGCGACCATATCGAAGTAACCGGTACCGGTCAGACCGAAGACGATCGTCTTCTCCTCGCCGGTCTCCTTGCACTTCAGCGCCTCGTCGATCGCAACGCGGATCGCGTGCGAGCTCTCCGGAGCGGGAAGGATACCCTCGACGCGTGCGAACATCTCCGCAGCCTCGAACACCTTCGTCTGCTCAACGCTCGTAGCCTCCATATAGCCGTCCGCGTACAGCTGCGAGAGCGTGCTGCTCATACCGTGGTAGCGAAGACCGCCTGCGTGGTTCGGAGCGGGCATGAAGTTGCTGCCGAGCGTGTACATCTTTGCAAGAGGACAAACCATACCGGTGTCGCAGAAGTCGTAAGCGTATTTACCGCGCGTGAAGCTCGGGCAGGATGCCGGCTCAACGGCGATGATACGATAATCCTTCTCGCCGCGAAGCTTCTCGCCCATGAACGGAGCGATCAGACCGCCGAGGTTGGAACCGCCGCCGGCGCAACCGATGATCACATCCGGAACGATGCCGTATTTGTCGAGAGCGGCCTTGGTCTCAAGACCGATCACGGACTGGTGAAGGAGGACCTGGTTCAAAACGGAACCGAGCACGTAGCGGTAACCCGGATTGCTCACGGCAACCTCAACAGCCTCGGAGATAGCGCAGCCAAGGCTTCCGCCGGTTCCCGGATGAGCGGCAAGGATTCTCTTGCCGACCTCGGTCGTCTCGGACGGGGAAGGAGTCACACTCGCGCCGTAGGTTCTCATAACCTCGCGGCGGAACGGCTTCTGCTCGTAGGAAACCTTAACCATGTAAACCTTGCAATCGAGGCCGAGGTAAGCGCACGCCATCGAGAGCGCCGTGCCCCACTGACCTGCACCCGTCTCGGTGGTAACACCCTTGAGCCCCTGCTTCTTAGCGTAGTAAGCCTGCGCGATCGCGGAGTTGAGCTTGTGGCTGCCGCTCGTGTTGTTACCCTCGAATTTGTAGTAGATCTTCGCCGGCGTGCCGAGCTTCTGCTCCAGGCAGTAAGCGCGCACCAACGGAGACGGACGATACATCTTGTAGAAGTTGCGGATCTCCTCGGGAATCTCGATATACGGGGTGTCGTTGTCGAGCTCCTGCTTTACGAGCTCATCGCAAAATACGCCGCCGAGCTCCTCAGCGGTCATCGGCTGATGAGTGCCCGGATTCAACAGCGGTGCGGGCTTATTCTTCATGTCCGCGCGCATGTTGTACCATGCCTTAGGCATCTCCTGCTCTTCCAGGTAAATCTTGTAAGGGATTGCGTTCTCAGACATTTTTGTGTCTCCTTTCGTGATGTTGTCGGGACTTGGAAAATGATTGTTTGCCGAAGAGGTCATACACCTCGCGAGCAAGCTTGCTCGGTGTACGTGCGCTCGGCACCCGCATCGCGGACTTCGTCCGCTTCCGGTCCCGTCCTTCCGCCTCGCCGGGAACCTCGTTCCCGCGAGGACGTCAGTCCGATCCCGCCGCCCTCCGGCGGTGCGAGTGCTCTCGCTTAGCGCGCAAAAAAAGTCCTGTCCCGCATTAACTTGGTAATGCCGGGACAGGACGATAATTTCATCATTCCTGCGGTGCCACCCCGCTTGATGCTCTCGCATCCTCTCTGCGCATACGATAATATGCCGGTCTTTGTTCACGGGGGATCCTTACCCCGGCGCCCATACTCCGGCTTGCGCCGTTTCCTCTTGCCCTCAAAAGTCCATTCCGCTCTCCGAATGCCGCCGCAATCCCAGCACCTGCGACTCTCTGTGTGCAAACCGGTGGAGAACGTACTCACCCTTTCTCAACGGTTTAAAACACTTATAACACGAATGCCCATGCGTGTCAAGCATTTTCCGAAGAAACGTGTGCCACCCGCAGTTTCCGCGGATTACTCCTCAGGATAATCGTAGCCCGAGAGCTCCTTCATCTGGGCTGCAGCGTAAAATGCGTTCTTCGCCTTCATATTGTTGTCGAACAGGGACGGATGATACTCGCGTCTCCAGGACATAGCGTCAGCAAATCCCCAGTAGGTAAGAGCATCCATCTTCAGCGTGCCGGCGTCGATACGCTTGAACAGGCCCTCGATCAGCTCGTATACGAAGCGGCCCTGGATCGCGTACGTCTTCGCGCTTGCGATCGAAGGATACTGATATTTGCCGAGGCAGACATCGAGCTCGGTCAGCTGGATCTTCAGGCCGAGAGCGCTCAGCTGGTCTACGGTCTTGAAGTACTGGTCAAGGCTGTCCTTGGTGTAAAGGTGCGCCTGGAAGCCGATACCGTCGATCAGGTAGTT
Organism: Lachnoclostridium sp. UBA1175; assembly: GCA_002311665.1. Classification (GTDB taxonomy): domain Bacteria; phylum Bacillota; class Clostridia; order Lachnospirales; family Lachnospiraceae; genus ISDg. Next base: position 179,256 of record DBYX01000005.1, on the reverse strand, counting down.
GCCGTCGGCGTCAACAAGCGTCTTCACAAATGCCTCGAGCGTGTCCGTCTTGAACTGCTCGTTGTAGTCGTTGTAGTACAGGTCGATGCTCTGCGGAGCATACTTGTTCGCAAAATTAAATGCGTGCCAGATGAAGTCATCACCGATGATGTTCTTCCAGTTGCTCACGCGGAGCGAACCGTCCTCCATCCAAGCCTCGTTGACAACATCGTAAGCGTAGAACAGGTCGATGTAACCGAGCTCCTCAAGAAGCTCAAACACCTGCTTGATCTCGCTCTCCATACGCTTGAGCATCGTGTCGCGGTCGACATACGGCTTCTTAGCGTCGAAATCCTCGTGGAAGAACCACTCCGGCGTCTGGCTGTGCCATACGAGCGTGTGGCCGCGAAGCGCGATACCGTTCTCCTTCGCGAACTTGAGCATCGAGAGAGCGTTCTGGTTGAACTCAACAACAACCTCGCCCGTCTCCTTGCACTTCGCCTCGTTGAGGATCGCTTCGGGCTTCATATCATTTTCCATCGTAGCGCTGTTGAACTGCTCCTTAATGAGCGTTGCCATCTGCGCATTGCCCGTCATCATCACATTCAGGCAGGTACCGACCTTAAGGCCGTGCTGTGCGTAGATATCCTTGAGATACACACCGTCCGGATCCGGAAGGGGCGACAGCGTAGGCGTAGGTGCCTCGGTCGGGCTCGGCGTAGGCGTATCCGTAGCCGTAGGCTCAGCAGCCGGCGTGTCCGTAGCCGTAGGAGCAGGCGTGGACCCGTTGCTCTTATTTTCCTTGCCGCAGGCTGCAAACATAGCAACCAGCGAAAGGAGCATCAGAAACAAAACAATTTTCTTTTTCATGACATTTGACTCCTTATTTCTATACGCGGGCCATCCGTCGGCATAAGGCGGATCCCGACTCCGTACGGCGCCGCAGTGCGCGACACCGCAGAGAAGTATAGCACAACAACAGGACGGGATTCAATAAGGAGACCGTGATTTTTCTGTGTCCAAACCGGCGTGCGGATGGGTCGAAAAAGGGAGAAAGAACCGCCCCCGCAGGATGCGGGGGCGGGGTGGTAATAACAATCTGCTTTACCGTCAGCACTTCGAAATTGTCATAAATGTCGGAGCGACATTCTTGGGATTCATGTCGGGCTCCCAGGCAAACACATACAGAGTGTTGTTGACAACCACACTCGCCTCAATCATTCCCGTCAACATCGACTCCTGATAACTGCTGAGACCACTGCAGACCGATTTCAACTGTGTATAGGTCATTCCCGAATGCATCCCGTTTCCGAGATTCTTGTTCGTTGCGGCCTCGTTGATACCGCGCTGAACCATGATCATATATACCTTACAACTCGTGCTCAAGGTACTCGTACTATCGGAGAAGTTGAAAGCCACATCATAATCATAGTACATGCCGCCGGTAGTTCCGTCCTCATAATTGCGGCTCCAATACTCATATTTGTACGGCTGATCACTGAACACCTTCTTATCCACATTTGCCACAGTCATGCCGAGATACTCGTTGAGTCTGCCGTAGTGATTATCGCCGCTTTCCTTAACACCATCTCCGTCGCGGATCAACCGGGTGTAAGCGTGCTCGTAATAGAGCTCTTCAAGCAACTTGTTGTTACGAATGTCAAGCGTAGCCAGATCCCAGTTCTTTTCAACGCTCAACTCTTTCAGGTTGGTACAGCTACTGATATTCAACGTGGTAAGATCACAGGCATATGCCCATAAACTCTCCAATTTGGTGCAACCGCTGAGATTGATGCTCTCAAGCCCACCATACGCGCACGAAACTTCCTTGATCATCTTATTCTTGCTGAGATCCAGGGAAGAGATATAGTTTTCACGCCAGTATTCGTCCTCACCGCGGTAACTGGAGCAGTATAGAATCTCCAGTTGCGTAAAATACTCAATGCCCTTCAAATTGTAGATCCCCATTCCGGATACGCTGATTGTCTTAACTGCAGCACATTCGGTATCGCTGAGATATCCGTTCTTGTCCTTGTCAAAGTTTTGTGAAACATAATTGCGGAACACACTGTCCGGGAAGTTCGTCGAATTAATGGCAACATTGCTGCCGCCCTTCACAGTCAAGGTTGCTGCTTTAGATGCTGTTCTGTGGCCGTTACCATCCATTACCACACAGCGGATCTTGAAGCCGTTGTGAACACTCGAGGTATTGATCGTGAATGTTGCCTTCTTCGCGGTCGCATTCGTGGAATTAACCCACTTGGTGCTGTTCGGCTTGCAATACTGCCACTGGTAAGTCAGTTTCTTCTGACCGGTTGCAGCAACGGTAAAAGTCGCGGTCGATCCGGAGTTCACAGTCACGCTCTTCGGCTGTGTTGTGATCCGCGGTTTGATCGTCAGAGTCACTGTCTTGGAGGTCATTGTCACACCGTTTCCGTCCGTGACAATGCAGCGGAATTGGAATCCGTTGTGTCCTGCCTGCGTCTTGATAGACAACTGCGTAGTCTTGGCGCTCACAGCAGTGGAATTAACCCATTTTCCGGTGGACGGATTCATTGCCTGCCATTGGTATTTCAGTTTGGCTTTGCCGGTTGCAACCGCAGTAAATGTCACGGTAGTTCCGACTTCCGCGCTCTTGTTCTGGGGCTGTGTCGTAAACTTCGGGCGTACGGTCAAGGTAGCCGCCGAAGAAGTCTTCGAACTGCCGCTGGCATCCGTGACAATGCAACGAAACTGAAAACCGTTGTGACCGACCTGAGTCTTGATTGAAAGCTTTGAAGTCTTTGCAGTTTCCGCAGTCGAATTGACCCATTTACCCGTAGACGGATTTTTAGCCTGCCACTGATAGGAAAGCTTGCCGCTGCCTGACGCGACAACACTGAACGTCGCTGTCGAGCCGACCGACACGCGGACGCTCTTGGGCTGTGTGGTAATCGTAGTCGCGGCATACGCAACCTTCATTGCCAACACAACGCCGACCAGCACGAGTGAGAACAACAGAGCAAACGCTCTCACCATGCTCAAAGGGTGTCTTTTCTTCATAATGCACCTCCGTATAGTATATATAGTTAACCGGCAGAATCACTTCGATTCTGCCAAGAACCTCCGCATTATTTGATATGCACGGAAGCTCTTATTTCACTATGTTCTACAATTGTAGACTTGCTGTGAGGTTCGCGGTACCGTTCGCGTCTCCGAGAAGCGGGAAGAAGGAAAATGCCTTACGGAACACATCAACCGTCCATTGCTGTAACAAAATCCAGGTCGGTACGGTCTTCTCCGTCGAAAGATCGATATTGCCATAGTTTGTGATCACAGCGAACACGACGCGTCGGAACGCATGGCGATATCGCTCTTCAAGAAACAACCCACGGAACACTTTTGCGACAACCTGAGGCGGATTCATAAATGCTCCGCAGCCAAATGCTCCGAGCACCAGTGCCTCTGTCTCCGATTCGATAGCTGCTTCAAGAATATTTCGGATACGCGCACGGAATATATGCTCCAAATCCCCCAGCGGAAGGATTGAATCACGGCTTGCAAACAACGGAGCGGCACACGTGATTACATCAACCTGATTCCAACCGGGTACCGTGTCCAGCAACGCCTCCGGATTATCATCCAATACGACCACGCCGGGTGAATAAATGGTCCGGCCGGTTCCGATGAACATATCCGCATCACCGTTAGCAGTTCTCATCTTGTTATGATATTCATAATACGGAGCCGCATTCCTGCTGGCCAGGCAATTATACAAATTACTGACGCGGCAAATGCTTTCCTCCTGAGCCTCAGCCCCGCGCAACACACCGCCGCCCGGCTCCAACGGATTGGCAAAATCCAGGATCGCAGTGCGCAGCCCTGCTTCACAGAATTTTCTCGCAGCCGTCAACGTTGAGCATTCCTCAAAGGACACCTCCGAGGCCTCAAACCGCGGCGACTTACCGGACACAAAGCCCTCATCAATTACTTTCGTCCCCGCAACAGACTGCTGCGTCAACTGAAGCAATTCGCTGTTGGCACTGATGATCTGCTGGGTGTTCATGAAAATCTCTTTATTGTCCACTGAGGAATCCTCCCGTTATTATCCAAAACAACATACAAGTGTGGTTTTCTCATATATCATTAATTTCCATATCTCACTACTATACTTTTACACAGATTACCTCAATCGAGAAAAATCATATAAAACAATCAACAAATACTTTATCTTCAGAATTACATTTCTACCACACATCTTCTGAAAACATCTGTCTACTCACAATTAATGCTCAAATGCCCGGACGGGACAATGTCCCGTCCGGGCATAAGTGCTTGTGCCTCATGCCTTAAACTGGTTTGCAATAGTAGTGTCAGTCTCTTCGACGATTTTGGCAGTAGAATCAAGCGCGGCAGCAATTTCACGAATAAGCTCCTCAGCCTTCATAAAACCGGGCTTGAGTTCCTGGTAGCGAGCTGCATAAGACTCGCTTGCAGAACCTTCCCACTCCTCCTGAAGCTGCTTGAGCAGAGTATCCATTCTAACGATTACCCCGTTCACAATATCTGCTTCAGCACGATACTGGTTTGCCCTTTGCCTCATCTGATCGGGCGTGATTCTGATTTGATTAGCCATGATACATCCTCCTTTGGAATATTTATAATTTCCGGATTACCCGGAGATTATCAAAATAACACTTTAGCGTTGCTACAGTCAGCAACAAGTTTATTTACAAACATCACACTGTGAATTTACCGCTCAAGAACGTCTCATAGGAAACTATTTCTGAAATACCGTTCGATATTGATGCTTTCTCAAGACTACGCGATACATATTGATAGTATGCCTGTCTATTGATATCTCCTGATGCTCCAACACTGTCTCCCATTAGTTTGTAAAGTTTTGCATACGACCTTTTCATTACCTCAAAGGAATTCTGCAAATTCAAAATATCTTGTTCCGAGGTGTTGCCAGCCTTAACATTGGCAAAATTTTCCTTATATGCGTGCTCTATGTCACTGAGTGAATTATACAGCGTACAAAACTCCACTTTTGAACTTACATGTTTTGTAGCTCCGGTAATCGTACCAACAGTCTTTATTCCAAAACTTGCCAAAGAATACAAACCACCGGCTGAGCCTCCTGCAAGAGCCAAAATTTCCTTTGTTCCCCCTTTTATTACTGCCTTCGTTAATTTGGGGAATGCAAAATCACAAAACTCAACTACCCCTCTTAAATATGCATCCTTGTATTCTTCCTGTAATTGTGCTACAGCAATGCTTAACAAACTCCCTTCTGTCGCATTGGCTGCAAGTGACGCAATCACGTTCTGATTCTCAGTATAATCGGCGCATATATGAATAAATATCTCCGCCACATCAACGCCTACATCCAATCCATCGGCAACTGCTCCAAAAGTATCGCATACTTTGTCGTAAATTCCTTTGTATACTTCATAATCTGAAGCAAGTTTTTTCCCATCCTTGAGTGTTGAGAAAATGGTTTTCGCAGTTTCATACGCTTCTGTGGAAATCTCGATCTCTGAATCAGCTACATCTGCAATTATTTCCGCCAATTGCTTTTTCAGCATGACGTACTCGTATCTCTTCTTCTTGGGCACTTCCGGGGGAATTGTAATTGTTCCATAATGTGTTGCAATGATATTGTCGCCATTGAACAACGCCATAAGGATTGCATCTCCTGTAGATATTTCTCCAACAAACCTGTTCAATTCAGGAGAAAGATTGAGGAAAAAATGCTCGTTTCTAAAATCATCTACAAAATCTGTTATCTGTTCAATTGTCGGGTTTACATTAGACACTATATTCAACTTACGGTCAGTAACTTCTTTAATTCTTTTGATTCCTTCGATCTGTATGTGCAAATCATTGATAGTAGAAGGATTAAATGCAGTTTTCTTTTCAAACACCTCATTAGTTCTACATAAAATGCTATATGCTTCGTAAAGTTCATCATAAAGTGCGCCAAACTTCTGTGCATACGCAGAATCGCAATTCTTTACACGATCAAAAATAGCCTTGAGTTCCTGTGCATCACAATCCTTTCGATTTGCCAGGTTAGCTATATAAGAACTCCTACATCTTTTAGATTCATCGATAAGATTCCCTATCTCCTGAACCCCTCTCACCGGAGTCCCGACTGCCCAGGAAAGAACATTCGTAACTACTTTCAATCCTCCGGGAGGAGTCGTCTTTAAATACCCCTTAATGGAGTAATACTTATCGTCGGAGAAATCTCTTATAATTCTGGCTGTTTTACTAGCCTGATACACAAACTGATCCCAATCGTTAACATCCGACACATAAGTATTACACAAGGAGCGATACTGATCACCCATATCTTTCATTATGTCGCCAAGTTCTTCATAGATTGAAACGTATTCAACCAATGCATCGTGTGTCGACCCGGATGATACTACCTCCTCAGCAATAGTCTTAAGCGCTTTTTTAAAATGCATAACTGCGATTGTTATCCAGTTCAAACAGATATTTGAAGCAAATCCAATATCTTCATAAAACCAATCTGTCACACGTAACTCTGATTGCCTCATGTTCTTCGTGTATAATTGAAGTTGACTGTCATTAATATAGTTATACATACCCATTACACCTCTTTTTGAATATCGCTAGCCACTGTATTGTCAAGGTTTTCAAAGGTTATGCCTACTTCTGTGAGAAACGACTCCGCATTAGCAATTAACGAAGATATTTCATCAATGAGTTTTCCGTAAATCGATTCAAAGCCACACACTGCTTGTTCCGCAGTAAGACCTCCCACCTCGATTGGATTAAACACCATCTTTCCTCTTTGAATCTTTGCGTTCTCTAAATCCGTTACGACTTGACTGAATTTCTTTTTTCCATTGTTTAACTCTTGATACTTTACTGTTGTTTCTGTGCTCATGTTTTGTCACCTCATAAACTATTCAATTGCACTTTCAGTTGCGATACTTCATTTCTCATTGAATTAATATTTCGTCTAAGTCGATCCATCTCTTGTTCATTGTTCAAGACCTGTTTTCTCAGTTTCTCCAATGCCTCTTGTAACAATGAAAAACATCTCTTGTTCTGCTCTCCATCAATTTCTTTTTTTGCTTTTTCAAGGAATGCTTGCACAAAATTCAAGGCGGGAGAAAACGCACTCATTTGTTCTTTCAACAGATTTCCATATGTTTCATCTTCTTCTTGAAGTTGCGCCTTACATGAAGCAATTTTCTCGTAGCCTGTATTTAGAGTTTCATTTTCTCTTCTCAAAGAATTCCAGACGCTCTCACTATCTTCTATCATACGCAACAACTTATTAATTCTCTCTTGAATCTGTCGAATCTGTAGCTCTCTTTTCTCTAATTCTTCATCCATAGTTTTTCTCCTTTTTTATATTTTCCACCTTTCTTCCTGAAATATTTCAGACACATAGAACTGTCTTTATCTTTTGACAGTTATTGTCTTTAATGTAATAGCCATCTCCAAGTTCTATCGGTTTTTTATACTGTCTTACCACTGTCAAAGACATATCAAAAATCTTCAAGTTGACCAAATCATCAAAGAACATAAAATGCCTTGCATCCCTTGCTTTTTTATATATTTCCGGCGCCGAATAAGAAACGCTTTCATTTTCAAATCCGCCAAGAATTACACACACATTCATATTCTTATACTTCCCTGTGATATCCTTGTAAGCGGACAGTGCCATAGGATCATTACAAATAGCTTCAACTGCATCATAATTATCCAAAATCAAAAGAAGCGTCTTCGAATCATTCAATACCGAATCATCACCTGTTGCAAGCGCATCATATCGATATTTCAATTCAGAACATATTTCTTTGACCAAAAAGACAGCTTTTTCCTGTACGCAGTCATAAGAAAAGACATTTGCATCATCCTTTAACGAAAAGAGCCTTCTTCTTATTCCGTCGATGATATATACCTCCGTCGATCCGGGATGTACCAACTCACACATTTTCACAATTGACTTTATAAAATTATGTCTGCCAGCATTTTCCCTTCCCGAAACAGCAAGAACACCAAGTGATTTAATATCCACAACAAACGGCATAACATCTGCATAATCTAATCCAAGAACCACTTTCCCTTCTGCCTTCATTCTAATGGAATGGTTTGTTATAACATAATCAGAATCTATTACTTCCGGAATTACCGGAATAATGCTTGTCATACCACGTGGATTAATCGCATTACATTCTGCAATGTACTGTCGAACAGACCCAACTCTATCAATCTCCTTCTCACCTTCAAAAGCCAGAAATGTTTGACACTCTAGATGAACCTTATCGACCTCAATGATGCATCGACCACGAATATCATCTATTCTCTCGCTACAGTGATCAAACAGAGCACTGTATTCACTTGAATCATTACAAAACATTGCTATACGACTTGAAAAACTTGAAAGATACTTATACCCTATTCCTGCAGTTTGTGAATTAGCAACAACGACACTAATACCCACTGTCAAACCTTCGCGGCAGAGATTGATTAGTTCATCATCATTATCTCTAAAATACAGCTCCTTTAATGCAGTGATGTTGTCAATCAGCAAGACAATCTGCGGAAGTTCGGTCAATCCTGCTTCACGATATGCCGCAAAAGAACTTAATCCATAAGTCAGCAGCTTTTCCTTTCTTGTTTCGATCTCTGAGAACAGTAGTTTCATGAGGTTTTTAAGCTTTTCATCCTCAGAAGATGTTACAACTCCTCCGACATGATTCATCTGTTCAAACGACTTCAGAATCATCGATGCAAAATCAATGATGTAAATTACAACCTCATCAGTTGAATACTTTGTTGAAATACTTCTAATGATCGTCTGAAGCATATTGGTTTTACCCGATTGAGCCGAGCCGATAATCATCAGATTTTCACTAGTTAGATTAACCGAACAAACCCCTTGCCGTTGGTTATCCGGATCATCATAAATTCCGATTTCAACTACAATACTATTCTCCTTAGGAAGCAATTCCTCCTTGTGAGGAAAAACTATGCTTTGACCCAATTCAGGCAAACAAATGTCTGCGAGTTTTGTCACATTCTCCTTATTACAGTATTCAGCAACATATTTCACTATTGCATCTAACTGAGTAGAATTTTGTTCTCCGTTTTTCTGTCTTTTCTGCGAATATACAGGTTCACGCCGCCCCGTATCCAAAAGGCTGTAAATTGTGAATTCCTTAATGCTAGCATCATCTGTCTTCTCAGACGCCCCGCTGTATGCAGATTGAAACAACTCAAAGATCTCATTGTTTCCAACTTGCAAATAAGCACGTCCCGGTTCTTTTATTTCTGCCGCCAGAGGAGATTTCAATACCTCATTACTATCCTCTTGACTTTGTACCTTTAGACACAGTTTGAAACGTGAATTACTCCAAATCTGCTCATTTACCTGACCTGACGGTTTCTGTGTGGCAAGAATAAGGTGAACACCCAGGCTACGTCCAATTCGAGCAGCTGAGATTAATTCCTTCATAAACTCTGGTTGCTCTGCCTTTAATTCTGCAAACTCATCAACTATAATTATCAGATGCGGAAGTGCTTCCTGCACTTCGCCCATCTTATACTTTTGAATGTACTTGTCTATATGATTAACATCAGCGTCGGCAAATAATCTTTGTCTCTTTTGAAGTTCAGCCTTGATAGATTTTAAGGATCGATTGATAGCTCGACCATCAATATTAGTAATGGCACCCAACAAGTGCGGCAATTGTCTGAACTGGTTTACCATTCCACCGCCTTTAAAGTCGATAATTACAAAACCTACCTCGTAAGGATGAAACAATGTCGCCATCGAAAGAATATATGTTTGCAGTAACTCTGATTTTCCAGATCCGGTAGTCCCTGCGACCAAACCATGAGGGCCATGCGCTTTATCGTGAAGGTCAAGCGACACAATACCAGTTTTTGAAACGCCTATTGGTGCCGCCATCGTTTTGAATACTTGGGATCGATTCCATCGCATTTTAAGATCCAGATCATCCACAGTAAAGATATTCAAAAGCTGAAACAATGTTATGTTTCTAGTCAATGACCCTTCGAGTGATATTTCTTCTGTATACACCGGAGCCAGCAACGTCACTAACGAGTCAACAAGATCTTGGCCAATCTCCGCACAAACAAATTTTGTCTCTTTATTTCTATCTGATGTATCAACAATCACCCCATTGTATGGATCAGCAAGACTAATCAGATACGCACATCCCTGCGCAATCTCTGCCCTGTTCTGAGCAAAGAAAACAAACGTCACATCAAGATCTTTCGCCTTATCAATAAATTTTGAAATCGGATGTGTTTTTAACCCACAATCATCGAGAACAAATATAATAAAATGACTGTCATGCTCCTTGTTTTGATCCCTATAACTCAATTCCTTGTACAGAAATTCGAAAATCAAATCTTTACTCGTCTCGTTACATACAATATTTCTTGTATGCAATACATCATTCCATACGAAAGGAAGCATACGATATCGCCATACTAAATCGGAATGATTTGAAGACGCAATAAAGAACATCTTTACATCTGAATAGTAGTGCCTTGCCGCTATATCAAGAATCATTCTATTGAGCATAGCTTGCCGGGCTTCTTCGGGGCCGATAACTCCTACTGCATTGGATTTTTTTAAATTACAAATGACTGGAGCACAATCAACATTGTGAAACTCCTCAGAAATCTCTTCCGGTTTCTTTTGCAGATCATCTTCAATCTCCAATCGTTCCTGCTTCTTATAATCTATTTTCTGCTTTGCTTCCACAGCACCTGTTCCCAACCGAACGCACAAAAAATCTGCGTCTTCTCGGTTGCGATCAAAAAGGTCACATGAAAAATGAGTCAAACGATTGATATTCTCATTTTCAGAGCAATAAATAGCTTCAAGGGTCCTCCGTTCCTCATCTCGCGCTTTCGTTATTTCTTCTCGTTTTCCCTCAATGTATGCCTCATACTTCTCAATACGCTCTTTCGTTTTTTCCTTAAACTCTTTCTTCCCTTGAATAATACCTACAACTGCAGTAATAATGGCCATTAATGCAGATATTCCGGAGAAGATCAGCATCGTGGCGCCGCCCATATATGCCATGATTCCGGCGGCGATCAACATACCCAAAGAAGGAAACAAACGCTGGAAGAGATTTGCCTTCGGCTTCTCCGGCTTCTGTGGCGGATCCAGGATTTCAATCTTTTCTTCCGAGGGCACCACCTTGACGCGCGTATTACGATGGAAAAGCGGATACTCATCGCCTCTTGTATCTACATAGACCGGCAGCGCGGTTCGTACTACATCGGAATTATCCGTCCACAGATATCCACCGCTGTAGTAAAATACGGCATCAGAAAGAGAGAAGAAATCTCCTGACTGAACGGTAACTCCGCTCATCATTTTCCTTCCGTTCACATAAATACCGTAAGTTGTGTTGCTGACCGTGATCGTCAACGCTCCGTTCGCCTGAATGCAACTGATCTCATCTCTGCGAAGATACTTGCTGTTCAGGACAATCTGGTTGTTGCCGCCGACACCGATGCTGAAATACTGCAGTGCCGACACATCGATGCGACGATTCAGTTTCTTGCTTTCATTCTCAAAATCAATCAGGAACTCAACCGAAAGAAGCTCGCTTCCGGAACTTTGGTAGCACACGCGAAATACGTATCCATGCTCCAACTGCATTGTGAACAACTTTCGAGCGTCACCGATGTTCAGGAACAAATTGTTCGCGCACAGTACCGTCCATACATCACCGTTGCGGACCAGTGTCAGCTCAACGGGCTCAAAATACTGTTCCCGGCGCAGACGAAGGTCACACTCCATTGCGGTACCGATTCGAAACTCTTTCATCTCGGGCAGTAGTTCCGCCTCTTTGTAAAGATTCTTTCCGGTCAAAATGATGCGATAGCGATCTCCCACGGTTTTCTCCTACCTTTTCGTGTATTCCAGTACAGTTCCGTTTCGAACTCCGAATTCTGCGAGCGTGCGATTACCACGCAACAGAATAATCGGCTCCACAGCCGTCATATAACAGCTCTGCACATCATTGACATTGATGCCGAGATCATATGCCGAGTTCAGTGCTATGATCAGCTCATTGGCCGTTATGTTGAGCGGTACCTCCAGATCGACTGAGCGGTTGCGCTGTGGCATCCGCAATGTCACTATGGCTTTGTCCCTTTCCATGATTCCCTCTCCTGTCAGATCAGCAGATAAGCAATCCGCTGAATGTCTCTTTCTTTTGCAAGACTGTCAATCGACTTCTTCTCCATCGCGCTGAATGCCTGGATATAATCGTTCACGGCAAACTTAACAACCTTGGAGGACTCCATCAGATAGTTGTCCGCATTCTTGTCGAACGCATTGCAGATGTACAGGTATTTATCGCTCGAAGTTCCGCTCAAGCTGTCATACAGACAGTTGGTCTTGTTCACTGCTGTCCTCGTCTGCTGCGTGATAACAATGACACGATCCGCAAGATTGATAAGTTTCGTCTTCTCCTCGTCGAACACGCTCTCAGAGTCAATGATGATAAAATCGTACTTCTTTGATTGTTTCGCCGCTTCCGCTATCTGTGAGAATATGCGGTATGACAAACCTAACGAAAGCAACGGAGCATTGAACGGCGGAAGATAGTGAAAGCCCTGCTCACGGATCGCATACGCGATATCTTCGTAGAGTTTCTCCCTGTTGCCCGCGATTAATTTTGCGTAGACCTCATTGGCTGTGATCGGCGCCGGATTGTTCAGATACATGGCAAATGTCTGCATCCACTCAGCGTCAATGTAAAGCACCTTCTTGTAGCTCTTGGCAAGTGATGCGCTTACTCCGAGTGCTACCGTCGTCTTACCGACGCCTCCGGCAGCAGATGTCACAAGCACGATCTGCGGCTCCTGTGCCTTGTCCTCCTCCCCGAAGGAAAATGTCGGAGAACTTTTACCGACAATCTCGCTGAAGATTGCCTTCAGCATTGTGTATCGAGATATGTAATTCACTCCCGGTATATACTCGGTACCGGACTCACCTTCCGTGAGAACGAAGAGAAAACGAATGTCGTGGCGCAGCAAATCCCGTTCAAACATTGACTCGGAAACAACCATCACATCGACAACCTGAGGCGTTGAAAACTGCCTCTCGAGGCACTGCTTCTGCGTAAAGATCTCAAGTTTGATCTTGTTGAAGTACTCTTCGATAAACCGCCGCTGCAGCTTGCTGATATAGTTTACATCCGCATCCGCAAGTATTACTCTCGGTGTATTCATTGTGCGCCTCCTTTAAGGATGGTTGCCTGAAAATCGGTGTTGGCGAGTGTCAGACAATCTCCGTTGTGAAGCTCATACGGCTGCTGCGGCGCAAGCTGTGCACCATTAAGATACGTTCCGTTCTTGCTGTCCAGATCGACCACGAGGAAATTATCGCCGTTTCGGAGGATCTTGCAGTGCTTGCTTCCGATGTACACACTGAAAGGAACAACGCCTTCCGCCAGCGGGCTTCTGCCGATAACATACTCGTCCCGGTCAACCGACAGCAGAAATGCCTGTGTCGAACCCGGTCTGGGATCTGTAGCAGACAACATCAGCTTCGCTTTGTCGTCTTTCACGATAACTCTGTCCAGTGTGACATCTTCGTCCCCGAGTGCGTTGCATACGACCTCCTCCAGCGAAATTGCCATATTTACAAGGTCATTGCGAACTTCCGTCAAGCGTTTTCCTGTCTCTGAGAGATCGTCGATCTGACGAACCAGCGCCCCGCGCAAAGCACTTTCAAAAGCTGCCTCGTCAGGATAAAAATGCTGGTTGATGGGAAGATATACCAATCGAACCCGATTGGCATGTCCGTCCCAGAACACCTTCTGCAATGAGCACTCGATATTTACACACGACAGAAAGCCGACATTTTTCAGATCCACCACACTTTTCAAAAGGGCGATGATCAACTCTGTTGCTCTGTCGGAGTCCGCACTGCGAAACTCATTTATGAAAGGTTTCATAAAACCGACAGAGTAAAACAGCGCATCACGGCAATTGTACTTCATCCGCATACAGCGAACCAGGCAATTGACATTCTGATCCTGCATCACCTTATACTCTGTAGGCTGTATATTAACCTCCTCAGATAGCACATAGGTAAAATCTGCTTCGCAAGGGATTTCCTGAAGCATTCCGTTATCTGTTAAAACACTCACTTAATGTCCTCCGCATCTAGGGTATTTTCACTAGCATGTTTCTTATTGATACTTCACAAATCGCTGAACAGACGAGTACTCATCTCCGGAAACTTCCGTATCAGATTCTCCGTTTTCTACATTCCCTATCTTTTCAGTATAGGTCTGCGTATAAACTGTAACAGTAAACCAGTTATTACAACTGGAACATGCTCCCGCATTATTCCAACGAACACCATATCCCTGCCAGTCTTCATCCCAGAATTTCGCTATTTCTTTCCATTCCTTTGTTTCAAATGCACAGAACTTGCAGAATCTATCTGAAAAACTTGGCTGAATAAATCGGTCATACGGCCCACCCTCATCGGACTTGCCTTCACACCAATGGAAGTAAATATATGATGTTTCCTGCGGCTCCGAAAGCGTTACAACACGTTTTTCCGTCTCAACTGCTTGCATAGGAGTAGTATTATACTTTGTATACAACTCATTGCTCTTATCAAAGCCGGGTGCTTTGGAAAAATCTGCCCATACATAGGTCCCTTCCGAAGTCGTCCACGTTGTCTTGGTATAAACCCACTTCTCATCGACTATCTTAGCTCCTGTCGGAACTACCGATGTCAGAACCCAATCCGAAACCTGCTTTTCAGACCATACCGCATACAAGACAATAGTAGCATCATCGCTGTAAATATCGCCCGAAGCATATGCTACTGACGAAGAATCAGGAGATTTTGCCCAACCTAAAAAGGAAAAGCCATCTCGTGTCGGCTGGATACTACTGAGGACAATATCCTTTCCCTGTATCTTTTCTTGATTCTGTGGCGCTCCGATGCCGCCTTGTGCGTCGTACGAAATCGTATAAACAATTGCCGGGGTCGACGCAGGAGTATTAGTCGGAACCGGACTACTCGTAGGCTCAGGAGCGTTAGTAGGTGTCGGAGTATTGGTAGGCTTCGGAGTATTGGTGGGTTCCGGTATGCTCGTAACATTCGTTTCATCCTCTTTCGGAGCATCCTTCGGGTTACTGCCACATCCTGCAAGGACAATCGCCAGAACAGTTACCAAAACAATCAAAACATACGTCTTTATTGTAGGAATATCCTTTTTCATCATATATCCTTCCTCATTGATCATCATTTCGCCCGGTATTGTACGTATCTTTGAACATTGGAATACTCGCTTCCGGACGGTTTGGTTGTCGTCTCACCGGTCTCAACCTTTCTGTTTTTCTCTGTATATGTCTGAGTCCAAACTTTAACAACATACCAGTTATTACAGCTCTGGCATGCACCCGCATTGTTCCAGCGTACACCGTTTCCTTGCCAGTCATTATCCCAGAACTGTGTAACCTGCTTCCACTCCTGTGTTTCAAACACACAGAACTTCCAGAATCTATCTGTATACCAAGGCTTTATATATCGGTCATAAGGACCGCCTGTACCGTCTTTGCCTTCACACCAGTGGAAATAAATGTACGGACCTTTTTCCTGCGAAGCAGAAACCTCCACAATCCGATCGGCAGTGTTTACGGCCTGCATCGCCGATCTGTTGTATTTCGTATAATATGAGCTGTTCGTACTGAATCCTGTTGCCTTAGAAAAATCAGCCCACATATATGTTCCGCTCTTGGTTGTCCAAGTTGTCTTAGTATATTTCCACTTTTCGTTAACAGGCTTGGCGTCACTCGGCATTTTCGATTCCTCTACCCAATCTGAAAGAGGTTTATCCTGCCATACCGCATATAACTGCAGCGGCCCATTGCCCGTGTATACTGAACCATTCTGGTATACAACCGAACCGCCTACAGATGTTGCCCAGCCCACAAAATTACAGTAATCTTTGGTAGGAACTGTCGACGAAAGGGTCAGGGAAACTCCATACGTTTTCGTTTGTTCAGCGGGAGCTCCTTTACCACCGTTCGCATCATACTTGACCGTGTAAGTATCTGCTATCCAGACAGCAATCAACGAGAGATTCTCATTGGATGTGTAGGAGTCCCCCGGCTGATATTTCACATTACTTGCATCGCTCTTTTTAGCCCATCCACGGAAAGTATGTCCGTCCTTGTAGGGCTTTGTGGAACTCAGATAAAGTGTCTGCCCATATGTCTTTGTCTGATTGCCGGGGGCACCGCTACCACCATTTGCATCATATGACACTGTAAATGTGCCTGCTTTCCATACCGCGATCAACGAAAGAGGCTCATTAGATGTGTAAGAATCGCCCGGCTGATATTTCACATTGTTCGGATCACTCTTCTTGGCCCATCCCTGGAATGTGTATCCGTCTTTTGATGGTTTAGTCGTACTCAGCGTAAGTGTCTTCCCATAAGTCTTCGTCTGACTTCCGGGACCGCCTTTTCCGCCGTTCACATCATACGACACCGTATATGTATTGGCCTTCCAAACAGCAATCAACGAAAGTTTCTCATTGGATGTGTAAGAATCGCCGGGCTGATACTTCACATTGTCCGGATCGCTCTTCTTGGCCCATCCCTGGAATGTATACCCGTCCTTAGTCGGTTTTGTAGAACTGATAGAAAGAGTTCTTCCGTAAGTCTTTGTCTGTGTACCGGGTCCGCCTTTACCACCGTTAGTGTCGTATGTCACATCATATGTCGGTACCTGCGTGGGTACCGGTGTATTGCTCGGCGTCGGTGTCGGCGGTACTTTCGTCGGCACAGGCGTGTTGGTCGGCGTCGGCGTGTTCGTCGGTGTTGCTTCTGGAAGTTTCCAATGAGCAGTTAACGTTGTATTCTTCGTTAATAACACATTGGATTCGAAAGGCACTTTTTTACCGTCCTCCCCAAACCAGCCGGTGAATATATATCCTTCACGGGTAGGTCTCGGAAGCACATCATTGTATGTCCCTTCCCCGTAAGTAACAGTCACTTTCTTTGTAGAAAGCACTGCATCATTACACGCAGGATCCAAGGTGATCTCATACTGGTTCACCTTCCACTGCGCATATATCCGGTGGCTTTTCTTCAGTTCAACTACAGAGTCTTCCGTAATAACCTTACCTGTATTCGGATCCTCCTCGCTTGTCCAGTTTACAAAGGTATATCCTTCCCTTGTCGGTTCTGGCAAAGGACCGTATTTTTCATTGTAATGCACAGGCAATGTCTTGGGCGTTCCCTGAGGCAACGCACCTCCGTTAGCCTCCAAAACAACTTTATACTCCTTCGTCCCGGAGCAAATAGCCAACGTGATAGCTGCACCCTTCTCCTGCGAAGTGCCTGCCGTCAGTGACTGTGATACGATGTTCCCTTTGGGGATGTTATCATCAGCTTCCGGTTCTCCGTAGTTGATTACAAATCCCTTGTCCTTCAGTTGCGCTTCCGCTTCCGCCTGCGTCTTGCCGACCACATCCGGAACTTCAACCAATTCTCCGTCTTTGCCGATGGAAACATACAGAAGGACCGTATCCTCGCTCCTGACCGTTGTTCCGCCGACAGGATCGGTTCTGATCACACCACCCACGGCTACTTCCGCATCACGCTCCATCGTGACATCGGAACTTAAACCGACATCACTCAGCATCTTCTTGGCAGCTTCAAGTTCCGTACCCTTAGGGATGTTCGGAACAATAAGAACTGCGGTTGTCGGGGTAGGACTCGGTGCCGATGTCATGGTAGGTGTCGGGTCTGCGGGCTTGTCCGGTGTCTTATTGTTTCTGGTGAGCAGGAATACCCCTCCTGCAATTAAGCCGCAAAGCAACACTGCCAACCCCACAATAAGAGCTTTATTCTGCCACCATTTGCCCGTCTTGAGCGGTACCACAATTCCCTTATCACTTGCGTTCATCAAGGCTTCATGGAATTCTTTCGCGGTTTTAAACCGATCCTCCGGCTTAAATGCGCACGCCTTCAGAAGAACACTGGCAATACTCTCCGAAGCATCACACGGCTTCGGGAAAGTCTCACCTTTCATCCTGCGTTTCCAAGCCGTCTCACGTTCTGCCGGTGTCGGAATCTTCTTTGAAGTGTCCAAGAAGGGAAGTTTGTTTTTGTTCAAACAACGATACAGCATCAGGCCCAAAGAATAAGTGTCGACGCGGGAGTCATATTCATCTCCGTTGACCACTTCCGGTGCCATGTAGTTGGGCGATCCCTTGTACGAAGCGACAACCGTATGCTCCAGTTTCCTGGCAATACCGAAATCTCCCAATTTGAAGTCACCGAATTCATTAACAAAGACATTCTCCGGTTTGATATCTCGGTGAAGGATTCCTTTACTCTCGCAGATCTCAAGTGCTTCACAAATGTCACACCCGAGTTTGACGACTTCCTTTTCGGTAAGCACCCGATCGCCCACATAGGCATTCAGCGGGGTCAGTAATTCCATTCGGATGTTGATATCCCAACCGATGCGATCTGTTCGCTCAACGATTTTAAAGTCCTCTATGCCGACAATATTCCTCGCGCCTTTCACTGACTGCAGAATACTGATCTCATCCTTGAATTCCTGTACGATGTTCTGATAGTACGTTCGTGTTCCCTCGAGGTCATATCCTTCCGATCGCAACGAATCCAATTCTGACTCGTTAGCAGGGATGGAGATCACTTTGATCGCAGAGTAACTCCTAATACCATTATCCTCGTGGATTGCCTTATATACGACCCCATAAGAACCGCGGCCGATTTCTTTCTTCTCCAACTTCCAATCAGGCCAAACAGAATCCACAAGATCCATGGAGTCACCTGACATTAATTCCATAGGGCTTGGACTCGACGGGACCGGAATGACCGGATTAGAAGCATTACCTTCTATGTTGTTCGCTTTCGGAGCCGGATGTAACATTCTCACGGTTCCAACCGGAAATCCGCAAATCGGACACGTGATAGCTCTTTCGTCTTGAATCTCATTTCCACAACTTGGGCATCGCATACTTTCTACTCCCTTTCTTCTCTGTTGTTTTATTCAGCTTACTTTTTCCTGTAACTGTAGACAACTCTTTGATTCTCTTCCATATCCTCCGTCAAGCTTTTTCGATCAAAACTCCACGTAGAATACGCACCCCATTTTTCGTAATAATACGTCGTTTTCAACTCCCTGGTACAATATCCGTCACCATGTTTAGCCCAAGAGGCATTCGGA
The DNA here is from genome assembly GCA_002311665.1 of Lachnoclostridium sp. UBA1175. GTDB lineage: Bacteria > Bacillota > Clostridia > Lachnospirales > Lachnospiraceae > ISDg. The sequence goes on along the minus strand of DBYX01000005.1, from coordinate 160,013 downwards.
TCTGTTTCCGCATCTGTGTGCGCATAGTATATATCACCATTGTCCGCAACGTAGACCTTTCTTACAACGTAAGTGTTCAGCGTATTGTTCCAAGTACTTTTAGTTTCCTTAATCTCATTAAAGTTCTTATCAAAATACACCTGCTTCCAGGTAGCCTCTGTAACCCATGCTCCGCAAGATTCACAAGGAGTTGAATGGCAATTCATATGGTAACCGCACTGACTGCATTTAAAGCAATAGTACGACCAAACAACTGCTGTTTTGACCTCCAAAGTATCAGAAGCCTCTTTACTTCCTTTTTTCCAAGAGCTCCAAGCCCCAACCGGGATAACCTCTTTTCCAACCGGTGTCCATCCATCTTCGGAAGAATTACTGGAAGATTTCTTTTCTTTTGTTCTGTATTGGTATTGAGTCGCTGTCTTATACTCATATTCCGGGTTATTCATTAACGATGTACTGGTATCCCACTCAGTCCATTCGTTTTCTTTCCAAACAGCCTTAAGAGTTATGCTCTGTGTTATAGTGTATGACTTGCCGGAATAGTATTCATTACCGTCAGACCCCTTCCAGTAAACGAACGTGCTGCCATTCTTCTTGGGAGTACTTACGCTGATTTTATCTCCATACGAAACCGTCTTTTGAGAAAAATCACCGGTGCCACCATTAACATCGTACGAAACCGTATACTTCTTAGCCTTCCATACCGCTTTCAAGGTGACATCACTTGTAATTGTATATTGCTTACCTACGGCATAGTCTTTTCCATCAGATCCCTTCCAGTTGACAAAAGAATATCCTGTCTTCTTTGGTTCTTCACTTGATACTCTAAACGACTCTCCCTTCGTCACCTTTTGAGATGCCGGTTCGCCCGTTCCTCCATTTGGGTCATAGGTAATCTTGACTTTGGGAATTGGTGTTACTGTCACTACTACCTTTTCCCAATGTGCATATATCGTCACATCTACGTTAACCGTAACCGTCGTGTTTGAAGTGATTTCTACACCTCCCGATTTCGCAGTGTACCACCCTATAAATAGATACCCGTCTCTCGTCGGCGTAGGAAGTGTCCCATACTTCTCACCATTATAAACTTCAATCACACAATCAGCACTGGGAAGATCATTGCCACCATTAACATCTAACATTACATTAATTGTTTTCTTTCCGTTGCTTATTGTTAGTACTATTTCCGTTCCCTTTTCCAGACTGACGCCGGCTTTTGGATCCTGTGATACTACATATCCCTTCGGAACATCATCGCTGTAAACTTTGTCGGAAAATTTTACAGAAAAACCTTTGTCCGTCAGTTCACCATTAGCTTCCTTCTGTGTCTTCATAACAACATCCGGAACTTCGACCATTTCCTTTCCGCTTGACACATACAGTACAATGACATCTTCGTCTTTAACAATAGTTCCTCTTTCCGGTGATGTTTTTATCAGACAACCATATGCAACTTGTGTGTCATACGCCATAGAAACATCATATTTCAAGCCGGCATCCGAAATAATCTTCTTAGCCTCATCTATCGGCGTCCCCACCGCAATATCCGGCATAACAATTTCTTCATTCGGTTGTATATCAGGAGTCACTGTTGACTCAATCATTGGTGTTATTGTTGGTTCCATGGTAGGAGGTATCGTCGGTTCCACGGTAGGAGTTACCGGCGGCTCCATTGTTGGCGTTGGCTCCACTGTGGGAGCAATTGCAAGCTCTATAGTAGGAGTACTTGTCGGTGTCTCTGTCGGAAGATCTGTTGGTGTCCCCGTTGTTTTATTCTTTTTGCTGTTCTTTCCAGCAAGAAGAACACCTCCTACGATAATTCCGCATAAAATCAATCCTATTGCGCAGAGAAAAAGTCTATTCTTCCACCACTGTATATTGCTTTTAGCGATGGGAACAATTCCCTTCTTGCTTGCTTCCAACAACGCTTCATGAAAATCCTTCGCCGTTGCAAACCGATTGTTTGCCCTATAAGCACAAGCTTTCAACACAACTGCACTTACTGCGTCTGAAGCATCAATCGGTTTAGGAAAGGGCTCCCCTTTTATTCGTTTCTTCCAAGCAAATTCCCTCTCCGAAGGGGTCAATTCTGTCTTGTCGCTATCGATGAAGGGTAGTTTTTTCCTGTTCAGGAATCGATACAAGACAATACCAAGCGAGTAAATATCAACTCTGGGATCATATTCATCCCCATTGATCACTTCCGGTGCCATATAATTCGGTGAACCCTTATACGACGCCACTACGGTTTGCTCGAGCTTCCGAGCCACACCGAAATCACCCAATTTAAAATCACCGAACTCATTCACAAAGATATTTTCCGGTTTGATATCTCGATGAATGATATTCTTTTTTTCACAAGTTTCGAGTGCCTCACAAATATCACATCCCAGTTTAACAACTTCCTGCTCTGACAGGTTGCGATCACCGATATATGCGTTCAACGGAGTCAGCAACTCCATCCGAATATTGATATCCCAACCAACGCGATCAGTTCTCTCAACAATCTTAAAGTCCTCGATTGCAACAACATTTTTCGCACTTTTCAGGGATTGGAGCATTCGAATCTCATCAGTAAATTCACGCACGATGTTCAGATAATAGTTTCGTGCTCTTTCTTCATCAATTCCTTCCGACCTCAAGGTTTCCCATTCAGTTTCATTAGCAGGAACCGTAATTACCTTGATCGCTGAATATGTCTTTATTCCGAAATCCTCGCGTACAGCGCGATAAACGGTACCATAAGATCCGCGGCCGATCTCCTTCTTCTCAAGCTTCCAGTCCGGCCACACGGAATCCATAACCTCATCGAACTCTGCTTTCGGTTGCGAAACTGCTGCCGGGATGCTCGTTTCACTTGGTTCAGTCGGCTCCGGCTGAAGAGCCGTAGCTTCCAGATCTATCTCCTGTGCCTGCTTACTCGCGGATGAAGTGAATACCATACGCACCGTTCCGACTTCGCTTCCGCAATTAGGACAAATATCTATGCTTTCGTCTTTTATTTCATTACCACAGCGCGGGCAAAACATATTAGACACCCCCAGGTATCTTTTTATCGGTTATTTGCTATCTCAGAAGAACAGAAATCTGTTTCGTGTCCTCCGTACCTCCAACAGGATCAGCGTCGTGTTATCACGTCCTCCGTTGGCCAGCGCCTGCCGGAGTATCTTTCGGGACGCCTTCTTTACGGATTTCTCGACGGCAAGCGAGTGAATCTCCTGCTCGCTCAGCATATCCGTAACGCCGTCGGAACAGATCAGGAAGCGTTCCCCCGCCTTGCAGCGGAGCTTCGTAATGTAGGGCTCGATCACAAACTCCTCCTTCGGGATGCCGAGACACTGCGAGAGCGGCGGTTTCCTTCCGTGGGCGCAGGGTGCTACATGATCCTTGGATATCTGTTCGATTTTCTCTGCCGTAATGCGGAAAATGCGGCTGTCACCGAGGTTGCACACATACACGTTGTCTCCGCGGAATGCGAGCATCGCTGCCGTTGTTCCGGTGGAACGAAGATTTTCCTCCTGAGCAAACCGGCAAATGTCCTCGTTAGCTTCTATGCAAAAATTGTATAATGCATTTTTCAGGTTGCCCTTCCACTCCGTGTGCGCCGCGCGACTGGCAGCTATGAAGGACGATACTTCTCCGCGCTGCTCTCCGCCCAAACCGTCAAACACCCCGAATACGTTACACTGCTTCGCAGTGTCTTCGCCGGTCAGCGGATAAACCTTCGTATCCCGATCATTGTGGCGATACATACGCTCGCACATGTAATTGTCCTGATTGACCTTCCTCACCCTGCCGACATGGCAGATACATGCATATGCTATCGTCATTCCCATCCGTGATCCCCAATACGATGTTTTTGTGCTGTCAAGTATCTTTGCAGCTCGAAAATCCGTTATCGAAATTACGCCCGAGCATATCGTAAAAGATATATTTCAGTATAACTTTTCAACAAAAAACTGTCAATAATTCCGGGCCATTGTAATTCACAGAATGTTCAAACTTTTTCGAAAAATTTTACTTTTTTTCGTTTTTGACGGATATCCTTTCATCCTTATATAAGCCAGTCACATGTGGATAATTATGCTTTTCACGCATCGTTTTTTCTCTGCTGTATACCGCCGGCTCGGACTTGCTTTTGAGAGTACATTATTGGACGCCTGTATTGTGTCAACATGATCGTCATTTCGGTGTTTCTCGCAACGGAGAATTCCGCGGATCAGCTATCCTGTTGACGCTTTCACCGGATCCACATCCGCACACAAAGAACCTCCGGGCTTTTCAGCCCGGAGGTTCTTTACATTCTTATTCAATTCATTATTTCAGCGCATTCCCGCGCCCCTGCGGACCGTCTCACTCTACCGAGAAGGAGTAAACCGTGCAGTAGTCGTACACTTCGTCCTCGCGGAATACGCAGGTCGGGAAACTCGGGATGTTGCAGGAGTTCGGATAGAACTGCGTCTCAAAGCAGACACCGTCGCGCTTCTTGTACTCGACGCCGCCCTTGCCCTTGTTCGGATCCTTCGAGCCGTCGATGAAGTTGCCGCTGTAAAGCTGCATGCCGGGAAGGTCGGTGTAGACCTCCATCTTGCGGCCGCTCTGCGGATCGTAGAGGATCGCGACGAGATCCATCTCCTCGCCCTCCTCCTCGATGTCGAGGTCGAGCACGTAGTTGTGGTCGTAGCCGCCGGCGATCTTGAGGCACTCCATGTCAGCGTTGATGTCGCGGCCAAGAGGCTTGGACTCCTGGAAATCCATCGCCGTGCCGGTGATGTCCATGATCTCGCCGGTCGGGATCAGAAGCTTGTCCGTGGGCGTGATCTGGTGGCTGTTGATCCAGACCTCCTGGTCAAGCACGGAGCCGCTCGCCTGGCCCGCCAGGTTGAAGTAAGTGTGGTTCGTCAGGTTGATGACCGTGGGCTTGTCGCAATCCGCAAAATACTCGATCGCGAGGTCGTTGTCGTCCGTGAGAGTGTAGGTCACGGTGATGTCGAGGTTGCCCGGGAAGCCCTGCTCGCCGTCCGGCGACAGGCGCGTAAACTCAACGCTCACGCTCTCCTCATCCTCGTAAGTCTCTACATCGTAGAACACCTTGTTGTAGCCGATCGGGCCGCTGTGAAGGTTGTTCACGCCGTTGTCATTTTTCGCGAGTTCGTAGGTCGTGCCGTCGATGGTGAACTTCGCGCCGCCGATGCGGTTCGCGTGGCGTCCGATGAACGAGCCGTAGCCGGGGCCGTTGACCTCGTAGCCGGTCACGCTGTCGTAGCCGAGCGCGACATCCTCAAGATTGCCGTTGCGGTCGGGAACGATGATGTTGACGATCACAGCGCCGAAATCCGACACCGAAACCTTCATTCCGTTCTTGTTCTCCATCGTGTACAGAGTGGCTTCTTTGCCATCTGCGGTCTTACCGAAACTTGTTTTTGTAATACCCATTCGCTTTTCTCCTTTGTGTATTCTGCGGCCGCCGGGGCTCCCCGGGCGGCTCTTCGCGTCTGTTTCAGTCTTTTTGCAGCGGAACACGTGCCTGCGCGGCATTACCGTGCCCCTTTTATGCACTTTACATCATACCAAATGCGAACTGTTTTGTCACGAAGGAATCCTCCGTCTCACAAAAAAGCATCGGAAAATGATGCCTTTCCCGATGCTTTGTTGAAAAACTCGATATTTGTTGCAGATTTTCCGTCAAATGAGACCCCGCCGCTGCGGCTTGCCCGCGCGGCACACGCCGCGCCCGCGGACCCTCCTCCCGCTTACTTCAGTGCGTCCGCAAGCTCCGCCACCGCCACGGCGCGCTGCTCGCCGGTCGCCATATCCTTGAGCATCACGGTGCCGTTGGCCGCCTCCTCCTCGCCGATGATGGCCGCGTACGGAACGCCGATCTTCGCGGCGTACTTCATTTTCTGCTTCATGCCCTTGCTCTGGCAGTACACGTCTGCGCTGATGCCGGCGCCGCGAATCGCCGATGCCGCCGTGAGCGCCGCGCCGAGCTGGTCGCTGCCCATCGGGATCACGAGGCAACGCGCCACACAGCCGCTGCCTGCGGGGATCAGGCCGTTCTCCTTGAGCTGATAGAACAGTCTCGTCAGGCCGATGCTGATGCCGATGCCCGGGAGCTTCTGGTCCGTGTAGTACTCGGCAAGGCTGTCGTAGCGGCCGCCGGAGCACACGCTGCCCATGCTCGGGTAATCGTTGAGCATCGTCTCGAACACCGTGCCGGTGTAGTAATCAAGTCCACGCGCGATCGTGAGGTCGATGATGAACGCGCTCTCCTCGACGCCGAACAGGCGAAGGTACGAAACTACCGTCGCGAGCTCCTCGACGCCCTGCCTGTACAGTTCATTTTCGATGTTCTGCGCGCGCAGCGCCTCGATCACGTCGTCGTTCGCACCGCGAAGCGCAAGGAAGGAAAGGATCTTCTCCGCATCCTCCGCCTTCACGCAGAACTTCTCAAGTTCCTCCGTCACCGCATCGCGGCCGATCTTCTCGAGCTTGTCGATCGTGCGAAGGATATCTCCGATGATCTCCGAGTAGCCGAGCTCCGCAAAATACCCGTTCAGCACCTTGCGGTTGTTCATGCGGATCGTGAACGCGCCGAATGCGAGCTCCTTGAACACGTTGTAGATGACCGCAGGCATCTCGGCATCATACACGATGTCCAGGGAATCCTGTCCGATCACGTCGATATCACACTGGTAAAACTCGCGGAAACGTCCCTTCTGCGGGCGCTCGCCGCGGAACACCTTGCTCATCTGGTAGCGCTTGAACGGGAACGCAAGCTCCCCCGCGTGCTGCGCGACATAACGCGCGAGCGGCACGGTCAGGTCGAAGCGGAGCGACAGGTCGCTGTCGCCCTTCTGGAAGCGGTAGATCTGCTTCTCCGTCTCGCCGCCGGCCTTCGCCAGCAGCACCTCCGACAGCTCGATGATCGGCGTGTCGAGGGGCAGGAAACCGTAGCGCTCATACACGCCGCGGATGGTGTCATACATCTTGTTAAATGCGATCTGATCCTCCGGAAGGAGCTCCATAAAGCCCGGCAGGATCCTCGGTTGTACTTTGTTCTTGCTCATATATATCTCCTAAATCTCTTATCTTTCGTTGTGATCCGTGAACGATGCGTCTATCCGCCCGTTCACCCGCGTGCGCGCTTCACCCCGCGCGGGGCTTGGGTCGTTCAGTTCTCTCCGCGGTCACCCGCGTGTGTCTCCGCGCCCGCCGCGTCCTTCGGCATCTCGTCCGCAACGATCGTGAGCGCCCGGTCGATCAGCTCCTTCACAGGGGCAAACTCCGGCCCGTACACGACCTTGAGAAACGCGAGAAACACTTTCATATCGTACTCGCGCACATCGTCGATCATCATCTCCACCGCCGCGTCCACGGAAAATGCGGACCGGTACGTGCGGTTGCTCACAAGCGCCGCGAACACGTCGCACACGCGCAGGATCCGCGCGCCGTAGGGGATGTCCTCGCCCTCAAGGTGATGCGGGTATCCCGTGCCGTCACAGTTCTCGTGGTGGTTCGCGATGAACGATATGATCTCCTCGGAGTACACGCCCTCCTTGCGGAGCACGTCAATTCCGAGCGTCGGGTGCATACGGACGTATTTGGAGCGCTCGACCGCGAGTATGTCGTCGCGGTGTCCGTAGATGACGTCCGCGAGCTCGAGTTTGCCGATGTCGTGCAGCATTCCCGCCACACCGATCTCCTCGCAAAATGCCTCGTCCTCGCCGAGTGTTCTCGCCACCAGCATCGCGAGGCGGCTCACGATCTCGCCATGAGCATAGAAATCCCGCAGGTCCTGCTCAACGGTGAGCCGGGCTCCCATGCGTTCGATCAGTTGTCTCTCGCGTTCCAGGTTCATGGTGGTCTCCGATATCCTATGGCGTTGCGTCCCCTCGGGTCCGCGTCCGCCGGCTGTCTTTCCTCTTTTCGTCAGGCCTCTCCGCCCGGCAGCTCATTGGCCGCCAGGAACGTTCTCTTCCGCTCGATCATCTCGTCGATGCGGTCGATGTAATCCGTCAGGCTCTTCACATTTTCCACGCGCTCGATGCGGTCCTCGTCGTAAAATACGAACTTCGACATCGCGCCGGCACCTGCCGCAAGGATCGTCTGCTTCTCCTCCATGATGAGAATGTTGTATATGCCCTCCCTGCCGTGGCGCGCGTAACCGACATTTTCCAGGTTCTCGGCCATATTCTTCTGCCGGTAGAGATAGTACGGCAGATAGTCGTGCTCGCGGCAGAAGCGGATGCTCTCCGCAAGCATTTCCGTGACGCCCTGCGCCTCGAGCCCCTCGTAATCCTCGCGCTGCGTCGTCAGCCGCGCCGCGCGTTTTCGGGCGAGCGTGTGCACCGTGAGGGAGTCGGGATCAAGCTTCGCGATCTCCGCGAGCGTCCCGCGGACGTCGTCGGGGCATTCGCCCGTCAGACCGATGATGATATCCATATTGATGTTGTCGTGACCGAGCTCGCGGGCCATATGCATCGCGTCTACGATCTGCTGCACCGTGTGCCGCCGCCCGATCAGATCGAGCGTGCGCTGCTGCATCGTCTGCGGGTTGATGCTGATGCGTGTGACGCCCTGCTCCTTCAATATCCGGAGTTTGCGCTCCGTGATGCTGTCCGGCCGCCCGGCCTCCACCGTGAACTCGATGCAGTCCTCCATCGGAAGGTACTGCCGCACGGTCACGAGAAGCCTCTCGAGCTGCTCCGCCGAGAGCGCCGTGGGCGTGCCGCCGCCGATATAGACGGTCTGCAGTTTTCTCCCGGGCATACACGTCCCGAGGTACTCGATCTCCTTCGTGAGCGCGTCGAGATACGCGTCCGTGAGCTTCCCGAACCGCTCGAGGGGGTAGGAAGTGAACGAACAGTAATGGCACGTCGTCGGGCAGAACGGGATGCCGATATATATGCTGTAGCCGTCACGGTAATTCATCCCCGTGAGGATTTCCCGCTCACGCCTTGCGACCTGCATACTCGTCGCGATCTTCTCCTCGCTGACGAGATACTCCGCGCGCAGCCGCGACTCGATCGACGCAGGCTCCTCGCCGGCCTCGAGCGCCTCGTACACAAGCTTCGTCGGGCGCACGCCCGTAAGGATTCCCCACGGAAGCTCCGTGCCCGTCTGCTCCGCGAGCACGCGGTAGATCTCGCGCGCCACGCGGTTCCGATACGCCTTGCGCTCCGGGTCCACACCGTCCGCGTCCGCGCGGCCCACGCAGGTGCCGCTCCGGTACACGCGGATGCGGTACCAGTCGTTCATCAAAATGCAGGAAAATGTATACTCGTAAGCCGGATTGGCCGCGAGCAGGAGCGTCGGCTCCTCGCGGCAGAGGTCCCGCATGGGCTCCTCCTCGGCCTCGTAATGATTCACTTCAAATTCGCTGTGCGGAAGAAACGCGCGGATCAGCGGACGCAGTTCCTGCTCGTAATCACGCCCGTACAGGTTCAATTCGATCAGGGTGTCCATCTTGCTCCTTTCCGCGTTATCGCACGGCCGCGCTTTCCGCGTGCCGCGCCTCCGTTCTCAATCCTTCACGATCAGGTCGTTGCCCTTCGACTTGCGCGTCACCGGCATCGCCGAGCGCGTCTGACCTTTCTCCCACGTGTAGAGATTGTATCGCTTTTCGTACTCAATGTTCGTCGCCGGCCCGTGCCCCGGGAAGACCAATGTCTCGCTCGGCAGTTGGTACAGCTGCCGCCGGATCGCCTCGACCAGCACCTTCATATCGCCCGTCGGCAGGTCCGTCCGCCCGACGCTCTCCATAAAGAGCGTATCGCCGCTGAACAGCACCGACTCCGTCGGGAAGAAATAGCACATTCCGTCCTCGGTGTGCCCCGGCGTCGCAAGGCACGTGATCGGGAAACCGCCGTACTCGATCAGCTCCTCGTCCTCCGCGTACTTTGCGATCGGAAAATGCATCTGCGTCTCCGTAAAATGCTCCTGAAACGCCCCCGGCGCAACCTTGCCGTAATCCTTCAGAAAATCCTCGGCGCCCTTGCCCGCGACCACGGGAATGTCGTACACCGTGAGCAGCTCGCGCACCGCGCCGATATGGTCAAAATGCCCGTGCGTCAACAGGATCGCCGCCGGCATCATATTCATGCTGCGGATCTCCTCGCGGATCGCGTCCGCGTCGGCGCCGGGATCGATGATAAGCACCTGCTCTGTCTCCGGGTTACCGATCAGGTAGCAGTTGGTCTGCACCGGACCGACATGGACTGTTCGAATCTGCCGCATATGCTGCTCCTTTCCGCTCATCCCGCTCTATTCCGCGTCACACCGGGTCAGCCCGCCGTGCGCTCCACATCCACGACAAACTCGACCTGACGGATCCGGTTCATCATCGCGTTGAGCTGCGCCGTGCTGTGCACCTCAAACGAGACGACGATCGTGCTGATCTCGTTCTTGCCCGGCCGCACCGTCGTGGAATTGATGTTAAGATTGTTCTCATTCAGTATCCGGATGACCTCGAGAAGCGCCTCCGTCTTGTGCGAGTTGTTCGCAAAGATGCGGACCTCCGCATTGTACGTGCGCTCGGTCTGCGTCTCCTCATCGTCCGCCTGCGGCTCCCAGCTCGCCTCGATCAATCGCTGCTTGTCGTCCTCCGAGAGATGCTGCATATTCACGCAGTCCGCCCGGTGGATGGACACGCCTCGCCCGCGGGTGACAAAACCGATGATGTCATCGCCGGGCACCGGTGCGCAACACTTCGAAAAATGCACCGAGAGGTCGTTGGCTCCCTGTACGATAATGCCGCCGCCCTGCTTGTTGCGGGCCGGCTTCGCGCGCTCTTCCGTGAGAAGCGCCTCCACCTGCTCCTCCGCAGACATATTTTTCGTGCGGGCGCGGTTCCACTCCTCGAAGAGCTTGTTGACAACCTGGCCTTCCTTGATCGTCCCGTGGCCGATCGCCGCCATCAGCGAATCCCAGTCGCGGAAGCCGTATTTGGCGAGCGCCGCCTCCTGGAACTCCGGCTTGGTGATATCCGAAAGGTTGATGCCCTTCGTCTTCGCATAGTTCGCCACGGCGTTCTTTCCGCGAAGGATGTTGTCGTCCTTCAACTCCGCCTTGAACCACTGGTTGATCTTGTTGCGCGCCTGCGCGCTCTTGACGATCTTGAGCCAGTCGCGGCTCGGTCCCTTCGCGTTCGCGGAGGTGATGATCTCCACGCGGTCGCCGTTCTGGATCTCGTACTCGATGTTCACGAGACGGTCGTTGACGCGCGCGCCGATCATCTTGTTGCCGACCGCACTGTGGATGCTGTACGCAAAATCCACGGTGTTCGAGCCGACCGGCAGCGTCTTCACCTCGCCCGTCGGCGTGAAGCAGTACACGCTGTCGTTAAAGAGGTCGAAGTCGCTCTTCAGGCTGTTCAGGAATTCCTTGTTGTCGGACATGTCGCGCTGCCACTCAAGGATCTGGCGAAGCCACGCCAGCTTCTCATCCTCGGCGTTGTCCACGCGCTTGCCGCTCTGGGACTCCTTGTATTTCCAGTGCGCCGCGATACCGTACTCGGCGATGCGGTGCATTTCCTTCGTTCTTATCTGAATCTCCACCGGCGTGCCACCCGGGCCGATCAGCGTCGTGTGCAGCGACTGATAATTGTTGGCCTTGGGCATGGCGATGTAATCCTTGAAGCGCCCCGGAACCGGCTTGTACATGTCGTGCAAAATGCCGAGCGCCGCGTAGCAGTCCTTTACATTTTCCACGATGATGCGCACCGCAAACAGGTCGTAGATCTGCTCGATCGACTTGTTCTGGTTGACCATCTTGCGGTAAATGCTGAAGAAGTGCTTGGCGCGTCCGTCGATCTCGGCCTTGATCCCGGCCTCCTCCATCTTCTTGCCGACTTCCTCGGAGATCTTCTGCACGAACGCCTCGCGGTCCGCGCGCGTCGCCTTGATGTCCTCCGACAGCTGCTTGTACACATCGGGTTTGAGATACTTGAGGGCAAGGTCGTCCAGTTCCTTCTTGATCTTGCTGATACCGAGCCGGTGCGCAAGCGGGGAATAGATCTCCATCGTCTCGCGCGACTTCTCGATCTGCTTCTCCGGCGTCTGGTACTGCATCGTCCGCTGATTGTGAAGGCGGTCGGCCAGCTTGATCACGATGACGCGGATATCCTTGGCCATGGCGATGAACATTTTCCGAAGGTTCTCCGCCTGCACCTCGATCTTATCCTGCGAATAATTCAGTTGCGTCAGCTTTGTGACGCCGTCCACCAGAAGCGTCACCTCGGAGCCGAACAGTCGTGTGAGCTCCGCCTCGGTGATCGACGTGTCCTCGACGACGTCGTGCAGCAGGCCCGCCACGATGGTTTCCTTGTCCATCTCCAGCTCCGCCAGGATGATCGCCACCGACAGCGGATGGATGATGTAGGGCTCGCCGCTCTTTCTCTTCTGGTTGCCGTGCGCGTCCAGCGCCAGCCGGTACGCGCGCTCTATGATCGTGAGGTCCGTCGTCGGGCGATACTTCCGGATCGTCTCGATCAGTTTTTCATACAGCCGCTCGGGCTCAGTAAAATCCTCGGTCGCGCCGATTCCCGCGCCGCTCTCCGCCGGCACTTCCGCGACAGCGGTTTCGCCGGACAGCACTTCCGGGCTCGTGGAAATGGTTTTCTCGTCCGTCATAACGATACCTCCTTTCTGGAATGATAATGAACAGAAAGGAGGTCGGTTTCGCGAAGCGGAACCGGGCAACCGTCAAAAGCGCGAAGCGGTTTTGACGATACCTCCTTTTCCGGAATGATAAACAGCCTCCTACAGCTGCTCCAGCATAAATTGCTTCACTTCCTCCAGCCGGCTGCGCTCCCAGGCCTTCTCGGCCTCGCGCTGCGCCAGCGGGTAGATGATCTGCATATCAAGCGCTTCGCCGGGCACGCGCCCGCTCCGAAGCGGAGTATAGAAATCGGCGACCCAGTCCTCCTCCGTCGCGTTTGCAAATTTCTCGGGGTAGAGGAACCGAAGCTGCCGCTTCGTGTTGGCAATAAACACTTTCGCCGCGAGCGGCGAGAGAAGCTCGTACTCGTCGGGCTGCACATCCGCGAAGATCCGCGGCAGTCCGGCGCTCACGATGCGCTCGCGCTTCCGGTCGATCCGGATGCCGAACGGCTCGAAGGACCAGCGTTCCTTCGTAAAATTCAGTTTGACGAACAGGCCGAGTTCCGTGTTGAACTGCGCCCTCTGATAGTCCGTGTCAAATATGAAATTGCCGAGGGAGTAGAAAATCGCCTTGTCCCCCACGGTCTCGTAATTCATCGGTACGTGCGGATGGTGCGACACGACAATGTCCGCGCCCATCTCCAGGTACGCAAGGTAGCGGTCGCGCGTGTACGGTGACGGGAGCGTGGTGAACTCCTCCCCGCCGTGCGCCACGACGACGCACCAGCGGCAGCGTTTCTTCACCGCCCCGATCGCCTCGCGGATCCGATCCATATCACTCCACGAAAAGCAACCCGGCGTCTCATCGCCCGCTTTGCGGCAGGCTCTCTGGTATCCCACACCGATCAGACCGATCCCGCCGGCTTCGTTGAGAATGAGCGGGCTCGTCGCCTCCGCGATGTTACGCCCCGCGCCGAGCGTTCTCGCGCCGAAGCGCTCCGCCTCCGCGAGCGTATCCTGCATGCCGACCGCGCCGGCATCCATTATATGGTTGTTGCAGATGTTCCAGATGTCCGCGCCGATCCTGCGGAAGAACTTCGTCGCGTTCGGGTGGATGCTGTGCCGCAGATTGGCTGCCGCGCCTGTAACACCAGGCACTTTGCGGCGCCTGGTGAGCGGACCCTCGACGTTGATCACAAGGTGATCCGCGGACCGCAGAAACGCGAGCACCTCGTCCGATACGAGCTTCTCGTCGTTCCAGCGGCGGTGCATGTATTTGTCGAAGCCGATGTCTCCCGTGAAGACGATTGAAGTTTCCTTTTTCATGCCCCGCTCCGTTCTTCCTGCGGACTTACCGTCACACTCCCGCGAGCTGCCGGAACACCTCTCCGCGCTCCTCGAAATCCTTGAAATATCCGTACGACGCCGCTGCCGGCGAGAGCACACACGCGCGCCCCGCAGGCGTGATCCGCCGCGCCGTCTCGACTGCCGCAGCAAGGTCGTCCACATAAACGCAGCTGTCGCAGTCGCTCACCTGCTCATAGATCCGCCGCCCCGACTCGTACGCTAAGATGTATCGGTACTGCGGGTTCTCGCGGATGAACGAGACAAGCGCGTCGTAGTTGATGCCGCGGTCCATTCCGCCGATGATGACCGAGTATGCGTTCGGGATCGCCGACAGCGCCTCGATCGTCGCGTTCGGAATGGTCGAGATAGAGTCGTCATAGTACGTGACGCCGTCCTTCTCCCCGATCCGCTGCAGTCTGTGCGGCAGTCCGGTAAACGTGCGCAGCGCCGCCCTCGCGTCCTCCGCGCTCACGCCGTACACTTCCGTCGCGATGCGGAACACGAACTCCGCGTTGTAGTTGTTGTGTTCGCCGAGCACCTGCAGACCGAAGTCCGGCGCGCCGGCGAACTCGATGCCCGTCGTCCTCGCCGCCGTCTCGATCGGGGGAACCTGCGTCCCCACGTAGAAGAAGTCGTCCGCAGACTGGAACCGCGCGATGTTGCATTTTGCGGCGAAATACCGCTCCACGGTCCGGTAGTAGTCCAGGTGCTCCTCGAAAAGATTCAAAAAAACCGCCACGTGCGGCGATACCCGAAGATGTGCAAGCTGATGGCAGGAAAGCTCGAACACGATGACCGTATCCCTGTCAATCTCACCAAAATAATCAAGGCACGGTCTGCCGATATTTCCGAGAAGGATCACCTTCTGCGGCAGGCACGCGCCCAACACATGCGCAAGCATCGCGGATGTCGTACTCTTCCCCTTCGTGCCGGTCACGCCGATCACCTGATCGCGGAATTCCGTGAGGAACACCTCGGTCATCGAAGAGTATTTCGGGTTGTCATCGTCCATGACGATCCCGGGGCTCTTGAGGATGCAATCGTACTTGCTCTCGTCGATGTCCTCTCGCTTCCCCTCGAAAACGGCAACCTCCCTCGGATGGCAATATGTCGCGAGGAAACGCTCCATCGAACGCCCCTCGCGACCATAACCCCAGATCAGGACGGATTGCCCGTCAAATCTTGTGTATTGCTTCATGCTGTATCCGTTTCTGTGTCGGCCATGCGGCCGTGTCTTCGGAAAATGCCGAACCTAACCTCAGCAAACCTGCTCGGTCCAGTTGCGCTCGTCCTTGATCTTGCCGAGCTGAATGCCGGTGATCGTGTCGTAGAGTTTCTGGCTTACCGGGCCGATGCCGCCGTCGCCGATCTGGAACACTTCGTTCTCGAAACGGAGATGGCTGACCGGGCTGATAACCGCTGCGGTACCCGAACCGAAGCACTCCTCGAGTGCGCCCGTGCGGCCCGCCTCAACAAGCTCGTCAACGGAGATGCGGCGCTCCTCAACCGGGAGACCCCAACCCTTGCAAACCTCGATCACGGAGTTTCTCGTAACGCCGGGAAGGATGGAACCGTTCAGCATAGGCGTAACGATCGTGCCGTTGATCTTGAAGAAGATGTTCATCGCGCCGACTTCCTCGATGTACTTTCTCTCGCGTCCGTCAAGCCACAGAACCTGCGAATAACCCTCGTCGTGCGCCTTCACCTGTGCAGCGAGCGATGCAACATAGTTGCCGCCGGTCTTCGCCTCGCCGATACCGCCCTTGACGGCACGGACATACTCATCCTCGATCCAGATCTTAACCGGGTTCAGGCCCTCAGCATAGTAAGGTCCTACCGGAGAGAGGATGACGATGAAGAGATACGTATCCGAAACGCGAACGCCGAGGAACGGATCGGTCGCGATCATAAACGGACGGATGTAAAGGGATGTGCCGGGCTTCGTCGGGATCCAGTCCTGATCCACCTTGACGAGCGCCTTGCAGGCCTCAACGAAATCCTCCTCGGGAATCTGCGGCATGCAGAGTCTCTTGTTGGAGTTGTTCGCGCGCTCCGCGTTCTTGTAAGGACGGAACAGAAGCACACGATTGTCGTCGGTGCGATACGCCTTCATACCCTCGAACATCTCCTGGCCGTAATGGAAAACCATCGCGGAGGGATCGAGGCTGATCTCGCCGTAAGGAACGATGCGCGCATCAAACCAGCCCTTGCCGGTCTCATAGTTCATAACGAACATGTGGTCCGTGAAAATGGTACCGAACCGAAGCGGGTCATCCGCTGCCGGCTTTGCCTTCGGGTTCTTCGTAAGCTCATACCTGATATTCAACATAGTCTCACTCTCCTGTCTGCCGCGTATTTGCGGCCTGAAAACTGTCTTTAACTATAGTCCCATTTCCCGTAAAATGCAATAAAAATGCGACGGTTTTCAACAAAAACGGGTCGTTTTTCGTCAAAAAGTTGTTCTTTTGAGCCGTCTGTGTTACAATCTCAGACGTAAGATTTACCGTTTACGAACCGAAAGGACTTTGTTCATGAAATGTATCGCTGCCGTCGATCGCAACTGGGCGATCGGCAAGAACAACAAACTTCTGGTCAGCATCCCCGCGGATATGCGGTTTTTCCGCGATCACACCGTAGGGAAGGTTGTCATCATGGGGCGCGCGACGCTGCAGAGTTTTCCGGGCGCCAAGCCTCTCAAGAACCGCATCAACATCGTGGTGACCCGCGATCCGGACTTCTATGTCCCCGACGCGATCATCGTCCACAGTGTCCGTGAGGCCGCCGAAGCCGCTGCCGCCTACCCGGCGGAGGACGTCTTCGTCATCGGCGGAGCAAGCATTTACCGCCAGTTCCTGCCCCTGTGCGACACCGCGTACATCACGAAGATCGACTACACCTATGATGCGGACACGTACTTCCCCAACCTCGACGCCGATCCCGAGTGGACGCTCGAGAGCGAGAGCGAGGAGCAGACCTACTACGATCTCACCTACAACTTCACGCTGTACCGCCGCATGGCGTCCGCGCCGGACGATGCTGAGGCATCCGCCGACAACGCAGACGCGGCAACCGGCGATGCAAACGCACAGTAACCGGTTTTCATATGCACACAAAAGCCGCTCGTTCCTCGGAACGGGCGGCCTTTCTTATGCTCTTTTTGTTATGATTTCTTCCTGCTCCGCTACGGTCAGATCGCAACCGGGATCTTCGCGGTCCAGTCGCTGTACTGATAATCCTGCAGCGCGACATCATTTTTCGTAAAATCGTAGAAGTTCTTGATGTCCGGGTTCAGCCAGAATTTCGGCGCGGGGTACGTCGGCTGCCTGAGCAGATCCTCGACCAGCTCGACGTGACGGTCGTAAATGTGCGCGTCCGCGATCACGTGGACGAACTCGCCGACCTGCATATCGCACACCTGCGCGATCATATGCGTGAGAACCGCGTACTGGCAGACGTTCCACGCGTTGGCCGCGAGGACATCGTTCGAGCGCTGGTTCAGGATCGTGTTGAGCACTAATTTTCCGCCGTCGCGCGGCATGGTCACGTTAAATGTCATGCTGTAGGCGCACGGGTACAGGTTCATCTCGTGAAGGTCCTGATGGACATAGATGTTCGTGAGGATCCGGCGGCTGAACGGCGTGTTCTTCAGATCGTAGATCACGCGGTCGACCTGGTCGAACATTCCCTCCTTGTACTGGTGCTTGACGCCCATCTGGTAGCCGTAGGCCTTGCCGATGGAACCGTCCTCGTCCGCCCATGAATCCCAGATGTGGAGACCGAAGTCGTTGACGTTGTTGCTCTTCTTCTGCCAGATCCACAACAGCTCCTCCGTCGCGGATTTGACCGGCGTCTTGCGGATCGTGAGTGCGGGAAATTCTTTTGAAAGATCGTACCGGTTCACCACGCCGAACTTCTTGATCGTGTATGCCTGCTCGCCGTCCTCCCAATGCGGACGAACCTTCTCTCCCCGCGTGTCTGTGCCGTTGTCGATGATATCACGGCACATACGGATAAATACATCATCTGCGTAACTCATCGTGTCGATACCTCTCCTGATATTCACTGCGGGCGGCGCCAAGACGCCGCCCGCAATTGTCATTGTTGTCTGTTATCGGTCCGGGATCACTTGCTGTGCTCGTTCACATAGCGGCGGATGTTCGACGCGTTCGCGTACTTCTCCACCTTCTCCTTGCCGAGTACGACCAGCGTAGGTGCCTGCATAATACCGTACTTCATCGCGAGATCACTGTTCTCTTCGGCGTCAACCACCGTGTAGTCCACACCGCTCAGGAACTCCTTCGCGAGCTTGCAGTTCGGGCACTTCTGCGTCGTGAACAGAAGCAACTGTCCCTTGTTGTCGGCAGCCTCAACCGCCTCCGCCGCGGACGCAATGTCCTCGGCGATCGCCTTCGCGTCATCCGCGATGGTTCCTGCAGCCGTAGCCGCTGCCTCCGTGAAAGCCGCCTCCTCGATCACGGCTGCGGCATCCGCCGCTGCCTTCACCGCCTGATCGGCAGTCGCGTCCGCCGCGACGATGACATCCGCCGTTCCGGCGTCGAGAATGACGTCCTGCGCTGCCGCGGAAGCTTCCGCAGCATTTGATTCTACCGCAGTAGAACTTACATTATTCGTGATTACCACGCCGCCGCCCGTGCAGCATTTGCCGGCGTTGAAATCGCTGAGGTTGTACGTGAGACGATCCGCATACTCCTGCGATTTGCCTTCGTTCCAGTTCTGAACCGGACGATAGTAACCGGTGATACGGCTGTAAACCTCCGTAGGCTTGCCGCAGTGCGGGCAGGTCTTCACCTCGCCGGTCAGATAGCCGTGCTCGGTACATACGGAGTAGGTCGGGGACATCGTGTAGTACGGAAGCTCGTAATTTTCCGCGATCGTGCGAACGAGCTTCGCAGCTGCCTGCCAATCCGGCAGCTTCTCGCCGAGGAAGCAGTGGAACACGGTTCCCGAGGTGTACAGCGTCTGCAACTTGTCCTGGATATCGAGTGCGGTGAACACATCGTCGGTGTAGCCGACCGGAAGATGCGAGCTGTTCGTGTAGTACGGGGTCTCGCCCGGTGCGCCTGCGGTGAGGATATCCGGGAACTGCTCACGGTCGTGCTTCGCAAGACGGTACGACGTGGACTCTGCCGGCGTTGCCTCGAGGTTGTACAGGTCACCGTACATCTCCTGGTAATCACTCAGACGCTCGCGCATGTGGTTGAGCACCTGCTTCGTGAACTCCTGCGTCTCGGGCGAGGTCATATCCTTGCCGATCCACTTGGCGTTCAGGCCTGCCTCGTTCATACCGACAAGACCGATCGTCGAGAAATGGTTGTCGAACGTTCCGAGGTAGCGCTTCGTGTAAGGGTACAGACCCTCGTTGAGAAGCTTGGTGATAACGGTACGCTTCACCTTCAGCGAGCGGGCCGAGATATCCATCATGCGGTCCAGTCTCTTGTAGAAGTCAGCCTCGTCAATCGCCTGGTATGCGATGCGCGGCATGTTGATCGTCACAACGCCGATACTTCCGGTGCTCTCGCCCGATCCGAAGAATCCGCCGGTCTTCTTGCGAAGCTCGCGCAGGTCAAGGCGCAGACGGCAGCACATCGAACGAACGTCGCTCGGCTGCATATCGCTGTTGATGTAGTTGCTGAAGTAAGGCGTGCCGTACTTCGCGGTCATCTCGAAGAGAAGACGGTTGTTCTCGGTGTCGGACCAGTCGAAGTCCTTCGTGATGGAGTATGTCGGGATCGGGTACTGGAAGCCGCGGCCGTTCGCGTCACCCTCGACCATCGTCTCGATGAACGCCTTGTTGACCATATCCATCTCGGCCTTGCAGTCCTTGTAGCAGAAATCCATCTCCTCGCCGCCGATCAGGCACGGAAGCTCAGCCATATCGGCCGGAACCGTCCAGTCGAGCGTGATGTTCGAGAAGGGTGCCTGCGTACCCCAGCGGCTCGGCGTGTTCACGCCGTACACGAAGCTCTGGATGCACTGCTTGAC
>DBYX01000005.1:115671-139986 GCA_002311665.1 Lachnoclostridium sp. UBA1175 | reverse complement strand
TGCCGAGGAAGTTGACCATCTGGTTCATCAGCGTCGAGAGATGCTTCGCCGGGGACGAGGTGATCTTGCCCGGGATTCCGCCGAGGCCTTCCATGATCAGCTGCTTCAGGGACCAACCTGCGCAGTAACCGGTCAGCATGGAGAGGTCGTGGATGTGGATGTCCGCGTTCTTGTGGGCGTCACGGATCTCCTGATCGTAGATCTCGGAGAGCCAGTAGTTCGCCGTGATGGAACCGGAGTTGTGCAGGATCAGACCGCCGACGGAATACGTCACGGTCGAGTTCTCCTTCACGCGCCAGTCCTCCTCGTGGACGTAGCTGTTCACGATCTTCTTGTAGTCGAGGATCGTGGACTTCATCTCACGCAGCTTCTCGCGCTGCTTGCGGTACAGGATGTATGCCTTCGCGACATCGGTGTATCCGGTCTGCTCCAGAACATGCTCCACGCTGTCCTGGATATCCTCCACACCGATCACGCCGTTCTCTACTTTATGCTGAAACTGTGCCGTGACGCGAAGAGAAAGAAGGCTGATGATGTCGGACGTATACTCCTTGTTCGTCGCCTTGAATGCTTTCTCGATAGCCGCATCAATCTTATGCAGGTCAAATTCTTTTAATTCCCCGTTACGTTTTGCTACCTGAATCATGCTTATTTCCACTCTCCTTTTCTCGTATTACCCCGAATTTATGGCTTGCGGGCGATTGTCTACATAATAGCACAGGCCGCCCGAGCGTGTCAACAAAATATTGAATTTTCTGTGAACCGAACACTATATATTGTGGTTTTGTAGCTTTTGCACAAATCTCTGCGATTTCGCAAAATGTACTTGAAAACAACGAAAGAAGCCCATCCGCTAAGGCTTTTGGGCTTCTTTTATCGTTTGCCGATCCCGGCTCATTGTTCACAAAATTCGGCAGTTTGCCGAAATCGCGTTATTGTGCGAACGGTTCGGGGGCATTTTCCGAGGAAAAATGTCTCCGCCGGCACACAAGATATTGTTTTTCTACAACAAGTCTCTCCGATCCTTCGGGACATACGCCTTGATCGCGATGCCGTCCGCGACATACTCCTCCTCAAGGAGCTGTCCGTACTTGCGGATCCCCTGCAGCTTTGTGATCTCATCGTAGCCGTACACGCGCTCGATGTACACTTTGCCCTCCAGCAGCACCTCGGAGATCGCATCGAGCAGCGCCGGGATGCCTTCCCCGGTCTTCGCCGAGATGCGCACCGTGCGCTCCGCGCGGAGGTCCTTCCAGTTCGACTCCGTCACGAGGTCCTGCTTGTTCATCGCCGTGATGACCTTGCGGTCCCCGATCTCCAACCGCTGCAGCGTGTCGTACACGACCGCCATCTGCACGTCGGCGTTTTCGTTGGACGCGTCGACCACATGAAGGATCAGGTCGGAGTATTTCGCCTCCTCGAGCGTCGAGCGGAACGCGTCGATCAGATGATGCGGCAGCTTCCTGATGAACCCGACGGTGTCCGTGAACAGCACCTCCTGCCCGTTCGGCAGACGGTAGTTGCGCGTGGTCGGATCGAGCGTCGCGAACAGGGCGTCCTTCGAAAGGACTCCCGCGTCGGTCAGCCTATTCAGTAGCGTCGATTTGCCGGCGTTCGTGTAGCCGACGATCGCCACGACGGGGATCGCCGAGCGCCTGCGCTGCTCTCTCCGCACGTCGCGGTTCTTCCGCACCTCCGCCAGCTCGTGGTTCAATTGCCCGATCCGGTTGCGTATCGTACGGCGGTCGACCTCCAGTTTCTTCTCGCCGGGGCCTCTCGTACCGATACCGCCGCCGAGACGCGACATCGCGCGACCCATGCCGACAAGTCGGGACGAGCGGTAGCGAAGCTGCGCCAGTTCCACCTGCAGTTTGCCCTCGCCGGTCATCGCGTGCTGCGCGAAGATATCGAGGATCACCATCGTGCGGTCCATGACGTTGCACTGCAGCGCATCCTCAAGATTTTTCATCTGCACGGGCGACAATTCGTCGTCCGTCACTATGCCGCTTGCGCCCGTTGCTGCCAGCAGTTCCGCCAGCTCCTCGAGCTTTCCCTTGCCGAGGTACGTCCCCGGGTGCGCGGACTCACGGTTCTGCACGAGGCGTCCGACCGCCTCCGCCCCCGCGGTCTTCACCAGCTCCGCGAGCTCGTCGAGCGATTCCTCCGCCCCCGTCAGCCCGTCCGAGCCGTCCTCCACGGCGACAAGCAGCACCTTCTCGATCTCTTCCCCTGTCTCGTACATTACTTCCTTCTACTCCTTCCCCGCAAGGCTTCCCCGCTCCGTTCATTCACAGGTCCCGCCTCCGCCGCGGCGCATCGTCCGCGAAGCGAACTTACTGCGACAGCCCCAGACGCTTCTTCAGAAACTTGTACTCCGTCGTCGCGTCAACGTCCTCGGGGTAACTCACGATATACTCCTGCAGCGTCGTGTAAGCCTTCATCAACTCATTCTGTTCCTCGTAGAGCGCAACCTGGTTGCGAAGCAGCTGCCTGCGGGCCGGCGATCCGGGAACCCCGAGGCCGATGTCGAGCATGCGCTGCGCCTTCTCAAACTCAAAGAGCGCCAGGTAGCAGACGGCCTCCTGGTTGCACACCGTGGGCGACTCCACCGCGCTGTTCGCGCGATACCGCTCAAAATGCGTCACCGCCTCCTCGTACTGCTTGTCCGCGAGCGCGATCTCGCCGAGGAAATAGTCCGCCTCGTTGTAGCCCATATCGTAGGCGTACTCCATCTCGATCTTCGCGGACTTATAGTTTTTCTGATAAAAATGAACCTGACCGAGGTAGTATTTGTCCTCGTTGGTCTTCACCTGCAGGCGTGCCGCCTTCTCGAGCACTTCCTTGGCCTTGTCCTTCTGCTCCATTGCCACGTAGCAGGTGTACAGTCCGATATAGGAGCGGTAGCTTCCCTCCGCGAGTTTCAGCGCCGCCTCATAGTCCTTGACAGCCTCCTCGTTCCGCTCCTCAAGCCGGTAGAGGTTCGCGCGGTTGAGATACGCGCTGACGTCGTCCTTATTTTTCGCAAGGATCTCTGTATAAATGTCGATCGCTGAAGTGCGGTAGCCCATGCACTCGAGCGTGTTCGCCTTGTAATGCAGGATGTCGATGTCCCAACCGCTCTCCGCCTTGATGTCGAGCGCGTTGTTAAAGCATGTCAGCGCGTCCGTATAATTCTGCTTCTGGATATACACAAGCCCCTTGCCACGGATGGCAAACTTGTTCAGGCGGTCGAAATCCTTCGTGGTGTTCGCACTGTTGGTGATCACGATCTCGAACTGCGCGAGCGCATCGTCATACTGCTTGAGCTGCAGCAGCGTCATACCGTAGTTGTTGCGCACCTCCATATCGGTTTCGTCCAACTCGATCGCGCGCACAAAATACTCCGCGGCCTTGGTGTAATCACCCGCTTCGTAGTACATCAGCCCTTTCTTGTTCTCGCTCTGCGGCGTCATCTCGTCGTCCCCGCAGCCGGCAAGCAACGCGATGCATGCAAGCAGCAGAAGCAACAATGCCGGAACCTTTCGTCTCATCGTTCAAACTCCCCTAATGATTGTAAAGCCCCCGATGACACGCATCACAGCGCATCGTCGGGGGCCGGATGATCTCTTTCGGAATCGTTGATCTCCTCACTTGCGCTCACGCGCGGAACCGATCAGCGTTCCCCTTTCTCACTGCAATTCTCCGATCAGATCTTGTTGTCCGAACCGAGAACGTACTTGATCTTGTGAGCAACCATATCCTTAACAGCCTGACGAGCGGGCTTCAGATACTGGCGAGGATCGAAGTGATCCGGATGCTCCGCAAAATACTTGCGGATGTTACCGGTCATCGCAAGACGGATGTCGGAGTCGATGTTGATCTTGCAAACAGCAAGCTCTGCAGCGTGACGAAGCTGCTCCTCCGGAATACCTACGGCATCAGGCATGTTGCCGCCGTACTCGTTAACCATCTTAACGAACTCCTGCGGAACGGAAGACGAACCGTGGAGAACGATCGGGAAGCCCGGAAGTCTCTTGATGCACTCCTCAAGAACGTCGAAACGCAGCGGCGGCGGAACCAAAACGCCGTCGGCATTTCTCGTGCACTGAGCAGCCGTGAACTTGTATGCGCCGTGGGAGGTACCGATCGCGATCGCGAGAGAGTCGCAGCCGGTTCTTCCGACGAACTCCTCAACCTCCTCGGGACGGGTGTAGCTCTCCTTACCGGACTCTACAACAACCTCATCCTCAATACCGGCAAGCGTACCGAGCTCCGCCTCAACCACTACACCGTGGTCGTGAGCATACTCAACAACCTGCTTCGTGAGAGCGATGTTGTCCTCGAAGGACTTCGAGGAAGCGTCGATCATAACGGAGGTGAAACCGCCGTCGATGCAGGACTTGCAAAGCTCGAATGTATCGCCGTGATCAAGGTGCAGAGCGATCGGGATCTGAGGATTCTCGATAACCGCAGCCTCAACCAACTTTACAAGATAAGTGTGATTCGCATAAGCGCGAGCACCCTTGGAAACCTGAAGGATAACCGGGCTGTTCAGCTCGCCGGCTGCCTCGGTGATACCCTGTACGATCTCCATGTTGTTTACGTTGAAGGCACCGATGGCGTAACCGCCGTTGTAAGCCTTGGCAAACATTTCTTTTGTTGTGACTAATGCCATAACTGTATCTTCCTTTCTTGTTCATTATATCGCAAAAGCACTGGCGTGCGCGACACCTCACACATTATAGCAGAGACCTTACGGAATGTAAAGCGACAACTATGTCGCAATGTTTCCCACAGCCACTGCCCTCTGACAACCTTTTTGTCACTCCGGATCGTGTCTTCCGTAGAGAAAAACCTTCATCGTGCACTTGATGTCGGAACGCTTGATCGGACCGAAAGCACGGCTGTCGTTGGAGTCAAATCGGTTGTCACCCATGACGAAATACTCGCCCTCGCCGAGCGTCCACTCACCGACCCTCGCGAAACTGCCGCCCCCGAACCACACGTAAGGCTCGATCTGCAGTTCGCCGTTCAGGTACACCCGGTACACATTGCCCCCGGCCTTCACCACCGTTCCGTCGGACATCGTCACATCGTAATCGTACTGCTCGAACGCACACTTGATCGTGTCGCCCGGGACACCGATCACACGCTTGATGAAAAACTCTCCGTTCGTTCCCTTCTCGTCGGAGGAAACGCCCGTGTTGACGATCACGATATCGCCTCGCTGCGGCGTCGCGTAGCGGTAGCCGAAGCCGAACGCGTTGTTGTCGAGCGTCTTCAGCATCGACGGTCCCTTCACAACATAGGGCGGGAAAATGTAGAACAGCAGCAGGAAGAACGCGAGCGTCGGAATGATGAAGAGCAACTCACTCAGGATCCACTTGAAGAATCCGCCGGACTGCTTCTCCTGTACGGGATGTCTCTTCTCGGATCCCTCGAGATTGTCGTCCCCGGAAAGTTCATCCTCATCCGACATCGCGAACGCTTCGTCATCGGGCTCATCGAAAGCTTCCTCATCGTACCCGTCGAATGCATCGTCATCGTCCGGTTCCGCGACAGCCTTCACTCCCGCGCCGATCGCGGAAGCGATCTTTCTTCCGTCCTCGGAAAATGCGTTGTGCACGACATATTCTTCATCGTCATCGTCGTCATCATCGTCGTCGATGTAACGGTCGTCCGCCGCATTCTTTGTCTCAGCCTCGACTGCCTTCGTCTCGGTCACAACCTTCTTTACTTCAGCCTCGACTGCCTTCGTCTCGGTCACAGCCTTCTTTACTTCAGCCTCGACTGCCTTCGTCTCGGTCACAGCCTTCGTTGTCTCAGCCTCGACCTTCTTCTCCTCGGCAGCAGTCTTCTTCACAGCGCTGACTTTCTTCTTTCCGAACATCGGCGGCAGGATCGCTACCGGCTCCTCATCGACCGTCTCCTCGACCGCCTTCGCGGCTTCGGTCACGGTTTCACCCGCTTCGGTCGCGGCCTTCACAGCCTCGTCCGCGGCTTTCTTCACTTCGGTCACGGCCTTCGCCGCCTCCGCTTCGGGAGTCTCGGGCTCCGGATCCTTCTCCGACTCAGGAAGATGCACGCGCTCCACTACGGAAACCCGGACAACCTCCTCGATATTTTCATTCATGATGTCATCAATGTTCATTGCATCCTCCGCCACAGACTCACACGATCATTTTCTCATTTCCGTCAATCGACTGCGATCTCTCCGCCCTCGCGAAGCAGGCTGATCTCGCTCGGCGAAACGCCCAGAAGTTCCGCGCTCCGCGCATCAGGTTGGGACATTCCGATGTAGATCTTATACTCTCCCGGAAGCAGCACACGCAGTCCCTTCTCATTATATACACCAAAGGCTTCCTTATCAAGTGAAATCGCAACTTCCGCAGATTCCCCGGGCTGCAGACGGATTTTCCGAAGACCCTTGAGCTGTGCGTTCGGACCCGTCGCGAGCGGCGCCTTGACATAGACCTGAACGGTCTGCGCGCCGGCCATTGCTCCGGTGTTCCGAAGCACCGCGCGGCAGACGACGCCATCGTCCACGGAACCCTCCGCGGTTGTGTTCGTAAGCTCCCAGCTCGTGTATGACAGTCCGTATCCGAACGGGTACAGCGCGGGCTGTTTCATATAGCGGTAAGTGCGGTTCTTCATCGAGTAGTCGGTAAATGCGGGCAGTTCCTCGGAAGTGCGATAGAACGTCACAGGCAATTTGCCCTCCGGGCACGCACGCCCGAACAGCACATCCGCCACGGCTCTGCCGCCCTGCGCTCCGGGATACCATGCGTCCAGGATGGCAGGCACATGCTCCTCTGCCCACGGGATTGCCAGCGCGCTTCCGCCGAGAAGCACCAATACGACAGGTTTGCCGCTCTCGACAAGTGCCTTCAGCACCTCGCCCTGCAAACCCGGCAGCTCCAGGTTCGGCTTGTCTCCGGACGCAAACTCGTTGCCCTGGTCGCCCTCCTCGCCCTCGAGGCCGGGATCAAGGCCCATGACCGCGATGACCACATCGCTCAGCTCCGCGACGGCTCTCGCCTCCGCGATACGGTCGTTCGGCTGCCCGAGTCCCTGCACACGGTCGCGGAACAGGTGGCACCCCTCCGAGTACACGACGCGGACATCGTCACCCGCGAGCTCGCGGATCCCATCGAGCACCGTGACATACTCGGAAGCGGTTCCCTCGTAGTTGCCGACCAATGCCTTACGGTTGTCGGCGTTCGGACCGACGACACCGATGGTGCGGAGTTTACTGATATCCAAAGGAAGCAGGCCGTCCGCATTTTTCAACAGGCACACCGTGCGGCGGCTCGCCTCGCGGTTGAGTTTTCTGTTGGCTTCCGTATCGACCCGGTCATATCCGATGCCGTTATAAGGAACCTCCTCGCTGCGGTCGAACAAACCGAGTTTCATTCTCGTAGTGAACAGTCTCGTCACCGCGCGGTCGATCACGCTCTCCTCGACAAGGCCGTCCCGCACTGCCTGCAGCAAATGCACATAGAGGTTGCCGCAGTTCAGATCGCAGCCGGAGTTCATCGCAAGCGCGACGGTCTCCTCCTGATTCTTCGTCACCATGTGGAACTCGTGGAAATCCTTCAGTGCCCAGCAGTCCGAAGTCACGTGGCCGCGGAAGCCCCACTCCCCGCGCAGTATATCTACGAGCAGCTTCTTGCTGCCGCAGCAGGCCTCGCCGTTCGTGCGGTTGTATGCACCCATCACCGCCTCCACTCCGGCCTCCGTCACGCACGCGTGAAACGCGGGAAGATACGTCTCCCGCAGATCCTGTTCGGACACGACCGCATTGAAGCTGTGGCGCTGGTCCTCAGGTCCGCTGTGCACCGCGAAATGCTTCGCACACGCCGCGACCTTCATATACCGCTCGTCATCGCCCTGCATTCCGCGGATGAAACTGACGCCGAGCCGCCCGCTGAGGAAGGGATCCTCGCCGAACGTTTCATGCCCGCGGCCCCATCTCGGATCGCGGAAAATGTTCACATTCGGCGACCAGAAGGTGAGCCCTTTATAGATATCGCGGTCGCCGAACTTCTGCTGCATATTGAATTTGGCGCGTGCCTCCGTCGAGATCGTGTCCGCGACCTGACCGAGGAGTTCCTCGTCGAAGGAGGCCGCCAGGCCGATCGCCTGCGGGAACACCGTTGCCACACCCGCGCGCGCCACGCCGTGCAGCGCTTCATTCCAGTAGTTATAGGCGGGAACACCCAGCCGCTCGATTGCGGGGGCATTGAAGAGGGTCTGGAATACTTTCTCCTCTAATGTCATCTCACAAACCAACGCCTGCGCTCTTTCCTCAAATGTCTTCGTCTCATCCAGCCAAGCCTTATCCGTCATCGTAACTCTCCTTCTTCGGGTAAACATTTTTCCAATCATCACAATACGCACTTAATATTTCCGGATGCGGTCGAATCCGGGCCGCACTGATCCGGAACAAAAATAAGGGGTTGTCCCAACGGGACAACCCCTCGTGTTATCTCGTTACCGAGATTTCGACTTACTTAAGTCTCTTAGCAGCGTAGTCATCAAGGCACTGCTGAATACGGGAGTTTACAGACTCCAGGGTCTCTGCCGGACGTGCGTCTGCAGCGTCGATATGGTAGAGAAGAGCAGCCTGAACAACACCCTCGTTGTTATCCCAAAGGCCAGGGATGATGTAGCTCTTATCGGTAACAGGCTTCTGCTTGTTGATCATGATATCGAGCGTCTCATTAACGGCTCTGGAATCACGGAAGATCTTCTCATACTGAAGCTTCCAGGAGTTAGGATCATCACTCTCATCCGGAGTAGGATCTGTGAAGATATTGTAAGCAAATGCGATATCAGCAAGTCTTTCCTTGTTCTGATCGCTAACCGGGATTACAAGGATGTTCTCACGTGCAACCGGGATGTAGTTAGCGGCCTTAGGTCCCTTAGGGAAGCATACGAAACCGAAGTCGAAGTCGTATGCACGAACGCCGTTGTTAACAGCAGCGAACTCGCCGGCCTTGTACTCATCGTACGCGATCATAACAGCTTCCTGCTTCTGGAACATGAACTCGAAGTAGTTCCACTGGCCTGCAGCAGCCTCTTCCTCGTTCTGACGGCGCATAATGCCCTCGTCATAGAAGGAGTAAGCCCACTCCATATCTTCCTTGATCTCGCTGCTCAGAGCATTGTTCGTGAACTTGCTCGTAGCGTCATCTCTGGAGATAAGAGCATGACCGTTGGAAACCCAAGCCATCTCGAAGAATACGGACTGCTGGGAAGTGAAACCGTACTGAACACGCTTGCCGGTCTCGTCGTCCTTGCAAAGGGACTTAGCGAGATCCTTGAAGTTAGCCCAAGTCCACTCACCCTTAGCCTGAAGATCGTAAGGCTTCTCGGAAGCGCCCTCACCAAGGGTCTTGTCCATAAGGTCCTTGTTGAAGAAGATACCGGTTCTAGGCTCGTTGCCGATGTTCCAACCGTAGATACCACCCTTGATGGTCATGAGGTCGATAACACCCTTGTTCCACTTCTTGTCGTTGAAGTTGAACTCGGTAAGCTTGGAAAGATCGCAGAAGAGCATCTCTTCCGAATCCATCAGAGCGCCGATGAATCTGTAGTCGAAAGTAACGATGTTACCGAGAGGCTTGCCATCGGTGATAGCAAGAAGGTTCTTCTCGGACTGATCGCTCCAGCCGTAACCAGATGCCATAGCGGTGTTGATGGTATCATCGTCCGAAGCCTGAGTGGAGGACTTGCCATCGCCGTGACGAACGATGTGATAGTTGTACTTCTTCTCCTGAGAATGATGCCACTCCCAGAACTTCTCATCAGCTTCGTTCTTCGGTACGTCGAAGTCAGTCTTGGACCACCAGTCGGAAATGATGATTTCCAATCCGTTCAGATTGCGATCGGGTGCTTTCGTAGGGGTAGCCGTCGCCTCTGCGGAGTTTGCCGGCGTCGTAGGGGTAGGTGTTTCATTCGTCTTGTTGTCCTTGGTGCATGCTGCAAATCCAAGGCAAAGGACGCATACCACTGCGACGAGCAGCAGTTTCTTGATTGTGCTCATTATAAGCTCCTCCTTGAAAATAGTATCTTAAAATGTTCTCAGACATACCGAAAACATCTTAATTTGAAGTATATCACAGTTTTTTCATAATTTCCACTGTTTTTTTGTACTTTTTTACAAGTGTTTTGCGGAACGCGGCTGTGACACCCGCATTCCCGGCCCGGATCAAGCCTTGATACCGCTTTGAGAGATACTCTCCACGAAGTTTTTCTGTGCCAACACGTAGATAACCAACAAAGGAGCGAGGGTGATCAGAGTACCGGCAGCCGTAATCTGGTTGGAGAACGCCTGCGGCGGCTTTGCAGCCTCACCGTAGATCGCTCGGTAGTAACCTTCGACCGATGCGGCGATGTTGTTCAACTGATCGGAGATCAGAGCCCACTTCGTCGACGGGAAGAACACGCGGGAGTAAATCTTGTCAGTCCACTGCCATACGAATGCGAACAGTCCGACCGAAACCATGATCGGAACAGCGCCCGGCAGAAGGATCTGGAAGAAGGTGCGGAGCTTGCCGCAGCCATCCACGTACGCAGCCTCCTCAAGTTCCTTCGGCTCATTACGGAAATGCTGGCGCAGCAGGTAGATGTACAGACCGGACTTGTAACCGGTACCGGTCAGACACATCAGGATGTACGGCACCCACGAACCGTAAAGGTTCAGCGGTTTTCCGAAGATCAGCTTGAAGATACCGAAGATATCAAAACGCTGTACATACAGGTACAAAGGAGTGATCAGTGTGGTCGGAGGCACGATGATCGTGAGGATTACGCAACCGAACAACAGTCTCTTGAACGGGAACTTGAATCGTGCGAAGCCGTAACCGATCAAAGTACAGGACAGCACCTGGCTGAGCGCTACACCGATCGCAAGGAAGAACGATGTCTTCATTGCCTTCTTAACACCCATGATCATAAACGCGAACCGGTACGACTCAATCGAGAAGTGACGCGGGATCGTGATAACCGTGGTGTCGTACAGGTCGGCTTCCGAACGGAGCGTGATCGACAGTTTGTTGATCAACGGCTGCAGAATAAGGAAGCACAGACCGATGATAAGGATCGCGCGCGCAAAGCGGAACAGAAACGCACGAACCTTCTTACGGAGAAGATAACCTCCGGATTTACGGTTTCTTTCCCAGAATGTTTGCTTTTCCACATTAGTCATAGTAGTAAACCCTCCTTGAGAAGATCAGCATCACGATTCCGAGAATCGCCGCAATGATCAGGAAGTAAACCCAGGACATCGCGGCAACCTTGCCGTACTCGAAACGCTGCAGAAGGGTCCGGTCGAACAAACCCATCAGGTTGCTGTCGGTTCTCGTAAAGAAATCGACGAGCGTGTAGATGACATTGACCAGGATCATGGAACCGATCAACGGGAATGTGATCTTCCAGAAACTCTCCCAACTGGTGCAGCCCTCGATCTTGGCCGCCTCGAACATGCTCGGCGGGATCGTCTGCAGACCGGACAGGAAGATGATGATCTGGATACCGGAAGCCATTGCGATATCGTACACCTGACCTACGATATCGATGATGTATTGGAAGAATTTGTTGCCGGTTTCACCGGTCAGCAGGATTTTTTCCAAAGTGGTCGTGATGGAGGAAAGACTGCTGTCCGCCTTCGTCGCGTCCTTGATGCTCGAGAGGAGCGCGTTGTTGTTCTCAAGTCCGACGAAAACGCCGGATGCCAGAATAACCGGAAGGAAGTAGACGGCACGGACAATCGTACGTCCCTTGAACTCCTGGTTCAGCAGGATCGCCATGAAGAAGCTGAACACCAGGATGCCGGGTACGAACAGTGCCATACGCTTCATCTCTTCCACGAGGTACTGAAGGAACTCAGGCTCCACTCGGAAAATCTTGTTAAAGTTGTCATAATTGTTCCAGGTCAACCGAAGGCCGGCACCGGGAATCGCATCTACTTTGCAGAAGCACATGCGGAGCGACAGCTGCAACGGATACAGAAGGAAGAGCAGGAATCCGATGATGAACGGTGATACGAAGATCAAGCCCGAGATCGCGTTACCGCGGGCGAGATTGCGACGCTTCTTCGCCACAGGCACCGTCGATGCGGCAGCCATAGCGGCGTCACGGTCCATCGCGGACTCCATTGCCTCGAACTCTTCCATCATCTCATCCATCGTCTTTTCTTCGGTGGCATTGTCTTCAACCGACTGCTCCAGATCCTCAAGCTTCTCAGCCGCGAGATCTTTGGATTCATTCAGAGATTCGTTCATGATCAGTTTCCTCCTTTCCCGACTACGACCCAATCCTGCGCAGGGATTGCGATGGTCTTGCCGCCGTCGTTGTACTGATATTCAGCCGTACGGTAGTTGACATAAACCTTTGTGCCGTCGGCATACTCGGTCATCTTGACGTCACGGTCGATGATCACGTGATTCTCGATCGTCTGTCCGTACAGGCTGCCGAAATCATTCTTGAAGCGCTTATACCAGGAGATAGCATCCTCTTTCCAGGTATCATAGTTAGCGCCGAACAGGTATGTGTACTCCGTCTCCTGAAGGTTTCTGGTCTCCTCCTGCATAAAGACATAGTACAGACCTGCGCCGGACTCCGCGGACTTCAGAAGGTTGTTCGTGAAGTCGCCGGTGATGTTGATCGGAGCGCCCGCGTAATCCACATATCCATGAAGCACGATCTGGAAGAACGGGATCGCGTCGTCGAGGATGCTGAATCCGTCGCTGTCGATATCCATATCAAGCAACATATCGCAGAACGGGATGGAGTACTCATACGGATCGTAGGTCACCAGCTTGGAGCCGCTGCTCTGCAGCTTTCTGTAGGTGTCGGTCTGCTGACCCTTAACCGTCATACGGGATACTGCCTTCCTGCGATTGTAGTCCGCCGAGAGCGAGTTGCCGTAGTCCGCGAAAGCGATGTTCTTCAGATTGAAATCCGAGAGTTCATCCGCGAATTTGTCGATGGTCTCCTGAATATACTGCGGAGTTGCAAGGTAGAAGTATTCGCTGTCCTCGATAACCGTGTAGAAGAGCTTACTGATCTTCTGCTTCTTGACGTACTCTCTGGAGAGGTACTTTGCGGTATCGCTGCGGTAGTGATAACTGTCAAACAACTCGTCGTGGTATACAAACGAGAAATTGGCTTTCGTGATGACCGTATTGTTCTTGCCGATCGCCTCGATCGCATTCTTGAACGCCTTCTTGCCGCCGAGAACACCGATCAGATCGATATCGCTCGCAACCTCGTGCTTTACGCCTTCGTTGAACCAGCCTTCCAGAACGACTCTCATGTTGGTCATTCCGGCATTGTTCAACTCCTTGACAATATTCGCCATCTGATCGTAGGTCGTCACTGCGTACGGACGTTCCTTCGGAATACCGAGGATGTGCTGACGTTTGGTAACGGCGCCGACCAGTTCGACTGCAACCGGTACCTCGCCGGAGGTCTTCGATGCGAGCTCCGGATACTTCTTCATATAGTAATCTCTGTACGATTTTGCGAGATCCACATAGCTCGAAGTGTCGTATGTCTTGTAGCGGATGCTGATCTTCTCATCCTTCTTCAGTTCAGGCTCGTATGCGAGGACCGCCGCGATGGAACGGGTTCCTACGTTGACCTGCTCGGCGTGAACTGCAGTGAACATTGCATTCGTGTAGTTGACGTTGACGCCCGCCTTACTGGGAACACCGGCACGAATAGCGCCGTAGGTGTCACCGTCCTCGATGATGGCAAGCATGGACTGGTTCAGCTTAGTCGTCTCGCCGCCTCTCGTTCTGGAGGTTACGCAAATGCCGTAAACCGGGAAGTTCGCGGTGACGCTGGAGATCACGGAATCCTGAACAAGCGCATAGTCCTGTCCGTAAAGTCTGCCGGTGTAAGGCTGCAGACCCTTGCCGTTGTTGAAATTGATGATCGCGCCGGATCCGTCGGGAACGATGATATATCCCTCCGAATTCGAAGGCTCGGACATCATATACGGAAGAATGCTGAGCTCAACCGCAGGGTAGTTCGACTTGTACTGGATCGTGTCGAAAGGAACCGTCGCGATAAGATCATCGCCATCCAGCTGAAGCACCAGGTGCAGGTTGACTGCGGGCTGCGTACTTCCCTTCTCCTCGACTCCGTACTCTTCCTGATCGGCATCACACTCAGCCTTGCCGTATTCGAGGAATTGCTCGAGGAATTTCTCCATATCACCGAGTTTCCAGGAAGGGGTCTCGCTCGAGATGACCGGTACGGTCACACCCGCCTCGATGTCCGCCACGATCGACGGATACTTCGTGAGATAGTCCTTGTAACCCGGGCGATCGAGCTTTTCCTTAGTCAGCATGATGTATGCATTGTTCCAGTAACTGTAGAGGTTACCGATGGCATCGGCATACTCGGAATCGGCAAGCTCGGTTCTCTTGGCTTTGATCAACTCCTTGATCTCGTCGTAGCGCTCCTTCTTGAGAACCTGCGGAACGTTGTAGACCGGATCAACCTTACCTACCGTATACTTGATGGTCAGACGGTTGTTGTCCGGATCATAGTCGTAATCGTAGTTGCCTCGCTTGACGGACTCTTTGTAAGCATCAAGCTCCTGTTTTGTTCCCTTGTCATCGAGGTATGTTACGATGATGTTTGCTTTCAACTCGGAATGGGAGGCATCCTCCGCCACGGAGCAGGAGTTCCATACATTGCCGAAGCGGTCCGTCAGCGTGAACATTGTTGTCTTCGGATCAAAGACAAGCTTCAGGGATCCGTTGTCGAGCGTGAGGGGGTCCGTTCCCTTGGTCTCATCGAAACGGTACAGTTTCAATTCCTCGGGTGCCTCTTCCTTGTTGAGACCGAAGTGACGGGCAAGGAGCACGATCACTACGATCACTGCGACTGCGATCGGATATCCGATCAACTGCTTCTTATGATTCTTGAAGAACTCCTTGAACGCTGCCTTTCTGCGTGCTTTGTTGCGTTCGCGGTTATGTTTCTTCCACTCTGCGTACTCTGCCTTGCGAGCCGCGATATCTGCGGCTGCGCCGCGCGAATCGGAGTTGAGCGTTGTATTTACATTATTGTTCTCTTTCATTGTTCAACCTCCTTCCCGCGCTATCCTATTCGGAACAGTATTTCTTTATAAAGCGATACGAAGAACATCACGGTGTCACTGAGCAAACTGAAGAACAGCAGCACAACGAACATTATGACGGCCATACCGACGATGGAGATGATGATTGCTACCAAGCCCTTGAGCAGGGAGTAATCGTGGATCATCAGCACCGCACACAGAATAAGAAAACCGCTCCAAACCAATGCAAAAATGTTGAAGTAGGTGTAGAAGACACCCTCTTCCTTCGTTACGATGTTACTCAGGAAGATCATCGGAAGACCGATGAGCACATACGGCGTAAACGCGTATGCCGTTCCCATATAGATCTGCAGGAAACGTCCCTTACCATCCATAAGAGTCGTGATCGCCCAGTTGGCCGTCACCCAGATGAGCAGCGGGACCAGAATGCCGAGCGTGTTCAGCCAGATACTGAACTGACTCCAACGGGTATTGTTCACCATAAAGTTGGAGAACCGGCGGTCCCAAAGGTGCGTGAGTACGGCGAGGATCGTGATCGTGTTCGCCGCAGCGAGGGAGCCGCGCTTTTCATGCGTAAGATCCCAGAATCCGTCGAACGGATGAAGGATTACGTAAAATGCATACTTCAGGGTCTTGATGTAGTGATTCCACCATTCCCCGTGGAAAAAGCCTGCGATGGCGGAGAGTATTCTTTTCATGCTTCTTTAATCTCCCTTCGCACTTTTTTGATCTTACGTATGATCTTCGGAATGATGATCAAAACAGCAAGTACAAGGATCGCGTAGAGGATGTATTTTTCGACGACCTCCTCACGGTAATGCCGGAATGCCTTGGAGTAGTTCTCGATATCGTGAGCACTCTCGAAGTATCCCATAGCCTCCTTGTACTGTTCCTGGCGGAGCAGTGCACGGCCGATACCGACGTAAGCCAGCTCGAAGTTTCCGTTGAACTGCAGGATCTCGCGCCATACCTCGGCGGACTGATCATAGTAGCCGTTCTTGTAAAGCTCGAGCGCCTCATTGATCATCTTGCCGTACTTGGTCATTGAGAACTCGGTGATGGTTCCTCTCGTCGCATCGAGCACGAGGATCGTCTCCTCGTCGAGGTTGTCCATAGCGGTGACACGCGTGAAACGTCCGCTCGTGTAACCGATGCCGCCGAACGCGTACAGGAGGTTGCCCTGGAAGTCGTAGCAGAACAGCTTACCGCGGGTCATATCCAGACAGCAGTACGTGTCGTTGTTGAACGCGATGACATCGCAGAATGCGGATGCACCGGAGATCGAAGGCAACTTGGACGACCAGTTCAGGTCACCGATCGGGAAGGAATTGCCGTTTCGGATCAGGATATCCGATCCCATTGCGTTGAGCTTACGGATCGGGGTTGCGGTACCCGCCCAGAGGTCCTGCTCATCCACGGCACTGATCGTCGCGTAGATGAAACCCTTGGAGTCAAGGCTCAGGTTGTTGTACTCGGTAGGTACGAACTGGTTGGTTCTCTGTCTCTGCTCTCTCGTCTGCAGCTTACGCCAGATCTTACGAGCGAGGCTGATGACAACCTTGTTCGCTCCGACATAACCGGTGAACACACCGTCCTTGTCGAACTCCATCAGACCGGAGTTGATACCCTCGGCCTGAGCGTACACGCGGAGCGCGTTGTCGACAACGATCTTGTTCGGGCGGAACTTGTAGTTCTCGGGAAGCGTGTCATCCTTAGGATTCGACACAACGCCGATAACGTTGCCGCTGTAATCGCAGTGGATCACACGGTTGTGGTCCTTGTCCGCGATGTAGATATCATAGTCAAGGTCAAGCTGCTGGCGGATGACATTTTCCTTCTTCGGGCCCTGCTGAGGCTTCGGTGCCTCGGTCTGGCCTTCGCCGCCTTCACCGCCTTCACCGCCTTCGCCGCCTTCGCCGCCTTCACCGCCTTCACCGCTCTCGCCGCCTTCGCCGCCTTCCTCCGTGTCACCGGATTCTGCGTCGGGCGTCTCGGTCTGCTGCGTCTCGCCGGGCTCTTCGGTCGTCTCCTCATCGGGATAGATGTAAGGATCGCCGATGTATTTGGTGCCGAAGTTCAGCTCGCGCTGCTCCTTTGTGATCGGCTTGACGAAAATGTCCGTAGGCTGAAACAGCGTGTTGTCAACCTTGCCTTCGTACATCATCTTCTCCGCAACATTGACGGAAACATTGAGCTGGTAAATGATGCGGGCGAGCTTGTACTGACCGTCTTCCTTGTACATCTCAACGATACGGTTGTTACCGGTATCGCAGGCGAAAACACGACCGTCGATACAGAACAGGCCACGCGGGTCGGACAGGTTGCCGATCTCGGGATCGACATCCATGCCGTACAACGTGTTGGTCACCGAGTATGCGTTCGGTGAAGCCGTTTCTTCTTTCCAATAGCTGTAGGTATAAGTATACCAGTCGTCATCGTCGGCAAATGCCGTGGAGACCATAAGGCAAAGGAGGAGAAGAATGGTAAGCAATCTTTTGATTTTCATAGGTTCCTCCTTTACTCTTTAATACCGGAACTTGCCATCGTCTCAACGATATTGCTCTGTGCCAGGATGAAGCAGGTGAGCGGCGGGATCATCAGGAACAATGTTGCTGCGGATGCCGCACCGGTTCGAGCGACACCGCCCGCGCCGACCGTCTGCAGTGCAAACGGGAGCATTTTCAGCTCGTCGCGGTAAATGTAA
Organism: Lachnoclostridium sp. UBA1175; assembly: GCA_002311665.1. Lineage (GTDB taxonomy): Bacteria > Bacillota > Clostridia > Lachnospirales > Lachnospiraceae > ISDg. Next base: position 122,203 of record DBYX01000005.1, on the reverse strand, counting down.
GTCGTACCTGCGTTGTTCCACAGAGCCTGGATCGAGAAGATCATCAGGGTGAGGATAGCGGGCTTAACCAGAGGCATAACGATCGAGATGAAGACTTTGCCTTCCTTAGCACCGTCGATTTTGGCAGCCTCGATCAGAACATCCGGGATACTGGACTCCATAAACTGTTTCATAAGGAACAGACCCATAGGAGAAGCGAACGCCGGGATGATCAGGGACAGATATGTGTTCGTCCATCCGAGTTTAGCCATGATCAGGTAGCCGGGGATCTGGGTTACATAACCCGTGAACATAAGGGCTACGGTAACTGCCGCGAAAAATGTCCGGCTTCCGGGGAAGCGGTATTTTGCGAGCACGTACGCCGCCATCGAGGCGACGATGATGTGGCCGATCGTTCCGACCGTCGTTACGAACACCGAGTTGAACATATAACGGGTGAAGGTGATGACGCCCTGCTTGTTCAGCAGAAGGAACAGGTCACTGAAGTTATCCGTTGTAGGGTTGCGCACAAACAGCTTCGGCGGGTAGATGAACAACTCGTTCAGCGGTTTGAACGCCGCGTTGATCGCGTACACAAGCGGGAAAGCGAAGAACGCGCCGAAAATCATAAGTACGATAGCGACACCGACGTCACCTGCACGGGAACGATTCGGCTGTCTGCCTGCTTTAATCTTTTTCATTGCTCGTTCCTCCTATCAGGTTCCAAGACGCATCAGTGCACGCTGGATGAATTTGTTACATAAGTACATAACCGCGAAGAGCACGGTTGCGATTGCGGAAGCGTAACCCATTTCGAAACGGGTCGAACCGTAGTCGATCAGGTGGGTAACTACGGTGTGAGCCGCATAGTCGGTACTCGGGAAACCGCAGAGGTTCATAGAAACATCAGCGGTGTTAAAGGACTGCGAGATCGCCATAACGGCACCGAACATAAGCATGGACTTCATGTTCGGCAGGGTAATGTACCACAGCTCCTGCCAACGGTTCCGGACACCGTCCACATAACCTGCCTCGTACTGATCCGCAGGGATCGTGTTGAGACCGGCGATGAAGGAAAGGAAACCGGCACCGAGCGACAGCCACAACTGAACGACGATAACGATGATCATCATATAGCGAGGGTCCGTCAGCCACAGGATCGGGTTGTCGATGAAACCGAACTCAACCATATACGCGTTGAAGTAACCGTAAGCGTCACCACTGAAGATGATGCTCCAGATCAGGTAGACCTGACCGGAAATGGTCGGTGCGTAGAAGACGAGCACGGCGATCGCGCGGATGCTTCTCGGAAGCTCGTGGATCAACCAGGCGAAAATGAACGCCATGATGTATCCGATAGGTCCCGTGATGGCCGCGATCAGGAAGGTGTTCTTGACGGCGGTCAGGAAAATGTCATCCGCAAGGATCAGGTTGATGTAGTTCTGGAACCCGATGAATCTCGCCGGCTGCAGCACGTTGAAGTACGTGAAGCTGTAACCGATCGAAACAAGCACAGGCGCGATAAAGAACAAAGTGAACACGATTGCGTACGGCGCTAAGAAGAGATAGCAGGTTCTATGCTCTTTGATATCCTTCCAGAGGAAGTGAGCCTGACGCTTTTTGCTTGCTCTCCAATTGGCATAACTCATAGTCTAAAGCTCTCCTTTCTACTCTGTCGGAAGACCAAACTCTTTTCTCTTCTTGGTCAACTCATCGTTAATATCACGTGTGTAATCCAGAAGTGTCTCACGAGGATCCATATTCTGGTTCATAACTTTACGGATGGCGTTGATGATGTGACGTCCCGTGTAGTAACCGCCGGCAACTTCCGGGGTACCCACAACGTACTCCCACTGCGTCATCAGCAGGTCGCGCTGCGAAGCGCTCCAGGCGAGCTGCTCGAACGCCTTGACGTTGGCGGATGCATATCTCGCGGACTCGCCCATAACGGCCTCAAGTTCCCTGCCGTACCAAGCCTGTACATCCGCGCTTCCCCACCACTGGAGGAATGCCCACGACTCTTCAAGGTGTTCCGTCGTGCCGAGGATCAGTGAGCAGTTGCCCCAGCAACCGCAGCTGCGGTTGAGATCCTGGACACCGTCACCGTCCGCATCAACGGGGTTGCCGTCCTTGTCGACGACCGGCGTGCCGGGCAGAAGTGCCATCGACCACAGTCCTCGGATCTCGGGAGCGGAAACAACCAGCGTGTTGAAGTTGTTGAAGTCTACGAAACCGATCGGCATTTCACCGGTACGGAAACGGTCGACGAAGTTGTAATCGGTAGGTGTCTTGTAGTGCGTGAAGAACATCGTGTAGTACTCGAACGCTTCAACCGAGATATCCTCGTCGAGGAGAACGCGGGAACCGGTCTCGTTGTACAACTTACCGTTGCGCTGATACAACTGAGCGAAGAAACCGTTCATATCCGGGTTCGTCACACCGTTGATCTTACGCTCGGTAGAAGGAATACCGACATTCATGTTGGCCTTCTGGATAACCGGAAGCATTGCGATCAGCTCTTCCCAGGTGTTCGGGATCGTAAGGCCGAGTTCCTCAAGGATATCGGTACGGTAGAACATCAGGTTGTAGTACTGCGTCTCGGGCATACCGAACACGCCCTCGTGATTCTGATTGTTCTTATCCTTGTACGTATACTTATAAGGAACATACGAGGACGGCATAAACTCGCTGAAGCACTCTTCGAAGCTCCGGATGCCCTTGCTTGCGTCGCCCTTGAACTGTGTAAGGTCGACGGACGCGCCTCGCAGGGCGTAGTTGACAGGTTCACCGGAGGCTACGTTGAGTGCCACATCCGGGCCTGTCTTCGCGACAGTCGCAGGCAGCAGCACCGCGGCGGTCATCAGGTCCACATTGACGTAGATATTATAATTCGGAACGAAGTCATCATCGATCATCGTCTTGAGGATGGTACACTGGTCACGACCTGCGAAGATCCAGACCGTGATCGTAACCTTGTCGTCGCCCTCGTAAACATCGCCGATGGCGTTGTAGTCAACCACGAACGAAGCGATGAAGGAACGAACCTCGTGAGCAGCCTTGTCGAACCAGCTCACGGAATCCTCGGGGATCTTGTAGTCCTCGCCGGATACGATCATATAGTCGATATCCAGGTTGGATTCGCGAAGGTTAAGGATGGAGGTACCGAGCGAACTTACGTTGATCTTGAAGGAAGCAAGTCCCTTCGGGATCTTGTCGGGATCTTCCACGAAACGCTCCAGCTGCGTGGCGAGGGTGAGTACCGAACTCACCTGCGTTCCGGTGTCACCGGTGTAAGCAACGAGCTCATCAACGATCTTGTAGAGAACCATGCACTCCGTCTTCAGTGCCGGAACAACATCGGGATACTTCTTGTCGATGTTGTAATCACGGTCGGCATCCGGCTCAGTACCGGTGTAGACGAGAATACGACGGTAAATCTGGTTCATACGATAGACGCTGTCGGTCATCTCGGTGAGGATATCACCGATCTCGCCGAGCGTAACCTGAAGACGGATGCGGTTCACACCCGCGTTAAGATGGAACAGATACGGATCGCCGTCCTTGTTGGAAAGCGTCGCAAGCTGCCAGTCATTGTCGAAATCAAACTTGATCGCGGAAACTTCCCGGAACGGGATCTCGCCGTTGATATACAGCGAGCGGCAGGAAACGTAACCGCGGTTGTAGTTCTGGCGGGTCTTAAGAGACAGGCGATAGTAACCCTCCGTCGGAACGGTGGTCTCCCACTCGATCCACTGGCCGGCGTACTTCCAGTTCTCGCCGCCGCTCATGTTGATGACCTGATGCTTGACATCGTAAGGCTCAACACCTGCGGAACTACGGTCATAGGTGGAATAGAGGGACTGCGAGGATCTTGCCTTCGAATCCTCACCCTGGATCTTCTCGTGGAAGTCCTTGGGCGTGGTAGAGAGATTCGCACCCGAGATATACTCAGAGTAAGTAGGAATGTCCTTAACAGCACTGATCACCAGCGAGCGAAGGATCAGCGTCTCCTGTGTAGCGTTGAGACGGATCTCATTAACTCCCTGGTGGAAATAAAACTTGTAAGGTGTCGTGATGTAACCGAGCTCATCCGTGACACTGTAGTCTTCCCATCTCGGAAGTTCTACCTGTCCGGGACGGATCTGGTTGCCCTGGTTGTCCATTCTGGGCTCCGCTGCGTCCGTCCAAACACGGGGCAGTTTGATCGCGTCGGCACCGCTGAAAGGAGGCGTTGCTTTCTTCGCGTCCGCGGTCTCCTTCAGAAGGAGCGCGATCTCGATCTCGATACCGCGGGATGTCTCCTCGTTCTGGTCCGGATAATAGCTGAGGTCGATGTTGTAGAATCCGGCCTGTGCTATATCGGCCTTCAGGACCACGTAACCGTCCTCAAGCACCTTGAGTACTTCGGGCTCACCCGCGAACTCATCAGCACCCGCGAACGAGTACTTCTCGCCCTCGATCACCGATGAAGGTACCAGTTTGATCGGGACAGACTCCTGTGGTAATGCCGCGCCTTCGTGCCGAAGGAGATAAGCGTTATAAGTGTCAGCACGGCCTTCCTTGGTCAGTTGATTCATGTCAAGGTCGGCATACTTGTCCTTATACGTCTTAACCCCCGTCAGCTTTCCGTAGACCAGAATCGCGACAATGGCGAGAATGCAGATCGCCACCACCCAAAAGGTTTTGCTCTTAAAAAATCTGCGCATTGCGTCCTCCGTTCCTGCCTTTACAGAGCATTAGCCCACTGTTTCGCCATTTTTTGACAAAACGAGGGCTAATTCGGGAATAATTTAAGGTAATTGTACTAAAAACCTCTTGCATTTGCATATCAATTTTTGCTATATTTAAGTCAAATCTTGCGAATTTGTGCTATTTCCTTCATTCTATCTTTGTGGAAAATGTTCACAAAATCGATTATTTCAGCCGCAACCATTGGTTCTTTTTAGTGTTTTTCACCAAATTGCGGTACGCGCAACTTAAAGAGTGTATAAAACCGCCCCGTTTTTGTGCAGTTTCTTTACCTGAAATCGCAATATTTGCAAAACGGGTTACGACGAGTCTTTTCCCAAATAAATAAGGAGATCTTCCATGGCCAACAATCTCAAGGGGACTTTCGAGTCGGTTCCGTTTCACGGCAGCGACTCTCTTTTACTCTATCTCAACACCGAATATTCGGATTTCGACACGCACTGGCACCCCGCCGCAGAGATCATCATGCCCATCGAGAACGGTTTTCAGGCAACCATCGGGCGCCAGGTGTACCGTCTGAAAGAGCGGGACATTCTCTTCATTCCGCCCGGAACGCTGCACTCTCTTCAGGCACCGCCCGAAGGCAGGCGGATGATCTTCCTGTTCAACTTCACACCGATCGCATCGCTGCAGGATTTTTCGCCGCTGTTGCCGGTGCTCAGCCAGCCGCTTCTGATCACGGCGAGCGACTTTGAGACGCAGACATTTTCCGGGGCGCGATACTCCGCCGAGCGGCTTTCGGACAACGCGGAGCTGTCGCAGGAGGACTTTGATCTGCACCGCGATTCGTATCGCCTGATGCAGCAGATCATTGACACCTACCCTGACCGCACGGAACCGTTGCGCGTACCGATGATCTACTCGTATCTGATCCAGTTTTTCGTCCTCGTGGGACGCCGGCACATCCGCCGCGATCTCCTCTCGCCGGACGTCAAATCGCGCAAACAGGCAGATTGCTACGAGCGCCTCAACGCCTCGTTGAACTTCATCAACGCCAACTATATGAACGACATATCCGTGGAGGACGCAGCACGCTCCGCGGGCTTCAGCAAATTCCATTTTTCGCGGCTGTTCAAGCAGTTCACCGAGCAGACGTTCTGCGGCTACCTCAACCAGCGCCGTATCAACGCCGCCGAGACGCTTCTGCTGAACCCGCGCCTCTCGGTCACCGATGTCGCGCTACAGAGCGGATTCTCCTCGCTCTCCACCTTTAACCGCGCATTCCGCACTCTGAAGTCGTGCACGCCGTCCGAGTTCAAGGCGTACCACCAGCGGCGGGGCATCCGCGTTAGAAAACGCGCAGCCGGCGACACCGCAACCGCGACAGCCGCAAGCGCCGCCTCCGAGAAAGACGCGATCGGTGATATCGGGTAAAATGTAAGTTCTACTGCTGTAGAAGCATCTCCCGGGAATAGTGTTTTTAAGTACAAAAAGAAAGAGGATCGGTTCACGGAGGAACCGATCCTCTTTTATTCTTCTTTGATCGATATTACAGCGTGTCGTCAACCAGCTTCTCCGCCGCTTCGGCGACATCTCCCGCTGCGTCCGTGAGGTTGTTCGCAGTGTCAACCGCTGCCGCTGCGTAATCATTCGCGGTATCCGTTGCTGCCGCTGCATAATCGTTCGCGGTATCAACCGCGGCGTCCGCGTAACCGGTCACATAGTTGTCTACGGTGCCGGTCACGGCATCCGCGTAACCATCCGCAGTATCTACTGCCGCCGCAGCATAATCGTTCGCGGTGTCTACCGCTGCTGTCGCATAGTCGTTAGCGGTGTCAACCGCCGTATCTGCGTAGCTGCTTGC
>DBYX01000005.1:93089-115553 GCA_002311665.1 Lachnoclostridium sp. UBA1175 | reverse complement strand
GCATAGTCGCTAGCGGTGTCAACCGCTGCCGCTGCGTACTCCGCAGGAGCTTCGTACACCGGCTGCTCCGGCGCCGCATAAACGGGCTGCTCAGGCGCAGCAACATATTCAGGCTGTGCAGGTGTCTCGTAAATCGGCTGCTCAGGAGCCGTATATTCAGGTTGTGCAGGTGCCTCGTAAACGGGCTGCTCAGGCGCAACATACTCAGGCTGTGCAGGTGCTGCGTAAACCGGCTGCTCCGGTGCCTTGTACTCAGGCTGTGCAGGTGCTGCGTATACCGGCTGCTCCGGTGCCTTGTACTCAGGCTGTGCAGGTGCTGCGTATACCGGCTGCTCCGGTGCCTGGTAAGCAGGCTGCGCGGGCGCTGCCGGAACGGGCTGTGCGGGTGCCTGGTATGCAGGCTGCGCGGGCGCTGCCGGAACGGGCTGTGCGGGTGCCTGGTATACAGGCTGCGCGGGCGCTGCCGGCATCACGGGCACGGGCTGTGCCGGCGCCTGGTACATAGCGGGCGTCGGGTTTGCGTAACCGGCAACATTTGCATAAGGATTACCGACCTTGACGCTGTACGGGTTGACAGCCTGCGGGTCGTTCATACCGATACCCTGCTTCGCAGGATCGGCGACGAGCTCACCACAGCGGACGAAGCCCCATTTTGCGACGAGAACCGCAAGGACAAACCTCGGGAAATAAGCGCAGAGATCGAGGAACGAGTACGCTCCTTCGGAGAAGAAGGAGCTGAGTACCGCACGCTGCAACTCTCCTGCATTCGCGCGGTAAACCTTCCAGTCATCCGAGATGTACGGCAAAATGTCAATCACGACGGTAAGGATCAGTCCGAGCACTGCGAACAGGATTACCAGCACGCCGAATGCCTTGGCCGCCGAAGACTTGCACAGAACCGAGAGTCCCATGAGAAGGAGCATCAGCACGACAAGTCCGACGATCACATAGTTGCCGATGAACGTCAGCGTGAACTCCGTATCCCAGTCAACATCCTTGGCCTCCTTGAGGGCTTTGATAAAAATGTACAGGCGATATCCGTACGTCGCCGCTTCCATCAACATTCCGATGAAGAACAGAACACGGTTGTTCGCGTACATTGCGATGAGCAACACCAGGATCGTCACAAACATACCGATCAACAGGTACATTGTCTTCTTCGTTGCCTCAGACTTGAACAATTCCTTGATGAGTTCGCCGTAGGATTCTTCCACTCCTTCCAGTTTGGTGATCTTCCAGAGCGTTACGAAAAATGAGTACACCATGTGTGCGAAGATCAGCAGCAATCCGGCCGCGGCCGCGTGTGAATACTGCTTGCTTTTCACTATCATACCGACACCTCCTTGTGGGTTTATATGTGCCGCCCGGACGATTCCCGGCGGGTCGTACTTCTATGTGATCGGTCGTGCGATGCTTCCTCGGGCACCGCGCGTAATCCCGCTTCACACTGTTTTGGTTCGGACAGCGCGGTCTACCCGCGTTTCTCCGTCTCGGCTGCTTCTGTCGGGTTGCTTGCATTCCACGAGCCGGCATCCCATTTCTCCGGCTCCCACGCTCCCCACTCTTCCGCGGCCTTCTCCGCCTCCGCCGCTTTCGCCGCTTCGGCTGCCTGGCGCTCCACTCTCTCCTCGATGACGATGTAATGCACGAGCACAACGCACATCGCGACGACAAACACCAGGTTTATGATCATATACACGAAACGCACGCCCGGCAATCCGTAAAATGCGGCCAGATCCTTGAGCAGTCCGGTGAACACCGTCAGGAACATAAACAGGTAGACCAGCTGCGTCTCCTTGTGGTTCTGAAAACGGTCGCACTCCCGCAGGAAGCAGAGCGTCGTGAACATCAGCGCCGCCACGGACACGATCGCCAGTCCGAAGTTGATAAAATACTCCGGCCCGTACAGATGCAGTCCGTTGAAATAGAACGGCATCAGCCTCGCCGCCGCGTAAAGCACCGCGCCGAGCAGAGGGATCATGATGAACTTGGCCTTGACACGGGGCATCAGCCACCCGAACTTCGAGGCCATTTTCCGCATCTCCTGCTTCATCGGAAGCTCGGGTTTCGCGTACGTCCGGACGACCAGCAGGCACGCCAGGAGGCACAGATAACCGATCAGTTCCGATGCGATATCGACCGTCAGCCGCGCTCCGACGACATCCTCCATGATCATCCGCTGCGTCACAAATCCGTAATGCTCGGCAAACTCATAGTTCGGATATTGCACGTTGGTGCGCACCCGGTAATCGATATTCAGCAACAGCGCGCCGAGCATCAGCAGCACCAGCGCCGCTCTCCTCGCGCGGAAAATATACCCTTTGTTCGAAGCTTTGTCCATGTAACAACGTCCCGTTCTGTCTTATCTTTCTATTACGCTTCCGCGCCGAGGTCCTCGGGGTCATCCTCCGAAACCATCTCCACCGCGCGGTCAAACATTTTCTCCACATCCTCGCCGGGTGCGGCGGTCAGTTTCGCAACCACTATGCACACAAGCAGGCTGAGCAGGAATCCGGGAATGATCTCGTACAGTCCGCCGAGCGTTCCCGTGATGATCGCCTTCTCCTTGGGAATGATCATAGCGCCTCGCAGCACGCCCCAGCTGATGTCAACCACAAAACCGGTGATGATACCGCTGATCGCGCCCGCATAGTTGAAACGCTTCCAATACAGCGAAAGAAGGATCGCCGGTCCGAATGCCGCGCCGAATGCGCCCCACGCATTGCCGACCAGATCCATGATCGTGCTGTTGCCCGCAAGAGCGATCAACAATGCCACCGCACAGATGCACGCCACGACGAGACGTCCCGCCCACGCGACCTCGCGGTCCGAAGCGTTCTTGCGGATCGGCTTGTAAATGTCACTGGAAAATGCCGACGACGACGCCAGCAGCTGCGAGTCCGCGGTACTCATCGAAGCCGCAAGGATCGCGGAGAGAAGAATACCCGCAAGCAGTGCCGGGAAAATGTTCTTCACGAGAAGGACGAACGCCATGCTCTCCTGCTTGCCCGTCGTGATGATGTCGCCGAGGTACTGGCGAGCCACGATACCGACAACGGTAGCCATCGCAAGGATCAGGAACGTCCACAGGATACCGATCTTCTGGGAGCGCTTCATCTCCTTCTTCGAGCGGATCGACATATAGCGGACCAGAATGTGAGGCATACCGAAGTAGCCGAGACCCCAGCCGAGACCGGTCAGGATGCTCACGATGGACGGTCCGTCAAACCGGCCGCTGCTGAGCCAGTTATAGTAGTTCGCGCTGAGCTGGACCATCGGCTTCCTGAAGCCGTCGCTCTTGATGACGATGACCGCAACGATCGGCGCCGTCATCAATGCCGCGAGCATCAGCATACCCTGGAAGAAGTCGGTCCAGCACACGGCGTTGAATCCGCCGAGGAAGGTATACGCCACGATGATGATCGCAGCCGCAACCATCGCGGTCTCACGGCCGCCCTTGGACAACTTGAACACCGTCTGGAAGAGGTCGCCGCACGCCGAGATACTCGACGCCGCGTAGATGCAATATACGATGATAAACACAAACGCGCACACCATCTGCAGCGCCATGTGCTTGCTTTTGAAACGATTGGTCAGATACTGCGGGATCGTGATGGAGTCATCCGCCGCGATGGAAAATGTGCGGAGTCTCGGCGCAATAAACAGCCACGCGAGCACGGTGCCGATGAAGAGACCGACACTGATCCACGCCTCACAGAAACCGCTCAGATACAGCGCTCCGGGGAGACCGAGCAGCACCCACGCGCTCATATCGGACGCGCCGGCACTCAACGCGGCAACCGGACCGCTCATGCTGCGTCCGCCGAGGAAATACTCCTTCTCACCGCCCGCCTTGGAGCGCACGAAGAAGTACACACCGATACCGATCACAAGAACAAAATACACGACAAATGCAATGACTTCCCAGTTCATAACGCATATCCTCGCTTTGTTTTGTTTCTTCACCGCGTTGACACGATGAAGCACTGTATTGTATAAATTCTAATTTACATTAAAAAAGTATAAAATGCAAGAAAAATGAGCAAACACGGGCTTCCGGTTGCTCATTTTCCGCATAATCATTATGAATTTCATATCATTTTACGTGGCGATGTACCCGCTGCGAAAACGCCGCCGATTCCCGGACGAATGCCGTTTCCGATCGACCTCCGTCAATCCTCGGACAGCCATTGGGAGGCGAGCTCCGTGAGATTGTCCGCCGTGTTGGCAGACGGGTCGTCGAGCACCGTCTGAAGCAGCCGTTTCAGCGCATCCCCGAGTGCCGGGCCGGGCTTGTAACCGAGGGCGATCAGGGATTTGCCGTCGAGTGCAAGGTCGCGCACCGACACGCAATGCCCTTCCCGGACGATCGTATCGTACTCACCCCGCAACTGCTCCAGCCGCCGGACGCTGCGCTCATAATAGTCCGGGTGCTGCCCGCGGATGTCCGCAAGCTGGATCGGAAAGAGATACTTCATCCTCTCGATCCCCACCCTGCTCACAATGCGGCGCACGCTCCTCGCGACGTCGTGTTTGTCCATATCAAACCGGCAGTCGTGATACCTCACAAGCGCCGTGATCAGGTCCATCGAATCGTTGTCAAACTTCAACCGCCGAAGCACCGCCTTCGCGATCTCCGCGGAAGCCTTCGGGTGCCCGTAAAAATGCTGTTTGCCGTCCTCTCCCACCGACACGCACGCCGGCTTCCCGGCGTCGTGCAGCAGCATCGTCATATCGTAGATCATGCGCTCATGCGCATCCGCTGCAAGGTACTCCTCCGCCTCGTGGATGGCCTCGATCGTCTTCACCGTGTGCCTGCCGACATCGTACAGATGGTGCGGGTTGTCCTGCCCCGTCTCCATCATATCGTCCCACTCCGGAAGGATGATCTTCGTCACCCCGGTCTCGTACGCCGTGACCAGCATGTTCGGGTGCCTGCCGCCGAGCAGCTTCACCAGCTCGACGCGCACGCGCTCTGCGCTGACCGCCTCAAGCCGCGGCGCCAGCCTGCACATCGCCGCAAGCGTCTCTTTCTCTATCTCAAAACCGAGCTGCGACGCAAAACGGAGCGCCCGCAGTATCCGCAGCGCGTCCTCCGAGAACCGCTCCTCCGGCACACCGACGCACCGGATGCACCCGCGCCTCAGATCGCCGAGCCCGTCATACCGGTCCACCAGCCCGGAGCGCGGATTGTACGCCATCGCATTGATCGTAAAATCCCTGCGCAGCAGATCCTCCGTAAGGTTCCTCGTGAATGTCACGCTGCTCGGATGTCTTCCGTCCTCGTATTTGCCGTCCACGCGGTATGTGGTCACCTCGTAGCCGACGCGGTGCTCCATCACCGTCACCGTGCCGTGCTCGATCCCGGTATCGATCGTTCTCGGGAAGAGCGCCTTCACCTGCTCCGGCGAAGCCGAAGTCGTGATGTCCCAATCCTCCGGCTCACGCCCCAGGATCGAATCGCGCACGCAGCCGCCGACGGCGTACGCTTCGTACCCCGCCCGTTCCAGTGTATCGATGATCCTCTCCGCATCTGCGGGAATGTGAATGATCGTCGGTTCCATGCAAACACTCCTGACTGCGCTGTTTCTCTTATTATATCCGCCCGCGCGGGTCTATGCAACCCCGCGATTTTCTGCGGAATCAATGGTAAGATAAGCAAGTTGTCCCGTAATAATGACAAAACAAGCTTGTAAAGTCCGACGGCCACGAGATTTGTGCTGTCTTTCTTCTCAAAAACCCTTTTGTTGCGCATTTTCTCCCGGAAAAGGCATGAAATTTTGGTTGATTACGGACTTATTGCTGTCTCTTCTCTGTAGGTCCGTATCAATTCATAAAAAAGACTTCTTGGGGAAGGCAATATTTCGCTAAACCCCGGATTCCGACTCAAAAAAACTCGAAATGCTTCCCGAAAATGCGCACAAAACGAGCGTCTGAAGATATAGACAGCACAAGATACGGACTAACGGAACATAGACGGCATATAAGTCCGTAACGGATGCGCACAGAAGCCCGATCCCCCTCCGAACGAAAAAAAACAAGTGTGGCGGGGCTATGCAGCCCCGCGCGGCGCCGGCAATGAATCAAAAAGGGCGCATCCTCCGCGGATGCGCCCTTCAATCAATGTTATGCGATTATCGCCGCTCTTACAGTTCAACCTCAACCTTCTTGAGATGCCAGATGTCACGCACATACTCCTCGATCGTACGGTCGGAGGTGAATTTGCCGGACTTGGCGACGTTGAGGATAGCCATCTTCGCCCAGCGGTCCTCGTCGCGGTATGCCTCCTCGACGCGCTTCTGCGCCGCCTCGTAGGAACGGAAGTCCTTGAGAATGAAGTACTGGTCCGCGCGCTCGCCGCCGTTGCGATCGAGAAGCGAGTTGTACAGCTCGCGGAACAGCTCCGGATCCTCCGGCGAGTAGAAACCGTTGACAAGCTGCGTCAGCACCTGACGGATGTCCTGATCGGTGTTGTAGATCTCGCGCGGATCGTAGCCGCCGTTGTTCTCGAAGTTGATGACCTCGTCGGAGCTCAGGCCGAAGATGAACGCATTGTCCTCGCCGACTTCCTCGACGATCTCGACGTTCGCACCGTCCATCGTGCCGAGCGTCACGGCGCCGTTCAGCATAAACTTCATGTTGCCGGTACCGGAAGCCTCCTTGCTGGCAGTCGAGATCTGCTCGGAAACGTCAGCCGCTGCGAAAATCCACTCCGCGTTCGAGACACGGTAGTTCTCGATGAAGACAACCTTCAGCTTGCCCTTGATGGACTTGTCGTTGTTGACCACGTCAGCCACGCTGTTGATCAGCTTGATGATCGCCTTCGCGCGGCGATAGCCTGCGCTCGCCTTCGCGCCGAAGATGAACGTTCTCGGATAGAAATCCATATCCGGGTTCATGCGGAGCTGATTGTACAGATGCATCACGTGCAAAATGTTCAGCAGCTGGCGCTTGTACTCGTGCAGTCTCTTGACCTGCACATCGAAGATCGAGCGGGGATCCACTTCGATCCCGTTGTGCTCGCGGATGTATTCCACAAGGCGAAGCTTGTTCTTGTACTTGATGTTCATAAACTCACGGCGGCAACGCTCATCTTCCGCATACACCGCAAGTTTCTCGAGATGAGGCAGGTCGGTGATCCACTCGTCGCCGATCTTGCCGGTCACCCAGTTCGCGAGAAGCGGGTTGCCGTGCAGCAGGAAGCGGCGCTGCGTGATACCGTTGGTCTTGTTGTTGAACTTCTCCGGCCAGAACTCGTAGAAGTCGCGAAGCTGCTCCTTCTTGAGGATCTCGGTGTGAAGTCGCGCAACACCGTTGACGGAAAATCCTGCGACGATCGCAAGGTTGGCCATGCGGATCTGACCGTCCATGATGATGGCCATTTTCCGGATCTTCTCGTAATCGTTCGGATAGCGCTGCTCAACCTGCGCTACGAAGCGGCGGTTGATCTCCTCGACGATCTGGTACACGCGGGGCAGCAGACGCGAGAACAGCTCGATCGGCCATTTCTCGAGCGCTTCCGCCATGATCGTGTGGTTCGTGTAAGCGCAGCAGCGGTTCGTGATGTCCCACGCCTCGTCCCAGGAGAGATAGTACTCGTCCATCAGGATGCGCATCAGCTCGGGCACCGTCACGGTCGGGTGCGTGTCGTTGAGCTGGAACACGACCTTCTCGGGAAGCCCGTGGATGTCGTCATGAAGGGACATATATTTCTTGACCGCGCGCTGGATGCTCGCCGAAACAAAGAAGTACTGCTGCTTCAGGCGGAGCTCCTTGCCCGCATAGTGATTGTCGTTCGGATACAAAACCTCGCAGATCAGACGCGCAAGGTTCTGCTGCTCCACGGCCTTGTGGTAATCGCCGCGGTCAAAACTCTCGAGGTTGAAGTTGTCGATGGCTTCCGCATCCCAGATGCGCAGCGTGTCAACGACATTGTTGCCGTAGCCGACGATCGGCAGGTCATACGGGATCGCCATCACGGACTGATAATTCTCCTGCGTAAAATGCTCGCGGCCGTTGTCGTCCTTCGAATACCGCACATAGCCGCCGAACTTAACCTCGCATGCGTACTCGGGGCGCTTGATCTCGAAGGGGTTGCCCTCCTTTAACCAGTCATCCGGCTTCTCCACCTGATAGCCGTCGCGGATGACCTGCTTGAACATACCGTATTTGTAGCGGATGCCGCAGCCGTATGCCGGGTATCCGAGCGTGGCGAGCGAGTCCAGGAAGCACGCTGCCAGACGGCCGAGACCGCCGTTGCCGAGCGCCGCATCCGGCTCCTGATCCTCGATCGCATCGAGGTCAAGTCCGAGCTCCTCGAGCGCCTTACGGATCTCCTTGTCCGCCTTCAGGTTGATGATATTATTGCCGAGAGCGCGGCCCATCAGAAACTCCATGGACAGGTAGTACACGGTCTTCGCATCCTGCTTCTCGAACTCCGCCTGGCTCGCCGCCCAGCGGTCCACAACGTAGTCCTTCACGGCAAATGCCACCGCCTGGTAGATCTGCTGCTGCGAAGCGTCCTCCACCGTCCTGCGGTAGAAGGTTTTCAGGTAGTCCTGCACGCTCTTTTTGAATTCTTTTTTGTTGATTACCATAGCATCCTCTTTTCCGTTATCGCGTCCATCCCTTGCACTTCGGACGTGATACTATCAAAGCGTAAAGTCTGCTACAGTATAGCACATATTTTCCGCATCGACCATACAAAGTTTCGGAAAATGTCCGTTCTTTTTTGTAAAATGTGCAAAACAAAAACAGGGCCTTCACACGGAAAGCCCTGTTTATTTCATTCTGTTAAAAGAATGCGTGCAATTGTTTCGCTTTGTCAACCCTTAACCGCACCGGCGATGAAACTATCCTGAATACGTCTGCTGAACAGGATGTAGAAAACGATCGTCGGCAAAGTCGCGATGACAAGAGATGCACCGATCGGACCCCACTCGGTCGTATGGCTACCGAAGAGCTGTGCCATACCTGCAGGGAGCGTCATGTACTTCTCACCGGTAAGGAATGTCGAAGCGATCATAAGTTCGTTCCAGCACTGCAGGAACGTGTAGATTGCCGTCGTTGCTACTGCGGGCTTCATCAGCGGAAGAATAACGCTGAAGAATACGCGTCCGCGGCCGCAACCGTCGATGTATGCCGCCTCATCCAATTCCTTCGGAATCTGTATCATGAAACCGTTACAGATCAACAACGCCATTGCCAGTGAAAATGCCGAATACGGGATGATCACGGAGATCGGCGTATTGATCAGATGCAGTTTACTTACTACCAAATATACCGGAATGATGGACGCCTGCATAGGGATCGTAATACCGAGCATGAAGATACGGTTTACGCTCTCAGAGAAGCGCCACTTGATTCTGGTGATCGCGTACGATGCCATCATAGCCGCAAGGGTCGTGATAACGATCGTCGAACCGGTGATGATAATACTGTTGATAAAGAATTTGTCGATCGGGCCCGTGCTCCAGGCTTCTTTAAAGTTGCTCCAGAACCACTTGGACGGTGGGCCATCCGGCGGACCGAACATATTCGTGTGCAGGATCTGCGGGTTGTCCTTCAGAGCGAAGGTGAACATCCAGTAAAGCGGGAACAGGTTGATGATAGCCCAGATTGCAAGGAAGATCGAGATGAGTACGTTGACCCATCCCTTGCTCTTACGTACTTGGTATTGTTCAAGATTTACACTTTTCTTCGTTGCCATATCAGTCCCTCTCTTTAAAAACAGCACCGATCGTGATTGCAAAGAAGAAGCAAAGCAAGATCAGCATAACAGAAACTGCACTGGCGACGCCGTACTCCTGCCGAAGGGACATGAAATCCATAAGAACTGTACTCGGCACGGCGGCATCCTTAACCTTGAGGTCCATTGCCATGATTCGGATCAAGTCATAGGACTTCAGCGAACCGGTAACGGCGAAGATAACGCTAACCTTGATGATCTGCTTCATCGAAGGGATAACCACATGCCAGTCAACCTGCCAGTCCGTCGCACCGTCGATCTTCGCAGCTTCACGAAGTTCCGTAGGAACACTCTTGACACCCGCGTACATCAACAGCATATGATAGCCGACGTACTGCCACAACATCGGTACAAAGCACGAATACAACAAAATACCGGAACCATTATCAGCGAGCCATTGGATATTATCCTCGCCCTCTTTCAAATAGCCGACCATACGCAACAGGGCGTTAACCATACCGTTGGAGTCGAAAACTTTCAGCCACAGCTGACCGATAACTACAGTAGAGATCAGAACGGGAAGGAAGTTAACCGAAAGGAAGAACCTCTCACCCTTGATTCCACGGCCGAGCAGAAGAGCAAGGCCGAGCGACAACGGCAACTGAACGAATACCGAAAGTCCGGCAAGGATCAACGCGTGCACTACAGAAGGCTTAAACCAGGTCTCATTAGTGTCAAACAATCTCCGATAGTTATCAAATTGGACAGGTGTTTTGGCACCGAAGCCTTTATACTCAAAGAAACTGTTGACAAAGGAGGAAATCAATGGCGCGACCAGAATACCTACGAAAAGGATAATGGCCGGCAACAAAAACAGAAAAATAGTCAAGCCGTCGTATTTTTTACTTTTCATATGATGCTTCTGCCTTCCTAAAAGGAAGTGGCCTTCCCCGGTCTAATGGAAAAGGCCACTTCAATTACTCAAATAATCACAGTGCCCAGTTTGTAGAACAACTGATTATCTGATACCTTCCTTGAGAGCTTTGATGAAGCCAGCACCATCAACCTGCTTGGTGTAAACCTTAGCAACCTGATCAAGGTACTTACCTGCTTCGTCAGAAGGCATTGCGGTATCTCCGAAGAGTACCATGTAATCGGAATCAGTTACGATCTTAGCAACAGACTGCGTAAGAGCGTTAACCTTGGATGCATCGTAGTCAACCGTCCAAGCCGGAAGACCGCAACCATCAAGATAACCGTACTTGCAGATCAACTGACCAAGCTCGAACGTGTACTTAGCGGTGTTCGCAGCATCCTTAGCGGACTTAGCTACAGCGAGCGTATCCGACGGGCCACCGATGAGCTGACCGAGCTTAGACTTGGTAGCATCGATAACCGGGAACTCAGCAACCTTAACGTTCTTAGGTCCCTTCTTCGAGAAGTCAGCGCAGTTCCAAGTTCCGTTCATGTAGAACGCATACTTGCCGTCGATGAAGTTCTGCTTAACAGCGTCGTTGCCAAGGCTGACACCATCGGGATCGAAGTACTTATTGTCAATCATGGTCTGGAACAGATCTACAGCCTTAGCTACGTCTGCGTTATCCCACGAAGCCTTCGTGGTCTTGCCCATGAAGATGTCATCGAGAGCCTTAGCGCCGATGCTCTTCTCAATGATGGACTCAAGGTACTCAGTTACACACCAGGTCTCCTTACCAGCGCAACCGAAGGGGATCTTGTTTGCAGCAACAAGCGCGTTGCAGCACTCGATCAGCTTCTCGTACGTGTCGGGAACTTCGGTGTAACCAACTTCCGCAAGGATGTCCATGTTAGCGAAAAGACCAACAATGTTCATCGTAAGCGGAACGCCGTACTTCTTTCCGCCGTACGTTGTGTTCTTGCACATCTTCTCCGGAAGCTTGTCAGCGAATTCCTTGTAAGCTTCATCAAGGCAGTAAACCTTACCAGCCTCTACGAAGTCACCGAGGAATGCGCAGGACCAAGTGAAGAAAATGTCAGGCATGTTATCGCCGGCTACGGCAGCCTTGATCTTCTGCTTGTAGGTCTCGTTCTCAATAGCTTCCCAGTTCAGCTTGGTATCGGGATACTTCTTCTCCATATCCGCGATAGCAGCCTCATAAGAATGACGGTTGGAGTCGCTCTTCGTAGCGATACACCACATCGTCAGGCCATCGTCCTTGCCACAAGCGCTGAGGCCAAGTACAGCCACGATCGCCAGCAACATTGCAAGAAATTTTTTCATGACGTCCTCCTTAGATAAAAAGATAAAGATTTCAGCTTTCGCTGATTGTATCGAAAGCGTTGCCGCTTTACGAACCCGTTGATGCGCTTACTGCGCCATCTTTACCATTCCGAACGGATAGTCGAGGATCAACTTGCCGTTCTCCAGCGAATAGTAAATGATCGTGTCGGAAAACACCCTGTTATCATAGATAAGCTTGATGCTTCCGTCATCGTTCACGATGAAGTACCCTGCCCAGAGACCGTCCTCAAGGAACGTTCCCTTGTCGGTGAACTGGAAGCTCCAATCGTTCTTCGCGAGCCAGGCGCCGATCAGCGTCGAACTGTCGTTGCCGTCGTAGTAATCCAACGTCACCTTCTGATACATATACCGCTTGCCGGTGTCCGTATCGTAATACTTCATCTCCAGAACGCTTCCGTCCTCCGCGGTCAGTTTCAGCTTGTCCGCCGTGAGGTCGTACTGCTTGTACATCTTAAATTTGCTTCCGGCGTCGTCCGACCGGAACGCTGCCGAGCCGTCCTCGTAGAACTTCAGGCATGCATTGCTTTCGTCCTCCAGGTAGGCCCATTGTTCCTTGACCGCGCCCTTATCCGTCTCATCGTCCTTGCAGGCTGTCAGTAACATCGCCGCGGCGACACAGAGGAAAAGGAGCACTTTTTTGCAATTCATAGTTCGATTGACTGCCTTTCTTCCGTACTGTCTCACCCACATTGCATCTTGCCGTTCATAGCTTCCGGCAGTTTTCACTACCGTCGCAAATACCCCAAATTACAAGTTGATTATAGTCGTAACTTTTCGTCAAGTCAAGTAATTATTTTTACTTTTTCAAGCATCTTTTTGATATTTTGCACAAAAG
Source organism: Lachnoclostridium sp. UBA1175 (assembly GCA_002311665.1). GTDB lineage: Bacteria > Bacillota > Clostridia > Lachnospirales > Lachnospiraceae > ISDg. The sequence continues at coordinate 102,749 of DBYX01000005.1, read as the reverse complement.
GCGGCGCCCATTCAGATAATTACCCGTCATTTTACTGTGCAAAAGTGCTTGTTCGGCCCTTAAGACGGCATCGGCGCAGCCCGCCGTCTTCGTCGAATCTTCACAAACGTTTCACAAACCAGCGTGGAAACGCCGTCCCGACGGATCAAATGCCCGCGCGGAAGCTCTTCATAAACGCCTCGCAGCCCGCGACATCCGCAGCATCGGGCTCCACGACGGAAGCCTTCATCGAGACGAAGATCTCATCGTCCAGGAACTGCTGCAGCGTCTTCGAAGATCCCGCCGACTTCGACGCCATATACTGCGCCAGCAACGCGATTCCCCACGCGCCGCCCTCGCCGGCCGTCTCCATCACGGAAACCGGAGCCCCGACCATCGCGGCCGCGATCTTCTGTCCCGCGAGCGGCGTCTTAAAATATCCGCCGTGGCCGAGCATGCGATCCACCTTCACGCCCTCCTCCTTGAGCATCAGGTCAAGACCGACCTTCAGCGCGCCGAGTGCCGAGCACAGGTGCATTCTCATAAAGTTCGCAAGCGTAAAATGACTCTCCGCCGTGCGAAGCACCGCCAGCTTGCCGTCGGCCACGCCGACTACCGGCTCGCCGGAGAGGAAATTGTAAGAGAGAAGTCCGCCGCAGTCCGGCTCGCCCTCAAGCGCGATGCCGTACATCTTCGTGAACAGTTCGCCCATATCGAACGTCACGCCCATCTTCTCGCCGACCTCCGCGAACAGCTTGACCCACGCGTTGATGTCGGACGTGCAGTTGTTGCAGTGAACCATACCGACCAGCGCGCCGTCCGGCGTCGTCACAAGGTCGATCTCCGGGTAAACCCTGGAGAGCTCCTTCTCGAGCACGACCATCGCGAACACGCTCGTGCCGGCGGAAATGTTGCCGGTTCTCTTGCCGACGCTGTTGGTCGCGACCATACCGGTTCCCGCATCGCCCTCGGGAGGACAGAACGGGATGCCCGCCTGCAGGTTGCCGCTCGGATCCAGGAATTTGGCGCCGCACGCCGTCAGTCTGCCCGCGCACTCACCGGCCGTGAGCACCTTCGGCAGGATGTCCGCAAGCTTCCACGGAACCGTTTTCGCCAGCGGAAGCTCGTTGAACTTCTCAAGCATTGCCGCGTCGTAATTGCCGGTCTTCGGATCGATTGGGAACATACCCGACGCGTCGCCCACGCCGAGCACCTTCTCGCCGGTCAGCCAGCGGTGTACCCAGCCCGCCAGCGTCGTGAAGAAAGCGATGTCCTTCACATGCTCCTCGCCGTTCTTCATCGCCTGGTACAGATGCGCGATGCTCCAGCGCTGCGGGATGTTGTAGTTGAATTCCTTCGTCAGCTCCTCCGCCGCCTCGCCCGTGATCGTGTTTCTCCATGTGCGGAACGGAACGAGCAGTCTGCCGCTGTTGCTGAATGCCAGATAGCCGTGCATCATCGCGGAGATACCGATCCCCGCAAAGCTCGTCAGCTCAATGCCGTACTCCGCCTTCACGTTGGCGCGAAGGTCCGCGTAGCAGGCCTGCAGACCGCTGCGGATGTCATTTTCCGAGTAGGTCCATACACCGTCCTCGTATCTATTCTCCCAGCCGTGGCCGCCCTGCGCGAGCACGTTGCCCTGTGCGTCCGACACGACCGCCTTGATTCTCGTCGATCCGAACTCGATACCCAATACCGCCTTGCCCTCGGCAAGAATTGTTCTGTTATCCATCCCTGTGTACCTTCCTTTTCCCTTTCTACGGTTGCCGCCCGCAACAGGTTTATTATACCCGATTCCGGCTCCGAAGTCACTCTTTTTTTGTTCTTTTGTGTGGGCTTCGCGCGACTCTCGCACGTCCTTTCCCGCAACTCTCGCGCGTCCTTTCCCGCAACTCTCCCGCGCCCTTTCGGGGCTCCTCACACGGTCAGGTCGCGCCGCAGCAGTTCGAGAAAACGCTCCACGAGCGCTGTCTCCTCGTCCCAGAACGCCCTGCCTTCCGGCGTCACCATCGGCGAGCTCCGCTGAATTCTCCGCGTATACCGGCACAGATGGTTGTAGCAGTCGTAATACGTCGCCCGGTCGTTGCGCGCCCGCACGACCATGCAGTCCATCACGATCCCGAGCGCCCCCATATCGTCGAGGTCGTCGGCCTCCATCAGCATCAGCAGGTTCCGGTCGATGGCCGGGTCGGACTTGAGCCATTTGTCGGAGTGCGCACCGACCAGCCCGCAAATGTACTCCGTCCGGTCAGCCGGAAACCCGTGCCCGAGCAGGTACTCCCGCGTGATCGGCACCCCCGCCGCCGCGTGGGACATCAGCCCGGTCTTCGCCGACTCCGATCTTCCCACATCGTGGAAAATGGTCGCGATCATCAGGTCCTCGTACCTCAGCCCGGTCTTGTCCTCCGTCCGCTCGTACAATCTCTTCGCCCAGCCGAGCACCCGCTTCGTGTGCTCAAAACGACTGTACCCGAACTCACGCTTGTGCGTGCCGATACCGCCCTCGCCCTCCGTCTGCACCGGCTCAAGGACGCTCTTCACATAGTCGAGCATCCCGGCATAATCCACGGCGGACGGCGTCTTTTCCTGTGTTATCTCGCCGCGGCCGGCATCGCCGGACGGCGTCTTTTCCTGCATTATCTCGCCGAGCGCGCGGATCGCCTCGGCCTCCTCCCTCTCAAAGCGGCGTCTCCGAAGCGCGTTGTCCGCCATATCGAAGATGCGCATTTCCCGCTCGATCAAAGTTGCGTCGCCGCCGCTTCGCAGCGCCCTGCGGTTGCGCACGACAAGCTCCGTCAGCGAGTCGGCCCACAGCGCTTCAAATCTTTCTTCAATCTCATAATCTTCCTGCACGATCGGCACGCGCTCGTCGGTGATGTCGCAGAAATAATAGTAGTTCCACTGTTCGAAGATCGCCTCCGGGTCGTGGGCGTCGCGGTTCCGACGCAGCACGCTCCCGAACTCTTCGATCGTCTCCGGTCTCACGCAACACCCGCTCTCCTCGCGCACCTCGCGCACGAGAGCCTGCTCAGGCGTCTCGCCCTGCTCGATGCCGCCGCCCGGAAACTTGAAATAATCGTATTTGCGTGAGTGCATCACCAGCACTTTGCCGTCCCGCTCGATGATCGCGCGGGCGGACGGGCGCCGGTGCACAAGGCCGTCCGGATTGTAATCCTTCGTATCGATCGCAAACAATTCTCTCATACCGGTTTTCCTCTCCCTTCCCGGGGCGGGTGATCAAAGGCCGGCCAATGTTCCCTCCCCAACGCGGTTGTTCACAGCCATGCCATGTCCCCTGTTCGGGGCGGACGATCATCCGTGCAACATTCCGGCCCATATTTTCCGACCGACCCTACGCCGGTCATTTCGCAAAATAAGCGTCAATGCCGTCGGCGATCCCCTTCGCCAGTTTGTCCTGGTACGTCTCGGTCGCCATAAGCCGGTCCTCTTGTTCGTTGGTCATAAAGCCCATCTCAACGATCGTCACCGGCACGCGGCACCAGTTGATCCCGCTCATCGTGTCCGTCTCGACTACGTGTCTCTTCTTGCAACCGCACTCCGCGCAAAGCGCGTCGAGCACGCACTCGGACAATTTGCGACTCTGCGGATACAGATCCGCGTTGTACGGGTTTTTGCTTGTCTGGCAGAGCGTCTCTGCGCCGTTGACATCGCTGTTGTCATTGGCATTTGCGTGAACACGGATGAACGCGTCCGCGTCCGCCTTGTTGGCAATCTCGGCGCGCTCGCTGTTGCTGATGTCAACATCGTGCGTGTCGCGGACCATGATCACGTCGTAGCCGCGCTCCAGCAGGATTGCCTGCAGTTTCTTCGACACGATCAGATTCAGTTCATATTCCGGAAGCCCCGTAAAATGCCCCGTCGTGCCCGAGCTCACCTTGGCCTTCTTCGTAGCGGATCCCGGGCCGTCGGGCTCCTTGTCATTGTTGCCTTTGCGCTGATGCCCCGCATCGATGACGATCAGTTTCTTCCCGGTGCCGCCTCCCTGCGGGTCCGGTGTTACCGTGGGTGTAGCCGGGACTTCCGTGGGCGTTGAGGTTACCGCAGGTGTAGCCGGGACTTCCGTGGGCGTCGCCGTCGGAGCCTTCGTAGGCGCGGGCGTGGCCGTCGGAACCGGCGTCGATGTTGCCGTCGGATCAGGCGCCGAAGTCGCTGTCGGATCAGGCGTCGGCGTTGCCGGCAATCCGGTCGCCGCAGGGAGTGAGGTAGGAGTTACTTCATTTTCCGAGGCAGGCAATTGATGTTCCCCTGCTTCCAGCAGATCATTATTCGTCTTATTCCTGCCGCATCCCGCGCAGGCTATGATCAAAAGCATTCCCACTGCGCACATAAGAAATTTCAGTCTTATCTTTTTCAATTCTTTTACTCTCCCATCACGCACCGAGCACCGTCTGCTCGGCTTAAAACTCGCCTTTTATCATCGCACAAAGGCACCCGAAATTCAACGAAAATTTACCTAAAATACTTTTCGATCATACGCTCCAGTTCCTCCTGATCAAACGGCACTTCTCCTCCTTCAAACGTATAGATCATCGTCTCTCCGCTCCACAATCCGGCGTCGTTGTAACTCCGGATTTTCCGAATGCAGCCCACCCGGTATTCCTCATCATCCATCAGGCCAAAATGTTCGTGGTACATCGTGCGCCGCCTGACGGTGTCCAGCACCGCGAAATCCGGATAAACCGTCCGGCCCGTGCGCAAATGAAGCGCCGGCTCGTACACATACGGGATAGATGCCGTATAATATGCATCCGCGATCATCTTCTCCGATTTTGACCGCACTTTCTCTCCTCGCAGGGTCGTGTATGATGTGATCATTTCATATGAGTTGCCGTTTCCCGGATGCTCCTCATACCATCCTCTGATAAACTGCTCATCGTTTGGGATGACCGGAATGATCAGTTCGCGACGTGCTTCCGACTCCTCCGCGTAGACTTTCTCTATATCATACTGTTTCAAAGCCTCCGCCAAGTTTGACAGGGTATCGACCAGTGTCTCCGCGACACAACGCAATTTCTCATCATATTCCTTTTGAGCCAAGCGCTGTGCCAATCCGATTTCTTTTTTCCCGATATACTTTCTCTTCAAGGTTCCCTTATCGTGCAATACCCTGATATATTGCCTGTATTTACCTCCTGTTTTAGACACCTCCAGTCTACCGTCCGGCATGCGCTTCATCTCTTTCTTCACTCGGCCGAGGATAGCTACTGTTTTCTTCTGCTCACACTCCAGCAAAGCAATCAATTCACGATTCATACGTTCCTCCTTTCTTGTTACACCCCTGTTAGTATGGTTTTTATGATATTTCAACAGGGTTTCTCCGGTTTTCTGTTGCTTTTGGGGTTTTGGAAGACTTCAACAGAAGAAACGCCCTTTTCTCCCGATCAAATTGAGGGGATTCGATAGTTTTTCTGTTGACTCGGGGAGAATTGAATAATTTCAACAGAAAGCTTGCCTTTACCTAACTCTTCTATCACCCGCGAGTCGGCTACTTTTCTGTTGATTTGAGGAGAATTGAGGAGTTTCAACAGTAAACCAGCCTAAATCGACCTGTTCAGGCACCCTCAACCCGGCAGTTTTTCTGTTGATTCAAGTAAGAATTATAAGTTTCAACAGTAAACTAGCCTAAATTGACCTGTTCAGGCGACCTCCGTCCGGCAGTTTTTCTGTTGATTCGGGGAGAATTGAATAGTTTCAACAGAAAACTTGCCTTTACCGATCTCTTCTATCACCCGCGAGTCGGCTACTTTTCTGTTGATTTGAGGAGAATTGAGGAGTTTCAACAGTAAACCAGCCTAAATCGACCTATTCAGGCACCCTCCGTCCGGCAGTTTTTCTGTTGACTCAAGTAAGAATTATAAGTTTCAACAGTAAACCAGCCTAAATTGACCTGTTCAGGCACCCTCCACCCGGCAGTTTTTCTGTTGATTCAAGTAAGAATTATAAGTTTCAACAGTAAACTAGCCTAAATTGACCTGTTCAGGCGACCTCCGTCCGGCAGTTTTTCTGTTGATTTGAAGAGAATTGAATAGTTTCAACAGAAACAAGACCCCAACAAGCCTTTCAAGGCCCCCGAGGCAGGCTGTTTTTCTGTTGAATCAGGAAAAAACAGAGAAATATCAAGAATAAGTGTCAAAGATACGGGAATATCCCACAGATCGACGCGTGTTCCACGCGTCATATAAGAGTATCCGGTGCGGGGCGGTCGCCCCGCACCGGAATTTTCACATTCAATCAATAAGAGTCCGGCTTGTTAACTTGCCTTGAGTCCGGCTTGTTAACTTGCCTTGAGTCCAGCTTGTTAACTTGCCTTGAGTCCAGCTTGTTAACTTGCCTTACTTGCTTACTTGCTTACTTGCCTACTTGCCTTACTTGCCTTACCCGGCCCGGCTCACACGGCCGTTCTCACCTCTTCACGACGGTGATGGTGACGTCCTCGCCGTTGATATTCCAGTCCTTCGTGTAGCCGTCGACGGCCTCGAAGCGGAGCTCGTCTGCCAAAACAACTCGGCACAGGAACTCGGAATTCTTCTCGCAAACTGCAGCGAGTTTCTCGTTGCCGACCAAGGCCACGGTGATGTGGTCCATAACCTCGAAGCCGGCTTCCTTGCGCATCGTCTGGACTTTGCTGATGACTTCGCGCACGTAGCCTTCCTCGATGAGCTCGGGCGTCAGGCGGGTGTCAAGGACAACCGTGATGCCGCCGTCGCTGTCGGAGACATAACCCTCGGTCTGCTGCGACTCGATCAACAGATCTTCCTTCGCGATGCTCTCGGATACGCCGTCAACAACAAGCGTCAGCGCGCCGGTAGCATCCAGTTCCTTCATCGCGGCGCGGCCGTCGATGTTCGCAAGAAGCTCGCGGACGGTGTTGATCCGCTTGCCGAAGCGTTTGCCGAGCGTCTTGAGCTGCGGCTTGAACGAGTACGAAGTCAACTCGCTGACATCGTCCGTGAAGGACAATGCCTTGACGTTGAGCTCGTCCTCAATGATCTCCTGGTAGAACTCGTTGAGCGCACCGCGCTCGCTGCACACGAACATGTTCGCGATCGGCTGGCGCTGCTTGATGTTGGAAGCGTTACGGCAGGCGCGGCCGAGCACAACAACCTTGAGAACCTCGTCCATATCGGCCTCGAGTTTCGTGTCGATCCAGGACTCCTCAACCGTCGGGAAATCGCACAGATGCACACTCTCGGGAGCTGCCTTGTCGATGCTGCAGACAAGATTTCTGTAGATCGCCTCGCTCATGAACGGGATCATCGGAGCAGCGGTCTTGGCGATGGTAACCAGGGCGGTGTACAGCGTCATGTAGGCGTTGATCTTGTCCTGCTCCATGCCCTTTGCCCAGAAGCGTTCACGGCCGCGGCGGACATACCAGTTGCTCATCTCGTCGACGAACGAGTCGAGAGCACGGGCAGCCTCGGGGATGCGGTAGTTCCAGAGGTTGTCGTCGACATCCTTCACGGTGGACATCAGACGGGAAAGAAGCCAGCGGTCCATAACCGGAAGTTTGTCGTATTCAAGAGTATATTTCGTCGCGTCAAAATCATCGATGTTCGCATAGAGCACGAAGAACGCATAGGTGTTCCAGAGCGTGCCCATGAACTTTCGCTGGCCCTCGATGACAGCCTTGTCGTGGAAGCGGTTCGGCAGCCACGGCGCGCTGTTGATATAGAAGTACCAGCGAATCGCATCGGCGCCGAAGGAAGCCAGAGCCTCGAACGGGTCGACAGCGTTGCCCTTGGACTTGCTCATCTTCTGGCCGTTCTCGTCCTGAACGTGGCCGAGCACGATGACGTTCTCGTACGGCGCCTTGTTGAACAGAAGCGTCGACTCCGCCATCAGGGAGTGGAACCAGCCGCGTGTCTGGTCAACCGCCTCGGAGATGAACTGTGCCGGGAACTGCTCCTCGAAGAGTTCCTTGTTTTCAAACGGATAATGATGCTGTGCAAAAGGCATTGCGCCGGAGTCGAACCAGCAGTCGATCACCTCGGGAACACGGTGCATCGTCTTGCCGCACTTCGGACACGGGAACGTGACCGCGTCGATGTACGGACGGTGCAGCTCAACCTTCGCGTCGTCGGGCTTGCCGGAGCGCTCCGCGAGCTCTGCGCGGCTTCCGATACACTCGCGGTGACCGCACTCGCACTCCCAGATATTCAGAGGAGTTCCCCAGTAACGGTTGCGGCTGAGCGCCCAGTCCTGGATATTCTCAAGCCAGTTGCCGAAGCGGCCCTTGCCGATGGAATCCGGGATCCAGTTTACGGTATTGTTGTTGCGCACGAGGTCATCGCGGACAGCGGTCTCGCGGATGTACCACGACTCGCGTGCGTAGTAGATCAGAGGAGTGTCACAGCGCCAGCAGTGCGGATACTCGTGCTCGAACTTCGGAGCATCGAACAGAAGCTTGCGCGCGGAGAGATCCTTGATCACCTCGGGATCGGCACTGATCGCGCCCTTCTCCATCTCGGCAGCGGTGGGCTTGCAGCGCATGCCCGCGAACGGCGTCACGTCGAGCATGACACCCTTCTCATTGACCATCTGCACGAGCGGAAGGTCGTAATTGCGGCCGACGTTCGCGTCGTCCTCACCGAATGCCGGAGCGATATGAACGATGCCGGTACCGTCGGACATGGTGACGTAGTCATCGCATGTCACGTAAAATGCTTTCTTCCCCTGCTTCTTTGCCTCGTCGGCAGCGCAGGTGTAAAGCGGCTCATACTCGCGGCGCTCGAGGTCGGTACCCTTGAAGGTCTCAAGCACCTCGTAAGCCGGAGCGCCGTCCTTGGCGAGAGGCGCCAGAACGGTGTCAGCCAAAGCCTCGGCAAGATAGTAGGTGTAGCCGTCGGCGGCCTTCACCTTCACGTATGTGTCCTCAGGATTCACGCAGAGAGCGACATTCGAGGGAAGCGTCCAGGGCGTGGTCGTCCAGGCCAGGAAATAAGCGTCCTCGCCGACCGCCTTGAAACGCACGACAGCCGAGCGCTCCTTCACGGTCTTGTAGCCCTGCGAAACCTCGGCAGAAGACAGAGGCGTGCCGCAGCGCGGGCAGTAAGGAACGATCTTGAAGCCCTTGTAGAGAAGACCCTTGTCCCAGATCTGGCGAAGAGCCCACCACTCGGACTCGATGTAATCGTCATGATAGGTCACGTAGGGGTTGTCCATATCGGCCCAGAAGCCGACGGTGCCGGAGAAATCCTCCCACATGCCCTTGTATTTCCACACGGATTCCTTACATTTATCGATGAAAGGCTCGAGACCGTACGCCTCGATCTGGTCCTTGCCGTTGATGCCGAGGAGCTTCTCCACCTCGATCTCCACGGGCAGACCGTGCGTGTCCCAACCGGCCTTGCGGGGCACCATAAAGCCCTTCATGGTGCGGTAACGCGGGATCATATCCTTGATGACACGCGTCAGCACGTGGCCGATGTGCGGCTTGCCGTTCGCGGTCGGAGGTCCGTCGTAAAATGTGTAAGTCGGCCCTTTCTTGCGCGAATCCATGCTCTTCTCGAAAATGTTGTTGGCCTTCCAGAATTGCAGGACCTGCTTCTCGCGGTCGACGAAATTCATACCGGCGTCTACTTTCTCATACATCGTTGTATCCTCCCTGCTTTGATATTTCATGTTTCGGAAAATGTTGTTGCTGCTGTTGCAGCACTCGCA
>DBYX01000005.1:74982-93021 GCA_002311665.1 Lachnoclostridium sp. UBA1175 | reverse complement strand
TTGCTGCTGTTGCAGCACTCGCAAACCTCGCGCCGCTCGGTTTGCTCGTGTACGTGCGCTCGGCACTTCCGCCGCGGACTTCGTCCGCTCCCGGTCTTGTCCTTCCGACTCGCCGGAAACATCGTTTCCGCGAGCTCGTCAGGCCAATCCCGCCGACCACGGTCGGCGGAAGTGCTCTCGCTTAGCGCGCAAAAAATCCCCATCCCGAAACGGGATGAGGACCTGAATTCTCACAAAAACCACCCATTTGGCGTACACTGCTGCGCAGTCTATACGTTGCCCGGTAACGGTGGGCTTCCGGTGCCGACTATTGGGTTTGTGCCGCTGCCGTATGGCCGCGGGGCGCATTGCCGTTCGCCTGCACGACTCCGGAGGGATCTTCGCCTGCACTTCACAGCGCCGGGCTCTCACCACTCCCCGACTCGCTTTGGCCTTCCCATACAGGGTACTGTCTCCGTCAATGTCTCTTTCTGTATGTAGCCAAATATAGAACACTTGCCGCCGGTTGTCAAGGTTTTTTCTGCGGTTACGCGCTAAGTCGGGGGATCCGCCTCTTCCTTCACGACATACGGGAACGGATCGCACCGCTTCCACGGTCCGATGGCGCGCAGTTCCTCGATGCTCCGCCTGCAGTCCTCCTCGGTATTGTAGCCGGGGATGAACGGCACGCGCACGACGACGTCACCGCAGCGGCCGGCCTCCGCGAGGATGCGGAGATTCTCCTTGACAAGCGCGTTGTCGCAGCCCGTGTAGGCGCGGTAAATGTCCGGGTTCATATCCTTGATGTCCACGATCCAGTCGGTGACCGCCGGCATCGCGATCCGCAACAGCTCCGTCGGCACGTTCAGGCTTGTCTCCGCGTAGATCCGCCACGCTTTCGGCGCAAGATCGGCGAAAGCCCGGATGAACCGGGCCTGCAGCAGCGACTCTCCGCCTCCGAACACCACACCGCCGTTGGTTGCCCGGAAATAAAGGTCATCGATTCTCACCATCGCGAGCAGTTCCTTCGGCGTCACCGGCCGGCTCGGCACGGTATCGCCGAGCACATCGCGATTGATACAGTAGCGGCACGAAAGAGGGCAGCCTTTCGACGCGACGAGCGTTGTCACGCCGTCGCCGTCCGTCTCCATTCGCAGGCGGTCAATCGTAATGAAAGGCATCGTAACACCGGCCGATTCCGCAGCCGTACCCTCACTCGTTTCCTGCGTCCGCAACGACGACAAATCTTTCATTTTCTCTCCTGTTAACAGCTGCAGATGAATTATGCATATCCGACGGTGCTCCGACCGCACCGCGTCTGACGCTTCCGATCCTCACACAAACGTCTCGCAACATCTACTCCGCTGCCTCCTGCTTCCGCGCTGTAATACAAGGGCGCACGGCATCTGCACCGCCACGCCCGAATACCATCTGAAAACTGTCTCCGCTGTCAGTCGATCTCATCCCAGAAGGGTCTGTCCTCGTCGCGCCAGAAAGACGGCTTATCGGCATCGGACTGTATGACAAAGCCCATCGTCTGATCGGGAACCGTCAGAACCTTGCCGGACAGCGTCGTGTCCGAATCCGGATCCGGCTCCGGCATGCTCTCCCCGTCGGTCTCGCGGTCCGGGATGTACTCGATATCACCGGACAACCGATACGGATCCGGCGCGACCAGCCCCCCCTGGATGTCCCCGCCCGAGTTCTCGACTCCGATCAGCTGCTGCAACAGCATCTGCGCGTCCTCCATGTCGCACCCGGTCGACATTGTCACCATACCTGCCGCAATGCCGGCGATCGCCACAGTCTTGCCGATGCGGTGCCGAAGCGACAGCTCGCGTTCCAGCATACGCAGGTCTGCCTCGCACTTCGGGCAGGTACCCTTGCACTCACCCTTGTGTTGACATTCCTCGACCACATACGGAATCTCATTCTCATCCGCGATCTGTCTGCGGATCTGCTTCAAAATCCTGCACTTGTCTTTTCCCCTCATACAAGCCTCCGTTTCTCGGTTTCGCAGTCTCATTCGGAAAATGCATTCCCTCTTTCCGTCCGTCGGAAAAGAATTCCTTGTCCCTCTGTCCGCCCGTCGGAAAAAGACGTCCTTGTCCCTCTTTCCGTCCGTCGGAAAAAGAATTCCTTTTCCCTCTGTCCGTCGGAAAATGCATTCCCGCTTTCCCTTTGTCCGTCGGAAACGCCGGAAAAATCATCCTTTCGGCATTCCCCGCGAACCGTTTCTGCAATAGATACGGAGGTCCTCCTCGCATTTATGGAAAAACTTTTATTATCCGAAAATCCGGTCAGCCGAAGATTTCATCAACCGAAAATCCGATCCCGCGAGGGATCATTGATCCTCAAAAAGATAAGGAAAACTCGTCCGCCGAAGATCACTGATCCTCGAAAAGATAAGGAACAACTCGTCCTCCGAAGATCACTGATCCTCGAAAAGATAATGGAAAAACTCGGCCGTCGTGATCTTTACCGGGAGATAGCGGCTCTCGCGGAAATGAAGCATCCCGAGCCGGAGCACGGTTTCATTTTCCGATTCGGAAAGGGTGCCCTTCTTCTCCAAGCGCTTCTGCAGCGTGTCAAGCTTCTCCAAATTGGCTTTGACAAGGTGGATCTTCTCAAGCGCCTCTTCCTTCTCGCGCTCAAAAGTGCGGATATTGTTCTTCTCGATGTATCGGGAATAGCGGCGTTTGCTGCAGCGGATGCGATAGTTGGCAAACTCGACGACCAGTTTCCGGAAGAAAATCGCGGTCGCCGGCAGCCAGAGCACACCGAGCAGCAAGCCGCTGACAAAGGTCATGGCGTTGCCTCCGTAGAGCCACGTGCGGAAGATCGCGGGATATCCGCCGGTGTGGATCAGAAAGCCGATCAATGTGCCGAGAAGATCGGTGTACGCTTGCTTCTTCAGACCTTCCACGGCGTCATAGTCCGCGCGTGCCGACTCCATTTTCAGATTCAGTTTGCTGCGGACGCCCTCGATCACGGAGAGCTGGATCTCGTAGGTATTGCCGGCCCACTCGTCCTGCGTTCCCTTGCGGCCGCCCATGATATCGTCGTTGTTGCCGTCGTCGGGGTCATCCCCGGGACCTGCACCGGAACCGTTGCCCGCCTCCGGGTCCAGAGCTCTCTTCCTCTCGGCTTCCTCAAGCGCCAGTTTCTGCTCCTCCTCTGCGAGCACGCGCTCCATCTCGTCGTAATCAATCATTTTTCGCCTCCTCCGCGGCCCTCTCCCTCGACCGCTTCCTGCGCTGCTGCCGCTTCCACGCGCGGTATTCCCCGAAGGTCACTGCCGTCTTGTCCGAGTATTCCTCGCGGCTCTCGGGCACGTTGATCAGCGCCTGCAGGCTGTCGAACGCCGTGCCGGTCAGGCCCTGCTGGCGGTGCACCTGCTTCTCGCAGGCGTCGAGCCGCGCGGACTGGTCCTGCAGCGTCTTGAGCCGACGCTGACAGCGCTCCTTCCGCGCGCGATAAGTGAGGATCCGCTGATCCTCCGCGTACGGCACCGTGCCTTTGTGCGACATCATCACGTGGTATGTCGTGACGTAGTCGAGCACGCGGATCGTAAATGTCACCGTGTAGTAAAGCCACAGAAGCCCGATCAAACCGAACGCGGCTGCGGCCATAAAATGTACCTTCGCAATGAGGGCGAAGAAAAGCGGGTAGACCAGCGTGTGAAATGCATACCCGATCAGCAGCCCCACGAGATTGCGAAACTCGCACGACTCCTCTGCCTCCGTCCTCTCAAAATCCTCGTAGACCCACGTCTGCATCCGCGTGATCTGTATGCGCACGCGCTGAAGCCCGTCTATGCAAGCCTCATACGACTTCTCCTTCGGCAGTTCCTGCGCCGCCCGGTCAAGCTCGCGCTCCCGCGCGGCCTCCTCCTCAGCGAGCGCCCTCTCGGCCTGCGCGAGAACCTCGTTCATCTCATCATAATCTATCATTGCTTCCCCTCTGCGGACGCTGCGTTCCGCCCTGCCGTCCGGCCGCTTCGGCCCTGCCGGCTAATCCATCCGGTTCCCGCGGATCAGGAACAATACGTACCACAGGAAAGACACCTTCGACGGTCGGTACGGGCAAGTCACCTCGTACGGTCTTCCCAGCATGCTCAGCTCCGCAAGATCCGCCCGGTCAAGATACCGCTGCCTCTCCAGCTTGCGGTCGAGCACATCGACACGGTCCATTCGATTTTTCGCACAGCGGATCCGCTCGGACGCGTAATCCCTCATTTTCTCCAGTGTGAGTATCCGGTTTGCCTCGATGAACGGCACCGATCGCGCCGTCGTCTTCATCACCGCAAAATAAGCAATCCCGTCCAGAAATTTAACCGTGAAAAGGATCGTCGCGATGAGCCAAAGCGTGCCGCCGATCGTGCCCACATAGTCCATCAGGCCGACCCTCCCGTAGAGGATCCCGCAGATCAGCGGAAAACCGCCCAGGTGCGCCAGGTACCGCACGATGAGAATAAGCAGATCCTGGCGAAGGCTCTTCTCGGTCTTCGGTAGCTGATCGTAGTCCTTGCGCGCCGCCTCCATCCGTCGCTCCAGCGTGGTGATGACCATCTCCGTCTGCGCTTTCGCGATCTCGTAGTAGCAACCCTCGTCGTCGCCGTCATCACCGCCGTCGCCGCCCCGGCCGTAGTCCGGTATGCCCGGCTCGAGGTCGAAAAATTCCCACTCCCGCTTCCGCTGCGCCTCCGCGATCGCTAACTCCCGCTCGCTCTCCTCGAGAGTTCGGTTCATCTCGTCATAATCAATCATACCTTCCCCCGGCGCGACCCTCACACCGCCGCGAACATTCCCCGATAAAGCATTATCAAATGCAACCTTTCCGTTTATTATACGGCAAATAAAGCGTTTCCGCAAGGGATGGTAGCGCAATTCGCGCGGCAAATGCGCGGCGAAAGCACCGCGATCACGCGGCATAAGCGCCGGAAAGGAGTTTCACATTTTCCGAAAAATGATTGACATTTTCCGAAAAAGAGCGTATCATCTGCCCATACATATCGGCGATGAAGCGCAATAGTACACAGGCACACCCGTCCCAGAGAGGGCCGCAACGGTGCGAGCGGCTTACGAAAGAACCTGTCGAACCCGGCGCGGAGCTCTGCGGCGAACCGCAGCGTATCAGGCGTTAACGAGCAAGAGTGAGCGGGCGTATGCCTGCTAATCAGGGTGGTACCACCGAACGAGTTAATCGGTCCCTCGACGCACAGTGCGTTGAGGGATTTTTTAATACAAAAAGGAGGACAAAAACATGGCTGAGAGTTTTGTTGAATCCATCACCAACATGGAAGACGATTTCGCGCAATGGTACACGGACATCGTCAAGAAGGCTGAGCTTGTGGATTACACGGGCATCAAGGGGTGCATGGTCATCCGCCCGGCGGGCTACGCGATCTGGGAGAACATCCAGAAGGAGCTTGACCGCCGCTTCAAGGAGACCGGTGTGGAGAACTGCTATCTCCCGATGTTCATCCCCGAGAGCCTGTTGAATAAAGAGAAGGATCACGTGGAAGGCTTCGCTCCCGAGGTTGCATGGGTGACCCAGGGCGGCGGCGAAACGCTGCAGGAGCGCATGTGCGTGCGTCCCACGTCTGAGACGCTCTTCTGCGATTTCTATTCGCATATCGTTCATTCGTACCGCGATCTGCCCAAGGTTTACAACCAGTGGTGCTCCGTGGTCCGCTGGGAGAAGACGACGCGTCCTTTCCTTCGCTCGATGGAGTTTTTGTGGCAGGAAGGCCACACGATCCACGCGACCGCTGAGGAGGCGCAGGCCCGCACCGAGCAGATGCTCAACGTTTATGCGGACTTCTGCGAGGAGTTCCTTGCGATCCCTATGGTTCGCGGCCGCAAGACCGACAAGGAGAAATTTGCCGGCGCTGAGGCTACCTACACGATCGAGGCCCTCATGCACGACGGCAAGGCGCTGCAGTCCGGTACGAGCCACAACTTCGGCGACGGCTTCGCCCGCGCGTTCGGCATTCAGTACACGGATAAGGAAAATAAGCTCGTCTACGCTCACCAGACCAGCTGGGGCATGACGACCCGTATGATCGGCGCCATCATCATGGTACACGGCGACAACTCCGGTCTCGTTCTTCCTCCCCGCGTAGCTCCTACGCAGGCGATGATCATTCCGATCCAGCAGAAGAAGGAAGGCGTGCTCGACGCCGCTTACGCTCTTCGCGACCGCCTTGCAAAGACCATCCGCGTCAAGGTGGACGACACCGACAAGACGCCCGGCTTCAAGTTTGCCGAGCAGGAGATGCGCGGTATTCCGGTTCGTATCGAGATCGGTCCCAAGGATCTTGCGAACAACCAGGCAGTCCTTGTCCGCCGCGACACCCGCGAGAAGCTCTTCGTTTCGCTCGACGAGATCGAGACCAAGCTCGCAGAGCTCCTCGACACCATCCAAAGTGATATGCTCGAGCGTGCACGTGCTCACCGTGATGCACACACCTACGAGGCGACCACGATGGACGAGATGAAGGACATCGCGGACAACAAGCCCGGCTTCATCAAAGCGATGTGGTGCGGCGACCGTGCCTGCGAGGATTCGATCAAGGAGCAGGCCGGCGTTACCTCCCGCTGCATGCCTTTTAAGCAGGAGCATCTGTCCGACACCTGCGTCTGCTGCGGCAAGCCTGCGAAGACGCTCGTTTATTGGGGCAAAGCATATTAATATGTTCACGATGGGGCGCGCGCAGGCGCTCAACGAATAAAAGCATTGTTTTTCAATAATGCCTCCGACGGAAAATAAGGGGATCAACCATGACAGAGACTTACCGGGAACGTGCATTATTTGCGAAAATGCCCGTCATGGCAGCGATCCGTAAGCTCGCGCTTCCGACGATCGCGGGCCAGATCATTTTGGTCATCTACAACATGGCGGACACATTTTTCATCGGCTTGACCGGCGATGATGCCAAGATCACGGCGGTTACCATCTGTCTGCCCGCATTTATGTTTCTCTCCGCGATCGCCAACCTGTTCGGCGTGGGCGGAGCCGGAGAAGCATCCCGAAGTTTAGGCAGTAAAGACAACGAACGCGCAGGGGAAACCTGCGCGTTTTCCTTTTGGGGTTGCACCGTTCTGACGCTTGTTTACACGGTGATGGCGGTTATATTCCGACATCCGTTCCTCGACGCGATGGGCGCCGGCGCGGCGGATGTGCATCGGTTTGCGAACGTCTATCTGCTCGTGACGGTCGGTGCCGGGGGCTTAGGCACCGCGATGAACATGGTGACCGCTCACCTGTTCCGCGCAGAGGGCCGCAGCCTTGACGCGAGCATCGGCATCATGCTCGGAAGCATCCTGAATATCGTGCTCGACCCGATCTTCATGTTCGTTCTGCTCCCGCCCGGCAAGGAGGTCCTCGGCGCCGCTCTCGCAACCGCGATCTCCAACTGGATTTCCCTTCTGATCATGGTGGGTCTGCAGATTTGCCGCCGCAAGACCTCGGTCCTTCGCTTCCGTCTTCCGCTTTCGACGGACCGCGAGCTGGTCCGCAGCATTCTCACAACCGGACTTCCCGCGTGCGTCATGACGCTCTTCGAAAATATCTCCTACGCCTGCATGGACCGTCTGATGATGGCCAACGGCACAGCCGCTCAGGCGGGCTTAGGCGTCGCCAAGAAGATCAACATGCTCGCCCACGCGACCGTGCGCGGTCTGACGCAGGGCGTGCTCCCGTTGATCGCATACAACTACGCGGCCAAGAACCATCAGCGCACTAACAAGGTGATCCGTTACACCGTGCTGATCGCCTTCAGTATCGGCACCGCCTGCATGATCGCGTGCCTGACCTTAAGCCGCACGCTGGTCGGCATTTTCCTCGAGCCCGGGCAGTCGCGCACGACCGGCGCGTTAATACTTCGGATCCTGACCATCGGAGGCCCGTTCTCCGCGTGCGCGTACACGTTCATCTCCTTCTTCCAGGCCGTCAAGAGGCCGAAGAAGGCGCTGCTTCTCGCGCTCCTGCGGAAGGGCATCCTCGACATCCCGATGATGTTTGTGTTCCGCCTGTTCGC
The DNA here is from genome assembly GCA_002311665.1 of Lachnoclostridium sp. UBA1175. Classification (GTDB taxonomy): domain Bacteria; phylum Bacillota; class Clostridia; order Lachnospirales; family Lachnospiraceae; genus ISDg. The sequence goes on along the minus strand of DBYX01000005.1, from coordinate 84,998 downwards.
GCCGCTCACAGGCATCGCCATCGCGACGCCTGTCGCAGACATCCTGTGCTGCCTGACCTCGTTCACGCTGTTCCTGTCGTATTACCGGAAGCATTTTTCGGAAAATAGGACTGCAATCGACTGACCGGAAATCATATTTCTCTGAAACATCAAAACGCCCCGTGGAAACCCACGGGGCATTTTCGAAAAACTTCTATCTGCTTATCGAATAGGGATCTCCGTACCGTTGATGCTGACACTCACAATCTTCTCGTACGGCACAAACTGCCATTCGTTACTGTCTTTTTCCGCGAATCCGGAAAGCAACGTATAGAATGCCCTTCTTACCATATGTCCGTTATGTCCGGTTCCATCGCCGGAATTATGAACCGGAACCCCGTTGTTTTCGGAATAATACAGAACCGTTCCATCATCCAGCTTGATATAATCAAGTGTTACCCCATAAGCTTCTCGATCAGATTCCGCCTTGATCACCATCTCCGTCAGCGAGAACCTGATGTCCAATATGGTAACCCCATCCACCTCGCGGTTAACCGGGATCACCTCACTCTTGGAAGCGTAATTATTGTCCCATTCAAATACAACCTTATGATTCTCGGTATCCTTGACGGTAAGCTGCATTTTTGCATGCCCCAGATCGACATTCTCATCCATATACTCGATCACGTACCAATACCACTGTTTTCCGTCTTTGCAGAATCGCGAAACACCTTGCATGTATCCGGGATAGCTATGCTCATCGAGTACGTTGCCTGCTTCACCGGATATCTCCAGATGGCCTCCTGTTTCTCCGGTAATCCATCCATCCGGTTTGTCCAACGCGTAGTCCGTACTGATCTCCGCATAAATGATATGTTTGTCGACGATGATATTTTCCACGGTAACCGTCATATCGCCGACCTTTGCAGTAAGATCCTTTGTTATTACTGCCTTTTCCAGATCCTTCGAGGAATCTTTGATCCCGAGCATCTCCAGGAAATGGCTGTCTTTCAGCGCCTTGGCGCCTGCCACGACCGTTCCTGCCAGCAACACCACAAGACACGCCGCAAGTAGCGCGGGCCGTAGGAATCTCCTCCGGGCTTTGTTTCTTTCCGCATTGCCGGACATAGTACCGTTGATCTTTTCGTCCGTCTCTTCGACATATCGCAGATCAATATCGGTCAATGCTTTGCTTAAATCTAATCCGTTCATACTCATCCTTCCTTTCTGTCGAGATGTTTTCTGAGCTTTCTCTTCAGGTTATACAGCTGATTGCTGATATACTTCTCGCTCTTTCCAGTTTTCCATGCGATCTCCGTCACGGAGTATGAGAACCAGAAACGCCCCAGAAATATCGCGCGTTTCTCCGCAGACAATCCTGCGAGAAATGATTCCAGCTGCAATCTCAGTTTTTCATTGTCGCCGGGCTCTTCCCTTCGGCTGTCGGGGATGCATTCTTCAAGCTCCTCAAAGGAGCTGACCGCCACCCCGCCGCCTCGTTTCTTCGCCCTGCTGCTCCGAAGTCGTTCCAGCGCGGCATTCCGAACACTTTGAAGGAGGTACGCTTTCAGATTGGAGGGCTTTGCCGCGGGAACAGCCTGCCACGCGCTCAGATAAGCATCGTTCACGCATTCCTCCGCATCCTGCTCGTCCGAAAGAATACTTTTTGCAAGCCGCAACATAGCCGCACCGTACTTCTTCGAAACCGCCTCCAGCGCGCTCTCCGAACCGTTGCAGAACAACTCAAGGATTTGATTGTCATTCGGAAAACCTTCTTTCAAAATGTCATCTCCTTCCGAGCAGATCAACCGGTTGATTGCTTTCACCTATATAGATGCATTTTCCGCGGTCGATTTCTTAAACTGCGAAAAATTTGCGCAACAAAATCGGGCGTACCGTGCTACCGCCACCGCACTACCGCGACAGCGAAGTCAAAAAAAACTGCCGTGCCAACCGGGCGTGTTCCGCGGGTCAGTGCGACAGTTTATCAATGTTTTGTTTCGTTACGCTTCTCACATCGGCAGCTCGAGGTCCGTGCACAGCGAGTCATAGAAATCCTGCACCAGCTTCGTCTTCTCATCCCAAATCTTCTTCGCAACGTCGGAGCGGAGCTTCTCGCGGTCTCTGTACTGCAGCCGCAGCGTGTACTTGTTAATGTGGTCGCGGATGGACTCAAACGTCACCTCCGCGTTGGTCTGCGCCTGGATCCATGTGTCCATCACGATGCCCATCACGCCCATATCGTCGAACAGGTCCGCCTCCATCAATATCGTCAGCTCATCCGGGATTGCGCCGTCCGTCGTCATCGACGCGGCGCCCGCAAGGGCTACTGCTGCGGGCCGTCCCGTGAGCCACGCCTTCTCGCCGTGATATCTCACAAGCTCCGCGATGAACTCTGCACGCTCCTCGCCGTACCCCGCCTTCGGCAAATACTCCGCCGCAATGCGCGCGCTCTCCTCCGCGTGATCCTTCAGATCGTCGCAGGTCGGGTAGCCGCAGTCGTGAAAGATCGTCGCCGTGATCAGCGCGTCAAGGTCGATCCGGCTCTTATCCTCCCAGCCGTCGTACAGGCGAAGCGCCCAGCTCAGCACGCGCTCCGTGTGCAGATAGCGGTCGAAGTTGATGCAAAACACATGCTCCTGATCCTTCTGCGGTTTTGCAAGGCACTCCTTCACAAAATCGAGCATCCCGCGATACCGCTCCCGGTCCGCCTCACTGACTCCTGCACACTCCATCAGAGTTAACTTGTTTGTCTCCTGATTCACTCCCGCATTCCTCCGCACATTTTCCGAACCTCACAGCACCGCGCTCACGTAGGCGTAACCTTCCTCCGCCGCCTTCTGCGCGTACTCCGCGCCCTCGAGGATCGTAAAATGGTCCCCGTCCACAGCAACCTTCACCGTCATCGGGTAAATGTACCCGTGCTCCCACGTGATCTCCGCCGTGGGCTCGAACCCGAGCCGCTTCGGCGACACGAGGATGCGCCCCGTGCGGTTGTAGCCGTCCCAGACGTCGCAGGCCGACGCCTCGCGGATCAGCGCGTCCGCAATGCGCTCCGGCGGCAGGTAGCTCGAGTCCAGGATCAGGTTGTAATTGTTAAAATCAAAATAGTGGATGCCGTAGATCTCCTCGTAGCGGGCGTCCTCATTGGCCGCGCGCGCCGCAAGCTGCTGCGCCGCATCCGCCTCGCTCTTGTAGGTCTCCACCTCACCGCGGCTCGCGTCCGCGCACACGCGTCTCGCCGCCTCCGCCAAGTCGACCGAGAGGAACACCTTGAACGACTTCGGCACAAAATGCCACGCAAGCCGCGAGTCGAACAGGATCGGCTTGTCCGGATTGTCCCGGCTGATTGTCGCCGTGCGGTCGTCGATCATGTGATCGTACTTCGGATCCTTCGACATAAGCTCGTTCATCTCCAGCACGGAGATTCCCATATCGTCCGCAATCTGGCGGATCACCTTGCCCGTCGAAAAAATCTCAAATCCGTACTTTGCTTCGAGAAGCCTGCAAACCGTGGATTTGCCGCTTCCGAGGTTACCCGTCATCGTGATGTGCATAATATCCTCCCGATCAATCGCTTTATTCTCACAGCATCGTCTCGTCGTACACGGCTCTCGAGCCGCCGATGAACTTCGGGCGCACGCGCGCCGCCAGCACCGTCGCCTCGCCGATGCGGTTGTTCGCAAGCCGCAGCGGCACCGCCACCTTCTTAAGATGCATACCGATCAGCGTGAAACCGATGTCGATGCCCGCGTCCGCCGCGATCTCCTCAACCGCGACAGGCTTCGTAAAATGAGCATACGCCTGGGTCGCGAACGATCCGCCCGCCTTGGGCTGCGGTACGACGTTGACGATCGGTGCGCCGGGTACCGCCTCGCGCTCGATGATGATCGCGCGGTTTAAGTGCTCGCAGCACTGCGCCGCGATGTACACGCCGTGCGCCTTCGCGACCTCCCACAGCGCCTCGAACACGACCTTCGCCACGTCGGGCTTCGAGTCCGTGCCGATCTTCGAGCCGACAATCTCGCTCGTCGAGCAACCGACCACGGCGATATCGCCCGCATTCAGCTTCGCGCGCTCGATCAGTTCCTCCATCACCGCCTTCGCCTCCGCGGCGAGCACGGTTTCGTAATCCTCATTCACCTCTGCCATACTGTGTCATCTCCAATCATTCGATCTTCAGGGCACCTTACGCGCCCTCGTTCACATTTTTGTGGACGCCTGTTCACGCGTCCGCTTTCAACATTTCAAGCAGTTTGCATTCCTGTTCCGAATGCTTCGTCACTTCTTTCTGCCTATGTTTCAGTTCTGCAGGATCACCGAGATTCCCGGGATCAGCTGCTTCTTGCGGGATACCAGCTTCGGCACCTCGCACACATTTTCCGCAGCCTTCACGCCGAAGGCCTCCGTGAGCACGTCCTTCGCGCCGTCGCCCGCGAAAAGCACGCGGGACGACTCGGTCGTGATGTTCGTCAGCATAAAGAAGAGCATATTGATGCCGCTGTTGGCCACGGTCTCGACCAGGAACGGCTTCAGGCGCTTCTCGATGCCCTCGAGCTCGTCCGCGCTCATCGAGTTGATCTGCCCGACACCGAGCGTGATCGCGCCGATCTTGAATTTCTTGTAATCCTGGTAGAAAATCTCCTCCGGCGAGCGCTCCGCGAGATGGCTTCCCGCAGCAAACATCCCCGCTGCCAGTTCCTCCGTATCGACCTCCGCGATCGCGGCAAGTTCGACGGCCGCCCTGCGGTCAACCTCCGTGCACGTCGGCGAGTGGAACGCCAGCGTGTCGGACAGGATCGCCGAGCACAGAAGCCCCGCAATGTCCTTCGGGATCTCCACGCCCTGCTCGCAGTACATCAGGTACACAAGCGTCGCCGTGCACCCGAGCGGCTCATTTCGGAAATAAACCGGCTGGAACGTGTACATACCGCCGATCCGATGGTGGTCGATGATCTCGAGGATATCCGCCTCCTCGACGCCGTCCACCGCCTGCGCGGGCTCGTTGTGGTCCACCAGGATCACCTGTTTGCGGCTCATATCCATCAAATTCCGGCGGGAGATCGTCCCTCGGTATATTCCCTTGTGATCCAGGATCGGAAAATCCCGGTTTCTTCTCTTGGCCATAACATCCCGGATGCTGTCGATGTAATCGTCCGTCCGGAACGTGATCAGATTTTCCGTCGTCATAAAATACCCGATCGGCATGGAGAGGTCGATCAGACGCGCCACGGTAAATGCGTCGTGCGGCGAACTGATAATGATGCAGCCGTGCTCCTCCGCAAGCCGGCGGATCGTCACCGAAACCTTCGCGCCCTCGCACACGACGAGGCAGGCCGCGCCCATCTCGATCGCGCAGAGCTGCGACTCGTAGCGGTTGCCGAGAATGACCAGATCTCCGGGCTTGATGAAGTCCTCCATCAGATCCGGGTTGGCCGCCGCGATCAGCACCTTGCCCTCCGAGTACCGAAGGCCCTCGATATCGCCCTCGACCAACGTGCCGTCCAGCGTGTCCAAAATGTTCGCGTACGGCGTCGACGCCGCCGAGAGGATACCCGAATCCGAGAGCTCCATCGCCGCCTTCGCGATGTCGCTGATCGTGATCAGGCCGTCCAGATGCCCCTCTGCGTCCGTGATACACAGCGTCACAACGTGACTGTCCTGCATCATCAGCCAGGCGCGCTTCAGCGACATATCGCGATCCACGCCCTTGGTCTCGCGAATGTCGATATCCTTCACCTGCGTACCGACATACTCAATGTAATCCGGAGCCGCCACCCCGAACCGCTTCAGCACATACGCGGTCTCCGCGTTGATCTCGCCGCAGCACCGCGGCACGTGCTTCTTCCCGGATCTCTTCTCCTTCAACCAGGCGTACGCAATGGCCGAACAGATGGAATCCGTGTCCGGATTCTTATGGCCGATCACCAATACTTTTTTCTCATGAGTCGTCATAGGCACATACCTCATAAACCACTATGTTCCGGGGAACAACGAGTCTTCATCCAACCCGTGCAAACAATGAATATCCCCCGGCGAATCGTTACCTCATTCTACCGCAGAGTGCTGCTAAAATCAATGAAAAAAGCGGACGAAGTCCGCAACTCCCCACACCGCCGTGCACGCTCGCGACGGGCTCGTCACGCCACGCCTTCCGCAGGTAAGATTCCGGTCACTCACCCTGTGGGAGCGCCCGTCGAGAGCGCAAAGCAAACCGGCCGGAGACTTTCTTCGCTCCGGCCGGGTATCTTCAGTATCATGCAGGCTTTCGGTTCCGGCAGTTCCTGCTGCTGCCGTAAGGTCGAACACTTATGTCTGTGTTGGTCCGTACCTTCCTTTCGTAATTATCGTTTTGAGGTAGATCTCTTAAGTGTCCTTGGGACCGTACCTTCCTTTCTTTAAATATCGTTATGAGGTAGATCTCTTAAGTCTCCTTGGGACCGTACCGTCCTTTCATCAATATCGTTTTGAGGTGGGTCAACTTATACTTCCTTTGGACCGTACCTGCCTTTCTGTGATAATCCTATTGTCTGTAGATCGATGCAACTTCTGGTTAGTACCAGCTGCGATTTTTTTGAGGTCGGTCATTGACTATTTCATCGGACCGTACCGTCCTTTCTGCAGTTTTATTTATGCGTCGGTCATCTGACTATTTCATCGGACTGTACCAGCCTTTCATAATGTTGTAATCTAGGGTAACATCTATATGAAGCCTTCACGGCTGTTCTGACGCCCGGCTCTCTCCCGGCAAATAATTCTGCGGCCTCTCTCTTTTACACCCGTGTGTCACCGGCTAACTGCCTGATCGTTGTGCCGTTTTATTGTATTCGTGAGGGCACCGGCCTCCGCGTCATCTTTGTTTCGGTGTTACTCTGTCGTTCCCATCGGACTGTACCATCCTTCTTAATCTGATACTCGATACTTAATTTCGGTAAATCTTTCAGGTAAATCTGTTTAGGTTGTTACTTTGCAGTGTACATCGGACTGTACCTTCTTTCGGTAGATTCGTTCGATCAAACTGTTTCGATTGTTACTCTGCAGCTCCCATCGGACTGTACCTTCTTTCGGTAGATTTGTTCGATCTGACTGTTCGGTACTACTTAGCAGTTCCCATCGGACCGTACCTTCTCTTTCCTTGAAATTCGTTGGATTTGTTCGGTGTTACTTTGCAGTGCCCATCGGACTGTACCTTCGCTTTCGGAAAATTTATTCGATCGTTGTCACCGCCGATCGTTTCTGCCGGTCTCCGGATCGCTATAGGGTCGACCAGGAATTCTTACCGGTTGCTCTTGTTTTTTTGTTCTGGCTCTACTATACCATTGGGAATCTGTATTGTCAACACAAAATATCATTTTGTTTTGATTTTATTTGATTATTCTTTTGTTTTGTCTGAATTGTATATACAATATGCGAAAAATACGGCTATTATTCGCCGATTTGAGCGCTATTTTCCGAATATTCACCCGGAATCATTCAATACGCGTTTTCCCGGCCCCCTGGGACAGACTTTTCACATTCGAAAAAGTGGTGCAAATATTCTCAATTTCTGACGCATTATGTGTCACTATTGCAATCGCCTTGTCTTTCGAAGCCTCGTGCAGACGGCGTATCAGGACGTCTTTTCGGGCCGCATCCAGGCCCGTGAAAGGCTCGTCAAGCACGATCAGGTCCGCGTCAACCGCAAGTGCCCGCAGCCACGCGGTGCGCCGCTTCATTCCTCCGGAAAATGCCCTCACCGGCTTGTAAACGCCGTCGTCGATTCCAAGCGCCGTCAGCTCGGCGAGTATGTCCGCCTTCGACATCCTGTGCCTGCCGGGAAGCGCGATCGCGACATTTTTCCACGCCGGAAGGCCTTCGCACAGGCGATCCTCCTGGAACACTGCCGACATACGGGGGCGTCCCGCCGGGTACTCGACCGTGCCGCGGTCCGGCCGGACGAGACCGAGCATACAGCGAAGTATCGTCGTCTTGCCGCCGCCGGAAGGACCGGTGATCAGCAGCACCTCGCCCCTGCGGAGCGTGAGCGACACATCCTCCAGGACAGTTCGTCCGTTGTACGCCTTGGAGACATTGTGAAGAACAAGCAACGGCTCCCCTTCCGCCTTGTTCGCAGACGGATTTTCCGCATCAGTATCACCGGCTTTCTCCGTCTTAACCTGCACGGATGCAGCAATTTTCTCCGAAGCGATTTCCGCCGCATCCTCTCCTGCCGCGATTTTCCCGTCGTCCGCGGGAACGTCCCCGTCCGCGTCCTCCTCGGCGGAGGAGGTCTCCGGGCGAAGCGGCAGCCCGACGATGAAACGGAACGCCTGCGACGGGCGATGCCAAAGCGTCGGGTCGGCGAGCGCCACAGCGCCGGCGCGCAGGAAGATCATCACGAACCATTCCATACACACGCTCACTATGATGATGACCACCGTCCACGCAAAGAGAGAAGCCGTGTCGAGGTAGAGTTTGGCGTCGTAGAGCTGCCTTCCGATGGACTCCTTCGAGAGACCGATGATCTCAGCGGCAATACCCGCCTTCCAGCACAGCGAGAGGCCCGAGGAAACCGCGGCCGTCGCGTACGGCACCGTGTTGGGGATGTAGAGGTAGCGAAGCCTGCGCAGGAACGGGATCCGGAACACCTTCGCCATTTCCAGAAGCTCCGGCGAGGTCTCGCGGATACCGCGCGACACGTTTGCGTACACGACCGGCAGCACGATCAGGAACGAGATCACGATGCTGATCTTGGCCGGATCTACCCAGAGGAGCAGCAGGATGATGAAGGATACGACCGGCACCGTCTTCACGAGCTTCATCGGCGGCATCAGAAGCGCCGCCGCAAATTCGCTGAAGCGGCACACGACGGCGAGCACGCAGCCGATCGCAAGCGCCGCGACGAAGCCCATCACGATATGCAGAAGGCTGTTGCGCAGTATGGGCCGGAACGTCTCCGTCGCAACGAGCTCGCGCAGAGCCTGAAGGACCTCCTTCGGGTAAGGCAGAAGAACATTCTTTCCGAGTTTCCCCGCTTTGTACTGCCAGAGGGCGATCCACAGAACAACAGACAGTACGATATACACCGGCTTTCGGTACCGGCGCACTATGCTCCACAGGCGCGAACGGGCGCTCAGATTGTTATCCGTTGTCTTGCCATCTTGTTTCCGCATACGGGTATCCTTTCCTCAGACACAGGTTTCGTTCATTATAGCACAAGCCCGCCGCAGTTACCCGCGGCGGGCGTATATCACTTATTGAGGTTTACGGCAATTACAGCTGAGGACCTGCAGCTACGAGTGCCTTGCCGGCATCGTTGCCCTGGTACTTCACGAAGTTCTTGATGAAGCGGCCTGCGAGATCCTGTGCCTTGCCTTCCCAAACAGCTACGTCAGCGTAGGTGTCGCGAGGATCAAGGATAGCCGGATCAACGCCCGGGAGCTCGGTAGGAACTTCGAAATCGAAGATCGGGATCTTCTTGGTAGGAGCGGTGTTGATCGCGCCGCTGAGGATCGCATCGATGATACCGCGGGTATCCTTGATGGAGATTCTCTTGCCGGTGCCGTTCCAACCGGTGTTTACAAGGTAAGCCTTAGCGCCGCTTGCCTGCATCTTCTTAACGAGCTCCTCGCCGTACTTGGTAGGATGAAGTTCAAGGAATGCCTGGCCGAAGCATGCGGAGAAGGTAGGAGTAGGCTCGGTAATACCACGCTCGGTACCTGCAAGCTTAGCGGTGAAACCGGACAGGAAGTAGTACTGCGTCTGCTCGGGAGTCAGGATGGAAACCGGAGGCAGAACACCGAACGCATCTGCGGAAAGGAAGATTACGTTCTTGGCAGCAGGACCTGCAGAGGTCGGGTTAACATTCAGAACGATGTTCTTAATGTGGTTGATCGGATAGGAAACACGGGTGTTCTCGGTAACGCTCTTNNCTTGTCAGCGAAATCGATCTTGCCCTCGCCGTCAACGGTAACGTTCTCAAGGAGAGCGTTTCTCTTGATCGCGTTGTAGATATCGGGCTCGGAATCCTTATCGAGGTTGATAACCTTAGCATAGCA
>DBYX01000005.1:0-74946 GCA_002311665.1 Lachnoclostridium sp. UBA1175 | reverse complement strand
CCAGCCGTGCTCGTCGTCACCGATGAGGAGACGCTTCGGGTCGGTGGAAAGGGTGGTCTTACCGGTTCCGGAGAGACCGAAGAAGATCGCGGTGTTCTCACCGTTCATATCCGTGTTAGCGGAGCAGTGCATCGAAGCGATGCCCTTGAGAGGAAGGTAGTAGTTCATCATGGAGAACATNNNATCTCACCGCCGTACCAGGTGTTGATGATAACCTGCTCGCGGGACGTCGTGTTGAAAGCAACACAGGTCGCGGAGTTGAGGCCAAGCTCCTCGTAGTTCTCAACCTTAGCCTTGGAAGCGCAGTAAACAACGAAGTCAGGCTCGAAAGCAGCAAGCTCCTCAGCGGTAGGCTGGATGAACATGTTCTTTACGAAATGAGCCTGCCAAGCAACCTCCATGATGAAGCGAACAGCCATGCGGGTATCCTTGTTAGCGCCGCAGAAAGCATCCATAACGAAGAGTCTCTTTCCGCTGAGCTCCTTCTTTGCGATATCCTTAACGGTAGCCCAAACATCCTCGCTCATCGGATGGTTGTCGTTCTTATACTCATCGCTCGTCCACCATACGGTGTCCTTGGAATTCTCATCCATAACGATGTACTTGTCTTTGGGGGAACGTCCGGTGTAGATACCGGTCATTACGTTAACCGCACCAAGCTCGGTCTCCACACCAACCTCATAGCCGGTGAGATCCTTCTTGGTCTCTTCCTCATACAGCATCTCATAGGAGGGATTGTAAACAATCTCGGTGGTTCCGGTGATGCCGTACTTTGTCAAATCAATGTTTGCCATGCTGTGCACCTCTTTCTTATCAATATAAGACCGTTTCGGTCTGTTGTACAAGCGCAAAATGCTACTCGGATCAGAACAAGCCCAATCAAAATCATTATACACTATACCGTTTTTCAAAGTCAATAATTTTCCGCTGAAAAATCCGGCGGAGCCGTCATCGCCGACACGCCCCGCCGGATCGCTTATTCTTTACTCTTTTTTTCGGAAAATGGCTCCCGTCACTCCTGCTTTCCGCCGCGCTTGCTAACAAGCCGCAAGATGACCGCACAGACGATCACAAGAGCGATCACGGCTACGATAATGATGATCGTCCAGCCCGTGGAGGACGGATGATTGTCCTTCTGCGACTCGGACGTCTCCGCGGGTGCCTTCGTCGCCTCGGGCTCCGGCGTCGGTGCCGTTGTCACCGTGGGCGCCGTCGTTGCCGTGGGCACGGGTGTGGCCGTCGGCTCCGGTGTCGGCGTGATCTCCGCCGCGATCTCCTCGTCGGTCTTCAGACGAAGCATCGCATACACGACGGCGTCGCCCTCGAGCTTCGTCTCCGCCGTGAACTCCTCATCGTACGTCTTCGACAGATACCAGCCGACGAACACCCAGTCGGGCAACTTCGGTTCCTCCGGCAGCTCGCTGCCGACCGCATACCGCTGGCCGTTCACCATGTAGGTGACCTGCGTCTCGCCGGTCACGATCACCTCGTATGTCTTGACGTCCGTGGTCGTCGCAATGATCATAAAGTTGCGCAGATCCGACGGATCGGTGATCCCGAATCCCTCGAGCGTCGTCTTGATCGTATCATAGTCGTACCAGATCACCTTGCGGTCGCCCTTCGTCTCGTAGCGCGTGGGCTCCACGGGGATCCACCATTTCTGCTTGGTCTCGCTGTCGAGGATCATTTTCGGCTCGCCCGATCCGGTGTACACGATCGCGAAGGAACGACCCTCGCCGAACCACGTCGCTTTCGCGCCCATCGAAATGTACGTATGATCCCATTCCTTCGCCGGAACTTTGCCGTTCGCGTCGCTCCAGAGTGAGGTTCCCGCGATGCCGGTGTTGCCGCCGGACTCGCCGCCGTCGTCCTTCAGCGCGCTGCCGCGCTTGGTGCTCTTGGCGCCGTCGAACAGCGCCTTCACGACCGTGGGATAGTTCAGTTCACACGTGCGGCGGTCAATGTATGCATGGCTCTCGCCGCCCTTCCTGGAGTTGACGCCGTTGTCCCAGATCACGATCGGCATGCCGTACGCCTGCGAGAGACGTCCCATGCAGGTCGCCCATTTTACGCGCTCTTCCGTATTTTCCTTCTCCGTCGCGCTCGTCTCACCGATCACGACCGGAATGCCGTTGTCGAGGAACACGCTGCGGATGGCCTTGAAGATGGCCTCCACGGACGCCTCGTCCGAGCTTCCGAAGGTCATCTGCGTGTCCTTCAGACAGAAATCGTACGGTGCGTAGCAGTGCACCGAGGCGATCAGGTTGCTCACGACCTTCCCCTCGTAGGACGGGAGGGAGAGCGTCTCCATAATGTTCGTTGAGCTCGAGGCCGCGTACGCAGGGATCATCAGGCATCTCTCACCGTTGTATCCCTTGCCGTTGCCGCGGATCGTCTCGGCAAATACCTGCGCCAGGTAGTTGATCGCCTTGTACGCATCCTTGCTGCCGGTCCACTCGACCACGGAGCCCTTCATGCGGGGCTCGTTCATTCCCTCGAAGATCAGGTGCTGGTCGTACTCCGCGAACGCGTCCGCGATCTGCTCCCAGACGGCCTTCAACTCCTCGCCGACCTTGCGGTAATCCTTGTCGAGCGTCTTCCTCTCGAGCCACGCCTCGTGGTGCGTGTTGATGATGACGAACAGGCCTTCCTCGTAGCACCAGTCGACGACCTCGCGCACGCGGTTCATGAACGCCTCGTTGATCTTGTAGCCCCTCGACGCGTCGATCTCCTGGTTCCAGGTGATCGGGAGCCGGATGACACTGAAGCCGGCCTCCTTCAACGCGTGGATCAGCTCCCTCGTGATCTTGGGGTTGCCCCACGAAGACTCGTGTGTGATCCCGTAGCCGCCGACCGCGTCAAAAGTGTTGCCGATGTTAAAGCCGATCCCCATCATATCGACGATCTCTGCTGCCGACTTGCCGGACAGCTGCTCTCCCGCCGCGCTGACAGCGCCCGAGACAACGCTTCCTCCGTTCGACGCATTGCGCGCCTCCGCGCCGCGCGTGAAGCCGCCGAGCACTGCGCTCAGCAACAGCACAGCACCGAGCACGGCCGCCAGCCCGCGCGACAGTCTGTTGTTTGTACTCTTATCGATCATAGTTTTCCTCCTCATTGTAAGGCCCGGTTTCTCCTGCCCTCACACATTGTATCGGATTGCTTTTCCTTCCGTCAACGGGTTTCTTCCCTCCGCCGGAATTCCCGCGCCGGAACATCCGTTTCGCCGTAAAATGTGTCATTTTCCGCCGAAAAGAACCGATTCCGCGCGCACGCGCCGCATTGTCCGTCACAACTCCGCGACATCCGCCGCTTCCCTGCCCGCCGCGGCATAGTATCCGGCAAATGTGTCCCTCACCGGAACGCGCGCAAGGAAACTCGCCGCAGTCTCCGGCCCGTCCGCCGTCAGAAACCTGTGCCCCGTCTCATCGAAATGCGTGACGAAGAGGGAACACCGCAGGTTCTGTCCGACGCCGCTGCCCCGCAGATCCTCGAGCACCGGCTCCGTGAACTCCTCCGCAGTGCCGTGCGTCGCATAGCGGATGCGCCCCTGCCACGGGTTCTCGACGTTCGTGGCGTCCTCCGCGGCGATGCCGAGCGCCTCACGCGTACACTCATACGGGAGCGGCCCCGCGCCGTGGCGCGTGACATAAGTTCTTGTGACGTAGACCGCCTCGGTCGGCTCAAGCCCGTGCTCCGCAAGGATCGCAACCGGATTCCGAAGCCCCGTCTTCGAGGCCGAGATGTGCGGTGCGAAACGGCGGTTGTCCTCGTCCAGAAGAAGCCCCTGCCCGCTCTCGAACACGATGTTTTCCCGTTTCGAAAGAAGCGCGCCGACATCGCCCGCGATCTCCGTGAATGCCGCGGCGTTTCGGAGCATCTCGTCGACATAGCTTTCGACGACATTTTCCGATGCGAGAAGCTCGAGGTATTGCTTGCAGTCATCGTCCGCAGGGAACGCCTCACCGGCTCTGTCCGCCTCCACGGCGGCGAGTGCATCCGCGATCCGTTTCCTCGTGTACTCCTCGCGCGTCCGCAGGATGCGCGCCGTCAGTGTGGCCGCATCGCACGAGAGAAAATCGCCCACGGTGAGGCCGAAACCGGCCCGGGTCCGCAGGTTCGCCTCGTAGATGCCCATTCCGCAGCTGCCGTGTCTCGCGGCGCCCCGGCGCGTCTCCAGAAGCATATTGACGATGACGTCGTCGATCAGCGTCACAGGTGCGGCGGCGTCACTGTACACGGTCGGGCGGAAGCCCGCGACCGCGGCAAATTCTTCGACTTCCTCGCGCAGTTTGTAGAGATCGGGATAGTAGGTGCGCGCCCACAGGGTGTCGGAACGACGAAAGGAGCCCGCCGACAGCTGGTGGAACACAAACCTTCTCTCGCCCTGTTCCACAGTGTGCCCGGCCTGAGCTCCCCCGTTATGTTTGACCACCAGGGCCTCCGGGGACCGGCTGCAGAAGTAATCCACAGCCAGCCCCTTGCCCTCATCACCGAAATTCTTACCGATCACTGCGCGAACGGTTCGCGTGCTCAAAATACAAGACCTCCGTCTGTTTTGATAGCCAGGTACGAGAGCGCCTGCTCCACGATCGGCCGCTTCAGCGCATCCCACTGTGCCAGAACATCGCTCAACGACATACCCAGAGAAAGCTGCATCACGCTGATCAGAAGCTCGGGGATCACCGCGATCTCGTTCGTCCGGATCGCCATCGTGTGGCCAGGAAGGAGATTCACGATCGAGTCGCATCTTCTCAGATCATCGTCGAGGAAGAGGTGGAACACCTCAAACTTCTCCTGTGCCTCCGCGAGAATATCCTCCTCACTCGCGTTGAAGGACTCGCCGAACACTCTCTCATAGAAAGCCTGCCCGTTGATGCCGAGGCGACGGCACTCCGCGCTGTCACCGATGGTGATCAGGAATCCCTTCTTGTTTCGCTTCTCGTAGTTGTCAAGTTTCGTGTGTTTCGCCGCAAAATACCACAGCGCGCTGAGCGACACGCGGCCGCTGCCGCAGTTTTCCAGCCAGAGGTCCAACAGCTGCTCCGCGATCCGGATGTCGGACTCAAACTGCGTCACCTGCAGCGGGGACATATCCTGATAATCTCCGTACGCCGCAAACATCAGCGCCGGATCCTTGATCACGTTCGTCGAGTACAGTTTCATCATCGTCTCATTGAGCGACTCCTGCGCGACGGCCTTCGCCAGATAGCCCATCGAGCCCGTCACGTCCAGACCGAGGATGATCGGCAGCGATTCCGGATGATCCTCGGAATCCCGCGCCTCGCGCGCCTGGATAAATTTGGGGTCGAACCGCGGATCGCAGGATGTTCTGCGGAAAATCTCCGTCTCACTGTTCGCGTCCCCGAGATTGCGGCTGTTGCGAAGCTTCGCCCAGTCCGCAGCGGTGTAACTTCCTCTTCCCATAATTGTTTGTCCTCCCTTGACTCTCTTATCTCAATCTCCCGCGGCAGCGCCGCCGGAAATCCATTCCTGCTTTGATATTCCTCGTCCGGCGAAATCCCCCGCCGTCAGAAATCGATGCCCATCTTCGCGAATCTGCGTCCGCCGAAGCCGTCCTCGATCACCTTGTCCCAGACTTCGAAATCCGCGAAAGCGTCCTCCGCCGGGCTTCCCTTGAGAAACTCCGTCAGCGCCTGCGGCGCCTCCGACCGTCTCATGCCAAGCACACGGTCCGCGGTCTTCCGAAGATCCACAAGATCCCGTTTCGCCGGATCCGCGCCCAATGCCGAGCGCACAACGTTCCCAAGCGACTTCGTACCCATCGGCTCCGCGTCCCACCAGTGCCCCATCAGCACCGCGTGGTGGCTGGTCGGGTTGATCCACAGCGACTCCTCGGAGAAACCGCCGTGAACGAGCGACGAGTAGTTCAAGACGCAGCATATATTTTCCATTCGTGAGATTATCCACGCCACATGCTCCGGCCGCAGGCTGCCGAACATCGCAAGCGGAAAGAGATTGTCCTGACGCTCAAACGCCAGCAGCACCCCTCCGTCCGCGAGCTCGTAGCGGCCCGTCAGGCTCGGAAAAGAATCCGAGAGTCCCTTGACATCCGCCGGCGGAAACTCGAGTGCGCGGATATTCCCGATCGCACGCTCCGCCGCATCGCGCCTGTTTCCGGGGAACACGAACAGTGCCGCCTTCCTCGTAAGGTACGAGGTAACGCCGTCGTCCTCGCTGTTGTACAGATAGCGCACGGTCACGTCGCTGCCGTCCTTCGCGCGGAAGCTGACCTTCTCCGCGTTCTTCCAGAGCTCGTCCTCGTGCCCGATGCCGGCCGTGTTCTGGTCGTGGATCGCCCGCAGGTACTCGAGCATCTTGCTCCGGAACACGCGGTATCCCGTCAGATCCCGGTCGCTGAACTCGTATTTGCAGCCGCAGTAACCGCAGTACAGACCGCCGCTGCCGTCGACGGCCATCTCACCGCCGCAGCTTTTGCATTTTACACTGAGCATGACTTACAGCACCTCCCTCACAACAGTAATAGTATGGTTTGAGTATACCATTTTCCGTCCGCAAATACAATCTTCGGGATGGAGAAACCCCCGCGGGGCAAAGTTTGCGAATTTCCGGCCTTGTTTTACTTTTCGGCGCTTGTATGCTATACTGTGCGCGACTGCTGTACTATACGGCCGGCAGGGAAAAACGGTGCGGCGAGCCTGCTTTGCGCTCTGCCGCCGCCGGGCAAGGAGGTTGCTGATTTCGATGAACACAGACGCATTGTGCGGTTTGCTGCGCGAGCCGCAGCGGATCCGGCTTCTGGACCGCGATTCGGTGACTTCCACCAACCTGCTTGTAAAGGAGCTCGGGGCGCAGGGGGCGCCCGAAGGCACACTGATGGTCGCCGCGGAACAGACACAGGGACGCGGACGGCTCGGCCGTAGGTTCGAGTCGCCGAAAGGGACCGGGCTTTACGCAACTCTTCTGCTGCGCCCGGAGCTCACGCCGGCGCAGAGCCTTCAGATCACGATACTTACCGCCGTCGCCGTCGCGGAGGGGATTGAGGCCGCTACGGCCGCTGACGCGGATAATACCGGCGCAAGTCTTCGCCCGGAGATCAAATGGGTGAACGACATTTATCTCGGAGACCGCAAAGTCTGCGGGATCCTCGCCGAATCCTCGCTGGTTCCCGGCACCGACCGGATCGCGTACACTTCGCTCGGCTTCGGGATCAACCTGGAGGAACCGCTCGGCGGCTTCACGGGGACTGCCGCCGGGGTTGCCGGCGCGCTGTACCCGTACGGCGCAATGCCGGAGGGCTTTCGCGAGCGGCTGCTCGCCGAGGTGGTCAACCGGATCCTCGGATACTATGACGAATTAACCTCCGCCGGCAAGGCAGGCAACGCAGAAACAGCAGGCGCCGCGGAAAATGCGGAACTCTCCTATATGGCGCGCTACCGCGCATCGGACTATCTCTTCGGGAAGGATGTGTGGCTTCTCGATGATATCACTAAGCCGGAAAATGCCCGCCCCGCTCACGCCGTCGCAATCGACGCGGAAGGACGACTGATCGTAACGCTGCCGGACGGAAGCGAGGAGGCGGTCTCCGCGGGGGACGTCACGCTGCGGCTTATGTGAAGGCAAATCGGGAGATATGATACTCCACCGGAAGGATCACGAGTGCCCGCGGCGGAAGAAACCGTTTTCCGACGAAACGCACGCACGAAAGGAACAAAGGATGAACATTGACGAATACATCAAGGCCAAAAAGGCCGGTGACAAGGAATACGACTACTGCGTATCCAAAGGTATCCACCCCTATCTGGTGTGCCTGGACGATATGCTTGAGCGCTTTGAGGTCGACAGCCGCGTCAAGCTCGGGCTGGTCGACATCCCGATTGAGAAGATCGCGGGCACATACAACGAGGGACGCAGCAACGCGTTCGCGCGCAATTTTATGCCGCTTCTGGACAAGGATTCCGAGTTCGCGATGAAGTGGGCCAACCTCTACGAGTCGATGGAGGCCGAGGGAATGCGCGACCCCATCATCGCCTACGAGTTCCTCGACAAATTTTACGTCCAGGAGGGCAACAAGCGCGTGAGCGTCTCGCTCTGTATGGGCGCCGTGACGATCGAGGGTTACGTGACGCGCATCATCCCGAAGCGGACCGACGCACGGGAAGTCCAGATGTACTACGAATTCCTGGATTTCTATGAAAAGACCCAGATCAACTACCTGTCCTTCTCGAAGGAGGGAAGTTACTCGCTCCTGATGAAGGCGACCTACAACAACACGGAGCTGTCGTGGGACGACACAATGAAAGCGGACTTCCGCTCCGCCTACATCGCGTTCAGCAAGGAATTTCTCGCGCGCGGCGGCAACAAGCTCGCGCTCACGAC
Organism: Lachnoclostridium sp. UBA1175; assembly: GCA_002311665.1. Taxonomy (GTDB): domain Bacteria; phylum Bacillota; class Clostridia; order Lachnospirales; family Lachnospiraceae; genus ISDg. Next base: position 66,588 of record DBYX01000005.1, on the reverse strand, counting down.
GTCGGACGCATTTCTCGTATACCTGAGCATATTCGGGTACGAGGAGGCGAAGGAGGCGCTCGCGGCGGAGTTCCGCGACAACATCGGGAAAATATGGAACGAGTTCGAGCTGTACAGCCACCACCGCACGATCTCGATCTCCTTAAACCCCATCACGGAGCCGAAGAAGCACACCTTCTCGATGCTTATGTCCCCGAAGACCTACGCAGCCGCGTGGGTTTACGAGAAGCCGAAGGAGATCAGCGCCTGGACATACTCGCATGAGCTCGGCCGCGAATATGTCGACGAAGTCTTCGGCAAGCGGATCAACACCGAGGCCGTGTTCGGCGTGACTACGGAAAATGCCGTTGAGACGATGGAACAGCTGATCGCCGACGGTTACAACGTGATCTTCACGACCTCTCCGCAGTATTTTCCGGCATGTGCGAAGGTCGCCGTCGAGCATCCTGAGGTGAAGGTCCTCAACTGCTCGCTGAACCTTTCGTCGCGCCACGTGCGCTCCTACTACCTGCGCATGTACGAGGCGAAATTTATGATCGGCGCGCTGGCCGGTGCGCTGGCGACGGACGACCGCATCGGCTACGTTGCGGATTATCCGATCTTCGGCGTGACCGCGAGCATCAACGCGTTCGCGCTCGGCGCGCGGATGGTCAATCCGAAGGCCGAGGTGTACCTCGAGTGGTCGACCGTCAAGGGCAACGAGCCGAAGGAACGCTTCCGTGAGAAGGGTATCACCCTGATCTCGAGCCGCGACCTGAACGCGCCGGGAAGCCTCTCGCGCGAGTTCGGACTCTTCCGCCGAAACGGTGAGGATGTCGCGAAAAACTACGCGCTTCCCGTGTGGCATTGGGGGAAAATGTACGAGGACATCCTGCAGTCGATCCTGAACGGCAACTGGAAGGACGAGGAGGAGTCCGCCGGCAACCGCGCGCTCAACTACTGGTGGGGCATGTCCGCGGGCGCCATCGACGTGATCTACTCCGACCGCATTCCGACCGGCACGAAGCTTCTGCTGAAGATCCTTCGCAACTCGCTCACGACCGGCGGGTTCAATCCGTTTTCCGAATTGTTGAAATTCCGGGACGGCTCGCAGCTGGAGGCCGGTGACGGACTCAAGCCCGAGGACATCCTCAAGATGGACAAGCTCCTGTACAATGTGCACGGCTTCCTGCCGGCGATCGACGACATCCGCGACGAGTACCGCGCCTTCATCGAGGCACAGGGAATTTTCCGCCCGGAAGCCGATACGCACCTAAGCGACTCGAGCCCGGTGCCGGCTCCCGCAGCGATCCCCGACGGACCGCAGAGGGATAAGGAGGATGTGCCGGACTTCCTCGAGGGCAATGCGCCCGAGGAGCTCTCCGTCGATGCGGACGCCGGCGCCGGCGATACGGCTGCCGGAAACTCCGGCGTGACCGACACCGCCGACTGAAGCGGTGTCACTGCGTAAAAATTGATCGTGCTCTACCGCTGTGCCTAAAAACACCAGGAAGGAACCCGACCTCCCATGAAAATACTCATCGTCTCCGACAAAGAATCGAAATCGCTCTGGGACTTCTACGAGCCCGGCAAGCTGGATCCGTACGACCTCATCATCTCATGCGGTGATCTGGCGCCGCAGTATCTCTCGTTCCTCGCGACCTTCACCAAGGCGCCGGTGCTCTACGTGCACGGCAACCACGACGACTGCTATGAGCAGACACCGCCGGAAGGCTGCACGTGCATCGACGGCAAAATTTATCATTTCCGGGGGCTCCGCATCGTCGGCCTCGGCGGCTCGATGCGCTACCGCCCCGGCATCAACCAGTACACCGACTCGGAGATGAATCACCGCGTGCGGAAGCTTCGCTACCGCATCTGGCGCAGCCACGGCTTCGACCTGCTCGTGACGCACTCGCCCGCGAAGGGGCTCGGAGACTGTGAGGACCTCACGCACACGGGCTTTGAGGCGTTCGTGAAAATGCTGGACCGCTACCACCCCGCATACCATGTCCACGGCCACGTGCACGCCAACTACTCCTACAAGAAAAAGGGGCCGATCGCTTACGGCCCCACAACAATACTCAATGTTTACGAATCCTACGTGCTGGAGATCCCGGATCCTCCGGCACCCGCGAAGAAACGCCGCAGGCACCGCAGACGTGCCGATCACAGCTGATCCTAGCGCACAACGCCGCCCGCACCCGCAAGGCGGCGTTTTTTATGTCACTCAACTTTTATCAGATATCAGAACCGGAAGTAGATGAACGGATTGTACGTCCCGCCCAGCAGGAAAATGAGCGAGGCTACCAGGATCCCGATCAGCACAATGTCCGAAAGTGCGGCGACCACCGCGTTGTCCCTGCCCTTCCACGCCGTTATTTTCCGACGGAGCACGACGCCGCAGGGCGTCGAGAGAAGCAGTCCGAGCGCGAGGAACGGAAGGTATCCCGCGAGCCGCAGCGACCCGATCGTGACCGGATTGACCGTCTCCCCGCCGAGGAAGAAGAGCCTGCCGAGGAACGCGAACATCTCCCCGAAGGCGAAGCCGTCGCACAGGAATATGCCCCACCCCACCATGACGAAGAGCATCGTGAGGATCCACCCCGGCACCTTGGGCATCCACTTCGACGCCCCCGTAATTCTCTCGATGATGATCAGTATTCCGTAGTAAAATCCCCAGAGCACAAAATTCCATGACGCGCCGTGCCACAGGCCGGTCAGCGACCACACGATCATTATGTTGAGCACCCATCTCACCTTGCTCACGCGGTTGCCGCCGAGCGGGATGTAGACGTACTCGCGGAAGAAGCGCCCGAGCGTAATGTGCCATCTCCTCCAGAATTCCGACACGGAGACGGAGGTGTAAGGGTCGTCAAAGTTATCAGGATAGTGGAATCCGAAGATAGCTCCGAGTCCGATCGCCATCTCCGAGTAGCCCGCGAAATCGAACAGGATCTGAACCGTGTACGCCGCGACGCACAGCCATGCCATACCCGGCGACAGCGAGCGGATCGTGCTCGCGCATATCGCATCCGCGATGTAGCCCGCCTGATTTGCGATCAGTACTTTCTTGCCCAGTCCGAGGATGAAGCGCCCCGCGCCGAAGCGGATGTTGTCCCAGCTCACATCCGGCTTCTCCAGCTGCTCCGCCACCTCCGAATACTTTACGATCGGACCGGCGATCAGCTGCGGGAAGAACATGACATACAGGCCGAAAAGCAGCGGATTCTTCTGTCTCTCGATCTTTCCCCGGTACAGGTCGACAATGTAAGTGATCACCTGGAATGTGTAAAATGAGATACCGATCGGCATAACGATGCGCGGAATGAGCAGTTTCTCCGCGCCGAACACCGCGTTTACATTGTCCGCGAAAAATCCCGCGTATTTGGTGACGAGCAGCGGCAAGAGGTTAACCAGGATCGCCGCGACGAGCGCCCAACGCTTCCTCTCTCCGACGCACGCGGACAGTGCCCACGTCACCGCAATGCACGCGATGATCAGGAAAATGTAGAGCGGCTCGCCCGCCCCGTAGAAGATCAGGGAGAAGATCAGCAGCACATACTGCCTTGCGTTCTTCAGCTTCGCCGGCATCGCAAAATACACGATCGCCAGGACCGGCAGGAAGACGATGAGAAATGAAAGGCTCGCAAAAACCATTATTCGTCCTCCCCGAAAGTAAAGTAATATCCGTTCTCGTTCCACAGGGACACGTGGGAGCACAGCACCATCGCGTCGATCCCGTAGTGCTCGATCAGGTAGTCGATCGGCACAGCCGCGAGATTCCGGTAGTCAATGTACACCGTCGTGTCGAAGTGCGACGCCAGCGGATCGCGCACCGCTCTGCCGTACGAGTCGCCGACGATCAGCAGATTCCTGCCGTTGCCCTCGCTGTTGCGGATCACGAAAGGATACGCCGAATCCTTGTAGAGTTCGCCGTCCGTTCCCCTGCCCGCACCGTACATGCGGATGTAGTGGTCCATATTCTTGCTCTTGTCGATCTCACCGCGGCTGTACTCATCGTACAGGCCGATCTTCTCGAGCGGTATCTCCCTGCGTGTCTCGGGGTCGATCGCCGCCGTCTCCCGATCCGGCAGATCATACTCATAGAACGAAAAATCGTCGAAGGTGCCCTGGTACATTTTCCCCAAACCCTTCGCGTAACTTCCGCGGAATCGGAACCCGTACGTATCGGAAGCCGCAAATTCCGACACCGGCACACGGATCTTTCCGAGCTCAAAGTCGTCCCGAAGCATTGCGCAGATGTTCTCGTATCCGCGCTGCGCACCCCTGTGGTTCCAGTGGTGATCGGTCTTGAAATGAATGTTCAGATAATCCGCGAGGTCCTCGTACACCAGACAGTCGGTGTCGACATAATCGGGCAGCGCTTCCTTGATCTCGCGGTAGTGGTCCCCGGAGGTCGTGCCGATGAAATCGTCAAACCACGACGTGTCATACGCCTGCGTGACGTAGTAGACATACATTTTCAGATCCGGATAGAGATCGTGGAGAAGCCGGATCTGATCGGCGTGCTTCTGCAGATCCGCCTCGCTCAGAGGGGTGGTGTACGGGTACACCGAGATGTACTCCGTGTCCTTGATCAGCACGTAATCGCCGACGACCTGCAGCGAATATTGGTGCTCCTCCGCCTTGTCGAACCGCTTCATCAGGCCGTAGACGAAGTTCTCGGTGCTGTTGAACAGGCGCAGATAGCGGTTCACCGCCGCCTCGCGAAACGCAAACTGATCGGAGAGTGCTGCGTCAAGCCGCTCCGCCGGACTGTCGCGGTACACCACGGAGTCCTTCTCGGGTCGAACCACCATGCCGAACGTCGCGAGCGTGCGGTTTTCGGTGTTGGCCGACTTCAGAAAAGGCAGAAAATAAGTGCCGAGAAAGATCAGCAGCACCGCAAATGCGATTATCACCGAGCTTTTGTATTTCATTGCGCGTTCCTTTCCTCCGTTTCGCGGGGTATCAGCATCCTTTTTCAATATACCACAAAAAGGAGGGAGTGCCCAAACTGTTTTGAGAGTGCTTTTATTTTCCGTTGACAGAACGCGCGCACTGTGCTATGCTCTGCGTTGCGGCGCTGAGGCCTGCCCTCGGATGCTTCCGACAGAAGGCTGCCCGTCGCACACAATCACACAACGGTGAGTTCGAAACCATCCTCACCTAAAACAAAACTATGGAGGTTTCTTTATGAAACAAAATGCTTCTCTGAAACGGAACCCTGTTCTGTTCATCACCCAGGCGGCTGTGATCGCCGCGCTCTATGTTATTCTGTCCATGCTCTCCGAAACGCTCCACCTCAGCAGCGGCGTCATCCAGTGCCGCATCTCCGAAGCGTTGACGATACTGCCCGCATTTTTCGCATCGGCAATCCCCGGACTTTACGTCGGATGTCTTCTCACGAACCTGATTGCCAGCGCAACCGCGTGGGATATCGTGTTCGGACCTGTTGCCACACTGATCGGCGCGCTCGGCACATACCTGATCGGCCGTGCAGTCCGCGCGAAAGCACTCGGCAGATCCGACAAAGAAGCTGCCGGCAAAGTTTCGGTCCTTCGCGTCGTGATCCTCACGATCCTGTTTGCACTTCCCCCGATCATCGCCAACGCCGTGATCATCCCGCCGATCCTCAAGTTCGGTCTCGAGTTGGAGTATGCATTCTGGTTCATCGTAGTCACGGTCACCGCCGGTGAGATCATCGCCTGCGGCATCTTCGGCGGGCTCTTGCTCGCGGCCCTGCTGCGAAACGCATACACGAGAACGCTCCTGACCGGAAACGGCGTCGCATCCGTCGAGACGACTGTCGCCGATGCATCTGTCGCAGCGGAAATTGCAGCAACGCAGGATTGACGAGGGACGATCACCTATCAAAAGTCAAACAGCAGGAATCAGTGGGTGCCGGCTATGGAGGCTGCACCCACTGTTTTTCTTTTGGCTTGGTCTAGTGAAAGCGGAAAAAAAAGCACCCACCGCGCAGCGGTTTCCGCCGTTCGGTGGGTGTGTTTTCTTGTTTGAGCACCCATCAGGGTGGCTTTTTCTTACTTCGGTGGGTGTCAGCCCCTTCCGGTCACTCTTCCCGCTACCGCGAAGAAGATGAACATAACGATGTCAAGCACGACGATCGTGGAGCCGACAGGCGTTCCCGCAAGTATGGAGATCGCGATGCCGAACACGGAGGTGACAAGCGCGAGCACCGAGGAGCACAGCGTCACACCGCGGAAGCTTTTGAACATACGCATCGCGGAGAGCGCGGGGAAAATGATCAGCGCCGACGCGAGCAGCGATCCGACCAGGTTCATCGCAAGCACGATGATGACGGCCGTGACCGAGGCGACAAGCAGATTGTACGCCGAGGCGCGAAGCCCCGCCGCGCGCGCGAAGGTCTCGTCAAATGTCACTGCAAAGATCCGGTAGTAGTACACCACAAACACGGCGATCACCACGAGGGACATCGCGAGGCACAGCCACACGTCCTCCTCCTTGAGAGTCAGCAGCGATGTCGAGCCGAACAGCGTGCTGCAGACGTCACCGGATATGTTGGCCGAAGTCTTGAACAAGTTCATCATCAGATAGCCGACCGCCAGAGCGCCCACGGAGATCATCGCGATCGCCGCATCCCCGTTGATCTTTTTATTTTGCCCGGTCCACAGAAGAAGGATCGCAGCCACGATCGTGACCGGGAACACGAACCACAGGTTGTTGGTCAGTTTCATCACCGAGGCGATCGCCATCGCGCCGAATGCGACGTGCGACAATCCGTCGCCGATGAAGGAAAATCGTTTCAACACAAGAATGACCCCCAAAAGCGCGGAGCTTAAGGAGATCATCACCGCGACGAAAAGCGCGTATCGTACGAAAGGGTACGACATGTATTCCTGCAGCGTACTGATCATGGGTTCATCCTTGTGTAAGCAGTTATAAAGTCTGTTCACGGCCCCGCACGTTCGCACGGGGCCGCAGAAGTTAACATTACAGGTCGCAATTGTTTACGGTACGGGGGAACGGAATGACGTCTCTGATGTTGCTCATACCGGTGAGGTACATAATGCAACGCTCGAAGCCGAGGCCGAAGCCCGCGTGGCGTGCGGAGCCGTATTTGCGGAGGTCGAGATAGAAGTTGTAGTCCTCCTTCTTCATCCCGAGTTCCTCGATGCGCGCGACGAGCTTGTCATAGTCGTCCTCACGCTGGGAACCGCCGATGATCTCGCCGATGCCGGGCACGAGGCAGTCCGCTGCCGCAACCGTCTTTCCGTCCGGGTTCAGTTTCATGTAGAACGCCTTGATCTCCTTCGGATAGTCCGTGACGAAGACAGGCTTCTTGAAGATCTGCTCGGTGAGGTAGCGCTCGTGCTCGGTCTGCAGATCGCAACCCCAGTAAACCTTGTATTCGAATTTGTCGTTGTTCTGCTCGAGAAGCTTGATCGCGTCGGTGTAGGTCACGCGGCCGAAATCGGAGCTTGCCACATGCTGCAGTCTCTCCAGAAGGCCCTTGTCGACGAAGTTGTTGAAGAACTCCATCTCCTCGGGAGCGTTCTCCAGAACATAGTTGATGATGTACTTGAGCATCGACTCCGCAAGGTCACAGTCATCCTTGAGATCCGCGAACGCAATCTCCGGCTCGATCATCCAGAACTCCGCCGCGTGGCGCGTGGTGTTCGAATTTTCCGCACGGAAGGTTGGTCCGAAGGTGTAGATGTTGCGGAACGCCATCGCGAACGTCTCGCCGTTGAGCTGGCCGCTGACGGTCAGGTTCGTGGGTTTGTTGAAGAAATCCTTCGAGAAATCGACCTTGCCGTCCTCGGTCATCGGAACGTTCGCGAGATCGAGCGTCGTCACCTGGAACATCTCGCCGGCACCCTCACAGTCGCTGCCCGTGATGAGCGGGGTGTGAACGTAGACAAAGCCTCTCTCCTGGAAGAATTTGTGGATGGCGTAAGCCGCGAGCGAACGAACGCGGAACACCGCCTGGAACGTGTTGGTGCGCGGGCGCAGATGCGTCATCGTGCGCAGATATTCCAATGTGTGGCGCTTCTTCTGCATCGGATAGCTCGGGTCGGACGCACCCTCGAGCGCGACCTCCGTCGCCTGGATCTCGAAAGGCTGCTTCGCATCGGGCGTAGCCACGAGCGTGCCGGTCACGATCACCGCAGCGCCGGCGCCGAAGTGCGTGATCTCCTCAAAGTTAGCGAGCGCGTCGGTGTACACGACCTGAAGCGTCTCAAAATAAGTTCCGTCATTGATCACCAGGAATCCGAAATTCTTCGAGTCGCGATTACTTCTTACCCAGCCTCCGACGGAGACCGTCTTGCCGAAATAGTCCTCGCGCTGCCTAAACAGCTCTTTTACAGTGATCAGATCCATGGTAACCTCCCCGATGCCCGCGTGTGATACGTGAAGGCATCTTTTTTTGATATATAATGCGCTAATCTACTCTTGTTTCGCGCAATTGTCAAGCATTTTTCGGAAAATGAGTCCCTCACGGACGCACGGGAACCCGTCCCTGCCGGGTGAAAACGCCCGCCGAAAGAACGTGTCACGCCTTCTTCAGGTACTTCTTCTCAAACTCCGCGATCGGCATCGGGCGCTCGAAGAGGTAGCCCTGCGCCGTCGTGAAACCGCAGCTGTGAAGGAATTCCGCCTGCTCCTCGGTCTCCACGCCCTCGAACACTGCCTCCTTGTGCACGGATGCGATCATATCGCACATGCAGCGCACATACTCCTGCTCGGCGCGGGAGGTACCGATGTTCTTGAGGAAGTTCCGGCTGATCTTCACGTGGTCAACCGGCGCCGTGATCAGCATCGACAGCGATTCATTGCCGGAGCCGAAGTCATCGAGCGTGATGGTGAAGCCGCGGCGCTGAAGGTCCTTGATACTGCTGCTCGCGCTCAGCTGGTCCGCGGCGAGCATCGCCTCATTGACCTCGAGCTCGAGGAATCGTCCGTCGACGCCGTACTGCTCGGCGAGGCGGCTGATGCGCTCGTCGAATTTGGCGAAACTGTTGTTGTGCTTCGAGAAGTTGACCGAGATCGGCACCATCGGGATGCCCTTCTTCTTCCAGTTGCGGAGCGTCTGCAGCACGTTGGTGTAGATGCAGAAGTCGAGGTCCGTGATATGGCCGGTCTTCTCCAGGATCGGAATGAAGTCCGCAGGAGAACGGTAGGTTCCGTCGTCGTTGACCCAACGGGCAAGAGCCTCGGCGCCGATGACGCGGCGGCCTTCGAGGGAGAACTTCGGCAGCAGGAACACTTCGATCTTGTTGTCGCGGATCGCGGTCTGGATCTCGCCGGCGATCGTCTGCTCGTACGAGCGCTTCGCGCGGAGCTCGTCGGTGCAGATGCAGTAGAGACTGTTCTGCTCCGCCTTCGCCTGTTTGCGCGCAAGGTTGGCGTTGTCCATCGCGAGCGCGATGTCATGCTCGCCGCGGCGCAGGAAATAAACACCGTTCGTCAGCTGAATGTCGATGCCGGGGTACACCTTCGACTGGTGCTCCACGAAAACCTTCGACCAGCTCTTGAGCTTCGCGATGACCTGCTCCTCCGACTGCCCGTTCACATAGATGAGGAAGTAGTCGGAGTGGATACGGCAGGCGAAGCACCGCTTGCCCTTGCGAAGGAACATCGAACCGAAGTCCTTCAGGATGCGGTCGCCCGCGGGATATCCGAATTTTTCGTTGATGTACGAAAAATCATTGATGTCGCAGTAAATGATGGCGTGCACGGGATCCATCTCCGGATCGGCGAGCACCTCCTGCACGCGGCCGCGGAACGCCGTGCGGTTGTACAGGTTGGTCAGGCGGTCCGTCGAGTTCAGGCGGTTGATGATCATCCGGTCGTTGCTGCGCTCCTTCTGGCGGCGACGCTCCTCGTCGATGACCGTCAGACGGCCGTAGATGTAGATCACCGCGCCGTTCGCGTCCTTGATGCCGATCATATTGAGCTTGCACCACTTGTATTCCTTGTTGTCCAGCTTGATGCGGAACTCGCCCTTGCCGTTGATGCCGGAGAGCGCGTTACGGTACACCTGCATGAACGACTCATAATCCTCCGCGTGGACAAACTCCGCAGGAAGATTGCCGCTCATCACGCCGGCGACCACGCCGTCGTAGCCGAACTGCTCGCTGATCCTGGTGGGGATGCTCAGGCGGTCCTCAACGACATCGTAGCCGAACTGCACGTCGTCCGAGATGTCCTCAAGCTGGCGGTAGCGGTCGAGCTGATGCTTCATGCTCATCTCGGCGTTGATGCGCTGCGTGATGTCGGTCAGCACGCAGCTCACGAGCGAGTGGCCCTCCTCCGAGCGCCACACGACGAGCGCGTTGCAGTGGACCCACGCCACGCTGCCGTCGAACCGGTTCACGCGGAACTCCGCCGACGAGACGGCGTTGGTCTCAAGCCGTGCGTCGAACAGACGCATCACGGACTTATTGTCATCCGCGGACACAACCGCGGGGAAGAAATTGTCATGAATCTGGGTGAACTGCTCCTTCGTGTGTCCGATGATGTCGTAAAATACATCGTTGGCGTACACGATCTCCGGCACGTTGTCGCGCGCGATGCGGCCCTGGTACTCGAACACCGAAACGCCCACGGGAAGCGACTCGAGAAGGCCGGAAACCTGGCGCTTGCGAAGCATTTCCCCGGTGATCTGCGTGATGGTGATGTCGAACAGACCGTTCTTCATCATTTTCTTCTGTCTGCGCACGAAGCACTGTACCGGCACTGCGCGGCCCTCGGCCGAGATCAGGCGGTGCTCGATGCAGACGACCATCTGCTTGCGGATCTTCTCGTCGAGGATGCGACGGATCGCCTCGCGGTCGTCGGGATACACGTAGTCAAGGTAGCTGCCGAGCCGGCCCGAAGCCGCGCTGCGCGATGTGCGACGGCCGCTCTCCGCGCTGCCGGATTCCTCCGAGAGCCCGAGCATCTCGCTCACGCCGGCGTCACACTCCACGATCGTGTACTGGTTGTCGCCCTTGATCGTGCAGGTGCCGTAGTAAACCTGGCGCGCCGTGCCGTTGCCGCCCTCTGCGGACATGCTTCCCTTGTCACCGACAAGCTCGTTCAGGAAGCCGAGCAAAACCGGCTCCCCCGCATAGGAATTCAGGATCAGTTTTCTCGCGCGGGGCTGTCCGGTGCATATGAACAGGCATGACAGGAAAATCGCCCACGTCAGAGGGTACGCCCCTCGCTCAATGGAACTGACCGTCTGCCTCGTAATTCCGATCGTCTCGCCGAATTCTTCCTGCGACAGCTTCATGTTCTTGCGGTATGTCGGCAGGTTCTTCGCGAAAATGGTCAGCATTTTCTTCCGTTCATTGTCCTCCAGTCTCATCGTTGCTCCTCCCTCTCTTCTGACAGGTTTCTTTGATGTCTATCGGAAAATCGTCCTCGCGGACGTTCTACGCCAGCCTGACCGGCCCGTCCCCGATCTCTACAACGTAAAATGTCGCCGGATAGCCGATCTCTCTCTCATATCGCTCACCGACCTCGCGGATCAGGTCCGCGACGGCCTCCTCCCGCGCCAGGCACACCGCACAGCCGCCGAAACCGGCCCCGGTCATCCTCGCGCCGATCACGCCGGGCACCGCCCATGCGGCTTCCGCGAGCGTGTCAAGCTCTCTTCCGGTCACTTCGTAATCGTCCCGCAGGGAGATGTGCGACTCGTTCATCAGCCGCCCGAACTCCGCGAGATCGCCTTCTTTGAGTGCCTTCACCGCGCGCATCGTGCGCCGGTTCTCGTACACCGCGTGGCGGGCTCTGCGGCGTCTCACCGGGGACTTGATCACATCCGCCATCGCCTCGAACTCCGCCTCCGTCAGCGCGCCCAGCGAAGGGATCTCCCTCCGGCCCGACGGCTCGCTGCCCTGTGATGCTGCCGTACGCAACTCCTCAAGCGCTTCCTCGCACTCCGCGCGTCTCTCGTTGTATTTGGATTCCCCGAGTCCCCGCTTGTGGTTCGTGTTCACAATGACGATGCGAACCCCGTCCATACGGATCGGCGCGTACTCGTATGCGAGCGTCGCCGTGTCGAGGAAAATCGCGCAGTCCCTGCGCCCCATCGCGATCGCAAACTGGTCCATAATGCCGCAGTTGACGCCGATAAAGGCATTTTCCGCGCGCTGCCCGATCTTCGCGTTCGCGATCCCGTCATAGTCAAATCCGAACAGGTCCCGCAGCACCTCGCCCGTCAGCACCTCGATCGACGCCGACGAGGAGAGCCCCGACGAGTTCGGGATCGTCCCGTAGTAGAGAATGTCGAGCCCGCGGTCCGCTGCGTAGCCCTGCTCCCGCGCAGCCCACAGCACACCCTTCGGGTAGTTTGTCCATCCGTCCTCGGCGCGGTACGCAAGCCCGTCGAGCGAGCTCTCGATCACACCGTTCTCCGGAAAATTCATCGAGTACATCCGAAGGTTCCGGTCCTCCCGAAGCCGCGCAACCGCGTATGTTCCGATGGTCAGCGCACACGGGAACACGTGCCCGCCGTTGTAGTCGGTGTGCTCCCCGATCAGGTTGACGCGCCCCGGCGCAAAATACACCCGCGCGCCCTCGCAGTCTCCGAATCTCGCGGCGAACTCGCGCCGCATCTTCTCTATAGTCTCTGTTGAATGATCCACAGTCACCGTCTCCGTTGCCACAGCCCTCCCGGGCCTTTATTCCTCGTTATCGAGATTTCTGATCACATCGCGGAAATAACTGCGCTGCTTCTTGTTGACCGATTTGTTGGAGTACATCAGGTCGTCGCTCAGAGTCATCCACTCGCCGAGCTCGCGGCCCTCCGATCCCTTGCAGATGACATGCCCGTAGCTCGCGTATACCATATACGGTTTCTTCGAACGGTTGTTGTAATCCTCCAGGAACGCGTCGAAGCGCTCGTAGAAGCGGTTCACGTCATCGTCGGTGTAGTCCGTCGCAAGCACCTGGAACTCGTCGCCGCCGATGCGGTAGCACTGCTCGTTGGCGTAGCAGGCCGCGCAGATCGAGTTGGCGATCGCGCGCAGCGCAACATCGCCCTGGGCGTGTCCGTAATTGTCGTTGATCCCCTTGAGGTTGTCCATATCGATGGAGATGATCGCCAGCGTCCGCTCGCTGTCCTTCACCTGCTCGAACAGGCGCTGCGAGTCCTCCTCGAACCCGTAGCGGTTCTTCAGCCCCGTCAGCACGTCGCTTATGTAGAGGCTGGAGAGCTTGTCGACCAGCTGCTTCATCCGCCGGTTGATGCGCAGTCGCTCCAGGACATTGCTAATGATCGTGATGATGTACTGGAAGAACGCGCGCGGCGCCTCGTGGTCGCGGAAATTGATCATCGCATAGCCGTAGCACAGCTCCTGAAAATGCAACGGCACGATATAATATCCGCACGGCACGTCGTAGACGTACTCATCCGGAAGGATGTCCTCCCGCGAGAACACCTGGTCCACATGCCCGAGCAGGATCGTCTCCTGGATCGCCGTGCGCAGGTGCACCTTGTCCGTGAAGGTCCGCATATCCTCCGGCTCCACCGTCCCCCAGTCGCTGTCATTCAGGACGATGAAGAAATCACGGAAGTCGTCGTTGTTGAAAATGTATGTGTATATACATTCGTTCAGATCATCCATGTTGTCGGCATTTTCCACATCGATGCTCATGAAGACGGTCTGCATATTGTTGTGGTCCGCCAGCCGCGTCGACTCGAAGTACTTGCGCACCGCCGCCGCAGCGCCCTGCAGACCGTCGCCCTTGCAGCCGCACGACTCGCGGCACACGACCTGCGTCGGAACATAGTCGATCGTCGGAACGGTCTCATTTTTCATCAGCGATACGAGCATATCGACAGCCCGCCGGCCCATGCCTTCCACGTCGACACGCACGGAAGTGATCGACGGGATCTGCGTCTCCGCGTCCCTCGCGTCGTCAAATCCCGTGACCGCAATCTCGTCCGGCACCTTGATCCCGCGGTCGGCCAGCGCGTTGCATACGGCCATCGCCATATAGTCGTTCGCGCACACGATCACGTCGGGGTAATCCGCGCGGATGTCCAGAAGCTCCGCCACTGCCGCATCGCCCATATTGCGCCAGAAATCCCCGTAAAATATGTCGTCCTCACCGAGGGGGATCTCATATTTCGCCATCATTCTCTTGAAGCAGTCCAGACGGTTGATGGCATCCGGGTGATCCTTCGGCCCGCTGACATAGCAGAAATCGCGGTACCCGTGCTCCTGCACAAGGTGATCTACGATGCCCACCATGGAATTCCGGTCGTCGACAAGAACACTGTGGTAACCGTCGTACTGCCTGCGAACGCACACAACGGGGCACGTCGCCCTCATCCGCACGCGCTCCAGCAGCCGGTTGACCACCGTGTCATCGGTAAATGTATCAAGGCATAAAAGAATCCCGTCAAGATTGCGGAAGTCCGGAAGATCGGCCAGCATGCGCTCGCCGCGCACAAAAAGCTCGTTCTTACCGTATCCGCCGAAGATGGAATACACAAGAGTGTAATATCCATATGACGCAGCACGTCTCTCAATGCTGCACAGAATGTCGTGCTGGTACTCAGCCGTCGGCTTCGAGATCAACACGCCGATTTTCTTTTGTTTTCCCAGGCTCATGTTCTCCTCCGGCTTCGCAGCCCATCCCGCGGTTGCCTACCTGCGCACCTGTTTCCGTAACCGGCCGCCCGATGCGGCCGCATTTTCCCAAATATCCGCATCGTATGTGTCGGGAACGCGAGTTTTCGACGAACACGACACTTTTTCGCGGTTTATATTGGCATTTTACACTCTTTCCACGCCGTTTTCAATGTCAAATTTTCAATTATTCGCGTTTTTTGCAATATTTCTATACATTTTTGCCTTTGAATGGTATACTTGAGGAAAATAGTGCTTGACACTTGTGCCGTCAGACACGATCTGCGGACGCGACGCCCCGCGCAACGTCCGGAAAGGAGCTTGTTACTATGCCGGTTTCTCTGCCCGACGATTCTTTTTTCATGCGCAAAGCGATCCACCAGGCCAAGCGCGCAATGGCTCTCGGCGAGGTCCCGATCGGCTGTGTCATCGTCTGTGACGGCCGGGTCATCGGGCGCGGCTTCAACCGCCGCCTCACGTCGCACTCCACGCTCGCGCACGCCGAGATCATCGCGATCCGCCAGGCCTGCCGCAAGCTCGGCGACTGGCGCCTCGAGGGCTGCACGATGTACGTCACGCTCGAGCCCTGCCAGATGTGCTCCGGCGCTCTCGTCCAGGCGCGCATCGACCGCGTCGTCGTCGGTGCCCCCAACCCCAAGGCCGGCTGCGCCGGGTCCATCCTCAACCTCCTCCAGATGAAGGAGTTCAACCACCAGGTTGAGATCACGGACGGCGTCCTCGCGGACGAGTGCAGCGCCCTGCTCAGCGAATTCTTCCGCGACATGCGAGCCCGCGAGCGCGGAAAATGACGCGGCCGCATATACCAAACACAGTGAAACACAGCGAACGCTGAAAATACACATCGAACAACACAAAAATACCGCCGGCCGTTACCAGCCGACGGTATTTCTTTTACAATTACGTTATTCTTGCCATAACCGCAACTCTGTTGTGCAAAGCCGCAGAAGCATTATCTCTTGTGAAGCGACCAAAGAAGCGTAACAAGATTTTCCGCCTGATCACTCACGTCCTTCGACGTTCCGCAGACATCGACCAGCCATAAGCTGCCGTCCTCGCCCAGGTGAACGAGCACGTCGTCCACATACTTGGCATCACCCTCCGTGCTGATGACCTTCATACGACGGTAAAGCATCATTCCCCTTGCACCGCTGATCTTGGAGTAGGAAACATTGTCCTCACCGATCTTGCGTTTCAGGTCTTCAAGATACTCATCGCCGGTTGAGATCCCGGAATATTTGTTCCAGTGCTGGATCAGATAGAATCCGGTTTTGTCCTCATTAAAGTAAAGCCTGAACCCGTCTTCAACCTCTTCGACCTCACTGATCACGCCGTTCTTAAAGACTGCGACAACACTAGTCCCGTCCGGCATTGTCTCGTCCCAGATATAGCAGTCGGCCCTCAGCTTGCCGGTCTGCTGAACACTGCGCACGCAATCCTGCAGCATGCTCTGTATCGACTCGGCACGGTCCGATGCCGCGGCTGTGTCCTTCAGGACACCGACGATCACATAGATGCCGACCTCCTGTGCACCGTAAACCATAAGGGCTCCGCTTCCGCTCACCTTCTTGCCTTCCGTATTATCCAACTCCACCTCGGACAGCAGGCAGAAGACCGCTCCGGCACCATTTACGTTGGAGTAAAGTTTCACCTCCGACTCCTCTGTGGGCACTGCTTTCTTAAGCCGCAGAATATTCGGCAGTTCAATTCTTTTGTCCTCGTTGCTGAGCATTGAAGCAATGTCGATCTCATCCAGGATGATACCGTCATTGTATGTGTCGGATCCGAACGCATACAACAGATACTCATCCGTCTCAGCGTAGAACGAATCCTCCGTCTCCTTCCTTACCGCCGCTTTCGGAACGGTCAACTTGATCGGAAGTTTGGACAGTTCGATCTCCTCGGTTGACAGATCGTCCACCGAAATCGTCGGAGTAGGCTCCGAAGTGGGAGACGGCTCCGCAGTCGGCGTCGGTTCCGAGGTGATCGTCGGTTCCGCAGTGGGCGAAACCGTGACCGTGTCGGGATTACTCTCGTTCTTCTTGGCATCCTTGCCGCAAGCGGGAAGCATGCCGAGTACACCGATTGCCAGGATCAGCATCACCAAAAACTTATATTGCCTTTTCAACTCGAAACTCCTTTGTATACTTTCGTATTTCCGCAGACACGGGATGGAACTTCACTACGTACGTATTTGGATGACATTCGTTATCAATGGCCGTAAATCTTTCTTACGACATCCGGAATTTCTTCGACAAGTTTCAGGCTGAATCCCTGATCGTAAACTCTCTGCTGGAATTCCGCCAACGCGATGTCGTAATGGCCGTAAGGATCAAGTCTCTTTAAAGCAGCTTCGTAATCAGCGTAAGTATCCTTAATAATTGACTCTGCTGTCTTGAAAATACTCATAATAATATTCAACGTATTTTCCGGAATATTGGTTTTCTTACTTAATATTGCCAGTGTTTTCCCGATGATTAAAGAGTCTGCCGTTTCGTTAAGCTGTTTCTTAATCTCAGATTCATAATAATCATTATCGTCCAAACATGCCCGCATCAGGTCAATCATCTCCGGATAGTCTCTTTGAGTTTGACGCCATGCCTTGTAGCATGCAGAATAGAAATGAGCGCCTTTAATCACCCATCCTGCAATTTTACCTGCCGTGAAGTAGATACCGAGAACATCAATCGTTAATTCGACTTCAGCATTTAAAACGGTTGCACAAGTGTCAAGAAATGCAGATGTGGAATTATCCCAACAAACAAAGGTCGTATATCGAATCTTCTCCCAAAGCAATTCCTTCGTGTTGTATGCGTGGAAGAACCATTTTCCGCCTTTATACTGCATTATCAGGATAGTACTCTTAAAGTCCTTATAAAGCTTCGAATGCGACTTATCCTCCGTTCTGATGACCATATAGGCACTATCAGTCAAACGTACCCAGGAATCCGACAGGTATTCCTTCTCAAACATTTCATCTTTGATATCTGCACCAGGGAACTCTTTGCGTATCGCATCCTTCAGCTCGTTCGCACTGGTATCTTCCCAAACTGCGAACAATGTAATCAATCCGGACGTCACCGGAAGCCTCTCTGTCTGTCCCGCCGGGTAGTGGATTTCGTAAGGCCCAAAATCGTACTGATTATAATAACTCCAACCAAGGAACTTATAACCGTCTCTCTTCGGCTGTTTCAGTAAAATCCAAGCGGTTGTTCCCGGCGTATACTCCTGAACTCCGGGACCGCCTTCTCCGCCGTTGTCAACATACACTACCGTGAATTTACTCGCATCCACATCAGCTTCATAGACAGCAAAGAACAGCAGATCCTTCGTTACAGTTATCGTGTCTCCTACCTTATAATCAACATGACTTGATCCGGGTGATGTAGACCATCCCAGAAGCTTAAATCCGGTTGCTGAGAACAGGTCATCAGGCATCACAAATCCATAATTTCTCAAGGTTTCTTTCTCAATCGCCTTATCGGAGAAACCATAGAAAGTGCATGTGACTGTGTCGGGTGACCAGATGGCATACAATGTACAACTTTGGCTGGGCATTATAAACTCATCCTTCTTACCATAGCGAACTTGGCTTCTGTTTTCACCCCAACCATGGAAAATATATCCTTTTCTTTCAAACAGATGAAGCTTGTTGAGTTTTATCTTATCATTCGGATAGTAGTCGCTGTATACATACCTCATTTCCATGGTTTCGTTTTTACCATCATTGATCCTGAGGGTAAGAGTGACCGTTGTTTCCCAAGCGGCGTAAAGAATCATACCGTTCAAATCCGAATCCGGCTGCGGGCAATCTATCTCTTCGCCCGCCTTAACATAGTATTTATTGTCAGGGGCGCGCCCCCAACCCAGGAATCTACAGCCATCTCGGGTCGGCTCTTCCGTACTTGTCACAACCTTTTGAGTTGCCCAGTCGCCATATGACACACTGGTCGGTCCGCCTTTGCCGCCGTTGAGGTTATAGTAGACAACGATCTTACCGGCTCGTAGCAAATCCTGATCTTCCGCATAATACGCCTTAAACTCATACTTGTCCAACTCCATATACTTCAAAACTTCATAGAAGCTGGTTCCGGGTGAGAAAAGTCTGTATTGTGAATCATTCTTTAAGATATAGCCCGACAATACCATACCCACAATCGGGTAATCGTCCTCATTTAGTTTCTTTGTGGCGTCCAATGTCTCCGTTTCAAGCAGTTGATTTGAGAACTGATCGTAATAGAAAACTTCATATTTTTTCGGCTCCCATTTAGCTTTCAGAGTCATTCCCTGCGCCGGTACATAGTACAGGAAGCCCGCAGGATATATGACACCATACTCGTCTTCCCATCCCTTGAACGTATAATATGGACGATCTTTCTTGGGATTTTTGAGCTGTCTGAATTCATACTCGGCCATCAAATAAGAGTCAACATTACCTGCTTCCCAGTTCTCGTCAATCACAAGCGTAGCGTAGAGCTCATCCCATCTCGCATACAGAACCACGCAAGATCCGGGCTCCATCACCGAAAGTACGGTCTCCGGTTCATAATAATTGGTTGACCACGAATCCCAAGTCCATCCCTTGAAATCATAGCGGTCTCTCGTAGGAGCAATCTTATTAACCTTTATCTCATACGGAGCCTTATTGCCGACATACTGATACTCTACCTTAGGTCCCTTTGTTTTTCCGCCTCTCAATGCATAGATGACTTCAACGTATCCGGGTTTTGTAATCGGTTCATATACCGCATACACATCTAAGTTCTTCTCAACGACCTTAGCCTCGCCCTTCTTAAGCACCAGGTCAAAACTACTCTTCGGGGCCATCGGATCTCCGTACGCCCCCTGAACAGGCGGCGTGCCGCATTGCTCACTCCATCCGACAAATTTCAGTCCTTCCATTTCCGGACCGTCTTTCGGCATATAACCGTGGCAAACCTCATATTGAGAAGCCCTGTAAATCTCCTCCAATGTGAATCCGTCATGGTAGGTGACAGAATACAAAAACTCTTCCCACATTGCATACAGAGTAACAGACTTTACACGAGTGTTGGTTAACAACGGAGGAATCTTGTCTCCCGGGTGATATATCTCTCCCGAACCATCGGGATTGGTTGTCCAGGCGAGGAAATAAACCCCATCGTCATAACCGCACTCCGGAATAGTTATTTCGTCGGTGTAACTGACTTCAATATCTTCTGTAAATCCCTTAACAGCTCCGTTGCCGTCAAAATGGATCACATATGTCGGGGGGAGCCAACGCGCATACAAAGTATGATCCGCCGCAATGAATACCGGTGTTGATGCGGAGACCTTTTCTCCCTTGTCTGTCTCCCATCCACCAAAGCGCATTCCGTCGCTTCGGTCCTGTAAAACCGGAAGTTCTCCATACTCTTCACCGTATTTTACTTCTAGTTTCTTTCCCTCCACGAATTGCTTTTCGTACGCCCCACGACTGTCAAAACTAACGATATAGATCAGTTTGTCGTAGTGCGCATAAAGGACTTGATTCTCCTTGCCCTCAAACTTCATTCCTTCCTTAATCTGCTTTCCGCCTACTTTCTCCGTAAACCAACCGACAAACTCATAGCCGAATCCGTTGGTAGTCCCGGAAGGAAGTTTCGGATAGTTGTCTCCGCGGTGAATAGTGATTCTCACCTTCCCGAGTTCCGACTGACCGTAACCTCCGTTTGCATCAAAAGTAATTTGGTACTCTATGATTTTCCACTGCGCATAGAGGTGAATAATCTCATTATTCTTGTAACTTCCGCCAAGATTGAGAACCGTCGCCTTGTCATCATAACGGATGCCGCTTCCATCCGGCTTTGTGTTCCACCCAGTAAATGTGTAGTCCGTCTTGATATAGGCATTTGCCGTCAGCTGGATGTTTTGGTTACACTTGGCATCGGTATTCTTCATCATACCGTTGTCACAACCGTTTCCTTCGTATACGATCGTGTACTTATTGTCTGCCCAATGGGCATACAAAGTAAACCTCTCCTGATGAGGTGCCTTGGAATCTTCCGTGTACTTGATACCGTCAGTTTTCCCTGAATACCAGCCGTCAAAATGCTTGTAGATCGGGGCTCCGGGAGCGCTCTTCGGAAGAACATCCTTAAGAGATTCTCCCTGGTAAGCTGTCCTGCTACCCAACTGGCTCTGTCCCTGACCGCCGTTAACATCGAACGAGATCGTGCAGTAAGCACGTTTCCACTGCGCATACAGCGTGATCGTGCCGTTGTTCTTGGCCACCAGATTGCTGACATAGCTCGCGTTAGCGTAACTCGTGCCGGTTCCGTCCGCCTTCGTATTCCAGCCGGTAAATGTATACCCATCCTTGCGGAATCCGTTGCCGCTCAGCTGGTACGAACTTCCGCGGTTACAGATCATCGGAGTCATTGAACCACCGGTCTCCTTGTTTCCGACGAAGATGATCGTGTAACGATCGTACTCCCACCGTGCATACAGTGTTAACTTGCTGTTGTAAGGTGCCTTGGAAACATCCGAGTACAGATTTCCACCGGTCTTTTTGTCATACCAGCCGACAAAGTGCTGATACATAGGTGCACCGGGCGAAGCAGGAAGCTTGCCGATCGCGTAGCCCTGCTGTATCGTTCTGGCGGTCATAAACTGCTGTCCGTTACCGCCGTTGACATCAAACGTAATCTTGCAGTACAACGGATCCCACTGTGCATACAGCGTAATCGTTCCGTTGTTCTTATACACGAGATTGCTGACAAGCGCGCCGTTTTCATACGATGTGCCGCTGCCGTCCTCCTTCGTATTCCATCCGGTAAACTTATATCCCAGTCTCACGAAGCAGTTGTTCTCGAGATGATAGCTTGACTCCATGGAGCACGTCATTCCGCGCATCGTGCCGGACGTGTTCTTATTGCCGACAAACACGATGGTATATGTATTGTACTCCCAGCGCGCATACAGCGTAAGCGAGCTGATCGCGGGAACCGTCGATGCCGCCGTGTAACGGATTCCGCCGACTCGGTCCGTATACCATCCCGCAAAATGCTTGTACTGCGGAGCGCCGGGCTCTTTCAGGTTATCACCGAAAGTTGTTCCCGACTTGAGCGTCTTATTACCGAAGTACTCCTGACCGTTTCCGCCGTTGACATCGAATTTGACGACACAATCCGAAACCTTCCACTGTGCATACAGTGTCACGGTACCGTTGTTGGTTGCGGTCAGATTCTTAACGCGTTCCTTGTCGGAGTACGAGGTTCCTCTGCCGGACGCATTGGTGTTCCAGCCGGCGAAAGCATAGCCCTGTCTTGTAAATCCGTTCGCGTTCAGCATGTACTCGCTGCCGCAGGCGCAGTTCATGCCCGCGGTCGAGCCGGTGCCGCCGTTCGCGTCAAATTTAATCGTATATGTGTTGTATTCGTATTTCGCCGTCAGAGTGAATGTCGACTCATACGGAACGGAAGAATTTTCGGTATATCCGGTTCCGCCGTTGAACCAGCCGACGAAATGCTTGTACGCAGGTGCCCCGGGACCCGTGGGCAGATTGCTTGAGAATGCAACACCCTGCTGAAGTGTCTTATCGCTGAGATTCCACTGTCCGTTGCCCTCACCGACATCAAAATGTACCTTGCAGTACAGCGGCTCCCACTGTGCATACAAAGTGACTGTTCCGCCGTCCGTTGCGGTCATATTGGAGACCTTCTGCTTGTCCGTGTAAGACGTGCCGGTTCCGTTGGCAGCCGTATTCCAGCCTTTGAAAACGTAACCCCTACGGCTGTATCCGTTCGCGTTCAGAGTGTAAGTCGACCCGCAGGTACAGCTCATTCCGGACATATTGCCGGAACCTCCGTTCGCGTTGAATGCAACATTGTATGTGTTGTACGCGTATCTGGCCGTCAAAGTCAACGACGACTGGTACGGCACCTGAGAAGTCGCAGTGTATTGAGTTCCGCTGCTGTTATACCAGCCGGTAAAATGCTTGTATGCGGGCACGCCGGGGGCAATCGGGAGGCTGCCGAAAGTGGTCCCTTGTGCATATGATCTGTTGCCGAGTTGCGACTGACCGCTGCCCTCGCCGACATCAAAATGTACATCGCAATACAGCGTCTTCCACTGTGCAAACAGTGTTACCTTGCCGCCGTTGGTCGTTGTCAGGTTTTTGAATGCAGCCTGATCGGAATACGAGGTTCCGCTGCCGTTAGCGGCCGTGTTCCATCCGTTGAAGATATGTCCTGCCCAGCTGTATCCGCTTTTTGTCAGGGTGTACTGAGTGCCGCAGACACAGCTCATCCCGGAGGTTGTTCCGGAACCTCCGTTGGCATTGAACTCGACCGTATACTTCTTGTAATCGTATTTCGCCGTCAGCGTGAGCGAATCCTGATACGGCACCCTGGAGCTGCCTGTGTATTGCGTACTGCCACTGTACCAGCCGATAAAATACTTGTTCTCGGGCACACCGGGAGCAGCCGGCAGACTGCCGAATGTAGTTCCCTGCTCATAACTTCTGTTGCTAAGCTGCGACTGACCGTAGCCCTCGCCGACATCAAAATGCACATTGCAATATTTCTTCGGAATAGGCGTGTTCGTCGGCGTGTTCGTCGGCGTATCGGTTGGCGTCGGTGTCGGCGCTGCCGCCTGAACGACCTTCACCGTGTATGTGTGTGTTCTCCCCTCGAAATACTTCGTAAATCCAATACTTCCACTTCGACTGCTATAGGAACTATTCCTCCCTACGGTCAATACATACCGATGACCGTTGTTTTGTTTTTCGGTCGAAATTAAGCTGTCTTTACCCTGCATCGTCGGAAGATATGTTGAATCTTCAAAATTGATTGTGAGTGTCCCCCCACTGTATCCGACATTCCAGTTATAAGTCTGGTCTCTCTTGAGCGTCACATCAAGATTAACCGGAGCAACTCCTGTTCCGGGCGTTTTCGCTCCCGGTTGCGCGGACGCAAATCCGCTGAATGCAACCACGAGGACGGCAAGCAATACCAGCACGCCGTACAGTTTTGCAACGCGTTTTTGTACTTTCGCTTCCATACTGCAATAACACTCCCTTTCCCGTTCTCAACCATCGCCATAACACTTGGCACACTCTGCGCTATCGCTCTTGCTCCAGTTGCGGGGCGATCCGAGGACACTCCCCGCAATTTTAGCGTATAATAAATAATAGCACACTTTCGCGCATATAATCAAATATTATTTGTCAAATAATTGCACCTTTTTCGCGGGAAATGAGTGAAGGATTCATGGACTTTTTTGATGTTTTGTAGTACAATTATCGCTAGACGTTATTCCTGTGCCCGGCCCTCTGCGGAGTGGCCTGCGGCGCGGCAATTCGGAGGTTTCCCAATGCAAATTCATGGTCTGCAGAAGCTCACGCTTCTGGATTACCCCGGGCATACGGCTGCCACGGTTTTCACCGGCGGTTGCAACTATCGGTGCCCGTACTGTCACAACAGTGAGCTGGCGCTTCATCCGGAGACGGTGCCCGCGATCCCCGAGGAGGAGATTCTCGCATTTCTCAAGTTGCGCGCCAAAGTGTTGGAGGGTGTCGCCATCACCGGCGGCGAACCGACTCTTCAGCCGGATCTTCCGGAATTTATCGCAAAGGTGCGCGCGCTCGGCTACAAGATCAAACTCGACACGAACGGACAGCACCCCGCGATGCTGGAGTGGCTTCTCAAGAATAATCTTCTCGACTATGTCGCGATGGACATAAAGAACTGCCGCGAGCGGTACGGTGCGACGATCGGTATCCGCGACTTCCGCACGGACGCCGTGGAAGCCTCCGTCAAGCTCCTGCTGAACAGCCGGATCCATTACGAATTCCGCACCACGGTTATGACGGAACTGCACGACGAGGAAGCGATGAAGGGGATTGCCCAGTGGATCGCCGGCGCGCGCCACTACTATCTGCAGCCGTACCGCGACAGTGACCAGGTGATGTTCAAGGGACGCTTCCACGCTCCCGAGACCTCCGTGCTTCAGTCCTGGAAGGACCTGCTCTCCAAATCCATCCCGCTGGTCGACATCCGCGGCGTGGACTGACGGTTGCGCGGCATTTTCCGCGGAAAATGCTGCATTAATACTAAAAAAACGAAAAAGCGACGAACGCCAAAAGACCGGGCAAGCAACTGCCCGGTCTTTCCTGTCATATGCACATATAAATTGCTTCGTAAAATGTTGCGCGGCACGCGCCGCGGGCTTTACCGCTCCTCGCGGAAGTACGGCAGGCCCAGATGCGCCGGCGGCTGCGTCTCCCGCTTGCGCCGCAGGCTGATCAGGATCAGGATGATGATCGTCACGACGTAGGGCGTCATCTTGATCAACTCCTGTGCTGCCAGCGAGAGCTTCGGGATGAAGCTGATCTCCGACACATACAGGTGGCAAATGCAAAGTCCGCCGAAGAGGATGGATCCGAAGACCGCGATCAACGGGCGCCAGATCGCAAAGATAACCAGCGCGATCGCCAGCCATCCGCGGTCACCGAACGCGTCGTTGGACCAGGAGCCTTCCAGATAGTCCATTACGTAGTAGAGTCCGCCGAGTCCGGCGATGATGCTGCCCACGCAGGTCGCGACGTATTTGTAGCGGTTGACGTTGATTCCCGCCGCGTCCGCGGTCGCCGGATTCTCGCCGACGGCGCGAAGATGCAGGCCGATCCTCGTCCTTCTCAGCACGAAAGCCATAACGATCGCGACAATGATCGCAAAATAAGTGAAGAAGCCGTAGGACAACACCGGCGGCAGCCACTCGATCGGAGGCTTCCGCTTGAACACTTCGCTGGTCTTGATCATGCGGAGCGAAGCATTTTCCGAACCCGAGAGCCGGACGAGGGAACCGCCGAAGAAGTTGCCGAAGCCGACGCCGAATGTCGTGAGCGCAAGACCTGCCACATTCTGGTTGGCCCGGAGAGTGACGGTCAGGAAGCAGTAGATCAGTCCCATGAGCAGCGATCCGAGGATTGAGAACCCGACGGTGATCAGCATCGCTTTCCAGCCGCGGAAGTCGGTCGTGTTGTTCTCGTATATGAACGCGCCGATGAAACCGCTCATCGCGCCGCCGTACATAATGCCGGGAATACCGAGGTTGAGGTGACCCGATTTCTCGGTAAGGATCTCGCCGGTCGAGCCGTACAGAAGCGGAATGCCCTGCATGACTGCTCTTGTCATAAAATCAGCAAACATTACTGCGTCACCTCCTCCGTTTTATTCTTGCGTTTTCTCTGCCGGAACACCACGCGATAGTTGATGAAGAACTCGCTTCCGATGATACAGAAGATGACGATTCCGACCAGCATATCCGTGAACGACGGATCGATCTCCATCATCGTCGAAACCTCTCTCGCACCTGCCGCCATGAACGCGATCAGGAAGGAGGTCAGGAACATATACAGCGGGTTGAAGTGCGCCAGCCACGACACCATGATCGCGGTAAATCCGCGGTTCTGCACGGTGTTTCTCTCCACCGTGTGATCGATGCCGCCGACGAGCAGCAGGCCCATCAGGCCGCAGATTGCTCCGGAGAGGAGCATGGTGCGCAGGACTACCTTCTTCACATTGACGCCGATGTAGCGGGCGGTATTCTCGCTCTCACCGACGACGGTGAGCTCGTAGCCGTGCTTCGAGTAACGCAGGTACACGTACATCACGCCGGTGAGCACCAGCACGATAAGGATATTCAGCAGGAACTCGTTTTCACCGAGCTTGGGAAGCCAGCCGGCCTCCGTGTCCGGATTGATCACGCCGATGGCGTGCGTGCTCTTCGGATATGCCTTCTGGATGAAGAAGGACACCAGCTGCATCGCCACGTAGTTCATCATCAGCGTAAACAGTGTCTCGTTCGTGTTCCACCACGCCTTGAAAAATGCGGGGATGACCGCCCAGATGGCGCCCGCCGCGATACTCGCGACGATCATCACAAGCACGAGCAGGGTCGACGGCATCCGGTTTCCGAGATAGATCATACAGAGTGCCGTAGCAAATCCGCCGATCAGCACCTGTCCCTCACCGCCGATGTTCCAGAAGCGCATCTTAAATGCCGGTGTCAGCGCGAGCGCGATACCGAGCAGCAGCACGGTCTCGTGGAACAGGTCCCAGATGCGGTTGGAAGTGCCGAAGGCACCGTCCGCCATATATCCGTACATCTTGATCGGGGAAATGCCGATGCACATCGCCAGTACACCGCAGAGCAAAACGCCGAACACAACCGCCAGAATGCGGATGAGCCACGAGCGATGCCATGGCAGCTCGTCCTTCTTGATGATATGCAGCAGGGGTTCCTTAATCTTGCGGCGGGGCTGTTCCACTGCTTTTTGTTTCTCCGCAGTGCCCTCATCCGCAGCCTCTTTCTCACCGGAGGTTACTTCTTCCGCCCCGGACTCCGCGTTGCCCGCGGACTCCGCAGCATTGTCTGCGGAAACGGCGCTGTCGATTTCCGCAGCCTTACTGCCGGCCGCGGCGCTGTCGCTCTCCGCGACACTCTCAATCTCCGCATACGCATCTGCGCTTCCGCCGCTCGTCATCGCCAGACCGATCTCCTCCTTCGTGGTGCTCTTGGCATCCACGATGCAGGAAACCTTACCGGAGCTGATGACCAGGATGCGGTCGCAGAGCTCGAGAAGGACATCGAGGTCCTCGCCGACGAAGATGACGGCGGTCCCGAGTGTCTTCTGTTCATTCAACAGATTGTAGATCGTGAAGGAGGAATTGACGTCCAGGCCTCGCACGGGGTAGGCAGCCATCAACACGGCCGGTGCCGAAGCAATCTCACGGCCGACAAGCACCTTCTGGATGTTACCGCCGGAGAGGCGTCTCACCGCCGTCTTGGCGCTCGGAGTTACCACCTCGAGATCATTGATGATCGTCTCTGCAAGACCGCGCGGGTCGTTGCGGTTCAACAGAACGCCCGAGCCCTTATTGTAGCTTCGGAGCATCATGTTGTCGACGATGTCCATGTTGCCGACCAGGCCCATGCCGAGTCGGTCTTCCGGAACGAAGGAAAGTCGAACGCCGAGCGAGCGGATCTGCATCGGATTCTTGCCGATCAGATTCTCGATCTTGTCGTTCTTCGGATTGTTGTAGAGGATGCAGCCTTCCGACACCTGCTGCAGTCCGGCGATCGCCTCGAGAAGCTCTCTCTGGCCGCTGCCGGCAATGCCCGCGATACCGAGGATCTCGCCGCCGCGCGCCGTGAAATTGATGTCCGAGAGGACCTTCACGCCCTCGCGGTTCACCACCG
Organism: Lachnoclostridium sp. UBA1175; assembly: GCA_002311665.1. Lineage (GTDB taxonomy): Bacteria > Bacillota > Clostridia > Lachnospirales > Lachnospiraceae > ISDg. The sequence continues at coordinate 38,752 of DBYX01000005.1, read as the reverse complement.
AAAGGTTCTTCACCTCCAGACGGTCGATCGGGTTCACGACCTCGCTGCGCTCGATGTTCAGGCTGATCTTCTTGCCGACCATCATCTCCGTCAACTGCGAGATGTCGGTCTTCGCCGTCTCCACGGTGCCGACATAGCGTCCCTTGCACAGCACGGCAACCTTCTGCGAGAGCGACATAACCTCGTTGAGTTTGTGCGTGATGATGATGATGGATTTGCCGTCGTCGCGCATACGGCGGAGGATCGTGAACAGTTTCTCCGTCTCCTGCGGCGTCAGCACGGCCGTCGGCTCATCGAGGATCAGGATGTCCGCGCCGCGGAACAGCACCTTGATGATCTCCACGGTCTGCTTCTCCGACACTGACATGTCGTATATTTTCTTGTTCGGGTCAAGGTCAAATCCGTAGCGCTCACTGATCTCGCGCACGCGCTTCGTGTACGCCTTGATATCATAGCGGCCCTCGTCCTTGAGGCCGAGGATGACATTTTCCGTCGCAGTGAAGAGATCCACTAGTTTGAAGTGCTGATGGATCATACCGATCCCATGGGCAAATGCGTCGCGCGGCGAGCCGATGGATACTCTCTCGCCGTTCACGTAGATCAGTCCGCGGTCGGGGTAGTAAATACCCGCGATCATGTTCATAAGAGTCGTCTTGCCGCTGCCGTTCTCGCCGAGGATCGCGAGGATCTCGCCCCTCTCCACGCAGAAGCTCACATTGTCGTTGGCGACCACCTTGCCGAACGTCTTGGTGACGCCGACGAGCTCGATCGCAGGAGCGTGGGCCTTGTCCACATGCTCACTGACAATGTATACGGGCTGCTCCGGTTCACTCTCCGAAGCGTCAACAACGCCCTCGGCCTTCGCTCCGATGGAATCGGCCGTGCGGCCGGCCGCCTCGCCGAGTTCCTCCGTGACAGCTCCGATCGATGTCTCGATCAGGTCCGCCGCCTGCTCCGGTTTTGTTCTGTCCTGTTCGTTCACAGACTTCCTCCTGAAACCACTTCAGCGGGGCACTACGGCCCCGCCGAATGGATTGGGATAGATGCGGTCACACCGCATCGTTTGCTTGTTCTGAATTAACCGCCGAAGTTCGTGTTCAGATACTCGATACCGTCGATCTGAATATCAAATACCGGCGCGCTGCGCTTCTCCGACTCGTGGAAGTAACCGTCGCTGATAACTTCCGTATCCTTCGTATAGTCGATATCGAAATCGACATCCGCCTTGTAGGAGCTCAGCTTCTCGCCCTTAACCGTAAAGGTGTTGGTATCGAAAACCTTGATCTTGCCGGCCTTGAGATCGGCGATCACAGCCTCAACCTTCTCCTTCGTTCCCGGAGCAGCAGCCTTGTCGTTGATCGCGGAGAGCTCTACGGAACCTTCTGCGAAACCGCCGGTCCAGTCAGCTGCGATGTCCTTGCCGTCCTTCACGCAGTTGTAAACGTAAGCGTAGTACTTAGCCCAGTTGATTCTCGAAGATACGATAAATGTGTTCGGGCAAGCCGAAACGGTGCTGCCGTTGTAGGAAACGTTCGGAACATTGGCAGCCTCGCAGGCCGTCGGAGCACCCATGGAGTCTGCATGCTGGCTGATCAGAACGCAACCCTTCTTGATCAGAGCGGTAGCAGCTTCCTTCTCACCGGCCTCATCATACCAGGAACCGGTGAACTGAACCTTCATCGTTACCGAAGGGCAAACGGACTTTGCACCGAGGTAGAACGAGGTGAAACCGGAGATAACCTCTGCGTACGTGAACGCACCGACATAACCCATAACAGCCTGCTCAGCCGTGATCTTGCCGGACTCGATCATCTCGTTAAGCTTCAGACCTGCAGCAACACCGGCTGCGTAACGGCCTTCGTAGATGTTGGCAAATGCATTGTGGTAGTTGGAAAGGCCCTGCGTATGCGCCTTCGTACCGGTCGCATGGCAGAACTGCACGTTCTTGTACTGCTTCGCAGCCTGGATCATGAAGTCCTCATGGTTGAACGAGTCTGCAATAATGATGTCGCAGCCGTGGTCCACAAGGTCCTTGCAGGCAGTAAGGCACTCGTTGTTCTCGGGGATATTCTTCTTGATGATGATCTGGTCGTCATCAAGTCCGAGTTCCTTCTGCATCTCTCTCATCGCATCGATGAAGTTCTTGTCATATGTGGAGTTCTCATCGTGCAGACAGATCAGACCGATCTTGATCTTGTCGGAATCCTCCTTGCCGCAGGCAGCCAAGCTGAGTGCCGCCACTGCGCACAACAGCAATACTAAGAATTTCTTCATCCTAAAAACACTCCTTTACTGTGTATTCGGGGCCTCGGAAAATGCTTCCGCCGCCCTGTTTTCAAAACCGTTCCGACCGTCCTCCCGACCGTCCCGGTCCCGATAAACAACCATGCCTAGATTATAGTATTATTGCTTCGGAAAATCAAGGGAAACGCCGCGGAAAAAAGCAACATTTTCCGCATTATTCGCGGTCGTCCGACTCTTCCTTCCCGGGTTCCGCGGGCACCTCCGCCGGGGACTCTTCGGAAGCCTCCGCGGGCGTTGCCGGATCGGCGTTCGCGCCACCGTTCTCCTCCGCTTTTTGCTTCCTCTTCGAGCCGGGCAGCGGGCGGTTTCCATGCTCGTCCCAGTCCTCTTCGGCCTCGTCGATCATGCGCCTGATCAGGCCGCGCACGGAAATATTGCTCTTGGCCCGGTTGCGCTCCTCGTGTGCTCGCTCGCGTTCGTCGGCGATACCGTTGTCGTTGAGATCCTCCTCGCCGCCGGACATCAGCCACTCGCGCTCAAGACGCTTCTCGCGCTCCACGCCGGACTCCAGGTCGCTGTAGGCCGAGAGATCGATGTCGTCATTTCCGCCTTCGCCCGTCTCGCCGCTCTCCATCATAGCCCGCATCACGGCGGTCCGATGATGTCTTCTGCGCCTCTTGCCGCCGGTCACCGCCTCCGCGGATTCCAGCGCGGCAACCGCCGCCTCCTGCTGCGCGTCAAGCGCGTCGGATTCCGCCACAAGACGCTCCGTCACAAGGTCGACGCTCATCGCGCGGTTCGCGATCACGGCGCTCGGCTGCGTCACATACTCGCTCGTCTCGACAGGCAGGTTCTTGCTCTCCAGACGAACCTCAAGATACGACTTGGTAAGGTAATAAACAAGCGCACACGTCGGTGTTGCCAGGATCAGTCCCGGGATGCCGAACAGGCCGCCGCACAACATACATGCACACAGCACGTACAGAGGACGCAGACCAACCTTCTTGCCGACGATATGCGGATCGAGGAAGTTGCCGTCAAACTGCTGCAGCACCACCACGAAAAGCGCGAACAGCAGGCCATGCAGCGGGTTGATCGAGAAGATCAGGATCGCGCACGGGATACCGCCGAGGAACGGGCCGAAGAACGGGATCACGTTGGTCACGCCGACGATCACGCTTACCAGTACCTTGTACTCGCCGATCGCGGAAAATTTGATCCCGAGCAGGGTGGTCCCGATGAAGCACAGGATGCCGATGATCAGGGAGTCCACCAGCTTGCCGAGAATGGCTGCGGAATAGATGATGTTCGCCTTGTGCAGCGTCTGGATCGCGTTCTTGGAGGTGCGCTTCGGCAGCACCGCGAAGAACAGCTTCTTGCACAGACCGATATAGTACTCTTTGCTCGCGAGGAGATACACGCTGACGATCGTGCCGACCAGCCAGATGTACACGACGCGGATGATGGTCCAGGTGCTCGCGAGCACAAACTTCGTCGCGTCGCCGGCCATATCGATATTCAGGTATTTGATGATCGTCCTGGCGAGCTTGTTCGTATCGTTGAACTTCTCCGTGATCGGCTCCAGAACCTCCGCCACACGCGGGTTCTTAACCAGATAGAGGTCGATCGTGTGTTTCAACTGTTCCAGATACCCGGCAAGGTTCACGGCCAGGGCCTCCAGACTCTTCACCAGCTCGGGGATGATGGTGACGATCAGCAGCGCGATGATCGACAGCAGCAGAAACAGCGTGATCACGATACTGATCCGACGGGCATGTCGCCTCGTCTTGACCATAAAGACCGAATCCTCCGCCAACTCCGTCTTGCGTGCTCTCAGAAGCTTGACGATCCGCGTCTCGAAAAATCGCACCAGGGGCGACATGATAAACGCGAAAACAAAGCCCGCGATCGCCGGTGCCAGTGCACGGAACACCGCCTTGATGAACCGACCGATTGCCGGAAGGTTCAGAAGAACGAACAGAAGCAGCATCAGCGCTGCAAGTACGAGAAATGCCACCAGCCCCTGCGGCGCGTAATCCTTGATACGGCTCAGATTCCGCTTGGTTCGCATATTCCGTTTTGTGCGGTTCATAGCCCGCTCATTGTTTTTTTCCATGCGAAAAAAACCTCCCTTCGTGGGCGTAGCGCCCGAGATCGAAACGTCTCGCGGACCGGAACAAACGGGTCGAAGTATTCGGAACTGAGAAGGGGCCGGTCGGCGCTGCCGTCGGCGCGCACCCCGGATCAGCCTTGATCCGAACCTCTGATTGCCGCAGTCAGAGCATCAGCCGTTCCCTCGGCGCCCGAAATCGGGAGAACATAGGCGCGGGGCTTCACGACGAGCTCGATGACCGTGCGTCTCAACCCGCGGGGAATCGCGAAACGCGACTGCAACCCACGGGGAAACAGCATCATTGAGATGTCCTGACGAAACTTTTCGTCAAATTGTATCATACGCCTTTCGGGGGCGGCTTGCAAGGGGAAAACACAAAAAAAGAGCGCCGGGATAAACCCGACGCTCTGATCATACTTTCTTATCGAACAAGTTACGGCGTGATAAGTCTGCCGCCGTTGGTGCTCATAAGAGGAGTCACAAGATCTGCGATCTCCTTGACGGACATCACGCTGCCCGGAGCCTTGATGCCGGGATCACCGGGCTTAACATTGACCGAAAGGTTAACATCAACCTTCTTGTTGTCGCTGCCCTGTGCGTTGAGCTTCACGTCTGCAGTGTAGCTCGAATCATCGGCCTTCACGCGGATGGAGCTCTCCATCGGGATCTCCTTGTCGTAGCTCTTGAGCTTCTCGATCACTTCATCGAAAGGCTTCGTCATCTCGTTGATCTGCTCATCGGTGAGCGCATCTGTCGACAGTTCCTTCTCGATCTCACCCTTGTACTTAGCGAACTGCTCGTTCAGCTTCATATCCTTGACGGACTTGATCATCTGATCAAGGGAAGCCTCGTCAAGACCGTAATCCTTGCCGACATCAAGAATGTCCTGCTTGTAGGTCGATACGAGCTTGTCGAAATACTTGTCGAGGTCGATGTTGAAATCCGTGAGGGAGCTCTTGGTGTTGTTCACCAGACCCTTGAGATCGCTCTTCAGGAAGTCACGAACCGCAACAACTACCTGTGCGAGGTCATCCTTCGTCTTCAGAACTGCAGTATAATCTCCGTCCTCACCTTCCAGCTTCGTATTCTTCAGCATGTTCTCGAAGAGGCTTACGAAGGAGTTGACATAGCTCTTCTGAAGCTTGTCGTTGTAATCCGGAAGATCATCCGGAAGCGGGATCTTGAACCAGCCGAGCTTGTTCAGGTCGATCGCATCCGAAACCTGCTTCACGGACTCTTCGCCGCTCATCGCCGCAAGCTTCAGAACTGCCGCCATAATGTTCTTAAGGTTCAGGTAAAGGTTCTTGTCTGCGACAACGAAAAGATCGTCGATTGACAGATTGAACTTCCGTCCGGATGCATCCATATCAAAGGAGATACCGAAACTGCAGGCCTTGCTTGCCGCATCCATGCCGCAGGTGATCGTACCCTTGATGAACTGTCCGTCATACTTCATATCGAAATCCGCCTTCACAACACCGGACTTCGTGTTGCCCATTGCCTCGAGCATATCGAACATATCGCCCTTGACAACCTTCGACTTAGCATCCTCCTTGTCGTCCTCATCCTTGCTGCCGCAGCCGGCGAGCATGGATACGGAAAGACAGAGGATCATAAGCAATGCTATCAACTTTTTCATCATTGTTTTCCTCCATTGAAAAAGGTTCCTATACTGTGCAGGGAAATACCATTTACTGTTCCCACGGACTAATCATACTCCTTTGCGCACAAAAAATCAATACTTTTTCGCAAATGTGACCATACTGTGAACGCCGTGCCGTCGGCAAATCCCTATGAAAGAAGGTTCGCAAGCTCCGCAAACTGCGCGAGCGTGAGTGCCTCTCCGCGCACGGTTTCGGGGAGTCCCGCGGACGCCAACGCCGCTGCCGCCGCCTCTTTCGTGCAACCGAGCTCCGCGCTTCCCGCCAGACTGTTTACGAGCATTTTCCGACGCTGCGCGAACGCCGCGCGGATCACCGCGAAGAGCACCGCCTCGTCCTTCACCTCCACCGGCGGCTTCTCGAGAAGTGTCAGCCGGATGACCGCCGATCCGACGCCCGGGCGCGGCATAAAACAGTTCGGCGGCACGTACGCCGCGATGTAGGTGTCCGCGTAGTACTGCACCGCGAGCGACAGCGCACCGTAGTCCTTGCTGCCCGGCTTTGCCTGCATGCGCTCCGCGACCTCGCGCTGGACCATCACGGTGATATTCTGCACGGGAATGTGCTTCTCCAGAAGCCCCATGACGATCGGCGTCGTGATGTAATACGGAAGGTTCGCGACCACCTTGATCGGCCGTCCGCCGCGCTCCCGCACGAGCGCATCGATGTCCGTCCGCAGTATGTCGTCGTTGATGATCGTGAGGTTGTCGTACGCGCGGCACGTGTCCTCCGCGAGGATCGGGATCAGGTTCCGGTCGATCTCCACGGCGATGACCTCCTTCGCGCGCTCGCACAGCACCTGCGTCATCGTGCCGATGCCGGGCCCGATCTCGAGCACGACGTCCTCGTCCGTGACGCCCGCCGCGTCCGTGATCTTGTCGAGCACATGCGCGTCGATCAGGAAATTCTGTCCGAACTTCTTCTGAAACGCAAAATGATACTTCTGCAGGATCGCAATGGTTTCCTTGGGATCGCTCAGATACGCCATGGACCGCCCTCCATTCTCACTCAGATCATACTCTTTCTTCGGAAAATGCGCCGCCGGCGCTCCCGTACATCACTGTCCGCTCTTCTGCGACTCGCGCATCTGTTGCGCGTAGTAGTCGAGGATCAGCCTCGTCACGCCGCTGTAGCTGTTCTCCGCGAGCAGCTTGTCCTGCGTCTCCCAGCCGACGTCAGCGACCTCCGCAGCCGGCTCCGAGAACTGCTCCTCGAGCGGATGCTCCTCCGCAGCGTACAGTTCCTCCGCCTCCTCCTGCGCCTGCGCGTAATCGTCGAACAGAAGCGCATCCGGCTGAGGTTCCTTGAAGTACATCATATCGGCGAGATCCTCCCCGTACTTATCGACCAGCGCATAGTAAAACGCATCATCGACATCCCAGAAATAATCGAAGACTCCCTCGCACACCATCCGCGGATCGTCGGACGCGAGGCTGCTTAAAAACGCGATGAACTCCGCCTCATTTTCCTTGAAAAAGCCCTTGTTGTGTGCCGCCTCGTGGCACGAGAGCACATAGAAATACCTCCGCGAAACATACCGATTGACGGATATCTCCATGGAAAATGAGAACGTGAAGCCGCCGATGTTCATCCACTCATAGAAGTCCGAGCTGATCGCCTCCTTCGGAAGCCCGTAATAGCCGCGCAGGCGCGGAAAACGGTCCGACAGGCTCTTCATAGCGCGCACCACGGTCTCGTAGATCGCTTCCTTGTCCTCGTAGATCACGCGGCCGTCCGCGTCTCTCGGCTGCTCACGGCACGCCGCGTTCATCGTCTCCACCATGCAGTTGCGCGCGTAGCGAAGCTCCTCGAGCGTGAATGTGCTCTGCTTCTCGGGCTCTCCGAGCACGCGGCCGCGGAACGGGATCCACCAGCGGAACAGGTAGAGCCACGCGACAGCGACGACGATCGCGAGAATACACTTCATCCAGATCCGGTAAAACCGGAAGCCGCGTGGGGACCGGCCACCGCGCACCTTGAGAACGATCGCCCTCACCGCGAAGACTACGCTTAAGATGACCGTCGCCGCGAGCACGATCGCCCCGGCAAACATCAGTATCTCTCCGATCGCGAACGGCACAAGGTTGGTCACGTGCGCGTTCACCGACAGCACGTGCGGATAAATGTTGTCCGTGTACCGGTCGCACAGTCTCGGCCAAAAGCTGAGTGCAAACGCCACCGCCATAATACAGCCGGCGATGATCAGGATCTTCCAGTACAGACCGATGCCTTTCTTCTTTCTCTCTTCCATGCGATATTTTCTCCCGAACGGTTCTGTCGTTAACTGTATTCTATGCGGAACCGGACCGCTCCCGGTCCGTCCCGTGATCAATCCAGGCAGAACAGCTTCCGCGCATTTTCCTCCGTGACGCGGATCACCTCTTCCTCCGAAACGCCCTTGATCTCCGCGATCTTCGCGACTACGTACGGCAGGTAGCCGGAGTCGTTGCGCTTGCCGCGGAACGGCACGGGCGCCATGTACGGCGCGTCGGTCTCCAGCACGATCTGCGAAAGGGGCGCCGACGCCACAACGTCCGGCAGGCGTCTCGCGTTCTTAAAGGTGATCACACCGCCCACGCCCACGTGAAATCCGAGTTTGCGGTACTCCTCCGCCGTCTCGGGTGAACCGCTGAAGCAGTGGATGATGCCTCCGGGCAGAGTTCCCGCGTGCTCCCGCATCACCGCAAGCGTGTCGCCCTCGGCGCCCCGTGAGTGGATGATCACCGGGAGCGAAAGCTCCGCGGCCAGCTCCAGCTGTCTTCGGAACCAGTGCTCCTGCGCCGCGCGCTGCCGGTCTCTCTCCTCTGCGGTGAGGTCCTCCTCGTGCCCGTAGTCGAAACCGATCTCCCCGATCGCGATCACCTTTGCATCCGCGGCCAGAGCCCTCAGCTCCGCGATGTCGTCCTCCGTCATCTCCGGCGCGTGGTCGGGATGCACACCGACCGCCGCATAGATGAACGGGTACGCCGCGGCGAGCGCGACGGACTCCCTCGATCCGCGCATCGACGCTCCGACGTTGACCACCGTGCCGATGCCACGCGAAGAAAGACCGCGAAGCAGAGCTTCCCGGTCCTCATCAAACCAATCGTCGTCATAATGTGCGTGCGTGTCGAAGATCATTGCGGTTCTCCCGTCGGAAAATCACCCCTGCAGGCCGTTGGACTGGCGGATCATATCCTCCACGACGATGTCGTAGATCTCGCCGACCGTGGCGCAGTATTCCAGCAATTTCCACGGCTCATTTGTATGAAAATGAATCTTGATCAGATCCTCGTCACCAACCGCGATCAGCGAGTTGCCCTCGATGTGCGTGGTGATGTACTCCGAGATCACGTCCTCGTCGAGGTCCTCGTCCCGGCGATCGATCAGAAGCTGTGTGTCGTAACGATATGCGAAAGGATCGTCCTCCGCGTCAATGCTGTGAATCGGCTCCATAACAGTCCCTCCGTTTCCTTCACTTCGCGTCGGACGATCCCCGTCGGCGGCAATCTCCGAACGCACCTCGGAGTATACCGCAAATTTGTCGAAAAATCAAGTTCCGCGCCGTGCGCGGGTCATCAGTCGCTCAGAACGGCGCCGCGGCCGAGCAGCCGGAAAAAGACCGACCTGCCCCTGCTGTATTCCCCCACATAGCTGCCGACCGGCATCGGGAGCATAACCGTGGTCTCCCTGCCGTCGATTGTGGCCATCACCTGCACATTGTGTATCGAGGTTGACGTTTTCACCTGACCTCCCACTCCGGGCATGAGTTCCAGCGTGTTAAACATAACGATGCCGCTGTACAGTTTGCCTTTCTTTCTCACGCGGTTGTAGCGGATGACCGGAATGACAGCACACACGACCAGTGCGATGCTGCCGGCGAGGAAGATTCCGCCGCACAGCCACGCGTTCATTGCATTGGTTTTCAGTTCTCTGACACGCTCGTCGAGATAATCATCAAAGGCCGGGATAAACACATACTGAATATCATCCGATGTGCGGTTCGACTCCTCCACTTCTACGGCGGTGTTGTATAAGTCCTGCCCCACGTATCCGAAAAGCAGTGCAACTCCCAGGCAGAACAAGGCGAGTGCGAAGAAAGCGATGCGGACCTTGTCCGTCAGCCGCGCCGGTCTCACGTTGGAAATGATGTCCGCGGGCTTCATCATCGGCCGTCTCGGATCGACCCGGTACAGTCCGCTGTACGCATCATTGTTGTACATTCCGGCATTCCCGGTGTTCATCTGGTTGTACCCGGTATTCATCTGGTTGTACCCGGTGTTCATTTCATTGTACCCGGTGTTCATTTCATTGTTCCCGTTGTTCATTTCATTGTTCACGGTGTTCGTATTGTTATTATCAAAGTTTCCTTCCACAGTGTTATCCCCCCTGAATGTGTCCGCTTGCCGCAGTATACTGTCAACCGCCGCATTTGTGATATTATACACGTCTCCGCGGAAAATGTCAATATCATTTACTTTGAAAAAATGTGAGAATCCACCACCACACCCCCGCACACAAAAGGCGCCCGGCACAGCCGGACGCCGCAATCCCCGCGGGGAAGTTTCTCACTCAAGCGTGTATTTCCTGTCGAAGGAATCATATATCTGGTTGAACTCCATATTGCCGAACTTGATACCGCTCAGGTACTCGTGCGTGTCAAATCCGCCTCGCTCGACCTCGATCACCGCCACGGCGATGTTGCTGCAGTGGTCGGAGATACGCTCGTAGTTGTTGAGGATGTCCGAGAGGATGAAGCCCATCTCGATCGAGCAGCCGCCGCGCTGCAGGCGGGTGATGTGGTTGGTCTTGATCGTGCCGGTGAGCTTGTCGATGACCTGCTCGAGAGGCTCAACGCGGAACGCGCACTCCATATCGTCCTTCGTGTAGCACTCGGTCGTCATCGAAAGGATCTCGTCGATGGCGTTCGTGAGCACGCGGAGCTCCGCAGTCGCTTCCTCCGTGAAGCTCAGACGCTTCTCGCGGATCTCCTCGGCCGCCTTGTAGAGGTTGACCGCGTGGTCGCCGAGCCGCTCGAAATCGCCGATCGTGTGGAGCATCTTCGAGATGATGCGTCCGTCGTGATCCGAGACGGTCTTCGAGGAGAGGTTGACGAGGTAGCTGCCGAGCTTGTCCTCGTACATATCGAGCTCATTTTCCACACGGAGAACTTCCGCCACACGCGCCTCCGAGTAGTTGTCGAACAGGCTCATCGCGTCGTAGAGGTTCTGGCACGCGAGCTCCGCCATACGCTTCGTTAAGTTGTTGCACTCGGCAACGGCCACGGACGGCGAGCGAAGGACACGGACATCGAGGAAGCTGAGATTCTGCTGCATCTCCGACTCTTCCTGCGGTTGCTTGATGATGCGCTCCGTCATGCGGGTGAGCCCCTTGGAGAACGGCAGCAGCACGATCGTAGTCAGCAGGTTGAATGCGGTGTGCACGATGGCGATACCGACACTGCCGATGGCGCTGCCGAAGACAGCCGGCGGGTTGATCGCCTGGAGGATGCAGAACACGGAGAGCCAGATGGCGGTGCCGAGTATCTTGATCATCACGTGGACGGTCGCCACGCGCTTGGCTTTGTAGTTCGTGCCGATGCAGGAAATGAGGGACGTCGCGCAGGTACCGATGTTCAGACCCATGATGATCGGGATGGCCATCGCAAATGTGAGGACGCCGCCCTCGGAGATGGCGATCAGGATACCGATGGTCGCCGCGGAGGACTGGATCACCGCCGTGATCAGCAGGCCCATCAGCACACCGAAGATTGGATTGTTGAACTTCGTCATCAGCTCGCGGAACTCCGGAACGTCGCGGAGCGGGCTGACCGCCTGGGACATCATGCTCATACCGTTCATCAGGATTGCGAAACCGACGAACACGGTGCCGATGCTCTTGTATTTGTCGCGCTTGGAGAACATCAGGAAGCCGATGCCGACAAGCGCCAGGAAAGGCGAGAAAAATTCCGGTTTCAGGAGCGTGAGCCACCACGTTCCCGACGAGATCGAACCGAGGGTCAGGAGCCATCCGGTAAATGTCGTTCCGATGTTCGCGCCGAAGATGACGGCAAGCGTCTGACCGAACTGCATGATGCCGGAGTTGACGAGACCGACCAGCATGACGGTCGTCGCCGAGGACGACTGCATCGCAATGGTGATACCCGCGCCGAGCGCGACGCTCACGATCGGGTTGGCGGAAGTCTGTTTGAGCATTCGCTCGAGCCGGCCGCCGGCCATTTTCTCAAGCGCCTGCGACATAACCCTCATGCCGAACATGAAAAAAACAAGACCGCCCACGAGCTCGGCGATGTTCATCATGCTCATCCCGTTGCCCGCGGCAGTCTTAGCCATTACACTCAATATACGCGCTGTATTCATCGATTTGTCTCCTTGCTTTACGCATCATCCCCGGATGCGCCTCCGCTGTCCACTGCGGCCATTCTGATCATTATCCATACAGCCGCAGTGTAACAGAGAAAAGTGAAGAGACCGTTATCGTTATGTTAAATCGATGTTAAACAACGGATTATCCGAAAACGACGCATAATCCGTCGTTCCCGGCACTGTCTCACTCAATATTGTACGAGACCTTCTTCTCCTCGCTGAGTTCCGCTCCCGGGAACTGCCGCTCCGCCTCGAGAAGGAGCTCTTTGTAGTCCTTGTACGGCACGAGCCACATCCGCCCGTTGTTGACCTTGACGAACTTCCGGTCCTTCGCGAGATAGACGACCGCCTCCGGCACATACGCCAACCGTCCGAAGCTCTCCGCGTTCAAAAGGCTCACCGTTACATTGTCGCAGAGTGCGATGATATCCCCGTCCTCGACCAGATACTCGATCGATGCGGGGGCGTCGAAGCGGTTTATGCAGGTGCCGTCGGCGATATCGTAAACCTTCACGAGGAAATCATCGCCCTGCAGGATGATGCGCTTCGCGTCCGCGGAAAATCCGATGAAGCAGACCGACTGCACCATCAGCGGGATCGTCCGCACCGTGGCGCCTGAGGCAATTTCGAAGATGCGCACATTGCCGTCCGCACAGGCCATCGCCGCGTATCGTCCGCTTGCGTCGCACACGACATACGTGAGTATGTTGCAGTCGGACACCTGGCGGTACGCTTCCTTCTCCGCCGGTGCCGTCGTCTCCCCGGTCACAATATCCCGGATGATGAGCGGCTCGCCGTTGCGCATGATCAAAATCTTGCTCCCGTCCCCGCTCAGTGCGATCAGGCCGACCGACCGGAACTCTTTGTCCAGGTAGATGCAACGTTCCTCACCGAGATCGATGACGGCCAGACCGTAAGTCCCCCGCAGCGCAAGAAGACGGCCTCCGTTCCCGAGGCAGCCTCCGAGGTAGGACGGGTCCGCTCCCGTGTCCTTGTAGGTGATCTGACGGGCGGTTCCGTTCACCGGATCGATGATGCTGAAGTGATCGTACCACGCGATGACGAACAGGTCACCGAAAAATCCCGTCGCGATCGTGCTTGACTCCTCCTGCACGGTGTAGATGATGTCCCCGTTCCGGTCGCAGAAATAGTACGTCCCGAGACTGTATCGGTCATCCAGAACATAGTACTCCCCCGAGGGCGCGGTCCCGAGGCCGAAGCAGTCCGACGGAAGTTTGGGCGCCTCCGTGATGCCCTCCGCCTTGTGGTATTTCATAACCGCGAGGCAGTCGGAGGACAGTCTGCGCAGCACAACACCGCTGTTCAGAAGTTTCATATCTTCCGTGTACTCGTTCGTGGAGATCGTCCGGTCGGTGAACACCCTGCCGTTCTCCGTGCTGACCGTCATAATGTCGCCGTTTCTGCAGGCGACGAACATCGTGCTCGAGGACGGCACGGGCGCCAGCGATACCGCCAGCCCGTTCAGCGAAAAATGCGCCACGACCTCGCCGCTTTGCTCATCCACGGAATATGCGTCGACGTCGGCCACGATGATGATGTCGCTCCGGTCCGCGTAGGAATGCGATGTCACCAGAAGGGAGAACCCCGCGAGGTCCCATATGCTCCGGGGAACGGCCTTGCTGTACAGCACCTCCCCGTCGACGGCGCGCACCAGATCGAGAGTCAGCGCATCCATATGCGCGTAAAACTCCGAGTTTGTGCTGACAACCGCGACGTTGCCGCTGTCCGTGATCGTCATATTGAGAATGTACTGCTCCGACACTGCGGTCGTCACGTAGCTGAGCGACGTCAGGTCGACGACGGTGACGCGGGCAGGTCCCCCGTCCGGCGTGTGATGCGTCTGCGCGAACCATTTTCCGTCCGGCGAAAGGCAGTTCGTGAGCGACGAAAAATCCTTCGCGTCGTTGCGGATCACCGTCCGCGGCGCGAGATCCTGGAGAGAGATGACCCAGAGCGTATTGTCCGAGCAGCAGAACACCGTGTCAATATCCGCGCCAAACCGGCAACCCGTGATCACGCGGTCGAAGTCATAGCGCGCGGTCTCCCGGCCAGAGAAGTCATAGCGGACCACATAGGTTCCGTTCACGATGACTAGGCCGTTCTCGTCAGCCATCGCCGCGATCACCTTGGAGAGATAATTGTTGTCCGACACCGTGGGCGGGATCTTCAGAAGCAGTTCCCAGCTCTTGCAATCCCACACATACACCGTGTTTCCGCGGTCGACGGACGTGAGATACCTCGCGTTTTTGTCGAGCTCCGTGTCGCGTACGATGTAGTCGTGGTGGAGAAGGCGGTCGTACGCGAGCTGTGTCCCGCTGTCGTACGCGTGAAGCGCCGCGGAGAGAGCATACTCCGCCTCCGCGACGTAAGGCCGGTCATTGTCCTCCGAGGGGAGCGCCGCCGCGGCGATGAGCACCGCATCCTCGCGGTTTCCCTCCTCCAGCAGCAGCATCGCCTGCTCGGCGTAGAAGCGGGACTGGTTCTCCTGCTTCTCCCGGTACTCGACCAGGATCTTGTCGGCCAGTTTCGTCTTCTCGTCCGCCAGGACCGTCATCTCGTCGGCCAGCTTCGTCTTCTCGTCGGCGAGTTTGGATTTGTCGTCCGCGAGGACCGATTTCTCCTCCGCAAGGACGGCCTTCTCGTCCGCGAGTTTCTTCATCCGGTCGGCGACACGCGCATTGTATATACCGAACGCCGCACCCGCGACTGCGATGACCCCCGCCGCGACGGCGCCGATCATGATGTTCCGCCGCAGGATCCGCTCGCGGTGGCGCTGTCTGAGGTCATCGTATGTGCAGCCGAGCAGCGGCGCGGCGAGGCGCAGAAGCTCGGACTTGAATTTCTTGTTTCTCTCCTTGGGGGTCGCACCGCGCACATCCGCGGCAAGCGGCTCGATGGGCCTCCCGCTCTCGTCGGTCAGCAGAAGCGGCGGAAAACTCTGATCCGGCTCGCCGTCCACAAGCACCGCGAGCACGTGCTGCCTGTCGTGGAGCGCGATGAACGTCTCGATCTCCTTCGCGACCCAGTAGGAACCGGGTGTCTCCGGGGAGCAGATGACGATCAGAAACTCCGACTCGCGCAGAGCCGTCGTAATGTTGTCGTTGAGGTTGCTGCCGATCGGCAGTTCTTCCTGGTCTCGGAACACGCGGTCGATCCTCTTCTTGCCCGTCTTCTTCCGCACCGAGGCGGGCACGCGGTATGTCTCCAGCGCTGTGTGCACCTTCTTCGCGAACTCCATATCAAGCGGCGTGTGCCGATAACTGATAAAAGCATCGTAAATCATCTTTGTCCCTCATTATGTCGCATCTGCGTTATTTTGCGACGGTCATCCCTCGACCGTTATTTCAACCCTCGAACCGCTCGTACGTCTTCGCGAAGATCCCCTTCTCGATGACATAGAAGTCCGTCGGATCGTCCGTCCGGACGGCGAGGAAGTCGCCCTTCCTGCCGAGATAGTATTTTTCGGCGTCCCACACGGTAAACACCTTCATTCTGCCGGTGATCTCCTTCGCGTATATGCCGTCGCCGCCCACCGAGACGCAGCTCCGCGCGAACGGCAGCAGCGGGATCCGCTCCCCGTTCCCGTTGTCGATGACGTTGGGCGGATACTCGCCCGGATAGACATACGGGTCGTCGGTGACGCGGTACGAGCGCGCGAATTTGCTCTCGCGGATCGGGTAGATCTCGCCGTTCACGTTGAGAATGATGAACAGATCCTCCGTGACGGTCACGTCGACATCACCCTCCAGTGTGCGGATCGCAACCTCACGCCCGGGCTCCGCAAAATCCGCCGCCCTGACGTAGCCGACCGCGAACATTTTCTTGCGGTAACGGCCGAATTCGGACAGATCCGGCGTGTACTCGCCCGCGTAGAGGATCGTCGTGGAGTCGAAATACTCGTTCATCCTCGACGCGATGAAACTGCTGACAGCCTCCTTCTCGTATTCCACTCCGGCCTTTACCAGAAGATCCCTCTTCAGAAAGCCACCGGCCTTGACCAGATGGCCGCCGCCACCGCCGAGGTGCTCGGCGAGGAACGCCGCGAGCTCACAGGCCTTGACCTCCTTCACGCAGCTGCGCACGGAGAATTTTACGCCGGCCGGAAGGATGTTGTACACGATACAGCTCTGAACCCCGTCCACCTCCAGGAACATATCGCTGATGATGCCGAGAATGTTGGAGTCGCACGGGCCCGCCTCGACGATCCCGTAGGCACGCTCCTCGTTCACGATCGTATTCTTCAGCGCGTCGCCGGCGATCCGCAGCTCCTCGATGGAGAGGTTGGAATTCCGGAACAGCGTGATGAAGGACTTGTTGAAGCTCGCGATGTCGCGCAGGTCACGGTCGCTCGGGTGGGAGATCTCCGTGAAATCCGCCGTGTCCGTCATCAGCCCGTAATACAGAGCGGTCGCGATATTCCTGTCCTCGTTGATGTCGATCCCCTCCGCGCGGAGCATCTCGTACAGCACGGTGGAGCACGATCCGTAGTTGCTCCTCACTTCGCTCATCGCGGGGAGCGTGCCGGACACCTGGTGATGGTCGATGACCGCCACCTGAGCGGCGGGCAGAGCGGTGACATTGCTCTCGCCGTACTGGCAGTCCACCGTGATCAGCAGACCCGCGGGCTCAATGTTCTGCACATGCTCGCAGCCGATCCCGAGATTCTCGTTCATCAGGATCAGGTTGCTCTTCGTGATCGGGTGCGATCCGCTGTACACAAACCGCGCCTGTACGCCCATCCGTCCGAGATACCAGCGAAGCGCGAAGCCGCTCGCCAGAGCGTCGGCATCCGGATTGTCGTGACACTGGATGACGATCCCGTCAAACCGCGTCAGATCCGACAGTCTCAGTGAAGTATCGTTCCCTGCAGATTTCATTTCCATAGTCTCTCCGTTCCTCTCACCTATGTCCTGTATACCGTTATTCTTTTCATTTTCCCGGGATCGTCCGTGTAAAACTTGCGGCTCTCCGCGAGCTGTTTCGCAGTCAGGCGGACAGCTTCGTACTGATAGCTCGTGTATTCTTCCTCATCCGACGCATCCCACTCGCGGATCAGATTGCCCGATTCGTCGTACCGGTAGTATGTTCCGTCGCTCTCATTGTTCTTCTTTTTGTCGTTATCCTTCGATCCGCCGAAGAAGATAACCATCAGCACTCCCCAGGCCGCGAGCACCAGCGCACTGACACAGAGAAGCGCGATCCTAATCTTTCGTTTGCTGTTCATCGGTTTTCCTCCTGCGTCCCCCATAGCTGTCTTGTTATTGTACCACATCGGCGCAGGTGTCACAATCCCGTGATTTTCATTCCTGCGGAAAATGCCCGCAAAAAACGGCGGGGTGCTCCCCCGCCGTAAGTTCCCGTTTATTCGGATAATTCAGGCCGTTTTCTCAGCCTTGCCCCTGCGAAGCGCCAGTCCCGACACGACACACAGAACCATAGTGATCGCCATATCCGGCAGCGTGTTGCCGACGGGGATGTCAGCCTTCATGAGAAGGCGGTACACGACGAAACCGATTGCCCAGATGATCAGGTTGAGCCAGTCGAACGACTTCTTCGTTCCCTCGCGTTTGAGGATGAAGAAATCAGCGATCTGCACCGCGATCATCGGCGCAAAGACAGAGCCGATGAAGTACAGGAAATCCGTGATGTCATCCATCGGGAACAGGATCGCGCCGACCGTGCCGATCACGGTCACACCGATACCGACGAAACGGCAGTTGAGCTTCTTCGAGACCGACTCGCTCGATACACCGGCCGAGTAAGCGTCGAGGAAGGTTGTCGTAACCGTGGAAAAAACGATGATCAGAAGTCCGACGATACCGAGTCCGGCCTTCACCACGATCTGTGCGATATCCGACTCCGCCGTGAAGATGGAGGAGCCCATACCAATCACGTACATCCAGCAGCTGATGATGCCGTAGACGATCGCGCTGACCGCCGTCGCGCGCACCGGTTTCTCCGCGTCGCGGGTGTAGTCACTGATCAGCGGGAGCCACGACAGAGGCATCGCAACCGACAGCTCCACAGCCGCGCCGAAGCTCATAGCTTCGTCGGCCACCTCGTGAATGATACCGTCGCCGAAGATGACGAAGCTGAGGATCACGGTCAGGATGAACAACGCCGACATCGCGACCGTGTTCACCTTGCCGAGGTTCTTGATGCCGATGAAGATCCAAAGGATGATCAGGCCGCCGATCACAAGGCACCACACCCATTTGATCTTCTCGCCCCAGATCCCGCCTGCGGCGCCCGCGCCGTCGTAGATCATGATCGCCGTCCAGCCGACCAGCTGAACAATGTTGAGGACGGAGAACAGAAGTCCGCCCTTCGAGCCGAAGCTCATCTTCGCGATCTCCATCGAGCTCTCGCGGACTTTGCCGCCGATCAGGCCGGCGAAGAACAGCATGACACAGCCGATCACGTGGCCGATGAGGATCGCCAGAAGGCCGTTTTTAAAACCGAGCGGCGCAAAATAAGTACCGGTCAGGATCTCCGCGATGGAGACCGCCGCTCCGAACCAGATCAATCCGTTCTCGAAAACGGAAGTGCGTTTCTCACTCATCACTCCGCCTCCTTCGCGTACTCACCGGTCAGGGCAAATCCGTGCGCCATCGGGCCGGAACCCTTGCCCAGATCAAGCATCGCCGAAAGAGCGTCGGAGATGTATGCCTTCGCCCGCTTCACCGCCTCGGGAAGCGCAAAACCCTTGGCCAGGTTGGCCGCGATCGCGCTCGAGAGCGTGCAGCCCGTGCCGTGCGTGTTCGGGTTGTCGATGCGCTTGCCGTTGAACCAGGTCATCTTCCCGTCCGCGTACAGCAGGTCGTTCGCGTCATTGATATTGTGGCCGCCCTTCATCAGGACCGCGCAGTGGTACGTGTCGCCGATCAGGCGGGCCGCCTTCTCCATATCGTCGGCCGTCACGATCTTCATCCCGGAGAGGATCTCCCCCTCGGGAATGTTCGGCGTCGTCACGGTCGCGAGCGGAAGCAGCTCCTTCGTCAGCGTCTCCACCGCGTCACTCTTCAGAAGAACGGAACCGGAAGTCGCCACCATCACAGGGTCGACGACGACATTTTCCGCCTTATACTCGCGAAGCTTCGCCGCGATCACGCGGATCAGCTCCGTAGAGGAGACCATGCCGATCTTCACCGCGTCGGGGCGGATGTCCTCGAAGATCATATCGATCTGCTCACCCAGAAATTCCGGGTCAGTCTCCCGGATTGAACGAACGCCGGTCGTGTTCTGCGCAGTCAGTGCGGTGATCGCACTCATCGCGTACACACCGTTCATGGTCATCGTCTTCAGATCGGCCTGAATCCCGGCGCCTCCGCTGCAGTCGCTGCCCGCAACGGTCAATGCTGTCTTCATCTTCATTGTGTCACACTCCTTTTTCTTCAGCATTGTTTTATCACGGATCGCGCGTCGCCGCGCTCCCCGAAGCGACACAAGGTGGTGCCCCCGGTGTGCCGCAGTGATATCATTTTTCGGAAAACGGGTTCACTCCCCC
Source organism: Lachnoclostridium sp. UBA1175 (assembly GCA_002311665.1). GTDB lineage: Bacteria > Bacillota > Clostridia > Lachnospirales > Lachnospiraceae > ISDg. The sequence continues at coordinate 18,841 of DBYX01000005.1, read as the reverse complement.
ACGGTTTCCTCCGCGATCTGCCGGAGCTCCCGGCAGGCTTCCTCGATGTCATCCGCACCGAAGATCGCGCTGACGAGGGCAAATCCGTCCACGCCCGTGCCCGCGAACTCGCGCATATTGCCCTTCCCGATGCCTCCGATCGCGACAACCGGCACATCGACCGCATCGCAGATCGCCTTGAGCGTCTCCTTCGGGAGCACATCGACATCGGTCTTCGTCGAGGTCGAGAACATCGCGCCGACGCCGAGGCAATCCGCGCCGTTGCGCACCGCCTCGATCGCCTCCTCCACGGTGTGCGCGGAGACGCCGATCATCATATCCTCGCCGACGCGCTCGCGCACCTTTGCCGCAGCCATATCGTCCTGTCCCACGTGGACGCCGTCCGCGTGGCATGCGATCGCAATGTCCACGTTGTCGTTGACGAAAAACGGAACGCCGTAGCTTCTGCACAGCTCCGCGATCTCGATCGCTTCCGCGCAAAATTCCTCCTCCGGCATATCCTTCTCCCGCAGCTGCACACAGGTTGCTCCGCCCTTGAGCGCCGCCTCCACCTGCTCGTATAATGTCTGCTCACCCGTCCACGCGCGGTCCGTGACCGCGTAGAGAAGCATCGTCTTTCTGTCACATTTCATGGGTCTGTCCTTTCACTGTCCGAAGCCCTCTTCGCTTTGCCTCGGGCTCATCGGATCCTCGCGGATCCGCCTCCCGCTCAGCGGATCTCGTACTTTGCGCCGGCCTCAAGCTGCTCGGGCGTCATGCGGAAAATCGCATCGATGATGTAGTTCCGGTAGGTCGAGTTCCCGTCCTCCTCGGTCAGCCTCCGGAAAGCGATCTCTCCGGCGAGGCCCATCGAGCACACCGCCGCTGCCGCTGCCTCGAGCGGATGCTCCGGGTTGGCCGTGACATACGCCGCCGTCAGCGCCGAGAGCTGGCAGCCCGTGCCGGTGATCGTCGACATCATCGGGTGTCCGTTCCGGATGCAGTACGCCTTCTCGCCGTCCGTCACGATGTCGATCGCCCCGGTGATCGCTATGACCGTCCCGAGTGATTTCGCCGTCGCCTTGGCGAACGCGACCGCCCGCTCGAGCGTCTCCTCCGTCACGGCATCGGCCGTGTCGGCGTCGACACCCTTCGTGGTCCCGCTGCCCGCGGCGAGCGTCTTGATCTCGGAAATGTTTCCGCGGATGACCGCGAGTTTAACCTCCCGAACGATCCGGAGCGCGGTCTCGGTGCGGAGCTTCGATGCCCCTGCGCCGACCGGATCCAGCACGACCGGATGCCCGAGCTCATTGGCCTTCCTGCCTGCGATCAACATCGCCTCGATCGTGCGCGAATTCAGCGTGCCGATGTTGATGTTCAGACCGCCGCAGACCGCCGTAATCTCCTCCACCTCGTTCGCGTCGTCCGCCATGATCGGCGAGCCGCCGCACGCGAGCAGAATGTTCGCGCAGTCGTTGACCGTCACATAGTTTGTAATATTATGAACCAGGGGCCTTGTTGCCCTGACATTCTCAAGCATTTTCCCCGGCATGACTCTTCTCCTTCCTGCTGTCCGGCTCACTCTGCCGGTCACCTTCCACCGTATCCTGCATTATGCGGAGCATCCCGGCCTTCTTCAGGCTCATAACCACGACGCCCGCGACCGCGGCTCCCACAGCCGTGGAGATCAAAAACGGTACGATATATACGTAAAATGCGACCTTCGACGCGTCGGTTCCCATGAACAGCACCGCGATCGGATACGCGCACAGTCCGCCGAGCACGCCCGTTCCGATCACCTCACCCGCAACCGTCAGGGGCACATTTTTCGACTTCTTATACGCAAGCCCGCACAGAAGCGCACCGATCATGCTTCCCGGGAACGCGAGCAGTGTTCCCAGCCCGGTCAGGTTGCGGATCAGCGACGCGACGAACGCGGTCCCGACGCCGTACACCGGCCCGAGCAGCACGCCGCAGAGCACGTTGACCAGATGCTGCACCGGCGCACACTTGCTCCCGAACACCGGGAATGAGAACATACTTCCCACTACGGCCACGGCGCAGAACATTCCCGCCAGGACCAATTTGAACAGACTTTTGTTTTTCATACAGCTCACTCCTTTGAGATATCGGAGACGGCTTTCGCAGCGACGCCTCCGTAATAAAACGAAAGCCCGCCTCGGGCCTCCGCCGGAAGTTCGGTCGATGCTTACTGGCATCCTCTCACGCCGGAACACGGCTTCCCATCGCTACTGATACAAGACGCAGGGCGCTCCCCCTCCGTCCGCCGCCGAAGCGGACCGATTCCCCTTACCTCAGAGGAATTGTAAAGAAAACAACCTCGCGAACTTTCGTTCGCTCGGTGTACGTGCGCTCGGTCGTTCTGTCGCGGCCTACGGCCGCTACCGGTCTCGTCCTCCGAAATCTCCGGAAACTTTGTTCCCGAGATTTCATCGTACGACCCCGCCGCCTCCTGCGGCAGAACGACTCTCGCTTAGCGCGCAAAACAAAACGGGAGACACCTGTTGATGCCTCCCGGTACACTTCGTATAACGACTACCTACGGCGGCATGATCCGCATCAGGTTGAAGGGTCGAAGTACACTAACTTCCTCTCAGCCTGTCCGCACAGACTCCCCTGTCACTGTTTTGCATACCCTTTATACTCTCATTTTCCGAATTATGCAAGCATTATTTCGGAAAATCTCGGCTCCTCACTCCGGCAGATGCACCGTCACCGCGAGCCGCCCGTCCACATACTTCGCCTCGGCACTGCCGCCCATGCGCTCCGCGAGGGTGCGCACGATGGAGAGCCCGAGGCCCACGCCGCGCGTGCCTGTCTCGACAGTGAAGAAGCGATCGAACAGCTGGCCGGCCAGAACGGGGTCGAGGCCGGAGGCCGCATTTTCGAACGTCACGTCGCCGTTGGCCGCAAGCGCGACCGACAGATCACCGTCGCTGTAGCGAACGGCGTTCGTGATGAGGTTTGCGAACATCCGCGAGATCTCCGTACGGTTGGCGCGCCGCATCACGTGCTCCGCGGGAAGGGAGATCTCCGGCGTGATCCCGCGCTCCGAAAGCATCGGATATGCGCCCGCGAGACTCTCCGCAAGCACCGTGTTGAGCGAGAGTTCCTCCGTCTCCTCCTCGCGGTCCTTCGAGACGATGACCGAGTACTGCAGAAGCTCCTCCGCGAGCCGCCGCATAACCTCGGTGCGCTCGCCGAGCACCTTCAGATACTGCTCGCGCTCGGCCGGATCGTCGGTCTCCGAAAGGAGCGTCAGATACCCGCCGATCGCCGTGAGCGGCGTGCGAAGGTCGTGCGAGAGGTTGGCCACCGCGCGGTTTAGGTCCGTCACGCTCTTGCCGCAGGCCCGCTCCGTGGCGCGCATCGCGTGAAGTTCCCGGTTGAGCACGTCCACGAGCCGGCGCAGGTCCGCATCGCGGTCCGGCGAACCGATTGAAGCGTCGGACTCATCGTGCATGCGCGCAGTGAACTCCTCCGCGATCTGCCGCGTCGCCCGCTTCATCAATAGAATTTTCAGCGCCAGCGCCGCACACAGGACGGCGAGGACGATCGACACGGCAACCCACATACATAAACCTCCGAAGAGGGAGACGCCGCACGACGCAGCGCCTCCCCGTGTTCGATTCCGCTATTCTTACGAAAGATCTTTTCTCTTAAACACATACACGCCGAGGACTGCGCACAGCGCGGAAAATGCAAGCGCGCACAGCACCGTCAGCCACGGCCGGTCGGGCATAAAGGTTACATTCAGGCTCGTGACCTGCCCCTCGGGGAAGCAGCGCGAAAGCACATCGACGATCTTGCTGTCCGGCGCGAAATCGTACATGATCACGAAGAACATCAGCAGCGCATAGGTGAACAGATAGTTGAACAGCATTCCCTTTGCACCGGGGATGATCACGGAGATCAGGATGCTCATGCACAGTTTTGAGATGAGCATACAGATGACGATCACCGTGGCGGCGATCACATGGTCCGCGATAAGACCGCTCGTATCGCCGAACAGCGCGATGAAGATTGCGGCGGTGCCGATCGACGCTGTCGTGACGATCATTCCGAACGCCAGCCCGATCAGGTTCCACGAGAGATACACGTTTGCCCGCCGATGGCCGACGATCATCTTGTTGCGGATCGCACCGCCGGAAAACTCCGCGGAAACAAAAAGCATATAAGCGCCGCTGACGAAAAGCGGGGTCATCAGCACTGACATGGAACAGATCACGTTACAGATTGAGACGCCCTTGGCCTCGGGCGAGCCCGAGGAGCCGAAGAATATGCACGCATAAACGATCGCCGTCGCGCCGACCAGCGCTACGTAAAACGACCTGCTCTTGAGCAGTCTCAAAAAATCGGTTCTCAGAAGATTACGCATGGCTCTCACCTCCCACCAACGAGAGGAAGAAGCCTTCCAGATTCTCGTCCTGCTCCTTGCAGGTCAGGATCTCGCACTTGTCCTTCCAAAGTGCCAGCGCCAGTTCCGTGATGTTCGGCTGCGCGTAGATGTCCACGCTGTCCGCGCCCGTGACCGAGTAGTCCGTGCCGCGGCGCTCCAGCTCGCGCACCAGCGCCTGTACGTCCGTCACGCGGACGCTCACGCATTTGCGGCAGGCGCCCTGAAGCTCGTCCGCACTCATTTCCCGCACGATACGCCCGCTGTCGATGAACCCGTAGTGGGTGGCGATCCGGGACAGTTCATCCAGGATGTGGCTGGAGATCAGGATGGTGATCCCTCGCTCACGGTTGAGCTTGAGGATCAGCTCGCGCACATCGACGATTCCCTGCGGGTCGAGGCCGTTGATCGGCTCGTCGAGGATCATAAAATCGGGGTGGCCGCACAGCGCGATCGCGATGCCGAGCCGCTGCCGCATACCGAGCGAAAACTGCTCCGCCTTCTTGCGCCCGGTGTCCGCCAGGCCGACCAGCTCGAGCAGCTCCTTGATACCGTCGTAATTCGGCAGTCCGAGCACCCGGTACTGGTGCCTGAGATTGTCCTCCGCCGTCATCGCCGGAAAGATCGACGGCGTCTCCACAACCGCGCCGATGCGCTTGCGCGCCTCGTGGATCGCTCCGTCCCTATAGCTTGCCCCGTACAGTGCAAGTTCCCCGTCCGTGGGGAACTGCAACCCGCACGCGAGGCGGATCAGTGTTGTCTTGCCCGCGCCGTTCCGACCGACGAAACCGTAGATTGCCCCCTTCGGCACGTGCATCGACAGACCGTTAAGGGCATTGAAATTCCTGTAAGTCTTTCGCAGGCCTTCGGTAGTCAGTACATAGTCCATTCCCAGTCCTCCTTTTGGTTTTCGCAACGCCTTCCGGCCTTTGCTCTGAGAGGAGCATATCGCAAAATGGTTAAGGAAACGGTTAACGCGAGCGATATCTTCCGGTTAAGATTTTTATTTTTTCAAAACGTAGCCGATCCCCCACACGGCCTCGATGACCTCCTCCGCGGAGACGGACTGCATTTTCCGACGAAGATTGTGAATGTGGATCTTGAGCGAGTCCTCCGTGCAGTCCGGCGTGTCGTGGCTGATGCAGTCGAGGATCGTGAGCTTCGCGACCACCTGGCCGGGGCGCTGCATAAGAAGTCGTAAAATAGCAGCCTCGGTTCTCGTCAGCTGTGCGCTTGCGCCGTTCGCAACAATCGTGCGCGTGTCGACATGCAGTGCGATGTCACCGAAGCTGTAGATCTCCGTGTCGGCAGTGCTGCCCCGCCCGCGCAGCTGCACCGTGATGCGCGCCAGAAGCTCGTGCAGGTCGAACGGCTTCGTCACATAATCCACCGCGCCGCCGAGAAGGAGCGACACCTTGTCCTCCGCGGACGCGCGTGCGCTCAGGACGATCACCGGCACGGTTCCGAGCTTCGGCAGGACGTCCTCGCCGCTCAGGCCCGGAAGCCCCAGGTCGAGGAGCACCAGGTCGGGCTGCGCCTTGGACAGCGCCAGAAGCGCCTCCGTCCCGGAAAATGCCTGTACAACGGAAAAGCCCCGCTTGGTCAGAGCCGTACGGAGCATTTCGTTGATCGCTGCATCATCGTCGATGATAAAAATGGTTGCCATGGTTTCCTTGCTGCGGGATTATTTCTCCGCAACTTCCTCTGCAGGTTTTTCGTCGGGCATCGCTTCCTCTGCGTCCGCTTTCTTCGGGAAGCGGATCGTGATCTTCGTGCCCATTCCGAGCTCGCTGTCAAGCTGCACGGTCGCGCCGTGGAATGCGGCGCCGTGCTTTACGATGGAGAGTCCGAGGCCCGTGCCGCCGATCTCCTTCGAATGGCTCTTGTCCACGCGGTAGAACCGCTCGAACACGCGCGGCAGCTCCGCGCGCGGTATGCCGATGCCGTTGTCGTGCACGATCAGGATTGCGTCGGTGCCATCCTCCTCCACGGTGATCTGCACGCGGCCGTTCTCGTTGTTGTATTTGATCGCATTGTCAACAAGGTTGTAGACCATCTCGCCGATGATCTGCGGCGAGCCCGTCACCACCTCGTGGGTGCCCGAGAGGAACACGCTCACATGCTTGGCCGCTGCCGCGTCGGACAGAACGGACATCATTTCCTGCGAAACCTTGTACAGGTCGACCGGCTCGTTCGAAAGGACGGTTTCATCCTTGTCGTCGAGCTGGGAAAGCTTGATGATATCGCCGACAAGCGTGATCAGGCGCTGCGCCTCGTCGTGGATCTTGTTTGCAAAACGGGTGACATCCTTCTCGTCCACCATGCCCGCGCCGAGGATCTCCGCGTAGCCGGAGATGGAGGTGAGCGGTGTCTTCAGCTCATGCGACACGTTGGCCGTGAACTCACGCCGCATCGTATCCTGCTTCTTGTGCTCCTCCTTCAGCTCGTTCATCTGCTCGAAGAGCTGACGGTTCTGCGCCTGGATGCGCTTCACCAGAGGCTGCAGCTCGGGGTATGCATCGCGCACTTCCGGGTTGGAAGGATCGATCGCGTTGATTGGCTCCGTAACCTTGCGTCCGATCCGCGCTGCGATCACCGCGGAGAAGATGAGCACCAGAACAAGCATGATCGTCATCGGGTAGATCAGGCGGACCGCCAGCTGCCCGGGCGTAAAACACTCCTGCGAGACGCGGAGCACGCGGCCGTCGGTCAGCTTCACGGCATAGTTAAATGTCGTCCGCTTCAGCGTGTCGGAGTAACGCTTGCTCTCGCCGTTACCGTTGGCGAAGGCTTCCTTCACCTCCTCGCGCTCGGCGTGATTTTCCAGGGAGGACGCATCCTCCTGGCTGTCGTAATCGACGCTTCCGTCGGGCTTGATCACCGTCACGCGGAGGCGGATATCCTTCGTGGATTCCGCGCCCTTCAGGACGTCCGTACCGGACTTCTCGATCAGGCTGCTCAGATACTCCGCCTGCTCGCGGAACTCCTTCTCCTGCTCCGAGCTGACATAGCGGTATTCGATGAACAGCGTGACAAGCGTGGTGATGATGAACACCGCCACCGCCACGATAAACACATTTTGCAAAACCTTAACCTTCATACGCTTTCCCCTGCCTTCTCAATCCTGCTTCTCCTGTGCCAAACACGCTCAGTAAACCAGGTCAGCCTGATAGTTGATCGATCGGATCACCGCCGCGATCGCAACAATAAATCGCTCCGCCTCCGGCTCATAAACATCGATACAGTACCGATCACTCATACTCCATTTCTTTTGTCCGATAAATGCGAGCACCCGGCCCTCCGCATCAACCAGCGTGCAATTGACGGCGAACCCATCCATGCGAACGATCCAGCTGCCCGGCTCTATGGTCAACTCGTTGCCGTCCTTGTACAGCTCAAGCGCCGTACCGCCATCCATCTGTATGTAATACCGGTAATGCCACGACAGCGGCACTCTCTCATAATGCGCGACAAGCTGATCCTTTGCGTCATAGATATCCGTCTTGTAGCGAACCGAGAGAACCTTCGCGTCCTCATAGTACAGGGCCTGATCCTTAGCGTCGCGTATTTCTTTTTTCACCATGAACAGGGAATACGCCGGCTGTCCGCACTGCGCTGCCACTTCCTCGTCAACCGGCTCCCACGGTTCATGGTATCTGTACGTACCGAAAAGCCCCATTTCATCCCCCTCTTATACGATCCGGTATCCGACGCCGCGGACGGTCTCGATGTGCGATCCCGCCGCACCGAGCTTGCTGCGCAGTGTCCGGATGTGCACGTCGACCGTGCGGTTCTCGCCGTCGAAATCGTACCCCCAGATCGTGTTCAACAGACGGTCTCTGGAAAGCACGATACCTCGGTTTTCCAGGAACATCTGTAAAATGTCAAACTCCTTCTTCGTGAGTGTCACCGGCTCTCCGTTCACGGTCACCGTGTGCTTCGTCGGGCAGACATACAGCTCGCCGAGCACGTACTCCGCCTCGGCCGTCGTGTCCTCCACGCGCCGCAGTAGCGCCTTCACACGCGCCAGCAGCTCCATCATCCCGAACGGCTTCGGCAAATAATCGTCCGCCCCCTGGTCGAGCCCGAGCACCTTGTCGTACTCGCTGCCCTTCGCCGTCAGCATCATCACCGGCAGTTTCTTCGTCGCGGGGTTCGCCCGCAGCCGCCGCAGGATCGAAAGCCCGTCCTCCTCCGGAAGCATGATGTCCAGCAGAACAAGGCGCGGCAAACACTCCCTGCACGCGCGCGCAAACTCAGACGGTCTCTCGAACCCCTCGGCCTCGAGCCCCGACTGCCGCAGCGTGTAGATCACAAGCTCACGAATGTTCGCATCGTCTTCCACAAGATAGATCATGCTTTATGCCGGCCCCTTTCTCTGCTTTCTCCCGGATTGTCCTTATATTATCGCATAAAACTGCTTTTTTTACAAGCCTTTGCAGGTGTTCGGGATCATTTTCCGACCAGACGGTCGATGTCCTTCTCCGAGGCGTTCGGATACATTGCCCGAATATGCTCCGCGATCCTCTCTCTCGACACCTGCGGGTCCTCCGAATACGCCGCAGTCACAGTCTCGTAGCCCCAGAGCGTCTCCGGCGGAAGCGGGATGGAAACCGCCATGCCGTACTCCTCGCCGCGCTTGTTCTCGCGCCGCCGGAAATCCGAGATCACCAGGTACGTCTGCATCTGCAGCCCGGTCAGAATCCCCGGAAAATTCTTCTCCCCGCCCTTGCCGAACCCGGCTTTCTTCTTCAGCTCCGTCGCCAGGATCCGCTCGTCGCGGAACACTGCGTCGCCGTTCTCGTCCTCGCCGAGATAGAAGTCCATGATCCGCTTCTCGCGCCGGCTCGCCAGCCCGTCCTGCCACCGCGCGTCAAAATCGTATCCGTTTCTTCGATAATTCGCAAAATAAGGCAGCCACGCGAGGCTGAGGAACCCTGCCTTGCCGTCGAAGAATTTGCCGTAGGCGACCTTCCGGTTCGCCGCGATGATCTCGCGCCACTCCCACGGGTCCTCCTTCCGGCTTCCCGTCCACCAGTACCTCGTCGAGGTGTGCTCCTCCACGGAAAATCCTTTCACCTCATTGCGGAACAGCGGGACAAAACCGACCTTGTCGATCCATTCCTCCAGTTCCTGCCATGAGCGGATCCGTCCCGGATCATTCCAGGGAAGTCCGTACATGACCCACTCGCCGTTTTCCACGTGTGACATATGAATCTGTTTCCTTTCCGATGTAAAACCTGAATTGGCAGATCCCCGCCGGGGGATGTCTCATTTAAACTCGTACTCGCGCACTTCGCAGTTGCGGATGCCGAAGGCTGCATACTCGTCGTTGGTCATCTCATAGAAGTAGGACTGCACGACGCGCGCGATCCCGTTGTGCGCGACCAGGATATAAGTCTTGTCGGGCTGCGTCTTCAGCTCGTCCAGCAAGTTGTACACGCGCTGCGCGAGGTGGAGCATCGACTCGCCGCCCTCGTAGCGGCTCGCGAACTGCTTCTTGGACTCGCGGAACTCCGCGCCGTCGCGCGGCGTGGATTCGTATTTGCCGAAATTCTGCTCGAAGAGCCGCGGCTCCTCGCGGGCCGGGATGCCGGTCACCTCGGCGATGCGCATAGCCGTGTCGCGCGCCCGCGACAGCGGCGAATACAGGATGCCGTCCGCCTTGATCCCCATCGCGCGTACCTTCTCCGCGACCTCGCCGGCCTGCTCGAGGCCCCTGGCGGTCAGCGGGCTGTCCGTCGCGCCGCAAATCTTGTTGGCAGCGTTCCACACGGTCTCGCCGTGCCGCACGAAGTACACTTTTGCATGGCCGCAAATCCCTTTCTCCCGCGCTTCCCACTCGTCGCGCAGGATCGCGTAGATCGCGATGTCGATCAGTCCCTGATTGTTGCGGCTTGCCTTGCGCAGCACGCCCTCTTTGCGCATCCCCGCCTTCTCCATCACCTTTCCGGAGTTCGGGTTGTTGATGTCGTGCGCCGCCTCGATGCGGTTGACGCCGACCTCGCGGAACAGGTACCCTATAACCGCCCGAAGCGCCTCCGCGGTGATGCCCTTGCCCCACCATGCGCGCCCGAGCGCGTACGTCACCTCCACGGTCTCCGTCCGCTCCTTCACCACCGGCGCCGCGACCGTGCCGATCAGCTCGTCCGTCTCCCGAAGAACGATGGCCCAGCAGTATCTGGCGGGGTTCTCGTAGCGCTCCTCGAACGCCCTAAGCAGTTCCTCCGTCTCTGCGACGGACTTGTGCAGCTCCCACGTCAGAAAATGATTGACCTCCGGGTCGGAATTCAGGTTCCGATACATCTGCTCCGCGTCCGCGACGGTAAACCGCCGCAGAAGCAGCCGCTCCGTGGTGATCTCTTTTGTTCCGCAATGATTCATGAATTTCCCTTCCGTATCGATCTCTCGGGTTTGTCTTTGCCGGACGCTTTCGATCGCTTCTGTCCTCTTCGCCCGCCCGAGCATCGGCATTTATCTGATTATACCACACATCAGCCCTCCGGAAAACAGATATTCCTCACCACAGCTCACGGTGTTCCCGGCAGATATTCCGCACCACAGCTCACGGTGCTCCCGGCAGATATTCCGCACCGCGCGTCGGTACGCGGCGCCTCTGTCTCCACGGTTAAAAAATTAACCGCAGGTTAACCTCGTATAGCCGTTTGTTATCTTGTCTTCGCTGCCCCGTCTGCTATAATGAAGGCACGACGTCGGAGCGGCTGCAGGGGTTGATCGCATACTTCGCGGGCGACTTCGAGTCGAAGCTGCGGAATCTTTGCACGGATGCACCGAAGGAGCTTGTTGAAAAACTTCACGCATATGCGAGATAGCGCGCCTTGCACTTTGTTGCCAAAACCTGTATTATAGGGAAGAAAGCAACAATAACGACCGAGGAAGGACCTCTTATGCGCAAACTGCTCCGTTATATGGACGGCTACCGGCTCCGCGCCGTGGCTGCACCATTGTTCAAGTTTTTCGAGGCGATCATGGAACTGCTTGTCCCGATGATCGTCGCCTCCATCATCGATAACGGCATTCCGAACAACAACCGCGGTTTCATCACGGCGCGCGTTGTTCTGATGGTCCTCTTCGGCATCGCGGGGCTCGCGTTCGCCGTGACGGCGCAGTATTTTTCGGCCAAGGTGGCCGTCGCCTTCACCGGGCGGATCCGCCGCGCACTCTTCAAGCATCTCGGAACACTCTCCTACACGGAGATCGACACCATCGGCACGGACACGCTTGTCACGCGCCTCACGGGTGATATGAACCAGATTCAGAACGGCGTCAACCTCACGCTGCGTCTTCTGATGCGCTCGCCGTTCATCGTGTTCGGCGCAACCGTAATGGCCTTCATCGTCGATCCGCGCGCGGCGCTTGTCTTCATCGGTCTGATCCCCGTGCTCGCCATCGTCATCTTCGCGATCATGCTGATCACGATCCCGCTCTACCGCCGCGTGCAGGGGCGTCTGGACCGCGTGGTCGGTGCGCTTCGCCGCAACCTCGCGGGCGTGCGCGTGCTGCGCGCGTTCAACAAGGAGGAAGCCGAGCGGGCGGATTTCCGCGAGCGCACATCGGAGCTTGAACACGAGCAGCGCACCGTCGGCGGAGTCTCCGCACTTCTCAATCCTCTTACATACTGCCTTGTCAACATCGCGATCATCCTGCTTGTGTATACCGGAGCTCTGCGTGTTGAGGCCGGGGTCCTGACGCAGGGCGCGGTCATCGCGCTGTACAGCTATATGAGCCAGATCCTCGTGGAGCTGGTCAAGCTCGCCAATCTCATCATCAACATCACCCGCGCGATCGCATGCGGTAACCGCGTACAGAGCATCTTCGAGATCACGCCGTCCGTCGTATCGCCGGACAATGCGATCAAAGTGGATCTCACCGGTTACACATTTTCCGCTGACAAGGAAGGCGCAGCCGCTCCGATCATCTCCTTCCGCGATGTCTCGCTCCGCTATGCGAAGGCTTCGTCGGAAATGCTGGAGCACATCACCTGCGACATCTACCCCGGCGAGTACGTCGGCGTCATCGGCGGCACCGGCTCCGGCAAAACCTCGCTCGTGCAGCTGATCCCGAGATTTTACGACATCACGGGCGGATCGCTCGAGGTGTTCGGCCACAAGGTGAGCGAGTACGACCTGGATTCGCTGCGCCACGCCGTGAGGATCGTCCCGCAGAAGGCGGTCCTGTTCGCGGGCACGATCCGGGGCAACCTTCAGCTGGCCAACCCGTGGGCGACCGACGAGCAGCTCTGGGACGCGCTTGAGAAAGCGTGCGCCGCGGAGTTTGTGCGCAAGCTGCCCGAGGGGCTGGACGCCCCGGTCTCCAAGGGCGGAAGCAACTTCTCGGGCGGACAGAGGCAGCGTCTCACGATCGCGCGCGCGTTTGTCACATACGCCAAAGTGCTGATCCTGGACGACTCCGGTTCCGCGCTCGACTACGCCACGGAGCAGCAGCTCCGCAAGGCGCTTCAATCCATGAAAGACAAGACCGTAATATATGTTTCGCAGCGCGCCGGTGCGCTCACCTCGTGTGACCGCATCCTCGTTCTCGAGGACGGCGAGCTGGTCGGCAACGGCAAACACGAGGAGCTCCTCGCGACCTGCCCCGTATACCGCGAGATCGCCGCGGCCTCCGGGCTCACGGTTCCCACGGACGCCGGCAAAACCGGCAGCGCACCGCTCACCGCGCCCGTGCTCGCGACGGAAGGAGGTGCAAGATGAAGACGAAACAGATCCTCTCTCATCTCCTCCGCTACCTGCGACGCTCCCTGCCGCTCCTGGTGCTCGCTCTGCTTCTGGCAGCCGCGTCCGTCATCCTGCAGATCCTTGTGCCGAAGCGCATTGGCGATGCGATCGACGCGATCGGCGGTACCGGCGACGTCAAATTCGACGCGCTGTGGAGTTCCCTGCGCACCGCGGGAATCTTCGTTCTGATCTCCGCCGCGTGCTCGTGGCTGATGACACTGCTTCTCAACCGCGTGTCCTTCCGCACCGTGCGCGACATCCGCAACGACGCGATCAACCACATCACGAGAGTGCCGCTCTCGTATCTTGACAGCCACCAGAGCGGTGACCTCGTGAGCCGCGTCATCACCGACGTGGACCAGGTCTCGGACGGCCTGCTGCTCGGTTTCGCACAGTTCTTCACGGGTATTCTCACAATCCTCGGAACGCTTGTGCTGATGTTCCACGCGAATGTGAAGATCGCCCTGGTCGTAATGCTCCTGACACCGCTGTCGCTGTTCGTCGCCCGCTTCATTGCGTCGCGCACGTTCCGGCTGTTCCGCGAGCAGAGCCTCGCCCGAAGCGCCGAGACGTCATTGATCGACGAACTGGTCGGCCAGCAGAAGATCGTTCAGGCATACTCCTTCGAGGGACGCGCCTCCGCAAGCTTCGACTGCTGTGACGAGAAGCTCTGCGACTGCGCCCTGAAAGCAACCTTTTACTCATCGCTCACCAACCCGAGCACGCGCTTCGTCAACGCGACCGTGTACGCGGCCTGCACACTCGTGGGCTCGTTCGCCGTCATCGGAGGCAGCCTCACGGTAGGTATGCTGACCACGATGCTGGCGTACGCCGGACAGTACGCGAAACCGTTCAACGAGATCTCCGGCGTCGTCACCGAGCTGCAGAACGCGCTCGCGTGCGCATCACGCATCTTCGAGCTTCTCGACGAGCCGCTGCCCGCGGATGAATCTCTCGCGGTCAACGCGCTGTCCGCAGACGGAACACCCGTTGCGCTTCCGGAAGCGCTCCGCGGCGACATTGACTTTAAGCACGTCGCATTTTCCTATGTAAAGGACCGCCCGCTCATCACGGATATGAACATCTCGGTCAAGGCGGGCTCGCGCATCGCCATCGTCGGCCCGACCGGCTGCGGCAAGACGACGCTCATCAACCTGCTTATGCGGTTCTACGAGATCGACGGCGGCACCGTCACCTTCGACGGCCTGACGCACCGGTCCATACCGAAGCCGTTCCTGCGCCGCAACATCGGGATGGTGCTGCAGGACACCTGGCTCTCCGACGGCACGATCCGCGACAACATCGCGATGGGCAGACCGGACGCCACCGACGAGGAGATCAAAGAGGCCGCCAAAGCGGCACACGCGCACAGCTTCATCCGGCGACTCCCGGACGGCTACGACACCGTCCTCGGCGAACACGGCGGCGGACTCTCCGCCGGCCAGCGCCAGCTCCTGTGCATCGCGCGCGTTATGCTCTGCCTGCCGCCGATCCTCATCCTCGACGAGGCAACCTCCTCGATTGACACGCGTACCGAGTGGAAAATTCAGGACGCATTTTCCGTGATGATGCGCGGCCGCACAAGCTTCATCGTCGCGCACCGGCTCTCGACGATCAAAAATGCCGACCTCATCCTGGTGATGAAAGACGGCAATGTGATCGAGCAGGGCACGCACGACGCGCTGATGTCGAAAGAAAGTTTCTACCGCTCGCTGTATCTGGCGGGAAGCGGGACCGAATAAAACAAAAAGGACAGGGCGACAACGATTTGTCCCCTGTCCTTATTTTTCGCATTTCGGTTGCGGTCAATCCCACCCCCAGCTTTCATCTCTGTATGTTCTCTCGTTCATCACCTGCCGGTAGAACTGGTCGAAGTATTCCTCATTATCCTTCGCCTGCTCTTTTGTGACGATCATCGGCTCGTATACATACCGGCCGCCAAAGCGGTACCTCGTCTCACCGCCATTTGTCTCCGTCAGGCGGAAGGAGACCAGACGGTCACTCTCATCGTAAGTGAATTCATAACGATCGATCTTCTCGCTGCTCGCTGTTCCGTCCTTCTCCCTCACAATGGTGCGGGTTTCCCAACTGTCATACCTCTCATCCTCCAAACTGCTGTCACCATGAAGCAGCCACGTCTCTATCGTGACGATCTGCATCCCCGCCTCGGCTTCGAAGAAGCGTTGCTCCGTGGTTGTCACAGTGTAGCGATGATCCCCCTTCTCACGCCTGATCTCCTTAGCCGTCACCGGGATGTCGTCATTGTATTCGATCTGCTTCACCAACTGGCCGTCCTCGTATTCCATCTCCTTTTTCTCAAAGCAGGGATTATGATCAGACTCGACCCACCACGTCTCGGTCACCAGTTCCCCCTTCGCATTGTACACTCTAATAATCGGCTCCTTGCTTTCGTAATACATCGAATAGACTCGTTCCGTCCGGGCCCCGTCACCGGCATACTCGATCTCCCTCGTCAGTACTTCCTGCCGCGACTCGGAGTCGATTTCAAAGACGCGCAATGTTCTTCCCTTTTTGTCGAACTCCGCCCGCGTCAACACCTGTTCCTGCCCGGTGCTCTCGTCGTGCGTTTTCCGGTTGATCGTATTGCCGTACGCGTCATAGGAATAGATTGTTCTGCCGTACGGCTGCCCTTCTATATCGTAAAAAAAGCTCTCCGTGATCCTGTCGTTCTCGTTCAAGGCCTGCCACCTGCCGGCGCTGAGATTACCGGACCTTTCGACACTCTGATATCCCACTTCTTTCATCCCGCCGCGGGGATTGACGACCTGGCGGACCTCCATAGTGTCGCTTCGGATCGTCTCTGTGACACAGTGCGTCTCCGCGTCATATTCATACCGGATTTTCTCCGTCTCCTTGCCCTGCCCGCCGTAGGTATAGTGCTCCGCACTGATGCACCTTCCGGCGTCATCGTAGTTGCCGAGGAAAATGATTTCCCCGTCCTTACCGTCCTCCGTGAGCTCATACTCCTTCGTCAGGCGCCAGATCTGCACGCTTCCCTCGGGAACATCCTCGTTCGACGGCACCTCCGCCGCGTCCTTGCGGTCGTACCGGTCGGTTAACAAGACAATAAGATAAACGCCCCATGCGAGTAAAATCAGTGCACTCACGGACAGAAGTAATACTTTCAGCGTTCGCCTGCTCATATGGTTTCCCCTCGTTTCAAAGCGTCCTTTCGATCATTTTACGCTGTATGTAAATATTTATCAAGTTTTTTGTTAAATTGTGTTGACATTTTTGAAAGATGGTGTTATTTTAGTTTCAAGATGATATCAAAACGATATCACTTCCGGTCAAACCTAAGAGCTTGTGCGCAATTGTGGCCGGTGAGGTTTTCAAACAGCTTCGGAAACAACACTGGGAGGTATCTTATGGAAGCAAAGGATAACAAAGTAACATTTCTCAACAATGAATGTAAGGAAATAACGCTGGACGGCAAGAAGAACGGTATGATGGTACTCCTTCTGACAGTGGTCGTGTACTGCGCCGGGATTGCGGTTCTGGCATACGGATGTGTCGTAATGAACATTCCGCTTATCGTTGCGGGAACCGTAATCGTCTCCATCGGTTGGTTCCCGGTGCTCGGCCTGAGGGTTCTGAAGCCTCAGGAGGCGCTTGTTCTCACACTGTTCGGCCGCTACTACGGCACGATCCGCGGTGACGGATTCTTCTGGGTCAACCCGTTCTGCACCTCGATCAACCCCGCAGCCAAGACGCAGCTGAACCAGAGCGGTGACGTCAAGACCGTAGCGCCGGTGACACTCTCTTCCGCTGCCGGCTTCGGTATGATCACCAACAAGCTTTCGCTCAAGGTGATGACGCTCAACAACAACCGTCAGAAGATTAACGACCGCCTCGGTACTCCCGTGGAGATCGGTATCGCCGTAACCTGGAGCATCGCCGACACGGCCAAGGCAGTCTTCAACGTAGAAAACTTCAAGGAATATCTCTCGCTGCAGTGCGACACCTCGCTGCGTAACATCGTCCGCATTTATCCGTACGACGTAGCGCCCGGCATCGACACGACCGGTGACGGCATCGCCGACGAAGGCAGCCTCCGCGGCTCCAGCGAGATTGTTGCGGACCGCATCCGCCAGGAGATCCAGGACCGCGTGGCCGTAGCAGGTCTCCGCATCCACGAGGCCCGCATCACCTACCTTGCGTACGCACCTGAGATCGCGGCTGCGATGCTGCAGCGCCAGCAGGCTTCGGCCATCATCGACGCCCGCAAGATGATCGTGGACGGCGCTGTCGGTATGGTGGAGCTCGCGCTCGATCGCCTGAAGGAGAACAACACCATCGACCTCGACGAGGAGCGCAAGGCATCGATGGTATCGAACCTGCTCGTCGTCCTCTGCGGAAACCACGACGCACAGCCGGTGGTCAATTCCGGCAGCCTGTATTGATCGACACAGAATAACCGCGATTGTCGCGACCGCCGGTTACCGGCGGTCGCACAACCGCATTTTCTGACATAGAAAGGATGTATAGTTATGGCAGAAAAAAAGCAAATACCGCTCCGTCTCTCGGAGCCGCTGTACAATGCGATCGCAGCCTGGGCGGAGGATGATTTCCGGTCGGTCAACGGCCAGATCGAGTACCTCCTGACGGAGTGCGTTCGCCAGCGAAAGAAAAACGGCAGTCCGCGCCCGAAGGAGCTGGATGTTCCGCCGGATCTTGACATCTCATAAACAACCCTGCGCATACTATAAACAGAGGAACCGACTATGGCCAATATTCATCAACGTAAGATTGACATCATCGTGTATGCCCTCTGCCTCTCGGCAGTCATCGGCATGTTCATATGCGCTGTAGCTCTACTCAACCAACTTCCCGAGCAGATCCCGGCACAGTATGGGCTACTCGGCAAGATCAACGGGTACGGCAGCCGCAATTCCATTTTTGCGATGCCCGGCGTACTGCTTGTCTTGCTCGTTACACTGATCATCGTGGGTATGTTCCCCGCCGCGTGGAACCTCCCGGGAGTCGAGGTGACCGACGCCAACGCGCCGTACCTCGCGGTCTGCGTCCGCAATATGCTGGATGTGATGCTACTGGTGATCACCGCGACCCTGACCACGCTCTTCGTGTGCCAGGTTCGAAACACCAACGCACCGCCGTTCATATTCCCGCTCATGCTGGTCGTATTTCTCGTCAACGTCATCGTCTGCATCGTGCGGACGAAGCACATCGGCCGCAGTTTCTTGGAGACCCCGGTGGAAGAGCCGGACCGGGAGCAGGAACAAGAACAGTAATAGGAGCCGGAGCAGTGCCAAAGGAACAGGCGCAGTGCCAAAGGAGCAGGCGCAGTGCCAAGAGCAACGCGGAAAGCTTCGGAAACGGAAGCCTACGGAACAGAGGCCTGCGGAACGGAGGCCTGCGGAACGGAGGCCTGCGGAAACGGAAGCATGCGAAACGGAAGCCTGCGGAAACGGAAGCCTGCGGAACGTAAGCCTGCGGAAACGGAAGCCTGCGGAAACGGAAGCCTGCGGATGAAAACAAGCCAAAGTCTCAAATCGGACAGTAAAGTCGCGCAAACGTCCCCCAACAATAGAGCAAAAAGCAAAAATACTGTTGAAATCGCCGAGAACGGCGATTTCAACAGTATTTTTTCAATCTTCCGTCCCGGATAACGCCCCGGTCGGCGATTTTTCTGTGGTTTTTCCCCTAT